>NZ_JBIAWO010000032.1:0-1155 GCF_042895685.1 Streptomyces sp. NPDC001381 | reverse complement strand
TACTGACCTTGAATGCGTGATGTCGTCATGGTGGCTGGCGTCGGAGGCCGGTGCCGGTAAGGCAGCCGTCGAGGACGTCGTGGCGGTATTGGAGCTGGCGGAGGCCGCGTCGGACGGCGGTGATCAGGTCGTCGGGGTCGGCGAAGGCGCGGTTGGCTGTGGTGGTGCGTCGTAGGACGGACCAGATGCCTTCGACTGGGTTGAGGTCAGGTGCGTAGGGCGGCAGTTGGAAGACGGTGAGCCAGTCGCGGGCGGCGATGTAGCGGCGCATTCCGGCAGTCAGGTGGGTGTTGAGATTGTCCCAGACCAGCACGATCGCGCCGCCGAGCTGCTGGTGGGCGGTCTGGATCAGGTCGCGGTAGTCCTTCCAGGAGAAGCTTTTGCGCCCGTCGGGGCGGGCGTCCGGGCAGGGCCGGTAGATCAGCCGCGAGCGTTCGCCGGCCTTGTAGCAGGCCAGGGCGGCCACCGATAAGCGGCGGCGGGAGCGGCCCCGCAGGCGGACCACGGGGGTACGGCCGCGGCGGGACCAGGTGCGGGTGGTCGGCGGCGTCATCGAGAATCCGGCTTCGTCCTCGAAGACGAGCCAGGCGTCGAGCGCCGCCACGGTCCTTCCACCTGGGGCCAGGTCTCCTTCATCCAGCCGGCCACCGCCGCCTCGTCTCGCTCGATGGCACGGCGGGCGGGAACCTGGCAGGTCCAGCCATGCCGTCTGAGCAGCGCGGCGACGCCCTGGACTGTGTAGCTCTTGTGGAACCGTCGCCCGATCAGGGTCTTGATCCGCGACAGCGTCCAGGTCTGGTCCGGCCAGCCATGCGCGACCGGGCCCTTGAGCAGTTCCCGCTCGAGGGCGGCGAAGAGTTCATCGCTGAGCAGCGGCAGCGACGCCGGCCCCTTCGAGGCCAGGGCTTTCGGCCCGTACTGCGACCAAGCCTTGCGCCACCGCTGTACCGACCGGACGCTGACCCGCAGGTCGTGAGCGATGACCGCGTTCTCGTCACCCTGCTGGAACCGCTCGGCCGCCTCCAACCGCAACTTCTCGCGGAAGGCCCGCCGTTCGTCGGTCAGCCCGCCCCCTTGCGCATACCTCATGCACTTGGCGTACCGCAGGGATCATGGACCGTCAGCCCTACCGACACCACGCTTTGAAGGTCAGTA
>NZ_JBIAWO010000030.1:0-1402 GCF_042895685.1 Streptomyces sp. NPDC001381 | reverse complement strand
TACTCCAGCAGCGGTTCGTGTCCTGAGCTGCGTTTTCGGTAATGACAGCGGCGGGCGACGGCCTGGCGGCGTCTTCTCCAGGCCGACCACTTCAGCGCGTGGGTGACGGGATCGCGGTCGGCTCGCGGGTGGGGCAGGAGAGCGTCCAGGAGCCGCCGTATCTCTGCCACGGTGAGCGGGACGGAGGCTGATCCGTTTCTGCAGCCCCCTTTGCGGCATCGCTGCCGGCCTGGGGCTGTGCTGCGATTGCGGTCAGGACGGCATGGGCGAGCATGGCCAGGGTGATGTGCCGATACCAGCCGATATAGCGGCGGACCTCGTACTCGTCCAGGCCGCATTCGTTCTTCGCGGCTTGGAAGCATTCCTCGATCGCCCAGCGGCTTCCGGCGATGTGGACCAGGTCGGCGATCTCGACACCCACGGGTGCGTAGGCGAGGTAATAGGCCAGCTCAGCGGGGTCGGACAGGCTGCGGCGGGCCATCACCCAGCGGTGGTGGGTTGGCGGGTCGGGGTCGAAGATGATGTTGGCCGGCAGCTTGGCCGCGGCCCAGTCGTAGACCCGTGGACCCTTGGCCCCGTCACCGCAGGACAGCCGCTGCCAGGCATCACCGGGCGCTTCGTCGATGAGCTGGTCGATGCGCCAGATGCCGGCCAGGGACTTGATCTGCTGCGACTTGGGCACCGCCACCACATAGCCGATGTCGAGCTGCTCGAGTAGACGGCGGAAATGCCAGTCCTGCCCATAGGCCTCGTCTGCAGTGATCCACTTGGCGGGCAGGCCGGCGGCCAGGCAGCGGCGGACGATGTCCCGGGCCAGCTCTCCCTTGGTCGCGAAGCCGCGTTCGTCGGGGATCTTCGCCGCCCGGCAGCGGTCACGATCGGACGTCCAGGCTTTGGGCAGATAGAGCTCCCGGTCCACCAGAGCGCGGCCCAAGCTGGTGGCATAGGCGGCGAACACCCCGATCTGGCAGTTGTCGATCTTCCCTGAGGTTCCGGTGTACTGCCGGCCCACCCCGGCTGAGGTGGTGCCCTTCTTGATGAACCCGGTGTCGTCGATGATCAGCACTCCGTCCGGCCCGAGCCGTTCGGCGGCATAGGCACGGACGTCGTCACGCAAGGCGTCTGCGTCCCAGACACTGCAGTTCAGCAGCCGCTGGAAGCCGTCGGGAGTCCGGTGACCTGCCCATTCCGCGAGCTGCCAGCCGTTCTTGCGTGTCGCCCGCCCCAGCAGACCGCGGACGTAGTCCCGCATCCGCCACCGCAGATCCGCCCGCGCAAACCGGCCCGCCACCCGGGCGAACACCGACTCCAACTCACCCGCCCAGTCAGCGACTTCAGTCATCCCCTCCATGACCGGGACAACGACAACCACCAGCTCAGGACACGAACCGCTGCTGGAGTA
>NZ_JBIAWO010000029.1:0-1826 GCF_042895685.1 Streptomyces sp. NPDC001381 | reverse complement strand
TCCCAGAACCGCGCGTCCACCTCGCTCCCCGCGACCGGCTCCCGCCGCACGACCTCCGGCCAGTACCGCTGATGCTGGAAGGCATACGTCGGCAGTCCGGTGGTTCCGGCACCGCCGTCGCCCAGCATCAGCGGCCACTCGACGGTTCCGCCGGACACGAAGACGCCGGCCAGCGCGGACAGCACCGACCTCGGCTCGGGGCGGTCCTTGCGCAGAGCGGTCACGAAGACCGGCGGATCACGGTCGACCCCGCTCTCGCCGTCCACGACAGCCTGGGCCAGGGCGGTGAGCGTGCCGTCCGGGCCGAGTTCGAGGAAGCGGCGGACGTTGTCCTGTCCGTCCAGGGTGCGTACCGCGGCGGCGAAGCGCACCGTCGCGCGGACGTGCTCCACCCAGTAGTCCGGCGAGGTCAGTTCCTCGGCGGCGGCCGCGCCGGTGACCGTCGAGACGATCGGTGTCCGTGGCTGCTCGTAGGACAGACTGTCGGCCACCTTGCGGAAGTCGTCGAGCATCGGTTCCATCAGCGGCGAGTGGAAGGCATGGCTCACCCGCAGCGCCGTGACCTTACGGCCCTCGCCGCGGAAGCGGTCCGCGATCTCCCCGACCGCCTCGGCCACACCCGAAATCACCACCGCACGCGGCCCGTTGACCGCGGCGACCCCCACCTCGTCACCGAGCAGCGGCAGCACCTCGTCCTCGGACGCCTGCACCGCCACCATCGCCCCACCGGCCGGCAGCGCCTGCATCAGCCGGCCCCGCGCCACCACCAGACGACACGCGTCCGCCAGCGACCACACCCCCGCCACATGAGCGGCCGCGATCTCACCGATCGAATGACCGGCCAGCACGTCCGGACGCACACCCCACGACTCCAGCAGCCGGAACAGCGCCACCTCAAGGGCGAAAAGCGCGGGCTGGGCGTACTCCGTACGGTTCAGCAGATCCGCGTCCTCACCGAACACCACGTCGACCAGGGGAAGTTCGAGTTGCGGATCCAGGTGGGCACACACGGCGTCGAAGGCATCGGCGAAGACCGGGTACTCCTCGTACAGCTCCCGCCCCATGCCCAGACGTTGCGAGCCCTGACCGGCGAACAGGAAAGCCGTACGGCCCCCTTCACCGACCTCGCCTGTCACAACACCAGTAGCCGACTCACCCGCCGCGACAGCCTCCAGACCGCCCAGCAGCTCCTCACGGTCCGCGCCGAGCACCACGGCCCGGTGCTCGAACACCGACCGCGACCGGACCAGGGACCCGGCGATACTCGCGACATCCACCGCACCGACCCCGGCCACGAACTCCGCCAGCCGACCGGCCTGCTCCCGCAACGCGGCCCGGCTGCGCGCCGACACCACCCACGGAACAACGGACGACACCGGCACCTCGGCACCCGAAGAGACGGAAGGCTCCTCACCGACGGGTTGTTCGAGCACGACGTGGGCGTTGGTGCCGCTCACGCCGAAGGCGGACACGGCGGCGCGCCGCGGCCTGCCTTCCTCACCGGCCCACTCCTGCTCCTGGGTGAGCAGTTCGACCGCACCGGCCGACCAGTCCACGTGCGACGACGGCGCATCCACATGCAGGGTGCGCGGGAGCACACCGTGGTGCATCGCCAGCACCATCTTGATCACACCCGCCACCCCGGCGGCGGCCTGGGTATGCCCGATGTTCGACTTCACCGACCCCAGCCACAACGGCCGCTCACGATCCTGACCGTACGTCGCGATCAACGCCTGCGCCTCGATCGGATCACCCAACGCCGTACCCGTCCCATGCGCCTCCACGGCGTCCACATCGCCCGGCACCAGACCACCGGCCGCCAGCGC
>NZ_JBIAWO010000028.1:0-2048 GCF_042895685.1 Streptomyces sp. NPDC001381 | reverse complement strand
GTTCGGCGGTGTCCTACTCTCCCACAGGGTCCCCCCTGCAGTACCATCGGCGCTGTAAGGCTTAGCTTCCGGGTTCGGAATGTAACCGGGCGTTTCCCTCACGCTATGACCACCGAAACACTATGAAACTGTCAGCCGCACCACACCGTGACCAGGCATGGGGCTGTTCGTGGTTTCAGAACCAACACAGTGGACGCGAGCAACTGAGGACAAGCCCTCGGCCTATTAGTACCGGTCACCTCCACACGTTACCGTGCTTCCAGATCCGGCCTATCAACCCAGTCGTCTACTGGGAGCCTTACCCCATCAAGTGGGTGGGAGTCCTCATCTCGAAGCAGGCTTCCCGCTTAGATGCTTTCAGCGGTTATCCCTCCCGAACGTAGCCAACCAGCCATGCCCTTGGCAGAACAACTGGCACACCAGAGGTTCGTCCGTCCCGGTCCTCTCGTACTAGGGACAGCCCTTCTCAAGACTCCTACGCGCACAGCGGATAGGGACCGAACTGTCTCACGACGTTCTAAACCCAGCTCGCGTACCGCTTTAATGGGCGAACAGCCCAACCCTTGGGACCGACTCCAGCCCCAGGATGCGACGAGCCGACATCGAGGTGCCAAACCATCCCGTCGATATGGACTCTTGGGGAAGATCAGCCTGTTATCCCCGGGGTACCTTTTATCCGTTGAGCGACGGCGCTTCCACAAGCCACCGCCGGATCACTAGTCCCGACTTTCGTCCCTGCTCGACCCGTCGGTCTCACAGTCAAGCTCCCTTGTGCACTTACACTCAACACCTGATTGCCAACCAGGCTGAGGGAACCTTTGGGCGCCTCCGTTACCCTTTAGGAGGCAACCGCCCCAGTTAAACTACCCATCAGACACTGTCCCTGATCCGGATCACGGACCCAGGTTAGACATCCAGCACGACCAGAGTGGTATTTCAACGACGACTCCACCTGAACTGGCGTCCAAGCTTCACAGTCTCCCACCTATCCTACACAAGCCGAACCGAACACCAATATCAAACTGTAGTAAAGGTCCCGGGGTCTTTCCGTCCTGCTGCGCGAAACGAGCATCTTTACTCGTAGTGCAATTTCACCGGGCCTATGGTTGAGACAGTCGAGAAGTCGTTACGCCATTCGTGCAGGTCGGAACTTACCCGACAAGGAATTTCGCTACCTTAGGATGGTTATAGTTACCACCGCCGTTTACTGGCGCTTAAGTTCTCAGCTTCGCCCACCCGAAAGTGAGCTAACCGGTCCCCTTAACGTTCCAGCACCGGGCAGGCGTCAGTCCGTATACATCGCCTTACGGCTTCGCACGGACCTGTGTTTTTAGTAAACAGTCGCTTCTCGCTGGTCTCTGCGGCCACCCCCAGCTCGAGGAGCAAGTCCTCTCACCAGTGATGGCCCCCCTTCTCCCGAAGTTACGGGGGCATTTTGCCGAGTTCCTTAACCATAGTTCACCCGAACGCCTCGGTATTCTCTACCTGACCACCTGAGTCGGTTTAGGGTACGGGCCGCCATGAAACTCGCTAGAGGCTTTTCTCGACAGCATAGGATCATCCACTTCACCACAATCGGCTCGGCATCAGGTCTCAGCCTTGATGTGCGACGGATTTGCCTATCGCACGGCCTACACCCTTACCCCGGGACAACCACCGCCCGGGCTGGACTACCTTCCTGCGTCACCCCATCACTCACCTACTGCAAGTCTGGTTCGTCGGCTCCACCACTCCCCTTTGCCCGAAGGCTCCGGGGCGGCTTCACGGACTTAGCATCGCCTGGTTCGATGTTTGACGCTTCACAGCGGGTACCGGAATATCAACCGGTTATCCATCGACTACGCCTGTCGGCCTCGCCTTAGGTCCCGACTTACCCTGGGCAGATCAGCTTGACCCAGGAACCCTTAGTCAATCGGCGCACACGTTTCTCACGTGTGAATCGCTACTCATGCCTGCATTCTCACTCGTGAACCGTCCACAACTCGCTTCCGCGGCTGCTTCACCCGGCACACGACGCTCCCCTACCCATCACAGCACCCGTTGGGGCT
>NZ_JBIAWO010000027.1:0-5549 GCF_042895685.1 Streptomyces sp. NPDC001381 | reverse complement strand
TCGGACAGCAGCCGCCACAGACCCTCCGGATCCCGCACCCCACCCGGGAACCGGCACGCCATCCCGACGATCACCACCGGATCGTCCCCGGCGACCACAGCAGCGGGAGCCTGGGCGACGGCCTGCGCCTCGGCCGCGTCCCCCAGCAGCCGCTCCCGCAGGTGCCGCGCGAGCGCCATGGGCGTCGGATAGTCGAACACGACCGTGGCGGCGAGGCCGGTGACACCCGTGAGGGCGGTGAGACCGTTGCGCAGTTCTACCGCGATCAGGGAGTCGACGCCCAGGTCACGGAAGGCACGCTCGGCCGGTACGGCGGCCGCGCCCGCGTAGCCGAGCACCGCGGCGGCGCAGGACTGCACCGTCTCCAGCAGGACGCGGTCCTGTTCGGCGGGCGTGAGGCCGGTCAGCCGGCCGAGCAGTCCGGCGCGGTCGTCGGTCGTGCTGCGCCCGGATCCCGGGGCGGCGGCCTCCAGGGCCGCGCGGGCCTCGGGCAGCGAGGCGATCAGCGGGTTCGGGCGCGTCAGGGTGAGGGCGGGGGCGAAGTCCGCCCAGTCGAGATCGGCGACGACGACGGCGGGCGTGTCGGACGCCACCGCGCGGGCGAGGACGTTCGTGGCCGCCTCGGCGTTCAGGGGGAGGACGCCGCCTCGGCGCATCCGCGAGGCGGCGCGGGTCTCGTCGGCCATGCCGCCGTCGGCCCAGGGACCCCAGGCGATCGAGGTGGCGGGCAGCCCGGCCGCCCTGCGCCGCTGGGCGAGCGTGTCGAGGAAGGCGTTGGCCGCCGCGTAGTTGCCCTGACCCGCCGCTCCGATGCTTCCCGCGAAGGACGAGAAGAGGACGAAGGCGTCCAGGTCGCGGTCACGGGTGAGTTCGTCCAGGTGCAGAGCGCCCAGCGCCTTCGCCCGCAGCACCGTCGCGAACCGCTCCGGCGTCAACGCGTCGATCACACCGTCGTCCAGCACACCCGCCGTATGCACCACCGCATCCACCGGAAACTCCGCCAGCACACCCGCCAACGCCTCACGGTCAGCCGCGTCACAGGCGACGACCGACACCCGCACCCCCAGCCCCGCCAGCTCGTCCCGCAACTCCTGCGCACCCGGAGCGTCCAAACCCCGACGACTGGTCAGCACCACATGACCGGCCCCCTCCGCCGCCACCCACCGCGCCACCCGCGCACCCAACGCACCCGTACCACCCGTGACCAGCACCGTCCCCCGCGGACACCAACCCCCGTCCCCACCAACAGGACGCACCCGCTCCAGCCGACGCCCGAACACACCCGACCCACGCACCGCGATCTGGTCCTCGTCGGCGAGTCCGCCCGACAGGACCGCGGCGAACCGGTGCGCGGTGCGGCGGTCCAGGACCTCGGGCAGGTCGATCAGACCACCCCAGCGGTCCGGGTACTCCAGAGCCGCCACCCGCCCCAGACCCCACACCGCACCCTGCACCGGATCCGCCGGACCGTCCGAACGACCCACCGACACACCACCACACGTCACCACCCACACCCGGCCACCCACACCCGCGTCACCCAACGCCTGCAACAGGATGGCGACCGCGCCGCACGCCTGTACGGCATCTGTGGCGGCGCCGGTGCCGAGGACGATCCCCGAGACCTCGCCGTCGGAGGCGGCAGCCCCCAACTGGGCCGCGAGGGAGGCGCGTTCGGGGGTGGCGGGGAGTTCGACCAGCACGGGGGCGGCGCCGCGTGCGGCCAGCTCCGCCGTGAGGGCGTCCGTGGCGGCGTCCTGTGCGGCGCCCTCGGGCCGGAGTACGAGCCACCGGCCGGAGAGCGCGGTGCCGGTCGACGGTTCGAGCGGCTTCCAGTGGGCCCGGTAGAGCCACTGGTCCGCCCTGGAGCGTTCAAGGCGGCGGTGCCGCCAGGACGACAGGGCCGGGACCAGGGTGTTCAGGGACTCCTCGGCGAGCCCCAGCGACTCGGCGAGGGAACCGAGGTCGCCGCTCTCGACGGCGTTCCAGAACTCCGCCTCGGCGGCGCCACCGGCCGGCCGCTCACCGTCCCCGCCGCGGCCCGCGGCCGGGCGGCCCTGGTCCGCCAGCCAGTAGCGCTGGTGCTGGAAGGCGTACGTGGGCAGCTCCACCCGGCGTCCGCCGGGCAGGACGGTCTCCCAGGCGACGGTGGCGCCGTGGGCGTGCAGCCGGGAGAGCGCCGTGACGATGCTGTCGGTCCCGTCCCGGTCCTTGCGCAGGACGGGGGTGAACAGGACGCTGCCGCTGTCGACGGAGTCCGCGGCGGCGACCGCCTCCGGGCAGTCCTGGGCCAGTGCGGTGAGCGTGCCGTCGGGGCCGAGTTCGAGGTAGCGCGTGGTGCCCCGCGCGGCGAGGGTGCGTACGGCGTCGGCGAAGCGGACCGCCTGCCGGGCGTGTCGCACCCAGTGGTCCGGGGAGCGCAGTTCCTCGGCCGTGGCGGCCGTGCCCGTGAGGGTGGAGACGATCGGGATGTCCGGTTCCGCGTATGCGAGGCTCTCGGCCACGGCCCGGAAGTCGTCGAGCATCGGTTCCATCAGCGGCGAGTGGAAGGCATGGCTCACCCGCAGGGCAGTGACCTTACGGCCCTCGCCGCGGAAGCGGTCCGCGATCTCCGCGACCGCCTCGGCCGCACCCGAAATCACCACGGAATGCGGCCCGTTGACCGCGGCGACGCCCACCTCGTCACCGAGCAGCGGCAGCACCTCGTCCTCGGACGCCTGGAGCGCCACCATCGCCCCACCGGCCGGCAGCGCCTGCATCAGCCGGCCCCGCGCCACCACCAGACGACACGCGTCCGCCAGCGACCACACCCCCGCCACATGAGCCGCAGCGATCTCACCGATCGAGTGCCCGACGAGCACGTCCGGACGCACACCCCACGACTCCAGCAGCCGGAACAGCGCCACCTCAAGGGCGAAGAGCGCGGGCTGGGCGTACTCCGTACGGTTCAGCAGATCCGCGTCCTCACCGAACACGATCTCCCGCAGGCCGAACGGCAGTTCCGCGTCGACCGCGTCGAAGGCTTCGGCGAAGACCGGATGCTCGTCGTAGAGATCGCGTCCCATGCCCAGCCGCTGGGAGCCCTGTCCCGCGAAGAGGAACGCCGTACGGCCGTCCGGCTGGGCGGTGCCGGTGACGATGCCCTCGGCCCGGTCACCGGCGGCGAAGGCGGTCAGTGCGTCGACGAGCCGGGCGTGGTCGGAACCGATGACGGCGGCCCGGTACGGCAGTGCCGACCGGTGCGCGGCGAGCGACCAGGCGACGTCGAGCGGCTCGGCGCCGGGGTGTTCCCGCAGGTGCGCGAGGAGGCGGGCGGCCTGGGCGGGCAGGGCTTCGGGGGTACGGGCCGACAGGATCCAGGGCAGTGTCCGGGGGGCCTGGTGCGGCAACGCGCGGGGGGCGGCGGACGCGGTGTCGTCGTCGGCGGGCGTCTCCAGGTTCTCGGGGGCTTCGTCCTCGGGGGCCTCCTCGAGGATGGCGTGGGCGTTGGTACCGCTGACGCCGAAGGCGGACACGGCGGCGCGCCGCGGCCTGCCTTCCTCACCGGCCCACTCCTGCTCCTGGGTGAGCAGTTCGACGGCGCCGGCCGACCAGTCCACGTGCGACGACGGGGTGTCCACATGCAGGGTGCGCGGCAGCAGGCCGTGCTGCATCGCCAGCACCATCTTGATCACGCCGGCGACACCGGCCGCCGCCTGCGTGTGCCCGATGTTCGACTTCACCGACCCCAGCCACAGGGGCCGTTCACGATTCTGGCCGTAGGTGGCCAGCAGTGCCTGCGCCTCGATCGGATCACCGAGGGTGGTCCCCGTGCCATGCGCCTCCACCGCGTCCACGTCCGCGGCGGACAGGCCCGCACCCGCCAGCGCGGCCCGGATGACCCGCTGCTGCGAAGGACCGTTCGGCGCCGTCAGACCATTCGACGCACCGTCCTGATTGACCGCGCTGCCCCGCACCACCGCCAGCACCCGGTGTCCGTTGCGCCGCGCGTCCGACAGCCGCTCCACCAGCAGCATGCCCACGCCCTCGGACCACCCCGTGCCGTCGGCGGACTCCGCGAACGCCTTGCACCGGCCGTCCTCGGCGAGCCCCCGCTGCCGCGAGAACTCCACGAACACACCCGGCGTCGACATCACCGTCACCCCGCCGGCCAGCGCGAGGTCGCACTCGCCGCCCCGCAGCGCCTGCACCGCCAGGTGCAACGCCACCAACGACGACGAACACGCCGTGTCCACCGTCACCGCGGGACCTTCCAGGCCGAGCGCGTACGAGACGCGACCGGAGACCACGGACGTGGAGTTGCCGGTGAGCAGGTGGCCTCGTACGTCATCGGGGATGTCACCGAGGCCGGCGCCGTACTCCTGGTTGCTGCATCCGACGAAGACGCCGGCGCGGCCGCCCCGCGCCGACTCGGGGTCGATGCCGGCGTGTTCGAACGCCTCCCAGGACGTCTCCAGCAGCAGCCGCTGCTGGGGGTCCATCGCGACGGCCTCGCGCGGGGAGATCCCGAAGAAGGCGGGGTCGAAGTCGCCGGCGTCGTGGACGAAGCCGCCCTCACGGGCGTAACTGCCGTCCACGCGCCGGGCTTCCGGGTCGTACAGCGTCTCGGCGTCCCAACCGCGGTCCGTGGGCCACGCGGAGATGGCGTCGGTGCCGTCGGCCAGCAGCTGCCAGTAGTCCTGGGGGGACCGTACCCCGCCGGGGAACCGGCAGCTCATCCCGACGATCGCGATCGGCTCGTCCTCGCGGGCCTCCAGCTCCTGGAGCCGCCGACGCGTCTCGGCCAGGTCGGCAGTGACCCACTTGAGGTAGTCCCGGAGCTTGTCTTCATTCGCCATTGGAACTTGCCCCATACGTCGTAGCGGTAGGAACGATTCGGCCTGCTGTGACGCGGGCGCTCAGGACCGGCCGAGTTCCCGGTTGATGAAGTCGAAGATCTCGTCGTCCGAGGCCGCCTCGAGGTGCTGGCTGACGGAGGCTTTGGGATCACCCTCGCTCTGATCACCCAGCTCGGTCAGCATGCTGCGCAGGCGCGCCTTCGCGAGAGCCCTGGCGCGGTTCTCTGGGGAAAGCCTTGAAATCGTGGCGGCCAGCCGGTCCAGCTCCGCCGCGAGGACGGTCTCCGGCTCCTCCTCCTCGGTGCCGAACAGCTCGGCGTCGAGGAAGGCGGCCAGATGGCGGGGGGTCGGGTAGTCGAAGACGAGGGTGCTGGGCAGCTTCAGGCCGGTCTCGGCCGCGAGCAGGTTGCGCAGCTCGACGGCGGTCAGGGAGTCGACGCCGAGCTCCCGGAAGGCCTGGCCCGATCCGACACCGCCGGTGTCGCCGTGTCCCAGTACCTCGGCCGCCCGCCCGCGCACCAGGTCGAGCAGTGCCTGCCCGCGCTCGTCCGCCGACAGTCCGCCCAGCTTCTCCCTCAGCCCGGCATCGCGTGTGCCGTCCTGCTGCCCTGAGGCCCCTGTGGTGGTGAGGGCGGTGCGGGCTTCGGGAAGACCGGCCAGCAACGCGCTGGGCCGCACGCTCGTGTACGCCGGAGCGAACCGCTCCCACTCCAC
>NZ_JBIAWO010000026.1:0-9680 GCF_042895685.1 Streptomyces sp. NPDC001381 | reverse complement strand
GTGGAGTGGGAGCGGTTCGCTCCGGCGTACACGAGCGTGCGGCCCAGCGCGTTGCTGGCCGGTCTTCCCGAAGCCCGCACCGCCCTCACCACCACGGCGGACAGCCCCGCCGGCGCACCGGCCGGCTCGGTGCTGCGCGACCGGCTCGCCGGACTGCCCGCGGCCGAACGCGACCGCGCCCTGCTGGATTCGGTCCTCGCCGGGGTCGCGGCGGTGCTCGGTCACGCCGACACCTCGGCGGTGGAGGCCACACGGTCCTTCCGGGATCTGGGCTTCGACTCCCTCACCGCCGTCGAGCTGCGCAACCGGCTCGCCGCCGAGACCGGCCTGAAGCTGCCCAGCACCCTCGTCTTCGACCATCCGACGCCGACGGCTCTCGTACGACTGCTGCGACAGGAGCTGTTCGCGGACGGCGACCCGGGGGCGGACGCGCCGCCGCCGGTTCCGTTCCTGACCGCCACGACGGACGACCCGGTCGTCATCGTCGGGATGGCCTGCCGGCTGCCGGGCCGGGTCGAGAGCCCGGACGACCTGTGGCGGCTGGTCACCGAAGGCACCGACGCGATCTCCGCCTTCCCCACCGACCGGGGCTGGGACCTGGACGCCCTGCACGGCACAGGTGACGACGGCCGGAGCCGCAGCCACACCCGCGCGGGCGGATTCCTCTACGACGCCGGGCAGTTCGACCCCGCCTTCTTCGGCATCTCGCCCCGCGAGGCCCTCGCCGTGGACCCGCAGCAGCGACTGTTGCTGGAGACGTCCTGGGAGGCCCTGGAACACGCGGCGATCAGGCCCGACGCACTTCAGGGCAGCCGTACGGGTGTCTTCGTCGGCGCCGGCAGTTCCGGATACGGCGCGGGACTCCGTGAGGTGCCCGAGGGGCTCGGCGGGCAGCTGCTGACGGGTGTCGCCGGCAGCGTGGTCTCCGGCCGCGTCGCGTACACCTTCGGCTTCGAGGGCCCCGCCGTGACCGTCGACACGGCCTGCTCGTCCTCCCTCGTGGCGCTGCACCTGGCGGCGCAGTCGCTGCGGTCCGCCGAGTGCGACCTGGCACTGGTCGGCGGGGTGACCGTGCTGGCCGACCCCGGGGCCTTCGTCGAGTTCAGCTCCCAGGGCGGTCTCGCGGCGGACGGCCGGTGCAAGGCGTTCTCCGAGGAGGCCGACGGCACCGGCTGGGCCGAGGGGGTCGGCGTGCTCGTCGTGGAACGGCTCTCCGACGCCCGCCGCAACGGGCACCGGGTGCTGGCCGTGGTCGCCGGTTCCGCCGTCAACCAGGACGGCGCCAGCAACGGCCTGACCGCCCCCAACGGCCCCGCCCAGCAGCGGGTCATCCGTCAGGCGCTGGCCGGGGCGGGGCTGAACCCCGCCGACGTCGACGCGGTCGAGGCGCACGGCACGGGCACCAGACTCGGTGACCCGATCGAGGCGCAGGCGCTGCTCGCCGCCTACGGGCAGGACCGCGAACAGCCCCTGTGGCTCGGCTCGTTGAAGTCCAACATCGGTCACACCCAGGCCGCCGCCGGGGTCGCCGGCGTCATCAAGACGGTGCTGGCCATGAACCACGGCCTGCTGCCGCGCACCCTGCACGCCGAACAGCCGTCGAGCCATGTCGACTGGTCGGCCGGCGAGGTGCGGCTGCTGACGGAGAACACCGCGTGGCCGCAGGCCGGGGGACGTCCGCGGCGGGCCGGTGTGTCGGCCTTCGGGGTGTCCGGCACCAACGCCCACGTCATCCTGGAACAGCCCGCCCCGCCGAAACCCGCCCCTCAGGCGCCGGCCCTCGGACAGCCCGCCCTTGAGGGGCCGTTCCTCGGGCAGCCTGCCGCCGAGGAGCCCCGCGACGGTGCCGTCCCCGGCGACGACCCCTCCGAGCACACCACCGTGCTGCCCTGGGTGGTCTCCGGCCGCAGCCGAGGCGCCCTGCGGGCCCAGGCCGCCCGGCTGGCCGACCATCTCGCCGGCCGTCCCGAGGCCGCGGCGGTCGAGGTGGCCGCTTCCCTCGTCCGCACCCGCTCGGCGTTCGAGCACCGGGCCGTGGTGTGGGGCGGGGACCGCGGGGCCCTGCTGCGCGGTCTGCGGACGGTCGCGGACGGCGAGCCGGCCGACGGCGCCGTCATCGGCTCCGTGCTCCAGGACGGCCGTACGGCATTCCTGTTCGCCGGACAGGGCGCGCAACGCCTCGGCATGGGAAGGGAGTTGTACGCGGAGTACTCCGTCTTCGCCGACGCCTTCGACGCGGTGTGCGCCCACCTCGACACCGAACTGCCGCGCCCGTTGCGGGAGGTGGTGTTCGGTGAGGACGCCGATCTGCTGAACCGGACGGAGTACGCCCAGCCCGCGCTGTTCGCGCTGGAGGTGGCTCTGTTCCGGCTGCTGGAGTCGTGGGGTGTGCGTCCGGACGTGCTGCTGGGTCACTCCGTGGGGGAGTTGGCCGCGGCCCATGTGGCGGGGGTGTGGTCGCTGGCCGACGCGTGTCGTCTGGTGGCGGCGCGCGGCCGGTTGATGCAGGCGCTTCCTGCGGGTGGGGCGATGGTGTCGCTCCAGGCGTCCGAGGACGAGGTGCTGCCGTTGCTGGCGGGCCGGGAGACCGAGGCCGGCATCGCCGCCGTCAACGGACCGCTGTCCGTGGTGGTCTCCGGCACCGAGGACGCGGTGCGCGAGATCGCCGCCGCCGTCGAGGCGCTGGGCAGGCGCACCCGGCGGCTCCGGGTCAGCCACGCCTTCCACTCCCCGTTGATGGAACCGATGCTCGCCGGCTTCCGTGCCGTCGCCGAGAGCGTCACCTACGAGGCGCCGGGCATCCCCGTCGTCTCCGACGTCACCGGCGCTCCCGCCACCGCCGAGGAACTCGCCTCCCCGGAGTACTGGGTGCGGCACGTGCGGGACGCGGTCCGCTTCGCCGACGGCGTGGGCACGCTCGCCGACCGGAACGTCACCCGTTTCCTCGAACTCGGCCCCGACGGCACGCTCACCACGCTCACCCGGTCGTGCCTGCCCACGGCGGACGGTCTGCAGGTGTCCGCGCTGCGGGACGACCGTCCCGAGCGGCAGACCCTGCTGACGGCCGTCTCCGCCCTGTTCACCCGGGGCGTCGACGTGGACTGGACGGCAGCCCTGCCGTCGCTGTCCCGGGCGCCGCACGTCTCCCTGCCCACCTACGCCTTCCAGCGCAGGCGCTACTGGCTCGAGGTGCCCGCCGCGACGGGCGACGCCTCCGCGCTCGGCCTCGCCGCCACCGGCCATCCGCTGCTCGCCGCCGCGGTGCCGGTCGCGGGCAGCGACGCGGTCGTGCTCACCGGACGGCTGTCGCTGCGCTCCCACCCCTGGCTGGCCGACCACCGGCTCGGCGGCGCGGCCGTGGTGCCCAGCACCGCCTTCCTGGAACTCGCCGTCCGCGCGGGCGACGAGGCCGGCTGCGACGAGGTACGCGAACTCACCCTGGAGGCGCCCCTCACGGTGCCCGAGCACGGCGCGGTCCGGCTCCAGGTCCGTGTCGACGCGCCGGACGCCCGGGGCACCCGTGCCCTCTCCGTCCACTCGCGCCCCGACGACCCGCAATCCGACGGCGCCGCGTGGACCCGCCACGCGGGCGGCCTGCTCGCACCCGCCGGCCCGGCGGAGGACCGGGCGGCCGACTTCGCCGGCTTCGCCGTCTGGCCCCCGGCCGGAGCGGAACCGGTCGCCGTCGGCGACCTGTACGAACGGCTGGCGGCCGACGCCGGTCTGGAGTACGGCCCGGCGTTCCGCGCCCTCACCGCCGTATGGCGGCACGGTGACGACGTGTACGCCGAGGTCGCCCTCGACGCGGACGCACGGGAACAGGCACGGCACTTCGGACTGCACCCGGCCCTGCTGGACGCGGCACTGCACCCGCTGGGCCTCGGCCTGCCGGAGGGACTGGAGGAGGGGCTGCTGCTCTTCGCGTGGCAGCGCGCCGCTCTCCTCGCCGACGGCGCCACCACGCTGCGCGTGCGGCTGACCCGACGCGCCGAGGACGCGGTGACGCTGCACGCCGCCGACGCCTCCGGGCAGCCGGTGCTCGCCATCGAGTCGCTGCGCCTGCGGCCCGCCCCCGCCGCGCCCGCCCCGAGGGATCCCGGCGACACCGGCCCTGCCGAGGACCGTACGGACACCGATGCCGTGGACGGCGCCCGCGAGGCCGCGGCGGCCGGGCTCGGCGACGCCGCCGAGCCCGCCCGTCCCGCCGTCGCGGCCCGGACCGTGCGCCGTCGCGCCGCCGACACCGCTGCCGCGGCCGGGGAAGCGACCCTGCTGGACCGGCTCGCCGGGCGGTCCGCCGCCGAGCGCCGGCGGGTCCTGCTCGACCGGGTGCGCCGCAAGGTGGCCGCCGTGCTGGACTACGTCGACCTCGACGAGGTCGAGCCCTCCCGCGTCTTCAAGGACCTCGGCTTCGCCTCCGTCACCGCCGTCGAACTGCGCAACCAGCTCAGCGCCGAACTGGGCGTCCTGCTGCCGGCCACCCTGGTCTTCGACCACCCGACACCGCTCGCGCTCGCCGCGCACCTCGACGAGGAACTGTTCGGCGCCCGGCCGGACGCGGCGGCGCCCGCGGCCTCCCGCGCCCGGCTCGACGACGACCCGATCGTGGTCGTCGGCATGGCCTGCCGCTATCCGGGCGGCATCACCAGCCCGGAGGAGCTGTGGGACCTCGTCGCGCACCGCGGCGACGGCATCTCCCCGCTCCCGGCCGACCGCGGCTGGGACCTCGCGGCGCTCTACCACCCGGACCCGGACCACCCGGGCACCTGCTACGCCCGCGAGGGCGGCTTCCTGCACAACGCCAGCCACTTCGACCCCGGCTTCTTCGGCATCTCCCCGCGCGAGGCACTGGCGATGGACCCCCAGCAGCGGCTGCTGCTGGAGACGTCGTGGGAGGCACTGGAGCGGGCGGGCATCGACCCGGCGTCCCGGCGCGGCACCCTCACCGGTGTCTTCGCCGGCGTCACCTACCAGGACTACATCGGCATCCTCGGCGCCGCCAAGGAGAGCTTCGAGGGCTACATCGGCACCGGCAACTCGCCGAGTGTCCTGTCCGGCCGTATCGCCTACGCCCTGGGACTGGAGGGCCCGGCGCTGTCCGTCGACACCGCCTGCTCCTCGTCCCTGGTGGCCCTGCACCTCGCGGCGCAGTCACTGCGGCAGGGCGAATGCGATCTCGCGCTGGCCGGCGGTGTCACCGTCATGTCGACGCCGGGCTCCCTCATCGAGTTCAGCCGGCAGCGGGCGCTCGCCGAGGACGGCCGCTGCAAGCCGTTCTCCGCGGACGCCGACGGGGCGAGCTGGGCCGAAGGCGTCGGCATGGTCGTACTGGAGCGGCTGTCCGACGCCCGGCGGAGCGGACACCCCGTCCTCGCCGTCGTCCAGGGCAGCGCCCTCAACCAGGACGGCGCCTCCAACGGCCTGACCGCCCCCAACGGACCCTCGCAGCAGCGGGTCATCCGCGCCGCGCTGGCCGGGGGCGGGCTCACCCCGGCCGACATCGACGCCGTGGAGGCGCACGGCACCGGTACGACGCTGGGCGACCCGATCGAGGCCCAGGCGCTGATCGCCGTCTACGGCCAGGACCGTACCGAGGACCGCCCCCTCTGGCTGGGCTCGCTGAAGTCCAACATCGGGCACTCCCAGGCCGCCGCCGGTGTCGGCGGCGTGATCAAGATGGTCATGGCCCTCCGCAACGGCCTGCTCCCGGCGACCCTGTACGCCGAGACCCCGACCCCCGAGGTCGACTGGTCCGCGGGGACCGTACGGCTGCTCGACGAGCCGGTGCCGTGGCCGCGGACCGACCGTCCGCGCCGCGCGGGCGTCTCCTCGTTCGGCATGAGCGGCACCAACGCGCACGTCATCATCGAACAGGCCCCGGACGACACGCCGCCCGACGACACCCCGCTCAACGACACGACCGTGCGGACCCCTACCGGGCAGACCACGGCCGGGCAGAGCACGGCCGACCCCCTGCCGACGCCCGTCCTCCTCCCCCTCTCCGCCCGTACCGGCGACGGTCTGCGCGCCCAGGCCGGACGGCTCCTCGCCCACCTGCGCGACCACCCCGGACTCGGCCTCGCCGACCTGGGCCTGTCCCTGGCCACCACCCGCACCGCCTTCGAACAGCGGGCGGTCGTGCTCGCCACCGACGACGAGAGCCTGGAACGCGGACTGCGCGACCTCGTCGAGGACGGCATGGTCAGCGACGTCGTCCGCGGCCTCGACCGGCGCGGCACCGGACCCGTGCTGGTCTTCCCCGGCCAGGGCGCCCAGTGGCCCGGCATGGGCCGTGAACTCCTCGACACCGCACCCGCGTTCGCCCAGCGCATCGCCGAGTGCGAGCAGGCGCTCGCACCGTACGTCGACTGGTCGCTGACGGCCGCCCTGCGCGGCGGCCCGGACGCCCCCGACCTCGACCGGGTGGACGTCGTCCAGCCCGTCCTGTGGGCCGTCATGGTCTCCCTCGCCCACCTGTGGCGCTCCTACGGCGTCGAGCCCGCCGCCGTCGTCGGCCACAGCCAGGGCGAGATCGCCGCGGCCGTCGTCGCCGGCGCCCTGTCCCTGGAGGACGGCGCCCGCGTCGCCGCCCTGCGCAGCAGGGCCATCACCGCCATCGCGGGCGACGGCGGCATGATGTCCGTCCCGCTCCCCGCCGGCGAGGTGCGCACCCGGCTGGAGCCGTACGGCGACCGGCTCTCCGTGGCCGCCGTCAACGGCCCCGGCTCGGTCGTCGTCTCCGGCGCCGCCGACGCCCTCGACGACCTGTTCACCGCGCTGACCGGCGACGGCGTCCAGGCCCGCAAGGTCGCCGTGGACTACGGCAGCCACTCCGCGCACGTCGAACCCGTCCGCGAGCAGGTCCTCGACACGCTCGCCGGACTGCGGCCGACGCCCGCCGAGATCCCCTTCCGCTCCTCGGTGACCGGCGAGTGGCTGGACGACGACACCGTCCTGGACGCCGCCTACTGGTACACCAACCTGCGGGAGACCGTCCGCTTCGAGGACGCGGTCCGCGGTCTGCTCGCCGCCGGGCACCGCGCCTTCATCGAGGTCGGACCGCACCCCGTCGTCGCGTTCGGCCTCCGGGAGACCGTCGAGGACGCCGGCGCCGACGCCGTGGTGCTCGGCACGCTCCGCCGGGACCAGGGAGGCCTGGACCGCTTCCTGACCTCCCTGGCCGAGGCCCACGTCCAGGGCGTCACCGTCGACTGGCCCAGCGTCTTCGCCGGGACCGGCGCCCGCCGCGTCGACCTGCCGACGTACGCCTTCCAGCGGCTGCGGTTCTGGCCCGAACTGCGGGACGCGGACACCGTCGCCGAGGACGGCACGCAGGTCTCCGGCGCGGTGGAGAGCCGCTTCTGGCGGACGGTGGAGGAGGAGGACCTCGCCTCCCTCACCGCCACCCTCGACCTCGGCGGGGACACCCCGCTGCGGGAGGTGCTGCCCGCGCTGTCCGCCTGGCGGCGCAGCAGCAAGGAGCGGTCCACCGTGGACAGCTGGCGCTACACCGTCGGCTGGACCCCGCTCACCCAGGACACCGCGGCCGCGCCCCCGTCCGGCACCTGGCTGCTGGTCGTGCCCGCCACCGGGCACGCCCTGGCGGACGCCACCCGGCGGACCCTGACCGACCACGGCGTCACCGTCCGCGTCGCGGCCGTCGACGGCGCCGGCCCCGACGCCGACCGCGAGGGGCTGACCGGCCTGCTGACCGCCGCGCTCGCCGCCACGGACGGCGAGCCCGCCCTGGAACCGGCCGGCCTCGGCGGAGTGCTGTCGCTGCTCGCCCTGGACGAGACCCCGCACCCCGACCACCCGTCGGTGCCCGCCGGCCTCGCCGGCACGCTCACACTCCTTCAGGCCCTCGGTGACCTCGGCGTCAGCGCGCCCCTGTGGTGCGCCACCAGCGGTGCCGTCGCCGTCACCGCCGCCGAGACCGTGACCGGCGCGCCCCAGGCCCTCGTCTGGGGCTTCGGCCGGGTCGCCGCCCTCGAACACTCCGACCGCTGGGGCGGTCTGATCGACCTGCCCGCCGCCCTCGACCGCAGGGCGGGCGACCGGCTGTGCGCCCTGCTCGCCCGGCCCGACGGCGAGGACCAGACCGCCGTCCGTGCCTCCGGCACCTACGGCCGCCGCCTGCTGCGCGCCCCGCTCGACGGTGCCACACCGCCCGGCGAGAGCTGGCGCCCCCGCGGAACCGTCCTGATCACCGGCGGCACCGGCGCGGTCGGCGGACACATCTCCCGCTGGCTCGCCTCCCTCGGCGCGGAGCACCTGCTGCTCACCAGCCGCCGGGGCGCCGACGCGCCCGGCGCCGCCGAACTGTCGGCGGAACTGACCGCCCTCGGCGCCGGCCGCGTCACCCTCGCCGCCTGCGACGTCGCCGACCGCGACGCACTGCGCGAGCTGATCGACGCGATCCCCGAGGAGCACCCGCTCGACGCCGTACTGCACATCGCCGGCTCCCTCGACGACGGCGTCATCGACGCTCTCGACCCCGGGCGGATGCACCCCGTGCTGCGCACCAAGGCCACGGCCGCGGTCAACCTGCACGAACTGACCGCCGGCCTCGACCTGTCCGCCTTCGTCCTGTTCTCCTCGACGTCCGGCACCATCAGCGGCCCCGGCCTCGGCAACTACGCCCCCGGCAACGCCTTCCTGGACGCCCTCGCCCAGCAGCGGCGCGCCCTCGGCCTGCCCGCCACGGCCGTCGCCTGGGGCCACTGGGCCGACGGCGGCATGGGAGACGGCGCGGTCGGCGACCGCCTGCGCCGCTACGGCGTGTACGACATGCAGCCCGAACTGGCCTGCCAGGCCCTCCAGCAGGCGCTCGACCACGGCGAGACCTGTCTCGCGGTGACCGACATCGGCTGGGAACGGTTCGCGCCCGCCTTCACCGGCTCCCGGCCCAGCGCCCTCCTGCGGGAACTGGCCGACGCCCAGCGCGTTCTCGCGCCGGTCCGCGACGCCGCCTCCGGCCCGACGGCCGGCGACTCCTTCGGCGACGGCGGCGACGGCGATCAGTCCGCCCTCCGCCGCCACCTGGCCGGCCTCGCCGCCGACGAACGGGCGGACGCCGTCCTCGACGTCGTCCGCGGCTATGTGGCCACCGTGCTCGGCTACCCCGGGCCCGAGGCGGTCGAGCCGACCCGCGCCTTCAGCGACCTCGGCTTCGACTCGCTCAGCGCCGTCGAACTGCGCAACGGCATGAACAAGATCACCGGGATGCGTCTGCCGGCCACCCTGGTCTTCGACTTCCCCAACTGCGCCGAACTGGCCCGGATGCTGATCGGCGAACTCGGCACGGCCTCCGAGGACGACCGCCTGCCCGCCACCGCGCGGCCCGCGGCCGACTCCGCCTCCCTCGCCGACGACCCGATCGTCATCACCGCGATGAGCTGCCGCTTCCCCGGCGGGGCCGACACTCCCGAGGACTACTGGCGCCTGCTCGCCGACGGCACCGACGCCATCGCGCCCTTCCCGGCCGACCGTGGCTGGGACGTCGACGGCCTCTACCACCCCGACCCGGACCACCCCGGCACCTGCACCGCCCGCGAAGGCGGATTCCTGCGGGACATGGCCGAGTTCGACCCCGGTTTCTTCGGGATCTCGCCGCGTGAGGCGCTGGCGATGGATCCGCAGCAGCGGTTGCTGCTGGAGCTGGCGTGGGAGGCGTTCGA
>NZ_JBIAWO010000025.1:0-10068 GCF_042895685.1 Streptomyces sp. NPDC001381 | reverse complement strand
CAGCCCGCCCCCTTGCGCATACCTCATGCACTTGGCGTACCGCAGGGATCATGGACCGTCAGCCCTACCGACACCACGCTTTGAAGGTCAGTAGGAGTTCTAAGCGCTGAATGGGATCAGCATGCGTCCGGCTCTGGTCCGCGTGGCCAGCTCAGCTCGGGCGACATGGAGGTGACGGAAGAGCTTCTGGTTCCGGTGGTCGAGCCCGCCGACCGTCAGATGTCCGCTTCGCACCCAGGAGTAGACCGTCTGAACGCTGACGCTCGTGAAGAGCGCCGCTTCCTTGACCGTCATCCAGACCTCGTCCTCCACTGACGGCCTCCCCGGGAATGCGAAAAGGCCCCGGTCTCCGGAAGAGTCGGGGCCTGCCTGCGGACACAGTGGTCCCGCTGATCGCGATCATGCGGTTGTACAAGTGCAATGCGCAAGTACCTCTTCTGACGGGTGTCATGACGGGTCAGGCGCGGCTCTCCGCATCCCAGGCCCAGAATTCGCTGATGTTGCTCCTGGCGGTCGTGAAGGCATCGCTCTCCTTAGGGAGCCGACGCGCTCCACGACGCTCCGCGCCCACGCAGTCGATGGCGTGCTGACTGTTGCGACGTAGCCCTTGAAGACCTGGGGTTCGGGCTGGGGTGCAGGCGCACCCTTGGAGAAGTCGTATGTCATTGGATGAGTTTGCCGATGTCTCGTGCCGATGGGATCAGTTCGCGTGGGGCTGATCCCGTAAGTCCTCGGCGGTTGGCTCGCGCTATAACGCTGGACGCACGCACTCCCCCGACAGCCTCATGACGGGTCTGGGTAGTGTTCCCAGATTTCCTTGGGGAAGGGCTGGCGACGGAGAACAGTGCCCATCACGGTCCGGATGTCCGTCGTGGTGATGACGTACCTCGGCGGGCCAGGGCTCGGGGTCCGCCACGAACTCGGGCCAGACGTACATCTCTGCGTGGCAGTGCTCCAGGAAGGTCGCGTACGGCCTTGTCGTGGAAGCGAAGCGCCTGCTCCTCCAGGGTCCGGCACAGTTCCTCGCCCATGGAGCCCCACGAAAAGTAGGCGCTGCTGTTCCGGTCCGGCACTCTCTCCGCGAAGTGCTTGTGGAGCGCATAGCTGATCTTGATGCACTCATTGGCCGCAGCTTCGGCGACGCCGGACAGGTGCATTCGCTCGGCCTCGTGAGCTGTCTTCCGCTGCTGCCAGACAACGGCCCCCGTGGAGACCGCCGCACCGACTACAGCACCCCCGAGACCCACCAGCCCCGCCAACGTCTATGCCTGCACTGCTAGACCTCCCGGGCTCATGATCTGACGGGCGTCATGACGGGCCTGTCGCGCCTCCCGCGGCCTCTTCAGAGGGCTTCGTCTCCTCCAAGAAACGGTAAAGCTCGTTGAGTCGCTCGGAGTCCTCCTGGTCCAACCCGTGGTGCTCCTCCTCCGCTTCGAGCGACTCCAGCTCGCGCTGTGCTCGCTCGCGCTTGTCCCGCTCGATCTCCCTCTTGATGACCTCGGCCATGTTCCGGCGCTCCGGAGAGTCCGAACCCCGAACGAAGAAGCCCAGGACCTTGAGGGCCTCGGAGACCAAGAGGCCGGTCTCCAGCTTGTATTCAGGCCAAGCGGGCAGTCCGTACCAGGTCTTGATCTGCTGGAGGAGCTTCCCAACACGAATACGGGTGTCCTTGTGCTCATCCGGCAGCAGCATGAGCGTGCTGTTGGCCGTGGTCACCAGCATCTCGCGCTCTCGGTTCCAGGCCGCGCGGGTCTCCTTGGAGCCCATTCCCTGGAACGTCTGGATCTCCAGGTGGGCCTTCAGCTGAGTAAGGGCGTCGAAGGTGCGCTGGGCGTTCGCCTTGGCCTGGATGAGTTGGGCCGCCTTGTTGCTGCTCCGGGACTGGAGCCACGACCCCAGGATGGTGAAGCCGCCACCGACCAGGGCACCCAGCAAGGCGATGCCGAATTCCATCGACCAGAGCTTGTCCAAGAACTCGTTCATGCTGGTCATCATGCCGACGGGACCAACCCCGTGGGGCTGATCCCGTCAAGTCCTCGGCGGTGGTCGCCGCGATCGTGGGACGGCAGCTCGGCTGACGGCGGGCAGGGCGGTGTCCGTGGTCGGCGCGTGGGGGAGGGCCGGCCGCCGGGGCACAGTCGCCATCGCGGATCCGCGATACCGGTCCGGGGTGGTGGTCGGCGGGGCTACGGTGCACCGGTGAGCGACGAGGTGCAGGTGCCGGCCGGCACGAGCGGCCGGAGGTGGACGAGGTCCTCGCGGACGCGCTCACGGCTCAGGGCGAGGCGGGTGTACGGGCGTTGGGGCTGCTGCGGGACGCCCACCGGGTGTTGACGGGGACGGATTTCGTGCGGCCGGCGGAGGTCGCCGCGGCGTGTGTGCGCTCGGTGGCGGACGCGCTGCTGGGCCTGCCGGGTGCCCCGGTCACGGTGGGGCTGAAGCCCGCGGCCCAGGGCCTGCTGGCCGCGGTCGACGCCGCCGCGCCCCCCGCCGTCGAGGTCTCCGGACCGGACGAGCCGGCCGACGACACGCCCCCGGCTGACGAGGCCTCGCCCCTCACCGCCGAGGACTCGGAGCCGCACGGCCGGTCGTACTGGCCGGCCCCGCGCCCTCGGCTGGTGAGGCATCCCCGTCCGACAGGCCGGCCGTCGAAGCCGGTCCGGCCGGCGACACCGCCGGGGTGGGTGCGGCGTGGGCACGGGTGACAGCTGCCGCGGACGTGCTGCGCGCCGAGCTCGACCGCCCGGGCCGCTATCACCAGGCGCGGGCCCGGGGGATCGTCGAACGGCTGACGGGGGTGGAGCTCGGTGCGGCACAGGAGACCGCGCTGGATGTGTGGGGGACCGTCTACGGGGTGGCCTCGGGGATCCTGCACGGCCGCGCGGCGGACCCCGGCGAGGCCGCCGTCCTGTACGCGGACATCCTCGGTGCCGCGCGCGAGTTGCTGGTGCCGCTGCCGGGCCGCGCGGCCCGCGTCCTCAAGCTGGTCGCCCTCCAACACCCCGGCACCGCCGAGGCGAAGGAACTCGCCGACGGGGCGGACCCGCGCGCCGAGGCCTTCTTCTTCCGCTCCGGCCCCGCCCCCGCGTGGCTGGGCGTTCTGCAGGAGCAAGCGCCGCACTTGCTGATGCCGGACGGGGCGGCCGGCGGACGGTGGCCGGCCGCCCCGTTCCTCGACCACGTCGCCACCGCCGACCCGGCCGCCGCCCGCGCCTGGCTGAACGCACCGGCCGACAAGGCCGCCCCCGGCGTCCTGCGGGCCCAGCAGATCGCCGCCACCGGCCGATCCGCCCTGGACGCGCTGCTGGGCCTGGCCGTACGCCACTGGGACGCCGTCGACGCCGCCCAGCTCCAGGCCGCTCTGGCCGGCCCCGGCGTCCGGGACGGGGGCGTGGAGGCGGGGGCGAGGCTGCGCCTGGCGGCGCGGTGGGCCCGCGCGGTCCCGCGCGGGCCCACCGGACGGGGCAGTGGATCGGTGCGGTGGAGGGCCTGCTGGCCGGCGCGGTCCAGGACGAGCACACCGGCCACCTGGCGCTCGACGCGGTCGCCGAGCGCATGCGGGCCCAGATGAAGGCCGCCGGCCTTCTCGACGTCGACGGCGAGGACGTCGCGGGCGCGGCGGGCGCGGACTGGGTGGCGAGCGAGGAGGAGATGCGCGGGCTGACCGCCGTGCAGGTCGCCTCCCGCCTGCCCGACCACGACGTCGCGATGCTCTGGTGCGGGAGCTGGCGTGCACCGCCTACCCGGCCGGCCGCCGCGGCCCGGCACACCGCAACGTCGGCGCCGTCCGGGCGGTCCTGGCCAAACTGCTCGCCCACGACGTCGAGCTGACTCCCGAGCGGGCCCGGCCGGTCGTCTTCCACGCCGACCTGGACCAGGTGCGCGTCGGTGACAGCGCGGCGTTCGGCGGGCCGCGGCTGGCGCGCGCCGTGCTGGACGTGGCCGCGTCGGACGCGGACGCCGGCGCCGGCCTGGCCCAGCGCACCCGCCAGTTCCGGCGGGTGGCCGGACTCGATGCCCGCCTCCACACCCGCCTTCTGGCCGCGCACCTCGCCCACCGTCCGCCGGCGCCCTGGACGGGCAGGAGTGATGGCGGGAGGGCCTCGCGCTCGTCAGAAGGCCTACCGGCGCCGCGCCGCAGCCCACGCGGCGGCACAAGCCGAAGTCCGGGATCCGGTGGCCGAGTTGACGCAGGCCGCGGCGCCTTTCGTGGCCGGGAGCTCCTGGGGGATCTCCCAGTCCCTCTACAGGGCCCTGTACCGGCTGCAGACCGCCCACCGGGACGGTCCCCAGGGGCAGGAACTGGCCCTGGCCCGCCTCGCGTCCATGGATCCCGGCCGTCTCAGGATCCCGGACACGGCCGAGGGACACCGGCTGCGCGCCGCCCTCCGCCGGTGGTCACGCTCGCGGAGGTCGATCGCTTCGACTCCAGGATCCTCGGGTCGGTCACGGTGCAGGTGATCGCGGTATCTGCAGACATGACGATGCCCCCGTTCCCGGTGGGCCGGGGCGGGGGCATCGAGGAGCGAGGCCGCGGTGTGGGGCTTGCAGAGGTCAGGTGCGGTGACGCATGTGGAGGGTCTTGCGGGCGATGTCGTACGCCATGGTTGCGATGACCAGCGCGACCAGGGCGATGATGTGGACGGGCTCGGTGGGCGCGTGACCGGAGACGATGCCGGTGGCGAGCGCGCTGCTGCCGGTGAATGCCGTTGCTCCGGACAGGGTGGTGCGCTCGGGGATCGGCACGGACAGGGTGACCCGCCGGTCCGGACGGACGGTGCTGTTGGCGGTCTTGCGCGGCTGCCGCTGGGGACGCTTGCGGTTCTCCGGCACGGTGTTTCTCCTTGGCGTGGTGATCTTGGGGCGGGAACGGGCCCGCTACCTTGCTGCCTCGTATGGAGGTAGGGCAGCGGGCCGTTCGCGTTACACCCCTCTCGTCACATCCGCTGGTCCTCGTCGTGCGGAGCAGGCTGCTGGTCGATGCCGGGCTCGTGAAGGTCCTCGCGCAGGTGGCGCCACCAGGCGACGACGGCGGGCAGCAGCACCCAGGAGCCAGTGCTGAGCCACACGGGCACGCTGAAGGCCACATTTCCGGTCAGGACGATCGTGCCGTACAGCACGCAGAACCAGAGGACCAGATCCGCCTTGTGTCGCATGACCATGCGCCGCACGCGCCCGCTCGCTGTGTATCGTGCGTCGAACATTTGATCCATCGAGATCAGGTGTTCGATGGGCAGATGGGCCAGTTCGTGGGGCAGAACCGCACGTGTGCGCGGCGTCCGGCTTGTCCCGAAGCGACGCAGGACGCGCCGGCGCCGGGCGCGGTGACTGCCAGCGTTGTGGGCGGGTGCCGGATCCGTTTCATGGACCGCGCCGTCGGAATGTTCTGCCAGCGGCTTTTCCGGCGCCCCGGTAGGACTCGTGGAAGACAGCGTGTCCGCGGACGCGAATCCGGGCAGCCCCAGTTCCGTGCGCAGCACCTCGCCTTCACGGATCAGTTGGCGGACGAGTTCGTCGTGCTCCTGCTCGTCGACCGGGCACTCGGCGGCGCAGGGCGCGATGTTGTCGCCGAGATCATCGAGCGCGTTCTCCCCGCGCTGTGAGGGAGCTTCGAGGCCAGGGACGGCCGTGAACCAATCCCTGTCCGCGCCGTCCTGGTCGTATCCGTTGTTCGGGGCAACCCCGTCGGCATGCGTCACTGGTTCTCTCCTCCCTCATGCTTCATGATCTGTTGGATTCTGCGCCGGGCCCGGTGGGTCGCCACGCGCTCCGCCCCCCCAGTGATGCCTTTGGCCTGAGCGCGTTCCCTCGTGGACTGGCCGGCGTCGACGCCGAGCAGACTGTCGCGGTAGTTGCTGTTCAACTGCGGATGATTGAGCAGGTGTTCGAGCTCCTGCTCGGTCTGAGCGTCCTCGGCGGCCTGGTGCGGGATGTCTGCGCGTGACGTGGCCACGATTTCGCCATCGGCGACGACCAGGTCGGGATCCGTCCGCGCCAGGCGCTCCATCAGCTTTCTGCGGCGCTCCTCGCCGCGGCCGTGCGCGACCACCAGGTTCCTCAGGATGCCGTTGAGGTATCCGGCCTGTCTGCCCGGTTCCCAGTGCATCAGCTGGGGCCAGCGCACCCAGACGACCACAAGGGCCGCCTGTGCCACCTCCTCGGCCTCTCCTGTGCTCAGACCGTAGGCGGAGCCAAGCCGGACCGCGCGGCGCTGGTGGCCGCGTACGAAATCGGAGTAGGCGCGGACCGCTTCCGGCGGAGGAAACGATGTCTCCTCACCTCCGCGAGCAGTGTCATCACCCTCTGGACGCCCGGTGTGCGTGCTCACGCGCACCTGCTCTCTGCAGGGGCCATCAGCCGTCCTTGCTCTGCCGGTTGCGGGGCGAATGACACCCCCTTACACAAGGAGGTAGCGCGAACCCGCCAGCCCGTTACACCTCTCGCCCCGAAAAACTTGGTGTGGCCCCTGGGCCCCCGCCCCGCCCCGGCCGACGAGGGTCCCGAAAGGGACCCGGCCCCCTCCCCGCACGCGGCCCCGGCAGGGGCATGCCCCACAGCCGGCCAACGGCCGGCCCCGCTTCTTGACGTGCTGCTCCCTGCCGATGGCGATGACGTGAAAGGGGATGTTCGAGGGTATTCGGCGGGCGGGGAGCCGGATCCCGTCCTGGCCGGCGTAGTACAGACGGGCCGCGGGCCGCTACCGCGCTCCCGGAAGCCCGGTGCCGGCAGCGGGATGTCCAGGGTGCGGGTCGACCGGGTCCCGGGCGCCCGACTCGTGCGGCGGTCGTACGGGAGGGCGTCGACGCGGCTGCTGCTCGGCGGGCAGGCTGGAGGGACGTCGGCGGGCCAAGGAGCGGGCGGCGACGACCGGCGGCATCGTCATCGACACCCGCGCCCGGCTCGGCTACACCGCGCCGATCGGGTCGACGGACCAGGACCGCATCCGGCACCTGACCGTCGCGCTGCCACCGCAATACGCGGCGCGCCTCTTCAAGGCCCAGGAGCAGGGCGCCACCGAGCAGCGTCTCCAAGAGCTCGCGGCTGAGGCGCTCAAAGAGGTGTACTTCCAGGACGGCGGCCGCCGCGCCGGCCAGCTGGAGGAGATCCGGTTCACGGACATCGAGCACCTCGAGTTCGACCTATGGCTCTCGAACATCCGCGAGCCCCGTCGACAGCATCATGCTGTGGTCAGAGCCGGTCGGCCCGCCCCGAACTCGACGTCCACGACAGCGGAGGCGATTTCGTCCTTGCGCCACTTCCCGGGAGAGTCGTGGTTCACCAGACCGCCCGCGTAGGCCATGCGCGCCAGTTCTGCCTCGGTGTGGTCGCGCATCAGCTCATTCATCCGCCGCGCCCGCGCCCGCCCCCGTGCCGCCTGGCTCTCGTGCTCTTCCCACGTCACCGTGTCGCCCTGGCCGTGGTCTTCCTACGCCTGTGCATCCGACCGCGCGGGCCGGACAAAACCGTCGTCCCGGCAGCTCCGATCGCAGTCCGTGCTGTGGCGTACCTGTCGCGCAGGCTAATTGATCTTGGTTGTGACCTGCTATTGCTCAGCTGTACTGAGTGGTACGTCTGTCGCCCAGGGGAGGCTAACGCCGGGCCGAGGCGTTGGCGATGGGCGATACGTGGGTTGAGCTGGTCGTTTTGTTCTGCGCAGTGAGCTGAGCGTCATGCTGGCTTTTGCGCAGTGTGGTCGGCGCGCCTATAGGCAGGGGGAGTTGGCGGCTGTTCCCGGCTGGTGGAAGCGGGTTGTTCAGCGGGCGTGCAGGCGTTGCCAGAGCAGGTCGTGGTCGGCGGGTGCGAGGCGGGGCAGTTGGAGGCGGCTGGCCAATTGGTGGAGGAAGGCGGTCTGCTCTGTGCGTGTCAGGGGGTGCGGGGGCAGGCGGTCGAGGGCTGTGGCGAGGGTGAGGGTCTCGGGGTAGGTGATCAGGGCCCGGCAGGTCAGTGTGGGGGAGGCCGGGCCTGAGGCGAGGTGGGGGTTGGCGGTGGTGAGCTGTCTCAGGGGGGTGTGCCAGCGGATGTGGAGGTGCTGGTGGTGGTCGTACCAACGCGTGGTGATCGTTGTTGACCAGCTCAGGGAGGACGCCGTTGGTGGGCGGCGGGCGGTGAGGCGGGCATGGGCGAGTTCGGGGACGGAGCGGATGTCGAGGGGGGTGCGCTGTCTGGGGTCGCTGGCGGCTTGTTGGTGGCGGGTGCAGATCATGACCCGGGGCGAGTTGGGTGCTGGGTGGATCCACGCGGGGGCGGCTTGGTGTGGGCTGTGGCGGATGGTGCAGGCGGTGCACGCCGGCAGCGGCTGCACCGCGGGCTGGACGGGCTGCCAGCGGGCCAGGGCGGCGTGGGCCATGCCGATGGAGGCGGGCGGGGGCTGGCGGGCCAGTGCGCGGGCGAGGTGTGCGGGTGGGATGCGGGTGAAGTCTGACAGGCGGCGGGCGGCTTCGGTGCTGAGGTGGATTTCGGTGGCGGGCGGGGCGGGGGAGGTGCCGGTGGCGGTGATGTGCAGGCCGTCGAGGAGCTGGGCAGCGGTCAGGTGGTAGGCGGCTGCGAGGCGGGTGAGGTAGGAGGCTGCTGTCTCGCGGGGCAGCGGCCGCACGCGCAGCGCGCCGGGCGGGATGGGCCACATGGTGCTGGCTGGTACCGCGGGGCGGCTTGCGGTGTGGGTGGTCACCGGCTGCCGGGCCGGGTGCGGCGGGTGGGGGTGCGGGGCCGGTAGTGCTCCTCGGCGAGGTGGTCCAGCGAGATGCCGTCCAGCAGCGTTTTGGTGATGCGTTCACTGCCGTCCAGGAGGGCTTCGATGGCGGCCTGGCGGATCAGGCGGGAAAGGCTGCCGATGCGTCCGGCGGTCCGTTCGTGCAGGTACGACGCCAGTCTGGGCAGGCTGCCGGTGCGGTGGGCGTGCAGGTCGAGGGCCGCTTCCAGGGCGGCGATCAGCTCGCGGAACGGCTCGCGCTCGCCGGCGCGGGCGGGCAGCGCCCCGCAGTCGATCAGAGAGGCGCGCCCGGCCAGCTGCGCGCCGCGTACCCCGGTGAACACCGCGCTGGCGGTGACGTCGATGCCCGCATAGACGAACGTGGCGCCAACGCGTTCGGTGAGGTCCTCAAGCCAGTCGGCGGCCTCCGCGCCGCTGGAGGTGCGCGGGTTGAGCCGGTGGATCTCGTCGATCAGCACCAGCTTCACCCCGGCCGCGGTGTAGGTGTGGCAGACGGCGGTAGTGATCTGCGCGGTGGTCATGCGGGTGGTGACGGGGATGCCGAGGAAGCGGGCGAACTCGCAGGCCAGCGTCTTGGCCGTGGCGCCGGGCGGCACCAGTACGTAGGCGACGGGCACGCTGTCGTCGCCGGGGTGGGCGCGGCGGGTGTGGGCCAGGTGGCAGGTCCGCCCGACCTCGAGCAGCGCGGTTGTTTTGCCGGTGGTGGCCGGGCCGGTGACGATCAGGGACGGGCGGGCGGTGACGTGCTGGTGGCGGCCGAGGATCATCAGGGTGCGCACGCTGCGAGAGAGGTTCTCGATGGCCGGGGTGCGCACGGTCACGAACTGTGAGTGGTAGGCCAGGCGTTCCTCCAGGGAGCGCGGTGCCTGGCCCGGCTGCGGGGGTGCGGGCGGGACGGTGGCGGCGAACCGGTCGAACGTATCGAATGTGGTGACCGCTCCCGAGGCTGGCTCCTCGACGGCGGGTGTGGTCTCGGGGCTTTTCACCAGTGCTCGGCCTCCTCGAATGCGTCATACAGCGCGAATCGGCCGGCCAGCGGGGAGAGTTCATCGCCGTCGGCGGGTCTGCCGTCATCGTCACGGGCGTGGGCTTCGACGGCGTCGAGACTGTCCTGGGCCTCCGCGTCGTCATCCGCTGCCTGTGGGCCCGCCGCTGCTGCCACTGCTGCGGACGGGGCTGCTGCCGTGGCGGGTGCGTCACGGCCGGGTAGGGGGCGGGACCGCCGCAGGACCTGGTCGGCTGCTTCGGCCAGGTCGGCCTCGTTGTCGTCGCCCAGTTTTTCTGAGTGGTTGCTGTGGCTGCGAGCTGGGGTTTCTCAGTTCCTGTGGGTGATGTTCGCGATGCCCTGGGGGCTCGCA
>NZ_JBIAWO010000024.1:0-17019 GCF_042895685.1 Streptomyces sp. NPDC001381 | reverse complement strand
GTCACCGCACCCCGCACCACACCGGACCCGGCCACCTCACCCCCCGCCAACACACCCAGCCCCGCCACGAGCTCAGCCGACCCACCACCCAGCACAACAGCCCGGTTCTCGAACGCCGTACGCGTCGACGCCAACGACCACCCCACATCCACCGACCGGACACCCTCGCCGACCGACCTCACGTACGAAGCGAGGCGGCCCGCCTGACCCGCAAGCCCCTCCCCACCACGCCCCGAAACCACCCACGGCACCACATCACCGGCCACGAACACCGGCACCGCATCCGCGTGCTCCGAAGCCCGCCCCGGCACCGCCGGAGCCTCCTCCAGCACCACATGCGCGTTGGTGCCGCTCACGCCGAAAGACGACACACCGGCGCGACGAGGACGCCCTTCGGTCTCCGGCCAGTCCACCGCCTCCGTCAGCAGCGACACCTCCCCCGCCGACCAGTCGACATGCGGCGTCGGCTCGTCGACATGCAAGGTCCGGGGAAGCACTCCGTGCTGCAACGCCAGCACCATCTTCATCACGCCGCCGACACCGGAGGCGGCCTGCGTGTGACCGATGTTCGACTTCAACGAGCCCAGCCACAGGGGGCGTTCCGGATCCCTGCCCTGTCCGTAGGTCGCCAGCAGTGCCTGTGCCTCGATCGGGTCACCCAGCGTGGTGCCCGTCCCGTGCGCCTCGACCGCGTCCACGTCCCCTGCGGACAGCCCGGCCTTGGCGAGGGCCGCCCGGATCACCTGCTGCTGGGCAGGGCCGCTGGGGGCGCTGAGACCGTTGCTCGCACCGTCCTGGTTGAGGGCGGTGGAGCGGACCACCGCCAGCACGGGATGCCCGTTGCGGCGGGCGTCCGAGAGTCGCTCCAGGAGCACCATGCCCGCGCCCTCGGCGAGGCCCATCCCGTCGGCGGCCTTGGCGAACGCCTTCGAGCGGCCGTCCTTGGCGACGCCCCGGGTGCGGGCGAAGCCGATGAAGCCGATGGGTTCGACCATCACGGCGACGCCGCCCGCGAGGGCCATAGAGCACTCGCCGGAGCGCAGCGCCTGGACGGCCATGTGCAGGGCCACCAGCGACGAGGAACACGCCGTGTCGATGGTCACCGCGCTGCCTTCGAGGCCGAGGGTGTAGGCGACGCGGCCGGACAGCACGCTGGTGGCGCTGCCGGTGACGATGTGCCCTTCGACGCCCTCGGGCAGGTTGTCCAGGCCGCCGAAGCCCTGGTTGGCGGCGCCCACGAACACGCCGACGGGAGTGCCGCGCAGTTCCTCGGGGACGAGCCCGGCCCGTTCCAGCACCTCCCAGGAGGTCTCCAGCAGCAGGCGCTGCTGCGGGTCCATGGCGACGGCCTCGCGCGGCGAGATGCCGAAGAATCCGGGGTCGAAGTCGGCGGCGTCGTAGACGAAGCCGCCTTCGCGGGCGTAGCAGGTGCCCTCGCGGTCCGGGTCCGGGTCGTAGAGGGCGTCCAGGTCCCAGGCGCGGTCGTCGGGGAAGGCGTCGATGACGTCACGGCCCTCGGCGAGGATCCGCCACAGTTCCTCGGGGCTGTCGGCGCCGCCGGGATAGCGGCAGCTCATCGAGACGATGACGATGGGGTCGTCGTCCGCGGCGGGCCCGCGGTCGGGGGCCGCGGAGAGGGCGGGCACGGGAAGGGCCGCGGCGTCGCCGAGCAGTTCCTCGCGCACGTGGCGGGCCAGCGCGGTGACCGTGGGCCGGTCGAAGATCACGGTGACGGGCAGGCGCAGGCCGGTGGCGGCGTTCAGGCGGTTGCGCAGCTCGACCGAGGTCAGCGAGTCGAAGCCCAACTCCCGGAAGGCCCGGCCCACTTCGACGCTGCTCGGGCTGCCGTGCCCGAGCACTCCCGCGACCTGGGCGCGCACCAGGTCCAGGACGGCCTGCTGCTGTTCGTCGGGGGCCAGTCCGCGCAGCCGGTCGACGAGGCCGGAACTCGCCGTGGCCGACGCGTCCGGCCGGTGCCGGTCCTCCTCGGCGCGCAGGATCTCGGCGACCTCGGGCACCTCGGTGAGCAGGGGGCGGGGGCGGGCGGCGGTGAAGACGGGGACGAAGCGCTCCCAGTCGATGTCGGCGACGGCGACGAAGCACTCGTCGCGGTCCAGCACCTGCTGCATGCCCATGACGGCGAGCGTCGGGTCCATGAAGGGGATGCCGCGCCAGCGCAGTTGCTCCTGGACGATGTCGAGGGCCATGCCGCCGCCCTCGTCGCTCCAGATGCCCCAGGCGATCGACGTGCCTGCCAGGCCGCGGGCCCGTCGGTGCTCGGCGACCGCGTCGGCGTAGGCGTTGGCCGCAGCGTACGCACCGTGGTCGCCGCTGCCCCAGACGCCGGCGACGGAGGAGAAGACGACGAAGGCGTCGAGCCGGTCGTCGGAGAAGAGTTCGTCGAGATGCGCGACGCCCGACAGCTTGGCCTCGGCGCCGTCGGCGAATTCCTGGAGCGTGGTGGTGGCCAGCGGGATGAGGATGCCGACACCGGCGGTGTGCACGACGGTGCGGATGGGCGGCCCGTCGGCCTCGACCCGCTCGATGAGCGCGGCCAGGGCGTCCCGGTCGGCGATGTCGCAGGACGCGAGGGTGACGCGGGCGCCCAGGGCGCGCAGCTCGGCCTCCAGTTCGGCGGCACCGGGCGCGTCCGCGCCGCGCCGGCTCACCAGGACGAGGTGCTCGGTGCCGTTGCGGGCGAGCCAGCGGGCCGTGTGCCCGCCGAGGCCACCGGTGCCGCCGGTGATCAGCGCGGTGCCGCGCGAGGTCCAGCCGCGGTGGCCGGCGCCGGTGGCGCCTGCGGGGATCCGGGCCAGTCGGCGGATCAGGATGCCGGTACGGCGGATGGCCACCTGGTCCTCGGCACCGGAGTCGGCGAGGATTCCGCACAGCCGGGTGGCGGTCCGCTCGTCGGGCTCCTCGGGGAGGTCGACGAGGCCACCCCAGAACTCGGGATGCTCCAGCGCGGCGACCCGGCCCATGCCCCAGGTGCCGTTCTGCACGGGGTTGCGCATCGGGTCGCTGTCGCCCGTGGTGACGGCTCCGCTGGTGGCCAGCCACAGCGGGGCACGTACGCCGGTGTCACCGCACGCCTGGACCAGGGCCAGCCCGGCCACCAGACCGGCCGCGAGTCCGGGCTGCTCGGGGTGGGGGCGCTCATCCAGCGCGAGGAACGAGAGCATCCCGCTGAACTGGGCGGAGTGGACACCGCTGTGCTGGGCCGTCTCGGTGAGCAGGGCGGCCAGCCGCTCACGGTCGGTGTCGGAGGAGTCGACGAACAGGGGTACGGCCTGCGCCCCGTGCGAGGCGAGGCCCTCCAGACAGTCCCGGACGAGTTCGGCGTCCGCGTGGCGCGCGGGGATGACGACCAGCCAGGTCCCGTCCAGGGTCGTGGAGGCGGGCTCGGCCGTCGGCCGCCAGGCGACGCGGTACCGCCAGGAGTCGATGGTGGACGCGGCACGGCGGCCCCGTCGCCAGGCCGACAGCACGGGCAGCGCCTGGGCCAGGCTCTCCTGACCGGTGTCCTCGGCGACATCGAGCACACCGGTCAGTGCTGCGACGTCCTGCTCCTCGACAGCCGCCCAGAACGCGGCGTCCGCCGGGTCCTGGACACCGCCGGCCGCGGCGGCGAGCTGCGGCGTATCGGGCTCGAACCAGAAGGGGCGGTGCTGGAAGGCGTAGGTGGGCAGCGGGACCGTGCGCGCGTCGTGGCCGGCCAGCACCGCCGTCCAGTCCACCGCGATCCCACGCACCCACGCCTCGGCCAGGGAAGTCAGGAACCGGTGGGCGTCACCCCTGTCCCGGCGCAGCGTGCCCACCACGACCGCGTCCGGCGCGGCCTCCTGCACCGCCATGCCCAGGACCGGGTGGGAACTGACCTCGACGAACGCCCCGAACCCCTGTGCCAGCAGACCATCGACGGCGTCGGCGAAACGCACCCGCTGACGCAGATTCCGATACCAGTACCCACCATCCAGCCGAGCCGTGTCGATGACCTCCGCCTCGGTCGTCGAGAAGAACGGCACCTCACCCGAGCGCGGCTCCACGGCCGCGAGCACCCGCGCCAACTCGGCCTCGATCGCCTCCACATGCCAGGTGTGCGAGGCGTAATCCACCGGAACACGACGCGCCCGGATGCCGCTGCCCTCGCAATGAGCCATCAGCTCATCCAGCGCATCCGCATCCCCCGCCACCACCACCGAACCCGGACCGTTCACCGCAGCCACATCGACACGGCCCGCCCAGCCGGCCAACAACTCCTCCACATCCACCAGAGCCAAGGGGAGGGAGACCATGCCACCACGCCCCGCGATCGCACGGATCGCCCGCGACCGCAACGCCACCACCCGCGCCCCGTCCTCCAACGACAGACCACCCGCCACCACCGCAGCCGCGATCTCCCCCTGCGAATGACCCACCACCACCGACGGCACCACCCCACACGCACGCCACACCGCCGCCAACGACACCATCACCGCCCACGACACCGGCTGCACCACATCCACATCAACCAACTCACCCCCACCCCGCACCACCTCACTCAACGACCACCCCACATACGGAGCCAGCGCACGCTCACACGCCTCCATCGACGCCGCGAACACCGGCGAGACACCCCACAACTCCCGCCCCATCCCCACCCACTGCGCCCCCTGACCCGGGAACACGAACACAGTGCCGTCGGGTACCACGTCGAAGCTGCCGGTCACCGCTCCCGGGACCGTACGGTCGGCCGCCAAGTCCCGGAGGCCGGAGAGGAGTTCACTCCGGTCCGTGCCGAGGAGGACGGCCCGGTTCTCGAACGCGGCCCGGGTGGCGGCCAGCGACCACGCCACATCCACCGGCCGGACGTCCTCGCCGGCCGACTCCATGTACGACGCCAGCCGCCCCGCCTGACCAGTGAGCCCTTCCCCGCCGCGCCCCGACACCACCCACGGAACCGCGCCGCCGGCCACGAACACCGGTGCCACGGTGTCGTCGGTGATCTCCGGTTCCCGCGTCCCGGGGTCGGGTTCCGGCGCCTGCTCCAGGATCACATGGGCGTTGGTGCCGCTGCCGCCGAAGGAGGACACGCCCACGCGGCGGGGGCGGCCGGTCTCGGGCCACTCCTCGTTCTCCGTGAGGAGTCCCACCGCTCCGGACGACCAGTCGACGTGCGGTGTCGGCTCGTCCAGGTGCAGCAGCTTCGGCAGGACGCCGTGCTGCATGGCGAGGACCATCTTGATGACGCCGGCGACGCCCGAACTGGCCTGGAGATGGCCGATGTTGGCCTTGAGAGAGCCCATCCGCAGGGGTTCTTCCCGATCCTGGCCGTAGGTCGCCAGGAGGGCCTGTGCCTCGATCGGGTCACCCAGCGTGGTGCCCGTGCCGTGCGCCTCCACCGCGTCCACGAGATTCGCACTCAGACGGGCGTTGGCCAGCGCCGCACGGATCACCCGCTCCTGCGAAGGACCGTTGGGCGCCGTCAGACCATTGCTCGCCCCGTCCTGATTGACCGCCGAACCCCGCACCACCGCCAGCACCGGATGACCATTGCGCCGAGCATCCGACAACCTCTCCAGCAACAGCACCCCCACACCCTCACCCCAACCCGTGCCGTCAGCACCCGCCGCGAACGGCTTGCACCGACCATCCGGCGCAAGCCCACGCTGCCTGCTGAACTCCACGAAGTTCCGGGGTCCGGCCATGACGGTGGCGCCGGCCGCTAGGGCGAGGCGGCACTCGTCCTGGCGCAGGGCCTGGACGGCGAGGTGCAGCGCGACCAGCGACGAGGAGCACATGGTGTCGACGGTGACGGCGGGGCCCTCGAACCCGAGGGTGTAGGCGATACGGCCGGACAGCACCGCGCCGGAGCCGCCCGTCAGCATGTGTCCCTCGACGCGGTCCCGGGCCCGGGCGGCCGCGGCCCCGTACCCCTGGTCGCTGCTGCCGACGAACACGCCCGCCTGCTCGCCGCGCAGGGTGCCGGGGTCGATCCCGGCGCGTTCCAGGGCCTCCCAGGAGGTCTCCAGGAGCAGTCGCTGCTGCGGGTCCATCATCGTGGCCTCGCGTGGCGAGATGCCGAAGAACCCGGGGTCGAAGTCGGCCGCGTCGTACAGGAACGAGCCTGAGCGGGTGTAGCTCGTGCCCTGGTGCTCCGGGTCGGGGTGGTACAGGTTCTCCAGGTCCCAGCCTCGGTTCGCGGGCAGCTCGGAGACGGTGTCGACGCCCGCCACGAGCATGGCCCAGAAGTCTTCGGGAGTGTGCGCGTTGCCGGGGAAGCGGCAGCTCATCGAGACGATGGCGATGGGCTCCTGCTGCCGGGCCTCGACCTCCTGGAGGCGTCGGCGGGTCTGCCGAAGGTCGGTAGTGACCAGCTTGAGGTAGTCGCGGAGCTTGTCCTCGTTAGCCATGAACGTCATCAGTCCCTAGAGCAGGCCCGAAGGCTTGAAGTCACCCATGCGGCGTTGGCAACCGGGCGGTCGGACGGGGTGGTTCGGTGCGGTGCGCGTGATACGGGTGGTGCGGTGATGCGGGTCGTGCGGTGATGCGGGTCGTGCGGTGATGCGGGTCGTGCGGTGATGCGGGTCGTGCGGTGGTGCGGGTGGTGCGATGGGGAGGGGATGAGCCGGACGGGGCGGCCAGGGGGGAGTACACCGCCCCGCCGGCGGTCTAGTTGAGGCCGAGTTCCTTGTCGATGAGGTCGAACATCTCGTCGTCGGAGACGGCTTCGAGCAGTTCGTCGTCAGGGTCGCCGCCGGCCGGCTTCTCCGCCGGGCCGTCCGACAGGCGCCACAGCAGCGCCTGCAGCCGGGTGGTGATCCTGGTGCGGGAGACGTCGTCGGCGGGGTCGAGGGCGGCGACGGCCGCCTCCAGCGCGTCGAGCGGCGTCAGCTCCCCTGTGTCCGCGCCTTCCGCCCGCGGGGCCAGTTCGGACAGCAGGCGTTCGCCGAGCGCGGCCGGGGTGGGGTGGTCGAAGACCAGGGTGGCGGGCAGGCCAAGACCTGTGACCTCCTTCAGCCGGTTGCGGAGCTCGACCGCCGTCAGGGAGTCGAAGCCCAGATCGCGGAAGGCGTGGCCGGGGCCGATCGCGCCGGTACCGTCATGGCCGAGAACCGCCGCGACCTGCGTACGCACGAGCTGGAGCACGGTCCGTTCCTGCTCGGCCCGGCTCAGGCCGGCCAGCCGGTCGGCGAACGACCGCGCCGGACCGGGTACGTCCGCGCCGTCGGCCTCGGCCGCGCCAGCACGGACGCGGGCCGCGTCGAGGAACCGGGCCTCCGGGATCTCGTCGAAGAGGCGCCGGCGGCGGGCGGCCGAGTAGGTCGCCGCGAACCGTTCCCAGATCACGTCGGCGACGACCAGGACCGTCTCGTCGTACGCCAGGGCCTGCTGTACGGCGCCCACGGCCACCTCGGGGTCCATGGTGGGGACGCCGTAGCGGCGCAGCCGGTCGCCCTCGGCCTCGTGGACCATGCCGCCGCCTGCCCAGGCACCCCACGCGATGGAGGTGGCGGTGCGGCCGCGGCCGCGGCGCCACTCGGCGAACGCGTCGAGGTAGGCGTTGGCCGCCGCATAACCGGAGTGGCCTCCGTCGCCCCAGACACCCGCGCCGGAGGAGAACAGGACGAAGGCCTCCAGCGGGCGGTCGCCGAGCAGTGCGTCGAGGTGCAGGGCGCCCGCGATCTTCGCGCGCATCACGTCGTGCAGTGCGTCGAGGTCCGTGTCCCCGATCGCGACGGCCGGCGGCTCGGTGCCCGCCGCGTGCACCACGGCGTTGACCGGCGCGTCCTCGGGTACCTCCGCCAGCAGCGCGGCCAGGGCCTCCCGATCGGTGATGTCGCAGGCGGCGATGGTGACGCGGGCGCCGAGCGCGGTGAGTTCGCGCTCCAGTCCGTCCGCGCCGGGAGCGTCCGGGCCTCGCCGGCTGACGAGCAGCAGGTGCCCGGCACCGGTCGCGGCGAGCCGTCGGGCCAGGTGCGCGCCGAGGGCTCCGGTGCCGCCGGTGATGAGCGTCGTCCCCGTGAACCCGGCCGTGCGCCGTTCGCCGGCCTCGGTGCCGCCCGGTTTGCGGACCATGCGGCGCACGTACAGTCCGTCCTCGCGTACGGCGAACTGGTCCTCGTCCTCGTCGCCCGCCAGAGCGGCGCAGAGCCGGTCCCAGATGTGTGTGCCGAGTGCCGCTCCCGCGCCCGTGCCGTCGGATGCGTGCTCGTCGTCGGGGGGTGCGGGGAGGTCGACGAGGCCTCCCCAGCGCTGGGGATGATCGAGCCCGTAGACCCGGCCGAGCCCCCAGACGGCCGCCTGCTCGGGGAGCGGACCTGCGGCCGGGCCGGGCGCGTTGACCGCTCCCCGGGTGACCGTCCACAGCGGTGCCTCCAGCTCCGTGTCCGTGAGCGCCTGCATCAGCAGGAAGGTCGCCGTGACGGCCTCGGGCACGGCGGAGGACCGTGGCTCGGTGGCGGAGCGGTCGCCGCGCGGTGCGAGCGGAAGCAGATTGAGTACGCCGCCGACGAGCGGGTTCCGTTCGCAGGCCTCGCGGAGACGGTCCGCCAGAGCGGCCCGGTCCTCCCGCGTCACGTCGAGGACGACCGTGACGACGTCGTCGACCTCTCTGTGTCCGCGCAGCCGTTCGACCAGTTCCCGGACGGTGCCCCCGGCCAGTTCCTGGGCGGTGCCCTCGGCAGTCCCGTCGCCGCCGGGCACCACGACCAGCCAGTGAGACGCCAGCGGGCCCGGCCCGGTCACCGGTGCGCCGGCCGGCTGCCACGTCACCGCGTAGCGCCAGGAGTCCAGCACCGCGCTCTCCCGCTTGCGCCGGCGCCACTGCGCCAGGACGGGCAGCACCGGTTCCACCGTGTCGAGCGTCTGTCGCCGCTCGGGCGCCAGGTCGAGGGTGTCGGCGAGGGCCTCCAGGTCCTCACGTTCGACCGCCTCCCAGAAGAGAGCGTCCACCTCGTCGACCGAGGGGCTGCCGGACTCGCCATGGGGGGCGGGTTCGGGGAGGTCGAGCCAGTAGCGGCGGTGCTGGAAGGCGTAGGTGGGCAGGGGGACCGTGCGCGCGTCGTGGCCGGCCAGCACCGCCGTCCAGTCCACCGCGATCCCACGCACCCACGCCTCGGCCAGCGAAGTCAGGAACCGGTGGGCGTCACCCCTGTCCCGCCGCAACGTGCCCACCACGACCGCGTCCGGCGCGGCCTCCTGCACCGCCATGCCCAGGACCGGGTGGGAACTGACCTCGACGAACGCCCCATACCCCTGCCCCACCAGACCATCAATGGCGTCGGCGAAACGCACCCGCTGACGCAGATTCCGATACCAATACCCACCATCCAGCCGAGCCGTGTCGATGACCTCCGCCTCGGTCGTCGAGAAGAACGGCACCTCACCCGAGCGCGGCTCCACAGCCGCGAGGACCCGCGCCAGCTCGGCCTCAATCGCCTCGACGTGCCAGGTGTGCGAGGCGTAATCCACCGGAACACGACGCGCCCGGATGTCCCCCGCCTCGCAGTGCGCCATCAGCTCATCCAGCGCATCCGCATCCCCCGCCACCACCACCGACCCCGGACCATTCACCGCAGCCACATCGACACGGCCCGCCCAGCCGGCCAACAACTCCTCCACATCCACCAAAGCCAAGGGGAGGGAGACCATGCCGCCACGCCCCGCGATCGCACGGATCGCCCGCGACCGCAACGCCACCACCCGCGCCCCGTCCTCCAACGACAGACCACCCGCCACCACCGCAGCCGCGATCTCCCCCTGCGAATGACCCACCACCACCGACGGCACCACCCCACACGCACGCCACACCGCCGCCAACGACACCATCACCGCCCACGACACCGGCTGCACCACATCCACATCAACCAACTCACCCCCACCCCGCACCACCTCACTCAACGACCACCCCACATACGGAGCCAGCGCACGCTCACACGCCTCCATCGACGCAGCGAACACCGGCGAGACACCCCACAACTCCCGCCCCATCCCCACCCACTGCGCCCCCTGACCCGGGAACACGAACACCACCCGATCCGCACCACCCGTCACCGCACCCCGTACGACGGACAACGGACTCCCGCCGTCATCGGCCGCGAGCCCCTTGGCCGCGAGGATCAGGTCGTCCTGCTCGGTGCCCAGGACGACGGCGCGGTTCTCGAAGGCCGTACGCGTCGACGCCAACGACCACGCCACATCCACCGGACGTATGTCGCCTGCTGTCGATTCCGCGTAGGACGCCAAGCGGCCCGCCTGACCGGCAAGGCCCTCCCCGCCGCGGCCCGACACCACCCACGGCAGCACACCACCGGCCACGAACACCGGCACCGTGTCCATGTCCCCGGAAACCGTCGTCGGAACCGCCGGAGCCTCCTCCAGCACGACATGCGCATTCGTCCCGCTGATCCCGAAGGACGACACACCGGCCCGGCGCGGACGCCCCTCGGCCTCCGGCCAGTCCACCGCCTCCGTCGGCAACGACACCGCCCCCGCCGACCAGTCGACGTGCGACGACGGCGCGTCGACGTGCAGCGTGCCCGGCACGAGCCCGTGCCGCATGGCGAGCACCATCTTCATCACGCCGGCCATACCGGACGCGGTCTGGGTGTGCCCGATGTTCGACTTCAACGAGCCGATGAGCAGCGGCTGTTCGGACGGACGGTCCTGTCCGTAGGTCGCCAGCAGGGCCTGCGCCTCGATCGGGTCGCCCAGCCGGGTGCCCGTGCCGTGCGCCTCGACGACATCCACGTCACCGCCGGTCAGGCGGGCGTCGGCGAGGGCTGCGCGGATGACTCGTTGCTGCGAGGGGCCGTTGGGCGCGGTCAGGCCGTTGCTCGCCCCGTCCTGGTTGATCGCCGAACCGCGCACCACCGCCAGCACCGGATGGCCGTTGCGGCGGGCGTCCGACAGCCGCTCCAGCAGGAGCACCCCCACGCCCTCGGCGAGGGAGAAGCCGTCGGCGGCCTCGGCGAAGGGCTTGCACCGGCCGTCGGGGGCGAGGCCCCGCTGCCTGCTGAAGCCGACGAACGGCGCAGGATCGGCCATGACCATCGCCGCGCCCGCCAGCGCCATCGAGCACTCTCCGGACCGCAGTGCCCGTACCGCGAGATGCAGCGCGACCAGCGACGAGGAGCACGCGGTGTCCACGGTCACCGCCGGTCCCTCCAGACCGAGGACGTAGGAGACCCGGCCCGAGGCGACGGCGGTCGAGGCGCCGGTGACGAGGTAGCCCTCGGTGCCGTCGGTGCCACGGCCGAGGAGGGTGCCGTAGTTCTGGTCCGTCAGACCGGTGAAGACGCCGGTGCTGCTGCCGCGCAGGGTCCTCGGGTCGATGCCGGCCTGCTCGAACGCCTCCCAGGACGTCTCCAGGAGCAGTCGCTGCTGGGGATCCATCGCCGCCGCCTCGCGCGGGGAGATCCCGAAGAAGGCCGCGTCGAACTCCCCGGCGTCGTGCAGGAAGCCGCCGTGCCGGACGTAGCTGGTGCCGGGCCGGTCGGGGTCGGGGTCGTAGAGCCGGGTCGTGTCCCAGCCCCGGTCGGCGGGGAAGCCGGTGATGACGTCCTGGCCGTCGGTGACGACCCGCCAGAGGTCTTCGGGGGACGTGATGCCGCCCGGGTAGCGGCACCCCATGCCGACGACCGCTATGAGGTCGTCGTCGGTGGCGGGCGCCCGTGAACCGGCCGCGACCGCGGACGGCTCCGAGTCCTGCCCCGGTGCGGCGTGGTCTCCGAGGGCCAGCCGGCGGAGGTGGGCGGCGAGCGCGAGCGGAGTGGGGTGGTCGAAGACGACCGTCGTCGGGATCTCCAGGCCCGTGCAGGCGGTGAGCCGGTTGCGCAGTTCGACGGCGCTGACCGAGTCGAAGCCCAACTCCTTGAAGGCGTAGGCGGCGTCGACCGCGGCCGCCGAGTCATGACCGAGCACGACGGCCGCCTCGGACCGGACGAGGTCCTGGACGAAGCGGTCGTGTTCGGCGGCGGGCAGGGATCCGAGCCGCTGCGCGAGGCTCGACGCCGCTGTGTCCGTGCCCTGTGCGTCGCGATCCCCCGCGCCTCGGGTGTGGTCCTGCGGTTCCAGTGCGGCGATGAGCGGGGAAGGCCGGGCGGCGCTGAAGACGGGCACGAAGCGCGCCCAGTCGACGTCGGCGACCGCCACGACCGTGTCGTCGTGGTCGAGCGCCTCCTGCAGGGCCACCATCGCCGGTTCCGCCGCGATGACGGGGATGCCGCGGCGGCGCAGCGGGTCGCGCATGTCCTCGGCGATCATGCCGCCGCCGTCCCAGGGGCCCCAGGCCACCGAGAGCACGGGGAGCCCGCGTGTACGGCGCGCGCGCTCGGCGAGGGCGTCCAGGCAGGCGTTGGCGGCTGCGTACGCCGCGTGGTCGGCGACGCCCCAGACACCGGAGATCGAGGAGAAGAAGATCAGCGCGTCGGTCTCGGCCGGGTCGAGGAGCTCGGTGAGGTGCCGTGCCCCGGCGACCTTGCCCGCGGCGACCTCGGCGAACTCCGCCACGCTGAGGTCGGCGAGCGTCCCGAGGGTGCCGACACCCGCGGCGTGCACGACGGTGCGGACCGTACGTCCGTCCGCGCGCAGGGAACTCAGCAGATCCCCGAGTGCCGCGACGTCGGCCACATCGCACGCGGCGACGGTCAACCGGGCGCCCAGCGCGGCGACTTCCGCCTCCAGCTCCGCCAGGGCCGCGTCGTCGTGCCGGCCTCGCCGGCTGACCAGCACCACGTCCTCGGCACCGCCACGCGCCAGCCACCGTGCGACATGCGCGCCGAGCGCACCGGTTCCGCCGGTCACGAGGGCGGTACCGCGCGGCGACCAGCGCCGCCCGGACGACCGACCGGACGACCGCCCGGCAGCCGACCGGGGGGCCGGCACCAGGCGCCGTACGAAGGTGGTATGCGCCCGCAGGGCCACCTGATCCTCCGCGCTGTCGCCGTACGAGGCCAGAACGGCGCAGAGAGCACCGGTGTCCCGTGCGTCGAGCCGCTCGGGAAGGTCCACCAGCCCACCCCAGCGCTCCGGGAACTCCAGGGCCGCGACCCGGCCCAGCCCCCAGACGGCCGCCTGTGCCGGCCGGGCGACCGGCTCCTGGTCCCCGACCGCCACGGCACCTCGCGTGACACACCACAGGGGCGCGCGCACCCCGGCCTGGCCCAGCGCCTGGAGGAGGGAGACGGTGAGCGCGGCCCCGGTGGACAGCACGGGATGGCCGGGCAACGGGTTCTCGTCCAGCCCCAGCAACGACAGCACGCCGCTGAGCGGCACCGCAGGGTCGGCCGACGCGGCGTCGAGCGCGGACTTCAGGACGTCGCGGTCGGCGTGGCGCGACGTGAGTCCGAGGACGCGTACGTCGGCGCCGTGACGGGTCAGCGCATCGGAGAGGGAGGTGACGAGGTCGGTGCCGGGGTGTCCCTCCGGCACGACCAGCAGCCAGGTACCCCTCAGGTCGACGGCGCGCGGGTCCTGGGCCACGGGCTTCCAGACCACCTTGTACCGCCAGCCGTCCACCGCCGACCGCGCCACCTGCTCCCTGCGCCACCCCGACAGCACCGGAAGCACACCGGCCAGCGCCTCACGGTCGGACACCCGCAACGTCCCCGCCAGCGCCTCCAGATCCTCACGCTCGACCGCCTCCCAGAAGCGGGCGTCCACCACCTCCTGCCCGGACACCCCACCACCCGCGGGAACCGCCTTCTCCAGCCAGTAACGACGGCGCTGGAAGGCATACGTCGGCAGCGGGACCGTGCGCGCGTCGTGGCCGGCCAGCACCGCCGTCCAGTCCACCGCGATCCCGCGCACCCACGCCTCGGCCAGCGAAGTCAGGAAACGCTGCGCATCACCCTTGTCCCGCCGCAGCGTGCCCACCACGACCGCGTCCGGCGCGGCCTCCTGCACCGCCATGCCCAGCACCGGGTGGGAACTGACCTCGACGAACGCCCCGAACCCCTGCCCCACCAGACCATCGACGGCGTCGGCGAAACGCACCCGCTGACGCAGATTCCGATACCAGTACCCACCATCCAGCCGAGCCGTGTCGATGACCTCCGCCTCGGTCGTCGAGAAGAACGGCACCTCACCCGAGCGCGGCTCCACGGCCGCGAGCACCCGCGCCAGCTCGGCCTCAATCGCCTCCACATGCCAGGTGTGCGAGGCGTAATCCACCGGAACACGACGCGCCCGGATGCCGCTGCTCTCGCAATGAGCCATCAGCTCATCCAGCGCATCCGCATCCCCCGCCACCACCACCGAACCCGGACCGTTCACCGCAGCCACATCGACACGGCCCGCCCAGCCGGCCAACAACTCCTCCACATCCACCAGAGCAAGCGGCACCGAAACCATGCCGCCACGCCCGGCGATCGCACGGATCGCCCGCGACCGCAACGCCACCACCCGCGCCCCGTCCTCCAACGACAGACCACCCGCCACCACCGCAGCCGCGATCTCCCCCTGCGAATGACCCACCACCACCGACGGCACCACCCCACACGCACGCCACACCGCCGCCAACGACACCATCACCGCCCACGACACCGGCTGCACCACATCCACATCAACCAACTCACCCCCACCCCGCACCACCTCACTCAACGACCACCCCACATACGGAGCCAGCGCACGCTCACACGCCTCCATCGACGCAGCGAACACCGGCGAGACACCCCACAACTCCCGCCCCATCCCCACCCACTGCGCCCCCTGACCCGGGAACACGAACACCACGTCACCGGCAGAACGACCAGCCCGCCCGCTCACCACGGAGGACGGCGTCACCCCGTCATCGGCTGCCAGTCCCCTGGCCCCGTGGACCAGGTCGGCCTTCTCAGCGCCCAGGACGACGGCGCGGTTCTCGAACGCCGTGCGCGTCGCCGCCAACGACCACGCCACATCCACCGACCGGACACTCTCGCCGACCGACTCCACGTACGAAGCGAGGCGGCCGGCCTGACCCGCAAGCCCCTCCCCACCACGACCCGACACCACCCACGGCACCACACCACCAGCCACGAACACCGGCACCGCATCCACGCGCCCCGAAGCCATCTCCGGCACCCCCGGAGCCTCCTCCAGCACGACATGCGCATTCGTCCCGCTGATCCCGAAGGACGACACACCGGCCCGGCGCGGACGCCCCTCGACCTCCGGCCACTCCACGGCCTCCGTCAGCAGCGACACCTCCCCCGCCGACCAGTCGACATGCGGCGTCGGCTCGTCGACATGCAAGGTCCGGGGAAGCACCCCGTGCTGCAACGCCAGCACCATCTTCATCACACCGACCACGCCTGCGGCGGCCTGCGTGTGACCGACGTTGGACTTCAACGAGCCCAGCCACAGGGGACGTTCCGGATCCCTGCCCCGTCCGTAGGTCGCCAGCAGGGCCTGTGCCTCGATCGGGTCACCCAGTGTCGTGCCCGTGCCGTGCGCCTCCACCGCGTCCACGAGATCCGCACTCAGACGGGCGTTGGCCAGCGCCGCACGGATCACCCGCTCCTGCGAAGGACCGTTGGGCGCCGTCAGACCATTGCTCGCCCCGTCCTGATTGACCGCCGAACCCCGCACCACCGCCAGCACCGGATGACCATTGCGCCGAGCATCCGACAACCTCTCCAGCAACAGCACCCCCACACCCTCACCCCAACCCGTGCCGTCCGCACCCGCCGCGAACGGCTTGCAACGACCATCCGGCGCAAGCCCACGCTGCCTGCTGAACTCCACGAAGATGCCGGGCTCGGCCATCACGGTCGCGCCTCCGGCGAGCGCGAACGAGCACTCGCCCGAGCGCAGCGCCTGGACCGCCAGATGCAGGGCCACCAGCGACGAGGAGCACGCCGTGTCCACCGTCACCGCCTGCCCGCGCAGGCCGAGGACGTAGGCGATCCGCCCGCTGGCCACACTGCAGGAGGTGCCGGTCAGGAGATATCCGTCGACGGACTCCGGGGCTCGGTGCAGTCCGGGGCCGTACTCCTGCTGCATGAGTCCCACGAACACTCCGCCGTCGCGCTCACGGAGTGTCTCCGGGTCGATCCCGGCCCGCTCCAGTGCCTCCCAGGAGGTCTCCAGCAGCAGGCGCTGCTGCGGGTCCATGGCGACGGCCTCGCGGGGCGAGATGCCGAAGAAGCCGGCGTCGAAGTCGCCCGCGTCGTAAAGGAACGAGCCCGAGCGTGCGTACGTGGTCCCGTGCTGCTGCGGGTCGGGATCGTACAGGTCGTCCAGGTCCCATCCACGGTCGGTGGGAAAGCCGGAGATGGTGTCAGCGCCGGCGGAGAGCAGTTCCCACAACTCTTCCGGCGTGCGGATGCCACCGGGCAGACGGCAGCCCATGGCCACGATGGCGATGGGCTCGTCGTCGGTGGCGGGCGTCGAGTCCACGGAAGTCCCGGGGGCCGGGTCGCTGCCACCGTGCAGCAGACCGCGCACATGGCGGGCGAGTGCCCGGGGAGTGGGGTGATCGAAGAGAAGCGAGGCCGGCAGGGAGAGACCGGTGTCCGCGACCAGTCGGTTGCGCAGTTCGACAGAGGTCGCGGAGTCGAAGCCCTGGGCCTTGAAAGTGAGCGCGGCGTCGACGTCGGCGGCTGTGGCATGGCCCAGCACGGCGGCGGCATGGGCCCGGATGCGCTGGACCCAGTCGTTACGCAGCTCCGGCCGGGTAAGAGCCTCGGCTTCCTCCGACTCGACGGGTTCCCCGAGGGGACGTGTGAGACGCCGGGTCGCGCCGCCGTCGAGCCAGTAACGACGGCGCTGGAAGGCATACGTCGGCAGCGGGACCGTGCGCGCGTCGTGGCCGGCCAGCACCGCCGTCCAGTCCACCGCGATCCCACGCACCCACGCCTCGGCCAGGGAAGTCAGGAACCGGTGGGCGTCACCCTTGTCGCGGCGCAGCGTGCCCACCACGACCGCGTCCGGCGCGGCCTCCTGCACCGCCATGCCCAGGACCGGGTGGGAACTGACCTCGACGAACGCCCCGAACCCCTGCCCCACCAGACCATCGACGGCGTCGGCGAAACGCACCCGCTGACGCAGATTCCG
>NZ_JBIAWO010000023.1:0-26680 GCF_042895685.1 Streptomyces sp. NPDC001381 | reverse complement strand
CTCGTAGCGGAGCTGCTTGGGTCTTCGGCCGGTGCGGCGAGGGTGCGTGCCGGGCGCCGCGGGTGCTGTGCGGGACTTTCGAAACACCCCCTAGCGGAAGATGCCGGTGTGGCCGAGGGAGTAGCGGCCGGGCTGGGGGTAGACGGCGAGGCCGTGGGGGCCGCTGCCGACGGGGATGCGGGCGAGCTGTCTGCCGGTGCGGGTGTCGAGGGCGTACACCTCGGCGTCGTAGCGCCCGGAGAGCCACAGGACCTTGCCGTCCGCCGAGACGCCGCCCATGTCGGGGCTGCCGCCGTCGGGCAGCCGCCACTTCCTGGTGACCTCGTTCCGCGCGAAGTCGAAGACGGAGACGGTGCCCTCGCCCCGGTTGGAGACGTACATCTCGCGGGAGTCGCGGCTGACGTACAGCCCGTGGGTGCCCTTGCCGGTGCGCAGGAACCGCGGCTTGCCGAACGTGTCGCCGTCGACGATCCACAGGCCGTCGGCCTTCATGTCGGCGACGTAGAACCGCTTGCCGTCGGGCGAGATCTTCACGTCCTGCGGCATCGCGCCGTCGTAGGGGAGCTTCTGCTGCCCGACGACCTTCATCTTCTCGGTGTCGACCTTCAGCAGTTCGCCGCTGAACTCGCAGGACACGATGAAGTACCGCCCGTCGAGGGAGAAGTCGGCGTGGTTGACGCCGTAACAGGTGACCGGCTCGGTCCTGATCCGCTTCATGGTGTGCGGGTCGCGGAAGACGAGTTCGCGGTCGAGGGAGGCCATGACGACGGCGTATCTGCCGTTGGGCGTGAAGTAGAGGTTGTACGGGTCGTGCACCTCGACGGGCTTGCCCGCCTTCCCCGTCCTGGGATCGATGGGGGTGAGGGTGTGTCCCCGGTTGTTGTTGACCCACAGGGTCTTCAGGTCCCAGGAGGGCACGACGTGCTGCGGCTGCCGCCCCACGTGCAGGGTCTCGATCACCTCGTACGTCTTCGGGTCGATGACGGAGACGGTGTCGGACTCGGTGTTGGGGACGTAGACGCGGGACGGGAAGTCCTTGACCACCGGGGAGAGCCGGCCCGGGCGGTCGGCGGCGTAGACGTCCTTGGGGTCGAGGACGGGCGGCATGCCGGGCAGCCCGTCGACGGCCGGCTTCCTCTTCACCGGAGCGGGGACGGCGGCCTTGGTGGTGGCCCGGCCGGCGCCGTCCGGGGACGGGGTGCCGCAGGCGGCGAGGGCGGTGAGGGCGGTGAGCGCGGCACCGGTGAGCAGGGCGCGGGTGAGGAGTGTGGGATGCATCAGCTGAGCAGCTCCGTGGTGGTGACCGCGCGCAGTCGGCGGCGGGCGAGTTCGTCCAGTACGGCGGGGAGCGCGGCGAGCGTGTCCGCGTACCCGAAGTGCAGGCTCACGACGGATCCGGCGCGGATCGTCCGCAGGACGTTGGCCGTGACGGCGGGGGCACCGGGTGAGGTGAAGTCGAGGGAGTCGACGTCGTAGGAGAGGACGTGGGGATAGCCGGCGTCACGGGCCAGCCGCTGCACGAGCGGGGAGGCGCGGGCGGTGCGGGAGGGCCGGAACCAGGTCCCGGCCGACCCGGTGAGCCGCTCGAGGCGTACGGCGCACTCGGTGATCTCGCTCCGTGCCTCCGCCTCGGACATGGCGTTGACGTCGAGGTGGCGGTGGGTGTGGTTGCCGAGGTCGTGGCCGCCGTCCAGGACGCGGCGGGCGAGGCCGGGGTGTTCGTCCAGCCAGGTCCCGACGGCGAGGACGGTGACCCGCGCCCCGTGCCGCTCGGCCTCCCCCAGCAGGGCCTCGGCGAGGGCCGGTTCGCCCTGGCCGTGGAAGGTGAGGGCGACGCGGGGCCGGTCGCGGGGGCCGTGGGTGATCTGGGCGGGCTGTCCTGGGAAGGCGCGGGCGGCCGGGACGGCGGAGGGGCTGGCGGCGGGAGGGGGCCCCGACGCGCGGCCGGCCTCCCGGGGGACGGCGGTGGAGGCGGATCCGGGCGAGGAGGAACCGGGCGAGGAGCCGGGGGACGCGCCGGACGAAGGCCCGGCGGAGGAGCCGGACGTGGAGCACGCGGCGGCGAACGCACCCCCGGCGACCAGTCCGGCGCCCACCCGCAGCGCGGCACGGCGGTCGGTCGGAGTCACCCGCACCATTTAAGGGGCAAAGGGTAAGAAAAAGGGTCATTCATCCGCGTGGCGGGTGCGGGCTGCGTCGGGAGCCGGGCGATCCGGTACTCCCGGACCGCCCGGCGTGACACCCTGAAGCCCCCTCGTGAAGGGCGGTCCCGTGCACGCACCGGCTCCCCGCGCCGCCCGCTCCACCGGGCGGTCGTTCCGGCTGAGCACCCCGCAGCGCGTGCTCCCCGTCGCCCTGGGCTTTCCGGGCGCCACCGTGGTGCTGTTCGTCTGCCGCGCCTTCACCGGCGATCCGATGCGGGTGGCCGAGTGGGGGCAGTTGGCCGGCTGGTCCCTCTTCGGCGTCGCCGCCGTCGCGTTGCTCCGGCGCGGCCGGGCCGTCCTGCTGACCGAGGACGCCCTGGTCGTCGTGGACGGACGGCGCCGCCGCATCCCGTGGACCGGCATCAGCCGGCTGGAGGTCCGCCGCTCCTTCGGCGTGAGCCAGGTGGTCGCCCACACCCGGGACGGCCGCCGTACGACCCTGCCCGCGCCGATGTCCTTCCTCGACGCGCGGTTCGAGGAGAAGGTTCGGGAGCTGACGGAACAGTGGCGGCGGGGTCGGGGGCCGGTGGCCGCGGAGGACTGAGCCGGCCGGAACGCCCTGGCCGGCCGCCGCCGTCAGCGGTCCGCCACCCGCATCTCGAACCAGGTCGTCTTTCCGCGCGGCAGCAGGTCCACGCCCCACCGGTCGGAGAGCTTGTCGACGAGGAAGAGGCCGCGGCCGCTGACGTCCAGTTCCTGGACCGGCATCAGACAGGGCAGCCCGCGGGAGGGGTCGCGGACCTCGACGCGGATCCAGCCGCGGCGGCGGCGCAGCCTGAGGCCGAAGACCCGGGCGCCGGTGTGCCGTACGGCGTTGCCGACGAGTTCGGAGACGAGGAGGACCGCGTCCTCCGTCATCTTGGGGCTCAGTCCCCACTGGCGCAGGACGACGACCTGGGTGAGGCGACGGGCCGTGGCGGCGGACTCGGGACGGGAGGGGAGCGGAACCTCACCCTCCGTGGGGTTGCCGAACAACTCCAGCGCCTTGAGCGCCCGTTCGTCCTCGACCGCAGGCGACCAGCGTGCCGCGGCCACACGCCCGTGCCCCCGCGGCTGTTCAAAACCCTCCAGCCCCGCCATGCCCCCCATCATGGCCGCCCGGGGCGTCCTTGGGGGCCGTTCCGCCGGAATACGCCCCCCGTGCGACCCCCTTCCACGGGATGCGTCCGGCATGTGCCAGAGGCATTCCGGAGCCCTTCAAAGCGCCGCCGACCTGCGACGACGGCAACCTTCACGGTTGTCGCCGGACTCCCTCGACAAGGCGGGCTTAAGGCTGCCTTAAGGTCCCCATAATCCGCCCCATCGAGGGATCACCGGTGAGACATCCCGTCAACTGCAAGTGGCTACGGCCGTGTTCAAAGAGACATGCGTCACAGCATCAAGGAGACATGTCTCACAGGAACTTGGCCTTGCCCGGCCCTTCCTCGACGAAGCTGCGCATGCCGATCTCACGGTCGGCGGTGGCGAACAGACCGGCGAACCAGTTGCGTTCGACGGCGAGACCGGTGTCGATGTCCGTCTCCAGTCCGGTGTCGATCGACTCCTTGGCCGCCCGCAGCGCGATCGCCGGGCCCTGCGCCAGCTTTGCGGCCCACGCGTGCGCCTCCGTGTAGACCTCGGCCGCCGGGACCACGCGGTCCACCAGGCCCAGGGTCAGCGCCTCGTCCGCCTTGACCATCCGGCCGGTGAAGATGAGGTCCTTCGCCCTGGAGGGGCCGACCAGGCGGGACAGGCGCTGGGTGCCGCCGGCGCCGGGGATCAGGCCGAGCAGGATCTCCGGCTGGCCCAGCTTGGCGTTGTCGGCCGCGATCCGGAAGTCCGCGCACAGCGCGAGCTCGCAGCCGCCGCCCAGGGCGTACCCCGTCACGGCCGCCACGACCGGCTTGGGGATACGGGCCACCGCCGTGAAGGAGTCCTGCAGGGCGCGGGCGCGCAGGACCATCGCCGTGTGGTCCATGTCCTGCATCTCCTTGATGTCCGCGCCCGCCGCGAACACCTTCTCCCCGCCGTACAGGACGACCGCGCGGACGTCGTCCCGGCGGGTCGCCTCCTCGGCCAGTTCCTTGAGCCGGTCCTGCGTGGCGACGTCCAGGGCGTTCATGGGCGGGCGGTCGAGGCGGATCGTGCCGACGCCTTCGGCGACTTCGAGATGTACGGTCATGGCAGCAGGTTAACCATCATTAACGCCGACGGGCCCGGTGCCGTGGGTCACAGCACCGGGCCCGTCAGCGGTGGATCACTTCTTCCAGTCCGCCCAGGAGATGTTCCAGCCGTTGAGGCCGTTGGCGGGGTCGACCGTCGGGTCGGTGGAGTTCTTGACGACCACGACGTCGCCGACCATCGAGTGGTTGAAGAACCACGCCGCCGGCACACCGCTGTCGTAGCCGCCGCGCACGTCGCGCAGGCCTATGCAGCCGTGGCTGGCGTTGTAGTTGCCGAAGGCGTCGCCGCCCCAGTAGTTGCCGTGCACGAAGGTGCCGGAGTTGGTCAGCCGCATGGCGTGCGGGACGTCCTTGATGTCGTACTCGCCGTCGTAGCCGACGGTGTCGCCGTTCATGCGGGTCACCGTGAACTTCTCACTGATGACCATCTCGCCGTTCCAGGTGGCGTAGCCGGGCTTGCCGGTGGTGACCGGCAGGGTCTTGACGACCTTGCCCTCCTGCATGACCTTCATGGTGTGCTTCTTGGCGTCCACGACGGACACCTGGTTGCGCCCGACGGTGAAGGACACCGTCTTGGACTGCTTGCCGTAGACGCCCTTGCGGCCCTCGACGCCGTCGAGGTTCAGCTTCACGGTGACCTTGGTGCCGGCCTTCCAGTACTCCTCGGGCCGGAAGTCCAGACGGTCGTTGCCGAACCAGTGGCCCGCGACGTCCACGGCCGGCTCGGTCTTGATCTGGATGGCTTTCTCGACGTCGTCCGGCTTGGTGATGCCCCGGGTGAAGCGGATGGAGAAGGGCATGCCGACGCCGACGGTGGAGCCGTCCTCGGGCGTGAAGTTGCCGATGAAGGTGTTCTGCGGGCTCAGCGTGGTGAAGGAGGAGTCCTCGGCGGCCGTACGGCCCGCGGAGTCCTTGGCCACGGCGTGCACCTGGTACTTCGTCGACGCCGCGAGGTGCGTGGCGGGCGTCCAGCCGCTGCCGTCGGCCGAGATCGTGCCCTCGATCTTCGCGCCCTCGTCGTCCTCGACGGTGACCTCGGTCAGCTTGCCCTTGCTCGCGGTGACCTTCAGGACGCCGCTGGTGTCGACGTCCTTGGCCCCGGTCTTCGGGGCGATGGTGACGACCGCCTCCGACTGCTTGCTCTCCGCGGCGGCGGTGCTGCCCTGGTCGCCCTTGCCCTTGGCGTCGCCACCGGAGCCCGAGTCCCCGCCCCCGCCGCATGCCGTGACGGCGAGCAGCATCCCGCCGACGATCAGCGCCAACCGCCTGTTGCGGCCGCGCGAGCGCCCGCCAACCGACGCCCCCCGTATCGGTCGCACGTTCAAGTCTTTCTCCCCTCCCGGGCCTGGTCAGGCCCCCACCCCCGCGCGTCCCGCGCGATCATTTGCGCATATTAACCGCACGGTTTTGAGCTGCGTGTCAGGTGAATGTCACCGTTCTGTCGCAACTTGGACCATGGTCACGCGGGGATGGTTGCACGGGGAGGAGAGGTCATTCTCCGGCGTTCTCGGCCGTCCACTCCTCCCAGCTCATGTTCCAGCCGCCGAGCCCGTTGTCGGGGGCGACCTCCTTGTCCTTGCTGTGGACGACCTCGACGACGTCGCCGACGAGCGAGCGGTCGAAGAACCAGCCCGCGGGGGTGTCCGAGCTGCCGCCCTTGGTGTCCATCAGCCCCACGCAGCCGTGACTGACGTTGACGTTCCCGAAGACGTCCGGCTCCGCCCAGTAGTTGCCGTGCAGGAAGGTGCCGGACTCCGTCAGTCGCATGGCGTGCGGCACGTCCGGAATGTCGTACTCGCCCTTGCCGTTCTTCTTCTTGAAGCCGACCGTGGCCCCGTTCATCCGGGTCAGTTCGAGCATCTCGGTGACGACCATCTTCCCGTTGTAGGTCGTCGTCCTCGGTGCCCCGGCCGTGACGGGGACGGTGGCGATCAGCTCGTCCTCCCGCCACACCTTCATCGTGTGCCGCGCCGCGTCGACGAGGGAGACCTGGCTGCGGCCGACGGTGAAGGAGAAGGTCTTGTACTGCAGCCCGTAGACCCCCGGCGCCCCTTCCACGTCCCGCAGCCGCAGCGCGACCGTGACCCTGGTGCCGGGCTTCCAGTACGTCCGGGGGCGGAAGTCGAGCCGCGAGCCGCCGAACCAGTGCGGCCTGATCTCCACGGCCGGCTCGGCGGTGACCCGGACGGCGCGCTCGACGGCCGCCCGGTTCTGGATCTCCCGGTTGAAGTCCAGGGAGACGATCATCCCGGTGCCGACGGTCGAACGGTTCTCGGGGGTGACGTACCCGATGAAGCGCTCCTCGGGGACGTACGTGGTGAAGGTGGTGTGGCGGGCCGAGCGGTCGCCGTCGCCGTCGAGGGCCACCACGTCGACGGTGTAGCGGGCGGCGAGCGCGAGCCGGCCGTCGTCCGGCCGCCAGCTGCGTCCGTCGGCGGAGATCCGGCCGGGCACCTTCGACTCCTGGGCGTCCTGCGACTTCACCACCTTCACCGACTCCAGACGCCCGTCCGGCACCCGCACCAGCAGCCCCTCCCCGGGGCGCACGCCCTTCGCGCCGTCCTGCGGGGTCACCCGGATGGCGTCCTCGGAGGCCGCCGGTCTGTCCATCATCCGGTCGAGCCCGCTCCCGCCGTCGCCCGTGCAGCCTGCGGCCCCGGCCAGGAGTCCTGCCCATGTCACTACGGCGGCCACTGCGACCCCCGCGCGCCGTGCGCGCCCTTGTACGTGCCTCACGGCGTGCCCAACGACCGGGTGCGCCCCGGGGAAACGTGAGTGCGAGGCGCGCTCTGGGCAGAACAGGGGGAGGACGACAGCGCGGGGCGGCAGCGGCCGGGACGCCGTACACCCGCCCCGTACGTCGTACCCACGAGCCGCGGGAGGCTGAACGGTGTCCAGCGCAGCCGAGCAGAAGGCGGTGGCGGAGGAACGCGCCACGCCGGACACCCGTGTGAACGGGGTGTCCCAGAAGGTGCCCGGCGTGCCCGTCCGCCCGGGCGCGCCCACCCCGCTCGGCGCCCGGTTCCGGGTCGGCCCGGACGGGGTCGCGGGCACGAACTTCGCCCTGTGGGCGGGCGGGGCGGAGGCGGTCGAGCTGTGCCTGTTCGACGAGGCAGGCCGGGAGACGCGCGCCGCCCTGACCGAGCTGACGCACGAGATCTGGCACGGTTTCGTGCCGGGCGTGATGCCGGGGCAGCGCTACGGCTTCCGGGTGCACGGCCGCTGGGACCCGTGGACCGGGGGCCGCTGGAACCCGGCGAAGCTGCTCCTCGACCCCTACGCCCGCGCGGTCGACGGGGAGTTCGGCCTACCGCCCGAGGTGTACGGGCACGTCCGGGACTGGCCCCAGCAGCAGGTCGCGGACACCGTGCGCGACGAACGGGACTCGGCGCCGTACGTCCCGAAGGGTGTCGTCGTCCACGACGACGCGCCCGACGACGAGTGGGCGTACGACCGCCGCCCGAAGACGCCCTGGGCGGACTCGGTCATCTACGAACTGCACGTCAAGGGCTTCACCCGGCTGCACCCGGACATCCCGGAGGAACTGCGCGGCACCTATGCCGGCCTGGCCCATCCGGCGGCGGTCGAGCACCTGGTGAAACTGGGCGTCACGGCGGTGGAGCTGCTCCCGGTCCACCAGTTCGCGCACGAGGACCATCTGCTGCGCCGCGCTCTGAAGAACTACTGGGGCTACAACTCCATCGGCTATTTCGCCCCGCACGCCGCGTACGCCTCCTCCGGTACGACGGGCCAGCAGGTCGGCGAGTTCAAGCGGATGGTGCGGGCGCTGCACGCCGCCGGGATCGAGGTCATCCTCGACGTGGTCTACAACCACACGGCGGAGGCGGGCGAGCTGGGCCCCACCCTGTCCCTGAAGGGCATCGACAACCGCGGCTACTACCGGCTGCAGTCGGACGCCCGCCGGTACGCGGACTACACGGGCTGCGGGAACACGCTGCACGTGGTGCAGCCGCACGTCCTGCGGCTGATCACCGACTCGCTGCGCTACTGGGTCACGGAGATGGGGGTGGACGGCTTCCGCTTCGACCTGGCCGCCGCCCTGGCCCGCTCCATGCACGACGTGGACATGCTGTCGCCGTTCCTGGCGGTGATCGCGCAGGACCCGGTGCTGCGGCGGGTGAAGCTGATCGCGGAGCCGTGGGACGTGGGGTCCGGGGGGTACCAGGTCGGGGCGTTCCCGCCCCTGTGGACCGAGTGGAACGACCGCTACCGCAACGCCGTGCGCGACTTCTGGCGGCACGCGCTGCCGGACGTACGGGAGATGGGCTACCGCCTGTCGGGCTCCAGCGACCTGTACGCCTGGGGCGGCCGCCGCCCGTACGCCTCGGTCAACTTCGTCACGGCCCACGACGGCTTCACGCTGCGCGACCTCGTGTCCTACGAACGCAAGCACAACGAGGACAACGGCGAGGGGAACCGGGACGGCACGGACGACAACCGCGCCTGGAACTGCGGGGCGGAGGGGGAGACGGACGACGAGCGGGTACGGGCGCTGCGGCGCCGCCAGTTGCGCAACCTGCTCACGACGCTGCTGCTGTCGACGGGGGTGCCGATGCTCGTCGCGGGGGACGAGCTGGGCCGCACCCAGGGAGGCAACAACAACGCGTACTGCCAGGACAACGAGACCAGCTGGCTGGACTGGAGCCTGCTGGCGGAACCGGGCTGGAAGGCCCTGTTCGACCTGACCTCCCGGCTGATCGCCCTGCGTCACCGCCACCCGGTGCTGCGCCGGCGCGCCTTCTTCTCCGGCCGGGCCCACTCGGCGGACGGGCTGCGGGACCTGGCCTGGTTCACGGCGCGGGGCTCGGAGATGACGGAGGGCGACTGGTACGCCCCCGCCGCGACCCTCGGCATGTACCTCTCCGGCCGCGACATCCCCGGCCGCGACGAACGCGGCGCCCCGATCACCGACGACAGCTTCCTCGCCGTCCTGCACGCCGGTGACCGGCCGGTGAGCTTCGTCCTGCCGGGGCCGCCGTGGGCGGAGCGCTACGAGGTGGTCGTCGACACGTCGAGGGAACAGCAGGACGAGGCCCCGGGGGTCGTCCACCGGGCGGGGGCGGCGGTCACGGTGCCGGCGCGGGCGGTGCTGCTGCTGCGGGTGGCGGGGTGATCCCGGGACCGTCCGAGATTCACCCGGAAGAGGGCACGGCCCGTCGAACGCGCAGGTCGTAGGACCAACAGCCGATGCGGACCGGGCCAAAACCCGTTGGGCGATGTCAGTGCCGGTCCGTAGGCTCGCCCGTGATGCCGACGACACGTGCAACCGCCAAGGACCGGTCCGCGGTGCGGACGTTGCTGCGCTTGTGGCCGTATGTGCGGCCGGTGCGGGTGCGGCTGTTCAGTGCCGCGTTCGTCGCGGTCGTCGCCTCCTGTGTGGGGCTGGTGATCCCGCTGGTCCTGAAGTGGATGGTGGACGGACCGGTCGCCGGGCGGGACCCGGCCGGCGTCGGGCTGGGGGCGCTGTACCTGCTGCTGCTCGGACTCCTGGAGGCCGGGCTGTTCGGGCTGCGGCGGTGGCTGGTGGCGCGGCCGCTCTCGCACGTCGAGGCGGAGATGCGGGCGGAGTTGTACCGGCATCTTCAGCGGCTGCCGGTGGCCTTCCACGACCGGTGGGCCTCGGGCCAGCTGCTGTCCAGGGCGACCACCGATCTGATGCTGCTGCGGATGTTCCTCGCCTTCCCGCTGACGTTCCTCCTGGTCAACGGCGTGACCATCGTGGTCGGTGTGATCATCATGCTGCTCCAGGACTGGTCCCTGGGGCTGGTGATCCTGGGGCCCGCCCTCCCGGTCATGGTGATGTGCGTGGTCTTCGAGCACCGGTACGCGGTCGTGGCACGGCGCGCCCAGGACCAGGTCGGGGACCTGACGACGGTCGTCGAGGAGAGCGTGCTCGGGATCCGGATCATCAAGGGGTTCGGGCGGCACCGCAGCCAGGCGCGGGCCTTCCGCGCACTGTCGGCCACGCTGCGCGGGACCGAGCTGCGCAAGGCCCGGCTGCTGGCGACGATCTGGGCCGTCATCGTGACGCTGCCGGAGGTGGCGATCGGGGCGGCCCTGGTGCTGGGGACGGTGCAGGTCGCGGACGGGGAGCTGTCCGCGGGCACGCTGGTCGCCTTCCTGTCGACGGCCCTCGCGCTGCGGTGGCCCGTCGACTCCATCGGGTTCCTGCTCGCGATGAGCCAGGAGGCGGCGACCGCCACCGAGCGGTACTTCGAGGTGATGGACGAGGAGCCGGAGTCGGACGCGGTCACCGAGCCCCGGACCGCGGAGGCGGTGGACGGCGACGGGCTGCGGTTCGACGGGGTCGTCTTCCGCTACCCCGACGCCGACCCCGGGACGCCCCCCACCCTCGACCGCGTCGACCTGCACATCCGGCCCGGGGAGTCCATGGCCCTGGTCGGCGCCACCGGCAGCGGCAAGACCACCCTCACCGCGCTCGTCCCCCGGCTGCACGAGGTGACCGCCGGGCGGATCACGCTCGACGGCGAGGACGTCACCGCGATGTCCCGCGAGGAGCTGCGCGCGCGGGTCGCCGTCGCCTTCGAGGAGCCCACGCTCTTCTCGGCGAGCGTCGGGGAGAACGTGCTCATGGGAGCCGACGACGACGCCGGCGCGGCCGAACTGGAGCGGGCGCTCGAGGTCGCGCAGGCCGAGTTCGTGCACGCGCTGCCGCAGGGCACCGCGACACAGGTGGGCGAGCAGGGGCTCAGCCTCTCCGGCGGGCAGCGGCAGCGGCTGGCGCTGGCCAGGGCCGTGGTGGGAAGACCGCGGTTCCTCGTGCTCGACGACCCGCTGTCCGCGCTGGACGTCCACACCGAGGCGGCCGTGGAGGCCGCGCTGCGCCACGTCCTCGCCGACACCACCGCGCTGATCGTGGCCCACCGTCCGTCCACGGTGCTCCTCGCCGACCGCGTCGCCCTGCTCTCCGGCGGCCGGATCACCGCCGTCGGCACCCATCAGGAACTGCTGCGCACCAACGCCGAGTACGCCCACCTCATGTCAGGAAACGGCCGCCAGGAGGACGACCGATGACCGCCCCCACGGCATCCCCTTCATCCTCTCCCCCCACCGACGCCCCACCGGAGGACCCGCCCCCGCGGGCCGCCGGCGACCCCTTCGACAAGGACGTCCTGCCCACCCCGCCGGGCGCCACGGGCACGCTGCTGCGTTCCCTGCTCGCCCCGATGCGGGCGCGCGTCGCCCTCACCACGCTTCTGCTGCTGCTCCAGCAGGCCGCCGTGCAGGCGGGCCCGCTGCTGGTGGCGTACGCCATCGACCGCGCCGTACCGGCGTTCCGGGACGGTGACGACGGGCCGCTGGTCGCGGTGGCCGTCGGCTATCTGGTGTGCGCGCTGGCCTCCGGCGGCCTGCAGTACTGGTTCCTGATCGCGGCCGCCCGGGTCAACCAGGACGTGCTGCTCGACCTGCGCGGCCGTATCTTCCGGCACGCGCAGGCCCTCAGCGTCGACTTCCACGAGCGGTACACCTCGGGACGGCTCATCTCCCGCTCCACCACGGACGTGGAGTCCCTGCGCGAGCTCCTCAACGAGGGCCTGCAGGAGCTGGTGACGGTCGTCCTCTCCTTCGTCTACATCTCGGCGATGCTGCTCTGGCTGGACCTGGAGCTGGGCGCGGTCGCGGTGGCGTCCTTCGTGCCGCTGTACGTCCTCGTGCGGACGTACCGGCGGCGCGCGGCGCGGGTCTACACGGCACGGTCCACCGCGATCGCCGCCGTGATCGTGAAGTTCGTGGAGACGATGAACGGCATCCGGCCGGTGCGCGCGTTCCGCCGCGAGGCCGTCAACGACGCCGACTTCCGGGTCCTCAACGGGCGGCACGAGCGGACGAACGGCGACGCCCTGCTGGAGATGGCCCGCTATGTCATCGGCTCGCGGCTGGTGGCCAACACGGCCGTCGCGCTGATCGTGCTGTGGGGCGCCTACCGGGTGGCCGACGGCACCCTGGCGCTGGGCGTGCTGGCGGCGGCGGTGCTGTACCTGCGGCGGCTGTACGACCCGATCGACCGGCTCGGCATGTTCCTGAACTCGTACCAGTCGGCGGCGGCCTCGCTGGAGAAGATCGCGGGCCTGCTCGCGCAGACGCCGTCCGTGCCCGAGCCGTCCGTGCCCCGGGAGCTGCCGGCCCGGCGCGGCGGCCTCCCGGGCCGCGAGGTCGTGTTCGACGGGGTCTCCTTCGGCTACCGCACCGGCGGCGAGGTCCTGCCCCGCTTCGACCTGACGATCCCCGCCGGGCAGACGGTCGCCGTGGTCGGCTCGACCGGCGCGGGCAAGTCCACGCTGGCCAAGCTGCTCGCCCGCTTCTACGACCCGTCCCTGGGGCGGGTGCTGCTCGACGGCGTCGACCTGCGCGACCTTCCGGTGCCCGAGCTGCGCCGCGGGGTGGTCATGGTGACGCAGGAGGCGTTCCTGTTCTCCGGCACGGTCGCCGAGAACATCGCCATCGGACGGCCGGACGCGAGCCGGGAGGAGATCGAGCGGGCGGCGAAGGCGATCGGCGCGCACGAGTTCATCAGCGCCCTGCCCGACGGCTACGACACGGACGTCCGCAAGCGCGGCGGCCGGATCTCCGCCGGTCAGCGGCAGCTCGTCGCGTTCGCCAGGGCGTTGCTCGCCGACCCGGCGGTGCTGATCCTGGACGAGGCGACCAGCTCGCTGGACGTCCCCGGGGAGCGGGCCGTGCAGGCGGCGATGGCGACGGTGCTCAAGGGCCGTACGGCGGTGGTGATCGCGCACCGGCTGTCGACGGTGGAGATCGCCGACCGGGTGCTGGTGATGGAGCAAGGACGGATCGTGGAGGACGGCACCCCGGCCGATCTCGTCGCGGGCACGGGCCGGTTCGCGGACCTGCACCGGGCCTGGCGGGACAGTCTGGCGTGACGGCGGTCGACGCGTACGAGGATCCCGGCACCCCCGACCACCGCAGCGGCCTGGCCTACCTGGCCTGGCTGGTGCGGCGCCAGCCGGGGCGTGCGGTGGCCGGGGCGGTCCTGGCCAGCTGCTGGATGGTGCTGCTGGCGGCGGTGCCGTATCTGCTGTCGAAGGCGGTGGACGAGGGGCTGCGCCCCGGCGGCTCGGCGGCGCTCATGGGCTGGACGGCGGCCCTGCTGGTGGTCGGAGCGGGCAACGCCTGGGTGAGCATCATGCGGCACCGCACGATGACCCGGCTGCGGATGGACGCCTACTTCCGCACGGTCAAGGTGGTGGTGGGCCACTCGGTGCGGCTGGGGGACGCGCTGCCGCGCCGGGTGGGCGCCGGGGAGGTCGTCACGATCGGCGTGGGGGATGTGCACACCATCGCGAACGCGCTGACGGTGATCGGGCCCGGGGTCGGCTCGGTGGTCGTCTACGTCTTCGTGGCCGCCCTCCTGCTCTCCGTCTCGCCGCTGCTGGCGGCCGTCGTGCTGCTCGGGATGCCGTTGATCGCGTTGCTCGTCGGGCCGCTGATGACCCGGCTGCGGGGCGCCGAGGGAGAGTACCGGGAGCGGCAGGGGGTGCTCACCGCCCGGATCGGGGATCTCGCGGGCGGGCTGCGGGTGCTCAACGGGCTGGGCGGCAAGGGCCTGTTCGCGGACGCGTTCCGGCGCGACTCGGGGCGGCTCCGGGAGCAGGGATACCGGGTGGGCGCGTCCGCCAGCTGGCTTCAGTCGCTCGGCGTGGGGCTGCCGGGGCTGTTCCTGGCCGTGGTGATCTGGCTGGCGGCCCGGCTCGCCGCCCGGGGGGAGCTGACGGTGGGCGAGCTGGTGTCGGTGTACGGCTATGCGGCCGTGCTGGTCGGCCCGGTGGCGTTCCTCGTCGACATGGGTTACCAGTTCAGCCGGGGTGTCGTGGCCGCCGACCGGGTCGTACGGCTGCTGCGGCTGGAGCCCGATCCGGACACCGGCACGCAGGACGCGCCCGCCGGACCGGCGGTGCTGCACGACCCCGGGTCGGGTGTGCGGGTGGTGCCGGGCGGACTGACCGCGCTGGTCGGGGCGCGGCCGGCCGAGGTGACCGCCGTCGTCGACCGGCTCGGCCGGTACGGCCCCACCGAGGTCACCTGGGGTGGCGTGCGGCTCGATGCCGTCCCGCTGCCCCAGGTCAGGGCCCGGATCCTGGTCGCGGACCACGAGGCCGACCTGTTCGCCGGCCCCCTGCACGAGGTGGTGGGCGGACGCCACGACCCCGGCCCGGAGCAGGTGCGCCGGGCGGTGCGGGCGGCTGCCGCCGACGATGTCGTGCAGGGGCTCGCGGAGGGGCTCGACGCCCCGGTGACGGCGCAGGGCCGCAGCCTTTCGGGCGGCCAGCGCCAGCGGGTCCGGCTGGTCCGGGCGCTGCTGGCGGACCCCGAGGTGCTGCTGGCCGTGGAGCCCACGTCGGCGCTCGACGCGCACACGGAGGCGGCGGTGGCCGAGCGGCTGCGGGCGGCCCGCACGGGCCGGACGACGGTCGTCACGACGACGTCCCCGCTCGTCCTCGACCACGCGGACACCGTGCTCTACCTGGTCGAGGGGAAGGTGGCGGCCACCGGCCGCCACCGGGAGCTGCTGCAACGGGAGCCGGGGTACCGGGAGCTGGTCGCCCGGGACACGGAGGAGGCGGTGCGGTGACGGCCGACGGGGGACGGCTGCCCGTCGCCGGCCCCGCCGGGGTGCGGCGGGCCGCGACCCGGCTGGTACGGGCCGACGGATGGGCCGTGGCCGGGGTGGTGCTGCTCAACGCGGTGGCCGCCGGGGCGGGGCTGGCCGGTCCCTGGCTGCTGGGCCGGATCATCGACGAGGTGCGCGGCGGGCGCGGGGTCGGGGAGGTGGACCGGCTGGCCTTCGCGCTCGTGCTGTGTGCGCTGGCGCAACTGCTCCTGGTCCGCTGGGCGCGGTACGCGGGGCACCGCTTCGGGGAACGGACGCTGGCCCGGGTGCGGGAGGAGTTCGTCGACCGGGCGCTGGCACTGCCCGCGTCGGTCGTGGAGCGGGCCGGCACCGGCGACCTGACCACGCGCGGCACCGCCGACGTGGCGGCGGTGGGCACGACCCTGCGGGACGCCGGGCCGGAGCTGCTGGTGTGCGGTGCGCAGGCGCTGCTCACGCTGGCCGCGGTCTTCGTGATCGACCCGCTGCTCGGTGCGGTCGGGGTGCTCGCGCTGACCCCGATCTGGTGCGCGCTGCGCTGGTATCTGCGCCGCGCCCGCTCGGGCTATCTCGCCCAGGGCGCGGCCGACTCGGAGGTCGCCGAGGTCCTCGCCTCGACCGCCGCCGGGGCCCGTACCGTCGAGGCGTTCCGGCTCCAGGAGCGGCGGACGGCGGCGAGCCGGGACGCGCTGGAGACCGCGCGGCGGGCCCGCTTCCACACCCTCTATCTGCGGACCGTGTTCTTCCCGGTGGTCGAGACGTCGTACTCGCTGCCGGTGGCGGGCGTGCTGCTGCTCGGCGGCTGGCTGCACGGGCGGGGGGCGCTGAGCCTGGGCGCGGTGGTGGCGGCCGCGCTGTATCTGCGGCAGTTCACCGAGCCGCTGGACCAGATCCTGGTGCGGGTGGAGCAACTGCAGTCCAGCGGGGCGTCGTTCGCCCGGGTGGAGGGCCTTGCGGGGGCGCCCGCGACGGGGCGGGAGGACGGCGGCCCCGCTCCGGCGGACGACCGGATCGACGTGACCGGGGTGCGGTACGCCTACGAGCGCGGCGGTGAGGTGCTGCGCGGGGTGGATCTGACCGTGCGGCCCGGTGAGCGGCTCGCGGTGGTCGGCCCGTCCGGCGCGGGCAAGACGACGCTGAGCCGGCTGCTCGCGGGTGTGGACGCGCCGAGCGCGGGCCGGGTGACGGTGGGCGGGGTGCCGGTCGCGGATCTGGCGCCGGAGACGCTGCGCCGGCAGGTCGTCCTGGTGACCCAGGAGCACCATGTGTTCATCGGCACGGTCCGCGAGAACCTGCTGATCGCCGAACCGGCCGCGACGGACGACGCGGTGTGGGCGGCGCTGGCCGCGGTCGGCGCCGACGGCTGGGTGCGGGAGCTGCCGGGCGGTCTCGACGCCGTTCTGGGCGCCTCCGGCCGCCGTACGGACGGCTCTCAGGCGCAGCAGCTCGCCCTGGCCCGCGTGGTGCTGGCCGACCCGCACACCCTGATCCTGGACGAGGCGACGGCCCTGCTGGACCCGACGACCGCCCGGCACACCGAGCGCGCCCTGGCCGCCGTGCTGCGGGGCCGTACGGTCATCGCGATCGCGCACCGGCTGCACACCGCGCACGACGCGGACCGGGTGGCGGTGATGGAGGACGGCCGGCTCACCGAACTCGGCGCGCACGAGGAGCTGGTGGCGGCGGGCGGGGCGTACGCGGCGCTGTGGCGGACCTGGCACGGGGAGCCGCGGCGGGGTTAGGAAGATCCCTCTTGTCCGTATACCGAACATGAACTCCCGGACAACGGACTGTTTCCGGCCAACTTTCTGACGCGCTCCTGACAGACAGCGCAATCCACTGCCACTCTTCCCTCTGCTACTTCACAGCAACCCCACAGCTTCACCGTTCTGCGTACCGCCCTTGTCGTGCCGGACGGCTCACCCGCCGGCCGGTCTCCCCAGGCCGCGTGATCCGCGGCCGCGCAGAAGGAGTCAGTGTTGAGAAGCAGTTCCTCTCGCAGACGCACCTCCCACACCCCGTACCGCAAGGCCGCGGCCGTCGCCCTCGTCGGCGTCTCCGCGCTGATCGCCACCGCCGTGCAGTCCGGTGCCGCGACCGCCGCCCCGGAGAAGGCACCGCAGGCGTCGGGCAGGGCCAACCCGGGCGCCGAGTCGGTGCGTCTGACCCCCGCCCAGCGCGCCGCGCTGATACGCGAGGCGAACGCCGGCAAGGCGGCGACCGCCAAGGAGCTGGGCCTGGGCGCCAAGGAGGCGCTCGTCGTCCGTGACGTCGTCAAGGACGCCGACGGCACCGTCCACACCCGCTACGAGCGCACCTACGCGGGTCTGCCGGTCCTCGGCGGCGACCTGGTCGTCGAGACCGCGAAGTCCGGCGCCACCGAGGGCGTCACCAAGGCCACCCGCGCCGCCGTCAAGGTCGCCTCGCTCACGCCCGCCGTCCCCGCGGCGAAGGCGGAGAAGCAGGCGCTGACCCTGGCGAAGGCCGACGGCGCCGAGAAGGCGTCCACCAACCGCGCCCCGCGCAAGGTGGTCTGGGCGGCGAACGGCACCCCGGTGCTGGCGTACGAGACGGTCGTCGGCGGCCTCCAGGAGGACGGCACCCCGAACGAACTGCACGTCATCACCGACGCCACCACCGGCAAGAAGCTCTACGAGTACCAGGGCATCGAGACCGGCACCGGCAACACCATGTACAGCGGCACGGTGACGCTGGGGACCACGCAGTCCGGGTCGACGTACAACCTGACCGACGGGGCGCGCGGCAGCCACAAGACGTACAACCTCAACCGGGGCACCTCCGGCACCGGCACGCTCTTCTCCGGCTCCGACGACGTCTGGGGCAACGGCGCGGCGTCCAACGCGGAGACCGCGGGCGCCGACGCCCACTACGGCGCGGCCCTGACCTGGGACTACTACAAGAACGTGCACGGGCGCAGCGGTATCCGCGGCGACGGCGTGGGCGCGTACTCCCGGGTCCACTACGGCAACGCGTACGTCAACGCGTTCTGGTCGGACAGCTGCTTCTGCATGACGTACGGCGACGGTTCGGGCAACACCCACCCGCTGACGTCCATCGACGTGGCCGGCCACGAGATGACGCACGGCGTCACCTCCAACACCGCGGGCCTGAACTACTCCGGCGAGTCCGGCGGCCTCAACGAGGCGACCTCCGACATCTTCGGCACCTCGGTGGAGTTCTACGCGCAGAACTCCTCGGACGTCGGTGACTACCTCATCGGCGAGGAGATCGACATCAACGGCGACGGCACGCCGCTGCGGTACATGGACAAGCCGAGCAAGGACGGCGCGTCGAAGGACAGCTGGTACTCCGGTATCGGCTCGGTCGACGTGCACTACTCGTCCGGCCCGGCGAACCACTTCTTCTACCTGCTGAGCGAGGGCAGCGGCACCAAGACCATCAACGGTGTCACCTACAACTCGTCGACCGCGGACGGCCTTCCGGTCACCGGCATCGGCCGGGACAAGGCGGAGAAGATCTGGTTCCGCGCGCTGACCACGAAGTTCACCTCGACCACCAACTACGCGGCGGCGCGCACGGGCACGCTGGCGGCGACCGGTGAGCTGTACGGCACCACCTCCGCCGAGTACAAGGCGGTGCAGGACGCGTGGGCGGGCGTCGCGGTCGGCTCGCGCTCGGACGGCGGCGGTGGCGGTGGCGGCACCTCCTTCGAGAACACCGCCGACGTATCGATTCCGGACAACGGGGCGGCGGTCACCTCGCCGATCACCGTGTCCGGCCGGACGGGCAACGCGCCCTCGAACCTCGCGGTCGCGGTCAACATCGTCCACACCTACATCGGTGACCTCCAGGTGCAGCTGATCGCCCCGGACGGCACGGCGTACACGCTGAAGGCGTACGGCACCGGTGGGAGCACGGACAACATCAACACCACCTACACGGTGAACGCCTCCTCCGAAGTCGCCAACGGAGTCTGGCAGTTGAAGGTCCAGGACAACGCGGCGGTGGACACCGGCTACATCAACAGCTGGAAGCTCACCTTCCCGTAGGCCGCACGGCCCACGCACGGCGCCGCCCCGGAGGGAGCACCTCTCCGGGGCGGCGCCCCCCTTTTTTTGCCGGCCGCTTACCCGCCGCCTGTTGGGCTTTTACCGAGGTCAACTCCGTTTACATTCCGGCAATGTTCACCCGACAGTCGACTTTCAGCCAACATCACTTCGGGGTCCTGACATGTACGCGACCTTGATGCCAGGCTTCCGTCCAACCGCCGCACAACTTCACCACCGCTCCGGCCGGCATCCCCACGCCGCCCGGGCACCCCCACATCCAAGGAGCTTGTGTGACCTCCCTCTACGCGCGTCACCAGCGCACCACTCTGGCCATCGCCACCGCCGTCGCGGCCGGAGCCCTGGTCACCACCGGACTGACCTCCGGTGCCGTCGCCGCCCCGACCACCGCGGACGCCGCCGCCAAGCCCCTGGCCGTCCCGACCGCGCTGTCCACGTCCGCCCGCACCGCCCTGATCAAGGACAAGCAGGCCGACGCGACCGCGACCGCGCAGGAGATAGGTCTGGGCGCCAAGGAGAAGCTGGTCGTCCGGGACGTCGTCAAGGACGCGGACGGCACCCTCCACACGCGCTACGAGCGGACCTACGCGGGCCTGCCGGTGCTCGGCGGCGACCTCGTCGTCCACGAGTCGGCCGCGGGTGCGAACAAGGGCGTCACCAAGGCGACGAAGGCCACCATCAAGGTCGCCTCCCTCACGCCCGCCGTCACCGCCGCCAAGGCGGAGAAGCAGGCCCTGACCGTCGCCAAGGACGCCGGCTCGGCCAAGACCGAGGCCGACAACGCGCCCCGCAAGGTGATCTGGGCGGGCAACGGCAGCAAGCCGGTCCTCGCCTACGAGACCGTCGTCGGCGGCCTCCAGGAGGACGGCACCCCGAACGAGCTGCACGTCATCACCGACGCGGCCACCGGCAAGAAGCTGTACGAGTACCAGGGCATCGAGACCGGCACCGGCAAGAGCCTGTACTCCGGCACGGTGACGCTCGGCACGTACCTCTCGGGCTCGACGTACCAGCTGTACGACACCTCGCGCGGCGGCCACAAGACGTACAACAAGGCCCACGGCACGTCCTCCTCGGCCGGCACGCTGTTCACCGACGCCGACGACACGTGGGGCACCGGCGCGGCCTCCAGCTCGACCACCGACCAGACCGCGGCCGTCGACGCCGCGTACGGCGCGCAGGTCACCTGGGACTTCTACAAGAGCACCTTCGGCCGCAGCGGCATCAAGAACAACGGCGTGGCCGCGTACTCCCGCGTCCACTACGGCAACCAGTACGTCAACGCGTTCTGGGACGACAGCTGCTTCTGCATGACGTACGGCGACGGCGAGGGCAACACCAGCCCGCTCACCTCGCTGGACGTGGCCGGCCACGAGATGACCCACGGCGTCACCTCCAACACCGCGGGCCTGAACTACTCCGGCGAGTCCGGCGGCCTCAACGAGGCGACCTCCGACATCTTCGGCACCGCCGTGGAGTTCTACGCGGCCAACTCCAAGGACGTCGGCGACTACCTCATCGGCGAGAAGATCGACATCAACGGCGACGGCACCCCGCTGCGCTACATGGACCAGCCGAGCAAGGACGGCGGATCGGCCAACTACTGGTCGTCCTCGCTGAAGAACCTGGACGTGCACTACTCGTCCGGCCCGGCGAACCACTTCTTCTACCTGCTGTCCGAGGGCAGCGGCAGCAAGACCATCAACGGGGTGACCTACAACTCCCCCACCTACAACAGCTCCACCATCACCGGCATCGGCCGCGCCAAGGCCGTGCAGATCTGGTACAAGGCACTGACCGAGTACATGACGTCGACCACCACCTACTCGGGCGCCCGCACGGCGACCCTGAGCGCGGCGTCGGCCCTGTACGGCTCCAGCAGCACCGAGTACGCGACGGTGAAGGCGGCCTGGACGGCGGTCAACGTCAGCTGACGCACGGGTGAGTGAGCGGGGCGGTACCCGGGACGAAGGCATCCCCGGGTACCGCCCTACCCTTGTCTCCCATGCCTCCCAAGGACTTCACGTACGACGACGTCGGCGCGACCCGCGACCGCCCCGGCTTCAGCCCGCCCGGCTTCCGCTCCCTGCACGTCCGCACCCGCCTGGGCGAGGGCCACGACCTCTTCCGGCGCGCCGCGGAGGCGGTCATGACCTGGGAGATGCACCGGGCGATGGGCGTCGGCGTCGAGACCTCGGCACAGCGGGCGGCGCCCGGCGTGGACGTCACGATCACCCTGGCCGGGCTGATCAAGGCCCCCTGCCGGGTGGTGTGGACGGCGGAGGAGCCGAGGCGGGCGGGCTGGGCCTACGGCACCCTTTCCGGCCATCCGGAGAGCGGCGAGGAGTCCTTCGTCGTCGACCGCACGGGCGACGGCACGGTCTGGCTGACGGTGTCGGCCTTCAGCCGCGCGGCCAAGTGGTACACCCGGGCGGGCGGCCCGGCGACGCGCGGACTGCAGCAGGCGTACGCCCGCAAATGCGGAACCGTACTGCGCCACCTGGCCACGGCCTCGGAGAAGTCGCCCTGAGCCACGCCGCTCACGCCTCCCCCGAAGGAGTGAACACCCCCGGATCGGCCGGACAACGGGCCCCCGCCCCCGCCTAGGTTGCGCACATGCCGACAACTCTGATGACGGGCCAAGCGGGGACATGAGCGCGGACGTCCTCTTCCAGGAGCATCTGAGCGCGCTCTTCCCCGCCGCGCTCCGGGGCCAGGAGCCTGCGGGGGTCGATCTGGTGCTGCTGGACGTGTCCATCGCCGGGTGCGTGTCCGTCTGGCAGAACAACGGCGGCTCCCTCGACGCAGGGCGGCTGCGGATGCTGCGCGCGTGCCTGACGGAGCTGGACCGGGCACTGCCGCTGCTCACCGACGCCGAGGGAATCCGCTACTTCGAACGACTGCGCCGCCTGGCCCTCACCGCGTCGGCCTGACGGCGGAGCCCGGCCGGCGGAGCCCGGCCGGCGGCAGGGTCTAGCGCATCAGCAGTCCCGCGCCCTCGGCCCCGTCCTCCGTGGGCGCCGTCACCACCCCCAGCTCCGCGCCGGAGGAGAGCAGCCGGTGGGCCGGGAGGATGCGGACCGTGTAGCCGAAGGGGCCCGTGCGGTCCAGGGACAGGGGACCCTCGTAGAGCCAGCGGCCCTCCAGGTCGGGGCCGGAGGCCGCCTTCAGCGGGACCGCGGCCGCGTCCGTGATGCGGTCCTCCTCGTCGACGCGGCCGGAGACCGCCTGCACCTCGACGTCCTCGGGGGCCAGCTCCCCCAGGCCCACCCGCACCCGCAGGGCGAGCGTGGTGCCGAGCTCCGCCGTGGTCGTGGCGACCGACGTCTCCACGTGGTCGACCGTCACGGAGTGCCAGGCGGCCCGCACCCTCGCCTTCCAGGCGGCCAGTTCGCGGGCGGTGTCCGGGCTCATGACGCGGTGGGCCTGGGCGGCGGGGGTGTAGAGGCGGTCGACGTACTCGCGGACCATCCGGCCGGCCAGGACCTTGGGACCGAGCAGGGTGAGGGTCTGGCGGACCATCTCGATCCAGCGGTCGGGCAGGCCCGCCCGGCCGCGCTCGTAGAAGCGGGGCGTGATGCGCTGCTCCAGCAGGTCGTACAGGGCGGCCGCCTCGATGTCGTCACGGCGGTCGGGATCGGTGCCGGCGCCGTCGGCCGTGGGGATCGCCCAGCCGAAGTCGGGCTGGAACCACTCGTCCCACCAGCCGTCCAGGACGGAGAGGTTGAGACAGCCGTTCAGCGCCGCCTTCATGCCGGACGTGCCGCACGCCTCCAGCGGGCGCAGCGGGTTGTTCAGCCAGATGTCGCAGCCGGGGTACAGCTTCTGCGCCATCGCCATGCCGTAGTCGGGGAGGAAGACGATGCGGTGGCGCACGCGCGGGTCGTCGGCGAACCGGACCAGCTCCTGGACCAGGCGCTTGCCGCCGTCGTCCGCCGGGTGCGCCTTGCCCGCCACCACGATCTGGATCGGACGGGTCGGGTGCAGCAACAGCTCCATCAGCCGGTCGCGGTCGCGCAGCATGAGCGTCAGCCGCTTGTACGACGGCACCCTGCGCGCGAACCCGATGGTGAGGACGTCGGGGTCCAGGACCCCGTCGATCCAGCCCAGTTCCGCCGTCCCCGCGCCCCGCTGCCGCCAGGACGCCCGCAGCCGCTCCCGCACCTCCACCACCAGCTGCTCGCGCAGGACGCGTCGCAGGTCCCAGATGTCCTGGTCGGAGATGTCGGCGACGGCGTCCCAGCGGTCGCCGTCGCCGACGGTCAGCGCGTCCTCGGCGCGCTGCGGGCCCACCTGGCGGGCGCCGAGCCGCAGCACCTCGGGGGCCACCCAGGTCGGGGCGTGCACGCCGTTGGTGACGGAGGTGATCGGCACCTCGTCGGGGTCGAAGCCGGGCCAGAGGCCGGAGAACATCTCGCGGCTGACGTGACCGTGCAGCAGTGACACGCCGTTGGCCCGCTGGGCCAGACGCAGGCCCATCACCGCCATGTTGAACAGGTTCGGCTCGCCGCCCGGGTACGTCTCCATGCCGAGGCGCAGGATCCGGTCGACGTCCATGCGGGGGAGTTCGGCGTCGGGGCCGAAGTGGCGGGCGACGAGTTCGCGGTCGAAGCGGTCGATGCCGGCCGGGACGGGGGTGTGGGTGGTGAAGACGGTGCCCGCCCGGACCGCTTCCAGGGCCGGGTCGAAGTCCAGTCCGCCGTCGCAGAGTTCGGCGATGCGCTCCAGGCCGAGGAAGCCCGCGTGGCCCTCGTTGGTGTGGAACACCTCGGGCGGGGCGTGGCCGGTGAGGCGGCAGTACGTCCGTACCGCCCGGACACCTCCTATGCCGAGCAGCATCTCCTGGAGCAGCCGGTGCTCGCTGCCGCCGCCGTAGAGCCGGTCGGTCACCCCGCGTTCGCCGAAGTCGTTCTCCTCCACGTCCGAGTCGAGCATCAGCAGGGGGACGCGGCCGACCTGGGCCAGCCAGATCCGGGCACGCAGCGACCTTCCGCCCGGCAGGGCGAGGGAGACCTGGGCGGGTGTGCCGTCGTCCTCCCTGAGCAGGGTCACGGGCAGTTCGTTGGGGTCGAGGACGGGATAGTGCTCCTGCTGCCAGCCGTCGCGGGAGAGCGTCTGGCGGAAGTAGCCGTGGCGGTACAGGAGTCCCACACCGATCAGCGGAACGCCCAGGTCGCTGGCAGCCTTCAGATGGTCCCCGGCGAGGATGCCGAGGCCGCCCGAGTACTGGGGCAGGGCAGCCGTGATGCCGAACTCGGGCGAGAAGTAGGCGACGGCGGACGGGAGTTCGGCGGCGGCGGTCTGGTTCTGGTACCAGCGGTCGCCGGTCACGTAGTCGTGCAGGTCGTCGACGGCGGCGGTCAGCCGGCGCAGGAACCGGCGGTCCTCGGCCAGCTCGGCGAGGCGCGCCGGACGCACGCTGCCGAGCAGCCGCACCGGGTCACCGTCCGAGGCGGCCCAGCGTTCGGGATCGACGGACTGGAAGAGTTCACGGGTGTCCGCGTGCCATGACCAGCGCAGATTGCGGGCCAGGTCACTGAGCGGCCGGAGGGGTTCGGGGAGAAGGGGTCGGACGGTGAATCGACGGATCGCCTTCACATTCCACCTCGGCGTGGCGCGTTCGCTGGATGGACGTACGGCTGTGTACGTCCGGTCATCCAGAACCGTACCGGTGTTGCCCTCGCCCCCGCCGGAGGCTTCCCGAGACGGGCCGGATCACACAAACCGGCGATATGGCCGATTCACCACCCTGAGGCCACCTTGTGACACTTCACCCCGCACGAGAGGCTGCCCTGTGAGTCGAGGAGGGGAACGCCACACCATGGCACGGACGCGTACGCGGCGTCTGCGCCGGGCGGGGGGCCTGACCACGGTCGTCACGACCATGGTCCTTTCGGCCGTCGGCACGCCCGCGCACGCCGTACCGGAGGGGAAGATACTCGGCGCCGGTCTGTCCGGCTCCGTCGGCGACAGCTACCTCGTGACGCTGAAGGGGGGAGCGCAGGGGGGCGTGCGGGCCTCGTCGGCGGCCGGGCGGCGGCTCGTCTCCTCGTACGGGGCGAGAATCAGCCACACCTACGGCACGGTTCTCAACGGCTTCGCCGTGGAGGCCGACCGCGGACAGGCCCGCCGGCTCGCGGCCGACCCCCGTGTCGCCTCGGTCGTCCAGGACACCCGGGTGTCCGCGGACTCCGCGTCGAGGCACCCGCCGCCCTGGGGACTGGACCGCGTCGACCAGCCGGGCCTCCCGCTGGACGCCGCCTATCGCGCCCCGAAGTCCGCGGGCGCCGGGGTGACCGTGTACGTCATCGACACCGGGATCCGGATCACCCACGAGGAGTTCGGCGGGCGGGCGAGCTACGGCTGGGACTTCGTCGACGGCGACCGCACCGCCGCCGACGGCAACGGGCACGGCACCCATGTCGCCGGCGTCGTGGCGGGCGGGAACGCCGGTGTCGCCAAGAAGGCGAAGGTGGTCGCCGTACGGGTCCTCGACGACGCGGGCGCGGGCACCACCGCGCGGGTCGTCGCCGGCATCGACTGGGTCACCCGGCACGCCCGCAAGCCCGCGGTCGCCAACCTCAGCCTGGGCGGCGCGTACAACGCCCAGCTCGACGCGGCCGTCCGCGCATCCATCAGGTCCGGCGTCACCTACGTCGTCGCCGCGGGCAACGGGGGGCGCGCCGCGGCCCTGACGTCCCCCGCCGACGTGCGGGAGGCGGTCACCGTCGGCGCCACCGACCGCGGGGACGCCCGGGCCGCCTTCTCCAACTACGGGTCGGCCGTCGACCTGTTCGCGCCGGGTGTGTCGATCACGTCCGCGTCGTGCACGAGCGACAGCGGCCGCACCGCTTCCTCCGGTACGTCGACGGCGGCACCGCACGCGGCCGGCGCGGCCGCCCTGTATCTCGCCGATCACCCGAAAGCCACGCCCGCCCGGGTCGGGGGCGCACTGGTCGCGGGCGCGGTGAACGGCAAGGTCTCCCGTCGGGGGGCCGGTTCGCCGGACAAACTCCTGCAGGTGCCGCCCTACAAGTGACGGACCATCGCGACCGGCTCCGTTCGTCCTGAACGGGGCCGGTCTTGTGCGTAGACATACGCGCGAGTAGTTAACAAAGTGCCGGAATGCTCACCCGATTAGGGTGGGAAGGCTCCCCCGGTACTCGACCCCACATCCATCCGCCCACCCTCGTTGATGCGGACAGGAGCGGTCATGCCCGCCACGCACCACTCGTCAGCACCCCCGACGCCCCGTTCCCGGGCAACCGAAGAACGCGGAGCACCTCCCGTGCGTCCCGTCGACACCGGTCCCCCCGCCGCGGAGCGATCCTCCGCCGGCGCCGCCACCGCCGTCGGACGCATCCCGGTCCTCGACGTCCGGCCCCTCGTCCAGCAGGGGCGCCGACCTGCGAAGGCGGTCACCGGTGAGACGTTCGAGGTCTCGGCGACCGTGTTCCGCGAGGGACACGACGCCGTCGCCGCCAATGTCGTGCTGAAGGACCCCGACGGCCGCCCCGGCCCCTGGACCCCGATGCGCGAACTCGCCCCCGGCACCGACCGCTGGGGCGCCGACGTCACCCCGGACGCGCCGGGACTCTGGACGTACGCCGTGGAGGC
>NZ_JBIAWO010000022.1:0-26684 GCF_042895685.1 Streptomyces sp. NPDC001381 | reverse complement strand
TGCTGGCTCTTCGGCACGGTGTGCTGCCGCGGACGTTGCATGTGGACGAGCCGTCGTCGCACGTGGACTGGTCGGCGGGTGCGGTGCACCTGCTCGCGGACAGCGCCGACTGGCCGCGACGGGAGGGGCGGGCGCGTCGTGCGGGTGTGTCGTCGTTCGGGCTGAGCGGCACGAACGCGCACGTGGTGCTGGAGGAGGCCCCGCCCGGTCCTGAGCAGCGACCGCAACCGGAGCCCGTTGCCGGTGGTGTGGTGCCGTGGGTGGTGTCGGCCCGTACGGGCGCGGCCCTGCGCGCCCAGGCCGGACGCCTGGCCGAGTTCGTCACGGGGGACCAGGACCTGAGTGTCGCCGCGATCGGTGGTGCACTGGTGCGGTCCCGGTCGCTGTTCGAGCACCGGGCCGTGGTCTGGGGATCGGAGCGCGACGAGCTGGTGCGCGCGCTGGGGGCGGTCGCTTCCGGTGAGGAGGCTGCGAACGCGGCGACGGGCACGGCACGACGAGACGCGCGCACGGCGTTCCTCTTCGCGGGGCAGGGGTCCCAGCGCCTCGCGATGGGCAGCGAGTTGTACGACGAGTATCCGGTGTTCGCGGACGCCTTCGACGCGGCCTGCGCCCACCTCGACACCGAACTGCCGCGCCCGCTCCGGGAAGTGGTGTTCGGCGAGGACCCCGATCTGCTGAACCGGACGGAGTTCACCCAGCCCGCCCTCTTCGCCCTCGAAGTGGCACTGTTCCGGCTGCTGGAGTCCTGGGGCCTGCGCCCGGACGTGCTCGCCGGGCACTCGATCGGTGAGATCGCGGCCGCGCATGTGGCCGGGGTGTGGTCGCTGGCGGACGCGTGCCGTCTGGTGGTGGCGCGCGGCCGGCTGATGCAGGCCCTGCCCGCGGGCGGTGCGATGGTGGCGCTCCAGGCCACCGAGGACGAGGTCCTGCCGTTCCTCGGTGACGAAGTGGGCGTCGCGGCGGTCAACGGTCCCCGGGCCGTGGTCGTCGCGGGGGCCGCGGAGGCCGTCGAGGAGATCGCTGCCCATTTCCGCGCCCAGGACCGCAAGGTCACGGCGCTGCGGGTGAGCCATGCCTTCCACTCGCCGCTGATGGAGCCGATGCTGGCCGACTTCCGCAAGGTCGCGGAGAGTCTGACGTACGAGCGGCCGAGGCTGGCGTTCGTCTCCACGGTGACCGGGACGGCCGCCACCGCCGAGGAACTGATGTCGCCGGACTACTGGGTGCGGCACGTGCGTCGCCCCGTGCGTTTCGCGGATGCCGTCCGCGCGCTCTCCGAGCAGGGCGTGGGCCGTTGTGTCGAGCTCGGCCCGGACGGCACCCTCACCGCTCTCGCCCAGGCGTCGCTCGACGACGCCGGGGCCACGGTGCTCGTGCCGGTGCTGCGCAAGGACCGGCCCGAGACCATCTCGCTCCTCGCCGCCCTCGCCACCCTGTTCGTCCACGGTGCCGACGCCGACTGGCGCGCCCTCACCGGCGGCGACCGGGCCCCGAACCCGCACCTGCCGACCTACGCCTTCCAACGCCGCCGCTACTGGCCGGACTTCACCGGAGTCACGCTCGGCGACCTCGGCTCGGCGGGCGTCGGCTCGGCGGAACATCCGCTGCTCGGCGCCGCGGTGCGCGTGGCCGGCAGCGAGGAGGTGCTGTTCACCGGGCGGCTCTCGCTCACGACGCACCCGTGGCTGCGCGACCACGCCGTGACCGGCACGGTCCTCTTCCCGGGCACCGGGTTCCTCGAACTCGCCCTGTGCGCCGCCGGACAGCTCGGCTGCGAACGCGTCGAGGAACTGACCATTGCCGCCCCCCTGATCGTGCCCGAGCGCACCGGACGGCTGGTCCAGGTCCGCGTGGGCGCACCCGACGAGTCGCACACGCGCACCGTCGAGGTCTACTCCCGGGCCGAGGACGCGCTCGACACCGACCCGTGGACGCTGAACGCCAGCGGCTCGCTCACCGCCGGCCCGGCGCCGGCCGGCACACCCGTCCCCGACCTGATCGCGTGGCCGCCGCCGGACGCCGAGGCCGTCCCCATGGAGGGCTTCTACGACCGCTTCGCCGAGGCGGGCTTCGCCTACGGGCCGGTCTTCCAGGGGCTGCGCGCGGTCTGGCGGCGCGGCGAGGAGGTCTTCGCCGAGGTCGGACTGCCCGACGAGCACGACCGGCTCGCGGGTGGGTTCGGCGTCCACCCGGCGCTCCTGGACTCCGCCCTGCACGCGATGATGTTCGTGTCGCTGGCCGATGCCGGCCAGGGACGGCTGCCGTTCTCCTGGAGCGGCGTGTCGCTGCGGGCGTCCGGCGCGCGGGCCCTGCGCGTACGGATGGTGCAGGCCGGTCCGGAAGCCGTCGCCCTGCAACTGGCGGACCCGGAGGGCGGCGCGGTCGCCTCCGTCGAGTCGCTGCTGCTGCGCCAGGTCTCCGGAGACCTCGCCGCTCGCGCCGACGCCGGCGGCCACCGCGACGGCCTCTTCCAGGTGGACTGGACGAAGGTGTCGCCGCCGGAGCGGGACGCGTCCTCGGCCGGCGCCCTCGTGGCGGTCGGCACCGCCGGCCTCGCGCCCGGCGTGGAGTCGTACCCGAGCCTGGCCGAGCTGCCCGCCACCGTCCCCGCGACCGTACTGTTCGCCGCGGGTCGCGGCCTGAGCGGCCTGAGCGGCCAGGGCGGCGCGGACGGGGGTGCGGCGGACGCGGCCCGGGCCGCCGCCGGCCGCGTCCTGGACGCCGTACGGGCCTGGCTCGCCGACGAGCGGTTCGAGGAGTCCCGTCTGGTGATCCTCACCGAAGGGGCGGTCACGCTCGACGGAACGGCTCCCGATCCCGCCCTGGCCGCCGTGTGGGGCCTGGTCCGGGCCGCGCGCGCCGAGGCACCCGACCGGTTCGCCCTGGTCGACACGGACGGCACCGAAGCCTCCCGCGCCGCGCTCGCCCGGGCCCTGGCCGCCGGGGAGCCTGAGCTCGCGCTGCGCGACGGCGTTGCCCACGCGCCGCGCCTCGGCCGTGTCCCCGCCGCCGGTGCGCTCCCGCTCCCGGCGGGCGAACCGGCTGCCTGGCACCTGGACAGCCTGGAGAAGGGCACCCTGGACACCCTGACCCTGACCCCCTTCCCCGAGGCCACCGCCGAGTTGACGGAGGGCCAGGTCCGTATCGCCGTACGGGCGGCGGGAGTCAACTTCCGCGACGTGCTCAACGCCCTCGGCATGTATCCGGGTGAGGCGGGCCTGCTCGGCGGTGAGGGCGCGGGTGTGGTGACCGAGGTCGGCCCGGGTGTGCCGGGGCTGGCCGTGGGTGACCGGGTGTTCGGCATGTTCCCCGGTTCCTTCGGACCGGTGGCGGTGGCCGACGCGCGGACGGTGGCGCGCGTTCCGCGGGGCTGGACGTTCGCACAGGCGGCGTCCACGCCGATCGTGTTCCTGACGGCGTACTACGCGCTCACCGAGCTGGGCGCGGTGCGGCCGGGGGAGTCGGTGCTGGTGCATGCGGCTGCCGGTGGTGTGGGTATGGCGGCGGTGCAGCTGGCGCGGCACCTGGGAGCCGAGGTGTTCGGCACCGCGAGTGCCGGCAAGTGGGACACCCTGCGGGAGCTGGGCCTGGACGCCACGCACATCGCCTCCTCCCGTGACACGGACTTCGAGACGGCGTTCCTCGCCGCGACCGGCGGCCGGGGTGTGGACGTCGTACTGGACTCGCTGGCGGGTGAGTTCGTGGACGCGTCGCTGCGTCTGCTGCCGCGCGGAGGCAGGTTCCTGGAGATGGGCAAGACCGATGTCCGGGACCCGGAGGCGGTGGCTGCCGAGCATCCCGGTGTGGCGTACCGGGCGTTCGATCTGTGGGACGCCGGTCCGGAGCGGATCGGGCGGATGCTGGCCGAGCTGGTGGCACTCTTCGAAGCCGACGTCCTGCGGCCCCTTCCGGTCACCTGCTGGGACGTACGGCAGGCCCCGGAGGCGTTCCGGTACCTGTCGCAGGCCCGGCACGTGGGCAAGGTGGTCCTCACGGTCCCGGCGCCCCTGGACCGGGACGGCACGGTGCTGGTGACCGGTGGCACGGGTGGTCTGGGCGCGCTCGTGGCGCGCCAGCTCGTGACCGGGCACGGCGTACGGCGTCTGCTGCTCGCCAGCCGGCGCGGCCTCGAAGCGCCGGGCGCATCCGAACTCGTCGCGGAACTGGCGGACTTGGGTGCCGAGGTCGAGGTCGCCGCCCTGGACGTGGCCGACCGGGACCAGCTCGCCGCCGCGCTGGACGCCCTCCCCGCCGAGCACCCGTTGACCGCCGTCGTCCACACCGCGGGCGTCGTCGACGACGGTGTCGTGGCCGCACTCACCCCGGAGCGTCTGGCCGGGGTCATGCGGCCGAAGGCGGACGCGGTCGCGCACCTGCACGAGCTGACCCGTGACGCGGACCTGTCGGCGTTCGTGGTCTTCTCCTCGGTGGCCGCTACCTTCGGCAGCGCGGGCCAGGCCAACTACGCCGCCGCCAACGCCTTCCTGGACGCCTTCGCCGCTCACCGGCGCGCCTCGGGGCTGCCCGCGGTGTCCCTCGCGTGGGGCCCGTGGGCGCCCGGCACGGGCATGACCGCCGAGCTGACCGAGGCGGACCTGCGGCGCATGGCACGCGGCGGCATGCGGCCGCTCACCGCCGAGCAGGGACTCGAACTCCTCGACGCGGCCGGGCTCGTGTCCGTCACGGCCCCCGCGCACCGGGCGCTCCTGCTGCCGGTGAACCTGGATCTCCAGGCCCTGCGGGCGCACGCCGAGGCCGTACCGCCGCTGCTGCGCGGCCTGGTGCGGGCACCGGCGCGGCGGGCGGCGGACACGGCGGCCGGGACCGGCGCGCAGCGGCAGGACCTCGGCGCCCGGCTGGCGGCGCTCGCACCGGCCGACCGGGAGCAGCATCTCGTCGACCTGGTCTGCGCCCAGGCGGCGGCGACCCTCGGGCACGCCTCGGCGGACGAGATCGAACCGGACCAGGCGTTCAAGGAACTGGGCTTCGACTCGCTCACCGCCGTCGAACTGCGCAACCGGCTCAACGCCGCCACCCGGCTACGGCTCCCGGCCACGCTGGTGTTCGACCACCCGACGCCGACGGCGCTGGCGGGACATCTGCTTCAGGAGATCACCCTGCCGGAGGCGTCCGGCACCGGGGCGGGCGAGAGCTCGGGCGCGGCCGCTTCGGCGGCGCCGCTCCTGGTCGAACTGGACCGGCTGGAGGCCGCGCTCGGCGCCGCCGCGGCCGGCGGGGACGACCACGCGACGATCACTTCCCGGCTGCAGAGGCTGACGGCGATGTGGCAGGAGAGGGCAACGAAGGACGGCGGTGCCGGACACGACAACGGCACCGGCTCCGGGGGTTCCGGAGCGGCTCTCGCCGACGACGACGGGGCACTGGACTCCGTCGAGACGGCGGACGAGCTGTTCGACCTGATCGACAAAGAACTCGGGATGTCGTGATCAGCCGCGGGAAACCGTCGGCATCGGCTCAGGGATGTGGCGTTGGTGGCTGAAGACGGCAAGATGGACGACAAGTACGTCGAGTACCTCAAGCGGTTGACCGCCGAACTGCGGCAGACGCGGCGGCAGTTGCGCGACGTGGAGGCACGCGACCGGGAGCCGGTCGCGATCGTCGCGATGAGCTGCCGCTACCCGGGTGGGGTGGACAGCCCGGAGGAACTGTGGCGGCTCGTCGACGAGGGCGGGGACGCCGTCTCCGGATTCCCCGCCGACCGCGGCTGGGACGTCGAGGCGGGCTACGACCCCGACCCCGACCACCCGGGCACGTTCTACGCGCTCGGCGGCGGATTCCTGCACGAGGCGTCCCGTTTCGACGCGGACTTCTTCGGGATCTCGCCGCGCGAGGCACTGGCGATGGACCCGCAGCAGCGGCTGCTGCTGGAGATCTCCTGGGAGGCGTTCGAGCGGGCCGGGATCGCCCCCGGCTCGGTGCGCGGCAGCAGCACCGGCGTCTTCGTCGGCGCCGCCACCTCCGGATACGGCGCCGGCGTGAGCGAGTTCCCCGAGGGCGTGCAGGGCCTGCTGCTGGCGGGCAACGCCACCTCGGTCGCCTCCGGCCGCATCGCCTACACCCTGGGGCTGGAGGGGCCGACCGTCACCGTCGACACGGCCTGCTCCTCCTCGCTGGTCGCCCTGCACTGGGCGTGCCAGGCGCTGCGCCGCGGCGAATGCGACCTGGCGCTCGCGGGCGGCGTGGCCGTGATGGCCACCCCCGCCATGTTCTACGAGTTCAGCCGGCAGCGCGGGCTGGCCGCCGACGGGCGCTGCAAGGCGTTCTCCGACGACGCCGACGGCACCGGCTGGGCCGAGGGCGCCGGCATGCTGCTCGTGGAGCGGCTCTCCGACGCCCGGCGGCTGGGCCACCCGGTGCTGGCCGTCGTCCGCGGCACGGCGATCAACTCCGACGGCGCCTCCAACGGCCTCACCGCCCCCAACGGCCCCGCCCAGCAGCGGGTCATCCGCGCCGCCCTCGCCAACGCGGGACTCGCCCCCGCCGAGGTGGACGCCGTCGACGCGCACGGCACCGGCACCTCGCTCGGCGACCCCATCGAGGCGCAGGCCCTGCTCGCCACCTACGGCCAGGACCGCGAACAGCCGCTGTGGCTGGGCTCCTTGAAGTCGAACATCGGGCACAGCCAGTCGGCCGCGGGCGTCGGCAGCATCATCAAGATGGTCGAGGCGATGCGGCACGGCGTGCTGCCGCGCACCCTGCACGTCTCCGAGCCGTCCCGGCACGTCGACTGGTCGGCCGGGGCCGTACGCCTGCTCACCGAGCCGGTCGACTGGCCGGAGACGGGCCGCCCGCGCCGCGCCGGGGTCTCGTCGTTCGGCATCAGCGGCACCAACGCGCACGCCGTCATCGAGCAGGCCCCCGCCGCCGGACCGGCGGAGCCCGCGGACCCCGCCGCGCAGCCGGCCGCCCCCGCCGCCGAGCCCCGCACCCTGCCCGTCGTGCCGTGGCCGGTGTCCGCGCGCAGCGAGGAGGCGGTACGCGCGCAGGCCGCCCGGCTCCTGGCCAGGCTGCGGGACGGGACCGAGCCGCCGCGCCCCCTGGACGTGGGCCACGCGCTCGCCACCACCCGGGCCGCCCTGGAGCACCGGGCGGTCGTCCTCGCCACCGACCACGAGACCGCCGTACGCGAACTGGCCGCCCTCGCCGAGGGCACCGCGGGCCCCGGGACCGTCCGGGGCCGCACCGCGCGGGGCGCCACCGCCTTCCTGTTCGCCGGCCAGGGCTCCCAACGGCTCGGCATGGGCCGCGAACTGTACGAGACCCACCCCGCCTTCGCCGCCGCCTTCGACGCGGTGGACGCCGAACTGCCCTTCGGCCTGCGGGAGATCGTCTTCGGCGAGGACGCGGACCTGCTCCACCGCACCGAGTACGCGCAGCCCGCCCTGTTCGCGCTCGAAGTCGCCCTCCACCGGCTGCTGGAGTCGTGGGGCGTCACCGCGAAGTTCCTGCTGGGCCACTCCGTCGGCGAACTGGCGGCCGCCCATGTCGCCGGCGTGTGGTCCCTCGCGGACGCCTGCCGGCTGGTCGTGGCGCGCGGCCGGCTGATGCAGGCCCTGCCGGAGGGCGGCGCGATGGCCGCGCTCCAGGCGACCGAGGAGGAGGTGCTGCCCCTGCTGAACGACCGGGTCGGCATCGCCGCCGTCAACGGCCCCCGCGCGGTGGTGATCTCCGGCGCCGCCGACGCCGTGGCGGAGGCGGCCGCGCACTTCCGCGCACAGGACCGCAAGGTGACGGCCCTGCGGGTCAGCCACGCCTTCCACTCCCCGCTGATGGAGCCCATGCTCCAGGAGTTCCGCGCGGTCGCCGAGACCCTCACCTACCACACGCCCCGGCTGACGCTCGTCTCCGGCATGACCGGCGAGATCGCCCGCCCGGCCGACCTGTGCTCGCCGGACCACTGGGTCCGGCACGTCCGCGAGCCGGTCCGGTTCGCCGACGGCATACGGCTGCTGGCCGAGCGCCGGGTGGCCCGCTACGTCGAGCTGGGCCCCGACGGCACCCTCACCGCCCTCGCCCAGGACTGCTTCGAGGGCGACACGCCGCCCGCCGTGCCCACCCTGCGCAGGGACCGGCCCGAGCCCGCCGCCTTGATGGCAGCGGTCGCCGGCGCCTTCGCCCACGGCGCACCGGTCGACTGGCCGGCCGTCTTCGCCGGTACCGGCGCCCGGAACGTGGAACTGCCGACGTACGCCTTCCGCCGTGAACGGTACTGGCTGGAGCCCACCCCGCCCGGCACGGCGACCGCCCGCGACACCGGCGGCGGGGACGCGGGCTTCTGGACGGCCGTCGAGGACGAGGACGTCGCCGCCCTCGCCGACACCCTGGACGTGGACGAAGGGCTCGTGCGTCCCCTCGTGCCCGCCCTGTCGTCGTGGTGGCGGGGGCGGCGTGAGCTCGGCCGGGTGGACCGGCTGCGCCACCGCGTCGCCTGGCAGCCCCTCGACCCGGCCGCCGGCGGCCCGCTCACCGGCCGCTGGCTCGTCCTCACCACCGCCACGGCGGCCGACGGCCCCCTGGCAGCCGCCGTGACCGAGGCGCTGCGCGCGGGCGGAGCCGAACCCGTGCCGTGGACGTACGCCCCCGACGAGGAACGCGCCGCGCTGGCCGCACGGCTCACCGGCCTCGGCACCCTCACCGGCGTCCTCGCCCTGCCGGCCGAGGAGCGCCCCGACGACGACGGACAGCAGCCCCTGGCGGACGCCCTCCTGCGCACCGTACGGCTCGTGCAGGCGCTCGGCGACGCCGAGGTGACCGCACCGCTGTGGCTCGCCACCCGCGGCGCGGTGGCCACCGCACGCTCCGACGCCGCCCCCGAGCCGGCGCAGGCCGCGCTGTGGGGCCTGAGCCGGGTGGCCGCCCTGGAGTCGGCCGGCCGGTGGGGCGGCCTCGTCGACCTGCCGCAGACCGTCGACCGGCGGGCCGCCGCCCGCCTCGCCGCGGTGCTGGCCCAGCCCGGCGACGAGGACCAGATCGCGGTCCGTGCCTCCGGAGTCTTCGTACGACGGCTCCTGCACGCCGACGACCCGGCCGCCCCGCACGACGGTGCGAGCGGCTGGCAGCCCCGCGGCACCGTCCTGATCACCGGCGGCACCGGCGCACTGGGCGCCCGGGTCGCCCGCTGGGCCGCCGAGCAGGGCGCGGAGCACCTCGTCCTGACCGGCCGCCGCGGCCCCGACGCCCCCGGTGCCGCCGAGCTGACGGACACGCTCACCGCGCTCGGCGCCCGGGTCACCGTCGAGGCCTGCGACCTCGCCGACCGTGCCGCCGTCGAGGAACTGCTCACCCGGCACCCCGTGGACGCCGTCGTCCACGCGGCCGGCGTCACCGACACCCTCCCGCTGGCCGACCTCGACGCGGACCGCTTCCGTGCGGTCCTCGCCGCCAAGGCACACGGCGCCGCCCACCTCGACGCGGTGCTGCGCGCCCAGGGAGACCGCCCGCTCGACGCGTTCGTGCTGTTCTCCTCCATCGCCGGCGTATGGGGCAGCGGAGGCCAGAGCGCCTACGCCGCCGCCAACGCCTACCTCGACGGCCTGGCCGAACAGCGGCGCGCCCGCGGCGCCACCGCCACCTCCGTCGCCTGGGGCCCCTGGGCCGAGGGCGGCATGGCCACCGAGGGCGGCGCCGAGGAGTACCTGCGCCGACGCGGTCTCACCGCCCTCGACCCCGACACCGCGCTCGCCGCGCTGCGCCGCGTCCTGGAGCAGGACGTCACCGGTCAGGTCGTCGCCGACGTCGACTGGTCCCGGTTCGCCCCCAACTTCACCAGCACCCGCCCCAGCCCCCTGCTCGGCGACCTGCCCGAGGCACGCGACGCGCTGCGCACCGGACAGGCCCCCACGGACGACGACGGAGCGGGCGCGGCACTGCGCGCACGCCTCGCGGGCCGCCCGGCCGCCGAACGCCGCCGCGCACTCCTGGAGCTGGTCCGCACCCACGCCGCCGCCGTCCTCGGCCACGCCGACGCGGCACTGCTGGAGACCCGGCGCGCCTTCCGCGACTCGGGCTTCGACTCCCTCACCGCCGTCGAACTGCGCAACCGCCTCGCCGCCGAGACCGGCCTGGCCCTGGCCGCCACCCTCGTCTTCGACCACCCCACCCCCGTCGACCTCGCCGCCTTCGTGCACGGCGAGCTGTTCGACGAGTCCCGGCCCGCACACCTGGACGGCACCGGTGGCGCGGCACGCGGGGAGCGCGCGGCCGACGACCCGATCGTCATCGTCGGCATGGGCTGCCGCCTGCCCGGCGACGTGTCCGGCCCCGACGAGCTGTGGGAACTGGTCGCCGCCGGACGGGACGCGATCACCGAGTTCCCCACCGACCGCGGCTGGGACCTCGACGCGCTCTACCACCCCGAACCGGGCCGCCCCGGCACCAGCTACACCCGGCACGGCGGATTCCTCACCGGCGTCGGCGCCTTCGACCCCGCCTTCTTCGGCATCTCGCCGCGCGAGGCCGTCGCCATGGACCCGCAGCAGCGGCTGCTGCTGGAGACGTCGTGGGAGGCGCTGGAGCGCGCCGCCATCGCCCCGGGCGCCCTGCGCGGCAGCCGCACCGGCGTGTTCATGGGCTCCAACGGCCAGGACTATCCCGCCCTGCTGCTCAGCACACCCGACGCCGGGGACGGGTACCTCGGCACCGGCAACGCCGCCGCCGTGGTCTCCGGCCGTATCGCCTACGTCCTCGGCCTCGAAGGACCGACCCTCACCGTCGACACCGCCTGCTCGTCCTCCCTCGTCGCCCTGCACCTCGCGGTGCGGGCACTGCGGGCCGGCGAGTGCGACCTCGCCCTCGCGGGCGGCGTCACGGTCATGTCCACCCCGGGCGCCTTCCTGGAGTTCAGCCGCCAACGCGGCCTCGCGGCGGACGGCCGGTGCAAGGCGTTCTCCGACGACGCCGACGGCACCGGCTGGGCCGAGGGCGTGGGCGTGCTCGTCGTCGAGCGGCTCTCCGACGCCCGCCGCAACGGGCATCCGGTCCTCGCCGTGGTCGCCGGTTCCGCCGTCAACCAGGACGGCGCCAGCAACGGCCTGACCGCCCCCAACGGCCCCGCCCAGCAGCGGGTCATCCGCGCCGCCCTGGCCGACGCCGGGCTCGCCCCGGCCGAGGTGGACGCGGTGGAGGCGCACGGCACCGGTACGGCACTGGGCGACCCCATCGAAGCCCAGGCCCTGCTCGCCGCCTACGGCCAGGACCGTGAACGCCCGCTGATGCTCGGCTCGTTGAAGTCCAACCTCGGCCACACCCAGGCCGCCGCAGGTGTCGCCGGTGTCATCAAGATGGTGCTGGCCATGCGGCACGGCCTGCTCCCGGCCACCCTGCACGCCGACACCCCCAGCACCCACGTCGACTGGTCGGCGGGCGCCGTGGAACTGCTCACCGAGACCACGCGCTGGCCCGGCGGCGACCGGCCGCGCCGCGCCGGAGTCTCCGCGTTCGGCGTCTCCGGCACCAACGCCCACGTCATCGTCGAACAGCCCTGGGACGAGGAGCGGTCCGGGACCGTCGAACAGCCCCGCGAGACCGCGCCGAAGAGAACCGGGACCGGCGGCCCCCTGCCCTGGGTGGTCTCCGGCGCGTCCGGGAACGCCCTGCGCGCACAGGCCGGACGCCTCCTCGCGCACGCCGACGCCCGGCCCGGCCTCACCGCCGCGAGCCTCGGCCTCTCCCTCGCCACCACCCGTACCGCGCTCGACCACCGTGCCGTGATCCTGGGCGCGGACCGCGCGGAACTCGTCTCCGCGCTCACCTCCCTGGCCCAGGGCGAGCCCGCCTCCGGCGTGGTCACCGGCCGCGCGCGGGCCGACGGCCGTACCGCGTTCCTCTTCGCGGGGCAGGGCGCGCAACGGCCCGGCATGGGACGCGAGACGTACGAGGCCCACCCCGTCTTCGCGGACGCCTTCGACGCCGTGTGCGCGCAGGTCGACGGGGAACTGCCGCGCCCTCTGCGGGAGATCGTCTTCGGGGACGACCCCGACCTGCTGAACCGCACGGAGTTCACCCAGCCCGCCCTCTTCGCCCTCGAAGTGGCCCTGTTCCGGCTGCTGGAGTCCTGGGGCCTGCGCCCCGACGTGCTCGCCGGGCACTCCATCGGCGAGATCGCCGCCGCGCATGTGGCCGGGGTGTGGTCGCTGGCGGACGCGTGCCGTCTGGTGGTGGCGCGCGGCCGGCTGATGCAGGCCCTGCCGTCGGGCGGTGCGATGGTGGCGCTCCAGGCCACCGAGGACGAGGTCCTGCCGCTGCTCGGTGACGAAGTGGGCGTCGCGGCGGTCAACGGTCCCCGGGCCGTGGTCGTCGCGGGGGCCGCGGAGGCCGTCGAGGACATCGCTGCCCACTTCCGCGCCCAGGACCGCAAGGTCACGGCGCTGCGGGTCAGCCACGCCTTCCACTCGCCGCTGATGGAGCCGATGCTGGCCGACTTCCGCAAGATCGCCGAGAGCCTGACCTACGAGCCGCCCCACCTCCCCGTCGTCTCGACGGTCACCGGTGCGGCCGCCACGGCCGAGGACCTGTGCTCCCCGGAGTACTGGGTCCGCCATGTCCGCCGGCCGGTCCGCTTCGCCGACGCCGTCACCGTCCTGGAGACCGAGGGCGTCACCCGGTTCCTGGAACTGGGACCGGACGGCACCCTCACCGCCCTGGCCCACGCCTCGCTCACCGACGGCGAACCGGTCGCGGTCCCCGCCCTGCGCCCCGACCGCCCCGAGACCGCGACGCTGCTCGCGGCGGCCGCGACACTCTTCGCACACGGTGCCGACGTCGACTGGTCCGCGTTCTTCCCCGCCGGGCGTCCCGTCGAACTGCCCACCTATGCCTTCCAGCACGGCCGCTACTGGCCGCGCACGGCCGGCGGCCACCTCGGCGACCTCCGCTCGGCGGGTCTGTCCGCCGCCGGTCACCCGCTGCTCGGCGCCGCCGTCACCCTCGCGGACAGCGGGGCCGCGGTCTTCACCGGCCGGCTCTCCACCCAGCTCCAGCCGTGGCTGGCCGAACACGTCGTCTCCGGTTCCGTCCTGCTGCCCGGCACCGCCTTCCTGGAACTCGCCCTGCACGCGGCCGACCGCGTCGGCTGCGGTCAGGTCGAGGAACTCACCCTGCGGACACCGCTGGTGCTGCCCGCCCACGGCGCCGCCCAGCTCCAGGTCACCGTCGCCGCCCCGGACTCCGACGGGCGCCGCGAGATCGGCGTGTACTCCCGCCCCGCGGCCGGCTCGGACGCCGACGGGCCCGACGACGAGCCGTGGATCCAGCACGCGACCGGCACCCTGCTGCCCGAGGCCGCCGTGCCCGCCCCGGTGGCGGACGGGCGACCGCCCGCCGACGCCGCCGAGATCCCCACCAACACCCTCTACGAGCGGCTGGCGCGGACCGGCCTGTCCTACGGCCCGCTCTTCCGCGGACTGACGTCCGTCCGGCAGAGCGGCGACGACCTGTTCGCCGAGGCACGTCTCCCCGACGAGGCCGCCTCCGACGCCCGCCGCTACGGCGTCCACCCCGCCCTGCTGGACTCGGTGCTGCACGCTCTCGGAGCCGCCCCGACAGCCACCGGCGGCACGGCAGGAGAGGAACCGGCCCCGGGCCTGCCCTTCTCCTGGAGCGGCGTCACCCTGCACGCCACCGGTGCGTCACAGCTCCACGCCCGCCTGCGGGCCACCGGGAGCGGCACGGTCGCCCTCGACCTGGCCGACCCCTCCGGCGCACCCGTCGCCACCATCGGATCCCTCACGCTGCGCGCCCTCACGGCACCGGCCGCCGGAACCGCGCACACCCCGCACGCCGAGCTGCTGCACCGGGTCGACTGGACGCCGCTCCCGCTGGACGCGACCGCCTCGGCCCCGCCCGCCGCGCCACTGCCGTCGCCCCTCCCCACCACTCTCCCGGCCACTCCTGCGACGACCGGTGCCGACGCGGGAGCGGACACGCTGGTGCGCGTGGCCTCCCCGGCCGGCCACCGCGCGGAGGCAGCGCACACGGCCGCCGCTCACGCGCTGGAACTGGTACGTGTCTGGCTGACGGAGGAGCGCTTCGAGGGCGCCCGGCTCGTGCTGGTCACCGAAGGGGCGGTCACGCTCGACGCGACGGCCCCCGATCCCGCCCTGGCCGCGGTGTGGGGTCTGGTGCGGGCGGCCCGGGCCGAGAACCCTGGGCGGTTCGCGCTGATCGACGTGGACGGCACCGACGCGTCCTGGGCGATCGTCCCGGCCGTGCTCGCCTCCGGTGAGGCCGAGGTCGCCGTACGCGGCGGCACCCCGTTCACCCCGCGCCTGGGCCGGGCCACAGGCGGCCGTGAACTCGCGCCTCCGACAGGCGAGTCGGCCTGGCGGCTGGACATCGTGGAGCAGGGCACCCTGGAGGGACTGGCGCTGCGGCCGGTCCCGGAGGCGCGAGCGGAACTGACGCCCGGTCACGTCCGTGTCGCGGTGCGGGCCGCGGGCGTGAACTTCCGTGATGTGCTCAACGCGCTCGGCATGTACCCCGGGGACGCGGAGGACTTCGGTCTGGAGGGCGCCGGTGTGGTGACCGAGGTCGGTCCCGGGGCGACCGGGCTGGCCGTCGGCGACCGCGTGATGGGCCTGTTCTCCGGCGCGTTCGGCCCGGTGGCGGTCGCGGACGCCCGGACGGTGGCCCGGATCCCGGCCGGCTGGACGTTCGCGCAGGCGGCGTCCGTGCCCCTCGTGTTCCTGACCGCGTACTACGCCCTCGACGACCTCGCGGGCCTGCGGGCCGGTGAGTCGGTGCTGGTGCACGCGGCGGCCGGCGGCGTGGGCATGGCCGCCCTGCAGCTGGCGCGGCACCGGGGCGCCGAGGTGTTCGGCACGGCGAGCGCCGGCAAGTGGGACACCCTGCGCGCCCTGGGCCTGGACGAGACGCACCTCGCCTCGTCCCGCGACACCGCGTTCGAGACGGCCTTCCTCGCGGCCACCGGCGGCCGGGGCGTGGACGTCGTACTGGACTCGCTGGCCGGGGAGTTCGTCGACGCCTCCCTGCGGCTGCTGCCGCGTGGTGGCCGCTTCCTGGAGATGGGCAAGACCGACATCCGGGACGCCGACGCGGTGGCCGCCGAGCACCCGGGTGTGACGTACCGCGCCTTCGACCTGTGGGACGCCGGTCCGGAGCGGATCGGCCGGATGCTGGCCGACCTGGTCGCCCTGTTCGAGTCGGGCGTGCTCGCGCCCCTTCCGGTCACCTGCTGGGACGTACGGCAGGCCCCGGAGGCGTTCCGTCATCTGTCGCAGGCCCGGCACGTGGGCAAGGTGGTCCTGACCGTCCCGGCGCCACTGGACCCGGAGGGGACCGTGCTGGTCACCGGTGGCACCGGCGGCCTGGGCGCGCTGGTGGCCCGCCACCTGGTCACCGAGCACGGCATCAGGCACCTGCTGCTGGCCGGCCGCCGAGGTCCCGAGGCCCCGGGCGCCCGCGAACTCGTCGCCGAACTCACCGGCCTCGGCGCCGAGGTCGAGGTGGCGGCCCTGGACGTCGCCGACCATGACCAACTCGCCGCCGCCCTCGCGGCCGTCCCCGCCCAGCACCCGCTGACCGGCGTGGTGCACGCGGCCGGCGTCCTGGACGACGGCGTCGTCGCCTCCCTCACCCCCGACCGCCTGGCGCAGGTCATGCGGCCCAAGGCGGACGCGGTGGCGCACCTGCACGAGCTGACCCGCGACGCCGACCTCTCCGCGTTCGTGGTCTTCTCCTCGGTGGCCGGTACGTTCGGCGGCGCGGGTCAGGCCAACTACGCGGCAGCCAACGCCTTCCTGGACGCCTTCGCCGCCACCCGCCGCTCCGCCGGCCTGCCCGCGACCGCCCTCGCCTGGGGCCCGTGGGCACCGGGCGCGGGCATGACCGCCGAACTGACTGAGGCGGACCTGCGGCGCATGGCCCGCGGCGGCATGCGGCCGCTCACCCCCGAACAGGGCCTCGGCGCCCTCGACGCGGCCCTGCGGCGGACCGAGTCCGTCCTCGTGCCGATCGCGCTCGACCGGCGCGTACTGCGCGACCGGCAGGCGGTGTCGGCGCTGCCCGCCATGCTCCGCGGCCTGGCCGTCACCCCGGCACGGCGCACGGCGGCCACGGCGGACGCCGCCGGGGAGAGCTTCAGGACCGGGCTGGCGACCCTCGCACAGGCCGAGCGCGAGACGGCGGTCCTGGACCTGGTACGCACCCAGACGGCCCTGGTGCTGGGGCACTCCGGCCCGGACACCGTCGAGGCCACGCGCGACTTCCGGGGCCTCGGCATCGACTCACTGACCGCCGTGGAACTGCGCAACCGGCTGAACGCGGCGACCGGACTGCGGCTGCCGGCGACCCTGGTGTTCGACTACCCGTCGCCGCAGGCGCTCGCCCGCCACATCGGCACCGAACTCCTCGACACCCGGCCCCCGGGCACAGCCGCCGCCACGACCGGTGCCGGCGTCACGGCCGTCCGTGCCGTCGACGGGGCGGACGACGCGCGGATCGCGATCGTGGGCATGGGCTGCCGGTTCCCCGGCGGGGTGCGCGGACCGGAGGACTTCTGGCGGCTGCTCGCCGACGGCGTCGACGCGATCGGTGCGCCGCCCGCGGACCGCGGCTGGCACGCGGACGGCGTCGAGGGCGGATTCCTGTACGACGCCGCCGAGTTCGACGCGGACTTCTTCGGCATCTCGCCGCGCGAGGCCCTGGCGATGGACCCGCAGCAGCGACTCCTGCTGGAGATCTCCTGGGAGGCGCTGGAACGGGCCGCGATCGACCCGCGCGGGCTGCACGGCTCCCGTACCGGCGTGTTCGTCGGCACGAACTACCAGGGCTACGGATCGGCCGCGCACCACGTCCCCGAGGACACACAGGGACAGCTCCTGACCGGGCACGCCGCGAGCGTGGCCTCCGGCCGCGTCGCCTACGCGCTGGGCCTGGAGGGCCCCGCGGTCACCGTGGACACCGCCTGCTCGTCCTCACTGGTGGCCCTGCACTGGGCGGCCCAGTCGCTGCGGTCCGGCGAGTGCGATCTGGCGCTCGCGGGCGGTGTGACGGTGATGGCGACACCGGGCGCGTTCGCCGAGTTCGACCGGCAGGGCGGGCTCGCCGGCGACCACCGCTGCAAGGCCTTCTCGGACGACGCCGACGGCACCGGCTGGGGCGAAGGTGCCGGCATCCTGCTGCTGGAGCGGCTGGCCGACGCCCGCCGCAACGGTCACCCGGTGCTCGCCGTGGTCCGGGGCAGCGCCGTCAACTCCGACGGCGCCAGCAACGGACTCACCGCGCCCAACGGTCCCTCGCAGCAGCGCGTCATCCGCGCCGCGCTGGCGGCCGGCGGGCTCACCCCCGCCGACGTCGACGCCGTCGAGGCACACGGCACCGGCACGAAACTGGGCGACCCGATCGAGGCGCAGGCGCTGCTCGCCACCTACGGCCAGGACCGCGAACGGCCCCTGTGGCTCGGGTCGGTCAAGTCCAACATCGGCCACACCCAGGCCGCCGCCGGGGTCGCCGGCGTCATCAAGACGGTCCTGGCCATGCGGCACGGGACACTGCCCCGCACCCTGCACCTGACCCGGCCCACCAGCCACGTCGACTGGACGGCCGGACGGGTCGAACTGCTCACCGAACCCGTGCCCTGGCCGCGTTCGGGACGCCCACGGCGCGCCGCGGTCTCGTCGTTCGGCATCAGCGGCACCAACGCCCACGTCGTCCTGGAGGAGGGCGCGGGGCGGCAGGACGCCGCCGAGCCGCACCCCGGGGGACCGGTCGCCTGGCCACTGAGCGCACGATCGGCCGCCGCCCTGCGAGCCCAGGCCGAGCGGCTGCGCGCCCGGCTGGCCAACGACCCGGAGCCGTCCCCCGCCGACGTGGCGCACTCCCTGGCCACCGGCCGCGCGGTCTTCGAGCACCGGGCCGTGGTCGTCGCCGAGGACCGCACCCAGCTCCTGACCGCGCTGGGAGCGCTCGGCCGCGGCGAGGACACCGCCGCGGTGGTGCGCGGACGCACCGGCCCCCGGGGACGCACGGCGTTCCTGTTCAGCGGGCAGGGCTCGCAGCGGCCCGGCATGGGCCGGGCACTCCTCGACCGGTTCCCGGTGTACGCCGAGGCCTTCCACCGCGTCTGCGACGGCTTCGCCCCGCACCTCGACGTGCCGCTGGCCGACGTCGTCCTCGCAGCCGAGGGCACGGAGCGGGCCGCGCTGCTGGACCGCACCGCCTACACCCAGCCCGCGCTGTTCGCCGTCCATGTGGCGCTGTACGAACTGGTGCGCTCGTGGGGCGTCGCGCCGGACGCCCTGATGGGGCACTCCATCGGCGAACTGTCCGCCGCGCACGTCTCCGGAGTGCTGTCACTGGCCGACGCGTGCGCCCTGGTCGCGGCCCGCGGCCGGCTCATGGACGCGCTTCCCGAAGGCGGCGCGATGGCCGCCGTACAGGCGTCCGAGGACGAGGTGGCGCCGCTGCTCGCCGGACGCGACCGGCACATCGCGGTCGCCGCCGTCAACGGGCCCACGGCCGTCGTGGTCTCCGGCGACGAGGACGCCGTGTCCGACATCGACGGGCATTTCGCCGCGCTGGGCCGAAAGACTAGGCGTTTGCGGGTCAGCCATGCGTTTCACTCAGCGCATATGGACGCGATGCTTGCGGAGTTCGAAGAGGTCGCGCGCGGCGTGCGCTACGACGCGCCCGCGATCCCGATCGTCTCCAACGTGACGGGCGACCGGGCCACCGAGGCCGAACTGGCCTCGCCCGGACACTGGGTGCGGCACGTGCGGCAGACCGTGCGCTTCGCGGACGGTGTACGACGGCTGCGCCAGGACGGCGTCGGCACGTTCGTCGAACTCGGTCCGGACGGCTCGCTGACCGCGATGACCCTCGACACCCTCCAGGAGGCGGCGCACCACGGCCCGCAGGAGCCGGCCGAGGCCGCCGTCGCCGTCCCCGTGCTGCGCCGGGGCCGGCCCGAGCCGGTCGCCGCCCTGCTGGCCGCCGGGACGCTGCACGTGCACGGCCTCGCCGCCGCGCCGACCGGACTGACCGGCCCGGCCCGCACGGTGGAGCTGCCGACCTACGCCTTCCAGCGCGACCGCTACTGGCTGGAGGCGGCGGGGTCCACCGGCCCCGAGCCCATCGGCCCCGACCTGCCGGGCGACGGCGGCCGCCTCGACGACGAGTTCTGGGCCGCCGTCGAGCGCGGCGACCTCGGCGAGCTGACCGAGCGCCCCGACCTCGGCGACGACACCCCCCTCAGCGAACTGCTGCCCGCGCTGTCGTCCTGGCGGCGCCGCCGCCAGGAGCGCTCCGCGCTCGACTCCTCGGCCTACACGGTGGTCTGGCGTCCGGTGCCGGACGGCCCCCCGCCGGTGCTGTCGGGCACCTGGCTGCTGGCCGTGCCCGCCTCCCGGGCCGAGGACCCCTGGACGGCCGGCCTCGCCGACGGCCTGACCGCGCATGGCGCACAGCTCGTGCGGCTCCCCGTGGACTGCGCCCGCACCGACCGGGCCGCGCTCGTCGAGGCACTGCGCGAGCTCCCCGAACCGGACGCCGTACAAGGCGTGCTGTCGCTGCTGGCCCTCGACGAGGAGCCCGCGGCCACCACGGACCGCGCGGCCACCCCCGCCGGCCTGGCCGCGCTGCTCGCCCTGACCCAGGCGCTCGGCGACCTGGAGATCGGCGCCCCGCTGTGGGCCGCCACCGTCGGCGCCGTCGCCGCCACCGACCGGGAGAGCGTCACTGCGCCCACCCAGGCCGCCACCTGGGGCCTGGGCCGGGTCGCCGCGCTGGAACACCCGCAACGCTGGGGCGGTCTCGTCGACCTCCCCGCCCGCCTCGACGGGCGGACCGCCGAACGGCTCGCCGCCCTGCTCTCCGGCACCACGGGAGAGGACCAGACCGCCGTCCGGGCCGCCGGCGTCCTCGCCCGCCGCCTCGTGCACGCCCGGCCGTCCGACGCCCCCACCCCCGAGTGGAGCTGCGCGGGCGAGACCGTCCTGATCACCGGCGGCACCGGAGCGCTCGGCGCCCGGGTCGCCCGGCGGCTCGCCGAACGCGGTGCCCGCCACCTGGTGCTGGTGGGCCGCCGCGGCCAGGAAGCGGACGGCGCCCAAGCGCTGCGCGCCGAACTGGCCGCGCGGGGCGCGACCGTGACACTGGCCGCCTGCGACACCGCCGACCCCGACGCCCTGGCCGCCCTGCTGGCCGAGCACCCGGTCGACGCCGTGGTGCACGCGGCCGGGGTCCTGGACGACGGACTCCTCCAGTCGCTCACCCCCGAGCGGCTGGAGGCGGTGCTGCGGCCCAAGCTGGCCGCCGCCCGCAACCTCGACCGGCTCACCCGCGACCGCGACCTGTCGGCGTTCGTCCTGTTCTCCTCCTTCGCCGGCACGGTCGGCTCGGCGGGGCAGGGCAACTACGCCGCCGCCAACGCCTACCTCGACGCGCTCGCCGCCCGGCGCCGCGCCGACGGCCTGCCCGCCACCTCCGTGGCCTGGGGACCGTGGGCCGGTGGCGGAATGGCCGCCGGCGGCCCCGAGGCGGAGGCACGGCTGCGGGGCGGCGGTGTCGTCCCGCTCGACCCGGACACCGCGCTCGCCGCCCTCGACCGGGCCGTGGCCGGCGAGGACGCCGCGCCGACCGTCGCCGAACTCGTCTGGGACCGCTTCGTACCCGGCTTCACCGCGGTGCGGCCCGCCCCGCTGCTCGCCGAACTGCCCGAAGCCCAGGCCCTGATCCGCCAGGCACGGGAGAGGGACGGCGGGACCGCGACGGACGGCGGCGCGCTGCGCACCCGACTCGCCGGGCTCGCCGAGGCCGAACAGGAGCGGCTGCTGATCCAGCTGGTCCGCGGCCACGTCGCCACCGTCCTCGGGCACGCCTCCGCCGAAGCCGTCGACGCCGACCGCGCCTTCAGCGAACTCGGGTTCGACTCGCTGATGGCGGTGGAACTGCGCAACCGGCTCGGCACCGCGGCCGGGCTCCAGCTGCCCGCCACCCTCCTGTTCGACCAGCCCACCCCCCGTGTCCTCGCCCGCCACCTGCGATCGCTGACCGCGGCCGAGGGCGGCGAAGCGCCCGCGCTGGACGCCCTCGACCGACTCGAGGCCGCGCTCGCCGGGCTCGCCGAGGACGACACCCGGCGCGGCCGGATCACCTCCCGCCTGCTGGCGCTCGCCTCCCGCTGGAACGGCCAGGGCGAACCGTCCGCCGAGCGGACGGACGACGGCGGCGGCGACCTCCAGGACCGGATCGAGTCCGCCGGCGCCGAGGAGATCTTCGCCCTCATCGACAACGACCTGGGCATCTCATGACCGGCACCACGACCCTGGCCACCGCCACGACCGACACGACCTTCCAGGTGGGGGAGTACGCGTGAACGAGCAGGAAAAGCTCCTCAGCTACCTCAAGAAGGTCACCGGAGACCTGCACGAGACCCGCAGGCGCCTGCGGGAGGCGGAGTCCGCCTCCCGCGAACCGGTAGCCATCGTCGCGATGAGCTGCCGCTTCCCCGGCGGCGCCGACTCGCCCGAGGACCTGTGGCGGCTGCTCGCCTCCGACGGCGACGCCGTGACCGAGTGGCCCACCGACCGCGGCTGGAACCTCGCCGACCACTACGACCCCGAACCCGGCCGCCCCGGAAAGACCTACAGCACCTCCGGCGGCGCCCTCGCCGCGGCCGGCGACTTCGACGCCTCCTTCTTCGGCATCTCGCCGCGCGAGGCCATGGCGATGGACCCCCAGCAGCGGCTGCTCCTGGAGATCTCCTGGGAGGCGTTCGAACGGGCCGGCATCGACCCCACGACCCTGCGCGGCTCCCGCACCGGCGTCTTCGCCGGCACCAACGGCCAGGACTACCCGGCACTGCTGCTGGCCTCCCGGGAGAGCCTGGAAGGACACGTCGGCACCGGCAACGCGGCCAGCGTGGTCTCCGGCCGCATCTCCTACACCCTCGGCCTGGAGGGCCCCGCCGTCACCGTCGACACCGCCTGCTCCTCCTCCCTGGTCGCCCTGCACCTCGCCGTACGGGCGCTGCGGTCCAGGGAGTGCGACCTGGCGCTCGCCGGCGGTGTCACCGTGCTGTCGACACCCGGCCTCTTCCTGGAGTTCAGCCGGCAGCGGGGCCTCGCCCCCGACGGCCGCTGCAAGGCGTTCGCCGAGGCCGCCGACGGCACCGGCTGGGCCGAGGGCGCCGGCATGCTGCTGGTGGAGCGGCTGGCCGACGCCCGCCGCCTCGGGCACCCGGTGCTCGCCGTGGTCCGGGGCAGCGCCGTCAACCAGGACGGCGCCTCCAACGGCCTGACCGCGCCCAACGGGCCCGCCCAGCAGCGCGTCATCTGGCAGGCCCTCGCCGACGCACAGCTGTCCACCGCCGACGTCGACGCGGTCGAGGCGCACGGCACCGGCACGACGCTCGGCGACCCGATCGAGGCGCAGGCCCTGCTCGCCACCTACGGCCAGGACCGCGAACAGCCCCTGTGGCTCGGGTCGGTCAAGTCCAACATCGGCCACACCCAGGCCGCCGCCGGGGTCGCCGGCGTCATGAAGATGGTCCTGGCCATGCGCCACGGACTGCTGCCCCGCACCCTCCACGTCGACCGGCCCACCACCCACGTCGACTGGACGGCGGGCCGCGTCGAACTCCTCACCGAGGCCCGCCCCTGGCCCGCCGCCGACCGGCCCCGCCTGGCCGGCGTCTCCTCCTTCGGCGTCAGCGGCACCAACGCCCACGTCATCCTCGAACAGCCCACCCCCGAACCGGCCGCGCCCGCCGGGGAGCCCCCCGCCCCGTCGCGCACCACACTGCCCTACGTCGTCTCCGGACGCAGCGCCGCAGCGCTGCGGGCCCAGGCCGCCGCCCTGCACGCCCGGCTGCGCGCCGACGAGACGGTGGCCCCGCACGACCTCGCCTGGTCGCTCGCGGCCACCCGTTCCGCGTTCGAACACCGCGCGGTGCTCCTCGCCGACGACCGCCCCGAACTGCTGCGCGGCCTGGAGTCCCTGGCGGCGGGCTCCCCGGCCACCGGTCTCGTCCAGGGCGTGGCCGACGTGGACGGCCGCACCGTCTTCGTCTTCCCCGGCCAGGGCCCCCAGTGGCCCGGCATGGCCACCGAACTCCTCGACACCGACCCGGAGTTCCGAGCCCACTTCACCGCCTGCGCGACCGCCGTCGAGCGCTGCGTGGACTGGTCCGTCGAAGACGTGCTGCGCGGCGCCGACGACGCGCCCACCCTCGACCGCGTGGACGTCGTCCAGCCCCTGCTGTTCGTGACCATGGTGTCGCTGGCCCGCCTCTGGCAGTCCCGCGGGGTCCACCCCGACGCCGTCGTCGGACACAGCCAGGGCGAGATCGCCGCCGCCTGCGTCGCCGGGGCCCTCACCCTGGACGACGCCGCCCGCGTGGTCGTCCTGCGCAGCAGGGCCATCACCGCCCTCGCCGGACACGGCGGCATGGCCTCGGTGCTGCTGCCGGTCACCGACGTCCGGGAACGGCTGGCACCCTGGGCGGGCCGGGTGTCGGTCGCCGCCGTCAACGGACCCGCCTCCGTGGTCGTCTCGGGCGACGCCGACGCCGTACGCGACCTGGTCGCCGAGCTCACCGCCTCCGGCGCCCAGGCACGGCAGATCCCCGTCGACTACGCCTCCCACTCCGCCCAGGTCGAGGAGATCCACGACCGGCTCCTCACCGACCTCGCCACCGTCCGCCCCCGCGCCGCCGACGTGCCGTTCTTCTCCACCGTCACCTGCGACTGGCTCGACACCGAGCACCTCGGCGCCCCCTACTGGTACGACAACCTGCGGCACACCGTCCGCTTCGCCGACGCCGTACGGGCCCTCGCCGCACAGGACTTCCGCGCCTTCGTCGAGTCCAGCCCGCACCCCGTGCTCACCGCCGCCGTCCGCGACACCCTCGACGAGGAGGGCCGCACCGGCACCGTCGTCACCGGCACACTCCGCCGCGGCGAAGGCGGCCCACGCCGCTTCCTCACCTCCCTCGCCGAGCTGAGCGTCCGCGGCGCCGCCCCCGCCGACTGCACGGCCCTCGCCGGCCCCGCCACCCGCGTCGACCTGCCCACCTACGCCTTCCGGCGCCGCACCTACTGGCCCACGCCCGCCCAGCTCACCCCGCCCGCCACGGCGACCGGCACGGACCTCGACGCCCGCTTCTGGGAGTCCGTCGAGAACGGCGAGACCGCCCCGCTGGCCGCCGCCCTCCACCTCGACCAGGACACCCTCTCCACCGTCCTGCCCGCCCTGAGCGACTACCGCAGACGCAGCCGGGAGAACGCCACCGTCGACGCCTGGCGGTACCGCGTCACCTGGAAGCCCCTGCCCGCCGCCCCCGCCCCCGTCCTGAGCGGACGCTGGCTCGTCGCCCTGCCCGCCGACCACCAGGACCCGGACCACCCCCGCCACGCTCTCGGCGCCGCCGTCCTCGACGCCCTCGCCCGCGCGGGCGCCGAACCGGTCACCGTCCCGGTCGCCCCGCACGACGACCGCGACCGCGTCGCGCACGCCCTGCGCGCCACCGGACCCGACCGGCCGCAGGCCGTCCTGTCCCTGCTCGCCCTCGACGAGGAGGAGTACGACGGCCTGCCCGGCCTGCCCCGCGGCTTCGCCGCCACCGTCTCCCTCGTCCAGGCCCTCGACGACCTCGGCCAGGACGCACCCGTCTGGTTCGCCACCCGAGGCGCCGTCGCCACCGGCCCGACCGAGACCGTCACCGCCCCGGAGCAGGCCCTCGTCTGGGGCTTCGGCCGCGTCGTCGCCCTCGAACAGCCACAGCGCTGGGGCGGCCTCCTCGACCTGCCCGCCACCCTCGACCCCGTCGCCGCGGAACGCCTCACTGCCGCCCTCGCCGGCGTCGGACAGGAGGACCAGCTCGCCGTCCGCGACACCGGCCTCCTCGCCCGCCGCCTCCACCGCGCGGCGACAGGCGGCCTGGGCGGCACCCGGGACTGGACCCCCACCGGAACCGTCCTCGTCACCGGCGGCACCGGCGCCCTCGGCCGCCAGGTCGCCCGCAGACTCGCCCGCCAGGGAGCCCCCGGTCTCCTCCTGGTCAGCCGCACCGGCCCGGACGCCCCCGGCGCCGCCGCACTGCGCACCGAACTCACCGGACTCGGCGCCGGACACGTCGACATCGCCGCCTGCGACATCGCCGACCGCGACCAGCTCGCCGCCCTGCTGGCCACCGTCCCCGCCGAACGACCCCTCACCGCGGTCTTCCACACCGCCGCCGTCCTGCGCGACGGCGTCATCACCACCCTCACCCCCGAACAGCTCGCCGAGGTCCTGCGGGTCAAGGTCGGCGGCGCCCGCACCCTCGACGCCCTCACCACCGGGCTCGACCTCTCCGCGTTCGTCCTCTTCTCGTCGACGGCCGGGACGATCGGCGCCCCCGGCCACGCCAACTACGCCCCCGGCAACGCCCTCCTCGACGCCCTCGCCCAGCAGCGCCGCTCCCGCGGCCTGCCCGCCACCGCCATCGCCTGGGGACCCTGGGCCGACGGCGGCATGGCCGAGGGCTCCGTCGGCGAACGTCTCCAGCGGCACGGCGTCCGCCCCATGAACCCCGACCTCGCCCTCGGAGCCCTGCAACAGGCCCTCGACCACGACGACACCACCCTCGCCGTGACCGACATCGACTGGGATCTGTTCGCCCACGCCTACACCACCGCCCGGCCCCGGCCCTTCCTCGACGACCTGCCCGACGCCCGGCGCGCCCTCACCGCCCGCCGTGGCCCCGACCACGACCCCCGGGACGCAGCCGACGGCGACACCGCCGGCACTGGCGACCTCACCCGGCGACTCGCCGCACTCGCCGAACCGGAACAGCGGGCCGCCTTCGAGGAACTCGTCCGCGCCCACGCCGCCGTCGTCCTCAACCACGCCGGCCCCCAGGACGTCGAGCCCACCCGCTCCTTCCGCGAACTCGGCTTCGACTCGCTCACGGCGGTGGAACTCCGCAACGCCCTCAGCGCCGCCGTCGGCCGTCCCCTGCCCGCCACCCTCGTCTTCGACCACCCCACCCCGACCGCCCTCGCCGAACACCTCCGCACCGCCCTCGCCCCGGCCGCCCGGCACACTCCGGACGCCGCGCTTGCGCCCCCGCGCGCCTCCGCCGACGACCCCATCGTCATCACCGCGATGAGCTGCCGCTTCCCCGGCGGGGCCGACACCCCCGAGGACTACTGGCGCCTGCTCGCCGACGGCACCGACGCCATCACCGCATGGCCCGACGACCGCGGCTGGGACGTCGACGCCCTCTACGACCCCGAGCCCGGCGTCCCCGGACGTGCCAGCACCCGCGGCGGCGGATTCCTCCACCACGTCGCCGACTTCGACCCCGGTTTCTTCGGGATCTCGCCGCGTGAGGCGCTGGCGATGGATCCGCAGCAGCGGTTGCTGCTGGAGCTGGCGTGGGAGGCGTTCGAGCGGGCCGGCATCGACCCGACCACGCTGCGCGGCTCGCGCACGGGTGTCTTCGCCGGCACCAACTACCAGGACTACGCCTCCCGCCCCCTCGACCCCGCCACGGCCGAGGAGGTCGCGGGCCACCTCGGCACCGGCAACACCGCCAGCGTGATGTCCGGCCGGGTGTCCTTCACGCTCGGTCTGGAGGGCCCCGCGGTGACGGTGGACACGGCGTGTTCCTCGGCGCTGGTGGCGTTGCATCTGGCGGTGCAGGCGTTGCGGGCGGGGGA
>NZ_JBIAWO010000021.1:0-27313 GCF_042895685.1 Streptomyces sp. NPDC001381 | reverse complement strand
GTCAGCCCGCCCCCTTGCGCATACCTCATGCACTTGGCGTACCGCAGGGATCATGGACCGTCAGCCCTACCGACACCACGCTTTGAAGGTCAGTAACTACTCCTCGGACTCCTTGACCTCAAGCAGACTCTCAGGCCCATAAATTATCTCCCGAAGCCAAAAGATCCCCTCACCGGAGTCCTCCTCGGCCAGAAATTCCCCGTCTATCATAAATCTCACAAAATCGGCAGCCTCGTAAGTAGTAGAAATCCATGCGAGCAACTCCCGCTCACCAATCGGCCGCTTGATGGAATTTCTCCATTCAATTGGATTCGCGCCTACTTGTGCAGCCCAGAGAGCGCCTGCAACGACAGCAACCGCCGATCCATCGAATTCTGATTCATTGAAACCCGTCACCTCCTCGCCGGATTTGCTCACGGTAAGCGCCGATCCAATCGCTTCATTCAGTACCTTGTGCATTATCAAGTCGGCTACCGAAATAGGGACCCGTGGTGCGCTTTCACCTTCCTCCGAGAGTGAAATTCTTCCATATGGATACTTCATGCGGATCACAAGGAGCAGAGACCGCAATATGGTGGCAAGTCCTCCAGTGATCTCCCTCTTATCCATCGCCTGAACCGCGCGATAATCCGGCAGCAGGTTGGAACCACCAGGAAGTAGCCCCTCAATAATCCGAGTGGCTGTTGCAACGTCACCGGGAACTTCAATCGGGTCAACAGCCCATGACCTTAGCCTCTCAGCATCCTCCGCACTGACAATGGAAGCCACGTGATGACCGTGCTTCGTCAGGCGTACGGGCCTGCCATCTTGCTTCACGCCCGCAACCAAGCTGGTCAGCAGTTTCCGCGCCTCACCAATCCCAAGCTCATCATGCGAATCGTCATTCATCAGCGCCTCCATGGGCATGTCCTGTTCGAAAAACGCGCGCGCCTTCTACATCCTTTTCGCCCCCGAGTCAAGCGCACTTTTGTACACAGTGCAGTTTGACCGTGATGCATCCGCAGATCCACTCTGCAGATGGAGGGCGAGGCTGTATTCCAAGTACGGATCTTCCCTCCCAATCGATCTTGATCTAGCTTGAGAGGAGTTCAGATGCGTTGGTCCGTGCGGACTCGGCTACTTCGGAACGGATGGAGCGACCGCAAGTTGGTTGGCGTGGGGGCAGCAGCGCTAGCGACAGCTCAGGGGATCATTTTTTGGATCTCCCCACCGGTTGGCGGTGCAGTTGCGGCGTCAGCAGCACTGTACTTCGCTCTGCTCGGCGCCATGGATCGGAAACGGAGGACTCCTGCAGCGGGAGCTGAGGAAAATGACGCAGCAGACATTGAGGTTCATGATCGGACAATTGGTTAGTCTTTCCGAAAAGCTCCCGCACATGTCGCTCGAAACCAAGACGCAGGATCGAATGGCTTTTCGTTGCCGACGTCGTTCGACGACACGATCTTGCTTTCCTCGGCAGGCTGTGGCTGTCCGCCCGGCATTCGACCACGCCGTTGCGGACACTGCTCGCGCTGGCCAACACCGAGATCGCCCTATGACAGATGATCTACGCCGCAGACACTCGCCCACCACCAGCACGAGCAGCGCGCAGCCGACGCACACCAGCACCATGACCAGCAATTTCAGGATGCACAACGCTCAATGGGTGGAGCGGTGGCGGGAGGAAATCGTGCCGCTGCGGCTGAAGTTGGGGTTCACGATCGGCGGGGCCTGGGTGGACCGGGAACGCAACCAGTTCGCTGGCTGACCTCGTATGAGGGCCCGGAGACCCTCGCCGAGCGCAACGCTCTGTACTGGTCGTCGCCCGAGCGCAAGGCCATGGGCCACGACCCGGACGACTATCTCGTCCACATCGACGACTGAGCTTCTTCGAGTTGGCCACCGATCAGGTGACGACCGCGAAGCGCAACGAGCGAAGCCCCCGGGCTGTTGATCGAGATGTCTGACGTCTCAACCACGCTGCTCGGGGCCTCGTTGGTCATCCATCCTGCCGCACTCGACCTGCCACATGCGCTCGTGGAGTGGGTGACGATGCTCGTAGTCACCCGTGAGGGTGACCGCCGCTGCAAGCTCCGCCCCTCTCAGCGTCCGATGGTGGCACTGGTGTACCTGCGCGAGCACAACACCCTGGCGAAGATCGCTGCCGGATTCGGGATCAGCGAGTCCACCGCTCACGCCTACACCAGCGCCGTCATCGACCTGCTGGCTGACCGTGCCCCGGGTCTGCTGAAGGTCCTGCGCGAGACCGATGCGGACTTCGTTCTGCTGGACGGCACTCTCGCCGAGTGCGACCGGGTCGGCGACGGACGGGCCGACTACTCCCACAAGCACCGCCGCCACGGCGTGAACGTGCAGGTGGTCACCGAGCCGGACGGCCGGCTGCTGTGGCTCTCACCTGTATTGCCGGGCCGAGCTCACGACCTGACCGCGGCCCGCACCCACCAGATCATCCGGATCTGCGAGCGCCAGGGCGTCCCCATCCTGGCCGACCTCGCCTACCAGGGCGGCGGCCCCTGGGTGACCACGGGCATCAAGCGCAAGCCTTTGCAGGAACTCACCCTCACCGAGAAGACCGTCAACCGGGCCCTGGCCGCGGCGCGGGCACCGGTCGCGCGCGGCGTCGCACGCCTGAAGGCCTGGCGCATTTTCCGCAGATCCCGATGCAGTCCAAACCGCATGACGTCAATCGCCAAAGCCATCCTCACCCTGGAGCGGCAACGCTGAAGAAGCTCAATGGGCTTCCGGGCTCGCCGAGCATGACCGTCTTCGGCTGCCCGGAGGAACTGTCCCGCACTCGGAAAGCTCTGACGACGCGACAGCCCCACCGGCCGACCCCTGGCCATGGCGTGGCGGCGAACCGGCGGCTGCTCGGCCGTCCCGAGATCTGTCCGGACGGCCCGAGGGCGCAGGGGGAGGAGACGGTCGGGGAGATCCGTCAGACGGAGTCGGGCTGGGCGGCCGCCAGCGTGAGCGCAGAGCACCTGCGGGCACTCACCACGCTGGGGGAGCGCTCCGTGCCTGTCGCCAACCATGCCGGGACACCTGCCGTGATCGCCCCGGACGCCGCCGGTGCGGGCTGCTTGGCCGGCACGATGCGACTGCTGGCCACCCGTGCCGACCTCCTCGACGCCGGTCTCCCCGAGCCCGGGCGTGCTCGCCGACTCACCGGCCCCGTCGCCGCAGTCTGCACCCGGGAGGCCACCTCCTCAACGCCGCCGAGCCGGGGGCCGCGTGACGGCCGCCCAGCGCCTGGCCGCCGAGGCCGGCCATCTGCGTGCCGAGCTGGAACAGCTGTGCACCCTGGCCCTCGACCGCCCATGGACCCACCCGAGCTTCGCCGACCTGTCCTTGTCCACGGCCGCGACTACGCCCCTGCCCCCTGGCCTGCCAGCGCGCACCCGGAGCGGACCGGGGATTGCTTCGCCGCCGCGCACGAGTGGGCCGACCGCGCGGGCTGGACCTACTGAGAGGGCTACGCACTCGCCACAGGCCCGATCATCGGCGCCTTCGAGCACGCCTGGCGCCTGACACCGGACGGCCGCGTGGCCGAGCCGGCCATCCCCGACGGCTGGGTCCTGGCCTACAGCGGCCTGCCGCTCGCCGATACCTTCATCCGCGCCCAGAACCGGGGCGATCACCTGGTGATCACCGTTCCCCGTGACACTTACACCGGCCCGAATACCACCGTCCTGCGCGACGGACTGCCCCCGGACGCCCTTGCCGTCGGCCTTCCCTAGATGACCGATCTCCCCGGCCGGTACACCCCGCCCGAAGCCCGCTGACCACTACCAGGAAGGGTGACCATGCTGGCCACCGCCGAACGCCTTCACCCGAACGGAGCCCTGGGCGCCGTACAGACCATCTGGCATGCCCCGGCCAGACCGCGAACCTGCGATGGCGACTGCGACTTCCACCGCATCGACAGCGACAGCGACACCGGCATCGGCCGGCCCGGCGGGCTCCGGAACGTGCCCGTAGAGCTGGACCAGCCCGGCGAACGGTGGTGTTCCACCTGCCTGGCCGCCGCGCCGTGGCAGGACGCCCCGCTTGTCCCCACCACCGCGCCGCGGGAAGCCAGGTGACGTTCCGCCAGCAGCCCCCGGGCACCGAGGCCGACGCCCTGCGAGCGGACGCGGTGGTCTCCGAGCACGGGGAAGGGGCAACATGAACCACTCAGCCGGCCGCCTCAGCCCCGGGCCGCGCCCCTGCCGCTGCGGTGCCCGGCCCGCGCCGAGCTTCCCGTCCCCGTATCCGAATTGTCCGCAACCTACGGGTCCTGGCGACCGGACGCCGCCGCTGCCCCGCTCGCTGTCCACTTCGACCATGCACGGAGAGCACCCGGCCCAGGCTGCGGTAAGCGCGGGGCGGGCCGCACTCACCCAAGCCGGGAAGGATTCGTTCCCCGTCCGGCAGCGCAGTCAGTCGGCGCGGCGGCGCAGGGCACGGAGCCCGACGTCGTACGCCATCGTGCCGAGGGCGAGGACGACGAGCGGCCACACGAGCGGGGATGGTGCCGGGATGGCGCCGTGGAGCAGGGCCGCGCCGATGCTGCCGGTGCCGAGTACTGCGGTGCAGGCCGGAATTCCCGACAGGGCGATCCGCAACACCACCTCCCGGCGCCGGGCCGGGCGGGCTGCGACGGGGGCGGGGGCGCTCATCGGCCGCTCCCCGTGATCTCTGCGGAAGAGCTGCCGGTGATGAGCCCAGCAAGCCGCTTCACCTTCCGGCGAACCTTCTCGGCCTGCCTCTCCGGCTCTGCAGCACCAGCGGCCATGGCCGCTTCGGCCCAGGTGGTGACCCCACGGGCGCAAAAGAGAGCGAACCCTCATGACCAGACGGATCACCCGTCGACAGTCCCGCCGGGCCAGCCAGCCGCCCTCCCGCGAACACACACGCGACTGACACACGGTCACACCCGCGAACGCCAACTCCACTCCAGCTTCTTTGAGGCCGGATCGGGAGCCAGGTGCCGAGTACTTGGTACTCAGATCCCGTCGCCCCATCCGAAGGTGACGTTGTACGCGCGCTGGAGTGCCTGCCGGCCATGGTCACCATCGGCGTACGCCCACGCGAGGGCTGCGGAGAACCAGAGCAGAAAGACTCCGCTGACGATGCCCAGAGCGACCAGCTTGCCGTTCCAGCTGAGGAGGACCAGGGCGATGGTCACGATTGGGGTCCGCCAGTAAGCTGACGGACCTTCATTGCGAGATCGAGCTTAGTCGACCGCCGGACCGGGGGGTCGATGTATTGTCGGCGGCGTCATTCGGCGACGTTCGCACAGATGACGAAGTAGTTACCCTGAGCCGCGCCTTGACCGCCCTCGTGGGTCACCCCGACAACCCATTCTGTCGGATCGATCTGGTGTACGTAGGAATACTTCAGACGGAGGTTGTCGACGTCTCCGCCACCAGCCTGCACACCACCACTAAGGGGCCGCTTACCCGCGGGGCAGAAGATAGCAGCGCTGTCACTCTCGCCCGGAAGGAGACTGAAATTACCGCCTTTGACCACCTCGTAGCCGGTGATGCCGCCACCCGCGGGGGTCGTGGTCGAGGACGACGCGCCCTGGTTGCACTGGGTGTTTTGGGGCGCGGTGAACTGGTTGCCCACACCTGACTGGACGGGTGTGCACAGTTGTTGCGTGAGGATGTCGCCGCCGAGGAGGCCGTCCAGGAGACCGTCGGCTTGGGCGTTGTGAGCTTGTGACACATTGATGACGAGCGCGCCCGCCGCCACTGTCAGAGCTGTGATCAACCGTCCTGCACGGTGCACGAAGTCTCCCTGGTTCCGCTCGCGTTCGGTCATGACAAGCAGGTGGAAACTAGCTTCATGAGGCCGTGCCCTGGTGCGCGACATGCCGCCCCACCTCGCGTTGGGTAGGCCATCGCCGATTGATTCACTCTGACAGATGCAGAGGGTCCCACGTCCATGGCCCTTTAGCTTCGGTGATGGGCTTTAGGAACAGGTACTTAGCTTGTCGTTTAAGGTTCCGGTCCGAAATGGGACTCGAACTTGGGCGCTCACCTGCGCATTCGCCGGACGGGTTGGACGACCCCGGCTTGATCATGTGCTCCGACCAAAGACGCACGTGATCAGACCGGGGCCGGGAGATGAGTGTGCTGCAACAGATCGATAAGCGGACAGCGTTCGCGACGCTGTCACGCTTCCGGGCGGAGTTCTACGAGTGCCTGAGCGGGCGCGGGGACGCGTTGTTCGAGCTGGCCGACGCTTTGCTGTGCACAGAGGGGCCGGTGCGGACGCTGGTGGACCTCGCGTTGGCGCCCGAGCATCGTCGTGGCCACGGCGCTTTGTACGGCGGTCTGAACAACGGCCGCCTGGACGTGGCCCGGCTGCGCCGGACGCTCGCCGGGCTGCCGCTGCCGAAGGCGGCAGACGTGCGTCTGGTCCTGGCCGCGGACGTCTCGCCCTGGCTGCGGCCGGATGCTGCCACCGCCCCGGGCCGCTCGTTCTGCCACACCTACGGCCGCGGCGAGGGCAAGCACCAGATGATCCCCGGGTGGCCGTACTCGGTCATCGCCGCGCTGGAGACGGGTCGCACGTCGTGGACCGCGCCGCTGGACGCCATCCGTCTGGAGCCTGGCGCGGATGTCACTGCCGTCACCACCGCACAGATCCACGACCTCGTCGAACGACTGGTCGCCGCCGGACAGTGGACGGACGGCGATCCGTACGTCCTGATCGTGCTGGATGCGGGCTACGACGCCCCGCGCATCGCCCATCTCCTGGAGGGCCTGCCCGTCGAAATTCTCGGCCGGATGCGCTCCGACCGCGTCCTGCGCCGGCCGACCCCGCCCCGCGTCCATGCCCCCAAGGGCGGCCGGCCGCCCAAGCACGGCGGCGAGTTCGTCTTCGGTGACCCGGATACCCGGGGAGCCGAGCGGGCCGTGACCGTCACCGACACCCTCCTCTACGGAAAGGCGACCGCACGGGCCTGGGACCGACTGCACCCCAGGCTCACCAAACGAGCGGCCTGGCTCGACCACGACGGACCGCTGCCCCTCATCGAGGGCACTGTCATCGCTCCGCGTCGAGCACCTCCCCAGCGGTGGGGAGAACAAGCCGGTCTGGCTGTGGTGGTCCAGGACCGACGCCACCACGGCGGACATCGACCGCTGCTGGCAGTCCTTCCTCCGCCGCTTCGACCTGGAACACACCTTTCGAATGATCAAGCAGACCCTCGGCTGGACGAAGCCGAGACTGCGCAGCCCGCAAGCAGCAGACCGCTGGACCTGGCTGGTCGTCGTCGCCCACACCCAGCTCCGGCTCGCCCGCCCGCTCGCCGCCGATCTGCGCCGTCCCTGGGAGAAACCGGCCGAGCCGAACAGGCTCACCCCTGCCCGCGTCCGCCGAGGGTTTCGGAACCTGCGGGCGAAAATGGCCTCCCCAGCGTGTGCACCCAAACCTTCCCGTCCCGGCCCTGGGCGTCCGCCAGGCTCGAAGCACCGTCATGCGGCAACGCGTCAAGAAGTCGGACGCGTCCTCGCCACCGGCGAGGCATTCACCCGCCCGGCCCACCACAAGAAGGGCACCAAGCCACGGCGCACAGGGAAAGAAGGCGTTTCCGCCGACGGATAGGGTCCCTGCATGCAGACGGGTGGGTTACTCGGCTCCGGCCGCAACGCGGACGTGTTCGCCATCGATGATCACTGGGTCCTTCGCCGATACCGAGACGGCGGCGACGTCACCGTCGAAGCCGCTGTGATGGCCTACCTCGCGGAGGACGGGTATCCGGTGCCCCGCCTCCGGGACCCGGCGGGCGCCGGAGGCAGCACTGCGCCGCGAACCGACCTGGTGATGCAGCGGCTGCACGGCCCATCCATGCTTCAGGCGCTGCTGCAGGGCATGATCACGGTCGATGAAGCAGGAGCGGGGCTCGCCGATCCGCTGCACCGCCTGCACTCGGTTCCCGCACGGGTCTCCGCCGATCCCGTCAATCGGACCCTCCACCTCGACCTGCACCCGGACAACGTGATGCTCACCTCGGGCAGGCCCGTGGTGATCGACTGGCGCAACACCGAGGAAGGGCCACCCGCACTCGACTGGGGAATGTCGGCCCTGATCCTGGCGCAGGTCGCTGTCGGCAACACGGCCCTGGCGGAGCTGGCCCGGGCAGTACTCGCCTCACTGCTGACACACCTCCGCCCCGCGATCACCCTGGACAACACCGCCTCCGGATGCCTTGCGGAAGCCAGGAAGAGACGGGCGGCCAACCCGTCAATGAACGAGAGCGAGACGCATCTTCTCGGTGAAGCCATGGAGTTGATACTTGAGCTGACGCCCGCCCGACCTTAAACGACAAGCTCAGGACCTGGGCCTTGTCGTCGAAGCGACGGTCCAGAAAGGACACGGGCGCGCGCAGCGGTATCCGACGTCCATCCGACACGCGCACGACTACGGTCCGGACCCCAGCCGTCTTCCGGACCTCGATGCCGATGATGTCCCGCCACGCGATATCGCGGCGCTCGCCCCCGCGGAGGACAAGGAAGTCATCGCTGAGCTGGACAGCACAGGCGAGGAAGACGCCGACTTGGCAGTTCTCCGTCCGCCCGGCGGTGCCGGAGTGCTGCCGCTGCACCCCGGCCGACCGCGTCCCCTTTTTCAAGAAGCCCGTGTCGTCCACGACCAGGACGGCATCCTGGTCGCCGAGGTTGTCGACGACGTACCGACGCACGTCGTCGAGCACCTCATCCGCGTCCCAGTCGATCCGGTTCAGCATCCGGTGGATACGGTCCGGGCCTGCGTGGCCGGCTTCCTCCGCCATCGTCCAGCCGTTCTTCCGCTGCAGCGGAGCGATCAGGCCCCGCATATAAGCAAGTGCCGACTCCCGTGGCTCCGACCTGCTGAAACGGTGCACGAACCGCTCATGCACAGCGTCCAGTTCACCAGCCCACAACCTGACATCAGCAAGGTCCCCACCCATAACCACACCAACGACCAACCTGGCCAGCATTCACGGCAAGCACCGTTGCAGTACTAGGCCCTGCCGACCGGATCGAGCAGCCCGAAGGACTGGCCACGGCCATCCTGCTCGGTGACGAAGACCGGGCCTGGCAGGGCCGACGGCACCGGGTGGTGTCTGACCGTGGTGTTAGGGTCGCCGCCATGGCGAACCGTTCCTACCTCTACTCCGCAGATTCGGTACCGACCGAGGAAGAGATTCCCAAGGCAGTCCGGTGCATATCCGAACACAAATGGGAGATCCCGCTCGCACACAAGCTCATGGCCGGGTATGAGACGACGATCGTCCCGTCCATGATCTGGAGTCCGCGGATCGGCATCGCCGCGGACTACGCCAGTGGTGCAGCCCTGCTCGGCGACTTCCTGCAAGTCGTTGCCCAAGGGCTGGAGGCCGACGCCGAGTTCGCCGAGTGCGTCAACGAGACCACGGCTCACCTGGAAGAACAGCGGGCGAGGTATTTCATCCTGGAGACCGGAGAAATCGTCTCCATCACGGGCGACGATCCCGTGGCAGGGGTGCAGCGCCTGGTCTCCAACGACATCCCCTCCGCCGTCGCCCAGGCCAAGTCGGCGATTGCTGGCGAGAACAACGACTGGCTAGCGTCGGTTCGCACCAACTGGCAGGAACACTTCGCGTCCTTCTACAGCACCGCCCTCTACTTCTCCTTCCCCAGTTAGACGGCTTCCCTCGGGGGCATAGGGGCGAAACGGCTGATCAAACGCCCAGCCCCCGCTGACAACCGGCCCTGAAGTGGGATGACTCTTGTGAGTCGCCCGGGCCCCGCGAGGCCTCCAGCGACGGCCAGCACACGGTTCCAGTGCGCGCCAACGAGCGCCTCGGCGGCAGCCCAGAGCGCGTGCGGCGGCGGGCGCGCTGGCCCGGTTCCCGGGGTGACCTCGTGTTCGGGTGGGGCTCAGCGCAGGGCGATCGGGATGACGATCGCGGCCATGGCGGCCACGGCGGCGATGCCGACGCCCATCGGCCCGCGGGCCGCCAGGTACGCGAGGGCGCCGGGGACCAGGACGAAGGCCAGGCCGAGCAGGACGGCGACAAGCAGGGCGAGCGTGGACACGGCGGGTTCCTCCGGTGGGTTCGTGCATGCGCGTCTCGCATGCGGAGTGGAGTGGCGGGGCTCGCCCCTTGTGTCGCGGGGTGACGGCTCTGACAGGACCGGGAGTGTCCGGGAGCGGGGGGTAAGCCGCGCAAGTCTGGCCGACCGCACGGGTGGTGGAGCACCACCGTCAGTCCCTCGGGCGCGCGTTGATCTGCACGTTCATCGCGCCCGGGGGCGCGGGACCGGGCGCTGGCCGGTGCGTGCCTGGCTTCGCGACCAGTCCGTACGGGACCGGATTCATGCGGAAGGCGCGTGGAACCGGCCCTGCGGAAGGGGAACATGAGGCCGGGTCAGGCGGCCGGGGGAGTGGGGAAATGCTGTGCGGTGCGGCGGTGCTGTTCGGCGGCGAGCCGTTTGCCGTTTGGCCTTGCGCCGAACCCGTTCGCCGAAGGCCGCCGGGTCGGCGGCGCCGGCGTGCGCTGCGGCCTCCGTCCATGTGGTGCCCTCGCCTTCGGCGTACGCGTATACGGCCGAGCGCTCGGCCGGATCGAGCGCATGCAGCATGGCGTTGAGCCGCTCGTCCACGAAGACCCCGCCCGCGGTGTGGATTAGGTAGTCGATGTCGGTGGCGACCAGGTCGTGCAGCGACAGCCCACCGCCGAGGTCGGAGTCCAGAGAGAGCACCCCGCCCGTGCTGGGTCCGGCGCCGCCACAGCGGCACCAGCTGCCGGTGCACCGCACGGGCCTCAGCCCGCAGGGCGCTCAGGGCCGTCGTGTCGAGCCGACCGGTGTCCCACAGCGGGTTACACCAGGCTCCAAGCAGTGCTGTGTTGGTCGCCTCGCGCCACCGTGGGCTGTCCGGAAGAACGAGGTCGGCGGTGAAAGGCTCGGCGTCGTGGGTGGTGCCGTGGGCCACGCAGCCGATGCGCTTGCGAGCGGGCGATGCCGGCCGGGGGACCGGCCGAGGAGGCATCATCGGCTTCGAGGGCCCGCGAAGCCGAAGTCTCAGGTGCCCATGTGGCGCGAGGGACTGGCCTGGTCTGTGCTGTCGATCGACTACCAGCGCATCCTGCATGCCCTTGCGGACCGGCATCGTCTCCATCAAGGGCCGCTGACCTGCCAGGAGATGGCCGTGATGTTCGGCCCAGCGAGCCGGGCCGGTGCTCGCGGTGCCGCCTGCCGTTCTCGTCCGGTTCGCTCGCGCGGGTCGGCGGGCTGAGCGCGGTCATCAGCTGCAGCCCCGTCACGGCGGTGGAGCCCACCGGCGTCATCACCCGGGCCGCGCACACGCCCAGCACCCGGGCCAGCTCCGGCGGCGGCAGCTGCGCGGCATGGCCCCAGGCGCGGCCATCCAGGGCCCGCCAGGGGGATGCACAGCTGCACGCACTGACGGCGGCTGCCCTGGGCGGGGCGGTAGATCCGCGCCCACGGCCCCAGCCCGCGCTTGGTCAGCTGCCAGTCAGCGCGCTCGAGCTGCCTGATGACCTTGTGCCTCTCCGGCAGCCGTCCGGCGAGCCGCTCGGAATCCGACAGGGCGACGGGCAGCCCGTAGCGTTCGCACGCCGCTTCGGTGAGCACCAGCAGCGGGTCGGCGTCCGGCCGGTGGAGGAGTACCTGGACCTGCTCGGAGCCTGCCGCCGTGAGATCCCCGCGTTCCGCGCCGCGTTCACCGAGTTGCTCGAAGGCTGCAGGGCTGACGTCGAACCGTACGAGCAGGAGGAGGAAGACCGGGTCCGTGACCTCCTGAGGCGCCTGGCGCCCGTCGCCGTCCCAGGCCAGTGTCTGGTGTGCATCCAGCCCTGTCCCGCGTCCGGGCGCCCGCCCCGGGAGTTCTGTTCCGCCTGGTGCCGTGGCCGTGCCAAGGTCCTGCACAACAGGGGCCTGCTGCCCGACGGCGCGGAGATGGTGAGCCTCACACCCCGTTCCTCCCGGTAGCAGCTCTGCACTGGCTCTGTACACGAGAACGGGTTCTGGCACACCTTCTGTGGACCTGGCGCGAGGCGGTAGGTCCGTGCGCCGGACTACGTCCTGGTCGGCTGCGGTGCCGACGGGATTTGAACCCGCGAGACAGAGGGGAGCAGGTCCGCCCCGTCTCCGTCAGTCGCCGTGGGAGGGACCTCGCCCACGGCGATCGCAATAGACCGCTCTGCCACGGCACCGCAACCTGCGGAAATGCGCGCACTCCCGCTCTGACCAAGCGTAGAGACACCGTTCTCTGCGGACGAATCTTTATCTGGTCGCCGGCAACCGCTGCGTCCACAGAAGTTGTCCATCAGCACCCCGGCCAGACCGCGCCGCTGGAAGTCGGGCTGCACGCGCAGCAGGGCCACCTTCACCGCCTGCCCGTCGGGGTGCAGGAAGTAGTCGAGCTGTCCCGCCACGCTCGAGCCGACCGACGCCACCAGATGGCGTCCCAGCCAGGGGATCCTCGCTTCGACCTTCCACTCCGTCAGCCACAGCGCCAGCCCCTCCTCGGGCAGGTCCTCCGCATCCGCGGCCGCGCTAGTGAGCGCCCGCCGAGGACACCATGGCCACCAGCCTGCTGGCTTCCTGGACGACGCCTCGAACGTGCTGTTCGTCGGCCCGCCCGGGGTGGGCAAGACCATGCTCGCGGTTGCGCTCGACCGGGCCGCAGTCGATGCGGGCCACCGTGTCTGCTTCACCACCGCCGCCGAGCTCGCAGCGAAGTGCCACAAGGCTGCCCTGGAGGGCCGGTGGAAGACCTGCATGAACTTCTTCGTCGGCCCCAAACTGCTGATCATTGACGAGTTGGGCTGTCTGCCGCTGCCGGAGGACGGCGCCTCCGCCCTGTTCCAGGTGATCAACCAGCGGTATCTGAAGTCCTCGACGATCTTGACGACCAATGTCGGGATCGCCGACTGGGCCGGCGCTTTCGGCGATGCCACCGTTGCCGCGGCGGTGCTCGACCGGCTCCTGCACCGGGCCGCAGTCGTCGGCATCGACGACCCCTCCTACCGGCTGCGCAACCACCAGAACCAGGCCGACGCCTTGCGGACGGGAGTGAACGCCCGTGTCTCCTGACCAGCCCATCATCCCCGAGGACACCGACGCCATGGCCCGACGCTGCCCGGTCTGCGAAACCGCCTTCGCCGTCGCCAGCAGCATCAGTCGGCAGGTGTTCTGCTCACCCACCTGCCGCGAGGCACCAACCGGCACAATGTCCCCACCCAGATGACCTGCCCGGTCTGCGCCAACGAGTTCACCACCTACGGCCGCGCGAAGCGTCGCGTCTACTGCTCTCCCGAGTGCCGGAACAAGGCGTTCAACAGCAGCGAGTACCACGAGCAGCGGACCTGCCCGACCTGCGAGAACGTCTTCGACGCCCCCACGACGGTGCGGCGGGTCTACTGCTCGCCCGCCTGCCGCAAGGATGCCGAACGGCAGCGCGAGCATGAACGCGACGAGGCCCAGGCCCGCCGCCTGGGTGAGGCGCCGCTCGCACCGCCGCAGACACGGCCAGAGTTCCCGCCGCCACCCAAGACCGACGCTCGCCCCGGGCGTCAACTCGTAGTTGAGCGAGACCCGTTGGAGCCCACGGCGACCCGCAACTGCCCCCACTGTCATCAGCCCGTCGCCATCGTCGCTCTGCTGGCCACCCCAGAAGCCGCCCGTCCTCCCATGCCCACCAGTCCCGACGTCATCCCGATGCGGAGACTCCCCTGACACGCGCATGAAGCAAGGCAAGTACGTCTTGACAATTTTGGATTGTCAAGACGTACTTGCCTCATGGCTCTTCCAGACCTGGACGATCTCATCGCGGAAGTCGACCGCAGATGCGACACCGCGCACCGACCCGGCGGACAAGAACAGCCGGACTGGCTCGCCCTCCTCACCGTTGCCGCCCAACTTGCAGGCCAGATGCAGGCGCTGGCAGACGACCTGGTCGAGGACTACGTCGAGCACTGCCGGATGCACGGCTCTTCATGGACCGACATCGGTGCCGCTCTGGGCGTGACCCGACAGGCGGTCCAGCAGCGTTTCCACGCACCGCACAAGCGATACAGCCCCGAGACGATGACCGAAGGCCTCCGCCAGGCGATGGTCCACGTCAAGCAGGCGGCGGTGCAGCACCGCAACAATTACATCGGCACTGAGCACCTGCTCTGGGGGCTGACCGCACAGGACAACAGCGCCACCCGGCTCCTGCAGGCCGCCGGCGTCTCGTCGGAGACGGTCCACCGGTCCGTCGGAACCCGGCTGAGCATGGGCGCCTCCCAAGCAGCCGAACGCATCGCATGGACGCCCTACTCCCGCAAGGCCATCGCCATCGCGGAGGCACGGTCGGAGCAGAACGGCTCCGAGCGCATCGACTGCGACGACCTGCTGGTCGGCCTTGCCCAGGTCGGTCGCGGAGTGGCCGCCAATGTCCTGACCGAGGCCGGCTTCGACCCAGCCGCCCTCAACGCCACGACGGCGGCCACCCGCTCATCGCCGAACGGCTGACCACTACCCACTGCACTAATTCCCAAGGGGCCGCCGACCTCACGGTCGGCGGCCCACAGCATCGCCTGGACGCCCTCCAGCTTCGCCAGGCCAGGTGTGGGTCCGAGGCGGAAGCCGCCCGGCTGCGGCTTGCCGGACGTCGCGTAAGGGAAGAAGCGGGTACAGGCCCGTCATCTTCGCCATGTTGAGCTTGCGGTCATGTTGACCTGGGCCTTGGAGATGACGGCGGCGCGGATGTCGGGGCGCCAGGTCGGCCGCTGGAGGGCCTGCCACCGCTCGCCCTCCTTGTACTTCTTGCCCTGGGGACGTTCGCGGAGCTTGCCGATGCCGCCTTTGACGGTGGCCTTGATGGCGGCGAGGACGGCTGCCAGGGCCGGGTCGGTGTCCTTGTTCCGTTCCATCGCGGCGAGGAACTCGGTGTCGGACAGGTCCCGGGTGACGCCGAGGTCGGCGAGGGTGTCGACGTAGGCGTTCTTGAGCCGGTCGTGCCACGGGTCCAGGTACGCGCCGGTCTCGCGGCGCAGGTACGCCTCGCTCGGGGCGACGTTGTAGCCGAGCTCCTGGGCGTAGGCGACGGTGTGCGTCTGGTACCAGGCCGGACCGTCGGACGGGAGCCGTCCGGAGTGAAGGGCGAGGGCAGACGCGGGTCAACCTCGACGTGGGACAGATCGACCAGCTAGCTCCCGGGAATCTTCGGGTTGAACTTCGGGGCGTGAAAGTGGTCGGGCTCCGACAGCCCGACGACCAGGCGGGCCGCGGCGGCGAGGAACGCCGTGTTGAGGTCCAGGCCGACCACGAAGGGCAGCGTGCACTCCTCATCGGTGAGCAGGTCCACCGGCCTCACCCACTGGTACGCCTCCTCATCGAGGAAGCCACCGGTCCAACCGCTGTCCACGACGACGGGGTGCTCCGGGGTGGCCTCCGGCGGCGCCGGATCCATCGGCTCCGTGCCCAGCGGGCCCGGATTGTAGGCGGACACCCAGTTCCCGGTCGCTTGGTCGCGCACCGCGCGCCTGGGCGGGCGCAGCGCCGTCATCAGCTCCAGCCCAGAGACGGCCGTGGAGCCGCGCGGCGTGATGACCCGCTGGGCGTACACCCCCAGGACGCGGGCGACGTCGGCCGGATTTATCTCCGCCACCCCGGGCCAGGACCGCTCATCGAGCGTATCCCAGGACAGGACCGCCAGCTGCACGCACTGCCACTCGCGCCTCTGGGCCTTGCGGTAGATCCTTGCCCATGGCCCGAACCCGCGCTGGGTGAGCCGCCACTTCGCCTCCACCACCTGCTTGACCACCGGGTGATCCTCCGCAAGGCGCAGGGAGCGGCGCTGCTCATGGCCCTCCAGGCGTTCCGGCAGTCCGAGCTTCACGGCGGCCGCGGCGGTGAGCACAGTCAGCGGGTCGCTGTCCTTGCCCTTGCGGTGCAGACGCGGCGCACCGAGCCCGGATTCCCTGAGGGGCCACTCCACCTGCTCCACCACGGTCGTCGCCGGGCAGTCGAGCACGATGCCGCCCGTGCCGTACGCGGAGCCGTGACCGTCCAGCACCGCGAGCGGGCCGTGCGGGAACCGTGGATCGGCTGCCAGCCTCGCCGATTTCTTCACGGCTGGACGCCGCGATGTCGCGCCAGCCAGGGCGGCGGGCCGTGCCGGTCCCGCACCTGGAACGTCGACAGGCTGCGGGGCGTCTGCCGTCTCCACCCTGGACGCGGCCGGCTCGGTATACACCGCTGGCGCCGGAGCGGCTGCCGGGACTGCACCGGGGGCGGAATACTTCGCCGCCCACCCCTTCAGCAGCCGCTGGTAGGCCTCCAACCGCGGCGACTTCGGCTCGCTGCGGCCGTTCTCCCAGTTCTTCACCGACTGGGTTGTTGTCTTCAACGCGGCGGCCAGGCGGGCCTGGGTGATGCCGGCAGCCTCACGCAGTCCCACTGGCCGCCACGGGTGCGGCGTACAGCGAGGCCCTGCATGCACTGGCCGTAGCCCGCAACTCCCCCAACCGATTGGCTGTCTACTACGGTCGGCCCTCGCGGGTGCACGTGCTGCCGCGCTCAGCGGCGTGCGCATGGGCCCGTACCGTCGTCGCGCCCCTGCAAGCCGAACCCAAACTGACCATGGACATCATCCGCCTGGCAGTGACCTTCCCCCCGGGCCGCCGTGGCTCGTCTACTGAATCTCAGCCGCACTACTGTCGTCGCACACTGCCGCCGAGCGGAGCGTGCCCTTGATCGGGATCTCGGCCAAGTCCGCGTCCGAGCCGAACTAGGCCTCGCCCTGTCCCTCATCAACGTGCCGTCCGGCCCTGCGGCCGCCCGGCATGCCACGCCGACATTCGATGAACTACTCACCACACCGCCCGCCACGGCCTGGGCGGCCACCTTCCTGCACCCCCTGACAGATCCTCGGCACACTAACCTCGACGCTACTGTGAGGGCGTGGATGGACCACAACACAGACGCCCAGCGAGCAGCCGAGGCTCTCAACTGAGCCGCAACACCGTCGAACTCGCCTCCGGGCTGTCGAACGCCTCCTCAACCGAGACCTCTTGACGACCGGGTCGGGTCTCCATGACCTGGTCCACGCGCTGGCGGCGACTGGGCATCGTGCACAGCCAGGCGACGAAGGTGGTCACCGTGCACCGTGTCCCGTGCGTGACGGCGCTGCCTAGTGTGATCACAAGGCCTGATGGCCGCACAACACGCTGAACGCTGTCGACCGAAGGAACCCCGCCATGCTCAAGAGCCGCTACATCAAGCGAATAGGCACCGTTGCGGGCGCCCTCGCCTCTGCGCTCCTCCTCACTGTCACCCAGGCCAGCGCCGCCGCTGAAACCGAACGCGCAACGGCTACTGATGGAGGCAGCAAAAACGGCAGATAGGAGTGTGACTCCTACTACGTCGGCGACTGGATGCAGGCCCGGGTGTGCTTCGATCAAGACGGCGACTGGTTTGAGATCTATGACGCGCCTGGAGCGGATGGCTACTCAGCCGTTGCTGATTGGGAGATCCACAACAGATGGGGCGGCATCTTCAACGCTGATGGTGCTGGCTCAACTCGTTTCAAGAACAAGAACTTCCCCGAGGGCTACAAGCTTCGCTACCGGGCTTGTCTTGGCAACTGGTCCACCAAGACGATCGCCGCGCGTAAGTGTTCCGCTTGGAAGACCGTCGACAACAACTGACGAGCCGGGCGCGGCAACGGGCTGCTCCCCGACGCCTTTGAACGGCGTCGGAGCCTTGAACTGACTTTTGTCAAAATTCGATGCCAATGGGACCTTCCTATTACACATCTAATCACATGAAGATGCGTGTAGATGAAGCGCATAGTCACGGTCGTCGCTACGGCAGCGTTCACCCTCTTCACCTCTCAGGCTTCCGCCATTGACTGGGAGTCCGACGTCGCTACCGCGACTACCACGTCCTCGCCTGGGCCGTGGCAAGTGAGGGGCAACACCTGGGTAGCTGGATTGTTCGCTAAGAACGGTGATTGGTTCGAGGTGCAGGACTTGGAGGCGGATGGGAAGTCTGCTTTTGTCATGTGGGAATTGAGGAACGACAGTGGCGTCCTCGTGCGGGGCGGTAAGATCTGGATGACGAAGGGGAATGGCGAAGGACGTTACCAGAACAAGAACTTCCCCGAGGGATACAACCTGAAGTGGCGGGCATGCGCTGGGGACTACGGCTCAACCTGGTATGACGCTTTCTCCTGCACTGAGTACGCCTACACGGAGGTCTGAACACCGGGGGCCTACAGGGCAGTGAGTCGCTTTGCCATCTGCTGTTGATGTCAGTGCTCCCAACGGCCCGCCACGATCTCACGTCACTGCCGAACTTGTGACGCTGTGCAGCGCGGAGCCCCCGCGCGGTGCTGGAACCTTCACGCGGACGCAGCCGGGCATCGGGGCGCGCTCCCCATGGGGCGCGTCGGCGTCGCCGCGCCAGCTGACGCGGAGGGGATGCTGTTCTGCCTCCCAGGCGAGCCTCTCGTGAAGCGCCTTGAGAGGCCGTGGCTGATGCCTCGTTCAGGTCGCGCTTTCAGGAATGCTCGTCAGCCTGGTCTTCGAGGGACCTCTCCCTGAGCACTCCGACAATGGCTGAGGCGACGAGGGCGACAGCGCTGTCGTCGTCGTGGGCCAGTCGGCGCAGGACCTCCTGCGCGGTGGTTCCCGTGAGCTCGCACAGCGCCTGGGTAAGGCGGATCCGTGTCACGGAGTCCGCGGTGGGCGCGGCCAGTTCGTCGACCAGGGCGGTCGTGATCAAGTCCGTGCACCGGGGGTCCCCGGATAGCGTTCCCAGAACCTCCGCCGCGTCCACGTCGTTGGATCCCTCCACCACCATGCTGACGAGCGTGGGCACGGCCGCGGCCACGCCCTGCCTGCCCAGAGCCAGAGCAGCGTGCCTGCGCACCGTCGTGTCCGAGTCCCCGAGGGCGTCCGCGAGCACCGCGGTAGCACCCGGAGCCTCCGGCAGCTCGGCGATCGCCAGCACCGCGCGCCGCCGGATGTCGACGTCCCCCGAGTGCGTGCCGGCGTACAGTGCCGCCACACCGTCGCCGCCCGATCGGGCGAGCGCCCAGCGCAGGGCGCCTGCGACGTGCGGGTCTGATTCGGTCAGGACCGCCCCAGCCAGCAGGTCGGCGGGTATCGACACGTCCTCCGGCCGGGCCAGGACGGCCTGCTGTCTGCGCGCGGCGCTGGGCGAGTTGAGTTCCCGCATGAGTGCGACGATGCGCAGCACTCCCTGCCAGTCGGTGGGCGCCGACGCGTCGATCGCACGGAGCTGCTCGAGCAGCTCCTGTTCCCGCGCCAGGCGGTCCTCAGTCCGCCGGATGAGGTCGCTGACCAGGGCGGACGGCGTGAAGGCCGGGTCCTCCAGCGCGCGCCCGATCTGCTTGAGCGAGAGCCCGAGGGACCGCAGGCTCTCCACATGGAAGATCCTGCGGACATCCTCGGCGGAGTACTCGCGGTAGCCACCGGCAGTTCGGCCCGTGGGCCGCACCAACCCCAGGGCGTCATAGTGCCGGAGCATCCGAGTGCTCACCCCGGAGCGGCGGGCCACATCGCCGATCAGCAATCCCCGCCCTCCGATGCCTCTGCAGCCTTCGCGGCCTCCAGCGACTCGGTCGTCTCCGCGGGGGCGGCGGCCTCCGAGGTTTCGGTGCCTGCCGACGCAGCCGCGGCGGCAGCGGCTCGTTCCGGACCGAGTGCGACCACGCGCTTCGCCTCGTCGAGGGCCACGTCGAAACCGGTCTCCGGGTTCTGCCGGACCAACTCGGTGGCCCGGGCGTGCGCGGCCACCGCCGGGTCGGAACTCTCCGCGGCCCTCTCCAGGGCCGGCCTGATCACGTCACCGAGGTCGGCCAAGGCCCGGCTAAGACTCAGCTGCACAGTGCGGTCGCCACGGCCGAGTTGCAGAACCAGTTCGTCGGCCAGGCCCTTCTCCTCGCCCTCGGGCACGAGGACGACCGCGACGCGCCACGCGGTCCGCGCGACCTCGTCGTCGGCGTCCCGCAACATGTCGCGGGTGACCCAGGCCCACGTGCTCTTGTCGCCGATCTTGGAGAGTGTGTGCAGCGCCTGGCTGCGGGCCTGGGTACGCTCGGAGTCGAGCTCATGGCGGATCCGGGGCAGGGTCGTCTCCGGCGGGAGGCGGGTCAGCGCCCAGGACAGCATGTCTCGTACGAAGAAGTCCGGCTCGACCGCGCACCGTTCGACGAGCGTCTCCAGAAACACGGGGTCGGGGTTCGAGCCGACCGCCAGGGCCGTCTGAAGCCGGACCGACGAGTCCTCGGCGCCCAGGGCGTTGGTCACACGGGTGTTCTGCGGGCTTACGTCGGTCGTGTTGATCGGGACCACCTCCTGCACCCAAGTGAAAACCTTGTCACCGTGTCAAGGTCAAGTTAGTGGCCGGCGAATATGGCAACGTCCTGGTCGCAACGCGGCGTTCAGGGCTGCGGGTCCTTGCGGGCGGTGAGCATCGCGCGGAACGCGTCGACGGCGGCCTGGTCTACTGATGAAGCGGCACCGTTCCGGCCGTGCGCTATTCGGTGCCTTTCCGGGCTGCCAGGTAGTCGGCCCAGCTGTCCTGCGCCAGTACGGACCACTCGACGGCGGTGTTGACGTGGACGCCGAAGAGGTCGCTGGTGACGATCGGTGGGAGATCAGCAGCGATGGCGATCGTCGCCGTGTTGTGGGCCGCGAGGGTCGGCAACCCGAGTTCAAGGAGCTGCATTGCCAGGCCCTGCGGGCGTCGATGTGCCAAGGGCCCGGGGAAGAGGAACGCTGGTCCGCTGCCGGGAGCCGGCTGCACCATGGATAGCGTCACGGGATTGGCGATCTGCTGTTCGATGAGGCGGGCCAGAGTTGGGGGTAGCAGGACGGGGGCCTTGTCGAACGTGATGTAGGCGCCGTCCTGGTCGCGCTTGAAGCAGTCCGTCGTGAGGTGAACGATTCGGGTCACGGGTAGGGCATGGAGGCGGACGAAGGCTCCTGCGATACGGACGTCGAGAGGGAGATCTTGGTCGGTGAGGCACCGAAGAAGTTGGTCGTGGTGTTCGGCGTCGTCGTGGAACACGGTCGGTTGCGCTCGGGGCCGCGTGGGGGCTTCGAGCTGGCGTGTCAGTCGGCGCGCGTTGGTCCAGCGTATGAATGCGCCGATTGCCTTGCGGCGGGTCGGTGAGGCTGGGACGAGCCATAGGTCGAACTGGGACTGTGCCAAGTTCGACAAGGCGAGGTCGCTGGCGTCTAGTGCTGTGACCGCAAAGGTTCACCGGCCTGGGGCGTGTGTCTTCCTTTGGCTGAGCAGACGTTCAGGAGCACTCACGCAAGGGAAACGTCGCAGGAACGCAGCGCGTCACACGCCGGCGGATGAGCTTTGTCGTCGGGAGAGGGATAGCCTGCGTCGCTCTCGGTCGATCTCGGTGACGACCACCGTGATCTCGTCGCCGACCTGGACGACATCTGCCGGAGTCTCCACCGGTGTCCAGGCGAGCTCGCGCAGGTGAACCAGTCCCTCGATTCCGTCGGCGACCTGGACGAAGACGCCGAACGGGATCAGCTTGGTGACCTGGCCAGGCAGTTTCTGCCCCACCGCGATGGTGTCGGCGAATACCTGAAAGGGGTCCGGCTGTGTGGCTTTCAAGGACAGTCTGGCCTCCAGGTTCCATGTGTCGAACTGGAGGAACTCGCATGAGACGCGCTGCCCGACCTGCACGACGTCGGTGGCTGCCTCGAAGCGTCGCCAGGACAGTTCAGCGACGGAGATGAACCCGACGCCGGGGAAGACCGGATGGTCGGGTCCGTCGTCCAGCGCCACGAACACACCGAACCGTTCGATCGCTGTGACGGTGCCGGAAAGGAACTCGCCGCGGTGCAGTGACTCCAGGAATGCCCAGAGTTCTGGGTTCTCAGACGGTCCACCCATCATGCTCTCAGCCTTTCACGAGGAGCTGCGCACTGGGTAGGAAGTGCGCTCACGCTGCGGTCTTGAGGGGACGTCTGCCCCAGCGGATGCCTTTCTCGCTGCGGATGCGGGCGCGTTCCTTGCGTTCGGCGGCCAGGACGTCACGATGGCGGGCGTTGGCGTTGCGCCAGCGCAGGTAGGCGTGCAGGGCCCGGGTCTGGACGGTGTGGTTGGGGTGGCGGGAATTGGCGATGGTGAACTGCCGCAGCGGTCCGAAGTGGGCTTCGATCGGATCCGCCCAGGATGCATAGGTCGGGGTGAAGCACAGCTCGACCTTGTTCTCCCCGCCCAGCGACGGATGTCGGCGCCTTCGTGGGCGGACAGGTTGTCCAGGATCACGTAGATCGGGCGCCGTCGGGCCGGGCGGCACGGATCGACTTCAGCGCGGCCAGCGTGTTGGCGGCACCCTTTCTGCGGCGGTTGACGCCCCACAGGGTGTCGTCGCCGACCGAGTAGCAGCCGTGGAAGTACCGCACGCCGTGAGTGCGGTAGGTGGCGGGCAGCCGGTCGGGACGATTCTGCTCCGCCCAGCCCGAGCCCGCGCTGGGACGGATTCCGAGCGGGCCGAACTCATCGAAGGCGAAGACCCGGTCGGGGGAAACGGTCGAGGACCCCCTCGATCCGGTCCAGCTTCGCCTCGCGGTCGGGGTTCGGGGATTCCTTCCACGTCTTGGTGCGCTGGAAGGTCACGCCGCGGCGGGCGAGCAGGCAGCGTAACGCCTCGCGGCCGATCCGGATCACGTGGCCGTGGACTTTGGCAGGTAAGCGACGAGCTTGCGCAGGGACCAGCGGGTGAAGGGCTGGCCGAGTTTGGCCGGGCGGGTGATGGCCGTCTGGATGACGAAGTCCTCGTCGTCAGGGCTGAGCTGGCGGGACGGCCTCCCGCCCACCGAGGGTCCAGGCAGGCCAGGCCGATTTCGTTGAAGCGGTGGATCACGTCCCGGACGGTGTCCTCGTCGGCCTGGATCAGCTGGGCGATCACCGGCACCCGGTTGCCTCCAGCCGAGGCCAGCAGCATCATCGCGCGCCGGTAGCGCACCGAGTTGGTGCTGCCCCGGCGCGCGATCTGCTGTAGTTTCCGCCCTTCCTGGTCGGTCAGTCTGCGCACATGGACAGGCCCGGCCACCGCACCTCCAGCGGTCGGAACGGACGTCACCCCCCATCCAACCGCCGCGATCACCAAACCGGCCAACCTAATCCGTCGTTAAGGACGTCCCGAGGGAGCGGATGTTTCTTGGGAGGTTCGAGTACGGGGCTGTGATGCCTCTGGCCAGCCGGGTCGACCGAGACCTTCGCATAGAGCGGCGCGCGGTCCTTGTACTCGGAGTGGTAGCGGTTGCGTGGGTGCCGGACGGATGCCTTCGCCAGACCTGGCTTTGACGCCTCGATGCAGAGCGGCGGCGTCCGGCGCCTTCGCGGCCGCCACCACGAACGAAGGGCGTTGCCACTCGTCGGCGCTGGACGGACGCCTGCCCATGCCTGGGCCTTGAGGCCTCCAGCCAGAGCGGCGCCGTTCAGCGTCGACGAGCGGCAACACCGCCGCTTGATCACTCGTTGGTGTTGGTGGTGCGAGCCCACTGCACGGTGACCTCTTGATACGCCAGGGCCGTTCGAGCTCCCGAGCAGACCGAGGCCCGTGAGGTGTGCTGGCGCCACGAACGGCTGGTGAGGTGTCGGCCCGACCGAGCTGCGGTCGAGGCGTGGGATTAGGTCGCTCGCGTGGCCCGCATGCGCTCGTGACCAGCGCAAATACCCAGCGCATAGGGGAGGGGAACACTTTGGTCTACTGCGGAATCGACTGGGCAGAACGTACCCACGACGTCGCCCTGGTCGACGACACCGGCACGTTAGTGGCCAAGCGGCACATCACCGACGACGCGGCCGGCTACAAGGTCCTGCTGGAGCTGCTTGCCGAGTACGGCGACACGGAGGAGAACCCGATCCCGGTGGCGATCGAGACATCCCGCGGCCTGCTCGTTGCCGTGCTGCGGACCGGGACGCGGAAGGTGTTCGCGATCAACCCTATGGCGTCCGCCCGCTACCGTGACCGCCACTCGGTCTCGCGTAAGAAGTCCGACTCCGGCGACGCCCTGGTCCTGGCGAACATCCTGCGCACCGACATGCATGCCCACCGGCCCCTGCCGGGCGACAGCGACCTCGGTCGTGCCATCGCCGTCCTGGCCCGCGCCCAGCAGGACGCTCTGTGGAACCGGCAGCAGATCGCCAACCAGCTCCGCTCGCTGCTGCGCGAGTACTACCCGGCGGCCCTGGAAGCCTTCGCCGTCTGGGCCAACGGCCTGTGCCGCCCCGAGGCCCGTGAACTCCTTAAGGCCAGCCCCGACCCCTTCACGAGCCGCGCGGCTGACGCGCTCACAGCTCCAGGCCGCGCTCAAGCGAGCCGGCCGCAAGCGCGGGATCGAGGCGGAGGCCCACCGTCTCCGCGACGTCTTCCGCGCCGAGTGGGCCCACCAGCCGCCGCTGGTCGAGGACGAGCTCGGCAGGCAGATGCTCGCCCTCCTCATCCAGCTGGAAGCGGCTTGCTCCGCCGCAGACCAGCTCGCTGAGGCGGTGGAAGGGGCGTTCCCTCAGCACCCGGACGCCGAGAGCTTGCTGAGCTTCCCCGGGCTCGGGATCCAGCTCGCCGCCCGGATTCTGGCTGAGATCGGGGACGACCGCGCCCGCTTCGCCGACACCCGTGGCCTGAAGGCCTACGCGGGTTCCTCGCCCATCACCAGAGCCTCCGGCAAGAAGTCGTCCATCACCCGTCGGTGGGTGAAGAATGACCGCCTCAACCACGCGGGATATCTGTGGGCATTCTCAGCCCTTCGGCACTCGCCTGGAGCTGGCGCCCACTACCGGCGACGCCGCGAGGTCGGCGACTGGCACGCCGCCGCTCAGCGCAACCTCTTCAACCGCATGATCGGCCAGCTCTACCACTGCCTCCAGCACCGCAAGCTGTTCGACGAGAACACCGCATTCCCAGCCTCCGGCCAGGAAATGGAGAAGGCGGCAGCGTGACATCCGATCAGCCGAGGGTCGTCGTGCTGTCAGTGCCGGGTGGCATGCTCTGCCGCCATGAACAAGCAGCAGTTCTGGCAGCTCATTGCGGCGGCGCGCGACCAGGCGCTCGACCCGGATGAGAGCGAAGCGGTCGCTCGCGAGGCAACTTCACTGCTTGCCTCCCGTCCGGCCGAGGAGATCGTCGCCGCTCAGCAGGTGTTGTGGGACCTGATGGCTGAGTCCTACACGAACCCGTTGTGGGCCGCTGCTTACGTCATCAACGGCGGCTGCTCCGACGACGGTTTCGACTACTTCCGCAGTTGGCTGATCGCACAGGGGCGTGAGGTCTTCGAGGGCATAGTTGCTGATCCTGATGCCCTCGCAGGACTGCCCATCGTGCAAGCCTCGGCCGCCCACGGCCTGGACCTGGACGGTGAGGACGTGCTGAGCATCGCCTGGAACGCACACATCACGGCGACTGGTGAGCAGCTCCCCGCTGACGCGTTCACGATTCGATACCCGCAGCTGGACCCTGCCTGGGACTTCGACTTCGACGACCGAGGCCCGAGAGATCTACTTCAAGATGCTGGAGTTCCCTGGGACGCGAAGGTACTTCTATGAGGACGTGCCTTGCCCGCCTGACGAGGTCGAGCGGGAGCGAGTGTTGCTGATCGCTGAAGCTCTGGCGGACGTGCTTGAGGAGGGGCTGGTGGCGACCCGCCGGATTCCGGGGACGGAGTCGTTCGAGGACTGGCGGGATTACTCCCGCTTCATGCGTGATCACAGCCCTACCATCCGCGAGCTGATCGACGAGCACCCTCTGTGGTGGCGGGAACTTCGGCACTTGGACTAAGAACTCCTAACGAAATGATCTTTGAGGTGGTTGGATCGCTCCAGGTCTGGTGATCTGGGGGTGCGGGGTGGCGCGGCCGAAGCCATGGGAAGTGGACGATGGGCTGTGGACGGTGATTGAGCCGCTGCTGCCCAGGGTTGAGCGTCGGAGCCGGCATCCGGGACGCAAGCGGCATCCGGACCGGCTGGTGTTCCAGGGCATCCTGTTCGTCCTGCATACGGGTATCGCCTGGGAACACCTGCCGCAGGAGCTCGGCTTCGGCTCGGGCATGACCTGCTGGCGTCGCCTGGCCGAGTGGACCGAGGCCGGGGTGTGGCCCCGGCTGCACGAGGTCCTCCTCGCCAAGCTCCGCAGCGTGAACGCCCTGGACTTCTCCCGGACGGCCGTCGACGGCTCCCACATCCGGGCGTTAAAGGGGGAGCCAAGACCGGACGAAGCCCCGTCGACCGGGGCAGGACGGGCAGCAAACATCATCTGATCACCGACGCCACCGGTATCCCGCTCGCAGCCACCCTGACCGCAGGCAACCGGAACGATGTCACCCAGCTGATCCCGCTACTGGAGGCGGTGCCACCGGTGCGGGGCAAACGCGGCCGGCCCCGGCGCCGCCCGGACGTGGTGCTAGCAGACCGCGGCTACGACCACGACAAGTACCGCCGTCTGGTCTGGGACCTCGGCGTGAAGCCGCTGATCGCCCGCCGCGGCACCGAGCACGGTTCTGGCCTGGGGACCCAACGCTGGGTCGTGGAGCGCGCGTTCGCCCACCTGCACTGGTTCCGCCGCCTACGGATCCGCTGGGAGATACGCGACGACATCCACGAGGCCTTCCTCACCCTCGGATGCGCACTCATCTGCTGGCGACGCCTGAACTCATTGCCAGTAGCTTCTTGACCGAGGCGTCGTCACCACCTCGTTCGGCCACGTCTGCCGGACCCGGACGAGCTGCTCACGCAGCTCATCCACCCAGCCGTCCCCCGGATCAAGGACGACGCGGACCGAAACCTCGGACTCGCCACTGTCGTCCACGGTGACGATGGGACGGGGCACTGAGAATTGCCTGTCGATCTCAATCCGGATCTCGGTGTCGCCCGTGGCCGTCCAGCGGATGCCCTGTCTGTCGGAGAGCTCATCCAGGGCCGTTGACCAGTCATCCAGGGCTTCAGGTGACAAGCACAGCCCAAGACGCCCGCTGGCGAAGGCGCTCGTGATGTCGAGCTCGGCATCAAGGTAGTCGTTGTACGGCGTGTCCCCAGGCCTGTGCCGCCCCAGTACGCGTACCCGGACGCTGCTGTCCGGGTCGATCAGACGGATCAGGTCCACCCCGCCGCCCTCATCCACGCGCCCTCCCAAAACCCACAACGTTCCCGATCATCATGCACGAGTCGCGAACTGGCCCCGGTCGGTATTCCGTTACTGACCTTGAATGCGTGATGTCGTCATGGTGGCTGGCGTCGGAGGCCGGTGCCGGTAAGGCAGCCGTCGAGGACGTCGTGGCGGTATTGGA
>NZ_JBIAWO010000020.1:0-48542 GCF_042895685.1 Streptomyces sp. NPDC001381 | reverse complement strand
GCGCAGGGAGCAGGTGGCGCGGTCGGCGGTGGACGGCTGGCGGTACAAGGTGGTCTGGAAGCCCGTGGCCCAGGACCCGCGCGCCGTCGACCTGACCGGTACCTGGCTGCTCGTCGTGCCGGAGGGACACCCCGGCACCGACCTCGTCATCTCCCTCTCGGGCGGTCTGACGGCCCACGGCGCCGAGGTGACCACCCTCGAAGTGGCCGCCGGCGTCGACCGGGAGCGGCTCACCGACCTGCTCGGCGGTGTCGTCGGCGACGACGGTGGCGCGCGGCCGGCTGGTGTGCTGTCCCTGCTGGCGCTGGACGAGTCGCCGTACGCTCCGGGCAGCGCGCTCGACAACGGGCTCGCCCTCACCACCGCCCTGGTGCAGGCGCTCGGGGACGCGGGTGTGGCCGCGCCGCTGTGGATCGCCACCCGGGGCGCGGTGTCCACGGGCCGTGCCGACCGGCCGGCCGCGCCCGTCCAGGCGCAGGTGTGGGGGCTCGGCCGGATCGCCGCTCTGGAGTACCCGCAGCGCTTCGGCGGGCTGGTGGACCTGCCGCCGGAGCTGGACGACCGTGCCCTGGCCCGGCTGGTCGCCGCCCTGTCCGGAGCCGCCGAAGAGGACCAGGTGGCCATACGGGGTTCCGGGCTCTTCACACGGCGGCTGGTACGGGCGGCCGCGCCGGCCGATCCCGCGTCCACCGGCTGGGAGCCGAACGGCACCGTGCTGGTGACCGGGGGAACCGGGGGCGTGGGGGCCCATGTCGCCCGCTGGCTGGCCCGCAACGGCGCCGGTCATCTGCTGCTGGCCGGACGCCGGGGCCCGGACACGCCCGGCGCGGCCGAACTGGAGGCCGAGCTGACCGGGCTCGGCGCCCGGGTCTCGCTCGTCGCGTGCGATGCCGCCGACCGCGACCAACTGGCCGCGCTGCTGGCCGCCGTACCCGAGGACCAGCCGCTCACCGCGGTCGTGCACGCGGCCGGGGTGCTCGACGACGGAGTGCTGGACGGCCTCACCCCCGAGCGGGCGGAGACCGTGCTGCGGCCCAAGGTGGCGGCCGCACTGCATCTGCACGAGCTGACCCGGGACCTGGAACTGGACGCGTTCGTGCTGTTCTCCTCGCTCGCCGGCACCCTCGGCGGCCCCGGGCAGGGCAGTTACGCCGCCGCCAACGCCTTCCTCGACGCGCTGGCCCGGCAGCGGCACGCCGACGGGCTGCCCGCCACGTCGGTCGCCTGGGGCGCTTGGGGCGGCGGCGGTCTGGCCTCCGGCGAGACCGGCGAGCGGCTGGCCCGTTCCGGCATGCCCGCCATGGATCCCGAGTCGGCCCTGACCGGGCTGCAGCAGGCCGTGTCCGCCGGGGAGCCGGTGCTGGCCCTGGCCGACGTACGGTGGGAGACCTACGCGTTCGCCCACTCCGACCGTGCCCCGCGGGTCCTCGCCGACCTCCCCGAGGTGCGGGAGGCCCTCGCGGCGCGTACCGTGCCCCTGGCGGACGGCGGTGACGGCAACGCGCTCACGGCGCGCCTCGCGGGCCTGCCGTACGACGAGCAGCGGCGCGAACTCCTCGGGCTGGTACGGACCTTGGCCGCCGCGGCGCTCGGGTACCCCGGCGCCGACCAGGTCGACGAGGAGCGGGCCTTCCGCGACCTCGGCTTCGACTCGCTCACCGCGGTGGCCCTGCGCAACACCATCGCCGAGAGCACCGGCCTCCGGCTGCCGGTCACCCTGGTCTTCGACCACCCCACCGCCGTCGCGCTCGCCGCGAAACTGCACGCCGACCTGTTCGGCGCAGCCGTCCCGTCCGGTGCGACCGGCCCGGCACCGGCCGCCGCGTCCCGGCCGGCCGCGACGGACGACGACCCGGTGGTGATCGTGTCGATGGGCTGCCGTTACCCCGGCGGGGTGGACGGCCCGGAGGAGCTGTGGAGGCTGCTGGCGCGGGGCGGTGACGCCGTGTCCGCCTTCCCGGAGGACCGGGGCTGGGACCTCGAGGGCGCCTTCGACCCCGACCCGGACCGTCCGGGCACCTTCTACGCCCGCGGCGGGGGATTCCTGTACGACGCGCACCACTTCGACCCGGAGTTCTTCGGGATGAGCCCGCGCGAGGCGCTGGCCGTGGACCCGCAGCAGAGGCTGCTGCTCGAGACGTCGTGGGAGGCGTTCGAGCGGGCCGGCATCGACCCCAGGACCCTGCGCGGCAGCAGCACCGGGGTGTTCGTCGGCTCCAACTACCACGACTACGGCTCCCGGGTGCAGCACGCCCCGAAGGACTTCGAGGGCTATCTGGCCACCGGCAGCGCCGGCAGCGTGGCCTCGGGGCGGATCTCGTACACCTTCGGCCTGGAGGGCCCGGCCGTCACCGTCGACACCGCCTGCTCCTCGTCCCTGGTGGCCCTGCACATGGCCGCCCAGGCGCTGCGCGCCGGTGAGTGCACCATGGCGCTGGCCGGCGGGGTCACGGTGATCTCCTCGCTGGACACCTTCATCGAGTTCAGCCGGCAGCGGGCGCTGTCCGCGGACGGCCGCTGCAAGGCGTTCTCCGAGGACGCCGACGGCGCGGGCTGGGCCGAGGGCGTCGGTGTCGTGCTGCTGGAGCGGCTCTCCGACGCCCGCCGCAACGGCCACCCCGTCCTCGCGGTGCTCGCCGGTTCGGCGGTCAACCAGGACGGCGCCAGCAACGGCCTCACCGCGCCGAGCGGCCCCGCGCAGCAGCGCGTCATCCGGCAGGCCCTTGCCGCCGCCGGGCTCGCCCCCGCCGACGTGGACGCCGTCGAGTCGCACGGCACCGGCACCCGGCTCGGTGACCCCATCGAGGCGCAGGCGCTGATGGCGACGTACGGTCAGGACCGGCCGCAGGACCGGCCGCTGTTCCTCGGCGCGCTGAAGTCGAACATCGGGCACACACAGGCCGCCGCCGGTGTCGGCGGTGTGATCAAAATGGTGCTCGCGATGCGGCACGGGATGCTGCCCCGCACCCTGCACGCCCAGCGCCCGTCGACCCGGATCGACTGGACCGAAGGGGCGGTGTCGCTGCTGACGGAGGCCGTCGCGTGGCCGCAGGCCGGGGGACGGCCGCGCCGGGCCGGTGTGTCGGCGTTCGGCATCAGCGGCACCAACGCCCATGTGATCCTGGAGCAGCCGCCCGCCGAGTCCCCTCGGCCGGCCAGCGAGGACGGCCCGTCACCGGAAGGAGCGCCCGTCCCGGTGGGCCCCGGCGGTGCCGTCGTCCCCTGGGTGCTCTCCGGCCGCGGCGCCGACGCCCTGCGCGCCCAGGCCGTCCGGCTGCTCGCCCATCTGGAGGACCCGGAGCGGCAGGAGACCGCCGCGCCCGTCGACATCGCGCACTCGCTCGCCCTCGGCCGGGCCGGATTCGACCACCGGGCGGCCGCCGTCGGCCGTGACCGGGACGAACTCCTGGCCGCCGTCAGGGCGTTGGCCGAGGACCGGGAGGCCCCCGGGCTGGTGCGCGGAGTGCGGCGCCGTGGCGGGCGCACCGCGTTCCTCTTCAGCGGTCAGGGAAGTCAGCGCCCGGGGATGGGCCGTGACCTGTACGCCGCCCACCCCGTGTTCGCCGACGCCCTCGACGCCGTCTGCGCCGAACTCGACCGCGAACTCGAACGGCCCCTGAAGGAGGTGATGTTCGCCCCGGCCGGTTCGCCCGACGCCGAGCTGCTCGACCGCACCGCCTACACCCAGGCCGGGCTGTTCGCCCTGGAAGTGGCCCAGTTCCGGCTGCTGGAACACTGGGGTCTGCGACCGGACCTCGTCGTCGGCCACTCCATCGGCGAGCTGGCCGCCGCCCATGTCGCCGGGGTGTTCGACCTCGCCGACGCCTGCCGTCTGGTCGCCGCACGCGGCCGGCTGATGCAGCAACTTCCGGACGGCGGGGCCATGCTGGCCGTGCAGGCGGGCGAGACGGAGGTCGCGCAGGCCCTGCGGACCTACGAGGACCGGGTGTCCCTCGCCGCCGTCAACGGGCCGGCCTCCGTGGTCGTCTCCGGCGACGAGGAGGCCGTGGAGGAACTCGCCCAGGCGTGGCGCGAGGCCGGCCTGCGCACCAAGCGGCTGACCGTGTCGCACGCCTTCCACTCGCCGCGGATGGAACCGATGCAGGCCCGCTTCGCCGCCGTCGCCCGCGAGACGACGTACGCGCCCCCGAGCGTTCCCGTCGTCTGCGACCTCACCGGTGAACTCGCCGACTCCGGGCAGCTGGAGGACGTCGAGTACTGGGTCCGCCATGTCCGCGCCACGGTCCGCTGGGCCGACGCCGTCGCGACCCTGGAGCGGCAGGGGGTGACCGCGTACCTCGAACTGGGCCCCGACGCGGTGCTCACCGCCATGACCCGGGACTGTCTCGCCGAACCGCAGGCCGCCGTCGTCACTCCGCTGCTGCGCCGCGACCGGCCCGAGGAGACCGCGCTCACGACCGCCCTCGCCACCCTTCACGTGCACGGCGCGGGCCCCGACTGGGCCGCGTTCTTCGCCGGCCGTCCGGTGCGCCGGGCCGATCTGCCGACGTACGCCTTCCAGCGCGCCCGGTACTGGCTCGACGCCGAACCCCGCGTGCCGGACCTCGCCGCGGCGGGGCTCTCCGCCGGCGAGCATCCCCTGCTCGCGGCGGGCACGACCCTGGCGGGCGGCGACGGCTACCTGCTCACCGGACGGCTGTCGCTCAGCAGCCACCCCTGGCTCGCCGACCACGCGGTCTCCGGCGCCGCGATCCTGCCCGGCACCGCCTTCCTGGAGCTGGCGCTGCTGGCGGCCGACCGGGTCGGCTGTGCCGCCGTCGACGAACTCACCCTGGAGGCACCGCTCGTGCTGCCCGAACAGGGTGCCGTCCACCTCCAGGTCACCGTCGGCGAACCCGGCGAGCAGGGAGTGCGCGGGGTGACCGTGCACTCCCGGCCGGACGACGCGGCGGACGACGAGCCCTGGACCCGTCACGCGCTGGGACAGCTCGGCACCACGGCCGACCCGGCGGACCCGGCGGTCGACGTCCCGGTCGGGCCGTGGCCGCCGCAGGGCGCCGAGGAGATCGCGGTGGACGGGATCTACGACCGCTTCGCCGCGGGCGGCTTCGGCTACGGACCCGCGTTCCAGGGGCTGACCGCCGCCTGGAGGCTCGGCGAGGAGGTGTACGCCGAGGTCGAACCGTCCGCCGGGGTCGCCGCCGACGCCGGCGGGTACGGGCTGCACCCGGCCCTGCTGGACGCCGCCCTGCAGACCGTCGGACTGACCGCCGGCGCCGCCTCAGGGACCGCGCTCATGCCCTTCAGCTGGACCGGCGTACGCCTGCACGCGCCCGGAGCGGGTGCGCTGCGGGTGCGTCTCGTACCGGCCGGACCCGACACGGTCGCGCTGACCGTCACGGATCCCGCCGGCAGCCCCGTCGCCACGGTCAGCCGGCTGACCCTGCGTCCGCTGCCCGCCGGGCAGCTCGGGGACGCCCGTGCCGCCGCCCGTCATCTCCACGAACTGGAGTGGGTGACACCCGCCGCCGCCCCCGCCCGGACCGCCTCCACCGGCTTCGCCGTCCTGGACGGCGACGTCGACCCCGCCCTCGGGGAGGCCCTGACGGCCGCCGGGCTCGCCGCCGCACCCCACCCCGACCTCGCCGGCCTCGCCCACGCCGTCGCCGCGGGCGGTCTTCCGGTGCCCGGGACGGTGCTGGCCGCCGTGCCCGGCCTCGCTGACGACGAGGCGGGCCTGCCGGCCGGAACCGACCTGGCCGCCGCGGTGCGCCGGACGACCGGCCGTGTGCTGCGGCTGCTGCAGGACTGGCTCGCCGACGACACCTTCAACGCGACGCGGCTGGTGCTCGTCACCCGGCACGCCGTGACCGTGCACGACGGCGACCGGGCGCCCGACCCGGTGGCGGCGGCCGTCTGGGGTCTGGTGCGCACGGCGCAGACCGAGAACCCGGAACGGTTCGTGCTCCTCGACTGGGACGGCGCCCAGGAGTCGTACCGGGCGCTGTCCGCCGCGGCCCGCCACGAGGAACCGCAGATCGCCCTGCGCAAGGGCGAGTCGCGGGTGCCGAGGCTGGTCCGTGCCCGGCTGACCTCGACGGCGGACGGCGGCACCGGCACGCTGCTCGACCCGGACGGCACGGTCCTGGTCACCGGGGCCACCGGCGCGCTCGGCGGCCTCCTCGCCCGGCACCTGGCCGGCCGGCACGGTGCCCGGCACCTGCTGCTCGCCGGCCGCCGCGGCCCCGCCGCGCCCGGTGCGCGGGAACTCCTCGACGACCTGACCGCGCTCGGTGCCCGGGCCGAACTCGTCGCCTGCGACACCTCCGACCGGGAGGCGCTGGCCGCGCTGCTCGCCACGGTCCCCGCGGAGCACCCGCTGACCGCCGTGGTGCACACCGCCGGCGTCCTCGACGACGGCGTCATCGGCTCCCTCACCCCGGAGCGGCTCGACACGGTGCTCGCCGCCAAGGCCGACACCGCGCTGCATCTGCACGAGCTGACGAGGGACAGCGAGCTGCGCGCCTTCGTGCTCTACTCGTCGCTCGCCGGTGTCCTCGGCGGCTCGGGGCAGGGCAACTACGCCGCGGCCAACGCCTTCCTCGACGCCTTCGCCCGGCAGCGGCGCGCCCACGGTCTGCCCGCCCAGTCCCTGGCGTGGGGCCTGTGGGAGGAGCGGTCGGCCATGACGGGCAAGCTGGACCAGGCCGACCTGGTGCGGATGGCGCGCGGCGGAGTCGTCCCGATCCCGTCCGAGCAGGCCCTCGGCCTCTTCGACGCCGCCGTGGCCACCGACCGGGCCGTGCTGGTCCCGGCCCGCTTCGACACGGCCGGGCTGCGGACGCCCGACGGGGAGGTCCCGGCCCTGCTGCGGTCCCTCGTCAAGCCCGCCCCCGGCCGGCGCGAGGCCGCCGCCGACGGGGCGGCGCCCGCCGAGCGGCTGCGCCGCAGGCTCGCCGAGCTGGACGCCGAGGCGCGCCTCGCGGTGCTGGCGGATCTCGTCCGCGACCACGCGGCGGCCGTCCTCGGCTACGCCGACTCCGAGGCGGTGGACCCCGAACGCGGCTTCCTGGAGATGGGCTTCGACTCGCTGACCGCCGTCGAGCTGCGCAACCGGCTCAACTCCGCCACCGGGCTCCGGCTGCCGGCCACCCTGCTGTTCGACTACCCGACGCCCCTCGGGCTGGCCCGTCACCTGCGGGCCGAGACCGCGCCGGGCGCCGCGGCGGCCGTACAGCCGATGCTGGCCGAACTCGACCGGATGGAAGGCGTGCTGGCGGAGATCGCCGGTGACGAGACGGCGCGTTCCGCGCTGGCCGACCGGCTGCGCGGGCTGCTGTCCGCACTGGACACGGCGGTGCCCGCCACGACCGCGGTGACGTCCGCCGCGCACGGCCCCGGTGGGTCCCCGGAGACGGAGGTCGAGGAGCGCATCGACGCGGCCAGCGACGACGACCTCTTCGACTTCATCGACAAGCAGTTCGGATCCGCCTGACGGGACGACGGCGGCGGACCGCGGTCCCTTCTTCCGGGACGGCGGGGACGGCGGGGCCGGTGCGTTCCGGCCCCGCCGGCCCGCTGGAGGGTGCACGGCTCGGACACGGTGAGGCCGGACTCCGGTCCGCCACCGCCGAGTTGCGCGCCCGCATGCCGTCATGGGGTCCCTCCCGCCGCCGACGGGACGTCGGGCGCCGCCCGAGATATAGGGCTTCACCTAACACAAGCCGAGATCGGCGGATGTGAGCCGGTGTTCGGTGAATGGTTGAGCTCGGGCCGCTTTCCGGTCCCGGTGCGGCCATCGGGCTGTGAAAGGAGCTGGAGGCCATGGAACGAGCGGCAGTCGTCGCCGGACTCGGGGGCTGGGTTCCCCCCACCGTCGTCACCAACGACCAGCTGGCGGAGGTCCTCGACACCAGCGACGAGTGGATTCACCGCCGTACCGGCATCCGGGAGCGCCGCTGGGTCTCGCCGGGGCAGTCCACCGGCGACCTGGCCGTGGAGGCCGGACGGCGGGCCCTGTCGTCCGCCGGGCTGGAGGGCGTCGACGCGGTGGTCCTCGCCACCAGCTCCCCGGACCGGCACTGTCCCGCGACCGCGCCCGAGGTGGCCGCCCGGCTGGGACTGGGCCCGGTCCCGGCGTTCGACGTGGCGGCGGTGTGCACCGGTTTCGTGTACGCCCTCGCGACGGGCGCCGGAATGGTCGCGCTGGGCGCCGCCCGGAGCGTGCTGGTCGTCGGCGCGGACGCGTTCTCCACGCTCCTCGCCCCGGACGACCGCTCGACCCGGGTGATCTTCGGTGACGGCGGTGGCGCGGTGGTGCTGCGCACCGGGTCGCCCACCGAGCCCGGTGCGCTCACCGGGCTGAACCTCGGCAGCGACGGCAGCCTCAGCGATCTGATCGAGGTGCCGGCCGGCGGGTCCCGGCAGCGGTCCACGGGGCTGCCCGCCAAGACCGAGGACACCTACTTCACCATGCAGGGGCAGACCGTCTACGCGCAGGCGGTACGGCGGATGGCGGAGTCGGTGCGGGAGACCGCCCGGCGCACCGGATGGGACCTCGCCGAGATCGACTCCTTCGTGCTGCACCAGGCCAACGCCCGGATCCTCGAAGCGGTCGCCCGGCGGCTCGGCCTGCCGCCGGAGCGGTTCCTCTCCAACATCGAGGTGCGGGGCAACACGGTCGCCGCCTCGATTCCGCTGGCCCTGGCCGACGGAGTCGCCTCCGGTGAGCTGCGCCCCGGGCACAAGGTGGTGCTGGCCGGCTTCGGCGGCGGCCTCACCTGGGGATCGATGGCTCTGGTCTGGCCCCGCCTCGCCCCGCACCGGACGGCGTCGCCGGCACCCGCGGCCGCCTCCGCCGGGACGGACACCGGCACGCCCTGATCACCGCGCCGACGCCCGAGGCCCCACCACCAGGTCACCAGGAGGAACGTTGGACGCGCAGTCGATCGTCGCCCAGTTGCTGACGCCTGAGGGACGAGCCGATCCCTACCCGCTGTACGAGCGCGCCCGCGAACTGGGACCCGCCGTGCCGGCCGGTGACGGCCTGCTGCTGGTCAGTGGCTACGAGGCCTGCCGGCAGGCGCTGCGCAGCCCGGGCCTGGGCGCCGACATCGCTCTCGTGACCTGGGGCGCCGACCTCGCCGGACACCCCTCGCTGGCCCTGCTGAGCCGGTCCCTCCTGGTCGCCAACCCGCCCCACCACGGGCGGCTGCGTTCGTCGATGGCCCAGCTCTTCACCGCCCGGCGGGTCGCGGCCCTGGAAGCGGGTGTCGCCGGCATCACCGACGCCCTGCTCGACACCCTCGCGGAGGCCGGCTCCACCCCTCTGGACTTCATGGACGCCTTCGCCTTCCCCCTGCCCGCCCACGTCATCTGCGACCTGCTGGGAGTCCCCGTCGAGGACCGGCACCGCTTCCGGGGCCACGCCGCCGACCTGATGGCCACGCTGGAACTGCTCGCCGACCCCTCCGGCCTCGAAGCCGCCGACCGTGCGGCGCTCGAGGTCCACCGGTACTTCACCGAGCTGGCCGACAAGCGACGGGCCGAGCCGCGCGACGACCTGGTCACCACCATGGCGACGGCGCGCGACGAGGGAGTGCTGCACGACGACGAGGAGCTCGTGGCGAACCTCGCCAGTCTGCTGCTGGCCGGATTCGAGACCACCACCCACCTCCTCGGCAACGGCCTCAAGCTGCTGTTCGAACACCCCGCGACGATGGCCGGCCTGCGTACCGGAACGGTCCCGGTGCAGGGATTCGTGGACGAGGTGCTGCGCCACGACTCACCGGTGCAGGTGAGCAACCGGATCGTGCTGACCGACGGTGTCCGCGTCGGGGGCGTGCCGGTGCCGGCGGGCAGTCATGTGGTGCTCCTCCTGGGCGCCGCCAACCGCGATCCCGCCCGATACGAGGACCCGGACCGCTTCGACCCCCACCGTCAGGACATCCAGCCGCTCAGCTTCGGCGGGGGAGCGCACCACTGCCTCGGCGCCATGCTGGCCCGGCTGGAGGCGGCCACCGCTTTCAGCCGACTGCTCGCGCGGTTCCCCGCTCTGCGCCCGGCCCCCGGGGCGGGTCCGGTCCGCCGTGACCGGCTTGTCCTGCGCGGTCACCAGAGCCTGCCGGTCGTCCTGACCTGAGTCCGAACGACCGTCGCTTTTCAGCGAAGTTGTCACCGCGCCCCCCTCGAAAGGTTTCGCCCGGCCCCGCCGTGAGAACTTCCGGTGAGGTCGAGCGCAAGCCAAGCGAAGGAATCACGTTGTCGCTCACCACGGAATCCGAACGCCAGTCCCTCGGCGTTCTGTCGCCCTCCAGTGAGGAGTCCCTGATCGCCCGGTGCGCCGGCGGAAAAGGCAGAAACCTGCACGCCCTGACCACGGCCGGCTTCCAGGTGCCGGACTGGTCGGTGATCGGCCTCGACGTCTTCGCCGGCTTCTCCCGGAGCGGCGGACTCGACGACCGGCTGGCCCGGCTGCTCGCCGACGGCCGGGACACCACGGCCGGGCGGGTCGCCGCCGAGATCGCCGCCCTGATCGAGGCGACACCCCTCGACGAGCGCACCGCCTCGGCCATCGCCCTGGCCTACCGGCAGGCCGGCGGCGGCCTGGTCGCGGTCCGCTCGTCCGGACAGGAGGAGGACGGCACCGAACACTCCTTCGCCGGCCAGTTCGACAGCTACCTCAACGTCCGCGGCCTCGACCAGGTCATGGCCCACGTCCGCCGGTGCTGGGCCTCCGGATTCTCCGAGCGGTCCCTGCTCTACCGGGCACAGCGCGGACTGCCGCCCGGCACCGCGGGCGTCGCCGTCGTCGTCCAGCGCATGGTGCCCGCCGAGCGCAGCGGCGTGCTCTTCACCGCCGATCCGACGACCGGCCGGACCGACCGCCATGTGGTCAGCGCCGTCCACGGGCTGGGGGAGGGGCTGGTCTCCGGGGCGGTCGACGCCGACACCGTCGTCCTCGACGCCACCACCGGCGAACCGCTGAGCACGGTGATCGGCGACAAGCAGGAACGCTACGACGCCGGCGCCGGACCGGGCTGCCGGGTGTCGCCGGTCGCCGACGAGGACCGCGAGGCGCTGTCCCTGACCGCCGACGACCTCGCCCTGCTGCACGCGGCCGGGGTCCGCGCGACCGAGCACTACGGCGCCCCGCAGGACATCGAATGGGCCATCGCCGACGGCACCCTCTGGCTCCTGCAGAGCCGCCCCGTCACCACCCTCGGCCGAGATCCCGGCACCGCGCAGGAACCCGAGGGGGAGCTGCGGATCTGGGACAACTCCAACATCATCGAGAGCTTCAGCGGCGTCGTCTCCCCGCTCACCTACAGCTTCGCCGCCGACACCTACGCCAAGGTGTACGAGAGCTACGCCCGCGCGCTCGGCGTCAGGGGCGAGCAGCTGCGCGAGGTCCAGGAGTGGACCCCGCACCTGCTCGGCTATGTCCACGGGCGGGTCTACTACAACCTGTACCACTGGTACCGCATGGTGCGCCTGGCACCGCTGTACCCGCTCAACCGCCGGGTGCTGGAGAAGTCGCTGGGCGTCGCGGAGAGCATCTCCGACGAGACCGCCGACGCACTGCACCCCTTCACACCCCGGCCCGGACTGCGCGGCCGTCTCTCGCGGTCGGCCCGAACGGCCGTGTTCGCCAGGCGCTTCCTGACCATCGGGAGGTCGGTGGAGATCTTCCACCGGGACTTCTACCGGGCGTACGAGGTCTTCAACAACGTCGACTACGACGCGCTGCCCGGCGACGAGACCTATCGCCGCTTCCGCCGGCTGCAGAGGGAACTCATCGAGAAATGGGGCCCCATGCAGGCCCTGGACGCCACGATCCTGCTCTCCGTCGGCCTGCTGGCCCTGCTCACCCGCCGGTGGCTGCCCGACGCCCCCGAGTGGTTCACCTGGGCCGCGGCCGCACCCGGCGGCGACGTCGAATCCGCCGAACCGGCCTGGGCGCTGGCCGAACTGGCCGCGACGGTGCGCGCGGACGACGAGGCGCGGCACCTGCTGGAGCACACCCCCGACGCCGACGCCTACCAGGCGCTGGCCGAGGCCGGCCACACCGGCGTCGTGGCCGCCGTCGACGCCTACGTCGCCTCCTACGGCTACCGCAGCCCCGACGAACTCAAGCTCGAGGTCCCCGACCTGTACGAGAACCCGGCCGGACTGTTCACCCTGCTGCGCGACGCCCTGCCCGAGACCCGGGGCGGCGGCGCCGGCGAGCACCGCGGCGAGGCCGACGCGTACCTCGACCGGCATCTGCGCGGTCCCCGCCGCTGGGTGTACGAGCGGGTGCGGCGCAAGGCCCGGGCCGCGCTCACCGACCGGGAACGGCTCAGGTTCTGCCGCACCCGCGCCTTCGGCGCCGCGAAACGCATGCTGCGCGCCCTGGGCCGCGACCTCGCCCGCAAGGGCGCCCTCAGCGCCTGGGACGACGTGTTCATGCTGCGTCTGGAGGAGGTCCGGGGCGCCTACGAAGGCATGATCGCCCATACCGAACTGAAGGAACTGGCCGCCCTGCGAAGGACACAGCTCGCCGCGGACGCCGAGCTCCACGCGCCGGCCCGCTTCACGACCCGAGGCGCCCCGTACTGGTCGGGCAACCTGGAACGGGCCGGCTGGAACAGCGGACCCGCCGCCCGCAGCGGCGCCCGCGAACTGCGCGGCACCCCCTGCTGCCCCGGAGTCGTCGAAGGCTCCGCGGTGGTCACCGACACCCCCCGTGACATCGGCGGCGGCATCCTGCTCACCTACCGCACCGACCCCGGCTGGGTGGCCGCGCTGCCCTCGGCCGCCGCCCTGGTCATCGAACGCGGCAGCCCGCTGACCCATGTCGCCGTCGTGGCCCGGGAACTGGGGATCCCGACGGTGGTGCAGGTCAGGAACGCCACCACCGAGATCCGCACCGGCAGCCTCCTGCGCGTCGACGGCGCCGCCGGCACGGTCACCGTGCTCGCCGACCCGCCCGACGGCGGCGCGGCCGCCGAGACCCCGGACACCCCCAGGACGGAGACACACCCGTGATCCTCACCGAGGGCCAGCTGCAGGACCTGCTCGACAAGTCGCTCGCCGAACTCCCTCCGGGCGCCGACTGGGCGGTGGTGCTCGAAGGCTCCATCGCGGAGGGTTTCGGCAACCCCTCCTCCGACATCGACTTCCTGCTCATCGCGCGGTCCGAAGCCGACCTGCCCACCATGCCGTCGCTGCTCTTCGTCGACGGCCGCCGGGTGGAGATCCGCACCCGGTCGGTCCGACAGCTCACCGACCAGTTCCGCGCCCTGGAGGAGGGCGCCGGGCGACCGGGCCGGCTCTCCGAGGACCTGCTCAACCGGTGCCAGCGCCTGCTCAACAGCCACCCGCTGCGCGGCCACGCCCTGGTCGACCAGGTCAAGGCGATGCTGCCGGCGGAGCGGTTCGCCCGGATCGCCGCCGACTGGTGGGCGCACCAGGCCCGGCAGTCCCTGCGGCACGCGATGGCGCTGCTGTGCCTCGGCGAGACCGACGAGGCGGTCGACTGGACCCGCGCCGGACTCGTCCAGACGATCAAGTCGTGGGCGGCCGGACAGGGCGAGACGTACCTCGAACCCAAGTGGCTGTCCATGCAGCTCGACCGAACCGACCGCCCCGACGTGCGCGACCGCTACTGGGAGCTGGAGACGGCCGCCCCCGCACCGGGCGACGCCGACGCGGCCCGCGCGCACCTCACCGCCTGCCTCGCCTTCGCCGGCGAACTCGGCCTCACCGGCGTCCCCTTCCGGCCCGAGCGGCTCACCGTCGAACGCGTCGCCGGGGTGACCACCTGGCAGACCGACGAGCGCGTGCACGTCGTCCGAGGCCGGCGCGAGGTGTTCGCCCTCGGCGAGCGCGCCGGAGCGGTCTGGCGCTCCCTCGTCCTGGGCCGGCCGCTGCCCCAGGTCCTGGCCGCGGCCTCGGACACCGGCGTCGCCCGACCCGGCCCGCTGCTGGCCGCGTTCGTGCGCTACGGGCTGATCCGGCTGGCCTGGAAGGGCGGCGGCACCGTCACCCCGACGCTGCCGCTCGCCGCGCCCCCCGGCCCCGTCACCCCGCCGCCGTCCACCGCGCAGCCGCTGCTGTCGGTGCGCGGCGCGGCCGTCACCGGCCCCGACGCCATCGACCTGGTGCCGCTGCCCGCCGAGCGGTTCGCCGCCGCCACCATGGCCCTGGTGTGGTCCAACGTCGTCGTCGAGAACGCCGTCGAGGACCTGACCGGGGCCCTCCAGCGCGGACAGTGGCGGGTCGCCGAACTCACCGCCCGCCGCGCCGTGCACGCAGCGCTGCGCGGCCTGTTCAGCGCGTACGGCGTCAACCCGCTGCCCGCCGACTCCGACCTGGTCCGCCGTGTCGACCTGCTGCCGCCCGCCGCCCGGCACTTCCGCGCCCGCGCCGAGGAACTGCTGCGCCGCACCATCGACTCGGCGGAGCTCGGTGACGACGTCCTCGCCGAGCTGCGCGACTACGTCGCCCTGGTGCGGGGCACGGCGGGCGCCGACGCCTTCCCCCTCTCCTTCGACTCGGCGGACACCTGGCGGGCCACGCTGGAACTCGGCTACGACTGGCTGCGCATCGGCGCCTACCTCGACGCGGAACTGCCCCTCGAGGAAGCCCGTGACCTGCTCGCCAGCAACGGGGCCCAGCCCCACCAGGCCGCTTGAGCACGCCGCCGACCCACCCCTCCTGGAGGATCGACCGATGGCCGACACGATGACGGTGCTGGTGACCGGCGCCAGCGGCTTCGTGGGCGCGGAGGTGACCGCCCGGCTCACCGGCGCGGGCCACACCGTGCTCACCCTGCTGCACAGCAACGGCGACATCGTCCGCAACAACGGCAGGAAACTCGCCCCCGGCCCGGGCACCCTCACCCGGATCACCGGTGACGTCACCCGTCCCGGCCTCGGGCTCACCGAGGACGACCGGCGGCTCGTCGCCACCGCCGACCGGATCGTGCACTGCGCCGCCGTCACCGACTTCGGACTGCCCGAGGAGCGGTACGAGAGCATCAACGTCGCCGGCACCCGGCACGTCCTGGACCTCGCCCTGGCCCACCGCACCCCGCTGGTGCACGTCAGCACGGCCTATGTGTGCGGGGAGCGCGACGGGGTGGCCCTGGAGGACGAGCTCGACGTCGGCCAGCAGCCCGGCAACGGCTACGAGAAGAGCAAGCTGGCCGCGGAGACCCTGGTCCGCAAGGCCGCCGCGGAGGGCCTGCCGGTGGCGGTGGTACGCCCCAGCATCGTCACCGGCGCCGCCCGCACCGGCCGCTCCCGCGACTTCAAGACCGTCTACCCCGTGCTCAAGATCATCACCAGGGGCCTGGTGCGCACCGTACCGGGCCACTACGACGCCGCCCTGGACCTCGTGCCGGTCGACCACGTCGCCGACCTGGTGACGGAGGCCACCACCCGCTTCGAGGGCGCCGAGGGCCTCACCCTGCACGCGGTCGGCCAGACACTGACCCTGCGGGACTTCTCCGACGTCCTCGCCGAGTACCCGTCCTTCCGGGTGGCCAGGTTCGTCCCCCCGGCCGCGTTCTCCGCGTCGGCCCTGTCCGACCGCGAACGCCCCTACTACGACCGTGTCATCTCCCTCTACGACACCTACTTCCGGCGCCGCATCCGCTTCGACGACAGCCGGGCCGCCGCCTTCAGCGGCCGTCCGGCGTACGCGGGCGGACGCCCGTATCTGCGCCGCCTCCTCGACCACTGCCTGAAGGTCGGCTACCTCGGTGCGCCCCCGCCCCGGGAACCGACCGCCGCCCGGAAGAACGGGAGCACCCCGCGATGACCCACTCCGACCACCCCGAGCCGGCGTACGGCATCCCCGTCTCGCCCCTGCTCACCTGCCACCCCGGGAAGCAGCGGCTCTACGGAGCGGACACCTACTACCAGGAGAGCTACGAACAGCTCGCCGCCCTCACCGACGACGTCACCGGCTTCGCCCATCGCCACGCCGCGCTGCTGCTGAAGCCCGACGCCGTGGTGACGCGGACGCTGGACGCGGCCGTGGAGTGGCTGGCCGAACAGGACTTCCGGATCGTCGGCGCGGCGACCACCCGGCTGACCCGGACCATGATCCGCTCCCTGTGGTACTTCCAGTGGAACCTCGCCACCCCCTACCGCAGGCGGCTCGCCGCGCTCTTCCTGGAGGACGCGGACGCCCTCGTCCTGCTCGTCCGCCCCGGGCGCGACAGCGACATCCCGGCCTCGGTCCGCCTCACCGCGCTGAAGGGCCCCACCGACCCCGAGGCCCGGGTGCCCGGCCAGCTCCGCCATCTGCTCGGCCGCTACAGCTACCTGCTCAACCTCGTGCACACCCCCGACGAACCCGCCGACGTGCTGCGCGAGCTGGCCGTGCACTTCGGCCACGCCGCACGTGACCGCCTCTTCCGCTCCGCGCTGGCGGGCGAGGACCGCACCCCGCACGCCCTGGACCTGGCCGACGAGCTGTACACCCACACCAAGCCCCGGGACCTCGACTTCGAGCCCGCCGCCGAACGCCTGCGCGCCGCACTCGCCGGCCGGCCCGGTCTCGGCCCCGACGCCACCCCGCGTCACCTCCTGGAGCACGCCTGGGAGCACGGCCTCGACATCGATCCGTGGGACACGGTCATCGTCGGATCCAAGGTGCTCCCCATGCGGCAGCCCGGTCGCGCACCGGTGCTGGACGGGGCCGGCGTCGACCAGTGGCGCCGCCACCTGGACGCCCTCCGCGGCGCCCTGAACTGAACGAGGAGCCGCCATGCAGTTCGCCCGGACACTCCCGAAGGAGCTGGTGCACCGGGCAGCGATCGCCGAGGTCTTCCTGACCGACGCGGAGCGCCACGGCGAGGACGAGATGCGGCTGGCCGCACAGCTTCCCCGCCTGCACCCCTTCTACGACGACGTCCTCGGCCCCCGCACCCATCACGACCCCCTGCTGTTGCTGGAGGCCTGCCGCCAGGGCATCTTCGTGGTGGCCCACCGCTACCTCGACATACCCCTCGGCCACAAGTTCCTGTTGCGGGCGGTCGAGTACGAGGTGCCCGAGCCCGCCGCCCTGGTCCGCGGCGACACCCCCGCGGAAGCGGTCATCGGCGTCCGCGTCGAGCACCGGACGCGCGACCGGACCGGGGTGACCGGGCTGCGGCTGCGGTTCACCGCGGCCATCGGCACCCGCCAGGCCCTGCTGGCCCGCATCGACTACGTGTGGATGCGACCGCAGGCGTGGACCCGTCTGCGAGCCGGGCAGCGGCGCGCCCTCGGCCTGTCCGATCCCCCCGTCGCGCTGCCCGGACGCCCCCTCGACCCGGGCCGGGTCGGCCGGCGCAACCGGGCCAACGCGGTGATCACGCCCCCGCACACCGCCCACGACGGCGTCCGCACCGCCCGCCTGGTCGCCGCGACCACGCACCCCACGCTCTACGACCACTGGGTCGACCACGTCCCCGGCATGCTGGAGCTCGAGGCCTTCCGGCAACTGGCCCTGACCGCCGCCCTGGTCGACGGCGCGGTGCGCGCGCCCACGGCGCTGCCCGTCCGCCTCCGGGCCCGCTTCCGCCGCCTGGCCGAGATGGACCTGCCGCTGGAGTGCAGGACCGCCCCGGTGGTGCCGGGAGCCGACATCGAGTGCACCCTGCACCAGCCAGGGGCGCTGGTCGCCGAGGCCCGCATCGGGTTCGCCGACCGCGACCCGGCCGGCCCTGCGGGCGCCCTCGCGAGCCTGGCGGCCCACGCCCGTGTCTGAGCCGCCCGCCACCACCGAAGACACCGGACCCCGTACCCGGGACAGGGGATGTCCCGCGGTGAGCACCGTCGCCGTGTCCCGCGTCCCCGCCCGGCTGGGCCGGTTCGTGCTGCGCATGTTCCGGCCCCACGTCTACGCCACCTACGGCCTGCTGTGGGTCCTCGCCCTGGAGGGCTCCGCCGTGTCCCTGACCGGCACGGCCTGGCGGCCCTCCGGCGCCACCTGGGTACGGGTCGTCAGCGTCGTCCTCGCGCTGCTGTTCCTGCGGATGCTGGACGAGCAGAAGGACTTCGCGTACGACCGTGTCCACCACCCGGACCGGCCGCTGGTCACCGGCGCGATCACCGTCGCCGAACTGCGCGGCGCGATGGCCGCCCTCACCGCGGTGGCGGCCGGCCTGAACGCCGCGCTGTCCGCCACGGCCGTCCTGCTGATCCTGGCCGCCCTCGGCTACGGCCTGTTCCTCGCCGCCCTGGAACGCCTCTCGGCGGCGGTACGCGACCGGCAGCTGCTCAACCTCGCGGTCACCTACCCGGTGCAGGTCCTGCTCGGCGTCTATGTGTACGGATCCCTGGCCGCCGCCGGGACCGTCACGGCCGACCGGCGCGGAGCGCTGCTGCTCGTCCTGTGCGCCTGTGTGTTCCTGCACTTCGAGTTCGCCCGCAAGACCGCCTGGGAGGCGGAGCCCGGCGCACGCCTGTACTCGGCCGACCTCGGCCCCCGGGGCAGCGCGGTGGTCACCGTCGCGCTCGCGGCCGGGGCGGTCGTCTGCCAGGTCGTCCTGTTCGCGCCGGACGGCGCGCTCGGGCTGCTGCCCTGTCTGACGGCGGTCCTGCCGGCCTGGGGCGCCCGGCGGTTCCTGACCGCGCGCCGCGGCGGCTGGCCCCTGCTCACCGCGACGGCCTTCGTCGTGACCACGTACCTCGCCCTGGCCGTCCGGGCGGTGGTGCTGCCGTGACCGCTCCGCCTCCCCTGTCGGGCGAGGAACTGCTGACCACGACCCGCTGCGTACGGCGCGGCCTGGACCTGGAACGCCCGGTGGACCCGGAACTGGTCAAGGACTGCCTGCGCGTCGCCCTGCAGGCCCCCAACGGCAACAACCGCCAGAGATGGCACTGGCTGATGCTCACCGATCCGCGGATCCGCGCCGGCGTCGCCGAGGTCTACCGGGCCGCCTTCGAGGACCGCAACGGCGCGGCCCTGCGCCGGCTGGACGAGCAGCCCGAGGGGATCCGCTCCGTACTGAGCGGCGCCCGGCTGCTGGCCGAGCGGCTGCACCGGGTGCCCGTCCTGGTCATCCCCTGCCTCGAACCGGCCGACGGCCGGCTGCCGGAGGGCAACCAGGCCGGGTTCTGGGGGTCGTTGCTGCCCGCGGCCTGGAACTACGCGCTGGCCGCCCGCAGCCGGGGCCTGGTGACCGCCTGGACGGCCGTCCATCTGGACCGCGAGCGGGAGGTCGCCGACCTGCTGGGCCTGCCGCCCACCGTCCGCCAGGGCGCCCTGCTGCCGACGGCGTATCCGCTGCGCACCACCTTCCGCCCCGGGCCCCGGCGGCCGCTCGAAGAAGTCCTGCACCACGACGGCTGGCAGGGCGGCCACCGCGCCTGACGCCCGGACGTCGGGCGCGGGCGGGGAGAACGTCCGGGGCTCTCCGCCCGCGCCCACGCGGCGGAGAGCCCCGGACGTCGTCCGTCAGCGCCGGATCACCCTTCGTTCCACTTGAAGAACCGCAGCGTCACCCCGGTCACCACGGCGGCGAAGGCGAGCATGCCGCCCATCGTGGGCAGCACGTCCAGCACCCCGCCGCCCCGGCTGAGCACCGACTCGCCGCCTTCCACGAGGTAGTGCAGCGGCATCACGTACGACACCGCCCGCACCCACTCCGGGGCGCTGTCCAGCGAGAAGAACGATCCGGACAGCAGCGACATCGGCAGCACCAGCAGCTGGGCGAGACCGCCCGCGGACTCCTCGGTCCTGGTGAGCGAGCCGATGAGCAGGCCCAGCGACATCAGGGCCAGCGTCCCGCACACCACCAACGGCACCACCAGCCACCAGTTGCCGGTCAGCTGGAGACCGAAGTACGGCAGGGTCGCCACCGCCAGGAACAGGGCCGTCTGCGTGAGTGCCATGAGCATGGTCATGGAGATCCGGGCGGCCACCACCTCCCAGGGGCGGATCGGCGACAGCTGCATCCGCTGGAGGATCTTCTTGCGGCGCAGCGTCACCAGCGTCAGGGCGGTGCTGAACACCGCGCTGGTGGCGACGGCGAAGCCCAGCAGACCAGGCGTCAGGTACTGGATGGGCTTGACCGATTCGTCCTCGACCTGACTGGCCTTCAGCGTGTACTTGGCGGTCATCCCGGTCGCGGCCAGGTTCGCCTGCTCCAGCACCGCGTTCAGGGTCGCGCGGGCCGAAGCCCCCTTGACCGAGTCCGCCAGACTGTAGCGCAGCACGACGGTGTCACCGTCCTGCTCGACCAGCGCATCGTAGTCCCCCTGGCGCACCTTCTCCAGCGCCGCAGACTCGCTCGTCACCTTGGTGATCGTGGCGGCCTTGGACAGCTGGTCCCGCTGGGATCCGGTGAGCGAGTCCAGCACCTGCACCTCGCCGACCTGGGCCACCTTGATGTGCGAGGTCCCGTCGCTCTTGAACAACGAGCCGAACAGCATCAGGAACAGGATGGGGAAGATCATCAGGAAGAAGATGGTGCCCTTGTCCCGCAGGACGCTCAGGATCATCGCCCGGGCCAGCTCGCGGATCGGGTTCAGCCGTCTGTCCTTCACCGGGCCCTTGCCGCCCGGACCGGCCTTGACCGCCGCCTTCTCCCGCTCCGCCGGGGCCTTCGCGTCCGTTCCGGAGGAGCGAGAGGACGTCTCGTCGATACTCACGCGCGGTACTCCCGTCCGGTCAGCTGGAGGAAGACGTCCTCCAGAGTGGCGCCGCGCACCTGAAGGCTGCGCAGCGCCCGGTGGTCGGCCAGGATCGACAGCACCGGCCCGGGGGAGTGGGTGGCGATCGACAGCGTGATCCCGTCGTCCTCCACCACCGCGTTCTCCACCCCGGCCGCCACCAACCCGCCGCGCAGCGTGTCCGCCTTGACCAGCCCGGACTCCACACTCACCCGCACCATGTCGTCGAGCTCGCGGATCAGGGCCGCAGGCGCGCCCGTCTTGAGCACCCTGCCCTTCTCCATCACCGACACCCGGTCGCAGAGCATCTCGGCCTCGTCCAGGTAGTGCGTGGTGAGAACCAGGGTGCGGCCCTCCTCGTTGACGTCCCGCAGCAGGTCCCAGAGATTGCGGCGGGCCTGCGGGTCCAGACCGGCGGTGGGCTCGTCCAGGAAGACGATCTCCGGGTCGTGCACCAGACCGCAGGCGATCGACAGCCGCTGCGCCTGGCCGCCGGAGAGCTTGTCGGCCGGCACGGCGCCGAACTCGGTGAGGCCGACCCGCTCCAGCATCGCGTCGGCCTGCCGGACACCGACCCGGTAGAAGGACGCGAACAGGCAGATGGTCTCGCGCGTGGTGAGCTTGTCGAAGAACGACGACGCCTGGAACTGCACGCCGATCCGTCTCAGCAGCCTGGGATTGCGCGGCCAGGGGCTCTCGCCGAACAGCTCGATCCGGCCCTCGTCGGGCTCGCGGACGCCCTCCAGAATCTCCAGAGTGGTCGTCTTCCCCGCGCCGTTGGGACCCAGGATGCCGTAGAACTCGCCCGCCTCGATGTGCAGCGAGACTCCGTCGACGGCCTGGATGTCCCCGTACCGCTTGCGGACGCCGTCCGCGACGATCGCCGCCGTCATGACGCGTACGCCCTGACCGTGCGGGGCCGTGAGCCGGCCCCGCCGCACATGAACTGAAGGTCCATCACTCGACTGTCGTCTCTCCGTGATCGGTTGAGGGATCGGGGCCGGGCCGGGGGGAGTGACAGGGCGCTGTGAACGCGTCCACCGCAGGTCGGCCGGGCAGGGCCGAACCGCGGCGCGAGCGGGTGGGCCCAAGGGCGGTTCGGAACCTCCACACCAGCACAGCCGCGACGGCCGGGGCCACCAGCGGCGCCGAAGACTAGGGAATCGCCCCTACTCCCGGGCCCGTAGAGGGGAACACGCCGTTCCGGCGTCGGCCGCCGACCGTAGGTTCGACGCGCAGAGCCCCATGTGCCTTCCACCGCGAACCCCACAGGATCGAGGAAGCGACGATGCCCCCCACCGCCCGGGACGAGGCGACCCACCGCGACGGCGGGTACCGGCCTCCCGGGGCCACCCCCCGTACCCGCATCCCCGCCGGACCGCCGGCGGCCACCCCGCTCCCGCCCCTGGCCCTGCTGCCGGTGTGCGCCCTCGCCTGCGTCACCGCGGCCCTGCTGCTGCTCACCGCGGACCGCTTCGGCTACTTCAGCGACGAGCTGTACTTCCTCGCCGCCGGCCGCAGCCCCGCCTGGGGATACGCCGACCAGCCGCCGTTGCTGCCGCTGCTGGCCCACGCCCTCGACACCGTGTCCCCCGACTCACTGCCCGTGCTGCGCGCACCGGCCGCGGCCCTCACCGCGCTCGGCGTGCTGACCGCCGCCCTGACGGCCCGGGAACTGGGCGGCCGGCGCGCGGCCCAGCTCGCCACCGCCGGTGCGTACGCCGTCTCACCGGTCATGCTGCAGATGGGCCATCTGCTCATCACCGCCACCCTGGACATCTTCCTGACCACGGTCGGCGTCTGGCTGCTGGTGCGCTGGGTCCGCACCCGGCGTGACCGGCTGCTGCCCCTGCTCGGCCTGACCGCCGCCGTCTCCCTCCAGGTCAAGTTCCTCAGCGTCGGCCTCTGGGCCGTACTGTTCGTGGCCCTGCTCCTCGCCGGGCCCCGGGACCTGCTGCGCCGCCCGCTGCTGTGGGCCTCGGCGGCCGGAGCCCTGCTCACCGCCGTACCGGGACTGCTGTGGCAGGCCCGCGCCGGCTGGCCGCAACTGGCCATGACCGAGGTCATCGCCCAGGAGGTCGCCGCCGAGGAGGGCGGCCGGGCGATGTTCCTGCCGACGGTCCTCTCGGCCGCCGGACTGGCCGGCGCGGTCCTCCTGTGCTGCGGGCTGGGATGGCTGCTGGTCGCGCGCCGGGCCCGCCCCTACCGGTTCCTCGGGCTGACCTTCGCCGGACTGTGCGCCTGCTACCTCGTCGTCCACGGACGGCCGTACTACGTCGCCGGGCTGTTCGCCGTCCTGTGGGCGGCCGGCGCCACCGCACTGCAGGGTCTGCGCGCCACCCGCCCGCGCGTGTGGTCGACGGCCGTGGTCTACCTGGTGTCGGCGGTCCTGGCGGTGCAGGTGCTGCCGCTCTACCCGGTCCAGCGGCTCTCCCGCTCCTCCGCCGACCGGCTGGCGATGGAGACCGTCGGCTGGCCCGACCTGGCCGCCTCGGTGGCCCGTGTCCACCGCCGGCTGCCCGCCGACCGGCGCCGCCGGGCCCTGCTGATCACCGACCGGTACGACCAGGCGGGCGCCCTCGACCGGTACGGCCCGGGGCTCGGCCTGCCGCGGCCGTACAGCGGCCATCGCGGCTACTGGTACCTGCGCCGCCCGGCCGACGACACCGCGACCGTGGTCTTCGTCGGAGCGGACGCCCGCTTTCTCCGGCGCTTCTTCACCAGCGTGCGCCGGCGCGGCACGGTCACCAACGCGGACCGGGTGCACAACCTCACCTGGGGCACCCCCATCTGGGTCTGCGACGGACTGCGCCGGCCCTGGCGCACCACCTGGCCCCGGATGTCCCACCTGAGCGCCTCCTCGGCGACGCGGTAGCTCCGGCGGCGCGCCGGAGCCGGCACCGCGGGCCGCCCCTGTCCGGGACGGCCCGCGGTGCCGGCCACGGGGGTGCCCTCACCCCCAGGTGACGGGCAGCGCGTACACGCCGTAGTGCATCGCCTTGTCCCGCAGCGGGATCTCCTGCGGATCGGCCGCCAGCCGCAGGTCCGGGAAGCGGTCGAAGAGCTTCTGGAAACCGATGCGCAGGGTCGCCCGGGCCAGATGCTGCCCCAGGCACTGGTGGATGCCGAAGCCGAACGCCAGGTGGCGCCGGGACGGCCGGGTGACGTCGAAGACCTCCGGGTTCTCGAACTGCTCCGGATCCCGGTTGGCGGCCGGCAGGGACAGCACCACGGTCTGCCCGGCCTCGATGGTCCGTCCGCCGATCTCCACGTCCTCCAGCGCCACCCGGCTCGCGCCCATGTGGGAGATCGTCAGATAGCGCAGCAGCTCCTCCACCGCCCGCTCCATCAGCTCCGGCTGCTTGCGGACCTTCTCCAGCTGCTCGGGATGCTCCAGCAGCGCGAACGTACCGAGACCCAGCATGTTCGGCGTCGTGTCCAGCGCGCCGCCGATGGTGATCCAGGCGATGTTCGCCAGTTCCTCCTCGGTCAGCTCACCCGTCCTGACCAGCTTGCCGAGCAGCTTGTCGTTCGGCTCGGCGAACAGCTCCTTGACCACACGGGCCAGCGTCCGGTCCAGCGCCGTGTTGTGTTCGACGAACTCCTCCAGCGTGTAGTCGATCCGCATGATCGCCGAGAAGTGCTTGTCGAGCTCGGCGATGTCCTCCTCCGGCACACCCATCACCGAGTGCACCGACCGGTACACGACCTTCTGCACGAACGCCGGCAGCAGATCCACCGGCGGCTGGAGACCGGCCATCTCGTCGAGCACGTCATCGATGATCCCGGCCAGCGTCGGCTCGTACTCCTGGATCTTGCGGACCGTGAAGAAGCCCGTCAGCAGCCGCCGGTAGCGCGTGTGGTCCGGGGCGTCCATCCGGACGAAGGAGCCCGGTCCCGACGGCTGCGGCTCGTACTTCTCCACCTCGAACGGCGGTGACGCGACGAGCGCCAGCAGCTCCGCGCGGTGACTGAACCGAGGGTCGGTCATGATGGCCCGCACATGGTCGTGCCGGGTCACCAGCCAGCCGTCGTCGCGGCCCGGCGCGATGTCGAAGGTGACCGGGCTGATCGGTTCCTCCGCGCGCAGCCGGCGGTACTCCGGATCGGGGTCGAAGGGGCAGATGCGGTCGGTCGGGATCACAGGTGGTTTCGGCTCGTAGGCCATGAGTCCTCCGTCTGGTGGTGTGCGTCCGCCGGGGTGCGCCGCTCAGGCCCGGCGGACCGTGAGCGGCAGCCGCCGAAGGCCGAAGACGTTGACCCGGTTGTCGAAGTAGGACAGCGGCGCGTCGCGGTCGACCCGGATGCCGGCATAGCGGTCGAGCATCAGGCCGAGCGCGATCTGCCCCTCCATCCGGGCCAGCGGGGCGCCCAGGCAGTAGTGGATGCCGTGCCCGAAGGCGAGCTGCCTGGCGTTGGAGCGGCCCGGCAGGAAGCGGTCCGGCTCCGGGAAGACCCGCTCGTCGCGGTTGGCCGACAGCAGCCAGAGGTACACCATCGCGTTCTCCGGGACCTTCTGCCCGGCGATCTCCACGGGAGCCGTCGGCACCCGTTCGATCTTCAGGAACGGCGGTCGGCAGCGCAGCACCTCTTCGGTGAACGGCGTGATCCCCGAGCGGTCGGCGCGCAGCCCGGCCTGCACGCCCTCTTCCCGGTCGAGCGTCAGCAGCATGTTGCCGAGCAGCACGGCGGTGGTGACATGACCGGCGAGCAGCAGCAGCGCGGCGAAGCTCACCACGTCGTCGTCGTCGAGGCGCTCCCCGTCGACCTCGGCCCGCACCAGCAGGCTCATCAGGTCGTCGTACTCACGCGCCCGCCGCTCGGCGACATGCCGGCGCAGATAGGCGTCCAGCTCCTGCACGGTCCGGCCCATGACCTCGGCACCCTCGGGCGTCTCCCAGTCCACGGTCAGCAGGTTGTCGGCCCACACCTGGAACAGCGGGCGGTCCGAGGGCGGCACACCGAGCAGGGAGGAGATCACGATGACCGGCAGCGGATTGGCGAACGCCTCGATCACGTCGAAGCGGTCGCCGCCGTCGAGACCGTCGAGCAGCTCGGTGGCCACCTCGGTGATCCGCGGGGCCAGCTCGGTGATCATCTTCGCGGTGAAGACCTTGCTCACCAGCCGCCGGAGCTTGCCGTGCCGGGGCGGGTCCAGCAACAGCAGCGTGCCGCCCGGCGGTTGCCGCTCACCGCCGGACAGCCGGGTCACCGTGTCCGAGGAGAAGGCCGCCGGGTCGGCGGTGATCCGCTGGACGTCCTCGTGACGGAAGACGTGGTAGCGGCCCGCCGGATCGCACCACACCGGCTGCTCGTCGCGCATCCGCCGCAGCCAGGCCAGCAGCGTCGCACCACCGTCGAGACCCACCTCGGGCGGCGCGGCCACCTCAGGGCCGACAGGAGCGGGCACGGCAGTCATCGGGAACCCCTCTCGTAGGGCGGGCCGCACGGGAGGCGGGCCGTAAGCGGCCTCAGCGCAGCACGCCGGGCGGAACGAGGGCCAGAAAAGCCGCGCAACTCTAGGGATTTGCCGGTGCCGCCCGCCGCCCGGCCGGTGCCGTGGGCAACCAGGGCCTCTCGTTTGGATCAGGCCGGACTCGCGGGCCCCGGCACCGCGCCTCGCCGCGTTGTCGTCGGCCGCCAGGGCTCCGCCCCGACTCCCTCCTCCGCCTTGCGATCCACGGCACCGGAACCCGCTCCCTGATCCGGCCTGGTCCAAACGAAAGACCCTAGGGGATTTTTCAGAGTCGGAGGTCAAGCGGCCGTGGACCGCCCGGGCGCCCCCAGACTTGGCCGCGTTCGAGGTGTTCGAGGAGCCATGCCCAGAGCGTGGGTGTCCGAGCCTGAGGAGATACCGGTGTTGTCTACCGATCCGAGCGCAGCGGGCCTGCCACCGCTCTCCGCCGTGGTGTGCGACCCGGGTCTGGGGGCCGAGCTGTGAGCGAAGACCGCCTGCGGGACTACCTGAAGCGGGTCACCGCCGACCTGCACCGCACCACCGGCCGCCTGCGCGAGCTGGAGACGAAGGACCGCGAACCCATCGCGATCGTCTCCATGGCCTGCCGGTACCCGGGCGACGTGCGCGGCCCCGAGGACCTGTGGCGACTGGTCGCCGACGGCACCGACGCCATCACGCCCTTCCCGGAGGACCGCGGCTGGGACGTCCCGTCCCTCTACCACCCCGACCCCGAGCACCCGGGCACCTGCTACACCCGCGAGGGCGGCTTCCTGCACGACGCCGCGGACTTCGACCCCGACTTCTTCGGCATGTCGCCCCGCGAGGCCCTCGGCACCGACCCGCAACAGCGCCTGCTGCTGCAGATCTCCTGGGAGGCGCTGGAGCGCGCCGGACTCGACCCCGGCACCCTGCGCGGCAGCCCCACCGGCGTCTTCGTCGGGGTCATGTACAACGACTACGGCTCCCGGTTCGACGCGCCCCCGCCCGGCCTCGAAGGCTTCCTCGGCAACGGCAGCGCGGGCAGCATCGCCTCCGGACGGGTCGCCTACACCCTGGGCCTGGAGGGCCCGGCGATCACCGTGGACACGGCCTGCTCCTCCTCCCTGGTCGCCCTGCACCTGGCCTGCCGGGCGCTGCGGGCCGGCGAGTGCTCGCTGGCGCTGGCGGGCGGTGTCGCCGTCATGTCCACCCCGGTCACCTTCACCGAGTTCAGCCGCCAGCGCGGACTCTCCCCCGACGGCCGCTGCAAGTCCTTCGCCGACGCGGCGGACGGCACCGGCTGGGGCGAGGGAGCGGGCCTGCTCCTGCTGGAACGGCTGTCGGACGCCCGGCGCAACGGGCACCGCGTGCTGGCCGTGATCCGGGGCAGCGCCGTCAACCAGGACGGCGCCAGCAGCGGCCTGACGGCGCCGAACGGTCCCGCGCAGCAGCGGGTCATCCGGGCCGCCCTGGCCGGCGCGGGCCTGTCGGCCGCCGACGTGGACGCGGTGGAGGCCCACGGCACCGGCACCACACTGGGCGATCCGATCGAGGCGCAGGCGCTGCTCGCCACCTACGGGCGCGACCGTGAACACCCGCTCTGGCTCGGCTCGTTGAAGTCCAACATCGGGCACACCCAGGCCGCCGCAGGGGTCGGCGGCGTGATCAAGATGGTCATGGCCATGCGGCACGGCCTGCTGCCGCGCACGCTGCACGTCGACGCCCCCTCCCGCCACGTCGACTGGTCGGCGGGCCGGGTCGCGCTGCTGGCCGAGGCCCGGCAGTGGCCGCGGACGGACGACGGCCGGCCGCGCCGTGCGGGCGTCTCCGCCTTCGGCGTCAGCGGCACCAACGCGCACCTGGTGCTGGAGGAGGCCGGGCCGGCCGGCGAACCCGAGACCGCTAGGCCGGACACCGATGACGGCGGCGTGGTGCTGTGGCCCCTGTCCGCCCGCGGGGAAGGGGCGCTGCGGGCGCAGGCGGCGAGGCTGCTGGACCGCACGGACGGCTCCGCCGTGGACGTGGGGTTGTCGCTGGCGGTGACCCGGTCGCTGTTCGAGGACCGCGCCGTGATCGTGGGTACCGGCGTGGACGAACTGCGCTCCGGGCTGGCCGCGTTGGCAGCCGGTGAGGCGGACGCACGGGTGGCGCGGGGTACGGCGCTGCGCGGGCGCACGGCGTTCCTGTTCGCCGGACAGGGTTCCCAACGCCTCGGCATGGGGCGGGAGTTGTACGAGACGTATCCCGTCTTCGCGCAGACCGTCGACGCGGTGGACGCCGAACTGCCCTTCAGTCTGCGGGAGACCGTCTTCGGTGAGGACGCCGAGCGGCTGGACCGGACCGAGTTCGCCCAGCCCGCCCTGTTCGCGCTCGAAGTGGCGCTGTTCCGGCTCCTGGAGTCCTGGGGCGTGCGCCCGGACCTGGTCGCGGGTCACTCCATCGGTGAGATCGCCGCGGCCCATGTGGCCGGAGTGTGGTCGCTGGCCGACGCCTGCCGTCTGGTCGTGGCGCGGGGCCGGCTGATGCAGGCCCTGCCCGAGGGCGGGGCGATGGTCGCGCTACAGGCCTCCGAGGAGGAAGTCCTCCCGCTGCTGGACGACACGGTGGGCGTCGCCGCGGTCAACGGCCCGCGAGCCGTCGTGGTCGCCGGTGCCCGCGACGCCGTGGACGAGGTGGCCGCGCACTTCCGCGCCCAGGACCGCAGGACCACGGCCCTCCGCGTCAGCCACGCCTTCCACTCCCCGCTGATGGAACCGATGCTCGCGGCCTTCCGCGAGGTCGCGGAGAGCCTGACCTACGAGCGCCCGGGGCTGCCCGTCGTCTCCACCGTCACCGGCGAGGCCGCGAGCGCCGAGGAGCTGATGTCCCCGGACCACTGGGTCCGCCACGTCCGCCGCACCGTCCGCTACGCCGACGCCGTCCGCACCCTCGCCCGGAGCAAGGTGACACGGTTCGTCGAACTCGGGCCGGACGCCACGCTCACCGCGCTCGCCCGCACCCTGCTCGACGACGACCAGCGCGTCCTGGCCCCCACGCTGCGCAACGAGGCACCGGAGGCGGCGACCCTGCTGCACGCCGTCGCCACGCTGCACGCGCACGGCAGCAGCCCGGACTGGTCCGCGCTGTTCCCCGGCGGCAGGACCGTCGAACTGCCCACCTACGCCTTCCAGCAGCGACGCTTCTGGCTCGATCCGGCGCCCGGCACCGGACGGCGTGGCGGCGGGCATCCGCTCCTCGGGGCCGCGGTGACCCTGGCGGACTCGTCCTCGGTGCTGTCCACCACCGTGCTCTCCACCCGCACGCACCCCTGGCTGGCCGACCACACCGCGGCGGGCGTCACCGTGCTGCCCACGGCCGCGTACGTCGACTTCGCCCTGCATCTCGGCGGACTCGTGGGATGCCACCATGTCGTCGAGCTCGACCAGGAGCGGCCCCTCGTCCTGGACGGCGACCGGCCCGTGGAGATCCAGGTCGTCCTCGACGGCCCGGACGAGGACGGCGTCAGGGGGTTCGCCTGCCACTCCCGGCCCGCCCCGGTCGCCGCCGGCCCGGCGGAGGAGGACGCGAGCGCGTCCGACCGGCCCTGGACCCGCAACGCCCGAGGTGTCCTCGCGCCGGCCGGTGCCACGCCGGAGCAGCCGGATCAGCTGGAGCAGGACGCGCAGGACGCGCAGGACGCGTTGGACGGGCACGACGCACGGGACGGCGCCTGGCCGCCGCCCGGTGCCCACGCCCTGGACGCCGACGAGATCGAGGAGATCTACGAGGCGGCGCGGGCCCGCGGCCTGGACCACGGTCCCGCCTTCCGGGGGCTCACCGCGGTGTGGCGGGCCGGCGACGAGACGTACGCCGAGGTCGCCGTACCGGAGGAGTTCCGCGCGGACGCCCTGCGGGTGGCGCTGCACCCGGCGCTGCTCGACGCGGCCCTGCACGCCGCCGCCGCGCTCGGCCACCCCGGCGGATTCGCCGTGACATGGCGGGACTGCACGCTGCACGCGGGCAGCGCCGAGGCGCTGCGGGTCAGGCTCCGGCCCCGCCCCGACGGCGCACTGCGGCTGGACCTCGCCGACGAGTCCGGCACCCCGGTCGCCACCGTCGGCGCGGTCACCCTCACCCCCGTGGACGAACTGCCCCTGACCGTCCCGTCCCCGGCCGGTGACGATCTGTTCGTCGTCGACTGGACCGCGCTGCCCGCGGCCCCCGCCCCCGCACACCGGCCCACGGTGGCCGTCGTGGGCGCCGGACCGGCCCCCGCGGACGCCGAGCGCCACCCGGACCCGGACGCCTTCTTCACCGCCCTGGCCGCCCCCGGCGCCTCCGTGCCGGACCTGGTGCTCGTGTCCTTGCGGGGAGCCGACGCGGAACTGCCCGCCGCCGTGCACGAGTCGGCCGCCGCGGCCCTGGAACTGCTCCAGCGCTGGCAGGCCGAGGAACGCACGGCAGGCGCCCGGCTGGTCCTGCTCACCCGGAACGCGGTGGCCGTCCGCCCCGGCGAGCCGGTCGCCGATCTCGCCGCGGCCACCGTGCGCGGCCTGGTGCGCTCGGCACAGTCGGAGAACCCGGGGTCCTTCCTCCTCGTGGACACGGACACCGACACCGGCGTCCCCACGGACACCGACACCAGCACCGGCAGTGGTGCCCCCACGGACACCTGCCCCGGCACCTGCCCCGGCACCCCCACGCACACCGGCACCGACCCGGAGGCGCTCCTCGCCGCGATCTGCGAGGCCGCGCACCGCGGGGAGACGGAGATCGCCCTGCGGTCCGGCCGCCTCCACGCCGCCCGCCTCACCCGGCACCACCCGGACGGCTCCACGCGACCGCTCCTCGATCCGGAGCGGACCGTGCTGATCACCGGCGCCGGCGGCACCGTCGCCGCGGCGGTCGCCCGGCACCTGGTCACCGCGCACGGAGCACGGCATCTGCTGCTCACCAGCCGCCGCGGCCCGCAGGCACCCGGAGCCACGGAGCTGCGCGCCGAGCTCGAACGGGCCGGTGCCGAGGTGACCGTGGCCGCCTGCGACGTGGCCGACCCCGCCGCGCTCGCGGCGCTGCTGGACGCCGTACCCGAACCGCGTCCCCTCGGCGCCGTCTTCCATGCCGCCGGGGTGATCGACGACGGCGTGATCCCCGCGCTGACCCCGGACCGGCTGTCGGCCGTGCTGCGGCCCAAGGCGGACGCCGCCGTGCATCTGGAGCGGCTGACCCGGGACCTGGACCTGACGGCGTTCGTGCTCTTCTCGTCCGCCGCCGCCACCTTCGGCGGACCCGGCCAGGGCAACTACGCCGCCGCCAACGCCTTCCTGGAGGCGCTGGCCGCCACCCTGCGGGCCCAGGGACGGCCCGCGCTCGCCCTCGGCTGGGGCCTGTGGGCCGAGGAGAGCGGCATGACGGCCGGGCTCGGCGACGCCGACCGCACCCGGATGGCCCGTGCGGGCATCGCGCCGCTGCCCACCGCCGACGCCCTGCGCCTGCTCGACCTCGCGCCGGCCCAGGACCGCCCGGTGCTCCTGCCGGTCCGGCTCGACCTGGCCACGGCGCGGACCGCCACCACCCCCACCCCGGCCCTGCTGCGCGACCCGGCCGTCTCCGCGCGCCGCACCGCCGGGCCCGCCAGGCCGGGCGGACGACTGGCCCGTACCCTCGCCGCGCTGCCCGCCGCCGAGCGGCCCGCCGCAGTCCTCCGGCTCCTCCAGGCGGAGATCGCCGCCGTTCTCGGGCACGCCGCGGACGCCCCCGCCGCCGATCCCGAACGCGCCTTCCGCGACCTCGGCTTCGACTCGCTGACCGCCGTCGACCTGCGCAACGCGCTGCAACGCCGCACCGGCCTGCGGCTCGCGCCCAGCGTCGCCTTCGACCACCCCACCCCGGCCGCCCTCGCCGGACACCTGCTGCGCTCGCTGCCGGCCGGTGACGGATCCGCCCGGCCCGTCACCACCGCCCTCCGGCCCGCGCGGACCGGCGAGGACGAACCCGTGGCCATCGTCGGCATGGCCTGCCGGCTCCCCGGCGGCGCCGACACCCCCGAACGGCTGTGGGACCTCCTCGCCTCCGGCGGCGACGGCCTGACCGGATTCCCCGAGGACCGTGGCTGGGACCTCGCCTCGCTCTACCACCCCGACCCCGGCCACGAGGGCACCACCTACACCCGTACCGGCGGCTTCCTGCCCGGCGTCGACCGGTTCGACCCCGCCTTCTTCGGCATCTCGCCGCGCGAGGCCCTGGCCATGGACCCGCAGCAGCGGCTGCTCCTCGAGGTGTGCTGGGAAGCCGTGGAGCGGGCCGGCGTCGACCCCCGGACCCTGCGCGGCTCCCGCACGGGCGTCTTCGCCGGCACCAACGGGCAGGACTACACGGCCCTGCTGCGCACCTCCGCGGACGACGTCGACGGCCACCTCGGCACCGGCAACGCCGCCAGCGTGGTCTCCGGCCGCGTCTCCTACACCCTCGGGCTGGAGGGCCCCGCCGTCACCGTCGACACCGCCTGCTCGTCCTCCCTGGTCGCCCTGCACTGGGCGGCGCGGGCACTGCGGTCGGGGGAGTGCGACCTGGCGCTCGCGGGCGGCGTCACCGTGATGTCGACCCCGGCCGCGTTCCTGGAGTTCAGCCGCCAGCGCGGTCTCGCGCCCGACGGCCGCTGCAAGGCCTACGGCGACGGGGCGGACGGCACCGGCTGGGGCGAGGGCGCCGGGATGCTGCTGGTGGAGCGGCTGTCCGACGCCCGGCGCAACGGACACCGGGTCCTCGCCGTGCTGCGCGGCAGCGCCGTCAACTCCGACGGCGCCAGCAACGGACTGACCGCCCCCAACGGTCCCTCCCAGGAACGGGTGATCCGGGCCGCGCTGGCCGACGCCGGGCTCACCCCGGCCGACGTCGACGCCGTCGAGGGACACGGCACCGGCACCGTCCTCGGCGACCCCATCGAGGCCCAGGCACTGCTCGCCACCTACGGCCAGGACCGGGAACGGCCCCTGTGGCTCGGGTCGGTCAAGTCCAACCTCGGCCACACCCAGGCCGCCGCGGGTGCCGCCGGGGTCATCAAGACCGTGCTGGCGCTCCACCACGGACATCTGCCCCGCACCCTGCACGCCGACCGGCCCTCCAGCCGGGTCGACTGGACCTCCGGCGCCGTACGCCTGCTGACCGAGCCCCGGCCGTGGCAGCGCGAGGAGGGCCGCCCCCGGCGCGCGGGCGTCTCCTCCTTCGGCTTCAGCGGCACCAACGCCCACGTCATCCTGGAAGAGGCCCCGCCCGCCCCGGAACAGGCCCCGCCGGACCCCGCCGTCGAGGCCCCGCCCGCCGCGAGGCGGCCGGTCGCCCACCGGACGACCGCCTGGCCGCTGTCCGCCCGCACCCCCGAGGCGCTGCGCGCCCAGGCGGAGAAGCTGCTCGACCACGCCCTGCGGCACCCCGAGCTGTCCGCCGCCGACCTCGGCCACTCCCTGGCCACCACCCGCCCCGTCTTCGAACACCGCGCGGTGCTCCTCGGCACCGGACGCGACGACCTGCTCGCCGGCCTGACCCGGCTCGCCTCCGGCGCCACCCCGCCCTACGGGACCGGAACCGCCGCCCGCGGCGGGCGCACCGCCTTCCTCTTCACCGGCCAGGGCACCCAACGCCCCGGCATGGGAAGCGACTTGTACGGCGCCTTCCCGGTCTTCGCCGACGCCTTCGACGAGGTGTGCGCCCACTTCGGCGCCGACGTCCTCGGCACGCCGCTGCGCGAGACCGTCCTCGGCGACGCCGGAGCGCTGCTGGACCGCACCGGGTACGCGCAGCCGGCCCTGTTCGCGCTCGAAGTCGCCCTGTACCGGCTCGTCCGCAGCCTCGGCGTGACCCCCGACCACCTGCTGGGTCACTCCATCGGTTCCCTGGCCGCCGCGCACGCCGCCGGAGTCCTCTCCCTCACCGACGCCTGCACCCTGGTCGCGGCCCGCGGCCGGCTGATGGACGCCCTCCCCGAGGGCGGCGCCATGGTCGCCCTCCAGGCCACCGAGGACGAGGTCCTGCCCCTGCTGGACGGCCGGGAGCATGCGGTGGGCCTGGCCGCGGTCAACGGCCCCCGCTCCGTGGTGATCTCCGGCGAGGAGAGCGCCGTACAGGAGGTCGCCTCCCGCATCGGGGAACGGGGCCGGCGCACCAGGCGGCTGCGCGTCAGCCACGCCTTCCACTCGCCGCTGATGGAGCCCATGCTCCAGGACTTCCGCGAGGTCGCCGCCACGCTGGAGTACCACGAGCCGCTCGTCCCCGTGATCTCCGACGTCACCGGCCGGCCGGCCGCTCCCGGCGAACTCGCCTCGCCCGACCACTGGGTCCGGCACGTGCGCCGGGCCGTCCGCTTCCACGACGGTGTGCGCGCCCTCCAGGACGCCGGAGTCCACCGCTACCTGGAGATCGGCCCCGACGGCACCCTGACGGCCCTGGTCGCCGACGCCGTCGCCGACCCGGCCGGCACCGCCGCCCTCGCCCTGCTGCGCCCCGGCCAGGACGAGACGGGCAGCCTGCTCGCCGGACTCGCGCGCGCCCACGCCCACGGCGCCGACGTCGACTGGAGCGCCGCCACCGCCGGCTCCGGCGGGATCGTCGACCTGCCCACCTACGCCTTCCAGCGCGAGCGCTACTGGCCCTCCACGGGTGGCCGGAGCGCGGGAGACCTGGCCGCGGCGGGCCTCGCCGACGCCGGACACCCGCTGCTCGGCGCCCGCGTCGACCTCGCCGACGCCGACGGCCACGTCTTCACCAGCCGGCTGTCCGTGACGGACCAGCCGTGGCTCGCCGACCACGCCGTCGGCGGCACCACCGTCCTGCCCGGCACCGCCCACCTCGACCTGGCGCTGCTCGCCGCGGACCGCGTGGGCTGCGACCGGGTGACCGAACTGACCCTCGTCGAACCGCTGTTGCTGACCGACGGGCAGGCCGTCACCCTGCAACTGCGGGTCGGCGCGCCCGATCCGGACGGCAACCGCCCGCTCGGCGTCCACTCCCGGCCCGCCGACGCCGCCTCCGACCGGCCCTGGACCCTGCACGCCGACGGCATCCTCGCCCCCGGCGCCCACCCGGAGCCCGACGGCGCCCCGCTCGCCGCCTGGCCGCCCGTGGGCGCCGAGGAACTGCCCGCCGACGACACCTACGACCGCCTCGCGGCCGCGGGATTCGACTACGGGCCCGTGTTCCGGGGGCTGCGCGCCGCCTGGCGGCTCGACGGCGACGTGTACGCCGAGATCGCCCTGCCCGAGCAGGCGCACGCCGACGCCCCCCGCTACGGTCTGCACCCCGCGCTGCTCGACGCCGCCCTGCACGCCACCGCCTTCCTGCCGCTGGACGACTCAGCGGCCGGCCGGCTGCCGTTCTCCTGGCGGGACGTGACCCTGCACGCCACCGGCGCCACCGCCGTACGGGTCCGGCTCGCCCTGCGCGGCGAGGACACCGTCACCCTCGACGTGGCCGACGCCACCGGGCGGCCCGTCGCCTCCATCGGTTCCCTCACCCTGCGCGAGATCGACCCCGAACGGCTGCGCGTACGGCCCGACCGGGGCGCGGGCGACCTGTTCCGCCTCGACTGGCAGCCGCGGCCCGCCACCGGCGACCGGCCGGAACCGGGCCGGCTCACCGTCCTCGGCGACGACGCGGGCCGGGAGTTCACCGACCTGCTGGCCGCCGCCGGAGTCGCCGCCGACGTCACCGACGCCCCCGGCCTCGCCGCTCTGGCGGCGGCCGACGGCGCGCCCGGCACCGTACTCGCCGTCCTGCCCCACGGCGACGGCCCGCTGGAGCGGGCGGGACACGCGGCGGCCCAGCACGCCCTCGCGCTCGTACGGCAGCTGCTGGCCGAACGACGGCTGGACGCGACCCGGTTGGTGCTGGTGACCCGTGAGGCGGTCATTCCGGACGGGCCCGCCGGACCCGGCGTACGCCACCCGGCCGCCGCGGCCGCCTGGGGACTGGTCCGCTCGGCGCAGTCCGAACACCCCGGCCGGTTCGTCCTCGTCGACACCGACACCGCGGCCGCCTCACTGGCCGCCCTGCCCGCGGCCCTCGGCCACGCCGATCCCCAACTGGCCCTGCGGGAAGGCTCCGTACACCTCCCGCGCATCGCCCGCACCGACCCGGCCGACGCCCTGCGCCCCCCGCACACCGGATCCGGTACGGCCTGGCGGCTGGACATGGTCCGCAAGGGCACGCTGGACGGCCTGGCACTCGTCGCCGCACCGGACGCCGAACGCGCCCTCGCGGACGGCGAGATACGGATCGCCGTCCGCGCCGCCGGAGTCAACTTCCGTGACGTGCTCAACGCCCTCGGCATGTACCCCGGCCCGGCCCGCGACTTCGGCCTGGAGGGAGCCGGGGTGATCACCGAGGTCGGGCCCGGGGTGACCGGTCTCGCCGTCGGCGACCGTGTCATGGGCATGTTTCCCGGAGCGTACGGGCCCGTGGCGGTGGCCGACGCCCGCACCGTCGCCCGCATCCCGGACGGCTGGACGTTCGCCCAGGCGGCGACCGTGCCCATCGTCTTCCTCACCGCCTACTACGCCCTCGTCGACCTCGGCGGCGTGAGCGAGGGGCACACCGTCCTCGTGCACGCGGCGGCCGGCGGCGTCGGCATGGCCGCCACCCAGCTCGCCCGCCACCTCGGCGCCGAGGTCTACGCCACCGCGAGCCCCGGCAAATGGGAGGCCCTGCGCGCCGCCGGACTGGACGACCCGCACATCGCCTCCTCCCGCGACCTGTCCTTCGAGGCCGCCTTCCGCGCCGCGACCGGCGACCGCGGCGTCGACCTCGTCCTGGACTCCCTGGCCGGCGAGTTCGTCGACGCGTCCCTGCGCCTGCTGACCCCCGGCGGAACCTTCCTGGAGATGGGCAAGACGGACGTCCGCGACCCCGACGACGTCGCCGCCCGCCATCCCGGCGTCCACTACCGGGCGTTCGACCTCATCGAGGCCGGACCCGACCGCATCGGCGAGATCCTCACGACCCTCGTCGGCCTGTTCGAGAGCGGAGTGCTGACCCCGCTGCCCGTCACCCCCTGGGACGTACGCCGCGCGCCGCAGGCCTTCCGCCACATGTCCCAGGCCCGCCACATCGGCAAGGTCGTCCTCACCGTCCCCGCCCCGCTCGACCCGAACGGCACCGTGCTCGTCACCGGCGGCACGGGCGGCCTGGGAGCCCTGCTCGCCCGCCACCTGGTCACCGAGCACGGCGTACGCCACCTGCTGCTCGCCTCACGCCGCGGACCCGCCGCTCCCGGCGCCGCGCCCCTCGTCACCGAACTGGAGGAGCTGGGCGCACAGGTGAGCGTCCGGGCCGCCGACGTCGCCGACCGCGACCAGGCCGCCGCACTCCTGGCCTCCGTACCCGACGGGCATCCGCTGACCGCCGTCGTCCACGCGGCCGGCGTCCTCGACGACACCGTCGTGGACCACCTCACCCCCGAGCGCCTGGCCGCCGTACTGCGCCCCAAGCTGGACGCCGCCGCCCACCTCCACGAGCTCACCCGCCCGCTCGACCTGGCCGCGTTCGTCCTGTTCTCCTCGGTCGCCGGCACCCTGGGCGCCCCCGGCCAGGCCAACTACGCCGCGGCCAACGCCTTCCTCGACGCCCTCGCCGGGCACCGGCACGCCCTGGGCCTGCCCGCCCTGTCCCTGCCCTGGGGACCCTGGTCCCAGGCCACCGGCATGACCAGCGGCCTCGGCGACGCCGACCTGCGCCGCATGGAACGCGCCGGACTGCCGCCCCTCGCCGCCAAGGAGGGACTGGCCCTCTTCACCGAGGCACTGGAGCACCCGGCGGCCGTCCGGCTGCCGATGGCGGTGGACACGACCCGGCTCGGAGCCGAGGGCCCGGTACCGCCCCTGCTGGCCGGCCTGGCCCGCACCCGCCGCACCGTCGCGGAGCGCACACTCACCGCCCGGCCCGGCGACAGCGGGGACCTCGCCGCCGAACTGGCCCGGCTCGGCGCCGCCGACCGGCACCGCAGGCTGGCCGAGGAGGTCTGCCGCCAGGTCGCCGCCGTCCTGGGACACGCCTCCGCCGCCCGCGTCGACCCGGACCAGTCCTTCAAGGAACTCGGGTTCGACTCGCTCACCGCCGTCGAACTGCGCAACCGGATGAACGCCGCCACCGGAGTCCTGCTGCCCGCCACCCTGGTCTTCGACTACCCCACCCCCGCCGCGCTCGCCGACCATCTCGGCCGGGAGCACTTCACGGCCGGAACGGGCGACGACCCGGCCGCACCGGGCACGGCAGGCCCCGGCCCGGGCGAACCCGACGAGGCGGCCATCCGCAGGCTGCTGACGTCCATCCCGATCACCAGGTTCCGCGAGTCGGGGCTCCTGGACGCGCTGCTGGACCTCGCGTCCGCCCCCGCCCCCGACGTCCGTCCCGGCCAGGAGCCGCCGGCCACGGCGGACGGCACCGACGTGGACGTCGACGACATGGACGTGGACGACCTCGTCCGGATGGCCCTGGGCGCCGACGACTGAGCGACCGCCCCCGTCCGACCCCCGCCGGCCCGTCCGGCCCCCTGTCTGCCTCGAAGCGCGAAGTGTGGAGCTGAGCATGTCCTCCGAAAAAGTCGTCGAAGCCCTCCGTGCCTCGCTCCGGGAGAACGAACGGCTGCGCAAGCACAACCAGCGGTTGCAGGAGACGATGACCGAGCCGGTCGCCATCGTCGCCATGGCCTGCCGCTGGCCGGGCGGAGCCGACACCCCCGAGGACTTCTGGCGGCTGCTCGCGGACGGCACGGACGCCATGACGGGCTTCCCCACCGACCGCGGCTGGGACCTCGACGCGCTGTTCGGGCAGGAGGCGGCCGGCGGCGGCAGCACGGCCGTCCAGGGCGGCTTCGTCCACGGCGCCGACCGCTTCGACGCCGACTTCTTCGGCATCTCGCCGCGCGAGGCCCTCGCCATGGACCCGCAGCAGCGGCTGCTGCTGGAAGTGGCCTGGGAGACGGTGGAACGCGCGGGCATCGCCCCCGCCGCCCTGCGCGGCAGCAGCACCGGCGTCTTCGTCGGATGCAGCAACCAGGAGTACGGCTCCGTCCTGCGCCACGTCCCCGACGGCGTCGAGGGCCACATCCTCACCGGCAACACCGGAAGCGTCGTCTCCGGGCGGGTCGCCTACACCCTGGGCCTGGAGGGCCCCGCGATCACCGTGGACACGGCCTGCTCCTCCTCCCTGGTCGCCCTGCACCTGGCCTGCCACGCCCTGCGGGCCGGCGAGTGCTCCCTGGCGCTGGCGGGCGGTGTCGCCGTCATGTCCACCCCGGGCGCCTTCGTCGAGTTCAGCCGCCAGGGCGGCATGGCCGGAGACGGCCGCTGCAAGCCCTTCGCCGACGCGGCGGACGGCACCGGCTGGGGCGAGGGCGCGGGCCTGCTCCTGCTGGAACGGCTGTCGGACGCCCGGCGCAACGGGCACCGGGTGCTGGCCGTGATCCGGGGCAGCGCCGTCAACCAGGACGGCGCCTCCAACGGCCTGACCGCCCCCAACGGTCCCGCGCAGCAGCGGGTCATCCGGGCCGCCCTGGCCAGCGCGGGCCTGTCGGCCGCCGACGTGGACGCGGTGGAGGCCCACGGCACCGGCACCACACTGGGCGATCCGATCGAGGCACAGGCCCTGCTCGCCACCTACGGCCAGAACCGCGAACGGCCCCTGTGGCTGGGGTCGGTGAAGTCGAACATCGGGCACACCCAGGCCGCCGCCGGGGTGGCGGGCGTCATGAAGATGGTGCTCGCGATGCGGCACGGCCTGCTGCCGAGCACCCTGCACGTCGACGCCCCGTCCACGCACGTCGACTGGGCGGCGGGCGACGTGAGCCTCCTGGACGAACCGCGGGACTGGCCCCGCACCGAGGACCGCCCGCGCCGGGCCGGTGTGTCGTCCTTCGGCATCTCCGGCACCAACGCGCACGTGGTGCTGGAGGAGGCCGAGCCGGTCGACGAGCCCGCACGCCCCGGTGCCGGCGCCGGTGCCGGCGCGGTCCTGCTGTGGCCGCTGTCGGCGCGTGGGGAGGAGGCGCTGCGGGCACAGGCCGCGAGACTGCTGGCGGCGGTGGAACGTCCTGCCGCCGATGTGGGGTGGTCCCTGGCCGTGACACGGTCGGCGTTCGAGGACCGCGCGGTGCTCGTGGGTTCGGACGGTGAGGACCTGCGGGCGGGGCTGGCCGCGCTGGCGTCCGGCGAGACGGACCCGCGGGTGCTGCGGGGCACGGCGCTACGGGGCCGCACGGCGTTCCTGTTCGCCGGCCAGGGCTCCCAACGCCCCGGGATGGGGCAGGAGTTGTACGAGACGTATCCGGTCTTCGCGGAAGCGTTCGACGCGGTGGACGCGGAACTCCCCTTCGATCTGCGGGAGGTCGTCCTCGGCGAGGACGCCGAGCGGCTGAACCGGACCGAGTTCGCGCAACCCGCCCTGTTCGCCCTCGAAGTGGCGCTGTTCCGGCTGCTGGATTCGTGGGGCGTCCGCCCGGACGTCCTGGCCGGTCACTCGATCGGCGAGCTCGCCGCCGCCCATGTGGCCGGAGTGTGGTCCCTGGCCGACGCGTGCCGCCTGGTCGTGGCGCGGGGCCGGCTGATGCAGGCCCTGCCCGCGGGCGGGGCGATGGCAGCCCTCCAGGCGTCCGAGGACGAGGTGCTGCCCCTGCTGAACGACGCGGTGGGCCTCGCGGCGGTCAACGGCCCGCGATCCGTGGTGATCGCCGGTGACAGCACCGCGGTGGAGGAGGTCACCGGTCACTTCCGGGCCCAGAACCGCAAGGTGACCGCCCTGCGGGTGAGCCACGCCTTCCACTCGCCGCTGATGGAACCGATGCTGGCCGAGTTCCGCACCGTGGCCGAAAGCGTGTCGTACGAGCCTCCGAAGCTGCCCCTGGTCTCCACCGTCACCGGCGAGGCCGCGAGCGCCGAGCAGCTGATGTCGCCCGAGCACTGGGTCCAGCACGTCCGCCGCACCGTACGGTACGCCGACGCCCTCCACACCCTCGCCGGCCAGAACGTCACCCGCTACCTCGAACTCGGCCCGGACGGCACCCTCTCCGCCCTCGCCCTGGCGTTGCTGCCCACCACGGCCGAGGTACCCGAGGGAGCGCCCGCCCCGCACGTGGTGGTGCCCGCGCTGCGCACGCACGGCACGGAGCCCGGCAGCCTGCTCGGCGCGGTCGGCACCCTGCACGCCCACGGACACAGCCCGGACTGGTCCGCCCTGTTCCCCGCGGCGCGCCCCGTCGAGCTGCCCACCTACGCCTTCCAGCGCGCCCGGTACTGGCCGTCCGAGGCATCCTCCGGCCAGGACGGCGGCCAGGCGCAGCCCCTCGACTCGGCGTTCTGGGCGGCCGTCCGCAAGGGCGACGTCCGCGACCTCGCGGAACGGCTTGCCCTCGACCCCGACGTCCTGGCACCCGTACTCCCCGCCCTCACCTCCTGGCACCACGACAGCATGCGGCGCGCCACCGCCGAGTCCTGGCAGCACCGGGAGACCTGGACACCCCTGCCGTCCCCCACGGGTTCCCCGACCGGCGCCTGGCTGGTGCCCTTCTGCGCCGACGACCCGGACGCCGCCGCGACGGCCCAGGCCCTGGCCGAGGCGTTCACCGCCGCCGGAGCGGACGCGAGCCCCTTCGCCGTGGCCGCCGACGCGGACCGCGCCCGGATCACGGAGACCCTCACCGAGGCCACCGCGCACCACGACGGTCCGCTCCAGCTGCTGTCGGTGCTCGCCCTCACCGAGACACCCCACGCGGCCCACGCCGACGTACCGCTCGGGCTGCACCTCAACACCCTGCTGGTGCGGGCGCTGGCCGGGAGCGGCACCACCGCACGGCTGTGGGCGGCCACCCGGTCGGCGGTGTCCGTCGGCCCCGCCGACCGGCTCACCCGGCCGGTGCAGGCCACCACCTGGGGGCTCGGCCGGACCGCGGCCGTCGAGCACCCGGACCTGTGGGCCGGTCTCCTCGACCTGCCGCAGCGACCGGACCAGCGGGCGCTCGCCCGACTGGTCGCGTGCGTCGCCCGGCCGGGCGACGAGAACGAACTCGCGGTGCGCGACTCAGCGGTCTTCGCCCGCAGGCTGACACGCGTCACCCGCGACAGCGACGAGACCCGTCCCGCACCGCGCTTCACCGGAACGACGCTCATCACCGGCGGCACCGGCATCATCGGCGCCCATGTGGCACGCCACCTGGCCCGGGAGGGCGCCGAGCACCTCCTGCTCGTCAGCCGCCGCGGCCCGGCCGCACCCGGTGCCGGCGAACTGCGCCACGAACTGGAGCAGTCGGGCACCCGGGTCACCCTCGCCGCCTGCGACCCCGCCGACCGGTCCGCGCTGCACGAACTCCTCGCCACCGTCCCGGCCGACCTGCCGCTGACCTCCGTGCTGCATGTCGCGGGCGTCCTCGACGACGCACCGCTCACCGCGATGGACCCCGAGCGCTACGCCACCGTCCTGCGCGCCAAGCTGCGCGCGGCCGACAACCTCGACGAGGCCACCCGGAACCTCGACACACCCCTCACGGCCTTCGTGCTCTTCTCGTCCATCGCCGGTGCGCTCGGCTCGGCGGGCCAGGCCGGATACGCGGCCGGCAACGCCTACCTCGACGCCCTCGCCCGCCGCCGCCGCGCCGCCGGACTCGCGGCCACCTCCGTCGCCTGGGGCCCCTGGGCCGGCGGCGGCATGGCCGACGACCCCGCCGTACTGACCCGGCTGCGGCGCGGCGGCCTCACCCCGATGGAGGTCGAACCCGCGCTCACCGCCCTCGGCAGCCTCCTCGCCCACGACGACACCTGGACGCTGGTCTCCGACATCGACTGGGCCAGGATCGCCGCCGGACGGCGGGGACTGCCGGGCGGCGCGCTGCTGAGCCGCATCCCGGAAGCCGTCCGCGCCACGGCGGCCGCCCAGGACACCACCACCGCACACGGCGGCGGCCTGCGCGCCGAACTCGCCCCACTGGACGCCGCCGAGCGCCGCCGACTGCTCCTGAAGCTGGTGCGGCACAGCGCGGCCACCGCGCTCGGCCATCCGACCCCGGAGAGCATCCAGCCGGCCCGCGCCTTCCAGGACTGCGGCTTCGACTCGCTCACCGCCGTCGAACTGCGCAACCTGCTGGCCACCGCCACCGGCCTCACCCTGCCGACGACCCTGGTCTTCGACCACCCGACGCCCCTCGCCCTCACCGATCACCTGGCGCGCGCACTCGACGACGGCACCCTGCCGCCCGCTCACCGCGCGCCCGGCGCGGACCCGGTCCCGGCGGGCGGCACCGGTGGCGACGACGAACCGATCGCGATCGTCGCCATGGCCTGCCGGCTCCCCGGCCGCATCACCTCGCCCGAGGACCTGTGGGACCTCCTGGTCCGGGGCGGCGACGCCATCGGCTCCTTCCCGGCCGACCGCGGCTGGGACCTCGACACGCTGTACGACCCCGACTCGCAGCGCCCCGGCACCAGTTATGTCAACGAAGGCGGCTTCCTCGCCGACGCCGACGCCTTCGACGCCGCCTTCTTCGGCATCTCGCCCCGCGAGGCCGTCGCCATCGACCCCCAGCAACGCCTGCTCCTCGAAGTCTCCTGGGAGACCGTCGAGCGGGCCGGCCTCGACCCGCGCTCCCTGCGCGGCAGCCGCACCGGCCTGTTCGTCGGCTGCGGCCATCAGGGCTACGGCGCGACGCTCACCGAGGTCCCGGACGACGTACGCGGCCACCTGCTCACCGGCAGCGCGGCGAGCCTGGCCTCGGGCCGGGTGTCCTACGCGCTCGGCCTGGAGGGTCCCGCCGTCACCCTCGACACCGCCTGCTCCTCGTCCCTGGTCGCCCTGCACCTGGCGGTGCAGGCGCTGCGGGGCGGCGAGTGCGACCTCGCCCTGGCCGGCGGGGTGACGGTGATGTCGACGCCGGGGGTGTTCGTGGAGTTCTCACGGCAGCGGGGGCTCGCCGGGGACGGCCGGTGCAAGGCCTTCTCCGACGAGGCCGACGGCACCAGCTGGTCCGAGGGCGTGGGCATGCTGCTGGTGGAGCGGCTGTCGGACGCGCGGCGCAACGGGCACCGGGTGCTGGCGGTGGTGCGGGGCAGCGCCGTCAACCAGGACGGCGCGTCCAACGGTCTCACCGCTCCCAACGGTCCCGCGCAGCAGCGGGTGATCCGGGCCGCGCTGGCGGGCACCGGACTCACCCCGGCCGACATCGACGCCGTCGAGGCGCACGGCACGGGCACCACGCTCGGGGATCCGATCGAGGCACAGGCGCTGATCGCGACGTACGGCCAGGACCGGGAACGGCCCCTGTGGCTGGGATCGGTGAAGTCGAACATCGGACACACCCAGGCCGCCGCGGGCGTCGCCGGGGTCATCAAGACGGTGCTGGCCATGCACCACGGCCTGCTCCCGCGCACCCTGCACGCGGACACCCCGTCGTCGCACGTGGACTGGTCGGCCGGCGCCGTCGAACTGCTCACCCAGGAGAGGGAGTGGGTGGGCGAGGAGGGCCGGCCGCGGCGCGCCGCCGTGTCCGCCTTCGGGCTCAGCGGCACCAACGCCCATGTCGTCCTGGAGGAACCCCTCCCCGCCGACACCCCGGAACCCCCGCCCGCCCCGCACCCCCCGTCGCCCACGGTGCCCTGGCTGCTCTCCGGCCGCAGCGACGAAGCGCTGCGCGCCCAGGCCGTCCGGCTGGCCGAGCACCTCGACTCCCGCCCCGACCTGACCCCCGCCGCGGTCGCCCACGCGCTCGCCACGTCCCGCGCCGCCTTCGAGCACCGCGCCGCCGTCGTCGGTGAGGACCGCGACGACCTCCTCGCCGCGCTGAAGGCCGTCGGCCGGGGCGAACCCTCGCCCGCCGCGGCCGTGGGCACCGCCGACTCCGAGGGAGGCCTCGCCTACCTCTTCGCGGGGCAGGGCTCGCAGCGGCTCGGCATGGGCCGTGAACTGTACGAGACGTTCGGTGCGTTCGCGGAGGCCTTCGACTCCGTCTGCGCCCACCTGGACAACGAACTCGGACGGTCCCTCAGGGAGATCGTCTTCGGCGACGACGAAGAGACCCTGAACCGAACCGAGTTCACCCAGCCCGCCCTCTTCGCCTTCGAGGTGGCGCTGTTCCGCCTGCTCGAATCCTGGGGTGTCCGCCCCGACGTGCTCGCCGGACACTCCATCGGCGAACTGGCGGCGGCCTACGTCGCCGGAGTGTGGTCCCTGGACGACGCCTGCCGCCTGGTCGCGGCCCGCGGACGGCTCATGCAGGCGCTGCCCGAGGGCGGCGCCATGGTCGCGCTCCAGGCCACGGAGGAGGAGGTGCTGCCCCTGCTGGCCGGGCGGGAGGCCGAGGCCGGCATCGCCGCCGTCAACGGACCGCAGTCCGTCGTCGTCTCCGGCGAGGAGGACTGCGTGTCCCGGATCGCCGGACACTTCCGCGACCTCGGCCGCAGGACCACAGCGCTGCGGGTCAGCCACGCCTTCCACTCGCCGCTCATGGAGCCCATGCTGGGGGACTTCCTGCGCGTCGCCGAAGGCCTCACCTACCACCGTCCGCAGATCCCCGTCGTCTCCGAGGTGACCGGCACACTGGCCGATCCCGCCGAACTGTGCGCGGCCGGCTACTGGGCGGCCCACGTCCGCCAGCCCGTACGCTTCGCCGACGACGTACGCCGCCTGCGCGAGCAGGGCGTCACCCGCTACCTCGAACTCGGCCCCGACGGCACCCTCACCGCCCTCGCCCGCACCTGCCTCTCCGACGACCCGGCCGCGGTCCCCGGCCCGCTGCTGGTACCCGCGCTGCGCAAGGACCGCCCCGAGGTCACCGGTCTGTACGGCGCCCTGGCCCGGCTGCACGTCCACGGCGTCGACGTCGACTGGACCCCGGCGCTCGGCGCCACCCCGGCCACCCGCGCGGTCGACCTGCCGACCTACGCCTTCCAGCACGAACGCTACTGGCTCGACCACGGCACCGCCGCCGCGCGCACGGCCGAGACGGCCGCCCGGACCGCCGCGGACACCGCCGACGACCGCTTCTGGGAAGCCGTCGAGTGCGAGGACGTCGACGCCCTGACACAGACGCTGGGGCTGCCCGCCCGGGAGATCGGCGCGGTCGTCCCGGCGCTGGCCTCCTGGCGCAGGCGCCAGCAGCAGGAGACCGCCGTCGAAGCGCTCTCCTACGAGGTGGTGTGGAAGCCCGCCGCCGTCGAACCGGCCACCGCCCCGGCCGCCGCCGACGCCCGCTGGCTGCTCCTCCTCCCGGACGCCCGGGACGCCGACGACCCGGCGGTCACCACCCTCACCACGGCGCTCGGCGGCCCCGACCGGGTCACCCTCGTCCCCGGTCTCGCCCGCACCGGCCGCGCCGCGCTCGCCGACCGACTGCGGGACGCCACGGAGGGCCGCCCCGTCGACGGCGTCCTGGCCTTCGCCCAACTCGCCGGAGCCGACGCCGACGGCCTGCCGCTCGGCCCCTCCGCGGTCGCCATCCTGTTGCAGGCGTTGGGTGACGCGGGTGTGGGTGGCCGGGTGTGGGTGGTGACGTGTGGTGGTGTGTCGGTGGGTCGTTCGGACGGTCCGGCGGATCCGGTGCAGGGTGCGGTGTGGGGTCTGGGGCGGGTGGCGGCTCTGGAGTACCCGGACCGCTGGGGTGGTCTGATCGACCTGCCCGAGGTCCTGGACCGCCGCGCCGTCACCCGCCTCATGGGAGTGCTGTTCGGCGGCGGCACGGAGGACCAGGTGGCCCTCCGGCCCTCGGGCGTCCTCGGGCGTCGGCTGGAGCGGGTGCGTCCTGGTGGTGGGGACGGGGGTTGGTGTCCGCGGGGGACGGTGCTGGTCACGGGTGGTACGGGTGCGTTGGGTGCGCGGGTGGCGCGGTGGGTGGCGGCGGAGGGGGCCGGTCATGTGGTGCTGACCAGTCGTCGGGGTTTGGACGCTCCGGGTGCGGTGGAGTTGCGGGAGGAGCTGGTCGCGGCGGGGGTGCGGGTGTCGGTGGTTGCGTGTGATGTGGCTGATCGTGGGGCGCTGGCGGGTGTGCTGGCGGAGTTTCCGGTGGATGCGGTGGTGCATACGGCGGGTGTGCTGGACGACGGTGTGATCGACGCGTTGACGCCGGAGCGGTTCGCGACGGTGCTGCGGGCGAAGGCGCTGGGCGCTCTGCACCTGGACGAACTCACCCGTGACCGCGACCTGGACGCCTTCGTCCTCTTCTCGTCCATCTCCGGCACCCTCGGCACCACCGGTCAGGGCAACTACGCCTCCGCCAACACCTTCCTCGACACGCTCGCCCAGCGGCGCAGGGCGGCCGGGCTGCCCGCCACCTCGATCGTGTGGGGCCCCTGGGCCGACGGCGGCATGGCCGACGAAGAGGTCGTGCACTGGCGCATGCACCGCGGCGGAGTCCTGCCGCTCCAGCCCGCTCTCGGCGTGCTGGCCCTGCGCCGTGCCGTCGCCGAGGCCCGGCCCGTCGTCATGGTCGCGGACATCCACTGGGCCGAGTTCGCGCCCGCCTTCACCGTCACCCGCCCCAGCCCGCTGATCGAGTTCCTGCCCGAGGCCCGCGCGGCCGTCGAGAACGCCGGGGCCGCCTCCGAACGCTTCGGCCGGGGAGACGGCTCCGTACTGCGGGACCAGCTCATCGGGCTCACCCCCGCCGAACAGGAACGCGTGCTCCTCGAAGTCGTCCGCTTCTGCGCCGCCGGCGTCCTCGGCTACGCGGGCGCGGCCGCCGTACCGGCCGAGCGTGCCTTCCGCGACCTGGGCGTCGACTCCCTCACCGCGGTCGAACTCCGCGGCACCCTCGCCATGGCGACCGGCGTCCCCCTGGCCGCCACGCTGGTGTTCGACTATCCGACACCGGTACTGCTCACGCGGCACCTGCGGGAGCAATTGCTGGGCGATGCGGCCGGGGCGGAGACCGTTCCGCAAGCCCCCGCCGCCGTCGTCGCCGGGGACGATCCGGTGGTGATCGTCGGGATGGCGTGCCGGTTCCCGGGTGGGGTGCGGGATCCGGAGGGTCTGTGGCGGCTGCTGTCCGAGGGCGCCGACGCGGTGGGCCCGTTCCCGGCCGACCGGGGCTGGGACCTGACTGCCCTGTACGACCCCGACGCCGAACGGAGGGGTACGAGCTATGTGGACGTCGGTGCCTTTCTGGAGGGTGTGGGGGGTTTCGACGCGGGGTTCTTCGGGATGAGTCCGCGGGAGGCGTTGGCGACGGATCCGCAGCAGCGGTTGTTGCTGGAGTCGTCGTGGGAGGCGCTGGAGCGGGCGGGGATCGCTCCGGGTGGGCTGCGGGGGAGCCGGACGGGGGTGTTCGCGGGGACGAACGGTCAGGACTACACGGGTCTGCTGCTGGCTTCGGGTGAGGACTTCGAGGGGCATGTGGGCACGGGCAACGCGGCGTCGGTGCTGTCGGGGCGGGTGTCGTACGTGCTGGGGCTTGAGGGTCCTGCGGTGACGGTGGACACGGCGTGTTCGTCGTCGTTGGTGGCGTTGCACCTGGCGGTGCAGGCGCTGCGGGGCGGCGAGTGCGACCT
>NZ_JBIAWO010000019.1:0-75938 GCF_042895685.1 Streptomyces sp. NPDC001381 | reverse complement strand
CAAGTAGCTCCGCTACGAGGGCCTTCGTCCGGCACGCCGAGGGCACGCACCGAACACCGCGGGCACCGCACAGGACTTTCGAAACACCCCCTAGAAGAAGTAGAGGCGGTTGAGGGAGACGGACTCGGCCGGCCCGGAGCGCAGCGGCTCGCCGTCGAGGGTGACCAGTCCGGTGCGCTGGTCGACGTCCACCGCTCCGGTACGGGAGTTGCGGCGCAGGTCGGCCGGTCCGATGCCGCGGGTGCCGCGCACGGCGACCCTGCGGCGGCGGGTCGGCATCCGGTCGCCGCCCTGGTCGAGGGCGGCCTGTGCGACGAAGGCGACGGAGAGGTCGGCGGGGGTGGCGCCGTACGCCCCGAACTGCGGTCCGAGGACGAGGGGTTCGCAGGTGTCCGTCGCGGCGTTGGGGTCGCCGACCACGCCGTACGCCGGGAAGCCGGCCTTGAGGACGAGCTGCGGTTTGGCGCCGAAGTACTCGGGGCGCCACAGCACGATGTCGGCGAGCTTGCCGGGCTCGATCGAGCCGACCTCGTGGGAGAGGCCGTGGGCGATGGCCGGGTTGATGGTCAGCTTGGCCATGTACCGCAGGACGCGCTCGTTGTCGTGGTCGTCCGGGGCGCCGCGTTCGGCCTTCATCTTCCCGGCCATGGCGAAGGTGCGCCGGACGGTCTCGCCCGCCCGGCCCATGCCCTGCGCGTCGGACGAGGTGATGCCGATCGCGCCCAGGTCGTGCAGGACGTCCTCGGCGCCCATGGTCCCGGCGCGGATGCGGTCGCGGGCCATGGCGGCGTCGCCGGGCAGGTCGGTCTTCAGGTCGTGGACGGAGACGATCATGCCGTAGTGCTCGGCGACGGCGTCCCGGCCGAAGGGCAGGGTGGGGTTGGTGGAGGAGCCGATGACGTTCGGGACGCCCGCCATCTTCAGCACGTTCGGCACGTGTCCGCCGCCGCAGCCCTCGATGTGGAAGGCGTGGATCGTGCGGCCCTCCAGGACCCGCAGGGTGTCCTCGACGGACAGGCACTCGTTCAGCCCGTCGCTGTGCAGGGCGACCTGGACGTCGTGTTCCTCGGCGACCCGCAGGGCGGTGTCCAGGGCGCGGGTGTGGGCGCCCATGTCCTCGTGCACCTTGAAGCCGGACGCGCCGCCCTCGGCCAGCGCCTCGGTCAGGGGTGCCTCGTGGGACGACGAACCCCGGGCGAGGAAACCGATGTTGACGGGCCAGGCGTCGAAGGCGGCGAAGGCGTGCCGCAGGGCCCAGGGCGAGTTGACGCCGACGCCCCACACGGGGCCGAACTCCTGTCCGATGATCGTGGTCACGCCGGAGGCGAGGGAGGCCTCCATGATGCGCGGCGACAGCAGATGGACGTGGGTGTCGACGGCTCCGGCGGTGGCGATCAGCCCCTCACCGGACACGATGGAGGTGCCCGTGCCGACGACGACGTCGACCCCGTCGAGGGTGTCGGGGTTCCCGGCCCGTCCGATCGCGTGGACGCGCCCCTCACGGATGCCGATGGACACCTTGCGGATGCCGAGGACGGCGTCGATCACCGCCACGTTGCTGATCACGACGTCACAGGTCGCGCGGACGGCGGCGGCCTTGAGGTGCAGACCGTCGCGGGCGGTCTTGCCGAATCCGGCGAGGAACTCGTCGCCGTGGCGCTGGGAGTCGGACTCGACGCGGACGACGAGACCCGAGTCGCCGAGGCGGATGCGGTCGCCGGCGCGCGGGCCGTGCACGGAGGCGTACTCGTACGGATCCATCGCTCAGGCCCCCAGGTATCCGCAGGCGGCGGCCCGGCGCAGGGCTTCCGTCTTCGCCCCCGGCGCGTCGAGCGGTCCGTCGACCAGCCCGGCGAACCCGATCGCGACGCGCCCGCCCCCGATCGGCACCAGCCCGACCTCGGCGCTCTCCCCCGGCCCGAACCGCACGGACGACCCGGCCGGGACGGCGAGCCGCATGCCGTAGGCCCGCTCCCGCGCGAAGTCGAGCCGGGGGTTGGCCTCGAAGAAGTGGAAGTGGGAGGTGACGGAGACGGGCACGTCGGCGGTGTTGGTGACCGTCAGCCGGACGGCCGCCTCGGGCTCGGTGTGCGCGGGACCCGGCAGCAGGGCGCCGGGGCCCCGGTCCCCGAGTCCTCCCCCGATCGGGTCGCTGACGACCGCGAGCCGCGAGCCGTCGTCGAAGACGGCCTCGACGTGCACCTCGGTGACGACGTCCGCCACGCCCGGCAGGACGTCGTCGGGCCCGAGGACCGAGCGGGCGCGCTCGATCGCCTCGGCGAGCCGGGCGCCGTCGCGGGCGGCCTCGCAGACGGTGTCCGCGATGAGCGCGGTCGCCTCCGGGACGTTGAGCCTGAGGCCCCGGGCCCGGCGGGCCCGGGCCAGCTCGGCGGCCCCGAAGAGCAGCAGCCGGTCTCGTTCCGTGGGGGTGAGTCGCACGACGGCGCGCCTCCGTTCGCTCGATGCTTTAGAGCGCCACTCTAAACTTCAGCAAGCATGATCGGAAGCTGCGCCCAGGATGTTTTGAGCGATGCTCTAAACGAGAGAGACGGAAAAGGGGCCGCCCCGGACCCGGGTCCGGGGCGGCCCCTGCCTGGCGTGCGCGCCGGTCAGCCCAGCGGGTGCATCCAGCCGTGCTTGTCCTCGGCCGTCCCGCGCTGGATGTCCAGCAGGGCCTGGCGGAGCCTGAGGGTGACCTCGCCGGGCTCGCCGCCCGACTGCTGCCACTCGCCCCCGGTGCGCTTGACGGTGCCGACCGGGGTGATCACGGCGGCGGTGCCGCAGGCGAAGACCTCGGTCAGGGTGCCGTTCTCCGAGTCGCGCTGCCACTGGTCGACGGAGACGCGGCCCTCCTCGGCCTCGTAGCCGAGGTCACGGGCGACCGTGAGCAGGGAGTCACGGGTGACGCCCTCCAGGATGGAGCCGGTCAGCGAGGGCGTGATGATCTTGTTGCCGTACACGAAGTACAGGTTCATGCCGCCGAGCTCCTCGACCCACTTGCGCTCGACCGCGTCGAGGTAGCAGACCTGGGCGCAGCCCTGCGCGGCGGCCTCGGCCTGGGCGAGGAGGGAGGCGGCGTAGTTGCCGCCGGTCTTGGCGTCGCCCATGCCGCCGGGGACGGCGCGGACGTGGTCCTCGGAGACCCAGATGGAGACGGGCTTCACGCCGCCCGGGAAGTAGGCGCCGGCCGGGGAGGCGATGACGAGGAACAGGTACTCGTTGGCCGGCTTCACACCGAGGCCGACCTCGGTGGCGATCATGAAGGGGCGCAGGTAGAGGGACTCCTCGCCGCCGTGCGCGGGCACCCAGTCCTTGTCCTGGGCCACCAGCGCGTCACAGGCCTCGATGAAGGTCTCGACGGGCAGCTCGGGCATCGCGAGGCGGCGGGCGGAGCGCTGGAAGCGCCGGGCGTTCTGGTCGGGGCGGAAGGTGGCGACGGACCCGTCGGGGCGGCGGTAGGCCTTGAGACCCTCGAAGATTTCCTGGGCGTAGTGCAGGACGTTGGTCGCCGGGTCGAGCGGGATCGGCGCGTAGGGGACCAGCTGGCCGTCGTGCCAGCCGCGGCCCTCGGTCCACTTGATCGTCACCATGTGGTCGGTGAAGTGGCGGCCGAACCCGGGGTTCGCCAGGACCGCCTCCCGCTCGGCTGCGGCGGTGGGGCTGGCGGAGGGCTTGAGCTCGATCGTGGGCGTCGTCATGAGTGGTTGTCCTTCACCGGTTGTAGTGACGGGCCGCGCTCACGCCCGTACGGCCGGCGGCCGGTGCGGGGACGTCCGAGCATTGCCTCATTCCGCGGCTCCGCGTTCGATTATCGCAAGCGGGATCCGAGGAAGAAAACGGCGTGACTGCGACCCGGGGATGATGGTGGCACCCGGCGGGGGACATGCGGAAGCCGCCGGGTGCGGATGCGACCCGGCGGCTTCGAAGGGTTTCGAGTGGCGCGGGGTCAGCCGGCTACTCGTACGGAGAGCGCGTCACCGATCTCGGAGGTGCTGCGGGCGGGCTTGCCGGTGCGCTCCGCGAGGTCGGCGGAGACCGCCTCCTCGATGCGGGCGGCCTCGGTCTCGTAGCCGAGGTGGCGCAGGAGGAGGGCGACGGACAGGACCGTGGCGGTGGGGTCGGCCTTCCCCTGGCCGGCGATGTCCGGGGCCGAGCCGTGGACGGGCTCGAACATGGACGGGAACGCGCCGCTCGGGTTGATGTTGCCGGAGGCCGCGACGCCGATGCCGCCGGAGACGGCCGCGGCGAGGTCGGTGATGATGTCGCCGAACAGGTTGTCGGTGACGATGACGTCGAACCGCTCGGGCTGGGTGACCAGGTAGATGGTCGCCGCGTCGACGTGCATGTACTCGGTGGTGACCTCGGGGAACTCCGCGGCCACCTTGTTGAAGACATTGGTCCACAGGTGACCGGCGAAGGTCAGCACGTTGTTCTTGTGGATCAGCGCGAGCTTCTTGCGCGGGCGGGCCTGGGCGCGGGCGAAGGCGTCGCGGACGACGCGCTCGACACCGAAGGCCGTGTTCACGGACACCTCGGTGGCGACCTCGTGCTCGGTGCCCTTGCGGATGGTGCCGCCGTTGCCGGTGTACGGGCCCTCGGTGCCCTCGCGGACCACGACGAAGTCGATCTGCGGCTCACCGGCCAGCGGGGTGGCCACGCCGGGCAGCAGCTTGCTCGGCCGCAGGTTGACGTGGTGGTCGAAGGCGAAGCGGAGCTTGAGCAGGAAGCCGCGCTCGAGGACGCCGGAGGGGACCGACGGGTCGCCGATGGCACCGAGCAGGATGGCGTCGTGCCGCTTCAGCGCGTCGAGGTCGGCGTCGGTGAGGGTCTCACCGGTGGCGTGGTAGCGCTTGGCGCCGAAGTCGTACTCCTTGGTCTCCAGCTTCACATCCTGCGGAAGGACGGCGGAGAGGACCTTCAGACCTTCGGCCACGACCTCCTGGCCGATGCCGTCACCGGGAATCACTGCGAGATTGATGCTGCGAGACATGTCGGCACCGTACTCCTGGTCCCATGGAATGACACACGCCGTCCGCCATCCGGACACCCGGACGGCGGACGGGCGCGCTCCCTTCGGACGGCGTTCACCCGTACGCAGGACGGGCGTTGCGGCGTCCGGGGAGGTTCTCCGCATGGACACACCCGACGTCGGCATCCCGCCCCGGCTCGCCCGCGGCATGAGCATGGCGGAGCAGTACGAGTACCTGCGCACCCGCCCGTCGCGGCGCCGCGCACTGGTGACGGCGGGGGCGGTGGCGGGCGGGCTGCTCACCGGCTGCGCGGGGAGCCCCCGGGCGCGTACGGCACCGACGGCGAGCCCGTCCGCCGGTTCCACGGTCGTCCCCTTCGGCCGCCATCTCGCCTTCGGTTCCGACCCACGCACCCGGATGCGGATCTCCTGGCAGCTCCCGGCCGCGGTGCGCGCACCGTACGTCCGCTTCGGCACCCGCGCGGACGAGCTGGGCGGGAGGGTGCCGGCCGAGGTGCGCGTCCTGCGCACGCCCGGCGTCGACGGGGTGCGCGCGGCCGTCGAGCAGTACTACGTGCACGCGTCCCTGGACGCGCTCCTGCCCGGCACGACGTACTACTACGGCGTCGGCCACGAGGGTTTCGACCCGGCCGACGCCGGCCACCGCGCCACGATCGCCTCCTTCCGCACGGCACCGTCCGGCGCCGAGCGGTTCGTGTTCACCGCGTTCGGCGACCAGGGCGTGGGCCGGGCGGCGGCCGCGGTCGACCGGCTGCTGCTGAAGGCCGCCCCCGCCTTCCACCTCCACGCGGGCGACCTCTGCTACGCGGACGGCACCGGGCAGGGCAGGACGACGGACGGCTACGACCCGACCGCCTGGGACGCCTTCCTGCGGCAGAGCGAGCCGGTGGCGCGGTCCGTGCCGTGGATGGTGACGACCGGCAACCACGACATGGAGGCCTGGTACTCCCCCGACGGCTACGGCGGCCAGCTGGCCCGTTTCTCCCTCCCGGACACCGGCTTCGCCCCGCGCACCACCCCGGGCGCGTACACGTTCACCTACGGCAACGTGGGCGTGGTGGCTCTGGACGCCAACGACGTGTCGTACGAGATCCCCGCCAACCTCGGGTACACCGAGGGCCGGCAGACGGCCTGGCTGCAGCGGACGCTGAGCGCGCTGCGCGCCGACGGGAACGTCGATTTCGTCGTCGTCTTCTTCCACCACTGCGCCTACTCGACCTCCACGCACGCCTCCGACGGCGGGGTGCGGGCGCGGTGGCAGCCGCTGTTCGACCGGTACCGGGTGGACCTGGTGGTCAACGGCCACAATCACGTGTACGAGCGGACGGACGCCCTGAAGGGCGGACGGGTGGGCCGCACGGTCCCGGTGGGCGCGTCGGCCGACCCGGCGCGGGACGGGACCGTGTACGTCACGGCGGGCGGCGGCGGCCGGGACCTGTACGGATTCCCGGCGGGCGTGCCCGAGAGCTACGAGGGTCGTGTCCGCGACCGCGACGCGGTGGACACCTTCCACTGGACGCGCTCACGCGAGAACGCACCGGAGACGGTGGAGTGGTCACGGGTGCGCTACCGGGGGTTCTCGGTCCTCACGGTGGAGGCGGTCGCCGGGCCGTCGGCGCGGCTGACGGTGTCGGCGCTCGCCTCGGACGGCCGGCGCATCGACCGTTTCGAGGTGCGGCGCGGGTCCTGACGTCCCGGTCGGGACCCGCGCCGCGCCCCGTGCGGGTGCGGCTCCCGGACTGTGGGCGGCCTACAGGTGGCCGGTCTCACCGCCGTTGTCACGGCGGTCGAGGGCGCGCTGGAGGGCGGCTGCGGCCTGCTTGCGGTCGGACTCGCTCGTACGGGAGACGTGACGGACTCGGCGGCGGACGGTCGTCTCGGCCATGGGAAATCGACTCCTTCGACAACACCAGGGAGTACGGAAAGGGTTACGAGACGCCGGAGGGGCGGGGAGCGGCGGGCCGCAGGGGTTGCCTGCACGGGGCCCGGCTCACGACCGCCATTCGCTGGATCGAGCGAGACGTTCGGCTCCTACAAACGTAAGGGAGGCGCACGCGCCTGTCTCCACAATTACTCGGACTTCCTACTATCTGAGACGGTGCACTGCGTCACACCCCTCTGACCTGGGACATCACCGCTCCCCGAAAACGCTCGGGCTCCTCGGCCCAGGGCAGGTGTGCCGAACGGGCCGGGTCCGTGACGGACCCGGCCCGTTCGTACGGGGGCAGCCGGCGGCTCAGCCCATGTGCGGGTACGTGTAGTCGGTCGGCGCGACCAGCGTCTCCTTGATGGCGCGGGTCAGCGTCCAGCGGGTGAGGTTCTGCGGGGCGCCGGCCTTGTCGTTCGTGCCGGAGGCACGGCCGCCGCCGAAGGGCTGCTGGCCGACGACGGCGCCGGTCGACTTGTCGTTGATGTAGAAGTTGCCGGCCGCGTAGCGCAGCTTCTCCATCGTGTACGCGGTCGCGGCACGGTCGCCCGAGATGACCGAGCCGGTCAGGGCGTAGTCCGACACCGACTCCATCTGGGTCAGCATCTCGTCGTACTTCTCGTCCTCGTAGACGTGCACGGCGAGGACGGGACCGAAGTACTCGGTCGTGAAGACCTCGTTCTCCGGGTCGCTGCACTCGATGACGGTCGGGCGGACGAACCAGCCGACGGAGTCGTCGTAGGAGCCGCCGGCGACGATCGTGCAGGACGGGTCGGCCTTGGCGCGGTCGATGGCGGCCTTGTTCTTGGCGAAGGCGCGCTCGTCGATGACGGCGCCGATGAAGTGGGAGAGGTCGGTGACGTCACCCATGCTCAGGTGCTCGACCTCGGCCGCGAACTCCTCCTTGAAGCCGGAGTTCCAGAGGGAGGCCGGGAGGTAGGCGCGGGAGGTCGCGCTGCACTTCTGGCCCTGGTACTCGAAGGCGCCCCGGGTGAGGGCCGTCTTCAGGACCGCGCGGTCGGCGCTCGGGTGGGCGACGACGAAGTCCTTGCCGCCGGTCTCGCCGACCAGGCGCGGGTAGGAGCGGTACTTCTCGATGTTGGCGCCGACCGTCTTCCACAGGTACTGGAAGGTCTTCGTCGAGCCGGTGAAGTGGATGCCGGCGAGGTCGCGGTGTTCGAGGGCGACCTCGGAGACGGCGATGCCGTCGCCGGTGACGAGGTTGATGACGCCCTTGGGGAGACCGGCCTCCTCCAGCAGCTGCATGAGGAGCACGGCGGCGTGGGTCTGGGTCGGCGACGGCTTCCAGACGACGACGTTGCCCATGAGGGCGGGGGCGGTGGGCAGGTTGCCCGCGATCGCCGTGAAGTTGAACGGCGTGATCGCGTAGACGAAGCCCTCCAGCGGGCGGTGGTCGAGGCGGTTCCACACGCCCGGCGAGTTGGCCGGGGGCTGCTCGGCCAGGATCTGCCGGGCGTAGTGGACGTTGAACCGCCAGAAGTCGACCAGCTCGCAGGGGGTGTCGATCTCGGCCTGCTGGACGGTCTTGGACTGGCCCAGCATGGTGGAGGCGGCCATCGTCTCGCGCCAGGGACCGGCCAGCAGCTCGGCGGCGCGCAGGATGATCGCGGCGCGGTCGTCGAAGGACATCGCACACCACGCGGGGGCGGCGGCGAGGGCCGCGTCGATCGCGTCCCGGGCGTCCTGCTGAGTGGCGTTGCGGTAGGTGCCGAGGACGGCCCGGTGGTTGTGCGGCTGGACCACCTCGAACGCGTCACCGCCGCCCATCCGCTTCTCGCCGCCGATGGTGCAGGGCAGGTCGACCGGGTTGTCGGCCAGCTCCTTGAGCTTGGCCTCCAGCCGGGCGCGCTCGGGCGAGCCGGGGGCGTAGCCGCGCACCGGCTCGTTGACGGGGGTGGGGACCTGGGTCACAGCGTCCATGAGTTCCGTGACTCCTTACTGAGCGGGGGTGCGGAAGGGGGTGCGGGCTCAGCCCTTGGTGATCATGCTGCGGACGAAGAACCGCAGGTTGGCGGGCTTCTCCGCGAGACGGCGCATGAAGTAGCCGTACCAGTCGGTGCCGTAGGCGGTGTAGACGCGCATGCGGTGGCCCTCGGCGGCGAGCCGGAGGTGCTCCTCGCTCCTGATGCCGTACAGCATCTGGAACTCGTACTCGTCGAGCTTGCGGCCGGCCTTGCGGGCGAGCTCCTGCGCGATGGAGATCAGGCGCGGGTCGTGGGAGCCGATCATCGGATATCCCTCGCCGTCCATCAGCGTCCTCAGGATCCGGACGTACGCCCGGTCGATCTCGTGCTTCTGCTGGTGGGCGACCTCGGCGGGCTCCTTGTAGGCGCCCTTCACGAGCCGTACGCGGCTGCCGCTCGCGGCGAGGCGGCGGGCGTCGGCCTCGGTGCGGAAGAGGTACGCCTGGATGACACAGCCGGTCTGCGGGAAGTCCTTCCGCAGCTCCTCGTGGATGGCGAACATCGAGTCGAGGGTGGTGTGGTCCTCGGCGTCCAGGGTGACGGTCGTGCCGATGGCGGCGGCCGCCTCGACGACGGGCCGGACGTTGGCGAGCGCCAGCTCGTGCCCGCCGGGGAGCGCCTGGCCGAACATCGACAGCTTGACGGACATCTCGACGCGCTCGCCGAGGTCGAGCTCCTTCAGGCGGTCGATCAGGGAGAGGTAGGCGTCGCGGGCGGCGGTGGCCTGCTCGGGGGTGGTGATGTCCTCGCCGACGACGTCCATCGTCAGCTCCAGGCCCCGGCCGGTGAGGTTCTCGACGATCGGCACGATGTCGTCGACGGTCTCGCCCGGGATGAAGCGGTCGACGACCTGCTTGGTCACCGGGGCCGCCGAGATCAGGCGTCGCATCCGGTCGCTGCGCGACGCGGCGAGAATCACGGGACCCAGCACGGGGCACCTCCACATACCAACCCATACGAGGCCGCTGCCCGACGATTCGGGAACGGCACGGAGAACCACCGTGAAAGTTAAGGATCCCTCCGATCGTCGGCCATCGACAGCTGTCACGCATTCGTGCCGCAGATCTCAGACATATGTATGAAGGCCCTGCGCGACTGGGTGAGAATGGCCGGGTGACGTCGGATTTCAAAGGTGACTACCAGGAGCTGGTCGACGAGATCTCGGAGCTGCTCGGCGCCCCCGCGACCCTGGAGAACCGGGACTTCGAGCTGATCGCCTTCGGCGCGTACGACAGCGAGGGCGAGCTGGACGCGTCCGCGCTGGACCCGGTGCGGGCCCGCTCGATCCTGACCCGGCGGTCGACGGCGGCCGTGCGCACCTGGTTCGAGGGATTCGGCATCACCCGCGCCACCGGCCCGGTCCGCATCCCGCCGACCCCCGAGGCGGGTGTGTACCGGGGCCGCGTCTGTCTTCCCGTACGGCACCGGGGGGTCGTCCTCGGCTACGTGTGGCTCCTCGACGACGAGCCCGGGCCCTCGGACGCCCAGCTGGCGGCGGCGATGGAGGTGACCGTGCGGATCGGCGCGCTGCTCGCGGACGAGGCCCAGCACGGCGCCGACCTCACCCGGGAGCTGCGGGCGGTGCTGACCGCCGAGCGGGGCTGGCCGCGCGACATGGCGGTGGCGGAGCTGCGCACCGCGCTCGGTGCCCGCGCGGACGGCCCGCACACGGTGGTCTGCGTGGCCCCCTGGCCGTCCGCCGGCCCGGACGACGTCCCCTCGCTGCGCACGCTGCCGGGGGCGACCGCGCTGTGCACGGTGCCGTGGGGGGAGACGGGGCGGTGTCTGGCGGTGCTGGTGCGGCTGCGCTCGGCGGACGTGCCGACTCCGGCGACGGCGGTGGCGGGGCGGCTGCTGGAGCGGGCGGACACGTCCGCGGCGGGCGTCGCCGCCGGTCGGGCCGGCCTCGCCGAGCTGGGCGCGGCATGGCGGGAGGCGTCGGCCTCGGCCCGGGCGGCGCTCGCGGAACCGCGGCTCGGTCCCGTCGCCCAGTGGGCGTCGATCGGCCCGTTCCGGCTGCTGACCTCGCTCCCCCGGGACACCGCCCGGGACCCCGCCGTACGGGCCCTGCTCTCCCCCGCCCACCAGGAACTCGCCCGCACCGCCGAGGTCTACCTCGACCGGGCGGGCCAGGCGGGCCGGGCGGCGGCGGAGCTGGGCATCCACCGGCAGACGCTGTACTACCGGCTGTCGCGGGTGGAGCAGCTGACCGGGCTGGACCTGGCCGACGGCGAGGACCGGCTGCTCCTGCACATGACCCTCAAGACCGCCCGGCTCCCCTGAGCCCCACGACCACCCCCACGCAGACGAAAGCGGCGGCCGCCACGGCCCTCCTCGGCGGACGGTACGCCCCTTCCCGGCGGACGGATCGCCAGCCTGGGTGAGCGGTCGGCACCCCTCGGGACGGGGGGGGCACGCCCGGGGCGGCACCCAGGGCGGGCGCCGAGGGGCGGGACGACCAGGCAGGCGCGCCAGGTGGGCGGTGGCACGCCCCGGGGGGCGGCGGGCGGACGGTACGGCTCTCCTCGGCGGACCGATCGCCACGCTGGGCGGACGGTCGGCACGCCCTTGGGGGGCGGAGAGCGGCGCCCGCCGCCCTGGGGGCGGGCCTGGCGCACGCCCGGGGGCGCCACGCAGGGCGGGCGATCGTCACGCTCGGGGGGCAGGAGGGCCAGGCAGGCGATCGACATGCCCAGGTGGGCGGTCGCACACCCGACGGGCGGCCCACCGCGGGCGGCCGGCTCGCCGGGCAGGCGATCGGCACGCTCGGAGGGGTGGTCGCACGCCGGGCGGGCGGCTGGCACGCCGGGCGGGCGGCTGGCACCAGCCGGCGGTCGCCTCGCCGGACAGGCGGCGGCACGCCAGGCCGGCGGTCGACACGCTCGGGCGGGCTCCCCGCCGGGCCGGCGGGTCAGCTCTTCGTGGTGCCCGCGATCACCCGGCGCAGACCCTCGGTGAGCTGCGCCGCGTCGGTTGCCGAGTCCGGGTCGAAGAGCCACTGGACCATGAGCCCGTTGAGGAGGGTCTGGTAGAAGCGGCCCTGCGTGTCGACCGTCTCCTGGTCGAGCTCCTCCTCCGGGACACCGTTGAACATGGGGACGATGCCCGAGCGGCCCTGTTCCTGCGCCTCGGCCAGCAGCTTGCGCACCTCGGGGAGCCGGTCGCCCTGCACGATGAGCTCGAAGCTCAGCAGCCAGACCGCCCGGGTGCGCGGCAACGAGCCGATGATGCTCGTCCACACCTCCTCGAAGCGCTCCAGTGACCCGGGCGGCGCCGTCACCGTGCCGCCCGCGCCCCATCCCGGGTCGAACTCGTCGCCGGCGCCCTCCACCAGGGAGACGTACGCCTGCACCAGCAGCGCGTCCTTGGATCCGTAGTGGTAGCCGATCGACGCCAGGTTGGTCCCCGACTCCTTGACGATGTCCCGCGCCGTCGTGCGCAGGAACCCCTTCTCCAGCAGGCAGCGCTTCGCGCCTTCGAGCAGATCCTCACGGTGTCCCATGCCCTCACCCTACCGTCGATCCATACAGCCGTCCTATACGAGCGACTTATACAATCGTTCTAGACAAGCGTTTAATACGCCCGTACAGTCACCGGCATGACGAACCCGACGAGCACCACCACAACCCCGGCGCCCCGCGCCGGCCGCCGCGAATGGACCGCCCTCGGGGTGCTGATGCTCCCGCTGCTCCTGGTCTCGATGGACGTCTCGGTGCTCTACTTCGCCATCCCGGCAATCAGCGCCGACCTGGAGCCGAGCGGCACCCAGCAACTGTGGATCTTCGACATCTACGCGTTCGTCCTGGCCGGCCTGCTCATGACGATGGGGTCGCTCGGCGACCGCATCGGCCGCCGCAGGCTGCTCCTGGCCGGCGCGGCGGCCTTCGGCGCCGCCTCGGTGGTGGCGGCCTACGCGAACAGCGCCGAGACCCTGATCGCCGCCCGCGCGGTGCTCGGTGTCGGCGGCGCGACCCTGCTGCCGTCGACGATGGCCCTGATCCGCACGATGTTCACCGACCCGGGCCAGCGCGCGAAGGCGATCGGCCTCTGGTCGGGGGTGATGACGGCGGGGATCGCCCTCGGCTCGGTGATGAGCGGGGTCCTGGTCGAGTACTTCTGGTGGGGCTCGGTCTTCCTGGTCAACCTGCCCGCGATGGCCCTGCTGCTGGTCCTCGGCCCGGTCCTGCTGCCCGAGTCGCGCGACCCCGCTCCCGGCCGCTTCGACTGGGCGAGCGTCCCGCTGTCGATGGCCGCCGTGCTCCCCGTGATCTACGGCCTGAAGGAGATCCCCTCCGAGGGCTGGCACACCGAGTACGTCGTCCCGGTCGCCGTCGGTCTGCTCTTCGCGGCCCTCTTCGTCCGCCGCCAGCGCACCGCCGACTCCCCGATGATCTCCCCGGCCCTGTTCCGCGGCCCCGGCTTCGCCCCCGCGGTCGTCCTGAACCTCGTCTCCTCGTTCGGGATGATGGGCTCGGCCTTCTTCACCACGCAGTACCTGCAGTCGGTGCTCGGCAGGAGCGCGCTGGAGGCGGCCCTGTGGGCACTGCTGCCGTCGGTGCCGATCGGCATGGCCGCCCCGCTGGCCACCTCCCTGGTCCAGAAGGGCGTCGAGCGGGCCCACGTCGTGACCGCGGGCTTCGCGACCGCCGCGGCCGGCTACGCCCTCCTCGCCCTCGCCGGCACCGACTCGATGGGACTCGTGCTGGTCGCCTGCGGCGTGCTCGCCTCCGGGATCGTCATGGTCATCTCCCAGATGACGGACCTGGCGATGGGCGCGGCCCCGGCCGAACGGGCCGGCTCCGCCTCCTCCCTGCTCGAGACCGGCGCCGAGTTCGGCGGTGCCCTGGGGATGGCGGTGCTCGGCTCGATCGGCACGGCGGTCTACCGCCACGAGATGCCGTCCTCGGCCCCGGCGCCGGCCCGGGAGACCCTGGGCGGCGCGCTGGCGGTGGCCGACCGGGTCCCCGGACTGGCCACGGCGGCGCGGGAGGCGTTCACCAGCGGGATGCAGGGAGCGGCGGTCGCGGGGGCGGTGGTGCTGGCCGGGGCGGCGGTCGCGGCTCCGGTGGCGCTGCGAAGGATCCGGGTGAGGTGACGGAACAGGCGAACGCCGGACGGGCTGACCGAGTCAGCCCGTCCGGCGTTCGAGGACGAGGCCCCTTTCAGGGCCGAAGCGGGGGTCCGGGGGCGGCAGCCCCGAGCCCGGCGGCAACCTCAGACGAGGTTCACCGCACGAGCGGACGTCGCGCCGATCTCCGTGGCCACCTCGGCCAGCACCGCGGCGGGCACGGTGTCGTCGACGGTCAGGACGGCCAGCGCCTCGCCGCCCACCGCCGCACGGGCGACCTGCATACCGGCGATGTTGATGCCGGCCTCGCCGAGGATCCGGCCGACCGTGCCGACGACGCCGGGACGGTCCTCGTACTTGAGGACGGCCATGTGGTCGGCGAGGGCCAGGTCCACGTCGTACTCGCCGACCGCGACGATCTTCTGGAGGTGCTTCGGACCGGCCAGCGTGCCGGAGACCGACACCTCCTCGCCGTCCGAGAGCGTGCCGCGCACGGTGACGACGTTGCGGTGGTCCGCCGACTCGGAGCTCGTGGTGAGGCGCACCTCGACACCGCGCTCCTGCGCGAACAGCGGGGCGTTGACGTACGAGACGGTCTCGTCGACGACGTCCTCGAAGACGCCCTTGAGGGCGGACAGCTCCAGCACCTTCACGTCGTGCTGGGTGATCTCGCCGTAGACCTCGACGTCGAGGCGGACCGCGACCTCGCCGGCCAGCGCGGTGAAGATCCGGCCGAGGCGCTCGGCGAGCGGCAGACCCGGCTTGACGTCCTCGGCGATGACACCGCCCTGCACGTTCACCGCGTCGGGCACGAGCTCACCGGCGAGGGCGAGGCGCACCGAGCGGGCGACGGCGATGCCGGCCTTCTCCTGGGCCTCGTCCGTGGACGCGCCGAGGTGCGGGGTGCAGACCACCTGGTCGAACTCGAACAGCGGGGAGTCCGTGCAGGGCTCCTTCGCGTACACGTCGAGACCGGCACCGGCGACGCGGCCCTCCTTGAGGGCGGAGTACAGCGCCTCCTCGTCGACGATCCCGCCGCGCGCGGCGTTGACGATCCGCACGCTCGGCTTGACCTTGCGCAGCGCCTCGTCGCCGATCAGGCCGACCGTCTCGGGGGTCTTCGGCAGGTGCACGGTGATGAAGTCGGAGACCTCGAGCAGCTCGTCCAGCGACAGCACCTTCACGCCCATCTGCGCGGCGCGCGCGGGCTGGATGTAGGGGTCGTAGGCGACGACCTTCATGCCGAAGGCGGACATGCGCTGCGCGACGAGGGCGCCGATCCGCCCCAGACCCACCACACCGAGGGTCTTCTCGGCGAGCTCGACGCCCGTGTACTTGCTGCGCTTCCACTCGCCGTTCTTCAGCGCGGCGTTGGCCTGCGGGATGTGGCGGGCGGTGGCGACGAGGAGGCCGCAGGCCAGCTCGGCGGCGGTCACGATGTTGGAGGTGGGGGCGTTGACGACCATCACGCCGGCCTTGGTGGCGGCGGAGACGTCGACGTTGTCCAGGCCGACGCCGGCTCGTGCGACGACCTTGAGCTTGTGCGCGGCGGCGATCGCCTCGGCGTCGACCTTCGTGGCCGAGCGGATCAGGATGGCGTCGACCTCGGCGATCGCGGGGAGCAGTTCGGCTCGGTCCGCTCCGTTGCAGTGCCGGATCTCGAAGTCCGGGCCAAGCGCGTCCACGGTCGCGGGCGACAGCTCTTCAGCGATGAGTACGACAGGTTTCGAGCTCACGTGAGTCCTCACAAGTCCAAAGCGTGCGGACGGCCGTCCCGACGGCCGCAGGCGGAGGAGGGGCTAGCCGCGTGGAAGACGCACGACGCTGTGGGCCTGAACGCGTATATAGGCAGCAGTGTAGTGCTGCGACGGAGGTCGCCTCATGCCTCCGCGGAAGGATCACCCGTCCGTGGTTGGACGGGATGGCCAAGAGGGCCGGAGCAGTACGCTCCGGCCCCCCTGACATGAGGCTCACGCCTCTTCGTTCACCCAGCTCATCAGCTTGCGGAGCTGCTTGCCGGTGGTCTCCAGCAGGTGCTCGGAGTCGGCCGTCTTGTACTCGTTGTACTTCTTCAGACCGCCGTGGTACTCGTCCATCCAGTTGCGGGCGAAGGTGCCGTCCTGGATCTCGGCGAGGACCTGCTTCATCTCGGCCTTGGTGGCGTCGGTGATGATGCGCGGGCCGGTGACGTAGTCGCCCCACTCGGCGGTCTCCGAGACGGACCAGCGCATCTTCTCCAGGCCGCCCTCGTACATGAGGTCGACGATCAGCTTCAGCTCGTGCAGGCACTCGAAGTAGGCGATCTCCGGCTGGTAGCCGGCCTCGACCAGGGTCTCGAAGCCCGCCTTGACCAGCGCGGCGGTGCCACCGCAGAGAACGGCCTGCTCGCCGAACAGGTCGGTCTCGGTCTCCTCGGTGAAGGTCGTCTTGATGACACCGGCGCGGGTGCCGCCGATGGCCTTGGCGTACGACAGGGCCAGCGCGAAGGCGTTGCCGGTCGCGTCCTGCTCGACGGCGGCGATCGCGGGGACGCCGCGGCCCTCCTCGTACTGGCGGCGGACCAGGTGGCCCGGGCCCTTCGGGGCGACCAGGGCGACGTCGACGCCGGCCGGGGCCTTGATGAAGCCGAAGCGGACGTTGAAGCCGTGCGCGAAGAACAGCGCGTCGCCGTCCTTCAGGTTCGGGGCGATGGACTCCTCGTAGACCTGGGCCTGGATCGGGTCCGGGATGAGGATCATGATGACGTCGGCCTCGGCGGCGGCCTCGGCGGGGGTCACCACGCGCAGGCCCTGCTCCTCGGCCTTGGCCTTGGACTTGGAGCCCTCGTGCAGACCGACGCGGACGTCGACACCCGAGTCACGCAGCGACAGCGCGTGGGCGTGGCCCTGGCTGCCGTACCCGATGACCGCGACCTTGCGGCCCTGGATGATGGACAGGTCGGCGTCGGCGTCGTAGAACAGCTCGGCCACTTTGGGTTCTCTCCTTGTGTACAGGTGGTGCGTCCCACCGTATGACGGCGGGCGTAAGTGAAGTTCGGGGGTCTCGGTATACGGGCGGCCGGAGTCACCCGACCGCCCGAATCCAGCCTTACGCGGATCGGTCGAGAGCGCGCAGCGACCGGTCCGTGATCGAACGGGCCCCGCGGCCGATCGCGATCGTGCCGGACTGGACCAGTTCCTTGATGCCGTACGGTTCCAGCATCTTGAGCATGGCGGAGAGCTTGTCGCTGCTGCCGGTGGCCTCGATGGTCACGGCCTCCGGGGAGACGTCCACGGTCTTGGCGCGGAACAGCTGGACGATCTCGACGATCTGGGAGCGCGTCTCGTTGTCGGCGCGCACCTTCACCAGAACGAGTTCACGGTGGACGGCCTGGGCCGGCTCCAGCTCGACGATCTTCAGCACCTCGACGAGCTTGTTGAGCTGCTTGGTGACCTGCTCCAGCGGCAGGGCGTCGACACTCACCACGATCGTGATGCGGGAGATGTCGGCGTGCTCGGTGACGCCCACCGCGAGCGAGTCGATGTTGAAGCCGCGGCGGGAGAACAGGGCGGCGATCCGGGCCAGGATGCCCGGCTTGTTCTCCACCAGGACGGAGAGCGTGTGCTTGGACATGTCTCTTGGGTCTCTCTCGCTCAGTCGTCTTCGTTGTCGCCGAAGTCGGGGCGGACGTCCCGGGCGGCCATGATCTCGTCGTTGGAGGTTCCGGCGGCGACCATCGGCCAGACCATCGCGTCCTCGTGGACGATGAAGTCGACGACGACCGGACGGTCGTTGATGGAGTTCGCCTCCTCGATGACCTTGTCCAGGTCCTCCGGCGACTCGCAGCGGATCGCGTAGCAGCCCATGGCCTCCGACAGCTTCACGAAGTCGGGGACGCGGGTGCCGCGGGCGTCCGGGTTGACGTCGTTCGGGCCGGAGTGCAGCACGGTGTTGGAGTACCGCTGGTTGTAGAACAGGGTCTGCCACTGGCGGACCATCCCGAGGGCGCCGTTGTTGATGATGGCGACCTTGATCGGGATGTTGTTCAGGGCGCAGGTGGTGAGCTCCTGATTGGTCATCTGGAAGCAGCCGTCGCCGTCGATCGCCCAGACGGTCTTGTCCGGCGCGCCGGCCTTGGCGCCCATCGCGGCCGGGACCGCGTACCCCATCGTGCCCGCGCCGCCGGAGTTCAGCCAGGTGGCGGGCTTCTCGTACTGGATGAAGTGGGCGGCCCACATCTGGTGCTGGCCGACGCCCGCCGCGAAGACGGTGCCCTCGGGGGCGAGCTGTCCGATGCGCTCGATGACCTGCTGCGGGGAGAGCGAGCCGTCGGCGGGCTGGTCGTAGCCGAGCGGGTAGGTCTCGCGCCAGCGGTTGAGGTCCTTCCACCAGAAGCTGTAGTCGCCCTGGTTGCCCTCGCTGTGCTCCTTCTGGACGGCCTGGATCAGGTCGGCGATGACCTCGCGTGCGTCGCCGACGATCGGCACGTCGGCGGCGCGGTTCTTGCCGATCTCCGCCGGGTCGATGTCCGCGTGGACGATCTTGGCGAAGGGCGCGAAGCTGTCGAGCTTGCCGGTGACGCGGTCGTCGAAGCGGGCGCCGAGGGCGACGATCAGGTCGGCCTTCTGCAGGCCCGTGACCGCGGCCACCGAGCCGTGCATGCCGGGCATGCCCAGGTGCTGCGGGTGGCTGTCGGGGAACGCGCCGAGCGCCATCAGCGTGGTGGTGACGGGCGCGCCGGTCAGCTCGGCGAGGACCTTGAGCTCGGCGGTCGCGCCGGCCTTGAGGACGCCGCCGCCGACGTACAGGATCGGCCGCCTGGCGGCGGTGATCAGCTTGGCGGCCTCGCGGATCTGCTTGGCGTGCGGCTTGGTCACCGGGCGGTAGCCGGGCAGGTCCATGGTGGGCGGCCAGGAGAACGTGGTCCTCGCCTGGAGGGCGTCCTTGGCGATGTCGACCAGGACCGGCCCGGGACGGCCGGTGGAGGCGATGTGGAAGGCCTGCGCGATCACCCGCGGGATGTCCTCGGCCTTGGTGACCAGGAAGTTGTGCTTGGTGATCGGCATGGTGATGCCGACGATGTCCGCCTCCTGGAAGGCGTCCGTGCCGATCGCCTTCGACGCGACCTGCCCGGTGATCGCCACGAGCGGCACCGAGTCCATGTGCGCGTCGGCGATCGGGGTGACCAGGTTGGTCGCGCCGGGGCCGGAGGTGGCCATGCAGACGCCGACCTTGCCGGTGGCCTGCGCGTAGCCGGTGGCGGCGTGGCCGGCGCCCTGCTCGTGGCGGACCAGGACGTGCCGGACCCGGGTCGAGTCCATCATCGGGTCGTAGGCGGGAAGGATCGCACCGCCGGGAATGCCGAATACCGTCTCGGCGCCGACCTCCTCGAGGGAGCGGATGAGGGACTGCGCGCCCGTGACGTGCTCGACGGTTGCGGAGTGTCCTCCGGATCGGGGCCGGGGCTGCGGATGAGCCCCGGTGGCCTGCTCGGTCATCGGCATTCTCTTCTCGATGCTGAGGGTTCTGCGGGTTCTACTGCGGGTTTTGTGCAACAAAAAACCCCTCGTGCCGTAAGGCAAGCGAGGGGAGCGCGCCGGGTGTGGGTCGCTGGGAGTCCGGGTCCTTCCGGGCGTCACCAGCTTCAGCCGACGCGCTTTCCAAGTACGAGAATTCGGGTGCGCATGGCATTGACCCTCCCCCTGGCGCGCACCGACTGTCAAGTGGGTGGGACAGGAGTCTCAGTATGTGAGCGAAGGGCACTTCCGCTCCCCAGGACGGCGGTTACACCACTGGTGTACACCCCCGTGGCGCCGCCCGCGAACGCGGGTTCCACGGGGCCGTGGGGAACCGAGCAGCGGCCGGCGGCGAGGGCGCGGCGCAGCCGGTACTCGTCCAGCGGCCCGGAGAACGCCATGCCCTGTCCGTGCGTGCAGCCCATGGCGCGCAGGGCCACCACCTGTTCGGGCAGGTCCACGCCGTCGGCCACGGACTGCAGCCCGAGGTCGCAGGCGATCCGCAGCAGCCCGCTGGTGATCTTGTGCAGCCGCGCGGACTCGACGACGCCCTCGACCAGTGAGCGGTCGAGCTTCAGCACGTCGACGGGGAGCCGCCGCAGCGCGGTGAGGGCGCCGTAGCCGCTGCCGAAGCCGTCGAGGGCGATCCGGACGCCGAGCCGGCGCAGCGCGCCCAGCCGGCGTTCCAGTTCGTCCAGCGGCACCCTCGGGTCGAGGTCCGCCAGTTCGATCACCAGCGAACCGGACGGCAGTCCGTGCCGGGTGAGCAGCGCCTCCACGGAGCCCAGGGGCATCGAGCGGTCCAGCAGCCGCCGGGCGGCCATGCGCACGGCCACCGGCACGGTGAGTCCGTTCGCGGCCCGGTCGGCGGCCTGCTCGACGGCCTCCTCCAGGATCCAGCGGCCCAGTTCGGCGGTTCTGTCGCCGTCCTCCGCGACCCGGAGGAACTCGGCGGGCGTGAACAGCACCCCTTGGGAGGACCGCCAGCGCGCGTGTGCGGCGACCGACGAGATCCGGCCGTCCTCCAGCCGCACCACGGGCTGGTGGAGCAGCGCGAACTCGCCGTCGTGCAGTGCGGCCCGCAGCCGCGTGGCCAGCTCCGCCTTGCGTACGACGTCCTGCTGCATCTGCGGCTTGTACAGCTCGACCCGGCCCTTGCCGCCCGCCTTGGCGCGGTACATCGCGAGGTCGGCGTTGCGCAGCAGCTCGCCGGCGCCGAGGCCCGGTTCGGCGAAGGCGACGCCGATGGAGGCGGCGACTCTGACTTCGTTGCCATCGATCAGGTAGGGCTGCGAGAGCGTCATCCTGAGGCGGTCGGCGAGCTCCAGGATGTGCCGTTGGCGGGCGGCCCGGTCGCGGGTGGTGTCGCCGACGATCAGGGCCGCGAACTCGTCGCCGCCCAGCCGGGACGCGGTGTCGCCCTTGCGGACGGCGTCCTGGAGCCGGCGGGCGGCCTGGACGAGCAGTTCGTCCCCGGCCTGGTGCCCGATGGTGTCGTTGACCGCCTTGAAGCCGTCGAGGTCGATGAAGAGGACGGCGGTGTTGCGCAGGGCGGTGCCCCGGTCGGAGCTGCGGCGGCCGGACAGCGCCTGCTGGACGCGCCGGGTGAACAGGGCGCGGTTGGGCAGGTCGGTGAGCGGGTCGTGCTCGGCGTTGTGCTGGAGCTGCGCCTGGAGGCGCACCCGTTCGGTCACGTCCCGGCTGTTGAAGATCAGGCCGCCGTGGTGGCGGTTGACGGTCGACTCGACGTTGAGCCAGCCGCCGTCGCCGGAGCGGAACCGGCACTCGATGCGGGTGGTGGGTTCCTCCTGGGGGCTGGCGGCGAGGAAGCGGCGCACCTCGTGCACCACGCAGCCCAGGTCCTCCGGGTGGATCAGATCGGCGAGTTCGGTGCCGACCAGGGCCTCGGCGGGCCGTCCGTAGACGCCGGCGGCGGCCGGGGAGACGTACCGCAGGATGCCGCTGGGGGCGGCGATCATGATGACGTCGCTGGAGCCCTGCACCAGGGAGCGGAAGTGGTTCTCCTTCTGCGCCAGTTCCTGGGTCAGGGTGATGTTGTCGAGCAGCATGATCCCCTGCCGCACGACCAGGGCGAGCACGACCGCGCCGCCGGTCAGCAGCACCACGCGGTCGACGCTGCGGCCGTTGAGGACGTTGTAGAGGATCCCCAGGGTGCAGACCGCGGCGGCGAGGTACGGGGTGAGGGCGGCCAGGGAGCCGGTGATGGGCCGGGTGGCCGGATAACGGCTGTGGTCGCCTCCCGGCGGGGGAGACTGCCGGGGTGCCCGGGCGGACGGGTGCGGGGCGGCGTGCGGATGACCGCCGGGGTGGTGTCCCGGCACGTGCTCGTGGACCACGCGCGTGTGGCCCTCGCCGGTGTCCTTCCCGTGCTGCCGGGATGCGGCCCAGGGGGCGTACGCCAGGAGGAGGGAGCCCGCGAACCAGCCGGCGTCGAGCAACTGGCCCGAGTGGTAGTGGTTGTGCATCAGCGGTGAGGTGAACAGGGCGTCGCACATCACGGTCAGCGCGAGCGCGCCGACGGCCGTGTTGACCGCCGTGCGGTTCACGTAGGACCTTCTGAAGTGCAGGACCAGCACCATGCTCACCAGGGCGATGTCGAGCAGCGGGTACGCCAGCGACAGCGCCGCGTGCGCCACGCTCGGTCCGTCGAACTTCGCGGCCTGCGCGAGGGCGAGGCTCCAGGAGAGCGTGAGCAGGGAGCCGGCGATCAGCCAGGCGTCCAGCACCAGGCAGACCCAGCCGGCCTTGGTGACGGGCCGGGCGGCCAGCACCAGCAGCCCCACGATCGCGGGGGGCGCGAAGCAGAGGAAGAACAGGTCGGCGTAGCTGGGGCTGGGGACGGGGCGCCCGAGGACCACCTCGTACCACCCCCAGACCAGGTTGCCCAGGGCGGCCATCGCCGAGGAGAGCGCGAACAGCAGCCAGGCCGGTCGAAAGCGGACGCGGCGGGTGCGCGCGTAGAGGAAGCAGGACACGGCGGCGGCGCCGGCCGCGGCGGTCAGCCCGAAGTCGCCCATGATCAGCGCGACTTCACCGGAGCCCCAGCCGAGCGCGGAACCGACGGCGTATCCCGCGCACAGAACGACCAGCACCATCTTGTGGACCAGGTGCGGCCCGGCACTGCGGGGCGGCTGCCCGGCCGGCGGCGTGTTCACCGGGGACCGGTCGCGCGGCGTCGGGTCGACTCCGCCCAGGAGGGTCGTGGAGGTCGTCGGCGAACTCACCGGATCCCCCTGGTCCGCGCCCCCGGGTCCCTCGGGTCCCGGTGCGCATGCTTCCTGCGGCCGCTGTTCCTGCGGTGGTGATGGGCGGGGTGAGTGTCGTGACCGCGTCTGCGCGCAGCCGTGCGCCAGGGTCGCCGCCGACGGCTCCGCCGCGTCGGATCGTTCGTCCATAGGCCGTGCATCGCCCGTCGCCCCCCTCACAAGTCTGAAATGTCCATCCCAGGCGCCGAAAGGTCGCGGCGCAGCCCCTGTCGGGACGATACACCAGTCTCGTCACTCAGGGACATAGGTTCTCTACGCTCCGTGACGATCTTCGGCATATGCACACGGGCCGCGCCCGGGGGACTGCGGAGGGTGCCGGAACCGGACTACACGGCTGCCGTGCCCGTCGTAAGGATCACGTGGCGCAGGGGTTCCCGGTTCACGAAACGGCCCAACTGGTCCACCAGCAGCCGCTTGGCGCGGGGCAGGAAGGCGGAGGTGGGGCCGCCCACGTGGGGGCTGATGAGCACGCCCGGCGCGCGCCACAGCGGGTGCGCCGGGGGCAGGGGTTCGGGGTCGGTGACGTCCAGGGCGGCGGTGAGCCGGCCGGTCTCCAGCTCGGCGAGCAGCGCCTTGGTGTCGACGACCGGGCCGCGCGCGACGTTGACCAGCAGCGCGCCGTTCCTCATACGGGCCAGGAACTCGGCGTCGACCAGGCCCCGGGTGGTCTCGGTGAGGGGCGTGGCCAGGATGACGACGTCGGCCTCGGGCAGGAGGGCGGGCAGTTCGGTGAAGGGATGCACAAGACCGCGCGCTGTCGTGCGCTGGGAGCGCGCGACGCGCGCCACTCGCGCGACCTCGAACGGCGCGAGCCGGTCCTCGATGGCCGCGCCGATGGCCCCGTATCCGACGATGAGCACGTTCCGGTCGGCGAGGGCCGGGTGGAAGCCGCCCTCCCAGTGCCCCCGGTCCTGGGCGCGCACGAACTGCGGGATCCCCCGCAGCGCGGACAGCGTCAGGGTCAGCGCGAGTTCGGCGGTGCTCGCCTCGTGCACCCCGCGCGCGTTGCACAGCCGTACCCCGGGGACCAGGTCCGCCAGCCGCGCGGTGATGTCGTCGACGCCGGCGGTGAGCGTCTGCACGACCTGCACGCGCCGCATCTCCGCCAGCGGACCCACCCTCACCCGCTGCGCCTTCATGTACGGCACCACGTACACCACGCAGTCCGCGGGGTCCCCGGGGTACGGCTGATCGCCGTCCTCTCCCCCGTCCCAGAAGAGGTAGTCGAGCCCTTCGGGGAGACCGTCGATCTCCTGCGGGGGGATGGGCAGCCATACGTCATGGGGCGGGTCGATGCTCATGCCAGGAGGCTAATTCAGGTACGCGTGCGCGTAGAGGTTAGGTTGGGGGGTCGGAGAGGGAGGGTCGCGGCAGGTGGAGCGCAGGACGATCGGCGCGGGGGCGCTCTCGGTGGGGGCCGTCGGACTCGGGTGCATGCCGATGAGCTGGGGCTACAGCGGGTCGCGGCAGCGGGGTGACGAGTCGCTCAGGGCGGTGCACCGGGCGCTGGACCTGGGCTCCACCCTCCTGGACACGGCCGACATGTACGGCCCCTTCACCAACGAGCTGTTGCTGGGGCGGGTGTTGAAGGAGCGGCGCGGGGACGCGTTCGTGTCGACGAAGGTGGGTCTGCTCGTCGGCGAGCAGCACATCGTGGCCAACGGCCGTCCCGGGTACGTGAAGCGCGCCTGCGACGCGTCGCTGCGACGGTTGCAGACCGATGTCATCGACCTGTACCAGCTGCACCGGGCCGACCCCGAGGTCCCCGTCGAGGAGACGTGGGGCGCGATGGCGGAACTCGTCCAGGCGGGCAAGGTGCGGGCGCTCGGGGTGTGCGCGGTGGGCGCGCGGGGCGGCCGGCGTACGGGCGGGCGGCTGCACGACGCGACGATCCGTCAGTTGCGCCGGGTGCAGCAGGTGTTCCCGGTGAGCGCGGTGGAGGCGGAGCTGTCGGTGTGGTCGCGGGAGGCGCTGGACACCCTGCTGCCGTGGTGCGAGGCGCGCGGGGTGGGCTTCCTGGCGGCGATGCCGCTGGGGAACGGTTTCCTCACCGGCACGCTGACCCCGGGCGAGGGCTTCGAACCGGACGACATGCGCGCCCGCCACCCCCGCTTCACCGCCGAGATGATGGCCGCGAACCAGCCGATCGTCGCCGGGCTGCGCCGGGTGGCCGCCCGGCACGGGGAGGGGGTGACGGTCGCGCAGGTGGCGCTGGCGTGGGTGCTGGCGCAGGGGCCGCACGTGGTTCCGGTGCCGGGCGCCAAGCAGGCGCGGTGGGTGGCGGAGAACGCCGGGGCCGCCGGGGTGCGGCTGACGCCCCAGGATCTCGCCGAGGTGGCGCACCTGCCGGGTGCGCGGGGATCGTGGGACTGAGTGCCGCTTTCGGGTGGCGTCGGCGCCGGGCGGGAACCCGGGGAGCGCGCGCCGCGTAGGACAAGTGGAAGCTGCCGCGGGACCGCCGCGTGGAAGGGAGCAGGATCGTGCAACGTGGAGCTGTGACGGCCGTGTTGGCCGCGGGTGCGCTGCTGTTGACGGCCGGCTGCTCCTCCGGCGGCGGAGGGGGGCCGGCGGGCGGTGCGAGCGCGTCCCCGAGCCGTGGGGCGGTGCAGGGGTCGTCCTCGCCGACCGCCGGGAAGACCCCGCCCGCGAAGGGCAAGGTCACGGTGGTGCGCACGGTCGCCGAAGGGCTGGACTCCCCGTGGGGCCTGGCCGCGCTCCCCGAGGGCGGCCTGCTGGTGGCCTCGCGCGACGAGGGGACGATCACGTACGTGGACGAGTCGACCGGCAAGAAGACCGAGGTCGGCGAGGTCCCCGGCGTCTCCGCGGCGGGCGAGGGCGGTCTGCTGGGCCTCGCCCTCTCCCCCGACTACGCCTCGGACCACATGGTCTACGCCTACTTCACCTCGGCCTCGGACAACCGGATCGTCCGTATGATCTACGACCCGAAGCGGCCCGCCGGCGACCGGCTCGGTGCTCCGGACACGGTCTTCAAGGGCATCCCCAAGGGCATGATCCACAACGGCGGCCGGATCGCCTTCGGCCCCGACAGGCTGCTGTACGCCGGCACGGGCGAGAGCGGTGACCGCGGTCTGGCCCAGGACAAGAAGTCGCTGGGCGGCAAGATCCTGCGACTGACCCCCGAGGGCGACCCGGCCCCCGGCAACCCCTTCCCCGGCTCGCCGGTCTACTCGTACGGCCACCGCAATGTGCAGGGTCTGGCCTGGGACTCCGAACAGCGCCTGTTCGCCTCGGAGTTCGGCCAGGACACCTGGGACGAGCTGAACGCGATCGAGCCGGGCGGCAACTACGGCTGGCCGGCCGCCGAGGGTGAGTCCGACGACACCTCCTACCGGAATCCGATAGCCCAGTGGCACACCGACGACGCCTCCCCCAGCGGCATCGCCTACGCCGAGGGCTCGATCTGGATGGCGGGTCTGAAGGGCAGCCGGCTGTGGCGCATCCCGCTGCGGGGCACCGAGGCCTCGGCGGACCCCCAGTCCTTCCTCCAGGGCGACTACGGCCGCCTGCGCACGGTGGTCGCGGCGGGCGGCGACACCCTCTGGGTCACCACCAGCAACACGGACGGCCGGGGCAGCCCGGAGGAGGGCGACGACCGTGTTCTGGAGCTGCGGGTGAGCTGAGGCCGGGAGCCGTCACCCGCCCTCTGCCGGGTCGTCGGCCACGTCTCCCGTCTCCGTCTCCGTCTCCGGCTCCGGCTCCGGCTCCGGCAGCCGCACGACGACCTTCCCGGACGAGAGGTCTATCGGCCCCCGCCCCGGATCCCCGTCCCCGACGTCCTCTCTGGTCAGTTCCAGCCGGTTCTGCTCGTCGCGGGTGTGCTTGCGCCCCGGTGAGAACAGTTCCTCGAAGGCGTTGAACATCGCTGTTCCCTCCTGGGTCGGTGCGACTCCCCCCATCATCACGCGGGCGTGCGCTCTCCCGTCTCCGGCGGGAACAGGCCGAGCCGGTGGGCGAGGGCGGCGGCCTCTCCTCTTCCCGAGACGCCCAGCTTGGCGAGGATGTTGGAGACGTGGACGCTGGCCGTCTTCGGGGAGATGAAGAGTTCGCCGGCGATCTGGCGGTTGGTGCGGCCGGCCGAGACCAGACGCAGGACGTCCCGTTCGCGGCTGGTGAGCCCGAGGTTCTCCGCGGGGTCCGTGGGCCGGGGACCGGAGGTGAGGGGCGTGCGGGCCCGCTGGGCGAGGGCGGTCACGGCGTCGGCCAGCGGGCGGGCCGCGAGGTGGGTGGCGACGGCGTGCGCGAGACGCAGGAGTTCCGTGGCCCGCGCGCGGTCCTCGTCGGTGCCGGTGGCCAGAAGGGCCTCGGCGAGCCGGTGGCGGGTGCGGGCGAGGTCGTAGGGGCGCTCCAGACGCTCGAAGGCGGTGACCGCCTCGCACCAGGCGTCCGGGTCGGTGCGGCCCTCCGCGCGGAGGAGTTCGGCGCGGAGCCAGTGGGCGTGTGCCTGCCAGACGGGGGCGAGGGTGGCGAGCGGCCTGGCGGCCGCGCGGATGCGCTCCAGGAGGCGGGGGTCGCTCTCGGCCTCGGCCGCGGTGAGCAGCAGAGGCCAGGAGTAGCGCTGGGCGCCGGGCGGCAGCTCGTGGTCGAGGACGGCTTCGAGCTGCGCCCGTACCTCCGACGGGCGCCCCTGGGCGGCGGCGAGGCCGACGGCGAGGCGGATCATCGGCAGCCGGTGCTGCGGGGCCTTCTCATGGACACCGAAAAAGCCCTGGGCGGCCGCCAGTTGACGGGCGGCCTGGTCGAGGTCGCCACGGGCGAGGGCGATCTCGGCAGCGTGCGTGGCGTTGATGCCGCCGGCCGTGACTCCCCGGCCCACCCGCCCGCCGGCGGCGCAGGCGCGTTGCGCGTCGTCCCAGCGCCCCAGGGAGAAGAGGGACTCCGCGAGGTTGGCCCACACCCAGGCCTGCGAGTCGGGCAGTCCGTTGCGTTCGGCGAACGCGATGCCCTCCTCCAGGATCGGCACGGCCTCCCGGGAGCGGCCCACCCCCTCCAGCACGGACGGCAGGTTCACATAGACGTTCACCGCGACGATCGAGGCGTCCTCCGTGAGCGCCTGTTCCTTCACCGCGTCCAGTTCCGCGAGGCCCGCCTCGATGTGGCCCGCGTCGGCCATGACGACGCCGAGGGTCTGCCGGGCGTTGAGTTCGGTCTCGCGCGCGCCGACCATGCGGGCGTACTCCACGGCCCGCTGGGCGGCGTCGTACGCCTCGGGGCCGGGGGCCTGGACCATCGCCCAGTGGGCGACGTGGTTGAGGACCTCGGCGTGCACGTCGCTGGGCGGCAGTCCGCGGACCAGGTCCTGGGCCCTGACCAGTTCCTCGTGGCCGGTGCCCCGCCCCAGCGCGCGCGTCAGCCGGGAGCGCTGGGTCCAGAACCAGGCGGAGCGCAGCGGGTCGTCCTCGTCCTCCAGGATGCGCAGCGCCCGCTTGGTGATCTTCAGGGCGCGTTCGCGTTCCCCGCAGAAGCGGCCGGCGACGGCGGCCTCGGCCATGAGGTCCAGGTAGCGCAGCGGGGTGGTGGCCGGGTCACAGCCGCAGGGCGGATAGGCCTCGGTGTAGTCGGCGGGGCGCAGCCGGGACCGTACGTCCCCGGGGGCGGTCTCCCACAGTTCCATCGCCCGTTCCAGGAGCCGTAGCTGCTCGCTGTAGGCGCGCCGGGAGCGGGCCTCGACGGAGGCGTCCAGGACGGCGGGCAGGGCCTTGGCCGGCTCATGGGCGTGGTACCAGTGGCTGGCCAGCCGCATGACGCGCTCGTCGGCGGGGACGAGCGCCGGGTGGGCCTCCAGGGCCTCGGCGTAGCGGCGGTTGATACGGGAGCGTTCGCCGGGGAGCAGGTCGTCGCCGACGGCCTCGCGGACGAGGGAGTGGCGGAAGCGGTAGCCGTCGCCGTCGGGGGTGGCGAGCAGCAGGTTGGCGTTCACGGCGGCCCGCAGCGCGCCGATGAGGTCGTCCTCGGCCAGCCGGGCGACGGCTTCCAGCAGCCGGTACTCGACGGTGGAGCCGCCCTCGGCGACGATCCGGGCCACGTGCTGGGCGCTCTCGGGCAGCGCCTCGACCCGGACCAGGAGCAGGTCGCGCAGGGAGTCGGTGAGGCCGGTGCAGCAGCCCTCGTGGGCGGCGACGGCGAGTTCCTCGACGAAGAAGGCGTTGCCGTCGGAGCGTTCGAAGATGTCGTCGACCTGGGCGGGGTCGGGTTCGCGGGACAGGATTCCGGCGATCTGGCGGCACACCTCGTCGCGGGTGAAGCGGCCGAGTTCGATGCGCCTGACGGAACGCAGCCGGTCGAGTTCGGCGAGCAGGGGGCGCAGCGGGTGGCGGCGGTGGATGTCGTCGGCGCGGTAGGTGGCGAGCACGACGAGCCGGCCGGTGCGCAGGGTGCGCAGCAGGTAGGAGAGCAGATGGCGGGTGGAGGCGTCGGCCCAGTGCAGGTCCTCCAGGGCGAGGACGACCGTGCGGTCGGCGGCGACGCGCTCCAGGAGGCGCGCGGTGAGCTCGAAGAGGCGGGCCATGCCCTCCTCGTCGTGCCGCCCGGTCCTGGTCTCCCCCAGCTCGGGCAGCAGCCGGGCGAGTTCCTCCTCCTGGCCGGCCGCCGCGGCGGTCACTTCCTCCGGGAGGGCGCGGCGCAGGGCGCGCAGGGCGGTGGAGAAGGGGGCGAAGGGGAGTCCGTCGGCGCCCATCTCGACACAGCCGCCGAGGGCGACGACGGCGCCCCGGCGGGCGGCCGCGGCCGTGTACTCCTCGACGAGCCGGGTCTTGCCGACTCCTGCCTCACCGCCGACCAGGAACGCCTGTGGCTCTCCCGCGGTGGCGCGGGAGAGCGCGTCGTTCAGGATGTCCATCTCGTCACGGCGGCCGACGAAGACGGGGCTGACGGACCTGGTCTCCACAGGAGCGAGCATCGCACGGGGGTACGACACCGGCCCACCGGATATCGGTGCCGCGGGACGGCCGGCGCCGGTGCGGCCGCCCCGCCGGGTGCCGGTCCTCACGCGGGGCGGGCGAACCGGGGCCGGCGGGGGCGGCCGCCGGAGGACTCGCTCTCGCCGGTGTCCCCGCGCCCGGCGGCGGCGCGCTCGGCCGCCTCGCGGCGGGCGGCGCGGCGGCCGCGGACGGCCTCGCGGGCCAGCCGCTCGTACGCGGCGCGGCGGAGCAGCTCGGCGGAACGGGCCCGGAGCTCGTACTCGTACATGGTGGGTCTCTCCCTGAAGTCCGGTGAGGGCGTCGCTCGGTGCGATGCCTTCACCCTCGTCGGCCAGGGGGGTCCGCCACATCGGGAGGGTTCCGCATCTTCGGCGGTGGGCGGGGCCTTAGAGACGCGTGAGGGGCCTCGGGGCCGCCGTAAGGTGCTTACGGCGGCCCCGGGGCCCCTCGTGACGTGCGGGACTCAGCTCCCGGAGGGCAGGCCGAGGAGGGCGTCCGTGTACTTGAGGACGGCCAGGAGCAGCCCGATCACGCCGAGCGTGACGCCGGCCCAGGAGACGGACTTGATCCAGGGGGCCTGCGGCTGGGCCGGGTTGCCGAAGGCGGGGCGGGCCAGCACGACGACACCGGTGACCAGGGCGGCCAGCGCGAACAGGCCGGCCCACAGCGCGGTGGTCTGCCAGGCGTCGCCGTAGACCGCCTGGATCTGCTGGGCGACGCTCGCGTTCGACGCGGTTCCCAGCTGGCCGACGAGGGTCTGGCGGGCACCCGCGATCGTGCCGATCCAGCTGCCGCTGAGCGACACGAGGCCGAGCACGGCGGAGACGACGGCGCCCGCGCCCTGGCCGACGCCGGTGGCGCCCTCCTGCTGGGGGTGGCCGTCGTCGGGACCGTCCTCCAGGACGTCGTCGGCGGTCTCGTTCTCGGTCACGTCCTCGGACGCGTCGGTCTTGGTGATGTCCATCGCCTGCTCGTCGCTCTTGGCCTCGGTGGCCTCGGTGCCGGTCTCGGCCCCGGCCTCGTCAACAGTCTTGGTTCCCATGCCTCGCACCGTACGGACGCTCTCTGAGAGGTCTCTTAATGATCGTCAGCTCTCCCGGTGAGCGGTACGCGCGCGTGCGGCGCGCCACTCTCGGGCCAGCACGGACCACACTTCGAGGTCGTGCCGCACCCCACGATAGGGGTAGGCCTCCCGGCGCACACCGTCGCGGGTGAACCCCAGCCGTCGGGCGACGTTCAGGCTGTTGGTGTTGCCCGCGCTGGCGATCCACTCGACGCGGTGGATCCCGCGCTGCTCGACGGCGAAGTCGATCAGCACCCGCATGGCCCGGGTGACCAGGCCGCGTCCGGTGCCGGCGGGCTCCAGCCAGCAGCCGACCTCGCAGGTGGCGTTCTCCGCGTCGAAGTTCAGGAACAGCACCCCGCCGACCAGCCTGCCCTCCAGCCACAGGCCGTGCAGGGAGCCGGTGTCGGCGGCGCGCATGTCGGCGTACCGCTGGAGCACCTCGCGCGCGCCGGCCACGTCGGCGGCCTGCGCGCCGAAGGGGATGTACTCGTTGATGAACTCCCGGCCCCGGTCGAGGTGGGTCAGGAACTCCTCGGCGTGCCGGGGCTCCAGGGGACGCAGTTCGGCTCCGTCGTCACCCAGCGATATCGCGTACATCCGGCTGCGGCTCCTTCTCGAGTTCCTCCACGACCTCGTCGAGCCTCTCACGGGCCGGACGGCAGTCGGGCGGTTCGATGCTGATGCGGGGCAGGCGCCTGTCGAGCCAGCGCGGCAGCCACCAGTTGGCGCCGCCGAGCAGATGCATCAGCGCGGGCACCAGGAGCGTCCGCAGGACGAAGGCGTCGAGGGCGACGGCCGCGGCGAGCGCGATGCCGAACATGGCGATCACGCGGTCGCCGCTGAGGACGAAGGCGAGGAAGACCGAGATCATGATGACCGCGGCGGAATTGATCACCCGGCTGGTCTCGGCGAGGCCGACGCGTACGGCCCGCCGGTTGTCGCCGGTCTCCAGCCACTCCTCGTACATGCGGCTGACCAGGAAGACCTGGTAGTCCATGGAGAGGCCGAAGAGCACGGACACCATGATCACCGGGAGGAAGGGCTCGATCGGTCCGGCCCGGCCGAGGCCCAGCAGTTCGCTGCCCCAGCCCCACTGGAAGATCGCGACGACGACGCCGAACGCGGCGGCGACGGCGGCCACGTTCATCGCGGCCGCCTTGAGCGGTATGCCGACCGACCGGAAGGCGAGCAGGAGCAGCAGACAGCCCAGTCCGATGACGACGCCGACGAAGAGCGGCAGCTTGCCGACGATGACCTCGGCGAAGTCGTCGTAGCCCGCCGTCACCCCGCCGACCTGGACGTCGAGGGAGGTGCCGGTCTCGGCCCGGGGCAGCACCTCGGTGCGCAGCCGGTCGACGAGCTCGCTGGTGCGCTGCGACTGCGGCGCGGACTCCGGGACGACGGTGAGGTACGCGATGTGCCCGCGGGAGTCGTAGGTCACGGGCGTGACCGTCGCCACGCCCTCGGTGGCGCGCAGGGTGGCGTCGAGGTTGTCGAGGGCGAGCTTGTCCCCGGCGCCCTCGACGCGGGTCACCAGGGTCAGCGGGCCGTTCACTCCGGCGCCGAAGCCTCCCCCGCTCCCGGCCGCGCCCGAGCGGGAGGTGCTCCCGGCGAGGAGGTCGTAGGCCTGGCGGGTGGTGGAGGTCTTCGGGTCGTTGCCCTGGTCGGAGGTGCCGAGGCGGAGGGAGAACGTCGGCACGGCGAGGACGGCGATGACGACGACGGCGAGCGCGCCGAGCAGCTTGGGGTGGCGCTCGACGAACGCCGACCAGCGGGCGGCGAAGCCGGTGGGCAGCTCCGGCTCGGGCCCGTGCTCGGCGAGCCGGCGCCGTTCGCGGCGGCTGAGGGCGCGCGGGCCGATCAGCGCCAGCAGGGCGGGCAGCAGGGTCACCGAGGCCGCGACCGTCAGGACGACGGTCAGGGAGGCGGCGAGGGCGACGCCGTTGAGGAAGTTCAGGCGCAGGATGAGCATCCCGAGCAGGGCGATACAGACCGTCGCACCCGCGAACACGACCGCGCGTCCGGTCGTCGCCACGGCGTTGGTGGCGGCCTCGGCGGGCGTGAGACCCCGTTTCAGGCCGCGCCGGTGCCGGGTCACGATGAACAGCGCGTAGTCGATGCCGACGCCGAGCCCGACGAGCAGGCCCAGCATGGGCGCGAAGTCGGCGACGTTCATGGCGTGCCCGAGGAGCTGGATGCCGGCGTAGGCGGTGCCGACGCTCACCAGGGCGGTGGCGATGGGCAGCAGGGAGGCGGCGAGCGAGCCGAAGGCGAGGAACAGCACCACGGCGGCGACGGCCACGCCGACGACCTCGGCGAGATGGCCGCCGGAGGACTCGGTGAGCGCGATCGCGCTGCCGCCCAGTTCGACCTGGAGCCCGTCGCTCTCGGCGGCCTTGGCGGCCCGGACCACGGCCTGGGCCTCGGAGGCGTCGATGTCCTCGGCGCGGTCGGTGAAGGTGACGGTGGCGTACGCCGTGTGTCCGTCCTTGCTGATCTGCGCGGCGCCCTGGTCGCCGTACGGGCCGGCGACGGAAGCCACTCCCGGCAGGCCGGCGATCTTCGCCAGCGCGCGGGTCATGGTCTGTTCGACGTCGGCGGCGCGGACGGTGCCCGAGGTGGTGTGCCAGACGACGGTGTCGGCGTCGCCGCCGAGGGTGGGGAAGCCTTCCGCGAGCAGCCGGGTGGCGCGGCCGGACTCGGTGCCGGGGACCTCGTAGTCGTTGGAGTAGGCGGAGCCGGTGGCGACGGCGGCGGTGGCCGTGCCGAGGAGAGCGAGGAGCCAGAGCAGGACCGCGAGAAGGCGGTTGCGGACACACCAACGTGCGAGGGCTGCCACTGACGTGCTCCCGGAGGTGAATTGTGGATCTTTGACCGGGAACAGCCCGCAAAGAACGTGTGAGCAAATCGCGTGAGCGACGGGAAGGCCACTCTTACAGGCGCACGAGATCGTTTGTTTCGATCGTGTGTCTTTTCACAGGAGTGGGAGGCAGATCACAGGACAATCACGGCGGTGATGTCAGGCCAGGTCGGGCACGTGTCAGTCGGCCTGGTCGCCGATCGCCATCACCATCACCCCGGCGATGAGCAGCCACAGCGCCCGCCGGGTACGGCCCCGGGAGCCCAGGAACGCGGCGAGGGCGCAGACGGCGGCGCCGAGGGCGTAGGCCGCCGGGACGAAGGCCGGGGCGGTACCGCCGAGACGCATGAGGGACGCGGCGAGGCCGGCGAGGGTGAGGAGCGCGCCGGTGCCGGTCGCCGTCCAGCGGGCCCGCCGGGCGTCCGTGCCGTACTCGTCGTCCACGTCCTCCCTGTCGTCTATGCCGTCCTGAGGGCCGGAGTCGGTTCGTGCACTCATGGCGGGCGAGCGTAGCGCGTCGGGCTGAGAAGACGAGAGAAGGGGTGCACCGGTCACCGGTGCACCCCTGGGGAGTCGCGGGGGATCAGCCCTCGTCGACGCCCAGCTTCTCCAGGATCAGCTGCTTGACCCGGGCCGCGTCGGCCTGGCCGCGCGTGGCCTTCATCACGGCGCCGACCAGGGCCCCGGCCGCGGCCACCTTGCCGCCGCGGATCTTGTCGGCGATGCCCGGGTTGCCGGCGATGGCCTCGTCGACCGCCGTGCCGAGCGCCGAGTCGTCGGAGACGACCTTCAGCCCGCGCTTGTCGACGACCTCGTCCGGGGTGCCCTCGCCCGCGAGGACGCCCTCGATGACCTGACGGGCCAGCTTGTCGTTCAGATCGCCCTTGCTCACCAGCTCGGCGATCCGGGCGACCTGCCGCGGCGTGATGGCCAGTTCGTCCAGCGAGGTGCCGGACTCGTTGGCGCTGCGGGCCAGTTCGCCCATCCACCACTTGCGGGCGGACGCGGCGTCGGCACCGGCCTCGATCGTGGCGACGATCGGGTCCAGCGCGCCCGCGTTGAGGATCGCCTGCATGTCGGTGGCGGAGATGCCCCACTCGGCGAGGAGCCGGGTACGGCGGGCCAGCGGCAGCTCGGGAAGCGCCGCCCGGATCTCCTCGACCCACTCCCGGGAGGGGGCCACCGGCACCAGGTCCGGCTCGGGGAAGTACCGGTAGTCCTCGGCCTCTTCCTTGACGCGGCCCGAGGTCGTCGACCCGGTGTCCTCGTGGAAGTGACGGGTCTCCTGGACGATCGTGCCGCCGGAGGACAGCACGGCCGCGTGCCGCTGGATCTCGAAGCGGGCCGCGCGCTCCACGGACCGCAGCGAGTTCACGTTCTTCGTCTCCGAGCGGGTGCCGAACTTGTCGGTGCCGTTCGGACGCAGCGACAGGTTCACGTCGCAGCGCATCTGGCCCATCTCCATACGGGCCTCGGAGACGCCGAGCGCCCGGATGACCTCGCGCAGCTCACGGACGTACGCCTTGGCGACCTCGGGAGCGCGCTCGCCGGCGCCGACGATCGGCTTGGTGACGATCTCGATGAGCGGGATGCCGGCGCGGTTGTAGTCGAGGAGCGAGTGCGAGGCGCCGTGGATACGGCCCGTCGCGCCGCCCACGTGGGTCGACTTGCCGGTGTCCTCCTCCATGTGGGCGCGCTCGATCTCCACGCGGAAGGTCTCGCCGTCCTCCAGCTGTACGTCGAGGTAGCCGTTGAAGGCGATCGGCTCGTCGTACTGGGAGGTCTGGAAGTTCTTCGGCATGTCCGGATAGAAGTAGTTCTTCCGGGCGAAGCGGCACCACTCGGCGATCTCGCAGTTCAGCGCGAGACCGATCTTGATCGCGGACTCGACGCCGGTCGCGTTGACGACCGGGAGCGAGCCGGGCAGGCCGAGGCAGGTGGGGCAGGTCTGCGTGTTGGCGTCCTGACCGAGTTCGGTGGAACAGCCGCAGAACATCTTGGTCTTGGTGCCGAGTTCGACATGGACCTCGAGGCCCATGACGGGGTCGTACGACGCCAGCGCGTCCTCGTACGACACCAGGTCGGTCGTGGTGGTCACGGTGAAACTTCCCTCTCAGCCCAGCAGGACGTCGTCGTCGCCCAGCCGCTTCAGCTCGCGGTAGAGAATGGCCAGGTTGGTGACGACCGCAGCGCCGGTCACGACGGCGTCCAGCAACCGCAGCGTGTCGCTGTCGGTCCTGGCCTTCTTGATCTGCTTGACGACGCCGATCACGCCGAAGGCCGACGTGGCCATCGACACGTACAGACCGGACTTGGACTTCTTGAAGCCCTTTGCCTTGGACAGTGCCTTGCTCACAGCGACGGAGCCTCCTCCAGGAGCGGGTGCCCCCACCTTTCCACGAAGGCGGCCTCGACGGCGGCGCCGACCTTGTAGAGACGGTCGTCCTTCAGCGCCGGGGCGATGATCTGGAGGCCGACCGGGAGGTTGTCCTCCGGGGCGAGACCGCAGGGCAGCGACATGGCCGCGTTGCCCGCCAGGTTGGTGGGGATGGTGCACAGGTCGGCCAGGTACATCGCCATCGGGTCGTCGGCGCGCTCGCCGATCGGGAAGGCGGTGGTGGGCGTGGTCGGCGAGACGATGACGTCCACCTGCTCGAAGGCCTTCTCGAAGTCGCGCGTGATGAGGGTGCGGACCTTCTGGGCGGAGCCGTAGTAGGCGTCGTAGTACCCGCTGGACAGCGCGTACGTGCCGAGCATGATGCGGCGCTTGACCTCGGGCCCGAAGCCCGCCTCACGGGTGAGGGAGGTGACCTCCTCGGCCGAGTGCGTGCCGTCGTCGCCGGTCCGCAGGCCGTAGCGCAGGCCGTCGAAGCGGGCGAGGTTGGAGGAGCACTCGGAGGGCGCGATCAGGTAGTACGCCGACAGCGCGAGGTCGAAGGACGGGCAGTCCAGCTCGACGATCTCGGCGCCCAGCTCCTTCAGCAGCGCGACGGACTCGTCGAACCGCTGGATGACACCGGCCTGGTAGCCCTCGCCGCGGAACTGCTTGACGACACCGACGCGCATGCCCTCGACGCTGCCGTTGCGGGCGGCCTCGACGACCGGCGGGACCGGGGCGTCGATGGAGGTGGAGTCCAGCGGGTCGTGCCCGGCGATCACCTCGTGGAGGAGCGCCGCGTCCAGGACCGTACGGGCGCAGGGACCGCCCTGGTCGAGGGAGGAGGAGAAGGCGACCATGCCGTAGCGGGAGACGGCGCCGTACGTCGGCTTCACGCCGACCGTGCCGGTGACGGCGGCCGGCTGGCGGATGGAACCGCCGGTGTCGGTGCCGATCGCGAGGGGCGCCTGGAAGGAGGCGAGCGCGGCGGAGGAGCCGCCGCCGGAGCCGCCGGGGATCCGGGTCAGGTCCCAGGGGTTGCCGGTCGGCCCGAAGGCGCTGTTCTCCGTCGACGACCCCATGGCGAACTCGTCCATGTTGGTCTTGCCGAGGATGACGACGTCGGCGGCCTTCAGCTTCTTGGTGAGGGTCGCGTCGTACGGCGGGATCCAGCCCTCGAGGATCTTCGAACCGACGGTCGTCGGGACGCCCTCGGTGGTGAAGATGTCCTTGAGCGCGAGGGGCACACCGGCGAGCGGGCCGAGCTTCTCGCCCTTCTCCCGCTTCTCGTCCACGGCGCGCGCCTGGGCCAGGGCCCCTTCGCGGTCGACGTACAGGAAGGCGTGCACCTTCTCGTCGACGGCCTCGATCCGGGCCAGGTGGGCCTCGGTGACCTGGACGGCCGTGAGCTCGCCGGAGGCGATCTTCGCGGCGGTCTCGGCGGCGGTCAGCTTGATGATGTTGACGTTGTCCGTCATGGCGGTTAGTCCTCCCCCAGGATCTGCGGCACCTTGAAACGCTGCTGCTCCTGGGCCGGGGCGCCGGAGAGCGCCTGCTCGGGGGTGAGCGACGGACGGACCTCGTCCGCCCGCATGACGTTCGTCAGCGGGAGCGGGTGCGAGGTCGGCGGTACGTCTTGGTCGGCGACCTCGCTGACGCGGGCGACCGCGCCGATGATGTCGTCCAGCTGTCCCGCGAAGTGGTCGAGCTCTTCGGGCTTCAGCTCCAGACGCGCCAGCCGGGCGAGGTGGGCGACCTCCTCGCGCGTGATGCCAGGCATGCAGCGTTCCTCTGGGGGTGAGTGTGTGGTTCGGGGCTGGGGCTTGTCGTCGCCTTCCCGTCGTCCGCCCGACGCGGCGAGCGGGTGTGTCAGGCGTCGCGCGGCGGACGGGAATGTGACGACAAGCCCCAATCCTAGGGGGCCGGGCCCGCAACCCGTGAAACGGTTTGCCGGGACGCCCCCCGGGGCCGGTGCCGTCCGTCGCGGACCGCGCCGTCCGGGACGTGGTCCTCAGACGGCGAAGAGCAGCCCGGCGCCGATCAGGACGACCACGGCCGTGGCGAAGTGGACGCCGAAGGCGACGGCCCTCGTGCCTCCGTGGCGCAGCACTATCAGGGTGTCGCAGAGCGGCACGAGGGCCACGGAGAGCAGGAACCAGGCCTCGGCACGGGCGCCGACGAAGGCCAGCAGGGCCAGGCCCACCACTCCGAGGGTGCCGTCCCGCAGACCCTTGACCGAGAGATAGGCGCCGGCGTCGCCCTCCGGACGGGCCGGGACGCCGTAGCCGGCGGCCGCCGGGGCGGGCTGGAACAGGAACCGGTAGCCGAGGAACACGCAGAACAGGTCGAGCACGACGGCCAGGGTGTACGCGGCGACGGTCACGGCTTCTCCTTGCTAGCAGCGCTAGGGGCAAGAGCGAAGCTAGCAGAGCATCTACAGATCTTCTAGCGGTGCTAGAATTCCTTCCTGTCGACCGTGCCGACCCTGACGACCCTGACGCGAGGTGGAGGGGGTTCGCGGAACGCCTCGCCGGTTCAGGGGCGGAGCGGGCGCGGGCCGGACCGGCGGCGGTCGGGGAGGCCTGGCCGCGCTGTGGGCGGCCTTCGGCCAGCCGGCGGCGGCCGTGGAGCCGATCGCGGCGGACGGTGAGGACCCGGTGCCCTGACCGAGACGTACTGGGCGGCCCTGCACGGCCCGGTGACCCTGATGCGCGGCGGCCGCCTGCCGGAAGAGGCCCGTGCACGGCGTCTGGAGCTGCTGAACGCGCACTTCACGGCGGGGGCGAGCCGAGTCCTCGATCCGGTGACAGCCGCGGTGGGCTATTCGTCGGCGGCCGCCGCCGGGAGGGCCGCCGCGGGGCGCTGCCAGCCCCGGGAGCCCCGGGCCCGCAGCCACGCCGTGGTCTCCCCGGGGGGCATCGCCGCGGCCACCAGCCAGCCCTGGACCGCGTCACAGCCCAGGTCGCGCAGGCGTTCCCAGGTCTCGTCGTCCTCGACGCCCTCGGCGACCACCAGAAGGCCCAGGGAATGCGCGAGGTCGACGGTGCAGCGCACGATCTCCGCGTCCTCGGTGTCGACCGCCAGCCGGGCCACGAAGGAGCGGTCGATCTTCAGTTCGCTGACCGGGAGCCGCCGCAGGTGCACCAGGGACGAGTAGCCGGTGCCGAAGTCGTCGAGCGACATCTTCACGCCGTGCCCGGTCAGAGCGTTGAGGGTGTCGGCGGCGCGCTGCGGGTCCTCCAGGAGGACGTGCTCGGTTATCTCCAGTTGGAGCGCTCCCGCCGGAACGCCGTGCCGGGCGAGACGCGCCGCGACGGAGCCGGCGAAACCGGGGGTGTGGACGTCGCGCGGGGAGACGTTGACCGCCACGGGGACGTACAGCCCCTGGGCCCGCCACTCGGCGACCTGGCCGAGCGCGGTCTCCAGGACGTACTCCGTGAGGTGGGGCATCAGCCCGGACGACTCGGCGATCGCTATGAACTCGTCCGGCGGTACCTTCCCGCGCTCCGGGTGCACCCAGCGGACCAGCGCCTCCAGGCCCGCCACCTGGCCGTCGAAGCGGACCTTCGGCTGGTAGTGCAGCTGCACCTCGTGCGCGTCCAGCGCCCGTCGCAGATCGCCCAGCAGTCCGAGCCGGTCGGGGGTGTTGGAGTCGCGCTTGGACTCGTACACCTCCACGCCCGTACGGTCCCGCTTGGCCTGGTACATGGCCACGTCGGCCCGGCGGAGCATGCCCTCCGCGTCGAGCGCGTGGTCGGGGAAGACGGCGACCCCGGCGCTGGCCTCCAGGACGAGGGTGAGCCCGTCGAGGTCGAGCGGCGAGCTGAGCGTGGAGACCAGTCCGCGGGCGACACGGGTCGCGGAGGTCGTGGAGTCGGCGACGGGGAGTAAGACGGCGAACTCGTCACCGCCGAGCCGCGCGACCTCCGCTCCGCGCGGCAGCGCGAGCCGCAGCCGTTCGGCTATCTGGAGGAGGAGCCGGTCGCCGGCGAGGTGCCCGAGGGTGTCGTTGACCGAACGGAACCGGTCGAGGTCGATCAGCATCAGGGCGGCCCGGGCACCGATCCGCTCGGCGTCGTCCAGGGCGGTCCAGATGCGCTCCAGCAGCCACTGCCGGTTGGGCAGACCGGTCAGCGGGTCGCGCAGCTGCTCCTCGGCCCGGGCCCGGGCCATCCAGAGCGTGGAGTCGAGGGCGATCAGCGGGATGGAGAACAGCGGCAGCAGGATGGGCTTGGCCATGGCCACCACGCAGACCAGCGGCGCGATGCCCAGCAGGGCCACCGCGACCAGGCCCTGTCTGACCAGGGCGGTGCGGGCGACGGTCGGCAGCCCGCCGGAGCGGGGGGCGTGCAGATACCAGAGCAGGACGCGGGTGACGGACAGATAGGCGACGGCCACCAGGACCACCTGGGGCCCGGTGTAGACGGTCCAGCTGTCGGGGTACCAGGGATGCTCGACGGACGGCACCCGTCCGCCCGCGGCGAGCAGCAGCGCGCCCGCGCCGATGCCGAGGATGTCCACCGCGCCGTGCAGGACGCCCTGGCGCCAGCGGTGGCGTCTGGCTATGCCGACCAGCACCACGACGGTGAGGCTGACCATGCCGGCCGCCACCCAGCCGTACAGCAGCAGGACGGCGAGGGTGAGGGCGGCGCCGGAGCCGGTGCCGCCCCACCACCGGGCGCGGCCCAGCATGACCAGATGGCCGACGATGACGCCGGTCAGCAGGGCCAGCGACCAGCCGACCGTGCCGGACGGGAAGAGGGCGTGGCCGCCGGTGAAAGCGCGGTAGAAGCCGGCTCCGAGGGCGAAGGCGGCCGCCCCGACGACCGCCGCGGGCAGCGCGGGCCAGGACAGGTGCCGGTCGGGTTCGGCCTCGTTCAGTCCGGCCGTGCCGGGCAGCCCGGCGGTCCCGGAGAGCACCGAGGTGCCGGGCAGGGCGGACGGGCGGGCGGAGAGCCGGGGCGGTCCGGAGACGGGCCCGGCGGGCTGTACGGCGGAGGCTCCGAGGTCCGGGGCGGTGCGCGGCGCGTACGCCTCCGCGCCCGGACGCCGCTCGGACCGTGCCGCCCACCGACTCCCCCACCGGACGCCGGCGCCCCGGAGCCGGCGCAGCCGGGAGTCCGGGGCGACGCTCTCGGTCGGTTCCATTCCCGTCCCTCTCACAGCCGGCGGTGCCCACGCCACGCGGCCCGATGCCCGACAGACCTTCGACGGCGCCGCGTTGGAAAACCCTTTCCCCGCTCGTCCGGAGCGAGGATGCCCCGACCGCGGCCGGGCACGGCGGGCGCACATCTCAACAGTAGGCCGCGGAAGGCTTCCACGGGCAGCGGTCGTCGACGGTTGCCCGAATGCGCACCGGCCACCCGTATGCATCTGGTATGCGCCATTCGGGTGGCCTTCAACCGCAACGCTCGGCTACTCCTCGGCCGGAAGGGCGACTTCGGCGGCGGCCTCCGGCCCCTGTTCGAGGAGGACCGTGAAGCCGTCCTCGTTCAGAACGGGCACCTTCAGCTGCATCGCCTTGTCGTACTTCGATCCGGGACTGTCACCCACAACGACGAACGACGTCTTCTTCGACACCGAACCGGTCACCTTCGCTCCGCGGCTCTGCAGCGCGTCCTTGGCGCCGTCGCGGGTGAAGTGCTCCAGCGTGCCGGTGACGACGACCGTCAGGCCTTCGAGGGGACGCGGGCCCTCGTCCTCGCCGGAGCCCTCCTCCTCCATGCGGACTCCGGCGGCCCTCCACTTGCGGATGATCTCCTGGTGCCACTCCTCGGCGAACCACTCCTTGAGCGAGGCCGCGATGATCGAGCCGACGCCGTCGGTGGCCGCCAGCTCCTCCTCGGTCGCCTGCTCGATGCGGTCGATGGAGCGGAACTCGCGCGCGAGCGCCTCGGCCGCGACCGGTCCCACGTGACGGATCGACAGTCCGGTGAGCACGCGCGCGAGCGGACGTTCCTTGGCCGCGGCGATGTTCTCCAGCATGGCGAGCGCGTTCTTCTTCGGCTCGCCCTGCTGGTTGGCGAAGACCGTGGCGATCTTCTCCTCGCCGGTCTTCGGGTCGCGCTTGGGCAGCCCGCTGTCCTGGTCGAGGACGTACGCCTTGATGGGCAGCAGCCGGTCGATGGTGAGGTCGAAGAGGTCGCCCTCGTCGGCCAGCGGCGGGTCCTCGGGCTCCAGCGGCTTGGTGAGGGCGGCCGCGGCGACATAGCCGAAGTGCTCGATGTCCAGCGCCTTGCGCCCGGCCAGGTAGAACAGCCGCTCGCGCAACTGGGCCGGGCAGGTCCGGGCGTTGGGGCAGCGCAGGTCGACGTCGCCCTCCTTCATCGGCCGGAGCGGCGTACCGCACTCGGGGCACTCCGAGGGCATCACGAACTCGCGCTCGGTGCCGTCCCGCAGGTCGACGACCGGTCCGAGGATCTCGGGGATGACGTCACCGGCCTTGCGCAGCACCACCGTGTCACCGATGAGGACGCCCTTGGCCTTGACGACGTCCTGGTTGTGCAGCGTGGCGAACTCGACCTCCGAACCCGCCACCGTCACCGGCTCGACCTGCGCGTACGGCGTGACCCGGCCCGTACGGCCCACGCCCACGCGGATGTTGACGAGCTTGGTGTTGACCTCCTCCGGCGCGTACTTGTACGCGATGGCCCAGCGCGGCGCCCGCGCCGTGGAGCCGAGCCGCCCCTGGAGCCGGATCTCGTCGAGCTTGACGACGACCCCGTCGATCTCGTGCTCCACGGAGTGCCGGTTCTCGCCGTAGTACGCGATGAACCGCCGTACGCCGTCGAGGTCGCCCACCACCCTGTTGTGCGCGGAGGTGGGCAGGCCCCAGCCCTTGAGGAGGTCGTAGGCCTCGGAGAGGCGGTTCATGCCCTCGTAGCCCTCCAGGGCGCCGATGCCGTGGACCACCATGTGCAGCGGGCGGGTGGCGGTGACGCGCGGGTCCTTCTGGCGCAGCGAACCGGCCGCCGCGTTGCGCGGGTTGGCGAAGGGCTTGTCGCCGGCCGCCACCAGCCGGGCGTTCAGCTCCTCGAACTTCTCCATCGGGAAGTAGACCTCGCCGCGGATCTCCACGAGCGTGGGCACCCCGTCGCCCGCCAGCCGGTCCGGGATCTCCGCGATGGTGCGCACGTTGGGAGTGATGTCCTCGCCGGTGCGGCCGTCGCCGCGGGTCGCCGCGCGCGCGAGCCGGCCGTTCTCGTAGGTGAGGTTGACGGCGAGGCCGTCGACCTTCAGCTCGCACAGGAAGTGGTACGCCGAGGCCCCGACGTCCTTGTGGACGCGCTCGGCCCAGGCGGCCAGCTCCAGGTCGTCGAAGGCGTTGTCCAGCGAGAGCATGCGCTCGCGGTGCTGGACGGCCGTGAAGTCGGTCGCGTACGCCCCCGCGACCTTCTGGGTCGGCGAGTCGGGCGTGCGCAGCTCGTGGTAGCGCTCCTCCAGCTCCTCCAGCGAGCGCAGGAGGCGGTCGAACTCCGCGTCGCTGATGACCGGAGCGTCCTTCACGTAGTACCGGAAGCGGTGCTCCTCGATCTGCTCAGCGAGCTGCGCGTGCTTCTCCCGTGCCTCTGCGGGCACCGTCGTCTCCGCTTGCCTGTCGCCGGCCACCGTGTTGTCCTCCCGTTACTCTGGGTTGTCCGCGAGGGATCTCGCCGCCCGGACGCAGTGGGCGAGGGCCTGGCGGGCGTACGCGGGGGACGCCCCCGCGAGTCCGCACGCCGGTGTGATCGTGACCGCCTCCGTGAGAAGCCCCGGTTGCAGTCCCAGCCTGCGCCACAGCGTCCTGACCCCCATGACGCTACCGGCAGGGTCCGACAATGCGGAGTCCGTGCCGGGCACGACACCGGCGAACAGACGGGTACCCCCCTCGACCGCCTCGCCGATCGCCTCCTCGTCACGCTCGGTGAGCAGCGAGAAGTCGAAGGAGATCCCCGCGACCCCGGCCCGGCGGAGCAGGGCGAACGGGACGTCCGGTGCGCAGGAGTGGACCACGACCGGGCCCTCGCCGTGCACCCCGGCCACGTCCCGGAGCGTGGCCTCCACGACCTGGCGGTCGACGGCCCGGTGGGTGCGGTAGCCGCTGGCGCTGCGCACGCCGCCGCGGAGCACGGCGGTGAGGGAGGGCTCGTCGAGCTGGAGGACGAGCCGGGCCCCGGGGACGCGCCGCCGCACCTCGGCGAGATGCAGCCGCAGCCCCTCGGCCAGCGAGGCGGCCAGGTCGCGGCAGGCGCCGGGGTCGGAGAGGGCGGCCTCGCCGTTCTTCAGCTCCAGCGCGGCGGCGAGGGTCCAGGGGCCGACCGCCTGCACCTTCAGCGGGCCCTCGTAGTCCTGGGTGAACTCCTCGAGGGCGTCGAGGTCCTCGCCGAGCCAGGAGCGGGCCCGCTTGGTGTCCCGGCCCGGGCGGTCGCCGATCCGCCATCCGCTGGGCTCCACGCGCGCGTACAGCTCGACGAGCATCCCCGCCGTGCGGCCGATCATGTCGGCGCCGGGGCCGCGGGCCGGGAGCTCGGGCAGGAACGGGAAGTCCTCGAAGGAGCCGGTGGCGGTCCTGGCGGCCTCGCGGGCGTCGCCGCCGGGAAGCGAGCCGACGCCGGTGGCGGGGCCGTAGCTGGAGTCTGCGTTCACGTGAGGAAGCCTACGGAAGGTCAGCGCCCCGGCCGTACCGTCAGGTCGTTCACCTCCGCGTCCCGCGGCAGGTCCAGGGCCATGAGGATCGTGGTCGCCACCGACTCGGGGTCGATCCACTCGGCGGGGTCGTACTCCTTGCCCTCCTGCTGGTGCACCTTGGCCTGCATGGGGCTGGCGGTGCGTCCGGGGTAGACGGAGGTGACCCGGACGCCGTTGCCGTGCTCCTCGTTGCGCAGCGAGTCGGCGAGGGCCTTCAGGCCGTGCTTGGAGGCGGCGTACGCGGACCAGTCGGCGCTCGCCCGGAGGCCGGCGCCGGAATTCACGAACACCACGTGCCCGCGCGCGGCCCGCAGCTGGGGCAGGAAGTGGCGGGTCAGTTCGGCGGGGGCGATCAGGTTGACGTTGAGCTGGTGGCGCCAGGCCTTGGGGGTGAGCTCGCCGACCGGGCCGAGGTCGACCACTCCGGCGACGTGCAGCAGCGAGTCGACCCGGTCCGGAAGGGTCTGGTGGGAGAAGGCCCAGCTCAGCCGGTCGGGGTCGGCCAGGTCGCCGACGAGGGTCCGGGCGCCGGGGAACTCGGCCGCCAGCTCCTTCGCACGGCCCGCGTCGCGCGCGTGCAGCACGAGGTCGTCCCCGCGCGCGTGCAGACGGCGGGCGACGGCCGCGCCGATGCCGGAACCGGCTCCGGTGATCACATGAGTAGTCATGCCCGCCATGCTCGCACCCCCTAGGCGATGCCCCGGCTCTCCTCCAGGTAGGCGAGGGCGCCCACGGGCTCCTCCGCGAAGAACACCAGGTCGGTGAGAGGACGGGGCAGGAACCCCTCGTCCTCCATCCTGAGGAACTGCTGCTTGAGACCGTCGTAGAAGCCCGCGGTGTTCAGCAGCACGACGGGCTTGTCGGTGTGCCCGTGCTTCTTCAGCTCCAGGATCTCGGTGGCCTCGTCCAGCGTGCCCGTCCCGCCGACCATGATCACGACCGCTTCGGCCTTCTCCAGCAGCAGCCTCTTGCGTTCGGCGAGGTCCTTCGCGATCACCATCTCGTCGGCGCCCGCGCGGGCCTTGGCGGCGAGGAAGGTCACGGAGACCCCGCACAGCCGCCCGCCGGCCTCCTGCACCCCGTCGGCGACGACCTTCATCAGCCCCACGTCGGACCCGCCCCACACGAGGGTGTGGCCGCCCTTGCCCAGCAGCTCCGCGAACTCGCGCGCGGGACGGGTGTAACGGTCGTCGAGGTCGGCGGCGGAGAGGAAGACACAGATACGCATGCCGTCACCGTACGCGGGAAGAACCGGGGGCCCGCGAGCGCTTTTCCAGCATGACCGCAGGACACACGATCACCATCGAGCAGGGCACCCGGCGCGTCCGGGTCGTCCACGGGAACCTCGTGCTCGCCGAGACCGACCGGGCCCTCGTGCTGCGCGAGACCGGCTGTCCGGTGCGCTACTACATCCCCGAGGCCGACGTGCGCACGGACCTTCTGACCCCCTCCGACACCCACACCTCCTGCCCGTTCAAGGGCACGGCGTCCTACTGGTCGCTGCCGGACGCGCCCGATCTGGTGTGGGCCTACCCCGACCCCAAGCCCGATGTCGCCGCGATCAGGAACCACCTCTGCTTCTACGAAGTGGAAGTGTCGTAGGCCGATGACCGCCGCGCGGTGCGGCAGTCTGCTCTGACATGGACAAGAAGACCATTTCGCGCGACGGCACCGAACTCGCGTACGCACGCGCCGGACAGGGCCCCGCGGTCATCCTGGTGAGCGGGGCGATGTCCACGGGCGGCACCGTGGCACCCCTGAGCGGGCTCCTCGCGCACCGCTTCACCGTCCTCTGGTACGACCGCCGGGGCCGCGGCGGGAGCGGGGACACCGCGCCGTTCGCGGTGGAACGTGAGGTGGAGGACCTGGCCGCGCTGATCGAGGCGGCGGGCGGCGAGGCGTCGCTGTACGGCATCTCCTCGGGCGGCGCGCTCGTGCTGGAGGCGGCGGCCCGTGGGCTGCCGGTGCGCCGGGTGGCCGTCTACGAGACGCCGTTCGCCCTCGACGAGGAGGAGGCGCGCGGCCGCGCCGAGTACAGCGAGCACCTCACCGAGGCGCTGGCGCAGGGGCGGCGCGGGGACGCCGTGGAACTGTTCCTGCGGCTGACGGGCCTGGCCGAGGAGATGATCCAGCGGGCCCGTCAGTCGCCGATGTGGGCCGGCATGGAGGCGCTCGCGCCGACCCTCGCCTACGACGACGCCGTCATGGCCGGCGGACGGCTCCCCCGCGAACGGCTGGCCTCGGTCGGTGTGCCGGTGCTCGCCGTGGCGGGCGGGGACAGCCCCCGGTGGCTGCGCGAGGCCACGCGCGCGGTGGCGGAGGCTGTGCCGCAGGGGACGTACCGGACACTCGAAGGGCAGACCCACATGGTCGATCCGAACGTGCTCGCGCCGGTGCTGGCCGAGTTCTTCGACCAGTAGGGGGCGGCGAGCGGGTCAGGCCACCCCGGCCGTCGCCCGCACCGTGGTCGCGATCGTCGCCGAGCCCACCACGCGGGTGCCGTCGTACAGCACGATCGCCTGGCCGGGGGCCACCCCGCGGACCGGCTCCCCGAAGGACACCCGCAGCTCGCCGTCCACCAGCTCCGCAGTCACCTCGGTCTCGCCGCCGTGGGCGCGCAGCTGGGCGGTGTAGGTGCCGGGGCCGGTGGGGGCCGTTCCGCACCAGCGCGGCCTGATCGCCGTCAGACCGGTCACGTCCAGGGCGGCGGCCGGGCCGACCGTCACGGTGTTGTTCACCGGCGAGATGTCGAGGACGTAGCGCGGCTTGCCGTCGGCGGCCGGGGTGCCGATGCGCAGCCCCTTGCGCTGGCCGATGGTGAAGCCGTACGCGCCCTCGTGGGTGCCGATCTTCACGCCCGACTCGTCGACGATGTCGCCCTCGGCCCTGCCGAGCCGCTGGGCCAGGAAGCCCTGGGTGTCGCCGTCGGCGATGAAGCAGATGTCGTGCGAGTCGGGCTTCTTGGCGACCGCGAGGCCCCTGCGCTCGGCCTCCGCGCGGATCTCGTCCTTCGTGGTGACCGTGTCGCCGAGGGGGAACAGGGCGTGTGCCAGCTGCCGCTCGTCCAGGACGCCCAGGACGTACGACTGGTCCTTGGCCATGTCGGAGGCGCGGTGCAGCTCGCGCGTGCCGTCCTCGTGCGTGATCACCTTGGCGTAGTGGCCGGTGCAGACCGCGTCGAAGCCGAGGGCGAGCGCCTTGTCGAGCAGGGCCGCGAACTTGATCTTCTCGTTGCAGCGCAGGCAGGGGTTGGGGGTGCGGCCGGCCTCGTACTCGGCGACGAAGTCCTCGACGACGTCCTCGCGGAAGCGGTCGGCGAGGTCCCAGACGTAGAACGGGATGCCGATGACGTCGGCGGCGCGCCGGGCGTCGCGGGAGTCCTCGATGGTGCAGCAGCCCCGCGCGCCCGTGCGGAACGACTGCGGGTTCGCGGAGAGCGCGAGGTGGACGCCGGTCACGTCGTGGCCGGCTTCCGCGGCGCGGGCGGCGGCGACGGCGGAGTCGACCCCGCCGGACATGGCGGCGAGAACGCGGAGGGGGCGGGGGCGCTGCGAGGTCTCAGTCATAACCCTTCCAGGGTACGGGTCACCGGGAACCGGAGCCCGCGCGTATCCGTTGACGATCACGAAGGGCGAGAAAGGGCGGGCGATGGGGGAGCGAGAGGCCGACTCCGACCGGCGGATCGGGCGGCGGGCGCTGCTGATCGGCGGGGCGGTGGCCGCCGTGGGGTCGGCTGCGCTGGCGCGTGAGGAGCTGACGCGTCTGTACTGGCGGCTGCCGGGGGTGCGCCGACCGCGCGTGGAGGGCGCGGTCGACTTCGGGGGCGCGCGGTGGGTGGCCGCCTCGGAGGCGAACTTCCGCTGGGCGGACCGGCCGGACGACTACGGGATCGACATGGTGGTCATCCATGTCACACAGGGCGATCTGGCCAGCGCGGTGGAGGCGTTCGAGGACCCCGGCCACCAGGCGGCGGCGCACTACATCGTCGGCCGGGACGGCGGCGTCACCCAGATGATCCGTGAACTGGACGTGGCGTTCCACGCGGGCAACCGGGGGTACAACGAGCGGAGCGTCGGCATCGAGCACGAGGGGTTCGTGGACCGGCCGGAGGACTTCACCGACGCGATGTACGAGGCCTCCGCGCGGCTGACCGCCCGGATCTGCGCGCGCTACGGCGTCCCCGTGGACCGTGACCACATCATCGGGCACGTCGAGGTGCCGGGGACGGACCACACCGATCCCGGCGAGCACTGGGACTGGGACCGGTATCTGCGGCTCGTCGAAGAGGCGCGCACGGCATCCGCCTGATCCAGCGGCACGTGACGCAGGTCACGCGCCCTCAATATCCTGAACACTCCATGAGGATCGGACGCCCGATGTGTCCCGCACCCCGATCATGACCTGCACCCCGCCAACTTGTCTTTGCTTCAAGGCAGTTGCCGTACACGGTGCCCGCACAGCGTCCTCGGTCCGCTCCTAATTTCGGCTCAGCCTTCACATAGGCCTTAGCCCGAAGCTCCACGCCCATGACCCACACCACGGATCCCGCCTCCGGCGCGGGACGACAGAGCAAGGGCGCCCACGCGCGCAGCGGACGCGACGGCAGGGACGAGCACGCGAAGGAGACGAGGGGCCGGGGCGGCAAGGGCCTGCACCGGCGGAAGTTCCTCGGCGGCATGGCCGGGGTCGGGCTCGGCGCCGTCGGCGCGGCGGGAGCCACCTTCTCCCTGCTGACCGGCGGCAACAACAGCAAGGCCGCGGCGGCGACGGAGGCCACCGGCACCCTCACCGTCCCCGACCTGCTGGAGGGCACCGCCTCCGACGGCACCACCACCTTCACCCTGACCGCGAAGACCGGCACCGGCGAGGTGCTCAGCGGCGTCAGCAGCACCACGGCCGGCTACAACGGGACCTTCCTCGGCCCGACCATGAAGTGGACCAAGGGCGACACGGTCCTGATGAACATCACCAACAGCCTGGGCGACGACACCACCGTGCACTTCCACGGCGCCCATGTCCCGCCCAAGATGGACGGCGGCCCGCAGAACTCCTTCGCCGACGGCGAGACCTGGTCACCCACCTTCGAGGTCCTGGACGAGGCCAAGACCCTCTGGTACCACCCGCACGCCCTGGGCACCACGGCCGAGCAGGTCGTCCACGGCCTGGCCGGGATGATCATCGTCGAGGACGACTCGGACGCCTCGGCCGCGCTGCCGAGCGAGTACGGCGTCGACGACATCCCGATCATCCTGCAGTGTCTGGCCGTCGACAGCAGCGGCGACATCAAGTACGACGTCACCGGCTACCTCAGTTCGGGCCTCAGCTACCCGGTGCTGTGCAACGGCACCAACGTCGACTCCACCACCCTCGGCTTCACGGCCACCAAGAAGCGCACGCGCTTCCGCGTGCTGAACGCCTCCCCCGCCGACATCCTGACCATCCAGCGCGGCGACGGCGGCACGCTCACCCAGATCGCCACCGACCAGGGCTATCTCACCGAGGCCACCGAGGTGACCACGATCCGGCTGGTGGCCGGCGCCCGCGCCGAGTTCGTCCTCGACCTGGAGGACGCGGTCACCCTCCAGGCGGTCGTCACCACCGGCTGGATCCGCGGCGGAAGCGGCACGTACGACTTCCTGACCGTCACCCCGGACGCCTCGGACACCCCCGAGGACCTGCCGAGCACGCTCAACACCATCACCCGGTACGACACGAGCGACTTCACCGCGCGGACGATCACCCTCGGCCAGAGCGGGCAGACCATGACGATCAACGGCTCCGCGGGCACCAGCATGGCCTCGATGGCGATGATCAGCACCACGCTGGACGCCGAGGAGGTCTGGACGATCAAGAACGGTACGCAGCTGGAACACTCCTTCCACCTGCACGACGTGCCGTTCCAGCTGATCGAGATCAACGGTGAGGAGCCCACCGGCGTCGACCTCGGCTGGTTCGACACCTACGAGGTGGTCGGCGGCGGCTCCATCAAGATCGCGATGAAGTTCACCGACTTCGCCGACGACACGTACATGTACATGCTCCACTGCCATCTGCTCCAGCACGAGGACGAGGGCATGATGGCGTCCCTCATGGTGACGGAGAGCTAGGCCCTTCGGCGGGCCTCGCCGAAGCAGGCTGCCGCCGGCAGTGGAAGTGCCGGCGGCAGCCCTGGCCCGGCTTGCCGGGCCGGGTTCATGGTGACGGCCGTGGCTGGCAGATCCCTTTGAAGAGGTCCGCCGAACACCAGGGCCGGGGGGGTTACGTCAGCCCGGCCGCGCGGGCCCGTTCCACCACCGGGCCGATGACCTTGGCCAGCGCCTCGACGTCGGCCTCGGTGGAGGTGTGGCCGAGGGAGAAGCGCAGGGTGCCGCGGGCCAGGTCGGGATCGGTGCCGGTGGCGAGCAGGACATGGCTGGGCTGGGCGACGCCGGCCGTGCAGGCGGAGCCGGTGGAGCACTCGATGCCCTGGGCGTCGAGGAGCAGGAGCAGCGAGTCGCCCTCGCAGCCCGGGAAGGTGAAGTGCGCGTTGGCCGGAAGGCGGCCCTCCGGCGCCGGGTCGCCGCCGAGGATCGCGTCCGGGACGGCCGCGCGGACCGCGACGACCAGGGCGTCGCGCAGGGCGCCGATCTCGCGGGCGAACCACTCGCGCTGCTCGGCGGCGAGCCGGCCGGCGACCGCGAAGGAGGCGATCGCGGGCACGTCGAGGGTCCCGGAGCGCACATGCCGTTCCTGACCGCCGCCGTGCAGGACCGGGACGGGGGTGTACTCGCGGCCGAGGAGGAGGGCGCCGATGCCGTAGGGGCCGCCGATCTTGTGGCCGGAGACGGTCATCGCGGCGAGGCCGGAGGCGGCGAAGTCGACGGGGACCTGGCCGAAGGCCTGAACGGCGTCGGCATGCAGGGGGACACCGAACTCGGCGGCGACGTCGGCGAGTTCACGGACCGGCATGATCGTGCCGATCTCGTTGTTCGCCCACATGACGGTGGCGAGTGCGACGTCGCCGGGGTCGCGGGCGAGGGCCTCGCGGAGATCGTCGGGGTGGACGCGTCCGTACGCGTCGACCGGGAGGTACTCGATCCGGGCGCCCTCGTGCTCGCCCAGCCAGTGCACGGCGTCGAGGACCGCGTGGTGCTCGACGGGGCTGGCCAGCACCCGGGTGCGGGCCGGGTCGGCGTCGCGGCGGGACCAGTACAGGCCCTTGACCGCGAGATTGTCGGCCTCGGTGCCGCCGGAGGTGAACACCACCTCGCTGGGGCGGGCGCCGAGCGCCTCCGCCAGCGTCTCGCGGGCCTCCTCGACCGTCCGCCTCGCACGGCGGCCGGACGCGTGGAGGGAGGAGGCGTTGCCGGTGATGCCCAGGTGCGCGCTGAGTGCCTCGACTGCCTCCGGGAGCATCGGGGTGGTCGCGGCGTGGTCGAGGTATGCCATGGTGGGCACGATTCTACGGGGCGCCCTTCAGGAGCCTCGTGTCACGGTCGGCCTGGGCGGTGGCCGGGGGCGCGCCCTGCCGGGGCCGCGACCGCGGCGGATCCGCCAGGGACCCGGCGTCGCGGGCTCAGAAGCTCCACGAAACCGACGCGTCCGCCTGCATGAAGGCCAGGAGGACCACCAGGTCGGCGACGCCCAGGGTGAGGCCGAGCCAGGCGCGCCCACGGCGGGAGGTGCCGCGGATCAGGGCCACCGAGGCCAGCACGATGGCGGTCGGGCCGAGGAAGAGGTTGAGGACCAGAAGGCCCAGGAGGCCGAGGACGAACGACGCGACGGCCATCCCGTCGGTGTCGCGCAGTCCGGTGCGGCGGGGGGCACGGTCGGTGGCCGGTGCGGTGAGTTGCATGATCGTTCAGCTCCTGTCGGACGGTGGCCGGTCAGTGGGTCGAGGTGTGACCGCGGCGGGCGTGACGCTCCCGGAGCGCGAAGATTCCGAGCCAGACGGCGATCACTGCGGCGGCGACGAGCGTGAAGCTGAGCGGCGCGTGGGCCACCGTGCCCAGGACGACGCCGAGCAGCAGCAGTGCGGCGACGAGGAACAGCATGGGATCGGATCCCCCTCCGTTACGGTTGGGTGAACAGTTGTAGTAACACTTGTTCACTGAGTTCCCAGTCTAGCGCTCCCCATGACTTTCCAATTCCGGAGAACAGTTGTTAACTGGATGACATGAGTCACACCCTCGGTATCCGGCAGGCCCAGAAGCAGAAGACCCGGCAGGCGCTCCTGGACGCCGCGTTGGGGCTGCTGGAGGAGCAGAGCCTGAGCAGCCTGGGCCTGCGCGAGGTCACCCGCGCCGTCGGGGTCGCCCCCACCGCCTTCTACCGCCACTTCCGCTCCACCGCGGATCTCGGCGTCGCCCTGGTCGAGGAGGCGCTGGGCAGCCTCCACCCGATGATCCAGAACACCGTGTCCGGCGCCGAGAGCAGCGACGAACGCATCACCCGTGCCGTCGAGCTGATCGCCCACCATGTGCACACCCACCCGGCACACGTCCGCTTCATCGCCCGGGAGCGGCACGGCGGGGTCCAGCCCGTGCGGGAGGCGATCCGCAGTCAACTGGGGCGGTTCGCCGAGGAGGTGAAGGCGGAACTGGCCAAGGACCCCGAGTCGCGGGGCTGGAGCGACGAGGATCTGCTGATGCTCGCGCACCTCTTCGTGGACCAGATGCTGGTCACGGCCTCGCAGTTCCTGGAGTCCCTGGAGGCCTCGGAGGAGGAGCGCGAGCGCGTCACCCAGCTGGTGACCCGCCAGATGCGGCTGATCAGCATCGGCCGCCACCACTGGCTGGACTGAGCACCGGCGCCGCACGGCGCGGCACGGGTCGTGCAACACGCAGGGGCGGCACACCCGTTCCCGGATGTGCCGCCCCCGCCGTACCGGGCCGCCGAGCCGTCAGCCCTGCTGCTGGGACTGCTGGCCGCCGCCCGGCTGACCGCCGCCGGGGCCGCCGCAGCCGCCGCCGGGACCGCCCTGCCCGCCACCGCCGGGACCACCGCTCGGCATGCCGGAGGGGACACCGGTCGGGGTGCCGGTCGGCTGACCGGAGGCGGCGCCGGTGGGCGCGCCCGACGGGGCGCCGCTCGGGGCGGCACCGGTCGGCATGCCGGACGGCGCCTGGCAGCTCTGGTTCTGACCGGAGGTGCCGCTGGAGGACGAGGAGTCGTCCGAGCCGCAGGCCACCAGGGCGAGGGGCGAGAGCGCCAACAGGGCCACCGCCGGGACGAGACGCACACGCTTCATGAGAGACAGCTCCAAGCACGATGAGGAAGTCCTGAGGTGCGGGCACTCAACCAACGGCGGCTGAGGCTTCCTTGAGCCCGCTCTGTCCCCCGGCTGTCAATGGGGTAAAGCGCGCCTCAAGAAACGTCCCCGACCTGTGCGTTCACCTCGGGGGAGTCCGCGGTGCGCTGGTACAGCTCCGTGACAGAGGCGGCCGTCGCGCGCAGTTCCTCACGCACTTCCGGCGGTGAGAGGACCTCCACCTGGTCGGAGTACGCGAGGAGTTGGCGGGCCTCGCGGACGGATCCGTACGACAGCCGGACGGTCACCCAGTCGTCCGCGCCGCCCGCGCCGCCCTCTCCGCCCTCTCCGCGCTCCCGGCCGTCGGGGAGTTCCACCAGGGCCGAGGCGTTCAGGCGCAGGAACATGTCGAGCCGCTCGCGCCGGACCCGGACCGTGACGTCGAGTCCGCCGGGGCGCTCCTCGACACGGCGGCGCAGCAGCTCCCAGGCGTCGGCGAGTTCGACGCCCGGCCGCCGCCGTACGGGTTCGTCGAGCATCGCCGCCGAACGCACCCGGTCGGCGCGGAACAGCCGGGGGGTTCCGCGCCGGTCGGCGACGAGGTACCAGACGCCCGCCTTGGACACGAGCCCGTACGGGTCGACGGTGTAGGTGCTGGGCTCCGGGTGGCCACTGTGCCGGTAGCGCAGGCGCAGCCGCCGGTCGGCGAAGACGGCGTCCTGCAGCACGTCGAGGTCGACGGCCGGCTGCGGGCCGCCCTTCCAGCGGGTGGCGTCGACCAGGATGCGGCGGCTGGTCACCTCGGCGGCGGGCCGGTGCGGGGCGGGCAGCGCGGCCATCACCTTGCGCAGCGCGGAGCCGAGGGCGGCGTCCAGGCCGAGGGCGGCGTGGGCGCCCTGGGCGGCCAGGATGAACAGGGCACGGGACTCGTCGGCGGTGAGGCCGGTGACGTCCGTGCGGAACCCGGGGAGCAGTTCGATGCCGCCGTGGCGGCCGCGCTCGGCGTAGACGGGGACGCCGGAGGCGGACAGGGCCTCGACGTCCCGGTAGATGGTGCGCACCGACACCTCGAGGCGCTCGGCGAGTTCGCGGGCGGGGACCCGGCCACGGGTCTGCAGGAGCAGCAGGATCGACAGGAGGCGGTCGGACTTCACCGCACCAGGATCCCAAATGTTGACGGAAACTGTCAGGTTATGGGTCCAGCATCCAGGCCGTGTCCACCGACGAAAGGCCCGGAACCATGACCACCACCGACCCCCGCCCCGTCTACACCCGCGCGACCGAGCAGGCCGCGGCGCTCATCAGGACGGTACGGCCGGACCAGCTCGCCGGTCCGACCCCCTGCACCGAGTTCGACGTCCGCACCCTGCTGAGCCACATGGTCGGCGGCACCCGCCGGATCGCGATCGTCGGCGAGGGCGGCGACGGCCTCGCCGAACCGGCGTTCACCGACGGCGTCGGGGACGACGGCTGGGCGGAGGCCTACGACGAGGTCAGGGCCCGGGTCCTGAAGGCCTGGGAGAGCGACGGGCGCATGACGGCGCCGGTGCGCGTCCCGTGGGGCGAGGTGCCGGGGCACGCGGCGCTCTCCGGCTACGTCATGGAGATCGTGACCCACACCTGGGACCTCAACGAGTCCCTCGGCCGGCCCCTCGCCCTGGACCCGGACCTGGCCGAGTTCGCGCTCGCCGCGGGCCACCGCAACCTCCCCGACCCCGAGCGCGACGCCCGCACCCCCTTCGACTCGGCCCGGCCGGCCCCCGAGGAAGCCGGCCCCTACGCCGAACTCGCCGCCTGGCTGGGCCGAGAACCCCTCAGCCGAGCCTGACGCGGGCCAGCTGGCGGGACTGGGCGACCAGGCGGTCGGCGCTGTCCCAGACCTCCGCGTCCTCCTCCAGGAAGCCGCCCGCGAGGTTGCGGGTGGTGATGGAGACGCGGAGGGGGCCCGGGGCCGGGCGGGAGCGGACGTGCACGGTGAGCTCGACCGTGGGGACCCAGCCGCGCAGGCCGATCTCGAAGGCGGTCGGGGGCAGGGCGTCCACGGCGAGGAGAAGGGAGAGCGGGTCGTGGTCGCGGCCGTCCTTCAGGCCGAACCAGGCCCGCATCTCGCCCTTGCCGGAGGGCTGCCCGAGCGCCCAGCCCAGGGTCGAGGGGTCGAGCCTGAGCATCAGCCGGTCGGTGATCGCGGAGCTGCCGTCGACGGGGGCCGGTCCGTCCTCGGGGCCGAAGCACTGGTCGAGGGGCGGGAACGCCGGGGGCTTCGCCGCCGTGCGCACGTCGTCCGGCAGGGAGTCCAGGTCCCCGTAGGAGGCGAGGACGCGGATCCGCTCCACCTCGTTGCCCTCCTCGTCGTACTGGAGGAGCGAGGCCTGGCCGGTCGACAGGGTGCGGCCGGTGCGGACCACGTCCGTGCGCACGACGGCCGGGCCCGGCTGGGAGGCGGTGAGGTAGTGGGCCGAGATCGTGAAGGGGTCCCGGTGCGGCAGGGCGTCCCCGAGGGCGCGGCCGAGGACGGCGAGCAGATAGCCGCCGTTGACGGCGCTGATGATCGTCCAGCCGGCCGAGAGGTCGATGTCGTAGACGCCGGGGGCGCGCCGGGTGAGCGCGGTGTCGCGGTCGAACTCGCTGTCGCCGATGGTGGCCCGCGCGGCCGCCGCGGTAGCTGCTTCTGGCATGGCTGAACGGTACAACAGGTGATTACTAAGCGGTAGCTTTGTGCTCCGTACTCCCCCGTGCGGCGCGGGCAATTTCTTGGTAAGTGTCCGCTCTCCTCCGTAAACCCCGCGCGTCGGCTCCCCCTCTAGGGGGACATGAGCCTCACCGGAAGTACCTTCCTCTACACCCTCGTCGCCCTGTCCGTCCTCGCCGTCGCGCTCCCGCTCGCCCTGTGGTCGCGGATCCGGGGACCGCGGGTCCTGCGGGGCGCCGCCCGGGTACTGATGCTGATGTTCGCCCAGGGGACGGCCGTCGCCCTCGTCTTCGCCGTGGTCAACAACGCCAACAACCTCTACGACGACTGGTCCGACCTGCTCGGCACGAGCGACCACGTCCGGCAGGCCGCCGACCTGGGCGCCGACGGCACGGGCGGCATGGCGCTGAGCGAGTTGCCGAGGGTCCGCCAGCACTTCACGCAGGCCGGCGGCGGGGTCCGCGTGACCCAGCTCAAGGGCCGCGTCTCCGGGGTCGACGCCGAGGTCTACGTCTGGCTGCCCCCGCAGTACGACGAGCCCGCGTACGCCCACCACAGGTTCCCCGTGGTCGAGCTGCTGCCGGGCTACCCCGGCTCCCCCAAGTCGTGGTTCGGGTCGCTGCGCGCGCCCGCGCAGCTCGCCCCGCAGATGCGCGGGGGCGGGGTCGCGCCGTTCATCCTGGTCGCACCCCGCACCACCCTGCTGCCCGGCGTGGACACCGGCTGCGCCAACGTGCCCGGCACCGTCAACGCCGACACCTGGCTGAGCGTCGACGTGCCGAAGATGGTCATGGACAACTTCCGGGCCCAGCCCGCCCCCCGGGGGTGGGCGGTCGCCGGGTACTCGGCCGGGGCGCACTGCGCGGTCAAGCTGGCCGTCGCCCACCCCGACCGCTACCGGGCGGCGGTGAGCCTGTCCGGCTACAACGACCCGCGGGGCGAACGGGACTCCCTGGCCGCCCAGGACCCCGCCCTGCGCCGGGCAACCGACCCGTATCTGATGCTCGCCCGCGCCGCCGTGCCGCCGCCCGTGGCGCTCTACCTCTCCGGCCAGCCCCACGACGGCTACGAGGCGGCGCTGGCCCTGCGGCGGGAGGCGAAGGCACCGACCGCCGTGCACGTGGTGTACGTCCCGAAGAGCGCGGGCGGCCACACCATGGCGCTGTGGCGGCCGCAGGTGGTGCCGGCGTTCCGCTGGCTGACGACCCAGCTGGACCAGCGCCGGATCACCCCGGGGGCGGCTACTCCTCGCGCACCGTCGACCGCCGGTTCCAGGCGCGAGGCGCTCGCCAGTGGAACCGCATCGCGAGCAGCCGCAGGACGAAAGCGGTAGCCGCCGCGAAACCGCTGGCCAGCGGGGTGAGGACGTCGTAGCGGATGCACAGCGCCACCATGGTCGCGCCGACCATCGCCGGGACCGCGTACAGGTCGCGGTCCCAGCGCAGCAGCGACGGCACCTCGTTGGCCAGCACGTCCCGCAGCACACCCCCGCCGACGGCGGTGGCGAGGCCGAGGGCCGCCGACGCGGTCAGGCCCAGGCCGTAGTCGTACGCCTTCGTCGTGCCCGTGACGCAGAACAGTCCGAGGCCCGCCGCGTCGAAGACGTTCACGGCCGCCTGGATCCGCTCCACCTGGGGGTGGAGGAAGATCACCAGCAGGGCGGCCAGCAGCGGGGTGAGGAAGTACCCCAGGTCGGTGAAGGCGGCCGGGGGCACGGCCCCGATGACCAGGTCCCGGAACAGCCCTCCGCCCAGCGCGGTGACCTCGGCGAGCACGGCGATGCCGAACACGTCGAAGTTCTTGCGGACGGCCAGCAGCGCGCCGGAGATGGCGAACACGAAGATGCCGATCAGGTCGAGCGTGTGCTGGACGGAGGGACTGAAGATTTGCTGGAGCACCCTTACATTGTCACCCAAAGACCGGCGTGGACCTTACAAAGCCAGGCCGCACGGCTCTACAGCGAGGGTTTCCCTGTGGTGAAGAGCCAGGTCCGGAACAGGTCGTCGAGCTGTCGTCCGGAGATCCTCTCGGCGAGGCGGACGAAGTCGTCGGTGTCCGCGTTGCCGTAGCGGTGCAGTCTCGTCCAGGCGGGGAGCAGCCTGAAGAAGGCCGCGTCGCCGATGCGCTCGCGCAGGACCTGGAGGGTCATCGCGCCGCGCTGGTAGACGGCGGAGGCGAACATGGTGTCGCGCTGCGGGTCGCCGACGGTGATCTGCCAGAAGGCGGAGTCGGCGGGCCGGGCGTTGTACCCGGCCAGGAAGGAGTCGTGCGCCGAGCGGGTGCCCTGGTGCTCGGCCCACAGCCACTGGGCGTAGGTGGCGAAGCCCTCGTTCAGCCAGATGTCCTTCCAGTGCGCCACCGAGACCGAGTCGCCGAACCACTGGTGGGCCAGTTCGTGCACGATCGTGGACTCGCTGCGCACGGCCGAGTACACCGGCTTGGACTGCACCTCCAGCGAGAACCCGGCCTGCGGCATGTCGTCGACGATCGCGCCGGTCTCCTCGAACGGGTACGGGCCGAAGACCTGCGACCAGTAGTCGGTCGCGGCGGCCGTCACGCCGTACACGTCGACGTTGTTGCCGTTCGCGAGCACCGGGTCGATCGCCACGTAGATCGGGACACCCCCGGCGGTCGTCCCGGTCCTGACGTCGAACTTCCCGATCGTGGCGGTCGCGAGGTACGTCGCCATCGGCTTCGTCTCACGCCAGTGGGTGTACGTCGAGGAGCCCTTGTCGTACGTCGCGACCAGCCGGCCGTTGGACACCGCGGTCAGGCCCTTCGGCGCCTTGATCCGGATGTCGTAGGTGGCCTTGTCGGAGGGGTGGTCGCTGGACGGGAACCAGGTCGAGGCCGCGTTGGGCTCACAGGCGACGAACACGCCGTCGTCGGTCTTCATCCACCCGTAGTCCGAGCCGAACACGATGGGGCCGCCGAGGGGTTCGGGGACGCCGCCGTACGTGACGGAGACCTCGAACGTCCTCCCCTTGCGCAGCGCCTCGCGCGGGGTGATCCGGATCTCGTCGCCGTCGCGCGTGAACGCGGCGCGTCTGCCGTTCACTTCGACCCGGGTGACCTCCAGCCTCTGCAGGTCCAGATCGAAGGACGCCAGGGTCTGGCCGGCGCGTGCGGTGATCGTCGTACGGCCGTCGAGGCGGTCGGTGCCGGGGTCGTAGGCGAGGGCCAGGTCGTAATGCCGGGCGTCGAAGCCGCCGTTGCCGAGCTGCGGGAAGTAGCTGTCACCGATGCCGGCGGCGCCGGGGGCGGGGGCGGCGGAGGCCGCGATGACGAGGAAAGAGGCCGCCGCGGTCGCGAGGGCCCCTGTACGTGCCGAACGGGAGAGTGCCATGAGCCGTCCCTTTCGAGCGTGTGCCGATAAGTCGGACACGGACGACTCTGACCTCTCCCGTTCGGTCATGTGCATGACTTTGCCAACTCGTCATGCGCTACTTGTCGGTTGACTCCTGGCTCTTGGTGACCTCACCGGCTTCCGCGGCCTCGGCGGTGCCCGGGGACTCACCGCCGGCGTCACCGCCCTCCGGGGCCTCACCGTGCTCCGCGACCTCCGCCGCCACCGCCGCCGAGGTCTCCGCCGACTCCGCGAGGACCTCGTCCGCGACCAGCTCCGCCGCCTCCTTGGCGACGGTCAGCAGGACGGTGTCCTGCGGAGCCTGGTCCGCGAAGCTCTCCGGGTGGTGGCAGGCGACCTGCTGGCCCGGCCGCAGCTCCACGAGCTTCGGCTCGGTCGTCCGGCAGATCTCCGTCGCCTTCCAGCACCGGGTGTGGAAGCGGCAGCCGCTCGGCGGCGAGATCGGCGAGGGCACGTCGCCCTTGAGCAGGATCCGCTCGCTCTTGGCGTTCTTGCGGCTGGGGTCGGGGATCGGCACCGCCGACATGAGCGCCTTGGTGTACGGGTGCATCGGCGTCTTGTAGAGCAGGTCGCGGTCGGCCAGCTCCACGATCTTGCCGAGGTACATCACCGCGATCCGGTCCGAGACGTGCCGGACGACCGACAGGTCGTGCGCGATGATCACGTACGTAAGGCCGAGCTCCTCCTGGAGGTCGTCGAGGAGGTTCACCACCTGGGCCTGGATCGACACGTCCAGCGCGGAGACCGGCTCGTCCGCCACGACCAGCTTGGGGTTCAGCGCGAGCGCGCGGGCGATGCCGATGCGCTGGCGCTGACCGCCGGAGAACTCGTGCGGGTAGCGGTTGTAGTGCTCGGGGTTGAGGCCCACGACCGACAGCAGCCGCTGCACTTCCTTCTTGATGCCGCCCTCGGGCGTCACGCCCTGCAGCTTGAAGGGAGCGCCGATGATCGTGCCGATGGTGTGCCGCGGGTTCAGCGAGGAGTACGGGTCCTGGAAGATCATCTGCACGTCGCGGCGCAGCGGACGCATCCCGCCCACCCCGAGGTGCGTGATGTCCTTGCCCTCGAACTCGACCTTGCCGCCGGTCGGTTCGAGCAGTCGCGTGATCAGCCGGCCCATCGTCGACTTGCCGCAGCCGGACTCGCCCACGACGCCGAGCGTTTCGCCGGAGCGGACCTCGAAGTCCAGGCCGTCGACCGCGTGCACCGCCCCGACCTGCCGCTGGAGCAGGCCCTTCTTGATCGGGAAGTGCTTCTGGAGCCCGGTGACCTTCAGCAGCACCTCGCCGTCGGCACGGCGGCCGGCCGGGCCCTCGCTCTGCGCGGGAATCGTCACCGCTTTCTCGTCACTCACAGCTTCGGCGCAATCTCTTCGGTCCAGATACGCTCCCGCTGCTCCTTGCCCAGGTGGCAGGCCGCCCAGTGCCGGCTGCCGACCTCGGCGAGCTCGGGGCGGACGGTGCGGGTGACGTTGTCCTTCGGGAGGTCCGCGTACGGGCAGCGCGGGTTGAAGGCACAGCCGGACGGGACGTTGATCAGGGAGGGCGGGGAGCCCTTGACCGGGATCAGGCGGTCCTGCTGCTCGCGGTCCAGCCGCGGCATCGAGCCGAGCAGACCCCAGGTGTAGGGGTGGCGGGGCTCGTAGAACACCTTGTCGGCCGGACCCCGCTCGACACAGCGGCCGCCGTACATCACCAGGATGTCGTCGGCCAGTTCGGCGACGACGCCCAGGTCGTGGGTGATGATGATGATCGCGGAGCCGAACTCCTTCTGCAGGTCCCGGAGCAGGTCGAGGATCTGCGCCTGGACGGTCACGTCCAGGGCGGTCGTCGGCTCGTCCGCGATGAGCAGCTCGGGGTTGTTCACCAGCGACATCGCGATCATCGCGCGCTGGCGCATACCGCCGGAGAACTCGTGCGGGTAGTTGTCGACCCGCTTGTCCGGCTGCGGGATGCCCACCCGGTCGAGCATCTCGACCGCGCGCCGCTTCGCGGTCTTCTTGTCGACGTCGTGGTGGATCCGGTAGGCCTCCACGATCTGCTGGCCGATCGTGTAGTACGGGTGCAGCGCCGACAGCGGATCCTGGAAGATCATCGCCATCTCACGGCCGCGCAGCTTGCGCACGTGGTCCGGGTCGGCCGAGAGCAGCTCGGTGCCGTTCAGCCAGATCTCGCCGGAGATCTGCGCCTTGCGCTTGCCGTACTGGCCGGCCGTGTGCAGGCCCATGATGCCGAGCGAGGTCACCGACTTGCCGGAACCGGACTCGCCGACGATGCCGAGGGTCTTGCCCTTCTCCAGCTGGAAGCTGAGCCCGTCGACGGACTTGACCAGGCCGTCGTCGGTGGGGAAGTGCACCTTGAGGTCGCGCACTTCGAGGAAGGCGCTCGGCGCGGGCGAGGCGGGGGTGGGCTCGCCCACGGCCGCTCCGCTCTTGCTGAGGTCGGTCATGCGAGCCTCACTCGGGGGTCGATCACGGCGTACAGGATGTCCACCACGAGGTTGGCGACGAGCACCGCGAGAGAAGTGATCAGGGTGACGCCCAGAATGATGGGCAGGTCCTGGTTCTTGATGGCGTTGAGCACGGCCTGGCCGAGACCGGGCAGGTTGAACGCCGTCTCGGTCAGGATCGCGCCACCGATGAGGGCACCGAGGTCCATGCCGAGCATGGTCAGCAGGGGCGTCATCGTGGAGCGCATGGCGTGCTTGCCGATGACGGTCCGCTCCGTGAGGCCCTTGGCGCGGGCGGTGCGGATGTAGTCCTCGCCGAGGATCTCCAGCATGGTGGCGCGGGTGATGCGCGCGTACATCGCCGCGTACAGGAACGCCAGGGTGACCCAGGGCAGGATCATGCCGCCGAACCAGCCGCTGAAGCTGTCCTCCAGGGGCACGAACTGCCCGTCGAACAGGTTCAGTCCGTAGACGAAGATCGACAGCGCGACCATGCCGGTGAAGTAGATCGGGAGGGAGACACCCGAGAGCGCGATCACCATCGCGCCGCGGTCCCACAGACTGCCCCGCTTGAGGGCGGAGAGCACACCGGCCGAGACGCCCATGAGCAGCCACAGCACGGCGGCACCGAGCGCGAGCGCCAGGGTCACCGGGAAGCGGTCGGTCAGCACCGGCCAGACTGCCTGCTCACTGCGGAAGGAGTAGCCGAAGCACGGTGCGGCGCAGTGGATGGTGTCCCCGCCGCCCGTGTAGGTACGGCCGGCGAAGATTCCCTTGAAGAACTCCCAGACCTGGGCGTAGATCGGGTCGCCCAGGCCCAGCTTCTCGCGCACACCCTCGACGGCGGCAGGGTCGGCCTGCTTGCCCACGAAGCTCAGGGCGATGTCGACCCCGGCCCACTTGGGAATGAGGAAGAAGATGCCGAAGACCACCATGACGATGACCACGAGCATCACTGCGGCGGCGAACAGCCGCCTGATGAGGTAAGCGAGCACAGCTCTCGGCCCGCCGCGGACCGCGGGCCATCGGGGGCGTACCTCCCACGCCTTTTGAGCGCTGGGGTACTTCCGACGGCCCGCGATCACGCCGCGCCGGCCTTCACCTGCCTTTCGTGCCGTTCGGCGGGTGTGCCGCGACTACTTCTTCGGGTTCTTCAGACCAAGGTTGACGAAGTCGTACTGACCGCTGTAGCCGTCGGTCGTGTAGACGTTCGCCAGGTTGTCCGAGCGCCAGTTGATGAACCGCTCGAAGACGAAGGGCAGGTAGTACGCGCCCTCCATCACCTTGTGGTTGATCTCCGTGGCGATCTTGGTCTTGCCCGCGTCGTCCAGGGTGGTGACGTACGAGTCGAACAGACCGTCGATCGTCTTGTCCTTGATCAGGGCGTAGTTGTTGTTGCCGCTCTCCGCGATGTACTTGCTGCTCCACAGCGGCAGACCGAAGCCCTGGACCGACGGGAAGTCCGGACCCCAGCCCATGATGATGATGCCGTAGCCCTTCTTCTTCACGTTCGAGGGGCTGCCGATGATGCCGGCGGTCTGCGAACCGTCGTACTGGTCGATCTCGGCGGTGATGCCGATCTTCTTCAGCGACGCCTGCAGGGACTGGGCGGTGGCCACCTCGACCGGCTTGTTGTTGCGCACCGCGATGGTGGTCTTGAAGCCGTTCGGCTGACCGCAGGCCTTCAGGGCCTCCTTGGCCTTGGCCACGTTGCCGTTCTTGTTGGCGCCGGCCAGCTCGTACGGGTCGTACTTCTGACCCTCGGCACCCGGGACGGACGGCGGCAGCATGTTGGTGCCGATGTCGCCACCGGCGACCGGGCCACCGCGCGCCGTCTGGAGCGACACGTGGTCGGCACCGAGGATCACGGCCTTGCGGCACTCGATGTTGTCGAACGGCTTCACGCTCTGCGGGAAGACCGCGTAGCGGACGTAACCGGAGACCGGGTTGTCCAGGTTGGCCTTGTGCTGCTTCAGGGCGGTGGTGCGGCCCTGCGGCGACATGCCGGTCTGGTTGAGGTCCAGGTCCAGGTCACCGCTGATCAGACGCTGGTCCAGCTGGTTGGCGTCCGAGAAGAACTGGATCGTGATCTTGTCCGGGTAGGCCTTGCGGATCGGGTCCGAAGCCTGCGACCACTTGTCGTTGCGGACCAGGGTGAGGTCCTTGCCCGGGGCGTACGACTCGAACTTGTACGGGCCGGAGGAGAACGGCTTCAGGCCGTACTTGGACTTGGTGTCCTTGTCCTGGCGGACCGGGGAGGCCGAGACGAGCGCCAGCATCTCCTCGAAGTCCGAGTTGGCCTGCGGCAGCTTGAAGACGATGGTCTTCTCGTCTGGCGTCTCGATGGCCTTCAGACCGAGCTTGTCCTTGGAGGTGTCCTTGTAGGGACCCTTGTACTCGCCCTTGGGGTCGAGGACGTCCTTCAGGTACGTCGGACCGCCGGCCAGCACGTCCTGCGCCCACACGCGCTCGATGCCGTACTTGACGTCCTGGGCGGTGATCGGCTTGCCGTCCTCCCAGGTGATGCCGTCACGCAGGGTGTACGTGTAGGTCTTGCCGTCGTCCGTGACCTTGGCGGTCGAGGTCGCGAGGTCCGGGGTGATCTCGGCACCCGCGGCGCCCGGCTCAGCCTTGTTCGTCACGAGCTGACGGCTGTAGTAGCGGGCGAAGTTCCACATCATGCCGTAGTAACCGCGCGTGGTGTCCCACGAGTCGGCGTCCTGGGCGGCGCCGAACTTCAGCGTGCCGCCCTTCTTGGCGAGGGACGCCTGGGCGACCTTGTTGTTCGCGGCGTCGAAGCCGGCGGCACCGGTGCTCGAACCCTTGCCGCTGTCGTCGTCGCCTCCGCCGCCGCACGCCGCCGTGGTCAGCAGCGCGGCGACCGCGGCGGCAGCGGCAAATGCCTGCTTCCGCCGCCCTGAGGTGCGTTGGGTAGTCACGATCTCGGATCCTCCGGATTTGATGAGAGACCCCGTGTCAGTGCCACGGGACATTTGAGGTGCGGCTGCGGTGCGGCGGTTCAGCGGGAGGCCTTCGGGTCGAGCGCGTCCCGTACGCCGTCGCCGAAGAGGTTGAACGCCAGCACGGTGATGAAGATCGCCACGCCCGGGACCACCATGAACATGGGGTCGGACTCGTAGTAGTCGATCGCGCTGGAGAGCATCTGGCCCCAGGAGGCGGTGGGCGGCTTGACGCCGACGCCCAGGAAGCTCAGGGCCGCCTCGGTGAGGATGTTGGTGGGGATCATCATCGTCGTGTAGACGACGATGGGAGCGACGAGGTTGGGCAGCAGCTCCTTGAACAGGATGTACAGCTGCCCGGCGCCCAGGGACCGGGCCGCCTCGACGTACTCGCGCTCACGCATGGAGAGCGTCTGGCCGCGCACCACGCGTCCGATGTAGGGCCAGCCGAAGAATCCGATGACCAGGATCATCACGAACACCCGCACGCTGGAACCGGTCAGCCCCAGCAGGTCGTTCGGCATGACGGAGACCAGCGCGATGATGAAGAGCAGCTGGGGGAAGGCGAGCAGGCCGTCCATGACGCGGCTGATGACGGAGTCGATCCAGCCGCCGAAGAAGCCGGCGAGGATACCGAGGACGGTGCCGAGGATCACGGCGACGACCGCGGACAGGAAGCCGACCAGCAGGGAGATGCGGGCCCCGTAGAGGATGCGCGCGAAGATGTCGCGGCCGTTCACCGGCTCGACGCCCAGCAGGTGCTCGCCGCTCATGCCGCCGAGGGAACCGGTCGGGGTGCCGAACAGCGGGTCGATGAGGTTCTCGTGATACTCGTTCGGGTCCTGGCCGAGCAGACTCGTGATGACCGGGGCGAGCAGCGCGACCACGACGAGGAAGAGCACCACGATGCCGCCCGCCAGGGCGAGCTTGTCCCGCTTCAGGCGTTCCCAGGCGATCCGTCCCAGGGAACGGCCCTGTACGGCCTTGGCGCCGGCGGTGGCGACCGCCGCTTCTTCAGCCGCGCTCGGGGCCGCTTCCGCGGTCGGCTCGTGCAATGGTGCCGTCATCTGGCAGGGACCCCTCTCAACCGGCGGTGACCGGCGCGCACTTGCCGCTTGTAGCGGCGTGTTCAGTCCGTCGTACACAGGGACGAAGTCCCCTGGACCGGGAGTCTTCAACGCTTTGGCGATCTGTAGCCAGAGTTGGCGGCGAAAGGATGCGTAAACGTGATGCGGGTAGAGGGGTTCCGTTATCCGGACGGTGGGTAACGCGGGGCGGACGGCGACTTGTTGGGGCACATCGGACGGAAGTCGGACCAATCGCCGCCATCTACGCGCGGAGAACCCCTGTGGGTGACCCATGCGGTCACGGGTGGCGTCCGGAATCAGTACCTGCCGGCCGGCGGATAACCGTAACCGCCCGCCGGTGCCTGGGCGGCGGGGACGTGGGCCTCCCGGTCGTAGAACGGGCGGGCGTTGGCCCGCATCCACATCACGACCGGGTCGTGGTCGTCGGTCATGGCGACCGTCGACACCGGCAGCCCGTCCGGGACGGCGCCGATCGACTGCTGCATCATGGCCCGTACGGCGTCCACGGCCGGCGGGGAGGTGTCGTACACGTCCAGCCCGACCGCGAGGTAGGGCGCGCCCAGGGCCGGCTGCACCCAGGCGCGGCGCAACGCGCGGACCGCCGGGGTGCGGTGGGCGTTCTGCGCGAGCAGGGCGTAGAACTGGGGGATCTCGATGCCCGGTTCGGACAGCCGCAGGGGTCCGGCGGGCTGTCGGTCCAGGCCGGTCGCGATGCGGCGCAGATCCGGCCAGGGGATGCCGACGCCGCCGCCGGGGGCGTGCGGGTTCAGCCAGAGGCCGTAGTGGTCGGGATAGAGCGTACGGGCGGCGTCGACGCCGTCGACCACCTCGTACGAGCGGTTCCAGCCGCTGGCGGAGAGTTCCTGGGCGGAGGTGACGCAGGGGGCGTAGCCGTGGCCGTCCACCTCCATGTTCCCGTACTGGGCGTCCGGGGAGCCGGCCTGACCCTGCCACAGGAGCATCCAGACCTGGCCGGAGGCAGGGGTCGCGAGCGCGCGCAGGAGAGCCTCGTAGGCGTCGTAGCGCCCGGGCGTGACCTGGCGCAGCATGTGCTCGACCTGTCCGGCCGCGATGCCGCTGGCGCTCACCGTTACCGCCCCTTCATCCGTGTTGCCCCGCGTATGGGAACAGCTTATGTGGAGCCGCCGACATCGACCGCTTCGGAGCTCGGGGGTTCTCGTCCCCCGGCGGGCCCGGTCCGTTCCCGCGGAGTGGCTAGCGCACCCTCGTATAGAAAGGGCGAACCGTCTCCCGCATCCACTCCCCCACCGGGTCCTGGGCCACGTCCAGCAGGATCAGGTTGACCGGCCACCGCACCGGGACACGGCCCATGGCCCGGCCCAGGGCGTCCAGGGGGAGTTCGCGGACGTCGCCTTCGAGGTGGGCGAGCTCGACGCCCACGAACATGACCGGGTCGGCCGTCTCGACCGCGGCGAGGCAGCGGCGGGCCGTGAGGACCACGCCCGTCGCCTCGAACTCGGCGGAGGCGGCGGCGAGGAAGTCCACCGGGTCGTCCTGCCAGTCGGGCTCGAAGAGGCGGACGCGGCCGCCGCTCGCGGGACCGTCCAGCACGGTGCGGCCGGCGCGGCACAGCTCGGCCACGGCGGGCGGGGGCAGCGGTATGCCGATCACACCGTCCGGATTGACGAGGATGCCGACCTGCGGGGGCAGTCCGCGGGCGAACTCCACCGCGGGGGCGATGGTGTACGACATGTGGGAGCCGACGACCTGGCGGAACTGTTCCTCGGAGCTGAACACCGGCACGTACGCCTGCCCCTCCAGCTCCACCGTGGGCAGGTCGAGCGGGCCGCTGTGCGGGCCGCCGCCGTTGGGCAGGGGCACCCAGACGAAGCTGCGGCCGAGCACCTCGACGATCCGGCCGCCGGCGCCCGGCATGCCGAGGGACGCGGAGAGCACCTCCTCCAACTCGTTGCCGGGCCATCCGCCGTGCGGATGGGGGTGCGCTTGCGCCGGGAAGTCCGGGGAGACCGGGAAGTCCGCCGGGGGGAAGTCCATCTGCCTACCGCCTGCTGGGAACCACTGCTGGGGCTGAAAGGCTAGCGGGTGCCCGGGGGCTTTCCGCCGCCCTCGCGGCCCCCGTCGCCCCTGTGGGTGTCAGGTCCTGTCCCCGCCCGTGAACCCGATCCGGCTCAGGGCGTTCGCCGCGTCACGGTCGAGCAGGACCGCCGAGCCGATGCCGGCGGGCAGCCGGCCCTTCTCCACGGCGCGGATCAGCCGGGCGGCGGCCCTGCGGTGCCGCAGGAACGCGTACCGCGAGACGCCCCGGCCGCGCTCGCGCTGGCCCTCGATCGCCCTGTCCGGGGTGACGTCCAGCAGGAGCAGGTGCAGGGTGCCGCCGCGGCGGCGGGCCTCGCGGGCCAGCCAGTCGCGCACCCAGGACTGCGTCCCGCAGTCGTGCACGACGACGCCCTCGCCGGTGCGCAGGGCGCGGCGCAGTCCCGCGTAGTGGGCGAGGCGGACCAGGGGGCGGTAGACGGCGTACGGCAGGAAGCGGGGGGTCCGGGCGTCCCAGCGGTCGCGGGAGTCCTGGGAGTCGATGCGGATGCCCCGGACGGCGCGCCGCATGAGCGTGGACTTGCCGCTGCCGGGCAGACCGGTGACCACGACCAGGTCACGGGGGCCGAACAGCAGGCCGTGCGGGCTGTGCCCGGCCCGCTCGCGCAGGTCACGGACGACGGGCACGGTCTGCGGGCCGCACGCCTGGCGGGCCCGGCCCGTCGGCTGTGCGGGCAGCGCGGGCAGCGCGAGTGCCGAGGTGGTCGCGAAGGGCGTGGTCCTCGCCGTGGTCCTGTCCACCGTGATTGTCCTCCCCTGGGGTTCGGGTAAGTCCCTCATCCCCTTCCAGCGTAAAGAGAAGGTAATGCGCGGTGTCTCGCGTTTTCGTGCGCGTACCGACACAAGCCGGTTACAGATGCGGCCTGCCACGATCGGGTGAAGCCGTGCAATGATGTCCGCGCCAACTGCATACCGGCCGTTTGAATCCGCGCGGGAGAGTCCCCAGCAGCAGTTTTCGCCGGGGCGCCGAAGGAGCAAGTCCCTCCCTTGAATCTCTCAGGCCCCGTTACCGCGCGGGCGAGGCACATCTGAAAAGCGGGCCGCCGTTCCCGGGGCCCCACCCAAGGTGCAAGCCGTGACCTGCGCTTCCTCGTGAAGCGGGCGGTCATGGCGAACCTCTCAGGTTCCGATGACAGATGGGGAGGAACGACCTCGCCTGTCATGCCCTTGGGAGACGACCGACCGATGAGCAGTACCGCACTCCGTCACACCGCGCTCGATGCCCTGCATCGCGAGCTCGGCGCGACGATGACCGACTTCGCCGGCTGGGACATGCCCCTGCGCTACGGCTCCGAGCGCGACGAGCACACCGCCGTGCGCACCCGGGCCGGCCTCTTCGACCTCTCGCACATGGGCGAGATCACCGTCACCGGCCCCGAGGCCGCGGCCCTGCTCGACTTCGCCCTGGTGGGGAACATCGGGGGCGTCGCGACCGGCCGCGCCCGCTACACCATGATCTGCCGGGCCGACGGCGGCATCCTGGACGACCTGATCGTCTACCGGCTCGGCGAGACCGAGTACATGGTCGTCGCCAACGCCTCCAACGCCCAGGTCGTGCTGGACGCCCTCGTGGAGCGCTCGGCGGGCTTCGACGCGCAGGTGCGCGACGACCGGGACGCCTACGCGCTGCTCGCCGTCCAGGGGCCGCAGTCCCCGGGGATCGTGAAGTCCCTCACCGACGCCGACCTCGACGGCCTGAAGTACTACGCGGGCCTGCCCGGCACGGTCGCCGGGGTCCCCGCCCTGATCGCGCGCACCGGGTACACCGGCGAGGACGGCTTCGAGCTGTTCGTGAAGCCGGAGCACGCCGTCGCGCTGTGGCAGGCGCTCACCGAGGCCGGCCGGGACGCCGGGCTGGTCCCGTGCGGTCTGTCCTGCCGGGACACCCTGCGCCTGGAGGCGGGCATGCCGCTGTACGGGCACGAGCTGTCGACCGCGCTGACCCCCTTCGACGCGGGCCTCGGGCGCGTGGTGAAGTTCGAGAAGGAGGGCGACTTCGTCGGCCGCGAGGCCCTGCTGGAGGCCGCCGAACGGGCCGCCTCGAAGCCGCCGCGCGTGCTGGTCGGTCTGGTCGCCGAGGGCCGCCGGATCCCGCGCGCCGGGTTCTCCGTCGTCGCCGGCGGCGAGGTGATCGGCGAGGTCACCTCCGGTGCCCCCTCCCCCACCCTGGGCAAGCCGATCGCGATGGCCTACGTCGACGCCGCGCACGCGGCGCCGGGCACGCCGGGCGTCGGTGTCGACATCCGGGGCAGCCACGAGCCGTACGAGGTCGTGGCACTGCCGTTCTACAAGCGCCAGAAGTAGACACTGAGACCGTCGGGCACGTGACGCTGCGCACATCCGCGCTGTTCACGCCTGCCCCGAGCAGTCCCTCATTCATCAGCACTCCCCCGCGTACAGGAGAATTCAGGCCATGAGCAACCCCCAGGAGTTCCGCTACAGCAAGGAGCACGAGTGGCTGTCGGCCGCCGCGGACGGCGTCTCGACGGTCGGCATCACGGAGCACGCGGCCAACGCGCTCGGCGACGTGGTCTTCGTCCAGCTCCCGGAGGTCGGCGCCACGGTGACCGCGGGCGAGTCCTGCGGTGAGCTGGAGTCGACCAAGTCCGTCAGCGAGCTGTACTCGCCGGTCGACGGCGAGGTCGTCGAGGTCAACCAGGACGTCGCCGACGACCCGTCGCTGGTGAACTCCGCCCCCTTCGAGGACGGGTGGCTGTTCAAGGTACGCGTCACGGGCGAGCAGGCCGAGCTGCTGTCCGCCGACGAGTACACCGCCTACACCGCCGGCTGAGGACCAGATGACTGTTCTGAACACGCCCCTGCACGAGCTCGACCCGGAGATCGCCGCCGCGGTCGACGCCGAGCTGAACCGCCAGCAGTCCACGCTCGAGATGATCGCCTCGGAGAACTTCGCTCCGCTCGCGGTCATGGAGGCGCAGGGCTCGGTCCTGACCAACAAGTACGCCGAGGGCTACCCGGGCCGCCGCTACTACGGCGGCTGCGAGCACGTCGACGTCGCCGAGCAGATCGCGATCGACCGGGTCAAGGAGCTGTTCGGCGCCGAGTACGCCAACGTCCAGCCGCACTCGGGTGCCTCGGCCAACCAGGCCGCGCTGTTCGCGCTGGCCCAGCCCGGCGACACCATCCTGGGCCTGGACCTGGCGCACGGCGGCCACCTCACCCACGGCATGCGGCTGAACTTCTCCGGCAAGCAGTTCGACGTGGTCGCCTACCACGTGGACGCGGAGACCGGTCTGGTCGACATGGCCGAGGTCGAGAAGCTCGCCAAGGAGCACCGCCCGAAGGTGATCATCGCGGGCTGGTCGGCATACCCGCGGCAGCTGGACTTCGCCGAGTTCCGCCGGATCGCCGACGAGGTCGAGGCGTACCTGTGGGTCGACATGGCGCACTTCGCGGGCCTGGTCGCCGCCGGTCTCCACCCCAACCCGGTGGAGTACGCGGACGTCGTCACCTCCACCACCCACAAGACGCTGGGCGGCCCGCGCGGCGGCATCATCCTCGCGAAGAAGGACTTCGCGAAGAAGCTGAACTCGTCGGTCTTCCCGGGCTTCCAGGGCGGTCCGCTGGAGCACGTGATCGCCGCGAAGGCGGTCTCGTTCAAGGTCGCGGCGGGCGAGGACTTCAAGGAGCGCCAGCGCCGTACGGTGGAGGGCGCGCGGATCCTCGCCGAGCGTCTGACGGCCGCCGACGCCCGCGAGGCCGGCGTGGACGTCCTGTCCGGCGGCACGGACGTCCACCTGATCCTGGTGGACCTGCGCGCGTCCGAGCTGGACGGCCGGCAGGCCGAGGACCGGCTGCACGAGGTCGGCATCACCGTCAACCGCAACGCGGTCCCGAACGACCCGCGGCCGCCGATGGTCACCTCGGGCCTGCGGATCGGCACGCCCGCGCTGGCGACCCGCGGCTTCACGGCCGAGGACTTCGCGGAGGTCGCGGACGTGATCGCGGAGGCCCTCAAGCCGTCCTACGACGCGGAGTCCCTGAAGGCACGGGTCAAGGCCCTGGCCGACAAGCACCCGCTGTACCCCGTTCTGAACAAGTAGTTCCTTTTCGCCGGGCGCCCCGCACACTCGTACGCATACGGGTGAACGGGGCACCCGGTGAGAATCCCTTCTGCACCACCCGACGGACAGCGGCGTCCGCCGAAACCCTAGGAGTCTCCCGTGGCCATCTCGGTCTTCGACCTGTTCTCGATCGGCATCGGCCCGTCCAGCTCCCACACGGTCGGCCCGATGCGCGCTGCCCGCATGTTCGCGCGGCGGCTGCGCAACGACGGTCTGCTGGACGCCGTCGCCTCGCTCCGCTGCGAGCTGTACGGCTCGCTCGGCGCCACCGGCCACGGCCACGGCACGCCGAAGGCGGTCCTGCTGGGCCTGGAGGGCTCCTCGCCGCGCACGGTCGACGTGGAGACGGCGGACGAGCGGGTGGAGCAGATCCGGCAGACGGGCCGGCTGAACCTGCTCGGCACGCACGAGATCCCGTTCTCCTTCGACGACGACCTGGTCCTGCACCGCCGCAAGGCCCTGCCCTACCACGCGAACGGCATGACGGTCTCGGCCCACGACGCCTCGGGCGCGGAGCTGCTCACGAAGACGTACTACTCGGTCGGCGGCGGCTTCGTCGTGGACGAGGACGCGGTGGGCGCGGACCGCATCAAGCTGGACGACACGGTCCTGAAGTACCCCTTCCGCACCGGGGACGAGCTGCTGCGCCTGACCGAGGAGACCGGCCTGTCGATCTCCTCCCTGATGCTGGAGAACGAGCGGGCCTGGCGCACGGAGGAGGAGATCCGCGAGGGCCTCCTCGGCATCTGGCGGGTGATGCAGGCGTGCGTCTCGCGCGGCATGTCCCGCGAGGGCATCCTGCCGGGCGGTCTGCGCGTCCGCCGCCGCGCCGCGGTCACCGCCCGTCAGCTGCGGGCGGAGGGCGACCCGCTGGCCCACTCCATGGAGTGGATCACCCTGTACGCCATGGCGGTGAACGAGGAGAACGCCGCCGGCGGCCGCGTGGTCACGGCCCCCACGAACGGCGCGGCCGGCATCATCCCCGCGGTCCTCCACTACTACGTCAACTTCGTCCCCGGCGCGGACGAGGAGGGCGTGGTGAGGTTCCTGCTGGCCGCGGGCGCGATCGGCATGCTCTTCAAGGAGAACGCCTCCATCTCCGGCGCCGAGGTGGGCTGCCAGGGCGAGGTCGGCTCGGCCTGCTCGATGGCGGCGGGCGCCCTCGCCGAGGTCATGGGCGGCTCCCCCGAACAGGTGGAGAACGCGGCCGAGATCGGTATGGAGCACAACCTGGGGCTCACCTGCGACCCGGTCGGCGGCCTGGTCCAGATCCCCTGCATCGAACGCAACGGCATGGCCGCGGTCAAGGCCGTCACCGCCGCCCGTATGGCGATGCGCGGCGACGGCTCCCACAAGGTGTCCCTGGACAAGGTCATCAAGACCATGAAGGACACGGGCGCGGACATGAGCGTGAAGTACAAGGAGACGGCCCGGGGCGGGCTGGCGGTGAACATCATCGAGTGCTGAGGCACCGGGCGGGGACACCGAGGACACGGGGGTGCGCGGGATGAGCGGGTCGGTCAGTGCCGTCAGCAGCAACGGCACGTACTCCTTCACCAAGCCCAATCGCGACGGCATCACGCTGGTCGCGGGGTTCGGGGTGGAGGGGGACGTGCATGCCGGGGCGACGGTGAAGCACCGGTTCCGGATGAGGAAGGATCCGTCGCAGCCGAATCTGCGGCAGGTGCACCTCATGCACGAGGAGCTGTTCGAGGAAGTACGGGCGGCCGGGTTCGAGGTGGGCGCCGGGCAGCTCGGGGAGAACGTGACGACCCGGGGACTGGATCTGCTCGGGCTCCCGGTCGGGGCGCGGCTGCGGCTGGGGGCGGAGGCGGTGGTCGAGGTGACCGGGCTGCGCAATCCCTGCGCGCAGATCGACGCCTTCCAGAAGGGGCTGCTGAAGCAGGTCGCCGGGCGGGACGCGCACGGCCGGCCGGTCTTCCGGGCCGGAATCATGAGCGTCGTCCTGAGCGGCGGTGTGGTGCGGCCCGGTGACCCGATCACCGTCGAGCTGCCGGACGGACCGCACCGGCCGCTGGAGATCGTCTAGCGCGTGCGCGTCGAGCGCGGGGTGCGCGAGGGCCGGGGATGACGGAGGGGGGCGCCCTCCACGGGACGCCCCCTTCGTCCTACTTGCCCAGGTATGCCCAGAACTCGTCGAACGACAGGACCTTGTCCCCGTTCAGGTCGCGGGTCTTGATGAGGGCCTCGGCGACCGACTCGGTGACGTTCCAGTCGCCCTGCCGGGCCAGGGCCGTCTTGAACTCGGCGGCGGTGATGAAACCGTCCCCGTCCGTGTCGATGCGCTGGAACTGCTTGCGTGCTTCTTCGATGTCGGCCACCGGTCCGCCCCTTTTTGTCGCGTTCATCTGTCGTGCTGGCGTAGTGCCGCAGGTCAGATTAACGGCCCGCCCGTGCGCGGAGTGCGGCGCCCACCCGGGCGAAGCCCTCCGCGTGCGGGGACGCCGGCCGCCGGTCACGCCGTACGCCGGTCCGGTGGTGAGAAGTCCCGTGCCGTCATCGATCATGTGGGTGAGTCCCGGCCTTGCCGTGGGTGGAGACTCCGGGTGCGCGAAGGGAGTACGGGTGGAGACCTTGCGGGACGTTCTCGACGCGGCCGCGCGGGGCTTCTTCCCGCCCGACGACGGCGGCACCACGGTCGTGCCGCAGATGTCTCCGCGCGACGCGGGGGTCCTCGCCTTCACCGCGCACTCGGTGGTCTTCACGGACGAGGACCCGACGTGGGTGCACGGCGAGCTGCGCCGCGCCGGCTGCGATCCCCTGTCCGCCTCGATGAACCCGCGGTTCCTGTCGGCCCTCATGGCCCGCACGGGGCGTACCGCCGAGACGATCGACGCGATGCTGGTGGGCTCCCCGCTGCCGGGCGAGCCGTCCGTGCGGCTGCGGGAGACCGGGGACCGGAGCCATCCCCGTATCCGCTACGCCCGCCGCCGGCGCGACGAGGTACGCGTGTGGGCGGCGGACGGCGGGTTGCTGGTGACGGGCCGCGGGATCGGCGGCCGGCTGGAGGTGTCGGTCGAGGTGGACGGGCCGGTACGGCACCGGGGGCTCGGGCGGCTGCTGGTGACCGCCGCACGACAGCTCGCCGGCGAACCGGTGTGGGCCCAGGTCGCCCCCGGGAACGCCCGCAGCATACGGGCGTTCCAGGCGGCGGGGTACGTGCCCGTGGGCGCGGAGATCCTGCTGACCGCGCCCCGGGTCCGGACGGGATGTGACGACGGGGCCTAGGGGGTGTTTCGAAAGTCCTGTGCGGTGCCCGCGGTGTTCGGTGCGTGCCCTCGGCGTGCCGGACGAAGGCCCTCGTAGCGGAGCTGC
>NZ_JBIAWO010000018.1:0-78889 GCF_042895685.1 Streptomyces sp. NPDC001381 | reverse complement strand
CCTTGCCGCCGGAGAACAGGATCACCGGGTTCTCGAACTCGCCCGCCACCTCGCGGAAGATGTGCACCGCCTCGGACTCCAGCGCGTCCAGATGGGAGAGGCCGAAGCCGGTCATACGAGCCCCCGCGCCGCCAGCACCGTGTACACCGCGTCCGCCGACTCCTTGGGCGTCTGCTCCTGCGTCGCCAGCACCAGCGCGGGGTCCACCGGCGCCTCGTACGGGTCGTCGACGCCGGTCAGCCCGGTCAGCTCGCCCGCCGCCTGCCGGGCGTACAGCCCCTTCACGTCCCGCTCGCTGCACACGTCGACCGGAGTGGCGACATGCACCTCGATGTACGGCGTCCCGCTCTTCTCGTGCCGCCGCCGGACCGCCTCACGGCTGTCGGCGTAGGGCGCGATGACGGGAACCACCGACAGCACGCCGTTGCGCGCCAGGACCTCGGAGACGAGCCCGATCCGCTGCACGTTGGTGTTGCGGTCCTCGCGGCTGAAGCCGAGGCCGGCGGAGAGGAAACGGCGGATCTCGTCGCCGTCCAGGACCTCCACCCGGTGTCCCTCGGCCCTGAGCCGGTCCCCCAGGAGGCGGGCGATCGTCGTCTTGCCCGCACTGGGCAGCCCGGTGAGCCAGACCGTGGCTCCCTGGGCCCTTGGCGTGCTGGTCATGCGCAACAGTCCTCTTTCCTACCGGCGTGCGACGCGTGGAACGGTAGGTAAGGAGTCTGAGAGGAGTTGTTAAGGAACCTGAGGTTTGGCTGAGTGTCTCCTGGTGCGCAAGGGATCACAGGGTCCCGTCATGAACCGTGCACGGACCGGGCTCACACCCCGGCGAACTCCGCGCCCGCGTCCCGCAGCCGCTCGTGCAGTCCGTGGAAGACGGCCGCCGAGCGCGACCCCGGCCAGTTCGCGGGGAGCAGCCGGGCGGGCAGGCCCGGGTCGACGTAGGGCAGATGACGCCAGGAGTCCAGGGCGAGGAGGTAGTCGCGGTAGGCCTCCTCCGGAGGGGTGTCGGGCCGCCGCTGCCAGGACCGCAGCACCTGCGCGTGGCGGTCGAGGAACGCCTCGTGCTCCTTGGCGATGGCCGCCAGGTCCCACCAGCGGGCCACCGCCTCGACGGTCGGCGCGAAGCCGAGGTGCTCGCCGCGGAAGAAGTCGACGTACCCGTCCAGCCCGAGCCGCTCGAGGGTGTGCCGGGTCTCCTCGTACAGCCGCGCCGGGGCGATCCACACCCCCGGGGCCGCCGTGCCGAAACCGAGTCCCGCCAGCCGGGAGCGCAGGACGTGCCGCTTCTGCCGCTCCGACTCCGGCACGGAGAACACCGCCAGCACCCAGCTCTCGTCCCCGGCGGGTGCCGCGGCGTAGATGCGCCGGTCCCCGTCGTCGAGCAGCTGCCGGGCCTCCGCCGACAGTTCGTACCCGGCCGCGCCCTGTGCCGTACGGGCCGGCAGCAGCAGTCCCCGCCGCTTGAGCCGGGACACCGAGGAGCGTACGGAGGGGGCGTCCACGCCGACCGCGGCGAGCAGCCGGATCAGCTCGGCGACGGGCACCGGGCCCGGCGCGAAGCGGCCGTAGGCGCCGTAGAGCGTGACGATGAGAGACCGAGGTGCGGGCTGGTCGGACACGTTGATCATCTTAGATCCGTCGGTATCACCGCTGGTCATTATCGGTGTCACCACCGGTGTGACCTTCGTCGTGCCCTTCGGTGCGCAGCCTGAACCGCTGGAGTTTGCCGGTCGCGGTGCGCGGCAGCGCCTCCAGGAGGACGATCTCACGCGGACACTTGTACGGCGCCAGCTCCGCCTTGAGGAAGGCCCGCAGGGCGTCGACGTCCCGCGGTGCGCCCCCGCGCAGCACGGCGAACGCCACGACCACCTGACCCCGGTCCTCGTCGGGCCGGCCCACGACCGCCGCCTCGACCACGTCCGGGTGGCGCAGCAGCGCCTCCTCGACCTCGGGCCCCGCGATGTTGTACCCGGCGGAGATGATCATGTCGTCGGCGCGGGCCACGTACCGGAAGTAGCCGTCGGGCTCGCGGACGTAGGTGTCGCCGGTGACGTTCCACCCCTCGCGCACGTACTCCCGCTGGCGCGGGTCGGCGAGGTAGCGGCAGCCGACCGGGCCGCGCACGGCGAGCAGTCCGGGCTCGCCGTCGGGCACGGGCGCGCCGTCCCGGTCCTGCACGCGCGCGTGCCAGCCAGGGACCGGGACGCCGGTGGTGCCGGGACGGATGTGCTCGTCGGCGGCGGAGATGAAGATGTGCAGCAGCTCGGTGGCGCCGATGCCGTTGATGAGCCGCAGCCCGGTCCGCTCGTGCCAGGCCCGCCAGGTCGCCGCGGGCAGGTTCTCGCCGGCGGAGACACAGCGGCGCAGCGAGGTCACGTCGTGCGCGCCGAGGTCGTCGAGCATCGCGCGGTAGGCGGTGGGCGCCGTGAACAGCACGCTCACCCGGTGCTCGGCGATCGCGGGCAACAGCTGCCGGGGACCCGCCTGTTCGAGCAGCAGCGCGCTGGCCCCCGCCCGCAGCGGGAAGACGACCAGGCCGCCCAGGCCGAAGGTGAAGCCGAGCGGGGGACTGCCGGCGAAGACGTCGTCCGGAAGCGGCTTGAGGACGTGCCGGGAGAAGGTGTCGGCGACCGCCAGCACGTCCCGGTGGAAGTGCAGACATCCCTTCGGCCGGCCGGTGGTGCCGGAGGTGAACGCGATCAGCGCCACGTCGTCGGCGGCGGTGTCCACGGCGGGGTACGGCGTGCTCGGCGCCGGCCGGTGCAGCAGGTCGTCGGGGGAGTCGCCGCCGTACGTGGTGATCCGCAGCCCCGGTATCTCCGCCTTGGCGAGGTCGTCGACGGCCCGGACGTCGCACAGGGCGTGCTCCACCCGGGCGATCTCGCCCATCGTGCGCAGCTCGTGCGGCCGCTGCCGGTCCAGCACGGTGACCGCGATCGCGCCCGCCTTCAGCACCGCCAGCCAGCATGCCGCGAGCCAGGGCGTGGTGGGACCGCGCAGCAGGACCCGGTTGCCGGGCACGACACCGAGGTCGCCGGTGAGCAGATGCGCGATCCGGTCGACCCGGGTGCGCAACTCCCCGTACGTCCAGGCCGGTCCCGAGGGGAGGTGGAACACCGGCCGGTCGGGGGAGTCCCCGTGGCCGAGCAGTTCGGCGGCGCAGTTCAGCCGGTCGGGGTAGCGCAGTTCCGGCAGTTCGAAGCGGAGGTCGGGCCACTGGCCGGGCGGCGGGAGGTGGTCGCGCGCGAAGGTGTCGACGTGGGCCGAGACGTTCATGGGCGTTCGCCCCCTTGCCTGGACGGGCTGCGCGGGTGGGCGTCGAGGTGGTCTCGCGGATCGAGCGTATCGTGTTGGTGACGACAGTCAACGGTACGCGATACCGTCGGCAGGAGACCGCCGGGCCAGGGCGTGGACGGGCCCGGACAGGGGCGGCAGAGGGGACAGGCGATGCCCGCATTCTCGCTCGAACCGGCACAGACCGCCTGGTGCGCCGAGTTGCGCACCCTGGCGGCCGACCGGCTGCGCCCGCTCGCCGAGAAGGGCGAACCGGGCCGCGTCAACCGGCCCCTCCTCGCCGAACTCGGCCGACTGGGCCTGATCTCCCGCCTGTTCACCTCGGGCGCCCTCGACCTGTGCCTGATGCGCGAATCCCTCGCGCAGGGCTGCACGGAGGCGGAGACCGCCCTGGCCCTCCAGGGTCTCGGCGCGCACCCGGTGCACGCCCACGGCAGCCCCGCCCAGCGCGAGCGCTGGCTGCCGCGCGTCGCCGACGGCGCCGCGGTCGCCGCGTTCGCGCTGTCCGAACCGGGGGCGGGATCGGACGCGGCGGCGCTGTCCCTCGCCGCCGAGCCCGACGGCCCCAACGCCTGGCGCCTGACCGGCGAGAAGCGCTGGATCTCCAACGCCCCCGAGGCCGACTTCTACACCGTCTTCGCCCGGACGACGCGGGGCGCCGGAGCCCGCGGTGTCACCGCCTTCCTCGTCCCCGCCGACCGGCCCGGTCTCACCGGCACCCCCCTCGACATGCTCTCCCCGCACCCCGTCGGCGCCCTCGGCTTCGACGCCGTCCCCGTCACCGCGGCCGACGTCCTCGGTGAACCCGACCGGGGCTTCCGTGTCGCCATGACCACCCTCGACCTCTTCCGCCCCAGCGTCGGCGCCTTCGCTGTCGGCATGGCCCAGGCGGCCCTCGACGCGACCCTCGTCTGGACCTCCCGACGGGACGCCTTCGGCGGCAAGCTGAGGGACCTGCAGACCGTCGCCCACACCGTCGCCGAGATGGCCCTGCGCACCGAGGCCGCCCGGCTGATGGTCCACGCGGCGGCCACGGCGTACGACGCCGGCGCCCCCGGCGTCCCCCGGCGCGCCGCCATGGCCAAGCTGCTGGCCACCGAGACCGCGCAGTACGTCGTCGACGCGGCCGTCCAGCTCCACGGCGCCCGCGCCCTGCACCGCGGCCACCTGCTCGAACACCTCTACCGCGAGGTCCGCGCCCCGCGCATCTACGAAGGGGCCAGCGAGGTCCAGCGCGGCATCATCGCCCGCGAGCTGTACGCCGGTCTGGAGGCCGCCCGATGACCGCCGAACGCGTCAACCCTCCGGCGCTGTCCCCGCCCGCCGGCTTCTCCCACGCCGTCGTCGCCAGCGGCTCCCGGCTGGTGTTCCTGGCGGGCCAGACCGCGCTCGACGCCGACGGGAAGGTCGTGGGGGAGTCGCTGCCCGAGCAGTTCGCCCGGGCGCTCGCCAACCTGCTGACCGCACTGCGGGCGGCCGGCGGCACGCCGGCGGACCTGGCACGGGTCACGGTCTACGTCACGGACGTTGCCGCGTACCGGTCCCACGCCGCCGAACTCGGCCGGATCTGGCGGGAGTCGGCGGGCCGGGACTATCCGGCGATGGCGGTGATCGGCGTCGTGCGGCTGTGGGACGCGGAGGCCCTTGTCGAAGTGGACGGGTTCGCGGTGCTGGGCCCGTGATCCGCGCCCCCGCGGGCGGGGGTCACGCCGCGACGGTGAGCCGGCCGGCGGTCACCCGGTGCGGGGCCACGACCCGGCCGTCGGGCAGGATCTCCCCGGAGTCGTCGAAGACGATCGTGCCGTCGCACAGCAGGTTCCAGCCCTGCTCGGGGTGGGCGGCGACGACGTGCGTGGCGTGGGCGTCGGCCGAGGCGCCGGCGACGGAGTGGGAACACATGGCGCACCTCCACGTCGGTTGGGGCCGGCCGTACGGCCGGCCTCGCATGGCACGACCATGCGCCCGCCTCCGGGACACCGCCAGGGTCTTCCGGCAAGCGTGACAGCACCAGGACAACTCCAGGACCGTTCGCCGACGACCGGTGCGGACTCGCCACCGAAGGGGTGACGGTCACGGCCCCGGGCCCGTCCGCCCGGTACCAGTGGAAGCCCCCCACCACTGGAGGTCTTCCATGTTGCTTCGCCCCGCTCTGACCGCGGCGGCCGGCGCCGCCCTCTTCCTGCTCGCCGTGCCGGGCCAGGCCGCCGGCGCCGACCTGTCCGAGAGCCTCACCGTCGACGCGGCCGCCCGGATCGCCGCCGACGGCACCGTCACGCTGACCGGCACCTACCGCTGCGTCGGCAGCGCGGGCCCGGTCTACCTCAGCACCGCCGTCCACCAGGACTCCGGGACCGTGCGCTACGGCATCGGCGGCAGCCGCGCGGTGTGCGACGGCGCCGAGCACACCTGGCAGAACGCAGGCAAGGCCAGCGTGGACGCGCTGAAGGCCGGCCCCGCCCATGTCGAGGCCACGCTCATGGAACTCGAGACCCGAGGCGGCCTGCCCCTGCCCCGCTTCCACGTGGTCCAGCGGCAGGACGTCACGCTGACCGCGGTCTGACCCCGGGCCGCACACCTCGGCGAGCGGGCCGGCGGGACGGCCGGCCGGCCGCGCCGGCGCCGTGGACCCGGGGCCACGGCCCGCTCGGTCCGTCCGGCCTTCTCGCCGAGGGGAGTTCCGCTCCCCGGTCACGCCTCCCGCGGCACCGGAGCCGGCTGTTCCCCCGACCCCCGTACGATCAGCCGGGTCGGGACGGTGATGGTGCGGGCCCGGCCGCGGTCACCGTCCAGCCGGGCCAGGGCGCAGGTCGCGGCCGCCCTGCCGATCTCCTCGGGGTCCTGGGCGACGACGGTCAGGGCCGGCTCCAGCGCCTCGGCGAGCGACACGTCGTCGAAGGCGACGACCGCGACGTCCTTGCGGCGGCTGCGGGCCAGTTCGGCGACTATGCCCAGCGCCATGATGTTGTTGCCGGCGAACAGGGCGGTGGGGGGATCGGCCAGGCCGAGGAGCTGCGCGGTCGCGGCCTCGGCGCCCCGCTGGTCGTGCGCGTTGGTGACGAGCGAGCGGTCGTGGGGGATGCCGGCCTCCCGCAGCGCCGAACGGTATCCGGCCAGACGCTCGCGGCGGGTGTAGAGCGTGGTGGGAAGGTCACCGATGAAGCCGACCCGCCGGTGGCCGTGGGCGATCAGATGGGCGACGCCGTCGTGGGAGCCCGAACGGTTGGAGCTCACGACGCTGTCCGTGGCCAGGCCCACTCCGGGACGGTCGAGGAAGACGACGGGCAGGCCCGCGGCGCGCGCGGGCTTGAGGGGGGAGTGGTCGGCGCCGACGGACGGCACGACCATCAGGATGCTGACGCGGCGGGCGAGGAACTTGTCCGTCAGGGCGCGTTCACGGTCGGGGTCGTCGGCGGAGGAGCCCATGAGCAGGGTCAGTCCGCGGTCGCGGACGGTGTCCTCGATACTGCTGGCGACGGCTCCGAAGAAGGGGTTGCCGAGGTCGGGGATGACCAGTCCGACGGTGGTGTCGGGTCCGCCGACGCGGATGTTGCGGGCCATGAGGTTCGGCTGGAAGCCGAGCTTGGCCACGGCGGCGAGAACCTGTTCCCTGGTCTGCGCGGAGGCGGGCCCGTCCTCGTTGAGGACGCGGGAGACGGTCTTGGCGCTGACGCCGACTTCTCGGGCGACGTCGGCCAGGGTGGGGCGGCGGTTCGCTGCCATGGAGGTAGGTGTCTCCTGTGCTCGTCGGTTCCGGCCGCGGCCTCGGCCGGAACCTGTGAGTGGTGATTCGTGTCGTCAGCCGGCCTGGACTCCGGCGGCCTTGGCGGCCTCGGAATCCGCGACGACAGTATCTCCGGCCTCGTCGACGGTGAGTGCGCCGGTCATGATGGCGACGACCTCGGCCATGGAGTAGTCGGAGGGCTTGATCACGGCTGCGCGGCGACCGAGGCGGTGGACGTGGATCCGGTCGGCGATCTCGAAGACGTGCGGCATGTTGTGGCTGATCAGGACGACGGGCATGCCCTTGTCCCGCACCCGCCGGATGAGGTCCAGGACCTGGCCGGACTCCTTGACGCCGAGGGCGGCGGTGGGTTCGTCCATGACGACGACGCTGCGGGCCCAGGCGACGGACCGGGCGACCGCGACGGCCTGCCGCTGTCCGCCGGAGAGGGTCTCGACGGCCTGGGTGAGGGAGCGCAGGCCGATCTTCAGGTCGGCCATGTGCTCGGCGGCCTCCTGGCGCATGCGCTTCTTGTCCAGCATCCGGAAGACGCTGCCGAGGACGCCGGGGCGGCGCAGTTCGCGGCCGAGGAACATGTTGGAGGCGATGTCCATGGACGCGGCGACGGCGAGGTCCTGGTACACCGTCTCGATGCCGTGGGCGCGGGCGCTCTGGGGGCCGGAGAAGGTGATGGGCTCGCCGTTGAGGCGGATCTCGCCGGCGTCGGGGGTGAGCGCTCCGGTGAGGGCCTTGATGAGGCTGGTCTTGCCGGCGCCGTTGTCGCCGATGACGGCGAGGACCTCGCCGGGCAGGAGGTCGAAGTCGGCGCCGTCGATGGCGGTGACATGGCCGTACCGCTTGACCAGGCCACGGGCCTGCAGCACGGGCGTGGGGGTGGTGGTCATCGGGCCTTCTTCCGGGAGATCTGGTCGACGGTCACCGCGAGGATCACCAGGACGCCGGTGATCAGGGTCTGGTAGATGGAGGCGACGCCCATCAGCTGCAGGCCGTTGCGGAAGACGCCGACGATGAGGACGCCGATGAAGGTGCCCAGGACCGAGCCGCGTCCTCCGAACAGGCTGGTGCCGCCGAGGACGACGGCGGTGATGCTGTCGAGGTTGTCGGTCTGGCCGGCCTGCGGGTCGCCGACCCCGGTGCGGGAGATGAGCAGCAGGGCGGCGATGCCGTAGAGCAGACCGGCGACGGTGTAGATGCCGATGGTCAGGCGGGAGGTGCGGATGCCGTTGAGGCGGGCCGCCTCCTGGCTGTTGCCCAGCGCGTAGACGTGCCGGCCCCAGCCGGTGCTGCTCAGGGCGTAGGCGAGGAGGAGGAAGAGGGCGATGGTGACCAGGGAGCCGTAGGTGATGTCGGTGTGCCCGAGGGGGAAGGTCCCGCCGAGGGCGGTCAGCGGGCCGGGCAGGCTGGTGACCGTCTGCTCCTCGGAGTAGATGTGGGTCAGCGCGAACGCCACGTTGAGCATGCCGAGGGTGACGATGAACGGCGGCAGCGGGATCTTCTGCACCAGCAGCCCGTTGAGCAGTCCGAAGCCTCCGCACACGGCGATGCCCACGGCGATGGCGGCGAGCGGGGGCAGGGAACCCTCGGCGGCCATCTTGGCGATCATGATGCTGCCGAAGGCCATCACGGCGCCGCACGACAGGTCGATGCCGGCGGTCAGGATGATCAGGGTCTGGCCGATGGCGAGGGTGCCGACGACCATGACCTGCTGCACGATCAGCGAGAAGTTGCCGCCGGTGAGGAACTGGTCGGTGGAGAGGGAGAAGAAGGCGCAGGCCAGAAGGAGAGCGACCAGCGGGCCGGTGGTCGGCGCCGTGAGCAGTCGCCGGGCCGTGGTCGGCGCCTTGAGCTCGGCATAGGGCGAGGACGCGCTCGGAGGCGTGGTCGTGGCTGTCATGCGAAGTCCTTGTCGGAAGACAGATGTCCTTGTCCGTCCTTGCCGGAGGCCAAGGGGACGAGGGGGCGGCCGTCCCCGGTCGGGGAGGAGGGGCCGGCCGCCCCGCTGGGGGGAAGGAGGCGGGGTGCGGGCCTCGGGGCGGCTCAGCCCCAGCAGTTCTCCAGGCCGTAGGCGGTGTCCTTGGACGTGACCCCGTCCTGCGCCTTGTCGGTGATCAGGGTGACGCCGGTGTCGGTGTAACCGGACGCCTTCTTGCCGTCCTTGGCGTACGTCACGACGGCCTTGACGCCCTCGGCGGCCATCTTCAGCGGGTACTGCTGCGACGTCGCGGCGATCTTGCCGTCCTTGACCGCCTGGGTGCCGGTGCAGCCGCCGTCGACGGAGACGATCAGCACGTCCTTCTCCCGGCCCTTGGCCTTCAGCGCCGTGTACGCGCCGAGCGCGGCGGGCTCGTTGATGGTGTAGACGACGTTGATGCCGGGTTCCTTCTGCAGACAGTTCTCCATCGCGGTCTGGCCCTTGGCCTGGTCGCCGCCGGTGTCCTGGGCGCACACCACGTCCTTGTCGGTGGCGCCGAAGCCCTTGAGGAAGCCGTCGTGCCGCTGGACGCCGACGGAGACGCCCGGCGCCAGGTCGAGGGTGGCTATCTTCGCCGTCTTGCCGCTCATCGCGGCCTTGGCGTACTCGCCGATCAGCTGGCCGGCCTTGAGGTTGTCGGTGGCGAAGAGGGCGTCGACCGCGCTCTCCGGCTCGGTCGGGGTGTCCAGGGCGATGACCAGGACGCCCTTGGCCTTCGCCTTCTCGATCGCGGGCACGATGGCCTTGGAGTCGCTGGGGGTGATCAGGATGCCCTTCACCCCGGAGGCGACCATGTTCTCCATGGCCGTCACCTGACCGGCGTTGTCGCCGTCGAACTTGCCCGCCGCGGTGACTAGTTGGGCGCCGTTCTCCTTCGCGGCCTTCTCCGCGCCCTCCTTCATCTTCACGAAGAACGGGTTGGTGTCGGTCTTGGTGATCAGACCGACCTTGACCTCACCCGAGCCGGAGCTCGAGGAGTCAGATCCGGAGCCGGACCCGCAGGCCGTCAGGGTGAGGGCCGCGACGCCCGTGACTGCGGCGGCTCTGAGGAGGGAGGAGGACAGACGAGTGGTGCGAGGCATGATCGACTCCTGTGGGTAGCGGGGGCGGCGCGGGTCGGGATGCAGAGCGGGCCGCCCCGGGGTGTCATCGTTGACTTATGTCATCGTTGACACTGCCTGGCGAGGATGATGGACTCCGTCTCCCGGCAACGTCAATGCCTTCCGCTCGTCACAAATCGGCAACGTCCGAGGCCGCCGCTCACCACGGCCGTCCGGCAGCCGCACCCGACGTGCCCGGTGAGCCCGTACGTCCGTCAGAGAAGAGCAGCCCATGAGCCTCCGCCAGATCACCGTCCTGGGGGAGTGCGTCGCGGACGCGTTCGCCGCGCCCGCGAGCACCTCGAACGAACTCGCCCTGCGCGTCCTGCCGGGCGGCGGACCCGCGAACACGGCCGTGTCACTGGCCCGGCTCGGCACTCCGGCGCGCTTCCTCGCCCGCCTGTCCGGCGACGTGTTCGGCCGGCTGTTCCGCGCCCACCTGGAGGCGTCCGGGGTGGACCTGTCGGACGCCGTACGGGCCGCGGAACCCAGCACGCTCGCGGTGGCGGAACTGGACGCCATGGGTCAGGCCGTCTTCTCCTTCCACGCGCAGAACACGGCCGACTGGCAGTGGACGGCCGAGGAACTGGACCGGGTGGACCTGTCCGGGACCGCCTGTCTGCACACGGGTTCCCTGGCCCTGGTCAGGGAACCCGGCGCGGCGGCGGTGGAGGACTTCCTGGCCTCGGCCGCCCCCCACGCGACCATCAGCATCGACCCCAATGTGCGGCCGCTGCTGGTGCACCCCGACGTCTACCGCGCCCGGCTGGCGCACTGGTGCGCCCTCGCCGACGTGCTGCGGCTGAGCGAGGACGACCTGGAGCTCCTGCTGCCCGGCACCCCGCCCGAGCAGGCGTGCGACCTCTGGCACGCGGCCGGGGCACGGCTCGTCGTGATCACGCGCGGTGCCGACGGCGCCCTGGCCTCGCTCGACGGCGATCGGGTCCAGGTCCCCGCGGTCGCGACGACCGTGGCCGACACGGTGGGGGCGGGGGACTCCTTCACCGCCGGACTGCTGCACCACCTGGGCGCCCGCGGCCTGCTCGGCGGCCGGCTGACGGGGCTCCGGCTCGACGACGTCACGCGGGCATGCCGGTTCGCCGCCCGGGTCGCGGCCCTGACCTGCTCCGTCGCCGGTCCCAACCCGCCCTGGCGGAGCCAGTTGGGCCGGTCGGCCACGGCGGACCTCGTATGACGCCGGGCAGGACCTCGCGGCCGCACCGTTGACGCATCGGCGCGACCGCCCCCATCATCGGGCCACTCGATGTCAACGATGACATCGGTCGGCGACCCCCTCGCCGGTGCCGTGGAACCCGTGTCCGGCCCCCGGCTCGCACCGCGTCCGACCCTCACCGACCCCCGCCGAACGACCGGCCGACCCGCATCGCCCCCGGAGGACAGCACACCGTGAACAAGACCCTGCTCGCCGAGTTCACCGCCCGCGAAGGCGCGGAGGACGAGGTCGCCCGCCTGATCCTGGAGTACGCGAAGAAGGTGCGCGAGGAAGAGGGCAACCTGGCCTTCGACGTCTACACCAAGGCGTCCCACCCGCGTGCCTACTGGATCTTCGAGGTGTACCGGGACGAGGACGCCTTCCAGGCGCATCTGAAGGCCCCGTACGGCGGTCCCTTCAATGCCGCGCTGGTCCCGCTGATCGAGGAGGACGCGTCGGTGCTGACCTTCCTCGACCCGGTCACCTGAGGCCCTCCCCCGAGGAGGGCGGCCTGGCGCGGCCTGCCGCAGCGTCAGCCGGGGAGGCGGGGGAAGGGAGCGGGCGCGAGAGGGAGTGCACACCTCCCGCCACTTTCAACCTATAGCGCACCGGGGGGCTTGCGGCAAGGCCCCGGTCGTGCCGCAGAATCGCTGGCTCAGACCGGAACTCGGGGAATCGGGGTCGTACGGAGTGTGTGTGTTCTTGTCAGCTCATGGGTCATGCGAGGACGTCCGGTCGGATCGGGGCCGATGACATGAACCCTCTGACCACCCGGGCCTTCGACCTTCCCGACCGGCTCTCCGCCAAGGCCGAGCCGGCGCTGATCGCCCGCGACGAGGAGCACTTCGCGGCCCTCGCGCAGTGCCTGGAGCAGACCGTCGCCGAACTGTCCGACCGCCTCGACGCCCAGCGCAGGGCGCCCGGCGGTCTCGGCCGCGAGGCGATGGAGCGGGACCTGGAGATCCACCGGCTCACCGGCCGGCTGCGTGCCCTGCGCCGCTTCGGCCTGGACCTGTGCCTCGGCCACATGGTCGGCGCGGACGACCCCGAGCCCGTGTACATCGGACGGCTCGGCCTCACCGACAGCGCGGGGCGCCGGCTGCTGCTCGACTGGCGCACCCCCGCGGCCGAGCCGTTCTTCGCGGCGACCCACGCCGACCCGATGGGTCTGGCGAGCCGCCGCAGATATCGCTGGACCCGCGGCCGGATCAGCGACTACTGGGACGAGGTGTTCACCGCCGACGGGCGCGAGGGGCATGCCGCCCTCGACGACCAGTCCGCCTTCATCGCCAGCCTGGGCGCCGACCGGTCGGCCCGGATGCGCGACGTGCTCGCCACCATCCAGGCCGACCAGGACGCCGTCATCCGGGCGGGATCCCGGGGCACGCTCGTCGTCGACGGCGGTCCCGGCACGGGCAAGACCGTCGTCGCCCTGCACCGCTCCGCCTATCTGCTCCACTCCGACCCCCGTCTCGGTCACCGCCGGGGCGGTGTGCTCTTCGTCGGTCCGCACCGGCCCTACCTGGCCTACGTCGCCGACGTCCTGCCCAGCCTCGGCGAGGAGGGCGTGCAGACCTGCGTCCTGCGGGACCTCGTCGCCGAGGGAGCCGCGGCGTCGGCCGAGACCGACCCCGAGGCTGCCCGCCTGAAGTCGTCCGCGGACATGGTGAAGGCGATCGAGAAGGCCGTCCGGTTCTACGAGGAGCCGCCCACCGAGGGGATGACGGTCACGACCCCGTGGGCCGAGGTCCGGCTGACCGCCGACGACTGGGCCGAGGCGTTCGGAGCGGCTGAAGCAGGTGTCCCGCACAACGAGGCGCGCGACCTGATCTGGGAGGAACTGGTCACGATCCTGAGGGACAGGCACGACGCCGCCGTCCCGGCCGAGCAGTTGCGCAGGGTGCTGCTGCACGACAGGGAGCTGGTCGAGACCCTCGACCGCGCCTGGCCGCTGATCGAAGCGGCCGATCTCGTCTCCGACCTGTGGTCCGTCCCCGCCTACCTGCGGCTGTGCGCGCCCTGGCTCGACCGCGACGAGGTGCGCAGGCTGCAGCGCGAGGAACCCCAGGCCTGGACGGTGTCCGACCTGCCGCTCCTGGACGCGGCCCGCCGACGGCTCGGCGACCCCGAGGCCGCCCGGCGCAGCCGCCGGCACGCGGCCCTCGCCTCCGCCCAGCGCGAGCGCATGGCACACGTCGTCGACAACCTGATCGAGGCCGTGGCCCGCTCCGGCGCCGACGGTGACGACGGCGAAGGCCTGGTGGCGATGCTGCGCGGCGAGGACGCCCAGGTCAGCCTGTTCGACGAGTCCGAACTGCCCCCCGCCGACCCGGACCTGCTCGCCGGCCCGTTCGCGCACATCGTCGTGGACGAGGCTCAGGAACTGACCGACGCCGAGTGGCAGATGCTGCTGCTGCGCTGCCCCTCGCGGAGCTTCACCGTCGTCGGAGACCGGGCCCAGGCCCGGCACGGGTTCACGGAGTCGTGGCACGAACGGCTCGCGCGGGTCGGGCTCGACCGGATCGACGTGGCCTCCCTGAGCGTCAACTACCGGACGCCGGAGGAGATCATGACGGAGGCCGAGCCGGTCATCCGCGCCGCACTCCCGGACGCCAACGTCCCGACGTCCATCCGCAGCAACGGCGTGCCCGTCCGCCACGGATCCCTCGCGGAGCTGGACGCGATCCTCGACACCTGGCTCGCCGCCCATGCCGAGGGCACCGCCTGCGTCATCGGCGCCCCCGCGTTCCGTGCGACGCCCCGCGTCCGCTCCCTCACCCCGGAGCTGTCGAAGGGCCTCGAGTTCGACCTGGTCGTCCTCGTCGACCCGGACCACTTCGGCGAAGGCATCGAAGGAGCCGTCGACCGCTACGTGGCGATGACCCGCGCGACCCGCGAACTGGTCGTCCTCACGAGCTCCTGAGCCCACCCGGGGCGCGGCGGCCGGCCGGTGCGGACCGCGAGCCGCGGGTGCGGCGCCCGCCCGCCGCGTTCCGAGGGGGACCCGCCGGCACACCGCGGGCCCGGCCGGTGAAGGTCACCGGCCGGGCCCGCGCTCACCCACGGCTCACGCCGAACGGGGGGCGCCGCCCCGCCACGGGGGTGCCGCCGTCCGGTGGCCGGTGTCCCAGGCATGGACGGCCTTCTCGGTCTGGCGGCGCAGCCGGTCCTGGAGCTGGTCGACGAGTTCGTGGCCGGTGGCCGCCTCGGCGAGGACGACCACCTGCCGGCCGCCGACGCGCAAGTCGGCGGTGGCCGACCAGGGGCGGTCGGCATGGTGCGCGGTCGCGCGCACGAGGCGCACCTCGCCGGCCACGGCGGGCAGTCCCGGACGGGCGACGACGGCGTCGACCTTCGCGCGGGCGTAGGCCAGGATCTCGTCGTCCACGGGACCGTCGGAGCGCAGCAGCACGGTGGTGACGGTGGTCCGGGTGTCGTTGCTGGTCATGTCGGATTCCTCTGGAGGGGATGGTGGGCCGCGGCGGATCCCGGCGTGGCACGACCGCCGGTCCGCCCGGTCAGCCCGATCGGGCGACGGTGAGCAGGACAGCCGCGTCCTCGATCGCGTGCAGTCCGTGGCGGGCCTCGGGGATGGTGATCAGGTCTCCGGTCCGGCCCTCCCAGGACGCGTCGCCGCTGGTGAGCCGCACGTGTCCGCGCAGCACCAGCAGCGTGGCGTCGCCGGGGCTCTCGTGCTCGGCGAGGGAGGTGCCGGCCGTCAGGGCGAGGACGGTCTGGCGCAGCGCGTGTCCGTGACCGCCGTGGACGGTCGTGGCACTGCGTCCGGAGGTGGCCGCCGAGGCGCGGTCCAGATGCTCGCGGGCCAGTGCGTCGAGGGAGAGCTTGGGCATGGCTTCCGGTCTCTCAGGAGGCGAAGGAGTGGGATCCGGCGGCTCACATCTCGAAGACGATGCGAGCCTTGATCTGCCCGTTCAGGACCTCGGCGATCGACTCGTTGACGGTGTCCAGCGGACGGGTCTCGTAGATGACCTTGGTGCGTCCGGCGGCGTGCAGCTGGAACACCTCCTCCAGGTCCTGCCGGGTGCCGACGATCGAGCCGATGACGGACGTGCCGTTCAGCACGGTGTCGAAGATCGGCACCTGGATGGTCCCGCCGGCGGGCAGGGCGACCATGACCAGCTTGCCGCCGCGCCGCAGACCGCCGTAGACGGCGGCGAACGCCTGCTCGTTGACGGCCAGCGCGATGGCCGCGTGGGCGCCGCCGTGCCGCTTGAGCACCTCGGCCGGATCCTCCTTGCGGGCGTCGATGAGGATGTCCGCGCCGAGTTCCCGGGCCAGTTCGAGCTTGTCGTCGGTGACGTCGATCGCCGCGACGGTCGCACCGGCGATCTTGGCGTATTGCACCGCCAGATGGCCGAGCCCGCCGACGCCGGAGATCGCCACCAGCTGGGTCGGACGGACGCCGGCGACCTTGAGCGCCTTGTACGTGGTCACGCCGGCGCAGGTCAGCGGGGCGGCGTCGCGCGGGTCGATGCCGTCGGGGACGGGCGCGGCGAAGTCGGCGGGGGCGAGCATCTTCTCGGCGTACCCGCCGTCCACGCTGTAGCCGGTGTTCTGCTGCTGCTCGCAGAGCGTCTCCCAGCCCGACAGGCAGTGCTCGCACCGCCCGCAGGCCCAGCCCAGCCAGGGCACGGCCACCCGCTGCCCGAGCTCCAGATGGGTCACCCCGTCCCCGAGGGCCTCGACGACGCCGACGCCCTCGTGGCCGGGGACGAAGGGCGGGGTGGGCTTGACCGGCCAGTCGCCGTGGGCGGCGTGGATGTCGGTGTGGCACAGCCCGGACGCCTCGAGACGGATGCGGACCTGACCGGGGCCGGGCTCCGGATCGGGGCGCTCCTCGATGACGAGCGGCTCGCCGAACGACCGGACGACTGCTGCCTTCATCAGATGCTCCTTGGGACTTGTTCGGTGCGGTGCGACTCAAGAGTCGGACGAAGCCGGGAGTGACGGCAGGTCCCCAACGTCCTCGCCGGAGGGGCCACCCGGCCCCGGGACCGTGGCGACCGGCCCTGCCCGTACGGTGGTGGGGTGATCAACCACCCCGTGGGAGGAGACCACATGGAGATCGTCGCGTACGGCGTCCTCGCGGACGAGGAGCCGTTGCTGCGCGCCGCGTTCGACCGGGCCTTCGCCGGCCGCCACGAACTGCGCTGTCTGCGACTGTTCCTCAACCGGGACACCGCGCCGACCGCGGCCGGCCACGAGGTGGTGCTCAGCAGCGTCAACGACACCCTGGACAAGGAGGTGCTGAGCGCACTCGCCGAGGGCGGCACCAGGATGATCGCCCAGCGCGCCACCGGCTACAACAACATAGACCTGACGGCGGCCGGGGAGCTGGGGCTGACGGTGGCCCGGGTGTCGTTCTACTCGCCGTACTCGGTCGCCGAGTTCGCCTGGGCGCTGGCGCTCGCCGTCGACCGGCGGATCGTACGGGCCGCGCACCGCACCCGGGAGTTCGACTTCCGGCTCGACGGGCTGATGGGCCGCGACCTGCGCGGCCGGACCGCTGGAGTGGTGGGCACCGGCAAGATCGGCGCCGCGTTCGCCCGGATCGCGCACGGCTTCGGGATGCGGCTGCTGGGCTGGGACGTCGCCGAGAACCCCGACTGCCTGGCCCTGGGCATGGAGTACGTCGAGCGGGAGCGCCTGTTCGCCGAGGCGGACCTGGTCAGCCTGCACGTGCCGCTGCTGCCGGACACCCACCACCTGGTGGACGCCCGGATGCTGGCGCTGATGAAGGACGACGCGATCCTGGTCAACTCCAGCCGGGGCGGGCTGGTGGACACCGACGCCCTGCTGGAGACCCTGCGCGCGGGACGGCTGAGCGGCGTGGGCCTGGACGTGTACGAGGAGGAGGCCGGGGTGTTCTTCCTCGACAAGTCCCTGGAGGTGATGACGGACGAACGCCTCGCCCGCCTGATGACCTTCAACAACGTCCTGGTCACCTCCCACCAGGCGTACTTCACGCGGGACGCGGTCGGCCAGATCGCCGAGACCACCGCGGCCAACGTCACCGACCACCTCGCCGGCCGGAGCGGCGACAACACCCTTGTCCGGCCGCCCGCGGGCTGAGCCGCGCGAGGCCCGTGCGCGGCGGCCGGACAAGGGAGGGGCGGCACCTCAGGCCAGCGCGGCCCTGAGCACGTCGAGGGCGGTCCCCGGATCCGCCAGGGCGTGGTGGATGCCGGGGATCTCCCGCTGGTCGAGGCCGAGCAGGTCGTAGACGGCGTGCATGGCGCCGCGCACCGAGTACTCCACGGTGAAGACCACGTCCTCCGGGATCTCGGTGTACTGGCCGAGGAAGGCGAAGTTGGCGGCTCCGCGCGGAATGACCAGGGGCCGGTCGTGGACAGTACGGGGGGCGAACTGGCTGGTGATGTACGGCATCATCACCGGGATCACGGTGGTGGTCGCCGCCACCTGCTCCTCGATGTCCCGCATCCCGAGGTGGCCGAGCAGCTCGGTGAGGATCTCCCGGCCGGTGGCCCGCGCCATCGGCTTGCCGACGAAGTCGCCGTCACGGTCGACGAACAGGCCGTAACCCCACACCGTGCAGACGTCCTCGGGCTGGTTCTCGAAGTGCGGGGCGTGCGGCACGACGATCGACATCAGCCAGTTGGAGTCCTTGAACGTCATCAGCGCGCCGGTGCCGGGCAGGTTGCCGGACAGCTCCTTGATGCGGTGCAGGAGCAGCGGGCTGCGCAGGGTGAGGGTGAAGGACTCCCACTTGGCCTCGTCCACGTTGCCGTTGAAGGCGGTGGGCCGGCCGAAGTCGTCGGCCTTCGCGGCGATGGTCTCCCACAGCCGCCACCCTCCGTCACGCTTGTCGCGGACCAGCTCGGGCGCGGTGGTGTCGCTGCCGTACGCGGCGTCGGCGGTCATCGATCCCAGGGTGAGGAACGCGTGGTCGGCGCCGGTGAGGTCGTACGTGTCCGGCTGTCCGGAGCGGTCGAGGTGCAGACGGGTGACCCGGCGGGTGCCGTCGGGCTCGGTGGCGAAGTCGACGTCGGTGACGCGCACACCGTGCTCGAAGAGCACGCCCCGGTCCGTCAGCCAGGTCCGCAGCGGGCGGATGATCGAGTCGTACTGGTTGAGACGGGTGCGGCGCACCCCGGACAGGGTGTGCATACGCGGGAACTCCTGCATGAAGCGCAGGAAGTAGCGCTTGAGCTCGATGGCGCTGTGCCAGTTCTGGAAGGCGAAGGTCGTGCGCCACATGGCCCAGAAGTTCGTGCCGAAGAAGTGCGGCGAGAAGAAGTCCTCGATCCGGCGGGCCCCGATCACCGACTCGGGCAGCACCAGCAGGCGCGTCAGTTCCAGGCGGTCGCGGGTGTCGAGGCCGTAGTCGGAGGCGTCCAGGATCGTGGCGCCCTCGCCGATCAGACGGGCCTTGGCGTCGGTGGGCCACTTGGCGTTGAACTCGGTGATCTCGTCCCGTACCGACACCGTCTCGTCGGTGAGCGTGGGGATCGTCTCCAGGAGGTTCCACAGGCAGGTGTACGCCTCCTCCTCCAGCATCCGCCCGCCCCGGGTGACGTACCCGGCGGGCTCGCCGCTTCCGTCCATGGAACCGCCGACGACGGGGAGTTCCTCGAGGACGTGGATGTTCTCGCCGGGGTGGCCGCCGTCGCGGATCAGGAAGGCGGCCGCCGCGAGGGAGGCGATGCCGCCGCCGACCAGGTAGGCATGGGACTGCTGCGGAGCGTCTGACATGACGTCCCTCCGTTCTGCCGCCCGGATCTCGCGGGCGGCCGACAGTGATTCAGGAGTGCCGCGCGCGGGGTACGCGCCGCGGGCCAGCGGGTGCGGGGCACCTGCCGCGGGGGTGCGGATCGGGGGTGCGGGCGCTCGCCGGGGTCGGTGGTGCGGGTGCGGGCGCCCGCCGGGGCCGCGGATCGCGGCGGGCGGGGTTCCTGACGGAGGCGCGGGATCACGGGTGCGGCGCGTCTGCCGGGTGTGGGGGCTGCCGCGTGCGGAGCACCGGCCGCGGGCCGGTCCCGCGGCTGCCGGACACCCGCCGTGGTCCGGTGCGCGGGGTGGCCGGCCCCTGCCCGGTCCGGGGTGGTGGGTGCCCGCCACTGCCGTGGTCGGGATCCGCCCCGTGTCCCGGCACGTGCCGCGGTTCCAGGGGTGGGCCGCCGACGCCCGCCGGAGTGCGGTGTGGCGGTGCCGGCGTGACCGGGGGTGGTGTGGTGCCCATGGGAATCAGTCGACGTGTGAGGCGGCGGGGGCCGGCAGGGGCCGGACGGACCCTGCCGGGGGCCGAGGGGGGCGGGTCCCCCGGCGGGGGGCGCGCGTCCCAACGGGGCGCGCCCCGGGACCCGCCCGCCCGTTCACTCGTGCGGGACCACCGCGACCGGTGCTGCGGCGTGGTGCAGCACGGCGTGGGCGACGGGCCCGATGCGGGTGCCCACCGGGGTGCGGCGGACGCGCCGGCCGACGACGACCAGCGAGGCGTCGGCCGCGGCGTCCACCAGATGGCGGCCCGCGTCGCCGACCGCGGACTGCTCGACGACCTCCACGCCCGGGTACTTCGCACGCCATGGAGCCAGGACCGACTCGATGACGCTCGTCTCCTCGCGGACCGGCAGGTCGAGCGCCGGGTCCACGGGCAGGCCGTAGGCGAGGTACGGCGGCAGGCTCCAGCCGTGCACCACGCGCAGCCGGGCCGTGCGGCGGGCCGCGGCCTCGAAGGCGAAGCCGATGACCGCGTCGTCCGCGTGCTCGCGGTCCAGGCCCAGGACGACGTCCCGGTACGGCGTGGCGGCCGACGCACGGCCGTCGGCGTCCGGCTGGTGCTCGTCCTCGGGACGGGCGCCGGAGCGCACGAGCACGACGGGCCGTTCGGTCTGCGCCGCCACGGCGAGCCCGACGGAACCGACCAGGAAGCCGGTGAGACCGCTCAGGCCCCGGGAGCCGATGACCAGCGGGTCGGCGTCCGCGGAGGCCGACAGCAGCGCGGTCACGGGAGGCCGCGGCACCTGCTCCGAGGTGATCCGCAGGTCGGGGTGGAGGGCGTGCAGCTGTTCGGTCGCCTCGCGCAGCACCCGCCCGCCCCAGTGCCGGTGCGCCGTGTCGTCGGGCACGGGCTGGGCCTGCGGCTGCCAGTCCCAGGCGTGGACCAGGTGCAGCGGCAGGTCCCGTCGTTCCGCCTCACGGGCGGCCCACCGCATCGCGGCGAGGCTTTCGGGGGAGCCGTCCACTCCGACGGTCACGGTGCGGGGCATGGCGAGGACCTCCTGGGGAAGGGGTTGGGGCCGCCGGCGGCGACCTGGTGTCACGGTGTCAGCGGGGACGTACGCGGCAGTAGGGCCTATCGGCCCGGGGTCGTGGTGGCGTCGGTCCCCGATGACCGGGCAGGTCGGGCCGGACGGGCGGGCCGTGGGATCCCCGGCGCCGCCCGGCGGGGGGCTGAGGCCGTATGGCGTACCGGCCGGGGCCGGTCAACCCTCGCCCGCGCGGGGAGGGACGACGGAAGGTGGGCGGTACAGGGGAGAGCCGCGCGGAGGAGAGCCGTCATGCAGACCCGGGAAGTCGACGCCGCAGCCGTCCAGTCCCTGCTGGCCGCGGCGGTGGCGGCGCCGTCGATCCACAACACGCAGCCCTGGCGGTTCGGGCTGGACCCGGTCACCCTGACGCTGGAGGTCCGCGCCGACCGCAGGCGGACGCTGCCGATGACCGATCCGGACCTGCGCGCCCAGCACCTGTCGGTGGGCGCGGCGGTCTTCAACCTCCGGGTGGCCGCGGCCCACCTGGGCTGGGAACCGCTGGTCCGGCTGGTGCCCGCCGCGGACGATCCCGACCTGCTGGCCACCGTGCAGCTGACCCGGTCCGGCGAGGACGGCCCGGACCCCCTGGGGCACCTGTACGACGTCATCGAGCGCCGTCACACCAGCCGGATGCCGTTCACCGGCCGCCCGGTGCCGGAACCGGTCGTGGCGGAGATGATCGGCGCGGCCCGTGCGGAGGGTGCGCATCTGGAGGTGCCCGACATCCTGGGCACCCGGCGCCTGCTGCACCTGACCCACGCGGGCGAACTCCGCAACGCCTCCCACCCGGGCCGCACGGCCGAGGCGCGCACCTGGCTCACCGCCCCGGGCCGGGACGCCCCCTACGGCATCCCGGTGGCCGCTCTCGGGGCGCTGGACGCGTCCGGACGGATCCCGATGCGGGACTTCACCGGCCGTCTGCCCGTGCCGCAGCTGCCCGCGCTGCGCTTCGAACGCCACGCCCAGGTGGCGCTGCTGTGGACGGTGCGGGACCGGCGCGAGGACTGGCTGCGGGCGGGCGAGGCGCTGCAGCACGTGCTGCTCACCGCCACGGCGCACGGGGTGCGCACCTCGATGCTGCACCAGGCGATGGAGTGGACGGATCTGCGGGCGGCGACGGTCGGGTCGAGCCGCCGGTGCCCCCAGCTGCTGATCCGGTTCGGCTACGGCCACGACGGCGGCCGCACTCCGCGCGCGTCCGCACCCGCCGTGTCCCGCGCCGGCACCGGCCCGGCACCCTCCACCGCGCCCACCCCCTTCACCACCTGACCGCCCCGCCCGCCGGGCCGAGCCGCCCTCCGGCCGACCTGGCCCCGCCCCGTGGGGCCGTCCCGTCCTCCTCCTGACCGCCCCGGCCCGTGAGGCCGTGCCGTCCTCCGGCCGACCTGGCCCCGCCCGTGGGGCTGTGCCGTCCTCCGGCTGACCGCCCCGCCAGTGGGACCGTGCTGCCCTCCGGCCGACCTGGCCCCGCACGTGGGGCCGTGTCGCCCTCCGGCTGACCGCCCCGCCCCGCGGAGCCGTGCCGTCCTCCGGCTGACCGCCTCGCCCGTGGGGCCGTGCCGTCCTCCGGCCGACCGCCCGCCCCGCGGGGCCGTGCCGTCCTCCGGCTGACCGCCTCGCCCGTGGGGCCGTGCCGTCCTCCGGCCGACCGCCCGCCCCGCGGGACCGTGCCGCCCTCCGGCCGACCTGGCCTCGCCCGCGGGACCGTGCCGCCCTCCGGCCGACCGCCCCCGCCCGCGGGACCGAGCCGCCCTCCGTGGGGCCGTGCCGCCCTCCGGCCGACTTGGCCTCGCCCGTGGGACCCTGCTGCCCTCCGGCCGACCGCCCGCCCGCGGGACCGAGCCGCCCTCCGCGGGGCCGTGCTGCCCTCCGGCCGACCTGGCCCCGCCCGTGGGACCGTGCCGCCCTCCGGCCGACCTGGCCCCGCCTGCGGGACCGAGCCGTCCTCCGGCCGACCTCGCCCCTTCCCCGGTGCCGCGAGGGCACGGGGCCGAGGGAGGGGAGGGGACGGACGGATCCCGCCCCCTGGGACCGTCCGGCCGGGGGCAGGGACCCATGGCCCATCCCGCCGGGCTGTCCGGGCGCGGACAGTGGGGGAGGAGGTGCCGGTCCGTGGACGGAGGTCCGCGGTCGCCGTGCGACCCCGTGTCACAGGACTACCGTGAGTAAGAGCGAAGGGACGGACACCATGGTCCGGTCGTCGACGTCGGAGAGCGACAGGGCGGTCGCGGGTGCCCCGGTACCCGGCCGTGCCTGGCTGATGCTGGCCCTGGCCACCGTCGGGTTCGCCGTGAACTTCTGGGCGTGGGCGCTGCTCAGCCCGCTCGGCCCCCGCTTCAAGGACAGCCTCGACCTGTCGTCGTTCCAGCAGTCGCTGCTGGTGGCGGTGCCGGTGGTGGTCGGTTCCCTGGGCCGCATCCCGGTCGGCGGGCTGACCGACCGGTTCGGCGGGCGGGTCATGTTCCCGATCGTCTCGGCGGCCACCATCGTGCCGGTGCTCTACCTGGGCCTGGCCGGGCACTCCTCGCTGACGGCCCTGCTGGTCGGCGGGTTCTTCCTCGGCATCGGCGGCACCGCCTTCGCCGTCGGCGTGCCCTTCGTCAACGCCTGGTTCCCGCCCGAGCGGCGGGGTCTGGCCATCGGCGTCTTCGGCATGGGCATGGGCGGCACCGCGATCAGCGCGCTCACCACGGTGAAGCTGGTCGACGCGAACAGCATGTCGACCCCGTTCCTGATCACCGCGGCCGTGCTCGCGGTGTACGCGGTCGTGGCGGCGCTGGTGCTGCGGGACGCCCCCGGACGCACCGTGCCGACCGAGCCGCTGACCCGCCGTCTGGCGGCCACCCTCAAGCTGGGCGTCACCTGGCAGGCGTCCGCGCTGTACGCGGTGGCCTTCGGCGGCTACGTCGCCTTCTCCGTCTACCTGCCCACCTACCTCAAGACCGGCTACGGCCTCACCCAGGCCGACGCGGCGAACCGCATGGCCGGATTCGTGCTGCTGGCGGTGGCGATGCGCCCGATCGGCGGCTGGCTGTCCGACCGCGTCGGACCGGTACGGGTCCTGGCCGGCACGCTCGCGGTGGTGCTGGCCGGAGCGGTCGCGCAGTCCTTCACGCCGTCCCTGGCGCCGGTGGGCACGATCGCCTTCCTCGCCATGGCCGCCGCGCTGGGCGCGGCCAGCGGCGCGGTGTTCGCCCTGGTGGCGCTGCTGGCCCCGGCGAACAAGGTCGGCTCGGTCACCGGTGTCGTCGGTGCGGCGGGCGGCCTGGGCGGCTTCGTACCGCCGCTGGTGATGGGTTCGCTCTACGGCGCCTACGGCTCGTACGCGATCGGCCTGGTCCTGCTGGGCGTGGTCGCCGCGGCGGCGCTGACCTTCACCGAGACCGGGGTGCGGCACGCGCTCACCCGCCGCGCCCCCGCCGCCCCCTCCCACTGATCCGGCACAGCGGAACCGGAGTCCTTCGATGTGCGAGTACTGCGGCTGCCAGTCGGTGGCCACGATCGACGAGCTGACCCGGGAGCACGACGCGGTCGTCACCCTCATCAGCCACGTCCGCGACGCCCGGCGCGACGGGGACACCGCCGCCATGGCCGGACTCGCCCGGCGCATCACCGCCGTCCTGACCCCGCACACCCGGGTGGAGGAGCACGGGCTGTTCCCCGCGATGGCCGTGGAGTTCCCCGACCACATCGCCGACCTGGAGGCCGAGCACCGCCGTGTCGAGGCGGTGCTGGCCGAGGCGGCCGACGGAGTGCCGGAGGACCCGTCCTGGCCGGACCGGCTGCTGGAGGTGCTGGACCTGCTGCGCGACCACATCCTCAAGGAGCAGGACGGCGTCTTCCCGGCCTCTCTGGCGACCCTGTCGACCGAGCAGTGGGAAGCCGTCGAGGCGGTCCGCGCCCGAGCGGGCAGCGCGCTGTCCCGCCCCGCCGTCTGACGGCCCGTCGGCCGCCCAGCGGCCGAGGCGAGGCGGACCGGCCGGGGGACTCCTCGGGCCCTGTGCGCGTGTTGACGGCGTGACGGTTGACCTTCCGGGGGACGGCGGTCGTAGAGTCGAATCCGGTCAGAACCGATCACGACTCGAACGGGCCCGCACGCCCGGAAGCGGAGTGTCGCGTGAGCACGGAGACCAGCGCGGAACGGGCACGGCCAGGTTGGGACGGCGAGCTGGCGGAGGCGCTGGTGCGCTCCCGCCGGTTCTTCACCAGGGCGGAGGTCTCCGAGGACCTGCGCACCCTGCACCGGAAGGGCGGCCGGGAGGCGGACGAGTTCTACCGTGACCGCTGGTCGCACGACAAGGTGGTGCGGTCCACGCACGGTGTGAACTGCACGGGTTCGTGCTCGTGGAAGGTGTACGTCAGGGACGGCATCATCACCTGGGAGGCGCAGCAGACCGACTACCCGTCGGTCGGCCCGGACCGTCCCGAGTACGAGCCGCGGGGCTGTCCGCGCGGAGCGGCCTTCTCCTGGTACACGTACTCGCCCACCCGGGTGCGCTACCCGTACGTGCGCGGCGTGCTGCTGCGGATGTACCGGGAGGCGAAGGCCCGCCTCGGGGATCCGGTGGCCGCCTGGGCGGACGTCGTCTCCGACCCCGAGCGCGCCCGCCGCTACAAGCAGGCGCGCGGCAGGGGCGGCCTGGTCCGCGCGAGCTGGGACGAGGCGACCGAGATGGTCGCGGCCGCGCATGTGCACACGATCAAGAAGTACGGCCCGGACCGGCTCGCCGGGTTCTCCCCGATCCCCGCGATGTCGATGGTCTCCCACGCCGCGGGCGCCCGCTTCTACTCCCTGCTCGGCGGGGTGATGCTCTCCTTCTACGACTGGTACGCCGATCTGCCGGTGGCCTCGCCGCAGGTGTTCGGGGACCAGACCGACGTACCGGAGTCCGGGGACTGGTGGGACGCCGGCTATCTCGTCATGTGGGGCTCGAACCTCCCGGTGACCCGCACCCCGGACGCGCACTGGATGGCGGAGGCCCGCTACCGCGGCCAGAAGGTCGTCGCCGTGTCGCCGGACTACGCGGACAACGTGAAGTTCGCCGACGAGTGGCTCGCGGCCCGCCCCGGCACCGACGGGGCGCTGGCGATGGCCATGGGGCACGTGATCCTCAAGGAGTTCTTCGTCGACCGGCCCACCCCGTACTTCACCGACTACGTCCGGAAGTACACGGACCTGCCGTTCCTGGTCACCCTCGACGAGGCCGACGGCGAGCCGGGCACCTTCACCCCGGGCAAGTTCCTGACCGCCGCCGATCTCGGCGGCGAGCACACCGCGACGGAGCACGCCGAGTTCCGCACGGTCCTGCTGGACGCGCGCACCGGGCAGCCCGTGGTCCCCAACGGAACCCTGGGCGACCGCTACGGCGAGGCCGGCGCCGGCAAGTGGAACCTCGACCTCGGCGACACCCGGCCCCTGCTGTCCGCCGAGGGCGGCGACGAGGCGCCCGTGGCGGTGGCGCTGCCCCGCTTCGACGCCCCCGACGGGGGCGCGGGCCGGCTGACGCGCGGTGTGCCGGTCCGCCGGGTGGCCGGGCGCCGGGTGACCACCGTGTACGACCTGCTGCTCGCCCAGTACGGGGTGCCCCGCGCCGGCCTGCCCGGCCGGTGGCCCACGGGATACGACGACGCGGACGAGCCGTACACCCCCGCGTGGCAGGCCGCCGTCACCGGGGTGGACGCCGGGAAGGCGACGAGGATCGCACGGGAGTTCGCCGCCAACGCCGAGGAGTCCCGCGGCCGCTCGATGATCGTCATGGGGGCGGGCACCAACCACTGGTTCCACTCCGACACCATCTACCGGGCGTTCCTCACCCTGACCACCCTGACCGGCTGCCAGGGCGTCAACGGCGGCGGCTGGGCGCACTACGTGGGCCAGGAGAAGGTCCGCCCCATCACCGGCTACTCGGCGATCGCGACCGCCTCCGACTGGAGCCGCCCGGCCCGGCAGATGATCCAGACCGCCTACTGGTACCTGCACGCCGACCAGTTCCGCTACGACCCCTTCTCGGCCGACACCCTGGCGGCGGCCGGTCCGGGCACGGGCGGCCCGTTCGCCGGGAAAAGCACGGCGGACGTGATCGCGCAGTCGGCGCGGATGGGCTGGATGCCCTCGTACCCGACCTTCGACCGCAACCCCCTCGACCTGGCGGACGAAGCCGAGGCCGCCGGCCGCCCGGTCGGCGAGCACGTGGTGGACGAACTGAAGGCGGGGCGGCTGCGGTTCGCGGGCGAGGACCCGGACGCACCCGAGAACTTCCCACGGGTACTGACCATCTGGCGGGCCAACCTGCTGGGCTCCTCCGCCAAGGGCAACGAGTACTTCCTCAAGCACCTGCTCGGCACCGATCACTCGGTCCGGGCGACCGAGGCGCCGCCGGACGCCCGCCCCCGGGACGTGGTGTGGCGCGAGGAGGCCCCCGAGGGCAAGCTCGACCTGCTGCTGACCCTCGACTTCCGGATGACCAGCACCACGGTGTTCTCCGACGTGGTCCTGCCGGCCGCCACCTGGTACGAGAAGCACGACCTGTCCAGCACGGACATGCATCCCTTCGTGCACGCCTTCAACCCGGCGATCGCGCCACCGTGGCAGACCCGTACGGACTGGGACGCCTTCCACACCATCGCCGAGGAGTTCAGCCGCCAGGCCGCCGATCACCTGGGCGTCCGCAAGGACGTGGTCGCCGCCGCGCTGCAGCACGACACCCCGGACGAGATGGCCAACCCGCACGGCCGGGTGTTCGACTGGAAGGCGGGGGAGTGCGAGCCGGTCCCCGGCCGCACGATGCCGAAGCTGGTGACGGTGGAGCGCAACTACGCGGCCGTCGCCGACAGGATGAGCGCCCTCGGCCCCCTGCTGGACACCCTGGGTGCGACCACCAAGGGCGTCACTTTCAAGGTCGACCGCGAGCTGGAGTATCTGCGGCACAAGAACGGCACGGTGCGCGGCGGAGCGGCCGACGGGCGGCCCTCGATCGCCCGCGACACGCACGCCTGCGAGGCGATCCTCGCCCTGTCGGGCACCACCAACGGCCATCTCGCCACGCAGGGCTTCCATACTCTCGAAGCCCGCACGGGCACCCGGCTCGCGGACCTGGCCGCCGAGCACGAGGGCAAGCGGATCACCTTCGCCGACACCCAGGCCGCCCCCGTCCCGGTCATCACCTCCCCGGAGTGGTCCGGGTCGGAGACGGGAGGGCGCCGCTACTCGCCGTTCACCGTCAACGTCGAGCGCCTCAAGCCCTGGCACACCCTCACCGGGCGCCAGCACTTCTACCTCGACCACGACTGGATCACCGCGCTCGGCGAGCAACTCCCGGTCTACCGGCCACCGTTGAACATGCACGTCCTGTTCGGTGAACCGGGCCTCGGAGAGGTCGGGGAACTCGGGGTGACCGTGCGCTACCTCACCCCGCACAACAAGTGGTCCATCCACTCCGAGTACCAGGACAACCTGTTCATGCTCTCGCTGTCCCGGGGCGGGCCGACGATCTGGATGAGCACGCAGGACGCGGCCAAGGTCGGGGTGAAGGACAACGACTGGGTGGAGGCGGTCAACCGCAACGGGGTGGTCGCCGCCCGCGCGGTCGTCTCGCACCGCATGCCGGAGGGCACCGTCTACATGCACCACGCCCAGGACCGCCTGATCGACGTGCCCCGCACCGAGACGACCGGCCGACGCGGCGGCATCCACAACTCGCTGACCCGCCTGCTGATCAAACCCAGCCATCTCATCGGCGGCTACGCCCAGCTCTCCTACGCCTTCAACTACCTCGGCCCGACCGGCAACCAGCGCGACGAGGTCACCGTCATCCGCCGCCGCGCCGACCAGGAGGTGGAGTACTGATGCGTCTGATGGCCCAGATGGCGATGGTGATGAACCTCGACAAGTGCATCGGCTGCCACACCTGCTCGGTCACCTGCAAGCAGGCGTGGACCAACCGCACCGGCGTCGAGTACGTCTGGTTCAACAACGTCGAGACCCGCCCCGGGCAGGGCTATCCCCGCCGCTACGAGGACCAGGACACCTGGAAGGGCGGCTGGGAGCTGAACAGCAAGGGCCGCCTCGCGCTGAAAGCGGGCGGCCGGTTCAAGAAGCTGATCCAGATCTTCTCCAACCCCGTGCTGCCGTCCCTCGACGACTACTACGAGCCCTGGACCTACGACTACGAGACCCTGACCAACGCCCCACTGCAGGAGCACACCCCGGTCGCCCGCCCCAAGTCCCTGATCTCCGGCAAGGACATGAAGATCTCCTGGTCGGCGAACTGGGACGACGACCTCGGCGGATCCGCCGCGACGAGCGAGAAGGACGTCCTGCTCGACCAGGTCTCCGAGAAGATCAGGTTCGAGTTCGAGCAGACCTTCATGTTCTATCTGCCGCGCATCTGCGAGCACTGCCTCAACCCGTCCTGCGCGGCCTCCTGCCCCTCCGGCGCCATCTACAAGCGGGAGGAGGACGGCATCGTCCTGGTCGACCAGGACCGTTGCCGGGGCTGGCGGATGTGCGTGACGGGCTGCCCGTACAAGAAGGTGTACTTCAACCACCGCACCGGCAAGGCCGAGAAGTGCACGTTCTGCTTCCCGCGCGTCGAGGTCGGTCTGCCCACCGTCTGCTCCGAGACCTGCGTCGGCCGGCTGCGCTACATCGGCCTGGTGCTCTACGACGCCGACAAGGTGCTGGAAGCCGCCTCCACCCCCGAGGACACGGACTTGTACGAGGCGCAGCGGCAGGTCTTCCTCGACCCCGACGACCCGGACGTCATTGCCGCGGCCGAGAACGCGGGCATTCCCCGCGACTGGATCGAGGCTGCCCAGCGCTCCCCGATCCACGCCCTGATCAACACGTTCAAGGTGGCGCTGCCGCTGCACCCGGAGTACCGGACGATGCCCATGGTCTGGTACATCCCCCCGTTGTCCCCGGTGGTCGACGCCGTCCGTGACACCGGTTCCGACGCCGAGGACCACCGCAACCTCTTCGCGGCCGTCGACGCCCTGCGTATCCCCGTCGACTATCTTGCGCAGCTCTTCACCGCCGGCGACCCTGCCCCGGTGGACGCGGTGCTGCGCCGTCTTGCCGCCATGCGCGCGTACATGCGCGACATCAACCTCGGCCGCGAACCGGACGACGCCATCCCCGAGGCGGTCGGGATGACCGGCGAGCAGGTGTACGACATGTACCGGCTGCTGGCCCTGGCGAAATACGACGAGCGGTACGTCATTCCCCCTGCGCACGCCGAACAGGCCCACAAGCTCGAAGAGCTCGCCACCGAGTGCAGCCTCGACTACGAGGGCGGTCCCGGCATGGGCGGCTCCGGCCCGTTCGGTGAAACGTCCGGCGGCGCGGCGCCCATCGCCGTGGAGAACTTCCGCGCGCTGCGCGACCGCCAGACCTCCGACACTCCGGCCACCCCCACCGACAAGGCCACCCGCGTCAACCTCCTCAACTGGGACGGCAAGGGTTCCCCGCCCGGCCTGTTCCCGGACGAGCCCTCCCGCCGCGGTGCCGACGCGGACAGCAGTGGAGAGGCCGACCCGAAGCCATGAAGAAGAAGACCCAGCGCACCGTCCGCACCGAGCCCTGGCACCCCCTCGCCTGGCAGGCGCTGTCCCTGCTGCTCGGCTACCCCGACGAGCAGTTCGAGGAGCGCCTGCCGCTGGTCGCCCGGGTTGCCGGCACGCTGCCCGATCCGGTCGCCCGCCCCCTGCTGCGCTTCACCGCCCATGCCGAGCACACGGCTCCGGCGGACTTGGCCGCGGCCTATGTCGCCACCTTCGACCACCGCAAACGCTGCTGCCTCTACCTCACCTACTACGCGCACGGCGACACCCGCCGGCGCGGCCTCGCCCTGCTGCGGCTGAAGCAGACGTATGCCGAAGCCGGATGGCGCCTGGGCGATGACGAACTCCCCGACCATCTCGCCGTCGTCCTCGAGTTCGCCGCCACCGAACCGGCCGCCGGCGCGCGCCTGCTCAGCGAACACCGGGCCGGCCTGGAGCTGCTGCGCCTGGCCCTCGACGACGACGGCTCACCCTGGGCACCCGTGCTGGACTCCGTCTCCGCCACGCTGCCCGCCCTCGCCGGTGACGAACGCGAGGCCGTCATGCGCCTCGCCGCCCAGGGCCCGCCCGAGGAGCAGGTCGGCCTCGACCCGTACGCATCCCCCGTGTTCCTGCCCGACCCCGTCGTAGGAGGCCCCCGGTGACCGCACCCGCGCAGTCCCTCACCCTGGCGGCCGAGACCGGCACCGGCGGCATCCTGCTGTGGGTCGTCCTGCCGTACGTGGCCCTGGCCGTCTTCGTGCTGGGCCACATCTGGCGTTACCGTTACGACAAGTTCGGCTGGACCACCCGCTCCTCCCAGCTGTACGAACGCCGGCTGCTGCGCATCGGCAGCCCGCTGTTCCACTTCGGCATCCTCGTCGTGCTCCTGGGCCACATCGGCGGCCTGGTCATCCCCAAGAGCTGGACCGAAGCGGTCGGCATCAGCGAGCACACGTACCACATCAGTGCCGTTGTCCTCGGCACGATCGCGGGCGTGGCCACCGTGGGCGGGCTGGCCGTCCTGATCTACCGGCGCCGCACCGTCGGCCCGGTCTTCTCCGCCACCACCCGCAACGACAAGGCCATGTACGTCTCGCTGACCGTGACCATCGGTCTGGGGCTGGCTGCCACGGTGGCCGCGAACGTCGTCGGCGGGGGATACGACTACCGCGAGACCATCTCCCCGTGGTTCCGTTCGATCTTCTACTTCCAGCCCGACCCCGGCCTGATGACCGGTGCCCCGGTGCTGTTCCAGGTGCACGCGGTCAGCGCGCTGCTGCTGTTCGCGTTCTGGCCGTTCACCCGGCTCGTGCACATGCTCACCGCGCCGCTGGGCTATCTGACCCGCCCGTACATCGTCTACCGCAGCCGTGACGTCCGGCTCGGCACCAGGGCCCCGCACCGCGGCTGGGAGCGGACGGGGTCCTGAGCGGCCGGCCGGCGCCGGGATCGACCGTGGGGCCTGACGGGCCCCGCGGTGAGGGCCTGTCAGCCGGCCGGCCCGGAGCGCCCGGACGGCGACGGCTCGTCAGCCGCGCTCAGACGGTCCTCCGCGGCCGGAGCGGTACCGTCCACTCCACGACGGTGCCGGTGGGATCGTTCGACGCGACGGTGAAGGTCCCGCCGAGGTCGGTGGCGCGCCGGCGCAGGTTGTCCAGGCCGCTGCGCCGGGTGACGGCCGGGTCGACGCCGGACCCGTTGTCGGCGACCCGCAGGTGGAGCCGGGTGCCGTCGGTCTCGGCGGTGACGTCCACGGCGGTGGCGCGAGCGTGCCGGGCGGCGTTGGAGAGCGTCTCGCGCAGCACCGCCAGCACCTGCTCGGCGTACTCGGCGGGTACGTCGGTGTCGAGCAGGCCGGTCATGCGCAGGGCCGGGGCGAAGCCGAGCGTCTCGGTCGCCTGGTCCGTCTCGGCCAGCAGTTTCGAGCGCAGGCCGCCGCGCCCGTCGGAGCGGTCGCGTTCGTGCAGCGCGTAGATCGTGCTGCGCACGGTCTTGATGGTGTCGTCGAGGTCGTCGACCACCCGCTGGACGCGTTCGGCCACCTCCGGCCGGTCGGACATGCGGCCGATGACGGAGTTCAGCGTCAGCCCGGACGCGAACAGCCGCTGGATGGCGAGGTCGTGCAGGTCGCGGGCGATGCGGTCGCGGTCGGTCAGCACCAGGAGGTGCTCGGCCTCGCGCCGGTGCTCGGCGATCTCCAGAGCCAGCGCGGCCTGGTCGGCGAAACCGTCGATCATGGTCATGACGGCCTCGGAGAACTCCGTGCCGCCCGGCAGGTTCGCGACCTGCAGCACGCCGCGGACATGCTCGCCGCCGCCCAGCGGAAGCAGGAAGCCGGGCCCCAGGTCGATCTGCGCGGCGGAGCCGCCGCCCGCCTGCGGCTCGTCGGAGAGCGCGCCGCTGGTGATCCGCTCATTGGAGTGGTAGACCTTCGCCGCCAGCGTGGTGGCGGGCAGCACGAGCCCCCGCACCCGCTCGGCGCCCACACCGTCGGCGGCCTCGATCACCAGCTCCTCGGTGCCCTCGAACGGCACCGCCAGCGTCACCAGGTCGGCGCCGGACAGGGCCCTGACGGTGACGGCGATCTGTTGCAGCACCTGGCCGGTGCCGGTGCCCGACAGCAGGCTGCGGGTCAGTTCACTGCTCGCCGCGAGCCACTGCTCCCGGCGGCGGGTGTCCTCGTAGAGCCGGGCGTTGTCGATGGCCACACCGGCCGCGGCGCCGAGGGTGCGCAGGACGGCCTCGTCCTCGTCGTCGAACTCCGCGCCGCCGCGCTTGTCGGTCAGGTACAGGTTTCCGAAGACCTTGTCGCGCACCCGTACCGGCGCCCCCAGGAACGTGGTCATCGGCGGATGTCCCTCGGGGAAGCCCACCGAGTCGGGGTGCCGGCCCAGGTCCGCGAGGCGCAGCGGCTCCGGGTGCCGGATCAGCAGCCCCAGGATGCCGTGGCCCTCGGGGTAGGGGCCGATCTCCTTGATGGTCTCCTCGTCCACCCCCACGGTGATGAACCGCTTGATCCGTCCTTCCTCACCCAGCACCCCCAGTGCCCCGTACCGGGCGTCCACGACGGACACCGCGGACTCGGTGATCTGTCGCAGGACGACGTCGAGGTCCAGGTCGGAGCCGATGGCGAGGACCGCGTCGAGCAGCGTGTGCACCCGGTCCCGGGTGGCGCGGACCTGGGCCACCTGGGCCTGCAGGCCCTCCAGCAGCTCGTCCAGCCGCAATTGGGGCGCCGCCGGAGCGGCTTTCCGACCCTTTGCCGGACTGTCCGTCATCGCCATTCCCTCCCGAGGATGCCAGGGGCACGTTCTCATCATGCCCGAACGGCTCTGGCCGCACGCGAACGCATGTGTTAGCAGCAGGCGGTCCCACCAGCCCCGACGCCGTGCATGACCCGCGACACATGCTGTTCGGCCGTGCCGCGCGGCCGAACGGCCCTGGCCGGGCCGGGGCGACCGCGCGGACGCTGGGACCATGGACGCAGGAAGCATTCCGGCGAGCGGCCCGGCCACCGTGACGCCCCGGCCGCCGCGGGTGAACCGCGTGGTGCTGGCGGTGCTGAGGTCACGGTGGCACGCGGCCCTGCCCGGTCTGTGCGCGCTGACCTTCACGGGACGCCGCAGCGGGCGCCCGGTGACCCTGCCCGTGCAGTGCGCGCACGAGGGCGACCAGCTCGTGATCCTGGTGGGCCGCGCCGCCGGCAAGCGGTGGTGGCGCAACTTCACCGAGCCCCGTGCGGTCCGGGTGCTGCTCGAAGGGGCGGCCCACGAGGGCACGGGACGCCTGGTCCCGGCGGGGCATCCGGGCCGTGCCGGGGCGGAACGGATCTACGGCCGACGTCGTGCCCGCACCCGGATCGGCGCCGACGACCCCCTGGTCGTGATCACCTTGACGTCCGGCCGTCCTCCCGGCGCGCGGCCCGGACGGGAAGGCCCCGCGGCGGTCCCGCCGGATCCGGCGGGACGGCGGCTGTGGGCGCGGTGGTGGCGCTGGACGACGCTGGGGGAGGCCGCCGGATTCTGCGTTCCCGCCGCGGCGGCGGCCGTGATCGGTGACGCCTCCGCGGCGATCGGGTGGCCGGTGCTGCTGGCGGCGGGGGCGGCGGAGGGAGCCGTGCTGGGCGCCGCTCAGGCCCATGTGCTGCACGGGGTGCTGCCCGGCCTGCGCCGGGGCCGCTGGGTGTCGGCCACCGCGGGGGCGGCGGCCTGCGCCTGGCTGCTGGGTCTGCTGCCGTCGGCGGTGCTTCCCCGGGTCGGATTCTGGCCGGTCGCGGCCGGCCTGGCCGTGGCCGACGGGCTGCTTCTGCTGCTCAGCCTGGGGACCGCCCAGTGGTGGGTGCTCCGTCGTCATGTCACCGGCGGCGGCATGTGGATCTGGGCCACCGCCGCCGCCTGGCTGGCCGGGCTGGCCGTCTTCTGCGCGGTGTCCATGCCGTTGTGGCACCCGGGCCAGTCTCCCCTGCTGATCGCGGCCATCGGCGTACTCGCGGGGATGCTCATGGCGGCCACCGTCGCCGCCGTCACCGGAGTGGCGCTGGTCCGCCTGACCCGCCGCTCGGCGGAGCCCGGTGCGACGCCGGGCAAGCTCGCCTGAGGACCGCCGTCGCCGCGCGCGCCACCGTGGGGGCCGGGCGCTGTCGCCGGCGACGGCGGTGGCCCTGTCGCCGGGCGACGGCGGTGGGGGTGGCTCCGGGAGGGCGTCGGGCGGTGCCCTCCGCGCCGGGCCGGGGCGGGGAGCCGGCCGGATACGCTGGCGGAATGATCGAGAATCCTCCTCCCTGCCCCCAGTGCTCGTGCGAGTACACCTACGAGATGAACGCCCTGGTGGTGTGCCCGGAGTGCGGCCACGAGTGGATGCCCGCCGAGGGCGCCGGGGACGCCGTCGGCCCCGCCGGGCGCGTCGTCCGGGACGCCGTCGGCAACGTGCTTCAGGACGGTGACGCCGTGGTCGTCGTCAAGGCCCTCAAGGTCAAGGGCAGCCCCTCCGGCATCAAGGCCGGGACGAAGGTGCGGGGCATCCGGCTCGTCGACGGGGTCGACGGCCACGACATCGACTGCCGGATCGACGGCTTCGGCGCCATGCAGCTGAAGTCGAGCGTGGTCAAGAAGGCCTGACCTGCCCCACGGGCGGGTTTTCAGGGCGTCGGCCCGCTGCTGAGTTGCCGATTTTCGCAATTGGTTAGATGCTGTGATCGCTGTGCCCGTAGGTAGCCGCGGGCGCGGCCCCGCGCCCTGCCCTGACGCAGGGCGCGCCGACTGTGCCCGGCGACGCCGTTCGCGGTGGACCGCGACGGACCGCGAACGGATCGCCGGGATGATGAATTGCAAAATTTAGCAATTGGTTAGATGCTTTGTTTGTTGCGCCCGCAGCGACCGGCGCCGGCGCAGCGCCCCCGCGCAACCGCGCGGGGTGCGGTTCCAGGGAAGTCGAGGAGTCGTGTCGGTTCCGACGTACCAGGCCGAGGCCGCGTTCTTCCGCGAGCGGCAGGGCGAGCCGCCGGCCGGGCCGCGGGAAGCAGAGGGCGTCGCGCGATGACCTCGGGGATCAGCCGGGCCCTGGCCCGGATCACCTCTCTCCTGCCGGGCCGCGCCGATCTGGCCGACCTGCGGCGCGACCCACGACGGGATCTGCTCGCGGGTCTGACCGTGGCGATCGTCGCGCTGCCGCTCGCACTCGGCTTCGGGGTCTCCTCGGGGCTGGGCGCCGAGGCGGGCCTGGCCACCGCCGTCGTCGCGGGCGCGCTGGCCGCGGTCTTCGGCGGATCGAATCTCCAGGTGTCCGGGCCGACCGGCGCGATGACGGTCGTCCTCGTGCCGATCGTCGGCGCGTACGGGCCGACCGGGGTGCTCACCGTCGGACTGATGGCGGGCGTGATGCTCGTGGCGCTGGCCGCGCTGCGGGCCGGCAAGTACATGCAGTACGTGCCCGCTCCCGTGGTCGAGGGCTTCACCCTCGGCATCGCCTGCGTGATCGGGCTGCAGCAGATCCCGAACGCGCTCGGGGTGCCCAAGCCGGAGGGCGACCGTGTCCTGGTGGTCACCTGGCGGGCCGTCGCGCGCTTCGCGGAGGCTCCCAACTGGACGGCGGTGGGCTTCGCGGTGGCCGTCGCCGTGGTGATGCTCGTCGGCGCCAGGTGGCGGCCGACCATCCCCTTCTCCATCGTCGCGGTCATCGCCGCGACCGTGGTGGCACAGGCGGCGGGCCTGGACGCTGCGAAGCCGATCGGCGCCCTGCCCTCCGGGCTGCCCGTCCCGTCCTTCTCCTTCCTCGACCCGGGAGCCCTCGGCTCGCTGCTCACCCCCGCCGTCGCGGTCGCCGCCCTCGCCGCCCTGGAGTCCCTGCTGTCGGCGTCCGTCGCCGACGGCATGACCGTCGGCCAGCGGCACGACCCCGACCGGGAGCTGTTCGGGCAGGGCCTGGCCAACATCGCCGCCCCGCTGTTCGGCGGCGTCCCCGCGACCGGCGCGATCGCGCGCACCGCCGTCAACGTCCGTACGGGGGCGTCCTCCCGCCTGGCCGCCCTCACCCACGCCGCGATCCTCGCCGTCATCGTCTTCGCGGCCGCACCCCTGGTGTCCAGGATCCCCCTCGCGGCCCTGGCCGGCGTCCTGCTGGCCACCGCGATCCGCATGGTCGAGGTCGGCTCCCTGCGGGCCATGGCCAGGGCCACCCGATCCGACGCGGTGGTCCTCGTCCTCACCGCGGTCGCCACCCTCGCCCTGGACCTGGTCTACGCCGTGATGATCGGCCTGGCGGTGGCCGGATTCCTGGCCCTGCGGGCGGTGGCCATGCAGGCCCGCTTCGACCAGGTCCCGCTGGACCGCGGCGACCACAGCGCCGAGGAACACGCCCTGCTCGCCGAGCACATCGTGGCGTACCGCATCGACGGACCGCTGTTCTTCGCGGCCGCGCACCGCTTCCTGCTGGAGCTGACCGAGGTCGCGGACGTCCGGGTGGTCATCCTGCGCATGTCGCGGGTGTCGACGATGGACGCCACCGGCGCGCTCGTCCTGAAGGACGCGGTCCAGAAGCTGCGCCGGCGCGGCATCCTCGTCCTGGCCTCCGGCATACGCGCCGGCCAGCGGCAGGTCCTGGACTCCGTCGGCGCCCTGGACCTCCTCGAACACGACGGGCGGGAGTACGCCACCACGCCGGAGGCCATCCGAGCCGCCCGCGACCACCTGGAACGCTCCGGGGTCCTGTCGCCCGCGGCCCACCGGCGGACGACGGTCCCGACCGCCGCGAAGTCCACCGCGTCCCCCGACCGCCTGCCCGACGACGCGTCCCCCACGGCCCTGCACGGGGCCGGCTCACGGAGGGAGAACCGATGACCGCCGGTCTCGAGACGCTGCCCCACCGGCACGTGCTCACCGTGCCCAGTGAACCGTCCGCCGTCCGCCTGGCGCGACAGACGGCCGAACAGGCACTGGTCGAGTGGGGCATCGGCCTGCGCCACCCCACGGTGGACCCGGCGCTGCTGATCCTCAGCGAACTGGTGACCAACAGTGTCCGGCACGCCGCCGCGCTCTCCCCCCAACTCACCGTGGTCTACGCGGCCGGTGCCGACTGCCTGGCCTTCGCCGTGCACGACCGTCACCCCTACCAGCCCTCGCTGTACGGGGCGGTCGGCGGATCCGGCGCGGGCGGACTGGGCACCGTCATGGAACTCGTCGTCACCCTGGGCGGCACCGCGGTGGTCCGAGGAGACGCCGACGGCCGGGGCAAGAGCATCTGGATCTCCCTCCCCCTCTGACTCGCGCTCCGGCCGCAGCACCGACGTCCACCACCCGACCCAGGCAAGGAAGTGCCCCCGTATGACCATCGACTGGCGCTACACCGTCCACGACGGTCTCGGCGTCCTCTCCGTCGCCGGACACCTCGGCCCCGAGGCCGTGCGCCGCTTCGGCGGAGCCGTCGGCTGGGCCCTGACCCGCGGCACCGGTCCGGTCGTCGTCGACCTCACCGAGCTGCGCGGCTGGTCGGCGGAGGGGCAGCTGGCCATCGCCGACGCCGCCCGCCGCCTCGCCGAGGCGGGCCGCGCCCTGGAACTGGCCGCGATCCCCGCCGACGGCTCGCTCGTCCCGGCCGGTGACGGACCGCCCGTCCCGGTCCACGTCGACCGGGCGGCGGCGCTCGCCGCACACCGGAGCGGGCGGCGGGCGGAACGGGGCGAGGAGCGCCAGGAGTGGCGCACCACGGGCTGGCCGGCGGACGGACCCGCCCCTCGGGCGGCAGGACAGGCGGGTCTGAGTAATTGCTAACGTTGGCAATTCCAGAGGTCATCGCACGGGAACCGGTGGCCCGGCGTCCCGGCACGGATCCGGCGCAGCCGGTCGCGCGGGTGAGGACGGGCCGCATGTGCAGGACGAGTGGGTGGATACCGTGCTGTTGTCGCGGGGAGGAGGCGGGCCGGTGAGTACGCCGCTGTACCAGTTGAAGGCCGAGTTCTTCAAGACGCTCGGGCATCCGGCCCGCATCCGGGTCCTGGAGCTGCTGAGCGAGCGCGAGCACGCGGTCGCGGAGATGCTGCCCGAGGTGGGCATCGAGCCCGCGCACCTCTCCCAGCAGCTGGCGGTCCTGCGCCGGGCGAACCTGGTCGTGACCCGCAGGGAGGGCTCCACCGTCTACTACTCCCTGACCAGCCCGCACGTCGCCGAACTCCTGCGGGTCGCCCGCACGATCCTGTCCGGCGTCCTGACCGGCCAGGCCGAACTGCTCGCCGACCTCCAGGCGGCCCGCGGCCCGTCCGAACCGCCGTCGTGACGACGGCCCCCAGACGGCGGCCGCCTTCCGTGACCGGACAGCGACCATGGATCGGAAGGCGGCCGCCGGCCCCACCCCGGCCGGACGCACCGTGCGGCGCCGTGGGAGAGACACCGGAGGCGGGCCGATGAGAGGTCCCTCGGGTGTGCCGGCCGGACGACCCGCGGGTGTGCCGGCCGGACGACCCGCGGAACGGAACGGGCCGGCCGGATGTCCTGCGGCAGGGCGGGTCAGATGTCCCGGAAGATCTCGATCTGCGCCCCGATCGAGTTCAGCCGCTCCGCGAGATCCTCGTAACCCCGGTTGATGACATACACGTTGCGCAGCACGGACGTGCCCTCCGCCGCCATCATCGCCAGCAGGACGACCACGGCCGGGCGCAGGGCCGGCGGGCACATCATCTCGGCGGCGCGCCAGCGGGTGGGGCCCTCCACCAGAACCCGGTGCGGGTCGAGGAGCTGGAGGCGGCCGCCGAGGCGGTTGAGGTCGGTGAGGTAGATCGCGCGGTTGTCGTAGACCCAGTCGTGGATGAGGGTCTTGCCCGACGCGACGGCGGCGATGGCCGCGAAGAACGGGACGTTGTCGATGTTCAGGCCGGGGAACGGCATCGGGTGGATCTTGTCGATCGGCGCCTCCAGCTTGGAGGGCCGGACGGTGAGGTCCACCAGCCGGGTGCGGCCGTTGTCGGCGTGGTACTCGGGCGTGCGGTCGTGGTCGAGGCCCATCTCCTCCAGGACCGCGAGCTCGATCTCCAGGAACTCGATGGGGACCCGACGCACCGTCAGCTCCGACTCCGTCACCACCGCGGCGGCCACCAGGCTCATCGCCTCGACCGGGTCCTCGGAGGGGGAGTAGTCGACGTCCGCGTCGATGTCCGGCACCCCGTGCACGGTGAGCGTGGTGGTGCCGATGCCCTCGACCCGCACCCCGAGGGCCTCCAGGAAGAAGCACAGGTCCTGGACCATGTAGTTGGAGGAGGCGTTGCGGATGACGGTCACGCCGTCGTGGCGGGCGGCGGCCAGCAGCGCGTTCTCGGTGACGGTGTCCCCGCGCTCGGTCAGCACGATGGGGCGGTCCGGACGCACGGCGGGGTCCACGACCGCGTGGTACTGGCCCTCCGTCGCCGCGATGTCCAGCCCGAACCGGCGCAGCGCGATCATGTGCGGTTCGATCGTCCGCGTGCCCAGGTCGCAGCCGCCGGCGTAGGGCAGCTTGAAGGCGTTCACCCTGTGCAGCAGCGGTCCGAGGAACATGATGATGGACCGTGTGCGCACGGCGGCCTCGGCGTCGATCGCCGCCATGTCCAGCTCGGCCGGCGGCACGATCTCCAGGTCGACCCCGCCGTTGATCCAACGGGTGCGGACCCCGATGGAGTTCAGCACCTCGAGCAGACGGTAGACCTCCTCGATCCGGGCGACCCGGCGCAGCACTGTGCGCCCCCGGTTGAGCAGGGAGGCGCACAGCAGGGCCACGCACGCGTTCTTGCTGGTCTTCACGTCGATGGCGCCGGACAGCCGACGGCCCCCCACGACACGCAGATGCATCGGTCCCGCGTAGCCCAACGAGACGATCTCGCTGTCCAGCGCCTCACCGATCCGAGCGATCATCTCAAGGCTGATGTTCTGGTTGCCGCGCTCGATGCGATTGACGGCGCTCTGACTGGTGTTGAGCGCCTCGGCCAGCTGTGACTGTGTCCAGCCCCGGTGCTGCCGGGCGTCACGGATGAGCTTGCCGATGCGTACGAGGTAGTCGTCTGCCATGAGGCTGAGGTTATCTCAGATATGAGATGGCACCTCTCGGTGGGGTCCGTTCGGGTGACATCTCGTCAACGGCGCTTGGCCGTCCGGGTTCGACGCCATCCGAAAGGTCCGGGCAAATCCATCGATGTCGTACGCCGTCCGGTGCTGCTGTGGGTGTGCCGCGGACCGTGCCGGCCGCCACCCGTGGTGATCGACCAGGAACGCCGGTTGATGTTCAGGCGCACCCCCGGGAGGATGCGGAAGCTCTTGCGGAAGGTGAGGGGCATGTGACCTCCTTCTGTCGTCGCCCTTCCTGTCCTTGCCTTCCGCTGTCGTCTACCCCGGCCCGGCCGCTCCATGGCCGGGCCGTCCCTGCGCGGGGCCCGGCTTCCGCCGGATCCCGCTCCCGCCCGAGGTCCGCCAGCGAGCCCGGGCATGACCATCCAGCCCCCATGTACTAGAGTTATCTCGACATCGAGATATCTGCCGAGGCGCACCGCGGCCGCCACTCCAGTAAGGGTGACCTAACTTAGCCTTACCTTAGCGGACCGGCCAAGCCGGCGTGGCGGCAGGATGCGGTGGTAACGCGCACATCAATGAAGGAGACCGTCGTGTCGGCGAACAGCTTCGACGCCCGCAGCACGCTGCAGGTGGGCGACGAGTCGTACGAGATCTTCCGCCTGGACAAGGTGGAGGGCTCGGCCCGACTCCCCTACAGCCTCAAGGTCCTGCTGGAGAACCTGCTCCGCACGGAGGACGGCGCGAACATCACCGCCGACCACATCCGCGCCCTCGGCAACTGGGACTCCCAGGCCCAGCCCTCCCAGGAGATCCAGTTCACGCCGGCCCGCGTGATCATGCAGGACTTCACCGGCGTGCCCTGCGTCGTGGACCTCGCCACCATGCGTGAGGCCGTCAAGGAGCTCGGCGGCGACCCCGCGAAGGTCAACCCGCTCTCCCCGGCCGAGCTGGTCATCGACCACTCCGTCATCGCCGACAAGTTCGGCACCCACGAGGCCTTCGCGCAGAACGTCGAGCTGGAGTACGGCCGCAACCGCGAGCGCTACCAGTTCCTGCGCTGGGGCCAGACCGCGTTCGACGACTTCAAGGTCGTCCCGCCGGGCACCGGCATCGTCCACCAGGTGAACATCGAGCACCTGGCCCGCACGGTCATGGTCCGCGGCGGCCAGGCCTACCCCGACACCCTCGTCGGCACCGACTCGCACACCACCATGGTCAACGGCCTCGGTGTGCTGGGCTGGGGCGTCGGCGGCATCGAGGCCGAGGCCGCGATGCTCGGCCAGCCGGTCTCCATGCTCATCCCGCGCGTGGTCGGCTTCAAGCTGACCGGGGAGCTCCCCGCCGGCACCACCGCCACCGACCTGGTCCTCACCATCACCGAGATGCTCCGCAAGCACGGTGTGGTCGGCAAGTTCGTCGAGTTCTACGGTGAGGGCGTCGCCGCGACCTCCCTCGCGAACCGCGCCACCATCGGCAACATGTCGCCGGAGTTCGGCTCCACCGCCGCGATCTTCCCGATCGACGACGAGACCCTGAACTACCTCAAGCTCACCGGCCGTTCCGAGCAGCAGGTCGCGCTCGTCGAGGCGTACGCCAAGGAGCAGGGCCTCTGGCTGGACCCGAAGGCCGAGCCGGACTTCTCCGAGAAGCTCGAACTGGACCTGGCCACGGTCGTCCCGTCCATCGCCGGCCCGAAGCGCCCGCAGGACCGCATCGTCCTCGCCAACGCGGCCGAGCAGTTCAAGCAGGACGTCCGCAACTACGTGGACAGCGTGGACGAGGCCGGCCAGGAGTCCTTCCCGGCCTCCGACGCCCCGGCCGTCCACCCGAACGGCGCCCCGTCGAACCCGGTCCCGGTCACCGCCCCCGACGGCACCACCTACGAGCTGGACCACGGCGCGGTGACGGTCGCGGCCATCACCTCCTGCACCAACACCTCCAACCCGTACGTCATGGTCGCCGCCGCGCTCGTCGCGAAGAAGGCCGTGGAGAAGGGTCTGACCCGCAAGCCGTGGGTCAAGACCACCCTCGCCCCGGGCTCCAAGGTCGTCACCGACTACTTCGACAAGGCGGGCCTGACCCCGTACCTCGACAAGGTCGGCTTCAACCTCGTCGGCTACGGCTGCACCACCTGCATCGGCAACTCCGGCCCGCTGCCGGAGGAGGTCTCCAAGGCGGTCAACGACCACGACCTCGCGGTCACCTCGGTCCTCTCCGGCAACCGGAACTTCGAGGGCCGGATCAACCCCGACGTCAAGATGAACTACCTGGCCTCCCCGCCGCTGGTCGTCGCGTACGCCCTCGCGGGCTCCATGAAGGTGGACATCACCAAGGAGGCCCTGGGCACCGACCAGGACGGCAACCCGGTCTTCCTCAAGGACATCTGGCCCTCCGAGGCCGAGGTCAACGAGGTCGTGGCGAGCGCCATCGGCGAGGACATGTTCAACAAGTCCTACGCCGACGTCTTCGCCGGCGACGCCCAGTGGCAGGCGCTGCCGATCCCGACCGGCAACACCTTCGAGTGGGACCCGGAGTCCACCTACGTCCGCAAGCCCCCGTACTTCGAGGGCATGGGCATGGACCCGGAGCCGGTCTCCGACATCACCGGCGCCCGCGTCCTGGCCAAGCTGGGCGACTCGGTCACCACCGACCACATCTCCCCGGCCGGCGCCATCAAGGCCGACACCCCGGCCGGCAAGTACCTCACCGAGCACGGTGTGGAGCGTCGTGACTTCAACTCCTACGGCTCCCGCCGAGGCAACCACGAGGTCATGATCCGCGGCACGTTCGCCAACATCCGCCTGCGCAACCAGATCGCGCCGGGCACCGAGGGCGGCTACACCCGCGACTTCACGCAGGACGGCGGCCCGGTGGCGTTCATCTACGACGCCTCCCGCAACTACATCGAGCAGGGCATCCCGCTGGTCGTCCTGGCCGGCAAGGAGTACGGCTCCGGTTCGTCCCGCGACTGGGCCGCCAAGGGCACCGCGCTGCTCGGCGTCAAGGCCGTCATCGCCGAGTCGTACGAGCGCATCCACCGCTCGAACCTGATCGGCATGGGCGTCCTGCCGCTGCAGTTCCCGGAGGGCACCTCCGCCGGCTCCCTCGGTCTGACCGGCGAGGAGACCTTCTCCTTCACCGGCGTCGAGGAGCTCAACAACGGCACCACCCCGCGCACGGTCAAGGTCACCACCGACACCGGTGTCGAGTTCGACGCGGTCGTCCGCATCGACACCCCCGGTGAGGCGGACTACTACCGCAACGGCGGCATCATGCAGTACGTGCTGCGCAGCCTGATCCGCAAGTAAGCGGTACGGCAGGGCGGTTCAGGGCCGCATCCCCGGTGACGGGGATGCGGCCCTTCGCCCTGTCCGCCCCCGGTCATCGCCGACACCCAGGCTGAACACAGGATTCCCCCAGCCGACCGGGACACGATCGGGACATGGCTGGCATCTCCGGTACCCGAAGCGGACGGGTCCGCGTCCTGATCGTCGATGACGAACCCGCGCTCACCGAAGTGCTGTCCGTGGCCGTCACGGAGGCGGGGTGGCGCGCCTGGTCGGCGGCCGACGGGCACAGCGCGCTGCGCGAGGCCCGTCGCTGGGCCCCGCACGCCGTCGTCCTGGACGGCATGCTGCCCGACCTGGACGGCATCCAGGTCCTGCGCCGCCTGCGCTACGAGAACCCCGAGCTGCCCGTCCTCATGCTCACCGCCCGCGACGCCCTGGAGCACCGTATCGACGGGCTGGAGAACGGCGCCGACGACTACGTCACGAAACCGTTCTCCCTGGAAGAGGTCGTCCTGCGGCTGCGCGGACTGCTGCGCCGCTCCGGCGCCGACGGCACCCGTGCCGACGACTCCGTCCGCGTCCTCGGTGACCTCATGGTGTCCGCCGAGTCCCGCGAGGCGCACCGCGACGGCGCCCGGATCGCCCTCACCGCCAAGGAGTTCGACCTGCTCAGCCTGCTGATGGAGCACCCCCGCCAGGTGCTGAGCAAGGCGCAGATCCTGGACCGCGTCTGGAGCACCTCCTTCGACGGCGGCGGCAACCTCGTCGAGGTGTACATTTCCAGCCTGCGCCGCAAGCTCGACCGGGGGCGCGCGCCGATGATCCACACCGTGCGCGGGCTGGGGTACGCCATCAGGCCGGTGGAGGACGGGAGATGAGCATCCGCCTGCGGGGCCGTTCCCCGCGGGCGGTCCGTTTCCCGGGCCGTTCCCTGCGCACCCGCCTGCTCCTCTTCATCACCGCCGTCCTGGTCGCCGTCTGTGCCGCGATGGCCCTCACCACCGTCTTCGTCCAGCGCGCCTACCTGCTGGGCAACCTGGACGACCGGGTCACCGACGCGGCCGAGCGCAGCCTGGGCGGGGCCTCGCTCCACCCGGACCTCACCCGGGACCTGACCTTCCTCAACGAGAGCGGCCACCCGGCCGGCATGCTCGCCGCCCGCCTCGACGCCGACGGCACCGTCCTCGCGGCGGCGACGGTCGGCCAGGACGCGCCGCCGCAGAGCCTGAGCGGGGCCCAGACCGCGGCGCTGTCCGGCATCGGGACCGACGGCTCCTTCCACACCAGGACGGTCCCCGGCCTCGGCACCTACCGCATCGCCGCCCTCGACGGCGACGGCGTCCGGGTCCTCACCGGCCTGCCGATGGACGACGTCCAGGACATGATCAGCGGTCTGGTGGTCGTCGAGGCCGTCGTCGCGGCGCTGGGCCTGACGGTGGCGGGCTGCGTCTGCGCGGTGGTCATCCGACGGCAGCTGCGCCCCCTCGGACGGGTCGCCGCCACCGCCGTCGAGGTCTCCCACGCGCCGCTGTGCCGGGGCGAGGTCACCGGCCTCACCCGGGTCCCCGAACGCGACACCGACCCCGGCAGCGAGGCCGGCCAGGTCGGCGCCGCCCTCAACCGCATGATCGACCATGTGGAGTCCTCGCTCGCCGAACGGCAGCGCAGCGAGGAGCGGGTACGCCGCAGCGAGGAACGCATGCGCCGCTTCCTCGCCGACGCCAGCCACGAACTGCGCACCCCGCTGGCCTCGATCGCCGGTTACGCGGAGCTGATGAACCGCGGCACCGACCGCATCGAACCGGGCCTGGCGTGGCGCCGGGTGACGGCCGAGTCGGCACGGATGACGGGCCTCGTCGAGGATCTCCTCCTGCTGGCCCGGCTGGACGAGGGCCGGCCGCTGCAGTCCGCCGAGGTGGACCTGGCCGCGCTGGTCGCCGAGGCCGTCTGGGACGCGCGGGCCGCGGGCGGCGACCACGACTGGCAGCTGGAACTCCGCCTCGACGCGTCCCCCCTGGTCGTCGGCGACGAGGCCCGCCTGCACCAGGTCGTGGCCAATCTGCTGGCCAACGCCCGCGTGCACACACCGTCGGGCACCCGGGTCGTGGCGACGGTGGAGGCCAAGGACGGGCTGGGCACGATCCGCGTCCGCGACGACGGCCCCGGCATCCCGCCCGACCTGCTCCCCACCGTCTTCGAACGCTTCACCCGGGCCGACGCCTCCCGCGCCCGCGCCACCACCGGCGCCGGGACCGGCTCCGGCCTGGGCCTCGCCATCGTCGCCGCGATCACCGCGGCCCACGGCGGCCGCATCGACGTCCGCAGCGCGCCCGGCCGCACCGAGTTCACGGTCGAACTCCCCCTGACCGGCGACCTCGGAGCGGACACACCGACCTGGAGTGCGCGGGCGTCGCTGCGGTGACCCCGGCACGTCGCCAAGTACGCCGTACGAGACCGTTTACAAGTGGGCCGTACGGCGCTACCTTCCGCCACAGGTGAGGTGGGAGCGCTCCCATATCGCGGCCCCGACGGACCGGAACCCGCCGGAGCCGATCCGGAGCCGCTCCCGCCTCCCGTACGCGCATCCGCATCCGCACCCGCACCACCCACTCCACGTGCACGGTCCGTACACGGAAGGACGGACTCCGCCATGTTCTCTGTCATGATCACGACAAAGTCGCGTCCCGGATCACGCCCCCGAGCCCTTCTCCTCGTCCTCCTGGCCCTGCTGGCCACCGTCCCCGCCCTCGGTCTGATCGTCTCGACCGGCGGCCGGGCCGAGGCCCACGGCACCCCCATGAAGCCCGGCAGCCGCACCTTCCTGTGCTGGCAGGACGCCCTTACCGACACCGGTGAGATCAAACCGGTCAACCCGGCCTGCAAGAACGCGCAGCAGGTGAGCGGCACCACGCCGTTCTACAACTGGTTCTCGGTGCTGCGCTCCGACGGCGCCGGCCGCACCCGCGGCTTCGTCCCGGACGGCGAGCTGTGCAGCGGCGGCAACACCAACTTCACCGGCTTCAACGCCCCCCGCAACGACTGGCCGCTCACCCACCTCACCTCCGGCGCGACCGTCGACTTCTCCTACAACGCCTGGGCCGCGCACCCGGGTTGGTTCTACGTCTACGTCACCAAGGACGGCTTCGACCCGACGAAGACGCTCACCTGGGACGACATGGAGTCCCAGCCCTTCCTCTCCGTCGACCACCCGCCGCTCAACGGCTCCCCGGGCACGGTCGAGGCCAACTACTCCTGGACCGGGCAGCTTCCGTCCGGCAAGTCGGGCCGCCACATCATCTACATGGTCTGGCAGCGCTCCGACAGCCAGGAGACCTTCTACTCCTGCTCCGACGTCGTCTTCGACGGCGGCAACGGCGAGGTGACCGGCATCCACGAGCCGGGCAACCCGACCGAGCCCGTGCCGGGAACCTGCACCGCCACCCGCAGGACCACCGGCAGCTGGAACGGCGGCTACCAGTCCGAGGTGACCGTCACCAACTCCGGTGACGTGCCGATGCTCGGCTGGATGGTCGACTGGACCCTGCCGAGCGGTCAGTCGGTGGTCAGTCTGTGGAGCGGCAACGCCACGTACAACGGTCAGGCGGTGATGGTCCACAACGCCGACTGGAACGGCTCCCTGAGTCCGGGTCGGAGCACGACGTTCGGATACGTCGTCTCGGGCACCGGCGGCGACACCGCGACGACCCTGCCCTGCCGGGTCGGCTGACCGGAGCGCTCGGCCGCTCCGGGCGGACCCGGTGGACGGCGGTCCACCGGGTCCGCGAGCCGGACGGGCCGCGGGGGAGGTCGTGCCGTCCGGGTGATGCGTGGCTTGGGCGACGCTGGATGCGCGACAACATTATCGAATTGGTCTGGACATGACTTTAGCGCCTGATCCGACAACGATGTCAAGCGCGTCGTGAAACCGGCCCGCACTCTTCCGTGGTACCGGTGGCGCACGCTACTGTCCCTGCGGCTTGTGCGACCCGTGGTGCGCGACCCGTCCGAAGGAGGAGGGGCCGCGTCATGCGATTCCGTCCCAGGTCCCGGCTCGCGCCGGGGCTCACGTCCCTGCTGCTGGCCGCAGCTCTCACGGTCACCGGCGCCACCCCCGCCCCGGCGGCGTCCGCCGCCCCGCCCGCTCTCGTCCAGGACCCCACCGCCCACGTCGATCCGCTCATCGGCACCAGGAACGGCGGCAACGTCTTCCCGGGCGCCGTGACCCCCTTCGGCATGTTCTCCTTCAGCCCGGAGAACACCCGGGGCGACGCCACCAGGACCGCCGCACCCGGCGGCTACCAGTACGACGCCCCCCGCATCCGCGGCTTCAGCCTCACCCACATGTCCGGTACGGGCTGCGCGGGCGGCAGCGGTGACATCCCGTTCTTCCCGTACCCGGGCGAGGTCACCACGTCGCCCGCGAGCGACACCGGGGACGCCGTCTACGCCTCCGGCTTCAGCCACGCCGACGAGACGGCGGAACCCGGCCACTACAAGGTCGGTCTCGCCTCCGGAGTCACCGCCGACCTCACGGCCACCACCCGCACCGGCTCGGCCCGCTTCACCTACCCGGACGGCAGGCCCGCCTCCCTGCTGATCCGCACCGCCAACTCCGAGGTGGGATCGACGGATTCGACGGTCACCATCGACCCGGCGACCCGCACCGTCTCCGGCTCGGTCACCTCCGGCAACTTCTGCGGCCACCTCGACCCCGAGGGCCGGCGCGCCTACTACACCCTCCACTTCACCGCCCGCTTCGACCGCGCCTTCAAGGCCACCGGCACCTGGCAGGACGGCAGACTCACCCCGGGGTCGACCTCGGCGAGCGGCGGCACCGGCGGCTTCTCCGCCGGCGGGCGGCCCGTCGCGGGCAAGGGGGCGGGCGGTTATGTCGAGTTCGAGCCGGGCCGGGGCCCGGTGAACGCCAAGGTCGGCATCTCGTACGTGAGTCAGGCGGGCGCCGCCGCCAACCTGGCCGCGGAGAACCCCCCGCACCGCTCCTTCGACGCGGTGAAGGACGCGGCCCGCCGGGCCTGGCGCGACCGCCTGGACGCGGTCCGGGTCGGCGGCGGCACGGACGACGAGCGCACCACCTTCTACACCGCCCTGTACCACGCGCTCCTGCACCCGAACGTGATCAGCGACGCCGACCGCCGGTACCGCGGCGGCGACGGCAGGGCGCACACCGTGAGCCACGGCCACCGGGCCCAGTACGGCACCTTCTCCGGCTGGGACGTCTACCGGGACCAGGTGCAGCTGCTGACCCTGCTCGACCCGCGCACGGGCTCGGACGTCGCCCAGTCCCTGTGCGAGCACGCCCGGCAGAACGGCGGCCTCTGGGACCGATGGCTGCACGGCGCGAGCGGCACCCATGTCATGAACGGCGATCCCTCACCGGCCGCCCTGGCCGGCATCCGTGCCTTCGGCGGCACCGATTTCGACCTGCGCGGCGCACTGGCCTCGCTGGTGAAGGCGGCGACCGTGCCGACCCCGCGGGACCTGTCGCCGGCGGGCAAGCCCGTGCTGTCCGTCGGCCAGCGTCCCTCCCTCGACAAGTACTTGAAGCTGCACTACATGCCGTCGGTCTCCAACGCCTGGGGCGGGGCGGCCGAGACGCTGGAGATGTCCGGCGCCGACTTCGCCCTGTCCCAACTGGCCGCGGCGGCCGGGGAGAGCGGGACCGCCGCCGACTTCGCCCGGCGGTCCCAGTGGTGGCAGAACAACTTCGACATCGCCGCCGATCCCGCCGGCGGGTACATCGCCAACCGCAAGGCCGACGGCAGCTGGGTCACCGGCTTCACCCCGGCCACCGGCAACGGCTTCGTCGAGGGGACGGCAGCCCAGTACACCTGGATGGTGCAGCACAACCCCGCCGGCCTGTTCGCCGCGATGGGCGGCAGGGAGCAGGCACTCGCCCGCCTCGACGCGTTCTTCCACGACGCCGACGGCGACTGGGCGTTCACCGGCAGCGGCGGCGACAAGTCCGAGCTGGACAACGAGCCGTCGATCAACGTCCCCTACCTGTACGACTACGCGGGCGCGCCCTACAGGACGCAGGAGACGGTCCGGGCCGCGATGAGCCGGCTGTGGTCGGCGCAGCCCGGCGGCATCCCCGGCAACGACGACCTCGGCGCGATGTCGGCCTGGTACGTCTTCTCCGCGCTCGGGATGTACCCGCAGGTGCCCTCCCGCGCCGAACTCGTCCTGGCCTCACCGCTGTTCCCGCGCATCGAGATCGACCGGCCGCACGGCGGGGACATCTCCGTCCGCGCCCGGGGCGCCCGCGCCGGCGCGCCGTACATCCGCTCCCTGAAGGTCGACGGCCGCACCAGTGACCGTCCCTGGCTCCAGGCGTCGTTCGTGCGCGACGGCGGCAGGCTCGACTACACGCTCTCCGGCACGCCGGACAGGGCCTGGGGGAGCGACCCGTTGGACGCCCCGCCCTCCTTCCGGACAGGCGAGCAGCCGTACCAGATCGGTGTCGGCCCGACCACGGCGACGCTCGCGCCGGGCGGGAGCACGAAGGTGGGCATCCGGGCCCTGGCGCTGAGCGGCGGCACGGGGCCCGAGGTCCGCTTCCGGGTGGAGACGCCCGCCGGGATCACGGCGACCCCCACCGAGGGCACGGTCGCCGGCGGCGCGCAGGAGATCACCCTCGGCTCCGCGCAGGGAACGGACCAGGGCTTCTACGACGTGAAGGTCACGGTGACCTCGGGCGCCACCTCGTACGCACAGCCCGTCGCCCTGACCGTGGCCGCCCCCGGCACCCTCCTCGCCGCCTACGACAACACCGGTGTCTCGGACGACGAGGGCGACCACGACGAGGCCGACTACGACGGCGGCGGCTGGAGCTACTCCCGCCAGGCCCTCGCGGCCGCCGGGCTCACCCCGGGCGGGCGGGGGACGGTGGACGGGCTGGCCTTCACCTGGCCCGACTCGCCGAGCGGCCGGCCCGACAACATCTCGGCCGCCGGTCAGACCGTCGAACTCGCCGCTCCCGCCCGGAAGGTGTCGTTCGTCGGCAGTGCCGTCAACGGCAACCGGCGGAGCACGGCCACCGTCACCTACACCGACGGCACCACCGGCACGGTCGACCTCGCCTTCACCGACTGGACGGTCGGCGGGGGCGGCGGCACGGTCCAGTACGGCAACGTGGTCGTCGCCCGGAGCGCGTACCGGAACGTGGCCGGGGCGGACCAGGACCCGGTGGCGACCTACGTGTTCGCCACCGCGCCGTTCACGGCACCGGACGGCAGGACGATCGCGAGGGTGCGGCTGCCCGCCGAGACGGATCTGCGCGTGTTCACCCTCGCGACCGGCTGACCGCCAACACCTCCGTCAGCCAGTCGAGTTGGCGGCGCACATGCACCGCGTCGCCGCCCTCGTGCCCGTTGAACGGGTAGGCGTGGATCTCCTTGCGGGGGTCCACGCCGGCCGACTCGCCGTACCGGTTGAAGGCCGCGTACGCCCCGCTCGGCGGGCACACGGTGTCGCGCAGCCCGGTGCCGAAGTGGGCGGGGGCGTCGGCGCGGCGGGCGAAGGAGACGCCCTCCAGGTAGGAGAGGGTGCGGTACGCGGCCCGCTCGGCGCCGCGGCGGACGGAGAGATACGCGGCGATCTCGCCGTAGGGGCCCGCGTCGGTGAGGTCCAGGGCGCGGCGGATCCCGCACAGCAGCGGGGCGGTGACCAGGACGGCGGCCAGGCCGGGGACCAGGCCCGCGACGGCCAGGGCGAGGCCGCCGCCCTGGCTGTTGCCGGCGGCGACGGTCCGCGCGGCGTCCACCCCGGGCAGGGTGCGCACGGCGGCCACCGCGCGGACCGCGTCGGTGATCAGGCGGCGGTAGTGGTGGTCCCGGGGGGCGAGCAGGCCGCGGACCGCCGGGCCCGGCCCGCCCGGCGCGGTGGCGTGCGGGTCGGGTGTGTCGCCGCCGCAGCCGTACTGGTCGCCCTGGCCCCGGTTGTCCATCAACAGGTGCGCGTATCCGGCGTTCACCCAGGTGAGCCGCTCGTGCGGGAGGCCGCGGCCACGGCCGTAGCCCGCGTACTCGACGACGGCGGGCAGGGGCTCGGACGTCCCCGCCGGTCTGCTGAACCAGGCCCGTACCGGGTCCCCGGCGAAGCCGCGGAAGGTCACGTCCCAGGTCTCGGTCAGCCGTAGGCCGGTCTCCACCGGACGCGCCGACACCACGGGATCCCCCTGGGCGGCGGCCTCCTCGAGGGTTTCCTGCCAGAACTCGTCGAAGTCCGCGGGTTCTTCGAGGGCCGGACGGTAGCGCTCCAGCTCGGTGAAGGAGAGGTCGAACGCGGGCACGGGACACCTCGAAGGAATCGGCGGAGACAAGGAAACTTGCGAAGTCGGCGACACCGACCTCGGGGGTGTACCCCGCGCGCAGGGTGTTCCAACGCCGCACCTCTGCCTCAACCGTTCGCTGCAGTACCCATTGACAGCGCTTTCTCGGTGCCCTTAAGTTGCCGCGAAGTTACCGGTAAGCGCTCGAAAGTTTCGGTTCCACTTCTCCGTCACGGGAGGACCGAGCAATGAGCACCTCCACCACGTCGGCCTCTCCGCCCGGCACCCAGGATCCACCGGAGCCCCCTGTGCGCCCCGCGCCCCCGGCCTCCCGCCGAGGTCTGCGCAGGGCGCTGCGCCGGGACTGGCAGCTGTACTCGCTGGCCGTGCTGCCCCTGCTGTTCTTCCTGGTCTTCCGCTACCTGCCGATGATCGGCAACGTCATCGCCTTCCGCCGGTTCGAACCGGGTGGCTCGATCCTGGGCGAGCAGTGGGTGGGGCTGCGCTATGTGCGGATGTTCCTGTCCGACCCCACCTTCTGGCAGGTGTTCCGCAACACCCTGTGGCTGGGCGCGCTCACGCTCGTCTTCTGCTTCCCGGTCCCGATCGTGCTGGCGCTGCTGCTCAACGAGGTGCGCAGACGCTCGCTGAAACGGTTCGTGCAGTCGGTGTCGTATCTGCCGCACTTCCTGTCGGTCGTGATCGTGGCCGGCATCACGCTGCAGATGCTGGCCGTGGACGGGCCCGTCAACCAGGTGCTCGGCTGGTTCGGTCACGACCCGATCCGGTTCGTCCAGGAACCCGGGTGGTTCCGCACGGTCTACGTCGGCTCGGAGATCTGGCAGACCGCCGGCTGGGGCACGATCCTCTACCTCGCCGCGCTCACCACGATCGACGAGGACCTCTACGAGGCCGCCCGCATCGACGGCGCGAACCGGTGGCAGCAGACCTGGCACGTCACCCTGCCCGGCATCCGCCCCACGATGATCACGCTGCTGATCCTCAACATCGGCACGTTCATGGCGGTCGGCTTCGAGAAGATCCTGCTGCTCTACAACCCGCTGACCTATCCGACGGCCGACGTGGTCTCCACCTATCTCTACCGGGCCGGCGTCGAGTCCAACAGCTTCAGCTACGCCGCGGCGATCGGCCTGTTCGAGGCGGTCATCGGGCTGGTGCTGATCACCACCGCGAACCAGCTGTCGCGCCGCACGGTGGGGACGAGCCTGTGGTGAGCGCCGCCCGGCCCACCCCGGGCCAGCGCGTCTTCCAGGGCGTCAACGGGATCGTCCTCACCGCCGTCGTGGCGGTGACCCTCTACCCGTTCCTCACCATCGTCGCCCGGTCCTTCAGCGGCGAACGCCAGATCCGCGCCGGAGAGGTCACTCTGTGGCCCAAGGGGTTCAACCTCACCACCTACCGGATCGTCTTCCACGACGCGATGTTCTGGCGCAACTACGGCAACACCGTGTTCTACACGGTCGTCTCGACCGTCGTCGCCATGGTGCTGACGACCTGCTACGCCTATGTGCTGTCGAAGAAGGACCTCAGAGGCCGCGGTGTCCTGGTCGGGGTGGCCGTCTTCACCATGTTCTTCTCCGGCGGCCTGATCCCCCACTACGTCCTCGTCACCGGCCTCGGCCTGAAGAACAGCGTCTGGGCGATCGCCCTGCCCAACGCGATCAGCGTCTTCAACCTGCTGGTGATGAAGGCCTTCTTCGAAAGCCTGCCCACCGAGCTGGAGGAGGCCGCCGAGATCGACGGCCTGAGCACCTACGGCATCCTGCTCAGGATCGTGCTGCCGCTGTCCAAGGCGGTCATCGCCACGATGGTGCTCTTCTACTCGGTGTCCTTCTGGAACTCCTGGTTCTCGGCGTACCTCTACATGGACCGCACCGAGCTCATGCCGGCCACGGTCTATCTGCGCAACCTCATCGCGGGCGCCACCACGGGCGGCAACGCCGGCGCCGGCACCGAGCAGCTCAGTCAGGTCGGGGCGAACATCCAGGCGGTCACGATCGCGCTCACCGCGCTGCCCATCCTCTGCGTGTACCCGTTCGTCCAGCGCTACTTCGTCTCCGGCGTGATGCTCGGCGCGGTCAAGGGCTGAGAGCCGGACCCCACCAAGGGAGTGTCCGTGAAGAACGCAGGTCAGCTGTCACGACGTCAGATCCTTGCCGCGGCGGGCTTCGTCGGCCTCGCCACCCTCACCGGATGCGGCGGCGACGACGGCGGGGACTCCAAGGACCTCTCCAAGAAGCAGAACGGCGCGATGAAGGAGTACCGCGTCGGCCAGCGGTTCAAGGCGTCGAAGCCGCTGTCGTTCCCGGTCCTGCACAACAACAACCCGGTCTATCCGATGAAGGACGGCTGGCTGTTCTGGAAGGAGCTGGCCAGGCGCACCGGCGTCACCCTGAAGCCGATCGCGGTCCCCCTGAGCGACTACGAGAAGAAGCGCAGCGTCCTCATCGGCGCGGGCGACGCCCCGTTCCTGATCCCCAAGACGTACCACCCCTCGGAGGTCGCCTTCGTGTCGTCGGGCGCGATCCTGCCCGTCAGCGAGTACGTGCACCTGATGCCCAACTTCCGCGACAAGGTGCGCAAGTGGAAGCTGGAGCCCGAACTCGACTCCATCCGCCAGTCGGACGGCAAGTACTACCTCCTGCCCGGACTGCACGAGAAGGTCAAGTCCGGCTACTCGCTGTCGCTGCGCACGGACGTCCTCGACCGGCTCGGCCTGAGCCTGCCCACCACCTGGGACGAGGTGTACGAGGTCTTCCGGGCGCTCCGGGCGGAGTATCCCGACCGCTATCCGTTCTCGGACCGCTGGAGCACCAACACGCCCTTCCCGGCAGGCGCGTTGACGAGCTACCTCGGGCAGGCGTACGGCGTCAGGGCGGGATGGACGTACGACAACATCAGCTACGACGCGAAGGCCGACGCGTTCGTCTTCACCGGTGCCACGGACGGCTACCGCCAGATGGTCGAGTACCTGAGGAAACTGGTCGGCGAGAAGCTGATGGACCCGGAGAGCTTCACCCAGACCGACGAGGACGCGGTGCAGAAACTGCTCGGCGAGAAGTCCTTCGCGATCAGCGCCAACCCGCAGGAGCTGGTCCAGAACTACCGCTACAACCTGGAGAAACAGGTCAAGGGCTCGAAGATCGAGATGGTGCCGGTGCCGCTCGGCCCGGCCGGCCCGGTGGTGATGGGCGGAGCACGGCTGGAGAACGGCGTCATGATCTCCAGCAAGGCGCTCAAGAGCGACAGCTTCGTCGCGATGATGCAGTTCGTGGACTGGCTGTGGTACTCGGACGAGGGCCAGAAGTTCGCCAAGTGGGGCGTAGAGGGCACCACGTACACGTACTCCGGCGGCCGGTACGAACTGAAGCCCGGCATCAGCCTGATGGGCTCCGACCCGGACGCCCCGAAGGACCTCCAGAAGGACTACGGCTTCTTCAACGGCGTCTTCACCTACGGCGGCAGCTGGGCGCTCGTGTCCTCCTCGTTCAGCCCGGACGAGAAGAGGTTCCAGGACGCCATGGCCCGGCGCGAACAACTGCCCATCGGTCCCGCCCACCCGCTGCGGTCCGTGGAACAGGAGCAGGCCTCGCTCTGGGACACCCCGCTGCGCGACCACGTCACCCAGAACACCCTCAAGTTCGCCCTCGGCAAGCGCCCGCTGTCCGCATGGGACTCCTACGTCGCCGAGTTGAAGGCCAAGAACATGGACCGGCTGGTCGGCCTGCACAACGAGGCCCGCGCACGCTTCGAGAAGGAGAACGGGTGATCCGCGTCCCCGCGCGGCCGGTCGGCCGGCTCTCCGGCGCCTGGCGCCACTGCGTCGGCACGGGCCGCGTCGAACTCGCCCTGCGCCGCGACTACCAGGACTCCCTCGCCCTCCTCCAGCGCGACATCGGCTTCCGGTACATCCGCGGCCACGGCCTGCTCAGCGACGGCATGGGCGTGTACCGCCCGTACCACCACGAGGGCACCCGCCACGTCCACCACAGCTTCACCTACGTCGACCAGGTCGTCGACGCGTACCTCGCCCTCGGTATCCGGCCGTTCCTCGAACTGGGCTTCATGCCGGGGGAACTGGCCTCCGGAGACCGGACGGTCTTCTGGTGGCGCGGCAACGTCACCCCGCCCCGCTCGCACCGGGAGTGGGCCGACCTGGTCCGCGCGACCCTGCGCCACCTCGTGGACCGCTACGGCCGCGAGGAGGTGCGCACCTGGCCGATCGAGGTGTGGAACGAGCCCAACCTCGCCGACTTCTGGCAGGACGCCGACGAACGGGCCTACCACCGGCTCTACGAGGTGACCGCGCACACCGTGAAGGAGGTGGACGCGGACCTCCAGGTCGGCGGCCCGGCGATCTCCCCCGGCGCCGACGACTGGCTGGACCGGTTCGCCGAGTTCGCCGAACACCGCGACGTGCCGGTCGACTTCGTCTCCCGGCACGCCTACACGTCAGGACCCGCCCAGCACGTCCCGTTCGGCGTCCACCAGACCCTGGCCCCCGCGACGGCCCTGCTCGACCAGTTCGCCGCGCCCCGCGACCGTCTCAAGGGCACCCGCCTCGCCGGACTGCCCGTCCACATCACGGAGTTCAACTCCTCCTACCGTCCCGACAACCCCGTCCACGACACCGCCTTCCACGCCGCCTACCTGGCACCCGTGCTGGCCGGGGGCGGCGAGCTCGCCGACTCGTTCTCCTACTGGACGTTCAGCGACATGTTCGAGGAGGCCGGTGTCCCCACCGCCCTCTTCCACGGCGGCTTCGGGCTGCTCACCCACCGCCAGGTGCGCAAACCGGCCTACCACCTCTACGCGTTCATGGCCCGAATGGGCCCCGACCTGCTCGCCCGCGGCGACGACCACCTCGTCGGCCGCCACCCCGACGGCCGCGTCACGGTCCTCGCCTGGGCCGGGGTCGATCCCACGGGCGAGACCCCCGGCCCCGAACGGCACGAGCTGCGCCTGTCCCTCCCGATGAGCGGGCGCGAGGTCTTCGTCCGCCGGTCCACCGTCGACGAGGAACACGGAAACGCCCGGACGGCCTGGCGGCACATGGGCAGCCCGCGCTCGCCGAGCGCCGGGCAGCTGGACGTGCTGCACGAGGCCGCCGAGCCCGCCCGCGGCCACCGCCGGCTGCCCGTGCGCGAGGGCCGCACCGAGCTGGACCTCACCCTGACCCGGCACGAGATCACCCTCGTCGAGCTGACCCCGGTCGCCGACGAGACCCCGCCCTGGTGGGACGAGAGCCGGCTGCTGGGGAGGGAGCCGTCATGAGAGCGACGACGCAGGAAGCCGACACCGCCGCCCCGCCCACCGGGGAGCCCTCGTGAGCGGCACGGTGAGCGACTTCGGCACGGGTGTCCTGTCCCGCGCCACCGCCCTGGTCCACACCCTCCTCACCGTCGAGGCCCTCTTCCTCGCCGCGGCGGCCCCCGGCCTCGCCGGCCTGCTCCTGCTGGGCCCCGACCCCGCCAACCTGCCCCTCGCCGCCCTGTGCCTGCTGCCGCTCGGGCCCGCCGCCTCCGCCGCGCTGTACGCCCTGCACCACCGCGGCCGCGACCTCACCGAGCTGCACCCCGCCCGCTGCTACGCACACGGCTGGCGCCTCAACGCCGGGCCCGCCCTGAAACTGTGGACCCCCCTGCTGGCCTGGCTGACGGTGATCGCCTTCACCCTCACCCACTTCGCCGCCACGGGCCTGCCCGGCTGGTGGGCGGTGCTGCTCGGGGCCATCGGCGTGGCCTCGCTCCTGTGGGGCGCCCACGCCCTCGTGCTCACCTCCCTGTTCACGTTCCGCGCCCGCGACACCGCCCGCCTGGCCGCGTACTTCCTGGTCCGGCACGGCAGGACCACGCTGGCCGCCGCCTCCCTGCTCGTCCTCGCCGCCGGTCTGACCGCCCTGCTGACCGAGGCGCTGCCCGCCCTGCTCGCGGCCCCGCTGCTGCTCTCCCTGCTGCACGCCGGCCGCCCGGTGATCGCCGAGACCCAGGAGGACTTCACCGCATGAGCCACCACGGCCCCCAAGGCCCGTCAGACCCCGGAAGCCCTCACGGCCCGCACGGCCCGCACCGTCCGTGCAGTGCGCGCAGTCCGCGCAGCGCCAAGATCCCCTACGGGGGCGACTACAACCCCGAGCAGTGGCCGCAGGAGGTCTGGGACGAGGACCACCGCCTCTTCGGCCGGGCGGGCATCGACACCCTCACGGTCGGCGTCTTCTCCTGGTCCCTCACCCAACCCGCCGAGGACACCTACGACTTCACGGTCCTGGACCGGATCCTCGACCGTGCCGCCGCGGAGGGCCGCCAGGTCTGCCTGGCGACCGGCACCGCCGCCCTGCCGCCCTGGCTCGCCAGGAAGCACCCCGAGGTCAACCGCACCGACTTCGAGGGCCGCCGGCACCGCTACGGCCAGCGCCACGACTTCTGCCCCAGCTCGGCCGCCTACCGCCGGCTGTCCACCGCGATGGCGGGCCGGCTCGCCGAACGGTACGCCCGGCACCCCGCGTTGATCGCCTGGCACATCAACAACGAGTACGGCGGCGCCTGCTACTGCGACCGGTGCGCCGACGCCTTCCGCGCCTGGCTGCGCGACCGGCACGGCACGCTCGACGCCCTCAACGACGCCTGGTGGACCACCTTCTGGTCGCACCGGTACACCGACTGGGACCAGATCGAGCCCCCCAGCGCCCTCACCGAGCACTGGCGCGGCCCCGACCACACCGCATTCCAGGGCATCACCCTCGACTACCGGCGCTTCATGACCGACGCCCTGCTCGGCTGCTTCACCGCCGAGAAGGAGGCCGTCCGCGCCCACGACCCGGACACCCCCGTCACCACCAACCTCATGGGCGCGTACCGCCCGCTGGACTACCACCGCTGGGCGCCCCACCTCGACTTCGCCTCCTGGGACAACTACCCGCCGCCGGACGCCCCGCCCACCCGTCCCGCCCTCGCCCACGACCTCGTGCGCGGCCTCAAGGACGGCGCCCCCTTCTGGCTGATGGAGCAGACCCCGTCCACCACCGCCTGCCGCGACGTCAATCCGCTGCGCAGACCGGGCGAACTGCGCCTGGCCACCTTCCAGGCGATCGCGCACGGCGCCGACGCGGCCCTCTACTTCCAGATGCGCGCCTCGCGGGGCGCCTGCGAGAAGTACCACGGCGCGGTGATCGGTCACGCGGGCCGGGACGACACCCGGGTCTTCCGCGAAGTCGCGCAACTGGGGCGGGAGCTGGAGTCGCTCGGCGATGCCACCCTGGGCGCCCGCACCCCGGCCCGCACGGCGCTCCTCTTCGACTGGGACAGCTGGTGGGCCCTGGAGATCTCCGACGGCCCCTCCCGTCTGGTCCGGTACCTGGACGTCGTCCACTCCTACTACCGGGCCGCCCGGGAGGCGGGCGCCGACGTGGACGTCGTACCGGTCACCGCCGACCTCACGCCGTACGACGTCGTCCTCGCCCCGGTGCTCCACCTCCTCAAGGGGGACCTCGCCGAACGTCTCGAGGCGGTGACCCGGCGCGGCGGCACCGTCCTCGCGACCTTCCTCACCGCCCGCTCCGACGTGCACGACCGTGCCTTCCTCACCGACGTGCCCGGCCCGCTGGCCCCCCTCTTCGGCATCCGTGTCGACGAATGGGACGCCCGCCCCGAGGACGTCGTCCAGCCCGTCGAGATGGGGGAGTTCACCACCACCGCCCGTCTGGTCTTCGAACTCGTGCGGCTGCGCGGCGCCGAACCGGTCGCCACCTACGGCGCCGACTTCTACGCCGGCACCCCGGCCGTGACCCGCCACCACCACGGCGGCCACGGAGGCGAGGCCTGGTACGTGGCCACTGCCCTGGACCAGAGCGGCGTCGACCACGTCGTCCGCCGCGTCCTCGCCCGTCACGACCTGCTCGGCCCCCACGCCGGCCACCCCGCCGTCGAGACGGCCACCCGGGTCGCTCCCGACGGCACCGTCCTGCGGTTCCTCCTCAACCACGGCCCGGCACCGGTCCGCCTGGCCGCCCCCGCCAACGGCACCGACCTCCTCACCGGCAAGCGGACCGAACGCGGGGAGCCCCTCGCGCTCGACCCGCTCGGGGTCGTCGTCCTGCGCCTTCAGTAGATGCGCCGCCCGTGCGCGTCCGGCACCCCGGACTTGCGCAGGAAGTAGCTGTTGATCTGGTCGCGCCACTCCCGGGCGGAGCGCAGCTGCTCCTCGAACAGCTCCGCCACCCGCGTGTGCCGAGCCGGTTCCACCAGGTCCGCGAGGCCCGCCCACACCCGGCGGGCCTCCTCGGCCTCCTCGACGCCCTCGAAGTGGGTGTCGTAGACGTGCTGGACCACGGTCTTCCCGCTCCTGAGCACATGGCCGTACGGCACGTGGTGGAAGAACAGCAGCAGCTCGTCCGGACACGTCGCGGCGGACTCGTACACCCCGGCCCACGGCTCGGCGTACTGCGCCGCGTACCCCGTCCCGGTCGCCGCGCTCCGGTCGACGCCGATGCCGTCGCGGTCGGCGAAGTGGTACGTCCCCCACGGGCTGTACTCGTAGCCGTCGACACTCGGGCCGTAGTGGTGCCCGGGCTGCACCATGAACCCCACCCCGAGCGGGGCCGTGTACTTCTCGTACGTCCGCCAGGAGCCGTCCAGCACCGCGTGCAGCCCGGCGACCAGCCGCTCGGGGGCGGACGGGAAGGTGAGGCCGATCCACTCGTCCAGGACCCGGTACGGGTCGGCGTCCGGCCGCCAGGCGAGCCTGCCGAAGGTGTAGAGGTTCGCCTGGGCCAGGGGATGACCGGTCCAGAACGGGTCGTCGCCCGCATTGGACACGGCGACGAGATGGCCGGCCAGCTCGCCGACCGCCGGCCCGGCCCCGCCCTCCGGCCGGAAGCCCAGCACCTCGCTCCACATCGGCCCGAGCCAGCACACGTGCCGCTGCTGCCCGGTGTACTCCTGCGTGGCCTGCACCTCCACCGCCAGCCGGGTGCGCGGCAGCGCCCCGAGCACCGGCGAGACCGGCTCGCGCACCTGGAAGTCCATCGGCCCGTGCTTGACCTGGAGCACCACGTTGTCGGCGAACTCCCCGTCCAGCGGGGCGAAATGGTCGTGGGCGGCCCGTGCCCGGTCCGTCGTGCGGTCCCGCCAGTCCTGCCGGTGGTCGTAGACGAAGGCGCGCCAGTGGACCGTGCCGCCGTGCGGGGCGAGCGCGGCGGCCAGCATGTTCGCGCCGTCCGCGTGACCGCGCCCGTACGTGAACGGACCCGGCCGGCCCTCGGAGTCGGCCTTGACCACGAACCCGCCGAAGTCCGGTATCGCGTCGTACACCCCGCGCACGGCCCGGGCCCACCACTCCCGCACCGCGGCCTCCAGCGGATCGGCGGTGGACAGCCCGCCGAGCACGACCGGCGCGGCGAAGGTCACCGACAGATGCGTCCGGATGCCGTACGGCCGCAACGCCCCCGCGATCGCCGCGACGTCACCGATCCGGTCGGTCAGCAGGTGCGCCTCGGTCTCGTGCACGTTGACGTTGTTGACGCAGACGGCGTTGATCCCGCAGGCCGCGAGCAGCCGCGCGTACGCCCGGACCCGCCCCGGTTCGCCCCGGGCCCGGCCCTCCCGCCAGAACAGCGAGCCGCCCGCGTACCCGCGCTCGACCTGGCCCATGACCGGGTGCACGGCCACGTTGTCCCAGTGGTCGAGCATGCGCACGGCCGTCGCCGGCCGGTGGACCTCATCCGGCCGCGGTCCCGCGAACGCCTCCTCGCCGAGCCGTACGACATGGAACAGCCCGTACAGCAGCCCGCGCCCGCCGGAGGCGGTGACGGTCGTCGTCCCGCCGCGCCGTGCGCACGTGAAGTCCTCCTCGCCGAGTCCGCCGGCGCCCGTCTCCAGCAGCAGGTCGTACGCGGCACCGGTGCCGTCCCCCCGTACGATCTCCCCGCCGAACCGCGCGCAGGCCTCGGCCACCTCCCCGCGCACGGTGGCGGCCAGGGGGCCCGTGCCCCGGATCAGGGTCCGCCGGGTGCCCAGCGGCCGGAGCGCCTCCGGGGGCAGCCAGGCGGGGTCGGTCCAGGACGGCTCGGCTCGGTTCACGACAGCAGCTCCACTTCGGCGACCTCGGCCGGTCCGTCGAAGACCAGGCGGTACGCCGCGTAGGTACCCGGCGACCCCACGGTGAACGCACGGGTCTGCAGGTCCCAGGCGAAGGTGAGTCCGGTGCGGCGGTCCAGTGTCGTCCACGTCGTCCCGTCGCGGGAACCCTCCAGCCGCCAACTCGTCGGCGCCTTGGCGCGGTCGGAGGAGGTGAGCGTGTACTGGACGGCCCTGACTCCGGTGCTGACCGGCAGGTCGACCGCCTCCGTGACCGTCGCGGCCGTCTTCGACGTGTTGTCGAAGAGGGCACCGGTGGCCGCCAGCACGTCCTTCCTGGGCGTCGGCACCTTGTCGTCGCGGGTGATCGACACGGGTGCCGCGTCCTTCCCGCTGCCCCAGGCCGACGGCCGCGGGCCCATGGCGAAGTCCAGCACGCCGCCCTTGGCGAGAAGCGCGTGCGGCAGCGAAGTCGACGTCCAGGCCCGTCCGTTGACCTTGAGGCCCTGCACGTAGACGTTGCGCCCGCTGTTCTTCGGGGCCCTGATCACGAGGTCCTCGCCGTTCTCCAGGTGCACGGTCGCCTTCTTGAACAGCGGGGAGCCGACGGCGTACTCGCCGCTGCCCATCACCAGCGGGTAGAAGCCGAGCGCGGAGAACAGGTACCAGGCCGACTGCTCGCCGTTGTCCTCGTCGCCGTGGTAGCCCTGCCCGATGGAGCTGCCGGTGTAGAGGCGCGACAGCGCCTCACGGACCTTCGCCTGCGCCTTCCAGGGCCGGCCGGCCGCGTCGTACATGTAGATCGCGTGATGGGCGACCTGGTTGGAGTGCCCGTACATGCCCATCCGTACGTCCCGTGCCTCGGTCATCTCGTGGATGACCCCGCCGTAGGACCCCACGAACTCGGGGGAGGCGGTCTCGGGGGTCGCGAAGTACGTGTCGAGCTTCTGTGCCAGCCCGGCCCGGCCGCCGTACAGGTTGGCCAGACCCCGGCTGTCCTGCGGTGCGGTGAAGGCGTAGCCCCAGCCGTTGGTCTCGGTGTAGTCGTAGCCCCACACGCGCGGGTCGTACGCCGACGACGCGACGCGCCAGGCGCCCTTGTCGTCACGGCCCTGGAAGAAACCCGCCCGGGAGTCGAAAAGGTTCACGTATCCCTGGGCCCGGTTGAGGAAGTAGGCCGACTCCTCCGCGTACCGCCGCTCGCCGGTCTTCCGGTACAGGGCCTGGCCCATGCGGGCGATGCCGTAGTCGTTCAGATAGCCCTCCAGCGCCCAGGACAGCCCCTCGTGGGTGGCCGTGCTGGTGTAGCCGAGGAAGGGGGAGGTCGCCATGCCCTTGCGGCCCACGCCCGACGCCGGCGGCACGACCGTCGCGTTCTTCAGGGCCGCCTCGTAGGCCGCCTTCGCGTCGAAGCCGACACCCTTGACGTAGGCGTCGGCGAAGGCGACGTCCGACGAGGTACCGGTCATCAGGTCGGCGTAGCCGGGGGAGGACCAGCGCGAGGTCCAGCCGCCGTCCTTGTACTGCTGCACGAAACCGTCGGTCAGCACGCCTGCCTGGGTGGGCGTCAGCAGCGCGTACGCCGGCCAGGTCGTCCGGTAGGTGTCCCAGAAGCCGTTGTTGACGTACACCTTGCCGTCCACGATCCTCGCGCCGGTGTGCGTCGGGGTGTCGGGACGCTCCATCGGGGAGAACGGGGAGGCGTACCGGTGCGTCGAACCGACCTTCTCGAAACCGGAGTTGGGGTACAGGTAGAGCCGGTACAGACTGGAGTAGAGCGTCGTCAGCTGGTCCGCCGTGGCCCCCTCCACCTCGACCGTGCCGAGGAGCGCGTCCCACTGCCGCTGGGCCCGCTGCCTGACGGTGTCGAACGCGGTGCCCTCCGGGATCTCCTGGCGCAGGTTGTCCTTCGCCTGGTCGACGCTGATCAGCGAGGTCGCCAGCCGCAGGGTGACGGTCCGGTCGGCGCCCGCGTCGAAGCGCAGATACCCCTTCACCCCGTTCGACGCCCCGTCCGTCACCGGCGCGTCGAACTCTCCGTACACGAAGAGCCTGGTCGCGCCCGTCGACAGCCCGGACTTCACGTCCGAGTACCCGGTGACGGTGCCGTTCTCCCGGTCCAGGGTCAGCCCCGCCTGGTCGGTGACGTTGTCGAAGAGGACGCTCGCGTCCGGACCCGGGTAGGTGAAGCGCAGGGCGGCCGCGTGGTCGGTCGGCGCCATCTCCGCCGTGAGACCGTTCTCGAAGCGCACTCCGTAGTAGTACGGCCGCGCGGTCTCGTTCGTGTGCCGGAACGCCAGCGCCCGCGCCGTCCGCCCGGTGTCCGGAGCGCCCGCCGCGGCCGAGGGCATCACCTGGAAGGTCTGCCGGTCGCCCATCCACGGGCTCGGCTCATGACTCGCGCTGAACGCCTGAATGGTGGGCAGATTGTCCGCGTTGTTCCCCCGGGAGTAGTCGTACAGCCAGCTCAGCGAGCCCGCGTTGGTCACCGGTGTCCAGAAGTTGAACCCGTGCGGCACCGCCGTCGCCGGGAAGGTGTTGCCGCGCGAGAAGCTCCCGCTGGAGTTCGTCCCGCGCGTGGTCACCGCGTAGTCCGACAGATGCGCCTTCGCCGCCTCGGGCGGGGCCGTCCGCAGCGCCAGGTCGTCCACCCAGCCCCTGAACCGGGCCGGACCGCCGGGGGAGTCGTACGCCACCAGGATCCGGTCGACCGTCCTGCCGGCCGCCACCGACCCGATCTCCGACATCACGTCGTTCCACTGGTTGACGTACAGCGCCTTCGCCGCGCCCTGCCCGCGCGGGGACAGCGGGAAGCCGTACTGGTCCACCGCCCCCAGCCCGCTCAGATACGTCCCGTCGGTGAACGCCAGGTCCACGGAGACGTTCGTCGCCGCGTAGTCCCGCTCGCCGTCGGCCATCTGGGGGAAGATCCGGTACGCCAGCCGGGTCCGCGCACCGACCCGCACGTTCACGTCGAAGACCTTGTTGTACGCGTACGCCCGGCCGGAGGCGGTGTGGCGTCCGGCGTACCGCAGCGCCCGCAGGCCCGTGAAGCCGGCGCGCGCCTTCGCGGTGGGCGAGCCGCTGGGGCCGCGGTCGACGACGGTGAGCATGTCCGGTGGCACCGGCCCGTTCCTGCCGGTGCCCAGCCGTACGTCGGCGAGCTGGAGGATGCCGGCACCGTGGTTCTTCGTGACGTCCAGCCGGAAGTGCCGGTACTCGGCCGGGGCGGCCAGGGTGTACGTCCTGGTCTGGAAACGCTCGGTGAAGGACTCCCCGGTGCGGCTGTCGAGGGTCGTCCAGGCCGTGCCGTCCGCCGAGCCCCGCAGGGTCCAGTCGGCCGGGTCGCGTTCCGCGGCGTCGTTCGCGGACGTCAGCGCGTACGTGGTCACCGCGACCGGCGCGTCCAGGTCGAACTCGGCCCAGCCGGTGGCGGCGAAGGTCAGCCACTTGGTGCCCGGCTCGCCGTCGACGAGGTTCTCCTTCACCTCGCCGCCGGCGGTGTTCTCCGCGCTCGCCCGGACCTGGGTGACCCGGTCGGTCACCTCACCGGGCAGCCCGCCGGTCGCGTAGCCGCCGTCGACCCCCGAGGCGCGTTCGGGTGTGCTCACCCAGTCGGGGGCGGGCTGGCCGGCCTCGAACGAGGAGGCGAACGCCCGTGCGGGGAGCGGGACGGGCGCCGGCAGGGCGACCGCCACGCCCGGAGCGCCGACCGTCATGACGAGTGCGGCCGTCACCGCGACCGCGCGTAACCGTCCGAACCACTGCATGCGTGAGCATCCTCCCCGCCCGGACAAGGGCCCTGGACAACGTTGTCCTTCTCGGTGCGCAGCCATCAGTAGGGGGGCAAGTGGCGGTTGATGTCAAGGACGTTGATTGCGTCATGCGGGACACGTGTCGGGCGATTTTCCGGCAGGGTGCCCGCGGACGGGTCATATTTCCGTGAGGTCTCAACTCGGAAAAGACCCATGGCCGACCTTGCATTCGATCTTGATCAATCGGCGGGAAGTGGACTATACCTGTCGGCGATTCACGCGACCCGCACAACCCTGCTTGACCTGACCGCGGTGCCGGGGAGGATCCGGTTCACCGCCTGAGTCCTGGAGAAGGCGAGGACTTGAGCATGGGATCCAGCTCCGAGAACCACGGTGCCGTGAACGAATCGGCGGGCCCCGGCCGCCGCGATCTGATCAGGCGGTCCGCCGCGCTCGGCCTGATCTCCGTCCCCGCGGTGAGCTTTCTGTCGGCCTGCGCCAGCGGCGGCGGCGGTGACGAGGGCAAGGCCAAGGCCGGAAAGAAGACGGCGAAGAACCCCCTCGCGGTCAACGAGTCCACCCAGATGGAATTCGTCCTGTTCGACGGCGGTTTCGGCAAGGAGTACGCCGAGGACGCCGTGAAGGTCTACGAGAAGAACTTCCCGAAGGCGAAGGTGAAGTTCTCGGCCACGCAGAAGATCCAGTCCACGCTCCAGCCCCGCTTCAACCAGGGCACCCCGCCCGACCTCATCGACAACTCCGGCGCCGAGCAGATGGACATGGGCGTCCTGGTCGGCAAGAAGCAGCTCGCCGACCTCACTCCGCTGCTCGACGCGCCCTCCTACGACGACCCGGCCAAGAAGGTCCGCGACACCCTGCGCCCCGGCATCGTCGAGATGGGCCAGTTCGACGGCGACCCGGTCTGGATCCTGTACTACGCCTACACCGTCTACGGCGTCTGGTACTCGCAGAAGGCCCTGGACTCGCTGGACGCCGCCTATCCCGAGACCTGGGACGAGATGCTCGCCGTCTGCGCGAAGGCCAAGAAGAAGGGCATGGCGGGCTGGACATACGCGGGCAAGTACCCGTATTACCTCCCCTTCTCGCTCTATCCGATGATCGGCAAGGTCGGCGGCCGGGAGGTGCTCGACGCCATCGACAACCTGGAGCCCAACGCCTGGAAGCACCCGGCCGTCAAGGCCTGTTTCGAGGCGTACTACGAGCTCTACAAGAAGGGCTACATCCTCCGCGGCACCCCGGGCCTGGACCACATCCAGTCACAGACCGCCTGGGCCCAGGGCAAGGCCCTGTTCATCCCCAACGGCTCCTGGGTGGAGAACGAGTCGGCCAAGGTCATCCCGGCCGACTTCGACCTCGCGGTCTCCGCGCCCACCGGCATCGACTCCTCCGACAAGATGCCCTTCGGCACGCTCTGGGCCTCCGGCGGCGAGCCCTTCGTCGTCCCGGCCAAGGCGCGCAACGCCTCCGGGGGCATGGAGCAGCTGCGCATCATGCTCAGCGAGGCGTCCTCGAAGAACTTCACCGCCAAGGTCAAGTCGCTCACGGCGTACGACGGCGGCACCGACGGCATCACCCTCACCCCCGGCCTGAAGTCGGGTGTGGCCGCGCTGGAGAAGGCCGGCGACAACGTGGTGAACCCGCGGCTGCAGGACTGGTACGTGCAGTTGCAGAAGGAGCAGATCGGGGTCGGCGGCCTCGGCGAGATGATGGCCGGGCGGCTCACTCCGGTGGAGGCCGTCAACAAGATCCAGGGTTACGCCGACGCGGCCGCGAAGGACACCTCGATCAAGCACTACAAGCACGCGTGAACGCGTTCCCGACGGCACCGGAGTGGCGATGCAGCACGGCAAGTACCGGTTCATCGTGGGGTTCCTGGCGCTTCCCCTCGGACTGTACGCGCTCTTCGTGGTCTGGCCGTTCCTCCAGTCCATCTACTACTCGTTCACGGACTGGACCGGTCTGAGCCCCGAATTCGAGATGGTCGGCCTGGACAATTACCGCAGGATGCTGGACGACCAGATCTTCTGGAAGTCCTTGCGGCACAGCCTGCTGTTCGCACTCCTGGTGCCGCTGGTGACGATCGGGTTCGCGCTGTTCCTGGCATTCATGATCAATGTCGGCGGGCGGAGAAGGAAAGGGGGCCCGGTCGTCTCCGGTGTCCGGGGCTCCTCCTTCTACAAGATCGTGTATTTCTTCCCGCAGGTGCTGTCGATCGCCATTGTCGCGCTGCTGTTCGCCTTCGCGTACAACCCGGACAGCGGCGCGATCAATTCCTTCCTGCGGGGCGTCGGACTGGACGGCGTCCAGCCGCTCTGGCTCGGTGACCCGGACCTCGCGCTGTGGTGCGTGATGGCCGTCCTCGTCTGGTCCACGGTCGGGTTCTTCGTGGTCCTGTTCTCGGCGGGCATGGCCTCCATCCCCGCCGATCTCTACGAGGCCGCCCTGCTGGACGGCGCGGACCGGGCCACCACGTTCTTCCGGGTCACCCTGCCGCTGCTCTGGGACACCGTGCAGTCGGGCTGGGTCTACCTGGGCATCCTCGCCCTCGGCGCCGAGTCGTTCGCGGTCGTGCAGATCATGACGACCGGCCCCGGCGGTCCCGACTACTCGACCACGGTGATGGTCCTGTACGTGTACCAGAAGGCGTTCCGGGACGGTCAGGCCGCCTACGCCACCACCATCGGCGTCGCCCTGCTCGTCGTGACGCTGGCCTTCGCCGCCGTCGTGATGCGACTGGGGCGGCGCGAGCGGCTGGAGTACTGAGGAATGAAGACGACCGAACCCCCCGTCCCCGTCCCGGCACCCGTCACGAAGGCCGGCCCCGCGGCGCGCGGGACGCCCGCCGGCCCGCGGACCGACGGCAGGGTCCTCAACGTCTTCTCGCACGGCGTGCTGGTCGTCTGGGCCGTGATGGTGGTGCTGCCGCTCCTGTGGGCGGTGATGACGTCCTTCAAGGACGACGGCTCCATCTTCGGCTCGCCCTGGGCGCTGCCGGACTCCCTGCACCTCGACAACTGGTCTCGGGCCTGGACCGAGGCCAACATGAGCGACTACTTCCTCAACACCGCCCTGGTGGTCGGCGGTTCGCTCGTCGGGACCCTGGTTCTCGGCTCCATGGCGGCCTATGTCCTCGCCCGCTTCGACTTCCCCGGGAACCGGTTCGTCTACTACCTCTTCATCGGCGGCATGAGCTTCCCCATCATGCTGGCGCTGGTCCCGCTGTTCTACGTGGTGAACAACATGGGGCTGCTGAACACCCTGCACGGGCTGATCCTGGTCTACATCGCCTACTCGCTGCCGTTCACGGTGTTCTTCCTGACGGCGTTCTTCCGCACGCTGCCGGCCTCGGTGGCGGAGGCCGCGTTCGTCGACGGCGCCTCGCACACCCGGATCTTCTTCCAGATCATGCTGCCGATGGCCAGACCTGGCCTGATCAGCGTGGGCATCTTCAACTTCCTCGGTCAGTGGAACCAGTACATGCTGCCCACGGTCCTCAACACCGACCCCGACAAACGGGTCCTCACCCAGGGCCTCGTCCAACTGGCCGTCAGCCAGGGCTACAAGGGTGACTGGTCCGGGCTCTTCGCCGGGCTGGTCATGGCCATGCTCCCGGTGCTCGCGGCGTACGTCGTGTTCCAGCGGCAGGTGGTGCAGGGGTTGACAGCGGGGGCGCTCAAGTAAACCCACCGCCTTCACGCGGCGTACGCGGTCTCCCGGTGCGGCGGGTGTCCGCGTACGCTGCTTTTCGTCTGGACCGTCCGCTTTCGCACCCCGCCCACCCGCGCTCCGCGCCCCCGGAATGACACTTTCCGCAACGCCCCGCAGCCGCCTCCGCACACCCCGCAACCCTTCCCGGGGTGAGGAGGTGTCCACCTGTTCGACCGTGCGGATACTGTTCAACCTCTTGACGGGAGCGGACCCGAACGGCTCAGCTTAGAGTTCACTAGTTGGACATAGACGGGGCCTCATCGAAGCGGCCCCGCGCGCAGGAGGTCGTCGTGGAGACTCCGGGGTCGCAGTCGTCGCTGCACAGGGCCAACCTGGAGCGAGTCGTACGCGCGGTGCGTCTGGCCGGGTCCCTCACGCAGGCGGAGATCGCCCGGACGACCGGTCTGTCCGCCGCGACGGTCTCCAATATCGTGCGGGAGCTCAAGGACGGCGGAACCGTCGAGGTCACACCCACCTCGGCGGGCGGGCGCCGGGCGCGCAGCGTATCGCTCAGCGGTGACGCCGGCATCGTCATCGGGGTGGATTTCGGCCACACCCATCTGCGGGTCGCCCTGGGCAACCTGGCCCATCAGGTCCTCGCCGAGGAGTCCGAACCGCTGGACGTGGACGCGTCCTCGACCCAGGGCTTCGACCGTGCGGAGCAACTGGTCACCCGGTTGATCGAAGCCACCGGGGTGGATCGTACGAAGATCGCGGGGGTCGGCCTCGGCGTCCCCGGGCCGATCGACCTGGAGTCCGGCACGCTCGGCTCCTCGGCCATCCTGCCGGGCTGGATCGGCACGAGGCCCGCCGAGGAGCTCAGGGGGCGCCTCGGCGTGCCCGTGCACGTGGACAACGACGCCAACCTCGGCGCCCTGGGAGAGCTGGTCTGGGGCAGCGGCCGGGGCGTACGTGATCTTGCTTACATCAAGGTCGCGAGCGGTGTCGGCGCCGGTCTGGTGATCGACGGGAAGATCTACCGGGGCCCCGGCGGGACTGCGGGAGAAATCGGACATATTACACTTGATGAATCCGGACCGGTCTGCCGCTGCGGGAACCGCGGCTGCCTGGAGACCTTCGCGGCGGCGCGCTACGTACTGCCGCTCCTCCAGTCCAGCCATGGCACGGATCTGACGATGGAAGGTGTGGTGCGGCTGGCCCGGGACGGTGATCCGGGCTGCCGTCGGGTGATCGCCGACGTCGGCCGCCACATCGGCAGTGGAGTCGCCAATCTCTGCAACCTACTGAACCCGAGCCGGGTGGTCCTGGGCGGTGATCTCGCCGAGGCCGGTGAGCTGGTGCTCGGTCCGATCAGAGAGTCCGTCGGCCGCTACGCGATCCCCAGTGCGGCGCGTCAACTTTCCGTTCTCCCAGGGGCACTTGGGGGTCGTGCGGAGGTGCTCGGAGCGCTCGCTCTCGCGCTCAGCGAGATGGGTGATTCGACCCTTTTGGACGGCACCTTGTCCACAGCGACGCCTGCCTTCACTTAGAGAACGAATGACGCCGTTGCCATCTCGTTAAGTATTTACTTCTTGACGTCGCACGTGTGGCCGAGTTGACTTCCAGCCACCTCGGCCGCAGCGTTGCGGCCCTGTCAGGGAGGCACACCCCAAAATGAACGCAACGATGCGTAGAGTCGTGATCGGCGCCACCGCCGTCTCCATGGCACTGTCGATTGCCGCGTGCGGCAAGGCCGGCGACGACAAGGACAGCGACTCCGGCAGCAGCTCGGACAGCAAGTCCATCGGCCTGCTGCTCCCCGACAACGTCACCGCGCGCTACGAGAAGTTCGACAAGCCGTACTTCGAGGCGAAGGTCAAGGAGCTGTGCTCCGACTGTGACGTCCAGTACGCGAACGCCGCGGCCGACCCGGCCAAGCAGGCCCAGCAGATGAGCAGCATGGTGACCAAGGGCGTGAAGGTCATCGTGATCTCCGCCCAGGACTCCGCCGCCATCAAGTCCTCCATCCAGTCCGCGGTGGACAAGGGCGTCAAGGTCGTCGCCTACGACCGCCTCGCCCAGGGCCCGGTCAGCGCCTACGTCTCCTTCGACAACGAGAAGGTCGGCGAGCTCCAGGGCCAGGCCCTGCTCGACGCCCTCGGCTCCAAGGCGACCACCAAGTCCAAGGTCGTCATGATCAACGGTGACGACGCCGACCCGAACGCCGGGCAGTTCAAGGCCGGTGCCCACAAGGTCCTCGACGGCAAGGTCGACATCGCCTACGAGCAGTCCGGCCTGTGGAAGGACACCGTCGCGGCCCAGAAGATGTCCGCGGCCATCACCCAGCTGGGTGCCAAGAACATCGCGGGCGTCTACGCCGCCAACGACGGCATGGCCGGTGGCATCGCCAACACCCTCAAGGGTGCGAAGATCAGCAACATCCCGCTGACCGGCCAGGACGCCGAGCTCGCCGCCATCCAGCGGATCGTCGCCGGCACCCAGTCCGCCACGGTCTACAAGGCCTACAAGCCGGAGGCCGACACCGCCGCCGAGCTCGCGGTCGCCCTGCTGAACGGCAAGGACGTCAAGTCCCAGGCCACCACCACGGTCACCAGCGGCTCCGGCGACAAGGTGCCCGCCAAGCTGCTGACCCCGGTGTCGGTCACCAAGGCCAACATCAAGGACACGGTCGTCAAGGACGGTCTGTACACGGTCGCGGACATCTGCACCGCCGACTACGCCGCCGCCTGCAAGTCCGCCGGCCTGCAGTAACCCACCCGCGCAACCGCGCGCACCCGGTCCGAGTCCCCCCGGGGGGACTCGGACCCAGACCGCCGAGCGGTCCCGCGAGACCCCTCCGACGCCTGCCCCACCTTCACACCCCGCTGCCGGGGCGGGCGTCGGACGGAACCGTTGCCAAGCGCAGCGGATTCGCGCATGTTCATCTTGTAAACCTCGTGCGGCACCGCGGCCCAGCCGCCGCGTCCCGCACATCCCTCCGCGCAGTTACCCCAAAGCGCGGCATCCCCGCCGGTCAGGCGGCGAAGGAGATGGTTCACGTGTCCGCTACGCCCGTGCTGGCGTTGCGCGGAGTCTCCAAGCGATTCGGTGCGGTGCAGGCACTCACCGATGTCGATCTGGAGGTCCACGCCGGAGAAGTGGTCGCCCTGGTGGGCGACAACGGCGCAGGTAAGTCGACCCTGGTCAAGACGATCGCGGGTGTCCACCCCATCGATGAGGGCGTCATCGAGTGGGAGGGCCGGCCGGTCAGCATCACCAAGCCGCACGACGCCCAGGGACTCGGCGTCGCGACGGTCTACCAGGACCTCGCGCTCTGCGACAACCTCGACGTCGTGGGCAACCTCTACCTCGGCCGCGAGCTGCTGCACCGGGGCGTCATCGACGAGGTGACGATGGAGAAGAACGCCCGCGAGCTGCTGTCCACGCTCTCCATCCGGATCCCGAGCGTGCGCATCCCGATCGCCAGCCTCTCCGGCGGTCAGCGCCAGGTCGTCGCCATCGCCCGCGCGCTCATCGGCGACCCCAAGCTCGTCATCCTCGACGAGCCCACCGCCGCCCTCGGCGTCGAGCAGACCGCACAGGTCCTCGACCTGGTCGAGCGGCTGCGCGAACGCGACCTCGCCGTCATCCTCATCAGCCACAACATGGCCGATGTGAAGGCGGTCGCGGACACCGTCGCCGTCCTGCGCCTGGGCAAGAACAACGGCTCCTTCCCCGTGAAGGACACCAGCCACGAAGAGATCATCGCCGCGATCACGGGTGCCACGGACAACGCCGTGACCCGTCGTGCGGGGCGGCGCACCGCGGAGGCGGCAAAGTGAGCGACACGTCGAAGACCGTGAAGAGCGGCTCCCCGGAGCCGGAGAAGGCTCCCGCGGCCACCAAGGTCGACAAGACCGAAGGCATGGTGGAGACGCAGGACACCGTCGCGCCCGCCGACGACCCGACGGCCGCGCCGGTCGCCGTCGTCGACCCGCGCCTGCTGGTCCGTGAAGAGGGCCTCAAGGGGTACATCACCGAGTTCAAGCGCAAGGTGAAGGGCGGCGAGCTGGGCTCGCTGCCGGTGGTCATCGGCCTGATCGTCATCTGGACGATCTTCCAGCTGCAGAACGACCGCTTCCTGAGCGCCGACAACCTCTCGAACATCAGCTACTACATGTCGGCCACCGGCATGCTCGCCATCGGCCTGGTGTTCGTCCTGCTGCTCGGCGAGATCGACCTGTCGGTCGGCTCGGTCAGCGGTCTGGCCTCCACCCTGTTCGCCGTGTTCGTGGTGACCCATGGCGTGAACCCCTGGTTGTCGCTGGTTCTCGCCATCCTCACCGGTATCGCCATCGGCGCGCTGCAGGGCTGGTTCTTCGCCAGGATCGGTGTACCGGCGTTCGTGGTCACCCTGGCCGGCTTCCTCGGCTGGAACGGTCTGATGCTGTGGCTGCTGGGTGACAGCGGCACGATCAACATCCCGTCCGACACGGGTCCGGTCCACCTGCTCGGCCAGAGCTCCTTCTTCATGGACCAGGCCATCATCGGCGCCTACCTGCTGGCCGGCCTCGCCGTCGTGCTCTCCCTCGTCGGCAACTTCAACGAGCAGCGCCGCCGCCGGGCCGCGGGCGTGCCGTTCCGGGCGACCGGCGAGATCCTGCTGCGCGTCGGCGCGCTCGCCGTCGCGGCCTTCGCCGCCGCCATCGTGCTCAACGACGCGGCCGGTGTCTCCAACGCGCTGGTGATCTTCCTGGCGGCGCTGGTCGTCGTGGACTTCGTCCTGCGTCGTACGACGTACGGCCGGCAGGTGTTCGCGGTGGGCGGCGGCATCGAGGCGGCCCGCCGTGCCGGTATCAACGTGCCGATGGTCCGCATCACCGTGTTCGCCATCTCCGGCGGCTTCGCGGCGGTCGGCGGTATGTTCTTCGCCGGCCAGACCGCGAGCGCGACGCTCAGCGCCGGTGGCGGCAACACCCTGATGCTCGCCATCGCGGCGGCCGTCATCGGTGGCACCAGCCTCTTCGGCGGCCGCGGCACCGTCTGGTCCGCCCTCCTGGGCATGCTGGTCATCCAGTCCATCCAGACCGGTCTGGACCTGCTGAACATGAACACCTCGATCCAGTACATGATCACCGGTGGTGTTCTGCTCGGCGCGGTCGTCATCGACTCCGTCTCCCGCAGGAGCCAGAAGGCGGCCGGGCGCGGCTAGCGCCCCCCGCCGCAGTGCCCCGCTGTGCCCGGTGCTTCCACAGTGCCGGGCACAGCTGTGTCATGGGCAAGGCCCATCATGGGTAGGGCCGATCGCGTGACCGGCGACGCATGGGCCGGGAGCCGACCACTCGGGCGGAACATTAGACTCGACACGCCCGGCAACAGCTCGAACAGCTTTTACTGCAAGGAGGCACGGGTGCCGCTGCTGACCCGCATCAGGGGACCGCGCGATCTGGACCGGCTCAGCCTGGAGGAGCTGGACCAGCTGGCAGGGGAGATCCGGACCTTCCTCGTCGACGCCGTGTCCAAGACCGGTGGCCACCTCGGCCCCAACCTCGGTGTGGTCGAGCTCACCATCGCCCTGCACCGGGTCTTCGAGTCCCCCACGGACAAGATCCTCTGGGACACCGGCCACCAGTCCTACGTGCACAAGCTCCTCACCGGCCGGCAGGACTTCTCCCGGCTGAAGATGAAGGGCGGCCTGTCCGGCTACCCCTCGCAGGCCGAGTCCGAGCACGACGTCATCGAGAACAGCCACGCCTCCACGGTCCTCGGCTGGGCCGACGGCATCGCCAAGGCCAACGAGATCCTCCGGCGCGACAGCCACGTCGTCGCGGTCATCGGCGACGGCGCGCTGACCGGCGGCATGGCCTGGGAGGCGCTCAACAACATCGCCGACGCCAAGGACCGCCCGCTGGTCATCGTCGTCAACGACAACGAGCGGTCGTACGCGCCGACCATCGGCGGCCTCGCCAACCACCTCGCCACGCTGCGCACGACGGACGGCTACGAGCGTTTCCTCGCCCGCACCAAGGAGGTCCTGGAGCGGACCCCGGTCGTCGGCAAGCCCCTCTTCGACACGCTGCACGGCGCCAAGAAGGGCCTGAAGGACTTCATCGCCCCCCAGGGCATGTTCGAGGACCTGGGCCTGAAGTACGTCGGCCCGATCGACGGCCACGACATCGAGGCCCTGGAGTCGGCGCTGGCCCGCGCCAAGCGCTTCGGCGGCCCGGTGATCGTGCACTGCCTCACCGAGAAGGGCCGCGGCTACCAGCCCGCCCTCCAGGACGAGGCCGACCGCTTCCACGCCGTCGGCAAGATCCACCCCGACACGGGCCTGCCGATCGCCAGCTCCGGCGCCGACTGGACCTCCGTCTTCGGCGAGGAGATGGTGCGGCTCGGCAAGGAGCGCGAGGACATCGTCGCGATCACCGCGGCCATGCTGCAGCCGGTCGGCCTCGACAAGTTCGCCAAGGCCTTCCCCGAGCGGGTCTACGACGTCGGCATCGCGGAGCAGCACGGCGCCGTCTCCGCCGCGGGCCTGGCCCACGCCGGGGTCCACCCGGTCTTCGCGGTGTACGCCACCTTCCTCAACCGCGCCTTCGACCAGGTCCTCATGGACGTCGCCCTCCACAAGTGCGGGGTGACCTTCGTCCTGGACCGGGCCGGTGTCACCGGTACCGACGGCGCCTCCCACAACGGCATGTGGGACATGTCGATCCTCCAGGTCGTCCCCGGCCTCCGGCTCGCCGCCCCGCGCGACGCCGACCAGGTCCGCGCCCAGCTGCGGGAGGCCGTCGCCGTCGACGACGCGCCGACCGTCGTACGGTTCTCCAAGGGCGCCGTCGGCCCCGCCGTACCCGCCGTGGGACGGGTCGGCGGCATGGACGTGCTGCGCGAGCCGGGCACCGACACGCCCGACGTGCTGCTCGTCTCGGTGGGCGCCCTGGCGCCGATGTGCCTGGAGATCGCCGGCCTGCTCGACAAGCAGGGGATCTCCACCACGGTCGTCGACCCGCGCTGGGTCAAGCCCGTCGACGAGGCCATGGCCCCGCTCGCCGAGCGGCACCGCGTGGTCGTCACCGTCGAGGACAACAGCCGCGTCGGCGGCGTCGGCTCGGCGATCGCCCAGGCCCTGCGGGACGCGGGCGTCGACGTCCCGCTGCGCGACTTCGGCATCCCGCCCCGCTTCCTCGACCACGCCTCCCGCGCCGAGGTCATGGCGGAGATCGGGCTGACCGCCCCCGACATCGCCCGCCAGGTCACCGGACTCGTCGCCAAGCTGGACGGCAGGTACGGCACGTCGGCCGCCGAGGTGGACTCCGTGGAGCCCGCCCGCGACTGACCCCCGGTGCCGTCGGCAACCCGACACGCCCGGTTGGGCCGGTTCCGCCACTGTGAGAGTGGTGAAACCGGCCCATTCGCGTTAAGCCGCCCGCGCCGGGGCATACGACCTGTGCCCCCTCTCGATCATGTCGAGGACGACACAGCGTGGGAGGTACCCGTGAGCAGCACCCTCTTCCGGACGAAGAAGGTCGAGCAGTCCATCCTCGACACCGAGGAACCAGAGCACGCGCTCAAGAAATCGTTGTCCGCGCTCGATCTCACCGTCTTCGGCGTCGGCGTCATCATCGGCACCGGCATCTTCGTCCTGACCGGCACGGTCGCCAAGAACAACGCCGGACCCGCCGTGGCCCTGGCCTTCGTCGCGGCCGGGGTCGCCTGCGCGCTCGCCGCGCTCTGCTACGCCGAGTTCGCCTCCACCGTCCCGGTGGCCGGCTCCGCGTACACCTTCTCCTACGCCTCCCTCGGCGAACTGCCCGCCTGGATCATCGGCTGGGACCTCGTCCTGGAGTTCGCGCTCGGCACGGCGGTGGTGGCCGTCGGCTGGTCCGGGTACATCGCCTCGCTGCTCGACAACGCGGGCTGGCATCTGCCGGAGGCGCTCAGCGGCCGGGAGGGAGCCGACGGCTTCGGCTTCGACATCCTCGCCGCCGCCCTCGTCCTGCTGCTCACCGCCATCCTCGTGATCGGCACGAAGCTCTCCGCGCGGGTCACCTCGCTCGTCGTCGCGATCAAGGTCACCGTCGTACTGACCGTGATCATCGCCGGCGCGTTCTTCATCAACGGCGACAACTACGACCCGTTCATCCCGAAGGCGCAGACCGTGGAGGCGGGCAACAGCCTGCAGTCGCCGCTCATCCAGCTGATGTTCGGCTGGGCGCCGTCCAACTTCGGCGTGATGGGCATCTTCACCGCCGCGTCCGTCGTGTTCTTCGCGTTCATCGGCTTCGACGTCGTCGCCACGGCCGCCGAGGAGACCCGGAACCCGCAGCGCGACATGCCCCGCGGCATCATCGGCTCCCTCGTCATCTGCACGGTCCTGTACGTCGCCGTGTCGATCGTCGTCACCGGGATGGAGCACTACACCAAGCTGTCCGTGACCGCCCCGCTCGCCGACGCCTTCAAGGCCACCGGACACCCGTGGTTCGCGGGGTTCATCAGCTTCGGCGCCGCCGTCGGCCTGACCACGGTCTGCATGATCCTGCTCCTCGGCCAGACCCGGGTCTTCTTCGCGATGAGCCGCGACGGACTGCTGCCCCGCTTCTTCTCCCACGTCCACCCGAGGTTCAAGACCCCGCACCGGCCGACCATCCTGCTCGGCGTGCTCATCGCGATCCTGGCCGGCTTCACCAGCCTCAGCGAACTCGCCGAGCTGGTGAACATCGGCACGCTCTTCGCCTTCGTGGTCGTCGCGATCGGCGTGATCATCCTCCGCCGCACCCGCCCCGACCTGCCGCGCTCCTTCCGCACCCCCTGGGTGCCGGTCGTCCCGATCCTGTCGGTGTGCGCCTCGCTGTGGCTGATGCTCAACCTGCCCGCCGAGACCTGGCTCCGCTTCGGCATCTGGATGGTCGCCGGCTTCTTCGTCTACTTCCTCTACGGCCGCTCCCACAGCCGTCTCGCACGTGGCGAGCAGCCGACGGCGGCCGGGGGGACCCGCGGGGGAGGGGACACCGTCTAGTACTCCAGCAGCGGTTCGTGTCCTGAGCTGGTGGTTGTCGTTGTCCCGGTCATGGAGGGGATGACTGAAGTCGCTGACTGGGCGGGTGAGTT
>NZ_JBIAWO010000017.1:0-95043 GCF_042895685.1 Streptomyces sp. NPDC001381 | reverse complement strand
GTCAGCCCGCCCCCTTGCGCATACCTCATGCACTTGGCGTACCGCAGGGATCATGGACCGTCAGCCCTACCGACACCACGCTTTGAAGGTCAGTAGGCAGTGTCCGATGGCTCCTTCCACCGGGACCGCGCTCTCCGGCTCTCGCCCTGCACAGCGACAAGCCCCCTACCGACGGAAACCGCAGGCGGGGGGCTTGTCAGCGGCCAATTACTTCCTCTTGCCCTGGGGCTTGCCGGGGATCTCGGTGACCTGCGTTTTCCCTGCTCAGGGCAGGTGAGCCCGTACGCCTGGTGATCGTCAGTGGTCGTCTTTGGCCACTGTCGAGCGTCCTCGGCGACCCAGAGACGGCCCAGGTCCGGAGTTGCCCAATGAGCCACCCATCGGATTCGATCAAGCCATGACCGATGGCGCCGCAGTCGACGTTGCCGACGAGCAGATTCTCAGCCACCAAATCATCAAGGGTCTCAAGACTCTCCGTGATCACCTGGGCTGCTCGCTCCATGAGGCCCTGGATGTCTTTGCCGCCAGATACGAGGTACTGAGGGCGGAGCGTCCTGGCGACTTCGTATGCGGTCATGACGAGTACGGGTCCGGCTTCTACTCGTGAGGTTGTGCCGCCGCTGACAGGCTGATGCCGAGAGCAATCAACTTGGGAAGCTCGGGGTATCCAGGGCTTGCTCTGGGCCTGACCTGCGGTGGAGGGGCGCAGACGCCTGGTGGACGGTCGGCTGGATACCCGCTGTTCCTCGTGGTTCCCCGCACGATCTGGCTGCGGTGGACACGTCCGGCGCCTGGTCTTCATCGCGCCGCGCGGTGGGCGGAAGCCGGCGAGTCGTACGCCGAGTTCCGCGGGAACGGCATGCACGCGCTCCGCCGCTTCTACGCCTCGGTGCTCCTGGACGCCGGAGAGAACATCAAGGTCCTTGCCGAGAACTTGGGCCCCTCGGACCCTGGCCTGACGCTGCGCGTGTACGCCCATCTCATGCCTTCCAGCCGGGAGCGGACCAGCAGAGCCGTGTCTGACGTCCCTTCGAAGCGTCTGCACCCCGAACCGTGAGAGCCGCAGGTGGTCCGGCAGGATGCTCGGACCTGGTCGCTTCGGGGAGGGAAATCCATGGGCTCGACGGATGACGTCATCAATCTGATCCACCTGGCCGACAGGCCCGGCACCAGCGGACACAGTGTCTCCGTGCGCATCCTGGGCCGTTATCAACCGGGAATTCTGACCGGCCACGACTTCCTCGACTGCGAGATCGTCATCAAGGCGGAATCCGTCAACGGCAACTTCTCGGTAACCCTTCTCCCTGAGGACCTGGCGGACTGGGAGGACGCCTTGGCAACCCTGGAGTCCGGCCGCTTCGCCACGTGGCTCATATCCGGGCGAACTCCTTCGTTGAAGTTCAAGCCTGACGAGAGCGGCGGGCTCTGGGTGTCCGTGCACGACGGGCCGTCGTCAGGAGTCACTGTCACCGTCCCGCTGTTCATGCCACCACCGAAGTGGGTCACCGAGCAGCGCGACCTGCTCGCCCAGGCCCGCGAGGCCTACCCCCGCGAGGTCGTCGAGACATCACCCGGCGCCTACGAGTGGCGGCGTGCTCGCAACGTCTGACGGCCCGACCAAGCAACTGACCACCCAGAGACGGCCCAGCCCCACCAGAAAGCCCCCGCCCTGCAAAGAAACCGCAGGTCGGGGGCATGATCACAAAATCTACTTCTTCTTGCCCTGGTTCTTGACCGCCTCGATGGCGGCGGCCGCTGCGTCGGGGTCGAGGTAGGTGCCGCCCGGGGTGAGCGGCTTGAAGTCGGCGTCCAGTTCGTAGGAGAGGGGGATGCCTGTCGGGATGTTCAGGCCCGCGATGTCGGCGTCGGAGATGCCGTCGAGGTGCTTGACGAGGGCGCGCAGGCTGTTGCCGTGGGCGGCGACCAGGACCGTGCGGCCGGCCAGGAGGTCGGGGACGATGCCGTCGTACCAGTAGGGGAGCATCCGGATGACGACGTCCTTGAGGCACTCCGTGCGGGGGCGGAGCTCCGGCGGGATCGTGGCGTAGCGCGGGTCGTCCGACTGGGAGAACTCCGTGCCGTCCTCGAGCGGCGGCGGCGGGGTGTCGTAGGAGCGGCGCCAGAGCATGAACTGCTCCTCGCCGAACTCGGCCAGGGTCTGGGCCTTGTCCTTGCCCTGGAGGGCGCCGTAGTGGCGCTCGTTCAGGCGCCAGCTGCGGTGGACGGGGATCCAGTGGCGGTCGGCGGCCTCGAGGGCGAGCTGCGCGGTGCGGATCGCTCGCTTCTGGAGGGAGGTGTGGACCACGTCGGGGAGGAGATCGGCGTCCTTCAGGAGCTCGCCACCGCGGACTGCCTCCTTCTCGCCCTTCTCGTTCAGGTTGACGTCCACCCAGCCGGTGAACAGGTTCTTCGCGTTCCACTCGCTCTCGCCGTGGCGGAGGAGGATCAGCTTGTACGGTGCGTCGGCCATGGCTATGAGCGTAATCCACCGTCCTGATCCCTTGCGCCCCTGCTCGTACCGCGGACGGTTGACGGGATCTGTTAATTGAGTGGCCTCCCCGATCACCCCGTGCGTAAGTTCTGAGCACCGCCTACGCCACTTACCTACGGGGGACTCCGTCATGTCCGTCGCCTCACTCAGACGTGCCGCGCGCGAAACCCTCTCCGGACTGCCCCGTGAGTTCTGGTGGCTGTGGACGAGCACGCTCGTCAACCGGCTCGGCGGCTTCGTAGCCACCTTCATGGCCCTGTACCTGACGCTCGACCGCGGGTACTCCGCCTCCTACGCCGGGCTCGTCGCCTCCCTGCACGGGCTGGGCGGGGTCGTCTCCTCGCTGGGCGGCGGAGTGATGGCGGACCGGATCGGGCGGCGGCCCACCCTGCTCCTCGCCCAGACCGCGACGGCCGTGTCGGTCGCCGCCCTCGGGTTCGTCAGCGATCCCCTCGCCATCGCCGGTGTCGCCTTCCTGGTCGGCGCGGCCTCCAACGCCTCCCGGCCCGCCGTGCAGGCGATGATGGCCGACATCGTGCGGCCCGAGGACCGGGTACGGGCCTTCTCGCTCAACTACTGGGCCATCAACCTGGGTTTCGCCGTCTCCTCCATGGCCGCCGGGTTCATCGCCGAGTTCAGCTACCGCGCCGGGTTCCTGATCGAGGCCGGGATGACCCTCGTGTGCGCCGTCGTCGTCTTCCTCAAGCTGCCCGAGTCGCGGCCCGAGCGGGGGGCCAAGGCCGTGGCGGAGGACTCCGTGGGGCTGGGGACCGTCCTGCGGGACACCCGGTTCATGAGTGTCGTCGGGCTGTCCTTCCTCGTCGCGCTCGTCTTCCAGCAGGGGTCGGTCGGACTGCCGGTGGCCATGGGGGCGGCCGGGTTCACCCCGGCCGGGTACGGCATGGCGATCGCCGTCAACGGCGTCCTGATCGTCGCGCTGCAGATCCCCGTCACCCGGTTCATCGAGCACCGGGACCCGCGACGGCTGCTGGTGATCTCCTCCGTCCTCGCCGGGTACGGCTTCGGGCTCACCGCCTTCGCCGGCTCGGTCGGCGTCTTCGCGCTCACCGTCTGCGTGTGGACGCTCGCCGAGATCGTCAGCGCGCCGACCCAGACCGGTCTGGTCGTCCGCCTCTCCCCCGCCCACGGGCGCGGCCGCTACCAGGGCATGTACACCCTGTCCTGGGCGGTGGCCTCCCTGGTCGCCCCGGTGATGTCCGGGTTCGTCATCGACCGGTTCGGGGCGGAGTGGCTGTGGGGGATGTGCGCGGTCGTGGGGACGGTCGCGGGGGCCGGGTACGGCGTGCTGATGCGGCGTCTGCCGGCCGAGGAGCCCGTCGCCGACGGCAGCCTGGCTGCCGACGGCAGCGTGGATACCGACGGCCGTATGTCCGGGGCGGCGGCCGAGGTCGGCACCGCCTGAGCCCCTGCGCGGGGGCTCGTCCCCGGGACCTCACGGATGCATCCGCGCCCCCTTCACCACCTTGTCCACCGCGTTCCGCGGCCCGTAGACGGCGAGGCCTACAAGGTCCAGCTCCGCCGTCGGTACGGCCCGCACCGCCGCCCGGTTGTCGCGGTCGTTGCCGGTGGCGAAGAGGTCGCCGGTGAACACCGCGCGCGGGAGGGCCCGGGACAGCACGCGCGCGTGGGCGGCGGCGAGCGTCTCCTTCGTGCCCTCGAAGACCAGCACCGGCTGCCGGAACATCGGCAGGTAGCCCACGCCGTCGGCGTCCTCGTACGGCTCCCCGATCACCTCGGGGACCACCGTGCCCAGGCCGCTGACCAGGAACGCGGTGACGTTCAGCCGCTGCCAGGGCTCCAGGTCCTCGCGCAGCAGGACGGCGATCTTCGTGTCGAAGCGGACGGGTTCGACGGATGCGGTGGTGTTCGTGCTCATGCAGTGAGACTGCCGTCCGGCCCACCACCCGGTCTTGTACGTTCTTTGCATGGCCACCCGGCAGGAAGTCTCCGCCTGGCGCCCGGCCGTACGGGGCGTCGTCGAGGTCTTCCACGCCCACTTCACCGAGTACGCGTACCCCATGCACGTCCATGACGCGTGGACCCTGCTCATCGTGGACGACGGCGCCGTACGGTACGACCTCGACCGGCACGAGCACGGCACCCCGCACGACACGGTCTCGCTGCTCCCGCCGCACGTGCCGCACAACGGCTCGCCCGCCGATCCGCGCGGCTTCCGCAAGCGGGTGCTGTACCTCGACGCCGGCGTGCTCGGCGAGGAGCTCATCGGGCCCGCCGTCGACGCGCCCGACCTGCGCGATCCCGTCCTGCGGCGGCGGGTGGGCCAGTTGCACTCCGCGCTCGCCCGGCCCGGCGACGAGCTGGAGGCGGACAGCCGGCTGACGCTGATCGGGGAGCGGCTGCGGGACCACCTGCGGCGTCCCGCGCAGGCCGCCGTACGGGCCCCGCGCCCCGACCCGGTTCTCGCCCGCCGGCTGCGGGAACTCCTCGACGCGTACGTCGTCCAGGGCATCGGTCTGCAGGAGGCCTCGCGGGTCGTCCAGGCCCATCCCGCGCATCTCGTACGGGCGTTCAGCCGCGCGTACGGCATCGCCCCGCACCAGTACCTCACGGCCCGCCGCGTCGACCGCGCGCGGCGGCTGCTGCTCGACGGGCTGCCGCCGGGCGAGGTCGCGGCGGCGGCCGGCTTCTACGACCAGGCCCATCTCACGCGCCACTTCCGCAAGTTGGTGGGTGTGACGCCGGGGCGGTATCGCCGCACGTCCGCCGTCCGCTGAGCCGGAGCGTGCCCTGCTCCCGCGGCGCGGGGTCAGTCGGCGGGACGCTGCGTGAGGTGTGCGAAGGCCTCCAGGTTGCGCGTCGGCTCGCCCCGGGAGACCCGCCACGCGTACTCCTTGCGGATCGCCGAGGCGAACCCCAGCTCGAGGAGGGTGTTGAAGGCGCCGTCCGCCGCCTCCAGGACCTGGCCCAGCAGGCGGTCGGTCTCCTCGGGGGTGACGGCGGCGAGGGGGAGGCGGGCCGTGACGTAGACGTCGCCGAGCTGGTCGACGGCGTAACTCACGCCGTACAGCTTGAGGTTGCGCTCCAGGAGCCAGCGGTGGACTCCGGACTCGTTCTCGTCGGGGTGGCGGATGACGAACGCGTTCAGCGAGAGGGAGTGGCGGCCGACGATCAGGGACACCGTCGTCTTCAGCTTGCGGGTGCCGGGGAGCTGGACCACGTACGTACCGGGCCGGGGGCTCTCCCACTCCAGCTCGGCCTCCTTCAGGAAGCCCTCCAGGACCTCTGCCGCCCTCTTCTCCGCGTCACCCATGCTGGGAGCGTACGCGACGGCGGTGGGCCTGGACCGCGGCCGTGTAGACGTCGGCGGTGGCGGCGGCCGCGGTGTCCCAGCCGAAGGACTGGGCGTGGGCGGCGGCGGCCGCGCCCATGCGGGCGGGCAGTTCCGGGGCGTCGGCGAACCGCGCGAGCACGCGCGCGTACGCCGCCGGATCGTGGCCCTGGACCAGGAAGCCGGTCTCGCCGTCCCGGACGGCCACCGGAAGGCCGCCGACCGCCGCCGCGAGCACCGGGGTACCCGCCGCCTGGGCCTCTATCGCGACCAGGCCGAAGGACTCGCTGTAGGAGGGGACGACGAGGAGCGACGCGGCCCGGAACCAGTCCGCGAGCTGGTCCTGGCCGACCGGGGGGCGGAACCGTACGACGTCGGCGATACCGAGCCGGGCGGCGAGCTTCTGCAGGCCCTCCGGCTTGGCGAGGCCGCTGCCGCTGGGGCCGCCGACGACCGGCACGACGATCCGCGACCGCAGCTCGGGACGCTCGTCCAGGAGCACGGCGACCGCGCGGAGCAGCACGTCGGGGGCCTTGAGGGGCTGGATGCGGCCCGCGAAGAGGGGGACCAGGGCGTCCTGGGGGAGGTCCAGGCGGGCGCGGGCGGCGGCGCGGCCGTCGGCGGGCGAGAAGCGCTCCAGGTTGACGCCCGGGTGGACCACGGCGACCTTGCCGGGGTCGGCGCTGTAGTGCCGTACGAGTTCGTCGGCCTCCTCCGCCGTGTTGGCGATGAGGCGGTCGGCGGCCTCGACGATCTGGGTCTCGCCGATGACGCGGGCGGCGGGCTCGGGGGTGTCGCCGTCGGCGAGGTTGGCGTTCTTGACCTTGGCCATGGTGTGCATGGCGTGCACCAGGGGGGCGCCCCAGCGCTGGGCGGCGAGCCAGCCGACGTGGCCGGAGAGCCAGTAGTGCGAGTGGACGAGGTCGTAGTAGCCGGGGCGGTGGCCCGCCCAGGCCTGCATCACGCCGTGGGTGAAGGCGCACAGCTGGGCGGGGAGGTCTTCCTTGGCGAGGCCCTCGTAGGGACCGGCGTCGACGTGGCGGACCAGGACGCCCGGGGCCATCTCCACCTTCGGGGGCAGGGCGGCGGTCGTCGCGCGCGTGAAGATCTCGACCTCGATGTTGATCGCGGCGAGGCGCTGCGCGAGCTCGACGATGTATACGTTCATGCCGCCGGCGTCGCCGGTGCCTGGCTGGTGGAGCGGCGAGGTGTGCACGGAGAGCATCGCGACACGGCGGGGGCGGCGGTGGAGCCTGAGCCGCGGTGATACCGCCGGAGAGCGACGCCCGAGCCTGCTGGCGTAGTGGCTCACGTGGCGTTCCTCCTTGCTGCGGGCATGCCGGACGGAGGGGGCGGGACGCCCTCCACGGGGCTGCAACGCCGGAGCAGGGCATTCCCATTCCGGGCGGGACCGGGCGTGAGGTGATTTTTGCCGGAGCGTTACCGGGGTCGCTCAACCGTTCGAGGCCCGGATGCGTCCCGGGCTCGCGGGCGCCGGTCCTGGTCGTGCAGGGTCCGGCGGCGGCAGGCCCCGGCGAGGCCCCGCCCGCCCCGGGCGCCCGCCCGCCCCGGGTGCCACCCCCGGGCTCCGCATACCCTCGTATCCATGTCAGCCCGCGCAGCATCCCGCCCTGTGGGCACGGTCACGCGCGGGACCACCAACCCCAACCGGCTGCGCCGCATGGACCGCTGGATCGCCGCGGTGCACGGCGCCGAGCTGCGGCGGGCCGCCGATCCGGTGGCCGTCGACCTCGGATACGGGGCGGCGCCCTGGACCGCCGTCGAACTGCTGTCCAGACTGCGTTCCGTCGCGCCACGCACGCGTGTCGTGGGCGTCGAGATCGAGCCCGCGCGGGTCGCGGCGGCCAAGCCCTACGAACGCGACGGGCTCAGCTTCCGGCACGGCGGGTTCGAGATCCCCCTCCCCCGGCGCCCGCACCTGGTGCGCGCCGCCAACGTGCTGCGGCAGTACGACGAGGACCAGGTCGCCGACGTCTGGGAGCGGCTGTGCGCGCGGCTCGCCCCGGCGACGGGGACCTCGGCGGGCGGGCTGCTCGTCGAGGGGACCTGTGACGAGATCGGGCGCCGGCACGTGTGGGTGGCGCTCGGACCCGAGGGGCCGCGCACGGTCACCTTCGCGACCCGGCTGGGCTCCCTGGACCGGCCGTCGGACCTCGCGGAGCGGCTGCCCAAGGCGCTGATCCACCGCAACGTCCCCGGGGAACCGGTGCACAGGTTCCTGCGCGACTTCGACCGCGCCTGGGCGGCCGCCGCGCCCTACGCGTCGTACGGCGCCCGCCAGCGCTGGATCCGCACGGTGCGGGACCTCGCGGCCGACTGGCCGGTGACGGACGGGCCCGTGCGCTGGCGGCAGGGGGAAGTGACGGTGCGGTGGGGGGCGTTGGCGCCGCTTCGGTGACCCTTCACCCTTCCGCCGCACCCGTTCGTGTCACCGGGGAACGATCTCCGTGAGTCGTTCGTCACATTGACGGCGAGATCATCACACCAGGGGAGTGCCGGGGAGGGAGAAGGGGGAAGGGCTCCATCGGTCGATCGAGGGGCTCCGGCCGCCGGTATCTGTCGGTTCCGTGTCGGGCTCTGTCGTTTTCGGCCGTGACGTGGCACGATCCCCCGGGCACCGTATGTTACTGACGGGACATCAGTTTGGGGGAAGAGGTATGGGACCGGGCAAGCGCGGCCTGTTCGTGGCGGCGGTGGCGGTCGTCTGCGCGGTGACCGTGCTGGGGGCACCCGGCGCGGCGTTCGCGAGCCCAGACCCCTCCCCGTCCCCGACGGCGACGACCGACCCGGACCTGACGCTCCCGCCCAGCAAGGACCTGGAGGAGGTCCGCGCGAAGCTGGAGACGCTCTACCACGACGCGGCGGTCGCCACCGACGCGTACAACGCGGCCGAGGAGGCGGCGAAGGAGCAGTCGGCCGAGATCGTCGCCCTCGCCAAGAAGATCGTCGAAGGCCAGGAGAGACTGGCCGAGTTGAAGGACCGCGCCGGGGCCGCCGCCCGCTCCCAGTACCGCACGGGCGGGCTGCCGGACGAGGCCCAGCTGATGCTGAGCGAGGACCCCACCGAGTTCCTCGACGGCGCCGGCCGGGTGCTCCAGGGCCAGCGCGCGACCAAGGGCCTGATCGCCGAAGTGACCCGCACCCAGGAGGACTTGGAGCAGTACTCCAAGGACGCCTCCGCGCAGTGGAAGAAGCTGGAGGCCAACCGCAAGGCCAAGGCGGCGGCCCAGAAGAAGATCGAGAAGCAGATCGCGGCGGCCGAGAAGCTCGAGTCCCAGCTGGAGAAGAAGGAGAAGGAGCGCCTCGCCCAACTCCAGGAACAGGCCGACCAGCAGGCCCAGACCGCCTGGCTGGACACCGGCATCCTCGACGAGATCGACGGCAAGGCGACCGCGCAGGGCAAGAAGGCCATCGAGTACGCCACCGCCCAGATCGGCAAGCCGTACGTGTGGGGCGCCGAGGGTCCGGACTCGTTCGACTGCTCCGGGCTGACCTCCGAGGCCTGGAAGAGCGCCGGCCGGTCGATACCGCGCACCTCGCAGGAACAGTGGAAGCAGCTCGAGCACGTCGACATCAAGGACATGCGTCCCGGCGACCTGATCATCTACTTCGACGACGCCAGCCATGTCGCGCTCTACGTGGGCGACGGCGCGATCATCCACGCCCCGCGCCCGGGCCGTACGGTCACCCTCGCCGGGGCGGGGACGATGCCGATCCTCGCGGTGGTGCGACCGGACGCCTGAGGCGGGACGGCGCCCGGCGGCCTGCCGGACGACGAGCGGGCGAATCGGTCGAAAGGGCGTGACTCGCAGACGAGGACGTGACATCAAGGGTCGCGTGACCGCCACCACGTGACCCACGGCACGTGCACCGGTCCGCCAAATCCCTTGTGGACGTGACGTTCGTCATCCCCACCCCTGTACCGACCTGCCCAACTGCGATAGGGAACGCGGCATATGACACTGGCCTGAGATCAAGCGACGTGCCGTACACCATTCCGCTGCGGCGCCTTCTGCCGCTATGGTCCCCGTCGGTGGGTCGAGGTCCCTCGTCCCCGCCATGCCCTCGGGGGGAGGGAAGGAACCCGACACAATGCCCGCACCCGTACCGCGGCAGAGAGCGATCCCGGCCGTGGAGACCGGTCAGGCGCAGGCCGTACCCGCTGCAGGCGGCCCCTCCAACGACGTAGCCCCGCCCCGGCGGGAAGCCGCCCGCAAGGACGAGCCCGTTCGCAACGCGGCGACGGCCGACAGCGACACCGCCCACACCACGCTCACCCTGCTGCTGATCGAGGACGACCCCACGGCCGCGCCGATCGTCCCCGACCTGCTCGACTCGGACGGCAAGCCGATCCGGGTCCGCACCGCGCGCAACCTCACCGAGGCCGGGCGGCTGCTCACCGACGACGTGCACTGCATCCTGCTCGACCTGGCGCTGCCCGCGCCGGGCAGGGCCGGCGAGCCCGAGGACGAACTCGCCGTCCTGCGGCACGTCCTGCGGCTCGCGCCCCGGCACGCCGTGCTCGCGCTCACCGCGTCCGGCGACGCCGAGCGCGGCGCCGAGGCCGTGCGCGTCGGCGCCCAGGACTACCTCTTCCGGGACGAGCTGGACGGCCGGCTGCTGAGCCGTGCGATCCGCTACGCCGTGGAGAGGAAACGTTCCGACACGGCCGAGCGGCGGCTCGCCGAGGGCAAGCTGCGCGCGCAGGAGAACGCCCGCCTGGAGCGCGGCCTGCTGCCCACGCCCCTCCTGGAGGGCTCCCCGCTGCGGTTCGCCGCCCGCTACCGCCCCGGCCGCTCCCGCGCGCTGCTCGGCGGCGACTTCTACGACACCGTCCGCACCCCGGACGGCACTGTGCACGCCATGATCGGCGACGTCTGCGGGCACGGCCCGGACGAGGCGGCGCTCGGCGTGGAGCTGCGCATCGCCTGGCGGGCGCTGACCCTGGCCGGGCTGTGCGGGGACGAGCTGCTGAACACCCTCCAGCAGGTGCTGGAGCACGAGCGCGACGACGACGAGATCTTCGCGACCCTGTGCACGGTGGACATCGCGCCCGACGGACGGCGGGCGGGCCTGTGCCTGGCCGGCCACCCCGCGCCGCTGATCGCCCGCCCGGACCGGCCGGCGCGGCTGCTGCCGCAGGAGAACAACGGTCCCGCGCTGGGGCTGCTGCCCGGCGCCCGCTGGCCGCGGATGCAGGTCGAGCTGGGCGCGGAGTGGAGCCTGATGCTCTACACCGACGGTCTGATCGAGGGGCGGATCGGCGAGGGCCGGGAGCGGCTCGGGCAGGACGGCATGGTGGAGATGATCCGCCGGCAGCTGGCCGAGGGGCTGAGCGGGGAGGAACTGCTGCGTGCCGCGGTGAGCGAGGTGCGGGAGCTCAACGGGGGCGAGCTGACGGACGACGTGGCCGTGGTGCTGCTGGACCGGGTGCCGTAGCGCTCCGCCCGGGGGTGCCGTCGTGGGGACCGCGCGTGAGTCTCCGGTGGCGGTCGGGGACCCGGGTCGCCTCGCTGCCCTCCCGCCGGCACCGAACCGCAGGAGGCCGCGCGCGGGCGCCGTTGGGCGTCGCGTCGGGTGCGGGGTGCGACTCGTCGTCGCTGGTCGCGCGGTTGCCCGTGCTCCTGGGCGGAGGGCCGTGGCCCTGCCGCTCCTGGGCAGGGGGCCGCACCCCCTGCCCCTCAGGGCCTGGGTGCTACCGGCCGCCGTTGTAGGGGCCGTAGGGGCCGTCGCTGCTGGAGCCGCCCCTGCGGGTCCGGCCGCCGCCCGGCAGGGAGCGCAGGGCGGGACGGACGTCGACCATGTAGACGATGGTCGCGATCAGGCCGATGATCGGCAGGAACGACAGGATCGGGAAGATCAGGTTCACCACGAAGGCGAGCCCCAGGATGATCATCCAGAAGGGCTTGGTCTGCTTGTCGGCCGCGCGGTAACCGTCCTCGCGGCGGACGGCCGCGTCGATCAGAGCGAAGCCGCTGAACACGATCAGGGCCAGGCTCAGCAGCGACATGAACCCTGCGAACCCCTGCATCAGCACTACGTCCACCACCCGACTCGGCACGACCGGTTCGTCCTTACGCGGTCACCGTACCCGCAACCACGCTCTCGTCACCCGTACAACGGGCCGGGCACCGTATGAGTGCCCGGCCCGTGACCGTATGCCGTTATGCGTGTCCGTGTATCCGTCGGGGTCCGCGGCGGCCGCCGCGGCCGGGTCGCCGGCGGGTCTCACTTGGCCGGCGGCGTCGTCTTCTTCGGGGTGGCCTTGCGGGCGGCCGGGGCCTTCTTGGCCTGCGGCACCGTCTTCTTGGCGGGCGCCGGCACGGGCGCGATCTTTGCCTCGGCGGCCGGGGCGGGCTTCGGCGCGGCGGCCGGGGCGGGCTTCGGCGCGGCGGCCGGGGCGGGCTTCGGCGCGGCGGCCGGAGCGGGCTTCGGCTCGGTCCTGACCTCGGCCGGAGCGGTCTTGGGCTCTTCCTTGCCCTCGACCACGATCGCCAGCTCCTCGATCTCCTCGGCGGCCTCGCCACGCCAGGTCTTCACGGCCTGCTCGCCGTGCTCGGCGACCTTCTCGTAGGTCTCACGGGCCTTGACGGCGTACTCGGCGGCGACGCCGACACCGCGCAGCGCGAGGTCCTGCGCGGACTCGCCGAGCTTCTTCAGGTCGGCGTCGAGCGTGCTGCCGAGCTTCTTGATGTCGCCGTCGAGGGTGGCGATGAAGTCGTTGACCTTGGTCTGGAAGGTCTCCTGCGCCTCCTTGGCCTTGGCACCGGCCTCCTTGGCACGGGCGGCGGCCTTCTCCTGCACGGCCTTGGGGTCGGTGTTGCGCACGGCCTCGATACGGGCCGGGGCCTCGGCGCGCAGCTGCTCCACCAGGGCCGGCACCTTCTTCGCCTGCTGGAGCGCGAGGTCGGCGGTACCCGCGGCGAAGTAGAGCGGGGTCGGGTCGCTGAGGGTCTTGCGCAGGTCGTCGGTGATGGCCATGGTGTAGGTCCTCCCGGATTCGCGTTCGTCGTGTTCGTCGTCTTCGGCTGAGGGTCGTACGGGTCCGCAGTCGGGCGGCCGGTCCCCTGGTCCGGTCAACTGGCCGTCTGCTGCGGATCGGCGCCGCTCTCGTGCTCCGGGGTCTCCGGCGAACCTTCGCTGAATCCGTTCTCCTTGCGGAAGGACTCGTAGATCTGCAGCAGCGCCTGCTTCTGCGCCTCGGTCAGGGTGGGATCGGCGAGGATGACCGCGCGGGTCTCGACCTCGTCCCGGTCCCGCTCCGCGTCGAGGATCCCGGCCCGCACGTACAGCGTCTCGGCGGAGATGCGCAGGGCCTTGGCGACCTGCTGGAGCACCTCCGCGCTCGGCTTGCGCAGGCCGCGCTCGATCTGGCTCAGGTACGGATTGGACACCCCGGCGGCGTCGGCGAGCTGCCGCAACGAGAGCTGGGCGTTGCGCCGCTGCTCTCGCAGGTAGTCACCGAGATTGCCGACGTTGAGCGATGCCATGCCTCCACTGTGCACCCTCGGCGCTAACTATTGCAAGCACCTGCTTGCAATAGTGTTCCGTGTCACCGGGACTGACCCTCCGTGACCCGCCGCGCCCCTCCGTGACCCGCCGCGCCCCGCGTCAGCCTGATTCCCGCCGTACCCGTTCCCGCCGCCCGCACACCGCTAGCGTGGGATCCCGTGATCGTATGGCTCAACGGCACCCACGGCGCGGGCAAGACGACGACCGGTCCGCTCGTGCAGCAGCTGATCCCGGACTCACGGGTGTTCGACGCCGAGAAGGTCGGCGAGACGCTCATGGACATCAGGCCGGGGCTGCCCGGGACCGACAACTTCCAGCACTGGCCGCCCTGGAGGCAGCTCGTGGTGGAGACCGCCCGCCGTGTACTCGACTACACCGGCGGCACCCTGGTGATGCCCATGACCGTCCTGGTCGAGCAGTACTGGCGCGAGATCAGCGCGGGCCTCGCCCACCACGCCATCCCCGTACGGCACTTCGTCCTCCACGCCGACCAGGACACCCTCCGCGCGCGCATCGAGGGGGACACGGTTCTCGGCCCCTCCCCCTTCCGCCTCCAGTACCTGGAACCCTACGCCGAGGCGGCCCGCACCTGGCTGCACGACGAGGCCGAGGTCGTCGACACCACCCACCTCACCCCCGCCCAGGCCGCCCTTCGGATCGCGGAGGCCGTCAAGGGGTGAGCCCCCCTCGCGCACCACCGGGCGCGGCGGCCCTAGCCGCGGCGGCCCTCCCCGCCGATCCACTCCTCCACCACCGCGAAGTCCCGGTCGGTGAGCCCGTACCGGTGGTCGACGCGGTGCAGGAGGGCCGGCGCGGGGTGCCGGGCGGCCACCCAGGCGCGGTCGGCGGCGGTGATCTCGTCGTCCAGCCAGACGAAGGGGCGCCCCGCGGCCCAGGCGACCAGCGCCGGCGTCTTCCCGTGCGGGCCGCCGCCCGGCGTCTCCTCGTCCGGCCACTCCACCACCGGCAGCGGGGGCAGGCCGAGCCAGGGGGCGACGACGTCGTTCGCGTCGTCCAGCCAGGTCGTCGCCCACACCGGCTCGCACCCCAGCGCGAGCAGACGGGGGCCGAACGCCGGGTCGAGCCGGGGCAGCAGGGGGTGGGCGGGGGACGGCACGCCGGGCACCCGGAACTCCGGACAGGGGGCCGGGCCCCCGAACGGGATCAAGGTGCCGTCGACGTCGAGGAAGAGCAGCATCGGTAAACCCTTCAGTCCTGGTGGCCGTGGTCCGCGAGGATCCGGTCGATGCGGGCGCGGTGGGCCCGCTCCCAGGTGTCGAGGGACTCGGCGGCCTCCGCGGCCGGCGTGGCGCGGGCCGCTTCCAGGATCTCCGTGCGGCGGGCGGCCGGTACGACCACCACGCCCTCCTCGTCGGCGACGACCACATCGCCGGGATCGACGTCGACGCCCCCGCACCGCACCCGCAACCCGAGCGACCGGACGGCCGCCTTCGCGCCCGGTACCGGGATGACGCCCCGGGCGTGGACGGGGAAGCCGGCCTCGCGCACCTCGGCGAGGTCCCGGATCAGGCCGTCCAGGACGAAGGCCGCGACCCCCCGCCGCTGCGCCACGGCGCAGACGTTGCCACCGGCCAGCGCGTGGTCGAGGTCGCCCGACTCGACCACGACGACCGAGCCGGGACCCGCGCGATGGATCGCGGCGTGCAGCATCAGGTTGTCGCCGGGCGGGCAGCTGACGGTGAAGGCGGGCCCGGCGACGCGTGGCACCGGGCCCCAGAGGGGACGTACACCGATGTCCATGACGTGGGCGCGGCCCAGCAGATCGGCGAGGGTGGTCGTGGGGATCGCGGCGAAGCCGGCGCTGTCGGTCGTCATGGCGGGACCGTAGTGGGCCCGTCCGGCCCGCGGGCGGCCGGCCCGTCGCTCACTCGCGCTCCCACGGCAGCTCCCGGGCGTGCACCACCTCCAGTCGGGACACCGCGCGGGTCAGCACCACGTACAGCCGGTTCAGGCCGCGTGGTTCGGCCTCGGCGATCGCGGCCGGCTCCACGGCGACGACGTGGTCGTACTCGAGGCCCTTGACGAGGGTGGCGGCGATGACCGTGACCCGGCCGGCCGTCGGGTCGACGCCGGCCGCGGTGAGGGCCTCGCGGACGCGGGAGGTCTCGGCGTCCGGGGTGACCACGCCCACCGAACCCTCGTGGGTGAGCGCGTCGCGTACGGCGGCGACGACCGCCGGTGCCAGGTCACCGTCCGCGCGGCGGACGCGCAGCTCGCCGTCGCGGCGCAGGGAGCGGGCCGGGGGCACGTCCGCGTCGAGGCGGGCGAGGAGGCGGTTGGCGAGGGCGAGCACCGCGCCGGGGACACGGAAGCCGGTGGTCAGCGGGACGATCTCGGCGTCGGGCTTGCCCAGGTGGGTCATCTGCACCCGCCAGGAGCGCGCCGCCCACGGGGTGGTGCCCTGGGCGAGGTCGCCGAGGACGGTGAGCGAGCCGAAGGGAACGCGGCGGGCGACGGCCCGGCACTCCATCGGGGAGAGGTCCTGGGCCTCGTCGACGACGACATGGCCGTAGCCCTCGGGATGTCCGACGAGCCCGGCGATCTCGTCGAGGAGGACGAGGTCGGCCGCCGACCAGCGCGCGGACCTGGGCGAGCGGGGCGGGCGGGACCAGAGCAGGCACCGTTGCTCCGAGGGTTCCAGCAGACCGTCGGCCGCCGCGCCCAGCGCCTCCGGGTCGCTCAGCAGCCGGGCCAGCAGTTCCTCCGGCCGTACCTTGGGCCACATCGCGTCCACGCACGCGCTCACCGCCCGCGCCCGCTCGATCCGGCGCAGCCAGGAGCCCGGGCGCGGGCCGGCGCGCCGTTCCGCCTGCGTCTGGATCCGGCGCACGATCCGGCTGCGGACGCGTTCCCGGCCGACCTCGTACGGCGGTTCCTCGGCGAGGACCCCGGTGACGGTCTCCGTCAGTTCGCGGCCCGCGATCCGCCAGCGGTACGACCCGTCGGGTACGGCCAGGTCCTCGGCGTGGCCGGCCGTCACCCGCCCGTACACCGCCCGGCGCAGCACCTCGGCCATCCGCGCGTCGTGCTTGAGCGCGGCGGCCCGGTCGGTGTCGGTCCCGGTGACCGGGTGGCGGGCGATCTCGTCCTGGAGGGTGGACTGGCGTACGCCGGTCTCGCCGAGAGAGGGCAGGACCTCGGCGATGTAGGAGAGGAAGGTGCGGTTGGGGCCGAGGATCAGCAGACCGCCGCGCCTGATGCGCTGCGGGTGGGTGTAGAGGAGGTAGGCGGCCCGGTGCAGGCCGACGGCGGTCTTGCCGGTGCCGGGGGCGCCCTGCACACAGACCGAGCCGGCGAGTTCGCCGCGTACGAGGTCGTCCTGCTCGGGCTGGATGGTGGCGGCGATGTCGCGCATGGGGCCGACGCGGGGCCGTTCGAGCTCGCGGGTGAGGAGGGCGCCGGGGGCCGTGGCCTCGGAGGCGTCGCCGTCCGCCAGGTACTCGTCCTCCAGGCCGGTCAGATCGGCGGAGTCGCCGCGGCTGCCGGGCGCCCAGCCGAACCGCCGGCGCACGGCGACGCCCTGGGGGTCACGAGCGCCGGCCTGGTAGAAGGCGCGGGAGACGGGGGCGCGCCAGTCGACGACGAGGGGCGGGGCGGCGGGGTGCTCGCTGACGCGGAGCCGGCCGATGTGCTGCCCGGTCCCCCGTACGAAGTCCAGGCGGCCGAAGAACAGCGGGCCTTCGGGGAGTTCGCGCAGGGCCTTGGCGCGGCTGCGCAGTCCGAAGCCGAGGACCTCGGCGTCGGCGCCGGACGCGGAGACGTCCTCGCCGGTGACGACCTGGAGGCCGGCGTCCTCGACCATGGCGGCGAGGGCGGCACGGCAGGCGTCGTGGTGGGCGCGTTCGCGGTCGAGGGCGGTGGCGAGGTCTTCCGGGGCTTGCGGGGCTTGCGGGGCTTCCGGGGCTTCCAGGTCCTTCGCGGCGGGGTCGGCAGACGTCATGGGCCGAGGATAGCGAAAAAACGTTACCGGGTTACTTTTTTTACTCAGTCACGATCGTTCCCGGATGCCCGGGTCCCGGGCCGCTCCCTCCGCCGGCGGCCAGGTGCGGAAGCCCCGCCTCCAGGGCCGCGAACGCCCGCCCGGCCGCGTCGACCGCCTCCCGCCGTACGTCCTCCACCCGCTCCCCCGCGGAGATCCGCCGCCAGTTCTCCTCGGCGAGGATCCGCCGTACGGCGATGATCTGGCCGGCCGCCAGCCGGGCGCCGAGGCCGCCGCCGAGGGCTTCGGCGAGGGCGGCCTCGGAGCGTTCCAGGTGGGCGTGGAGCCGGGCGACCAGGGACGGGGTGCCGTAGAGGAGGGTGTGGAAGGCCCGGACCTGCGGGTGGTCGTTGACACCGGTGATCGGGTCGGCCGCGGCGAGTCCGTCCAGGAAGTGCCGGCGCAGGGCGGCCAGGGGGGCGGTTCCCTCGGCCCGCGCGGCGGCGACCACCCGCGCGGCCTCCCCCTCGTGGTCGGCGATCCGGTGGAGGACGAGGTCCTCCTTGGCCGGGAAGTACCGGAAGAGGGTGGGCTTGGAGATCTCCGCGGCCGCCGCGACCTCCGCGACGGACACCGCGTCGAAGCCCCGCTCCAGGAAAAGCCGGACGGCGATGTCCGACACGGCCTGGTACATCCGCTGCTTCTTGCGCTCACGCAGCCCGGTCTCGCTCATACGGTGAGCCTACGGCGGGTTCAGGAGGCCGGTGCGGGGGCGGGTGCGGGCGCGGGGGAAGGACCGGGTGCGGGTGCGGGGGCAGGACCGGGTGCGGGCGCGGGGTCGCGCCACGGTGGGGGTGCGGCCAGGGTCCAGAGGTTGTCGAGGTGCCGGTTCCAGGTGGCGATCAGGGTCTTGGAGTCCTCGGAGCCCTCCAGGGACCAGACGTTGAGGTCCGTGCGGTAGCCCTTGGGGTCGTAGTACTCGGGGGCCGCGCCGCGCAGCACGGTGCGCGCCATGACGTCGTAGAGGCCGTGCAGCACCAGCTCACGGTTGAAGACGCAGATCTTGTCCCGGGGGATGCCGGGATAGAGGCGGTACTCGCAGCGGGCGTTGATCCGGCCGGCGGCGGTCAGCCGTTCCGCCAGCGTCGACAGCGTCTCGTCGTACTCCTGGCACTTGCGCTCCAGGCGCCTGCGGAACTCGGGGTCGTCGACGGGGAGCCCGGTGTCGCCCACCCTCGACGGGACCGTCATGGCCTGACCGAAGTCGGGGATGAGGACGCGGATGGTGACATGGCGGGTGGGGCCGGGGTCGTCGAGGAGGCTCTCCAGGCGGTGGTACAGCTCGTTGTAGAGCGTTTCCCCCGTGTAGCCGAGAAACCTTATGTCCACCGTCCGCGCCCGGAACGCCTCACTCACGAAGAGGCCGAGCTCCCGCGACTTCACCTGCCCCCGGGTCGGCAGCCGCAGTGTGCTGGACAGGTCCTTCACCGCGTCGTAGAGCACGTAGCCGACCAGGCTGAGGAGAGCGCCGCCCAGATACGCCTTGCCCTCCAGGGCGTCCCCGACCGGCTTGACGAACTGCGCGGTCAGGCCGGTGACGAAGATCCCGAGCAGCAGGACCCGGACGACCACCGGCTCGAAGCGCTCCGTGTAGCGCCGGAGCGCGTGCCCCACCCCGCCGTCACCCGTCGTTCCACTCCCCCGCGCGGACATGCCCGTCCCCCTCGCGCCCCACCCCCGCAAGGGGGTGCAAATGTCCCTGGACATAACGGAGTTCAGTGCATGCCATGGTCCACCTAGGCCAGGGCCCGGGCAAGATACGGGTTCGCCGTGGCCGGCAGGGGAAGACCCAGCGACGCGGTGGCCGCGGCGAGGGTCGCGGCGTAGGAGTTCACGGCGCGGCGGACGTTGGGGGCGTCGAGGCTGGACCCGGTGACCAGGCGGTCGAGGTCGATGTAGGCGGAGCGGACGAGCTCGATCCAGCGGTAGACCCGGCTGTCGTGGCTCCAGTTCCTGGTGTAACGCTTCGGCAGCTGCTTCTCCCACCGCCGGAACATCCGGGCCCGGATCTCCGGCCGGGTCGGGGTCAGATGCATGTGCCGGACCAGGTCGTACAGGGGATCGCCGACGATGGCCATCTCCCAGTCGATGATGGTCAGGGCCATGTCGTCGTTGCGGCGCACGAGATTCCACGGGTTGAGGTCGCCGTGCAGCAGGGCGGGTGCCCGCTGACTCACGGTGTGCCGGGACAGGATCTCCCGGAGCCGCCAGTCGTCGGGCAGCCCGAGCGTACGCGCCAGCTGCAGCGACTCCTTGGGCAGATTGCGGACCAGGTCGACCAGTTGCTCCGTCAGCCACCCGTAGAAGTGGACCTCCCCTTCGGCGGGAGCGACCCTGAGATGGTCCACGCGCGTGAGCTCGCACAGCTGGTCGACGAGGGCGTCCGCCTCGTGCAGCCGCAGGCCGTCCACCGGGTGGTCGGGAGGCTCGTCGATAGGGGTGCCGACGTACGTGTGAATGGTGAAGGGGTCGTCGGGATAGCTCTTGCCCAGCGCGAACACCTTCGGCGCCGCCACCCGGACGCCCGACTCCTGGATGGCCCTGAGGACCACGTGCTCGCTCAGGTAACTCGGCTCTCTGCGCGAGACGTTGCGCAGCTTGCGGCGTACGACCACGGGATCGGGAATGCCGGGGACCCAGACCACCGAGTTGAGGTGGGCGGTGCCCTTGAACACCCGGTGCGCCGGGGCCGCCCCCTCGGCGAGCAGGGCGTCCCGTACGGCGGACGCGGGGAAGTCGGGATGTTCCGGGAAGCGCGGATCCGGCTGCCAGTCGCAGGCCTTCGCGATCCAGTGCCGGCCGCTGACGTCGCCGCGGGACGCCAGCCACCGGAAGAGGGCGCGCTCGATCTCGTCGGCCGTGGGAACGTTCCTGAGCCGCAGCGGCTCCGCCGCCGCGTTCAGCGCCCTGCCCACCTCCACCGTCGCCTCGTCCAGGCTCTTCTGGGTGAACGAGTCCTGCAGCGACCGCGCGGCCCGCATGACGTCCGGGTAGACCGACTGCGCGCGCTCGAAGTCCAGGTAGTGGCGCAGATCCCTGGCCATGCCGTGGACCGCGCCGGGCCGGAACTCCTCCATCGCCTCGACCCAGGCGTCGATCACCTCGGGCCGCTGGTGGGCGGGGTACCGCATGCGCACCAGGTGCGTCGCCAGGTCGTGCAGGGGGTCGCCGTAGGTCGCGAGCTCCCAGTCGACGCAGATGAGGGGCGGATCACCGTCGTACGTCACGATCAGGTTGTCCCGGTGCAGGTCCGCGTGGAGCAGGCTGTACGGGCGCCGGGTCATCGCGGGAACCCGCTCGGCCAGCCCGAGCAGGGCGTTGTCGGAAATGCCCAGCGCAGTGAACAGCCCACCGAACTCGGCCCAGTTGGGCTTGCGGATCTGCTGGTCGGCGCGGTGGGCCAGGGTCTTCAGGAACGCCTGGCTGTCGCTGTGGTTGGCGGGCCAGGAGACCGGCAGGGGCGGCAGCGCCGCGCGGCGCACCTGGGTCATCTGGGCCAGCAGCCGGGTCAGCGCCTTCAGGAGCAGCGTGTCGACGGGTTTACCGTTTCCGCAGATGGTGGAGAGCGGCACGCCTTCCACATAGCTGTGGATGGCGTACCCCGGCCGCTTGACCAGGCACTCGGGCGCGTGCGGCAGGGCGCTGCGCACGGCCTTGAGGATCACCGCCTCGTTCTGCCAGGTCCTGATCACCACCGGCAGCGCGTCGAAGCGAGGGACACGCACCGTGACCGAGGTGCCGGGGTCACGGCCCAGCAGCCGGGCCACGTCCTCCGTCAGCGGCAGCACATAGTTGCGATTGTGGTGGCCGCTGGACGCCTGCGTCGATTCCGCTGCCTCGACAAAGGCTCGCAGGACCGCGTCCTGGGCGGCTCGTTCCCCGAGGTGCCGAGGGGGAACAAGGTGGTCGACCACTGGCCGCTCCGGAGGGTCGCGCAGGAATGGGTAGGGCAAACGGTAAATGCGCCGCACGGCCGCAGCGACGATCAAGTAAGCACAATGGGTGGTGGCCACTCGCTTGCGTCAGGCCGTTCGAGACAGGCTTGTTTCGGCCTCATACGTATGGACGGGAGCTGTTGCTCAAGTGATTGGGGCATGCTAGCGCAGCCGTCCGAGCTATTCGGCGAGAAGATTCCAGACCGAGTCGAACCAGGCCTGCCAGGTGTCGACGAAGACGGTGCCGGGTGAGTCCGGGTCGGCGTCCTTCACCTGGTGGGTGAGCGTCGCACCGAGGCCCAGCACGTCGAGGGCGGTGACCTCCTCACCCGAATCCAGCTCGATCTGGCGCTGGATCACCTCGTAGGGGCCGTGCAGTGCCTCCGCGCCGTTGAAGAGGTAGAGCTTGAAGGCCGGTGTGAGGGGGGCGTACCGGATCTGGACATCCACGGAGGGCACGAGTTTCTCGGTCCTCAGCTCCTTGAGAACGCCGCGCAGCGATTCCGTGTGACGGTCCGTGATGGCCTGCAGCCGGTTCCGCAGCCGGTCGTCGTCCTTGTCGTCCTTGACCCTCGGATAGGGCAGGTTCAGCGCCTGGTCGGGCAGGATCATGCGCAGCCCGATCCGCTCGGGAGCTATGGAGCCACCGTGGATCCGCTCGGCCTGCAGCCGGATGTGCGCGTCCAGCGACTCGGACGTCAACGTGTAGACGTCCAGGGTGACTTCGGGCAGCTCGAAGGCCTCGCTGAGCAGGGGGCCGAGCGTCGCTCCGTGCCGCAAGCGGGTGGCCTTGGGGGTGGACGACTGGATCCGCTGGGTCTTCACCACCCGGGACCCGCTGCCCTGACGGGACTCGATCCAGCCCTCGCTGACCAGCTCCCGCATCACGCGCTGGACGGTGTCCCGGGAGACCCCGAACTCCTCCGCCAGATCACGCTGGGAGGGCAGGAAGGAGCGCAGCGGATACGTCCCGTCGGTCATCCGTGAGCGCAGCACGTCGGCGACCCGCTGGAACTCGCGGCCGCCGGCACCGGCACTCTGCTGCCCTTCCACACCGCGACCGTACCGCCACCCGTCCACCGGCAAACCGTCACCGGTCAAGTCACCGACAACTCAAGCCGGTTAAGGATCAATCAGGCAGGGGAAACCCACCTCACGTCAACCGGTCCAATTGGACCGACACCTGCTGGCTTCACCGGAAATGGCAGGGAGGTGGAAGGCCGTGCTCCTGTTATCGGCGCTCCTCGAACTCCTCGGATACTGCGCCGGCTTGACGGTGCAGGCGAAGCTGGGCGCGCTGGGGGTGATGCTGATGCTCACCGTGGCGGTGGGCATACGGGCCCGGCACGACATGCTCGCCGTCGTGGCGGCCTGTGTGCTCGTGGTGTTGATGCTCAGGACTGTTCCCTGACCGCCCTCAGCACCGTCTCCAGCGAGTTCACCACCATCGTCGCGCCCGCTCCCCTGAGCAGTTTCTCCTTGCGCTCGTTGCGCGCGTACCCGAGGAAGGGGACGCCCGCCTCGCGGGCGGCGAGGAAGTCGGAGGGGGTGTCGCCGATCATCAGGGCGGCCCCGGGGGCCGAACCCATGGCGGACAGGGCGCGGTGCAGGCAGTGCGGGTGGGGCTTGAGGAGCGCCAGGTCCTGGGTGCGGCCGTAGACGTGGGGGGCGAAGCAGGAGATGAGGCCCCGGCCGGTGAGGTACTTGGCGACCACGCGCGGGGAGTTGTTGGTGGTGATGGCCAGGCGCAGGCCCACGGCCGTCCAGGTGCGTATCAGGGGGTCGGCCCACGCCGTGGGCATGGCGGAGGACGCGGCCCGCATCTCCTCCTGGGTGAGACGTTCCTCCAGTTCGTCCACCAGGTCGCTGCCGGGGCGCAGGCGGTCCACGGCGCGCAGGACGACGTGCGGGTCCAGCGACTCCCGCTCGGACTCCGTCAGCAGATGGTGCAGGCCCCGCCCTTCGAGCCACTCCACCAGCCCGTCGGCCACGTCCTCCGCCGAGTGCCCGGCGAAGAGCCGGCAGATCGGCCCGTCGAAGTCCCACAGGACGACTCTCGTACGCGCGATCGACTCCCGCAGATCCGCGGTCCCGTTTCCCTTGTCGTTCTCGGTGTCGGCTGCCACCTGTTCAGTCTGCTTCGTATCAGAAGTCACTAGGAGAGTGTCAGGTCCGTCGTGATGGTTTCCCAGAGGGCGTTGAACCACTTCTGGGATTCCTCCACGAACGCGGCGTCGCGCTGACCGGCCGAGGACTCGAAGGAGAAGAGAAGGGACTCGGTGCCCATCACGTCGTACATGTCGAGCGTTCCGCTGTCGGTGGACTCCTCCCGCCGCTCGACCATGTAGTACGCCATCAGCGCCTCGGTGCCGTTGAGCAGGTAGAGCTTGACCGGCGGGGTGAACGGCAGCGCGCGGAAGGTGATGTCGACCTCGATGCCGTGGGAGCGCAGGGTCCGCAGGTTGTGGCGCAGGACATGGCCCTGGGCGTTGCGCATCGCCAGCCAGCGCTGGTGGACGGGGTCGTCGTCACCCCGGCCGTCGACCGGGACCGGGAAGGCGAGGTTGATGCGCCGGGACGGCAGCAGGATGCGGACGTCGATCTTCTGGGGGTGGATCTCGCCGGCGTGGATCAGCCGCAGCGGCTCGCCCAGGGCCGGGATCAGGCTCTCGGCGGTCAGACAGGCAGCGTCGATGCGGACGTGCGGGGCGGAGAAGGCCGCGGTGAGGCGGGGGGCCAGACCGACCATGGTGGGCTGGGGCTCGTCGTGACCGGGGGCGGGCGGTTCGGCGATGCGCGGCGGGCTGCCCTTGCTGACGTTGGTGAGGAGCCCGTCGTCCTGCAGCGCGCGCAGTGCCTGGCGTACGGCACCGCGCTCCACCCCGAACTCGTCGGCGAGCTCGGCCTGGGTGGGGAGGCGGTCGCCGGCCTTGAGGTCACCGACGCGGATGCGTTCCCGCAGGATGTCGGCGATCTCCTGGGGCGACTTCCTGGTGCCGTTCACTGCCACGTTCTCCGCCACGCTCTCCTGGGTCACGACCAAACGCTACAACTTTGATCCATCTAAGGGGAGTTGCCTGGAAGTTGTTTAGAGGCTAGTGCCAAGTGGGGACAACTTAGTAAGAGTTGGTTGCCAACTCTACCGAGTTGGCGAACGGTTTGCCTTCCGCTTCACCCCGTCGATCCTCCGAAGGGGGGAACACCATGACTGGCCTCGCACTCGTCTCCGCCGCCATCGTCGTCGGCGTCGAACAGACCATCCAGTGGAAGTACGGCACCGCCGGCGCCGTAGGCCTGTTGCTGCTCAGCATCGGCATCAAGGTCAGGAGCCCTGCCATCAGCTCGGTCGGCGCCGCGGTCCTCGCCCTCGTCGCCACCGGCCCCGCCGTCAGCTCGTGAGCACCAGCTCCGAGCTGATCGTCTCCCAGAGTGCGTCGAACCACCGCTGGGACTGTTCCACGAACGCCGAGTCGCGCGGCCCGGCCCCCTGTTCGAAGGCGAACAGCACCGACCGCGTGCCCTCGGCGTCGTACATCTCCAGGTGTTCCTGGTCGATCGTCTGTTCGCGGCGCCGGACGGTGTAGTACGCGAACAGCGCCTCCGCCCCGTTCAGCAGATAGAGCTTCACGGGCGGGGTGAACGGCAGCGCGCGGAAGGTGACGTCGACCTCGATGCCGTGCGTGGAGCGCAGCGTCAGCAGGTTGTGCCGCAGCACCTGGCCCTGCGCGTTGCGGTGGGCCAGCCAGTGGCGCTGCAGCCGCTCGGTGGCCGAGGTGTCCACCGGCGTCGGAAACGCCAGATCGATGTTCCGGGAGGGCAGCAGGACCCGGACGTCGATCTTGGCCGGTTTCAGCTGTCCGGCGTGGATCTGCCGCAGCGGTTCGCCGATCGCGGCCGTCAGCGAGACCGCGGTGAGGCACAGGGCGTCGACCTCGACATGCTCGGCCGCGAAGGCCTCGGTGATACGGGGCGGCAGACCCACCATGGACGGCTGCGGGGTCGCCGCGAGGCCGCTCAGGAGACCGGCCGGGCCCGCCTGCGGGGCGACGGTCGCCGGGCTTCCCTTGGAGACGTTGGTGAGCAGGTGCTCCGACTGCAGGATGCGCAGCGCCTGGCGTACGGCACCGCGCTCCACCCCGAACTCGTCCGCCAGCTTGGCCTGCGTGGGCATGCGCTCGCCCGGCCGCAGCACGCCGGTTCTGATCCGGGTGCGCAGCTCGTCGGCCACCTCGCGGTGCGAACGCTGCGGCCGTTCCGCCCTCCTCCGGTCGTTGACGGAGGCATGTTCCGGCTCCACGACCGAACAGTACAACTTCCCGCCATCTTTAGGCAGTTCAAAGAGAGATGGTTATAGGCCGCGTCCAAGCGGACATAAGTACAGTGAAGTTGGCAGCCAACTTCAACAACATGGTCAAACTTTCAGACGGTTGGCCGGTCGGGCTTCCTTCCGGAGGGGAGCCGGGAGCCCGAGCAGTCGGCACCGAGGCACAGCCACAACTGCAGATCGCCGCACAGCCACAACCGAACATCGCGCGCACAGCCACAACCGAACAGCGGACCCACCTGAGCACAGCCACAACCGAGACACCTGAGCACAGCCACAACTGAACAGCTACGGATGAACCGTTCTCGTCGGCCGAGGAAAGGAGCTCAGAACAGGTCCGGGCACCACGGTCGCTCGGGCGTACGCAGCAGGGCGTCGGCCTTCCGGGCGGCGCCCGCTCGTTCCTCCCGGAGCCGGCCCAGCGCCGCGAGCCGCGCCGCCGACTGGTCGCCCAGCCAGAGCGAGGCCAGCTCGGCCACGTCCAGGGTGAGGTCGGCACCGCGGGCCGTCGGCGTGCAGGAGGCGCCGTCGGGGGTCGCGTCCAGCAGAAAGCGGCCCCCGGCCAGGCCGGCCCGGTCGACGACCTCCAGGACCAGGGCGCCCTCCGTGTCGTACGTACGCGCCTCCAGAGCCCGTACGACGTCCAGGAACCGCACCCACAGCCAGTCCGCCTGGGTGGTGATGCGCGCCGCCCTCGGATCCGGCAGCAGGAACGGGAGCAGGTCGTCCGGGGAGCGCCAGCCCGACTTCACCCGGGTGATCCAGTCGATGGAACACAGGTAGTGCCACAGGGCTCGCGCCGCGGCCGGGGTCACCGAGAGCAGCCCCTGCACCGAGGCCGTGTTCAGCGGCTGCTTGGCGTCGGTCCACCGGTGGTCCGCGGTGTACGCGACCAGCCCCTCGACCCCGCCGTCCGCCGAGCGGTACACGGCGTGGAACGGCTCGGTCCAGCTCTCCTCGGGGTGCAGGCGTATCACGCCCGTGTTCATCTCCCACCAGTACTCGTGGCGGCTGACGGCACCGGGCTGGCCGCGGCGCAGCCGCTCGTGCAGCGCGGGGCCGAGCTTGCGGAACTCCTCGCCGTCGATCAGGTCGATACGGCCGCCGGCCAGGGGGACCGGGTGGCGGGGGTCGAAGCCGGCCCGCGGTATGTCGATCGTCCACTCGGTCATCGTCGTGGCCGGGCCGAAGCCGTGCCGGCCGTAGATGCGGTACTCGGCGGCGATGAGGGTGGCGACGACGTCCCCGCGGTCCTTCGCGGCCCTCAGGTCGTCGGACATCAGGCGGGTGAGGAGGCCCCGGCGGCGGTGGGTGGGGCTCACGGTGACGTTGGTGATGGCGTCGGCGGGGACGGGGGTGCCGCCCACCGCCGTGAGCTCCTGGGGGAAGGAGCGGAAGGTGGCCACGCAGGTGCCCGCGTCGAAGGCGCCGTAGAGGCGGGAGGCGCCGAGGGTGGCTCGGCGGGCTGCCAGGGCCTCGTCGGTGACGGTGGGGGGACGCAGGAAGCCCGTGTTCTGGGCGCGCATCCAGTCTCGGAGTTCGTGGTCGGTGAGGGGGCGGACGTCCATGGGGCCACGGTAGGCAGGGGGGCGGGGTGTGTCGCCGGGTTTTTTCCCGCCCCCGCCGGCCGCGCGGCCACCACGCCCCGTCCCGTCCCCCTGCCCCGCCGCCAGGGCACAGCCCCGCACCCCGCAAGCCCCCGGGCTCTACACCAGCAGGTCGTCCACCTGGGCCTCGCCCTCGCGGTAGCGGCGGGTGATCTCCGCTCCGCAGTCGTCCGCCGTCCGCTGGAGGTGCTGGCGGCGTCGGGAGACCTGCTGTTCGTAGCCGATCAGGCGGGCCATGGCCGCGTGGAGTTCCGGGTCGGTGCGGGCGTCGAGGTCGGAGAGTTCGACGTCGGCGAGCATGTCGGCGGCGAGGCGGCCGTACTCCTCGCTGTGCGGGGTGCCCAGGGTGACGTGGCGGGCCGAGGAACGGTGGCGGGCGGGGCCGTCGGTGAGGATCTCCGGGAGCCGGTCGACCACGGAGGCCGCGCCGGTCGGGGAACGGCGGGCCAGTTCCGCGCGCAGGATGTCGATACGGCCCTGGAGCAGCCGCCGTACATAGCTGAGGTCGGCCTCGTCGCGCTGGGCGCCCTGCCGCAGGGTGCGCAGCTCGGGCAGGCTCAGCCGGGCCAGCTCGGGCTCGGGCGGCTCCCCGGGAAGCCCGGGGCTGTCGCTGCGCTGGACGGGCGGCCGGTGTGTCTCCAGCCGCCCGGTACTCGGTGTGGTCATGTCCCTCTACCGTCCCCTCGACCGGCGTGTGGTGGAAAGCATCGTGCCACCCCAAGTCGCCGCGATGTGACCGAGTCCCCCCGAACGGCCCAGACGGGGCCTAAAGGATCAAAAATGGGCCCTTGGCGGGTCCGCGCGGGCCACCCGGCATGATGGTCCGCATGCGAGCTGTGGTGCAGAGGGTGGACGGCGCGAGGGTGGTCGTCGACGGGGAGACGGTCGGGGAGATCGACGGCGAGGGGCTGTGCGTCCTCGTCGGGGTGACCCACGAGGACACCAAGGAGAAGGCGGCCCAGCTCGCCCGCAAACTGTGGTCGGTGCGCATGCTGCACGACGAGAGGTCGTGCAGCGACATCGACGCCCCGCTGCTGGTGATCAGCCAGTTCACGCTGTACGGGGACGCCAGGAAGGGCCGGCGTCCGACCTGGAACGCGGCCGCCCCGGGGCCCGTCGCCGAGCCCCTGGTGGACGAGGTCGTGACGCAGCTGCGGGCCCTGGGGGCCACCGTGGCGACGGGCCGGTTCGGCGCGCGGATGCGGGTGTCGCTGACGAACGACGGCCCGTTCACGGTGCTGATCGAGGTCTAGGACGGGTCCGGGGCCTAAGGCTCGACCACGACCTCCTGGGCCGCCGCCGTCGCGCCGGCCATCAGGGGGGCGTCCACCGGGATGTTCCGCTTCACCAGGGCCAGGGCCACCGGCCCCAGCTCGTGATGGCGCACGGACGTCGTGATGAAGCCGATCTTGCGGCCGTCCGGCGCCTCGTCGGCGACCCGGAGTTCGGTGCCGGGGGGCGGCAGGTGGACCTCGCTGCCGTCGAGGTGGAGGAAGACCAGCCGGCGGGGCGGCTTGCCCAGGTTCTGCACGCGGGCGACGGTCTCCTGGCCGCGGTAGCAGCCCTTCTGCAGATGCACCGCCGTGCCGATCCAGCCCAGCTCGTGCGGGATGGTGCGGTGGTCGGTCTCGAAACCGACGCGGGGACGGTGCTGCTCCACACGCAGCGCCTCGTACGCCAGGATCCCGGCCGGGGGCCCCGCCTTCTCCGCGTACGACTCCAGGTCGGCGCGCGGGAGGAAGAGGTCGCGGCCGTACGCGGTCTCGCGGACGACGACGTCCTCCGGCACCTCGACGATGGAGCCGGCGGGCAGATGGACGACGGCGGTGTCGGCGGTGCGGTCGGCGACCTCGACCCGGTAGAAGAACTTCATCGACTCCAGGTACGCGATCAGCGCGTCCTGGGTGCCGGGCTCGACGTGCGCCCACACCGTCGCACCGTCGTCGACCAGGTAGAGCGCGTGCTCGATGTGGCCGTGGGCGGAGAGGATCAGGGCCTCGGTGGCCTGGCCGGCCGGGAGATCGCTGACGTGCTGGGTGAGGAGGAGGTGCAGCCAGCTCAGACGGTCCTCACCGCTGACGGTGACGACTCCGCGGTGCGAGAGATCGACGAAGCCGCTGCCCTCGGCGAGGGCGCGCTGCTCGCGGAACAGGTCGCCGTAGTGGGCGGCGACGCCTTCGTCCACGCCCTCGGCGGGGACGGCGCCGGGCAGGGACAGCAGGGGGCTCTTCATGGACGTAAGCCTACGACTCGGTAATTGAACTCTTGGCCGTCGAATCCTTGAGCGCGCAGTCCTTGCAGCGGCCGAAGATCGCGAAGTGCTTCATGTCGGTCTCGAAACCGAAGGTCTGCCGGAGCTTGGCCGTGAACTCGGCGGCCACCTTCACGTCCGCCTCGATGACGTTCTGGCAGTCCCGGCAGACCAGGTGGATGTGGTGGTGCCGGTCGGCGAGGTGGTAGGTCGGCGCGCCGTGGCCCAGATGCGCGTGGCTGACCAGGCCGAGTTCCTCCAGCAGCTCCAGCGTCCGGTAGACCGTCGAAATGTTGACCCCCGACGCCGTCTTCCTCACTTCCACGAGGATGTCGTCGGGGGTCGCGTGCTCCAGGGTGTCCACGGCTTCGAGGACAAGCTGGCGCTGCGGCGTCAGCCGGTAGCCGCGCTGCCTCAGGTCGCTCTTCCAGTCGGTGCTCACCACACCGACGAGTCTAGAACTACTTGCGGAGGCCTACTTGAAGAAGGCGATGCCGTCGTCCGGGAGGTCGTCGGGGAGGGCCTTGGCCCAGCGCTCGACCTCCTCCGGGGTGACGACCTTCTTCAGGTGGGCCGACATGTAGGGGCGCAGCCCGACCTCGGGGGTCTGCTTCTCGCCGACCCACATCAGGTCGCTCTTGACGTAGCCGTAGAGCCGCTTGCCGCCGGTGTAGGGGCGGGAGGAGGCCGTGCGGGCCACCGCGTCCGTGACCAGGTCGATCTGCGGCTTCTTGTCGGCCAGCTCGCCGTACCAGATCTCGATGACGCCGTCGTCGCGGGTCATCGTGATCTCGACCTTGCGGGTGCCGTGGATCCGCCAGAAGCCGGACTCGGACTCAAGGGGCCGGACCTTGTTGCCGTCGTTGTCCAGGACCCAGGTGCGGGAGTGGTACTCCAGGAAGTCCCGGCCGTCGTGGCTGAAGGTGACCTCCTGCCCGAAGTTGCACTTCTCCGAGCCCGGGAAGTCGTGCACGCCCGCGCCCGCCCAGGTGCCCAGCAGGAAGGCGAGGGGGACGAGGTCCTTGTGGAGGTCGGACGGGATCTCGATCATGGTTGGCAGTTCCTGGAGTGGTCGGTCAGCGCTGGCCCTGGTACAGCTTCTTCACGGTCAGGGCAGCGAAGGCGAGGACACCGACGCAGACCAGGACCAGCAGGGTTTCGAAGAAGATCTCCACGGGGTGCTCCTCGGATGAGCGGAGTTGGTTCCGTACGTACACAAGGCCGGCCCCCAGCTTACGCGGCCAGGGACCGGCCCTCCGTGTGAGGTAGGCCCTCACGGGTTCCGCGGGCCCACCCGTGCCGTCACTCGAGCAACTGGCTCTGCAGGACCACCGTCTGCTGGAAGGGGATCGCGGGCATGGTGCCCTTCCGGGACTGGACGATCACCGCCATGACGTCACCGGCGCTCAGGTACGCCAGGCGGACCTGCTCGGCACCGTACGGCTTGGCCTCGACGTACGGCGTCAGCGCGACGTTCTTCGACTGGGGGGCCGCGGGGAAGTCCTCGTCGCGCTCGTACATGTCGGCACCGCGCGCCGGATACACCGGGGTCTCGTACGTCGTGAAGTCCTCGGAGAGCACCTCCTCGGCCACCGCCCCGGTGCCGAACCCGAGCAGGTAGACACGGGTGTCCGCGCCGTCCTGCGTGGTCCAGCCGCGGGCCGCGATGTGCCGCAGGCCGGCGTCGACGAGCTTCTCCCGGATCTGCTCCCGTCGCGTGTCCTCGAACTCCTTCAGGAAGTCCTCCGTCGCCAGCCAGCCGTCGGAGCCGCCGAGCGCCTTGTCCTGAGTGGCGCCCTCGGGAGCGGGCAGGACGAGGGCGCGCAGGTCGGCGTAGTGCGCGTTGGAGTGGTTCGCCCGGGCGAAGGGCGCGGGGCTGCCCGACGGCAACGGCGGCTTGGTGAGCGTCGGGTACGCCCACCGGCCGTCGGACTCCGTCCGCAGACCCGGTACGTCCGTCCGCTCCATCCGCGTGATGCCGTACGCCGTCGACGCCCCGACCGCCGCGAACACGGCCACGGCGGCGGTCCAGCGCAGGACGGCCCGGAGCAGCGGACGCCCCTGCGGAGCGACGGCCCCGGCCGCGTCCCCGCCTCCGCCCGTCTCCCCGCTCCCTTCCGGCCCCACCGCGCCGGGCGGGGTGAGGGGCGCCGGAACGGGCGGCGCGCCGGCCGTGGACGGCTCGGCCGCCACCGACGACTCGGCGGCCTCGGAGGGCGCGGCGGTCACGGGGGACGCCACGGCCACCGGCGGCGCGACAGCCGCGGGCGGTTCGGCGGGCTGGGCGGGAGGTGCGGGCGGAGGCGTCTCCGGGGTGCCGGGTGCCGGGGTGTCCTGCTCCTCGGACACCGGGGCGGCCGGCCGCGGGACGCCGTCCGCCACCGGATCCACGGCCTCCGCCTTCTTCGTCAGATCTGCGGGCACGTGCTGGTCGGTCATACCGCCTCCCCCGGTTCCGCGATGCGGTCGAGCTGTTCGCGGAGCAGCATCGCGACTCCCTTGGTGTCGAGTGGCTTCACGGCCTCAGCGGTCAGGGTGACCAGGACCTCGCCCACGTACGCGGAGCAGAACATGCCCTCGAGGTCGGATTCGTCGTCCTTGGGCGGCAGGAAGCACTTGGCGTTCTTGTGGCCCTCGATCGCCGGCCCCTTGCGGAAGATGTCGAGGGCGTCGAGGAACTCGCCCTGAAACGTCGCGATGTCGCGCACCGCGGCCTTGTTGTCCATCTGGGACAGCTCGATGCCGACGGTGTAGACCCCGTCGTTCACATCGAGGGCGCTGCCCTCCTCGCTGAGATAGCTGCGCATCGCCATGCCCTTGATGCGCTGCCTGTCGATCTGCTTCTCCAGGCGCTTGCGCTGGGACCGGGGCAGGTCCTTCAGCGCCTCCTTGCGCAGGGCCGCCGCCCGCTCCCCGCTGAGCTGGGCGTCGGCACCGAACTCACCGATGTCCGGCCCCCGGGTGAAGCCCTCGGTCCCGTACGGGACGAGCATCGCGGCCAGTCCGGTACGGCTCGCCGCGAGCTCCTCCGGCTGGTCCCCGAACGGCGTCTCCTTCGGGAACGTCCAGACCGGCGCCCCGGCGTCCCGGTCGGCGTCCCGCACGGTGACGACGGTGAAGCCGACCCCGGCGACCAGGGCCCCGGCCAGGACCAGGGACCCCGCGACGGCGGCGGCCCGTCCCCGGCGCCTGCGCCGCACGGCGGGGTCGGCGGGGTCGGCGGGTCCGACCGGCGGCGCGGGCTCCTGCGGGCCGATCGGCTCCACGGGTCCCACCGCTCCGGCCGACCCGACGGCGGCCTCGTTGTCCTTCTCGCTCACAGCCGCTCCATCTGCCGCTCGGCCAGGTCCATGATCTTCTTCTTGGAGATCGCCCTGCTCCCGTAGACCCAGATCTCCACGGCGACGTCACCCCGCCAGGCGTGGGCCTCCGCGCTGTACATCGGGAGGTAGCCGGGCTCGGTCTCGGGCTCGTGGTGGACGTACGCCATGCCGGTGCCGGTGCCGGGGACGGGCCAGCTGTCGGTGGAGTCCTCGTCCTCCGCCCAGTACTGGTTGTTGTCGCAGTAGTCGGCGGCCGCGACCGTCTCCACCTGCCGGAACTGCACCAGCCGCAGCTCCACGGTGTACGTGCTGCCCTCTTCCCAGCCGGTGACGGCGGCGCGGCGGAACTCGTCGCCGACGAGATCGCCGAAGACCTCCTCCGGCTTCTCGTACGAGTCGGCGTAGGCGGCCAGGTCCATCCAGCCGTCGCCGCCCAGCCAGTCGGCGTCCTTCGCGCCCTTCGGCTTCGCCAGCAGCAGCTTGCGCAGATCGCCCTCGGTCTTCACCCGGCGGTCCTGCGCCGCCGACAGCGGCTCCGGGGCGGGGCCCTTCGCCTGCGGCAGCGCCGGCTGCGAGAGCGAGGGCAGTTTCGTCGGTTCCCGGTCGGCCTGGACCAGGTAGCCGGTGCAGGTGCCGGCCACCAGGCCGAGTACGACGGCACCGGCGATCAGCAGGGTGGTACGCCCCCGCCGGCGTCCGGATGCATCCGGCTTCTCGTGCACGGCTTCCGGCTGCTGCACAGGCACGGCTTCCGGCTTCTCGTGCACGACTTCAGGCTGCTCAGGCACGGCATCCGGCTGCTCAGGCACGGCGTCGGGCAGCCCTGCGGCGCCCTCCACGCGTTCTCCCACAACGTCCCCCTCAGAACGTGAAACGCGCCTTCCGTATCGCGTTTCACAGGAGACCCATGGTCAACACAAGTAGTTGTAGCGGAGTTGATTACGATTCGGCCATGGCGAAGAAGCTCGTGATCAAGGTGACCGCGGGGGCCGATGCCCCCGAGCGGTGTTCGCAGGCGTTCACGGTCGCGGCGGTGGCCGTGGCCAGCGGTGTCGACGTCTCCCTGTGGCTGACCGGGGAGTCCGCATGGTTCGCGCTGCCGGGCCGGGCCGCCGAGTTCGAGCTGCCGCACGCCGCCCCGCTGCCCGACCTGCTCGACTCGGTCCTGGCCGGTGGCCGCCTCACCCTGTGCACGCAGTGCGCGGCCCGCCGGGACATCACGGAGAAGGACGTCATCGAGGGCGTACGGATCGCGGGCGCGCAGGTCTTCGTGCAGGAGGCACTCGGGGACGAGACGCAGGCGCTCGTCTACTGACGGCGCTTCTTGCCGTCCAGTTCGTCCCACCACTCGTCGGACTTCGGGTCGCCGGACGGGTCGTCCCACCAGCGGTCCTCGGGGCCCCGGCGGTTGGCGACCATGGCGGCGAGCGGAGGGATCACCATCGCGACCACGCACATCCCGACGGCCACCGGCACCGACCAGATGCGCACGACTCCCCAGGCCAGGACGAACAGGCCGATGCAGGTGCCCATCATGGCGAAGTAGATGTGACGCCGGCGTGCGTACATGTCTCCAGCGTAGGTCCGGGAACGGCGGAGGGCCGTACTCCTGGGGGTGAACCCCTGGGGTACGGCCCTCCGCCGTAAGGCGTCCGTCACAGCCGCCCGAGCCGGTCGGTCCTCAGACCGCGATCGCGACCTCCGCGAGGCCGCCCTTCTGCGCGACGACCGTACGGTCGGCGGTGCCGCCGGGGACGAGGGCGCGGACGGTCCACGTGCCCTCGGCCGCGTAGAAACGGAACTGTCCGGTGGCGGAGGTGGGGACCTCCGCGGTGAACTCGCCGGTCGAGTCCAGCAGCCGGACGTACCCGGTCACCGGCTCGCCGTCGCGGGTCACCTGGCCCTGGATCGTGGTCTCACCGGGCTTGATCGTCGAGGCGTCCGGGCCGCCGGCCTTCGCTCCACACATGTCTTTCTCCAGAAGGGGTCTGACCGGAAGGAAGGCCGGTCGGGATGAGGATGGGTTCTCGGGGTCTGCTTCGCCGCGGCTTACTTGTTGGCGCCGAGCTCGATCGGCACGCCGACCAGGGAGCCGTACTCGGTCCAGGAGCCGTCGTAGTTCTTGACGTTCTCGACACCGAGCAGCTCGTGCAGGACGAACCAGGTCAGGGCCGAGCGCTCGCCGATACGGCAGTAGGCGATGGTGTCCTTGGCCAGGTCGACGTTCTCCGCGGCGTAGAGCTCCTTGAGCTCGTCGTCCGACTTGAAGGTGCCGTCGTCGTTGGCGTTCTTCGACCACGGGATGTTGCGGGCGCTCGGGACGTGGCCCGGACGCTGCGACTGCTCCTGCGGAAGGTGGGCCGGCGCGAGCAGCTTGCCGCTGAACTCGTCGGGCGAGCGGACGTCGACCAGGTTCTGCGAGCCGATGGCCGCCACCACGTCGTCACGGAAGGCGCGGATGGAGGTGTCCTGCGGCTTGGCCTTGTACTCGGTCGCGGGGCGCTCGGGGATCTCGTTGCCGTCGACCAGCTCGCGGGCGTCCAGCTCCCACTTCTTGCGGCCGCCGTCGAGGAGCTTGACGTTCTCGTGGCCGTACAGCTTGAAGTACCAGTACGCGTAGGACGCGAACCAGTTGTTGTTGCCGCCGTAGAGGATCACCAGGGTGTCGTTGGCGATGCCCTTCGCCGACAGGAGCTTCTCGAAGCCCTCCTGGTCGATGAAGTCACGGCGGACCGGGTCCTGGAGGTCCTTGGTCCAGTCGATCCGGATCGCGTTCTTGATGTGGTTCTTCTCGTAGGCCGAGGTGTCCTCGTCCACCTCGACGACGGCGATGTTCTCGTCGTCCAGGTGGTCCTGCAGCCAGTCGGCGTCGACCAGGACGTCGCTGCGGCTCATGCTCGTTCTCCTCCGGGGCAGTTGCGGCGGGGGTGTGCAAGAAAAAATGAGGGGTGCGCGGCCGGGTCTCGCCGGCGGCCGGCGCACGGATGCCCTCGGATCGAGGGCGCCGGGAGGCGCGGAAGGCCGGCGGCGCTTCCGCTTCAGACGGTGCGACAGAGCATGGCGGCGACGCGGCACAGGTCGACTGCCCGCCGCTTCGTGAGATCCGCCTGTCGCTGCATCATGCGGTCGATCGTAGGGACGGACAGGCGGGCGTGTCACCAACGGGCCGCATAGTGAGATGCGATCGTCCGGATTCTGGGACGAAGAGGCGCCCGGGCCGCCCCCGCAAGGGCTCCGGGCGCATGTATCCGCCGTCACATCTGCGGTACGGACGAAGGTGTCTCGCCTGTCGGACACCGTCCGTCCGGCGCCGGGGGTCCTACCCGGCCAGCCGCACGTTCGAACCCTTCACCGTGATCTCGACGCCGTTCTTCTCCGCCTGGACCCCGGCGAGCTGGATGCCGCCCGGCAGGCCCTCGATCTTCTGCTCGAAGTCGGTGATGGAGCGCACCTCGTTCTCGGCGGCCTCGACCCCGCCGAAACTGGGGATCGAGTCGGCGTGCACCCGGACGGTGTCCCCGTCGACGGTGACGGTGCTGAGGACGTGGACGGGCTGTTGCAGGACGCTCACCTTGACCGCGACCTTGATCTTGCCGTTGCCGCCGTCGGAGAGGCCGACGACCTTGGCGGTGACGCCCAGCGGGAGCCGGGTCTCCTCGTTCTTGGCGGTCTTCAGCAGCTCGTCGTAGGCGACGGTCGCCGTACCGGTGGCCGTGGTGGCGGTGGCGGAGCTGTAGTCGCCGGAGAACTCGACGCCCTTCATGTCGGCCTCGAGGTCGTCGATGCGGATGGTCCCGCCGTCGGTGCCGGTGTCCGCCTCGTAGTCCGCGATGCCCACCTCGACGTCGTCCAGCGAGCCGCCGACGACCTGGGTGAGGAAGGGAAAGCCCTTGATGGACACGTCCGGGGTGGTGGCCAGGCCCTCGGTGGTCCTGAGCTTGTCCGCGGCCTCGTTCTCGGCGAAGTTGACCGCCAGACGGTCCGCGAGGACGAAGAGACCGCCCAGGATCACCACGACGATCAGCAGTATTCGAAGCGCGCGCATTGCCGTTGCTCCCCCGGATGGCCTGTCGATGGCTGACGACCCACCGTAACCCTGGGGCGAGGGACGGCCCGGCGATTGTCGATCAGCTGTGACAGACCCCGGCCCCCGTCCGGGCGGCGGGCGGGGGCGGTCCGGCGGCGGTCCGGCCCCTTATCCCAGCGCCCGGCCCAGCACGTACACCGCCGGAGCGGCGGCCGCCAGCGGCAGGGCCACGCCCGCCGTGAAGTGGACGAAGCGGGAGGGGTAGTCGTAGCTCGCGACCCGGTGTCCGATCAGCGCGCACACCGCCGCGCCCGCGCCGAGCAGCGCGCCCCGCGCGCCCATCCCGGTCATCCCGCCGACCGCGATGCCCGCGCCCGCCGCGGCGAGCAGCGACACGACGACCGAGGCGGGCGTCGGCAGCGGCAGCGCGCGGGCCAGGACGGCCACCGCGACGGCCGCGGCGCCCACGGACACGGCGTCCGGCTCCGCGCCGAGGTGACCGGTGGCGAGGATCGCCAGCGCCGAGGAGGCGACGGTCGCCATCAGGCCGTACATCCGCTCGTCCGGGTCGGCGTGCGAGCGCAACTGGAGCACCAGGCAGAGCAGCACCCACACGCCGAGGGTGCCGAGGATCGCGGCGGGCGCGTGTTCACGGCCGGCCACGAGGAGCGCCACGTCCGAGACCAGCGCGCCGAGGAAGGCGAGCGCGATGCCCTGCCGGGCCGGCCACATGCCGTTCAGCCGGAACCAGCCCGCGGCCGTCACGGCCTGGAGGACGACGAGCGGGACCAGCAGGGCGTACGACCCGACGGCCGCCGCACCCGACAGGAGCAGGCCGAGGAGCGCGGTGAGCGCGGCGGGCTGGATCCCCGGCTCGATGATCGGCGAGCGCCCTTCCATACGGGCCCGCTGGGCATCGGTGACCCGGGCGTTGCCGGCCAGCGTGGCGGGTCCGTACCCGACTCCGCTCCCGCCCGCGCCCTCGCCCTCGCCCTGGGCAGTCGTCCCGCTGGGGCGGGACGGGTGGGCGGGGCCGGCAGCACCGGGCGCCGTGTGGGCGGGGTCCGCCGCGGGCGCGGCGGGCGCGGCCGCACCGGGTGCCGCGTATCCGCCGCCGTACCCCGCGCCGTACCCCGCGCCGTGCCCCACGCCGTGCCCCGCGTCGTACCCCGGCTGCGGATACCCGCCGTCGGCTCCCTGGGGCGGCAGATACGAGGTCTCGGCCGGATCGGCCGCACCGACCGGCGGCTGGACGCTGGTCTCCCAGGTCTGGCCCTGCCACTGCTGGGTGTACTGGAGGTGCGCCTGCGGGTCGTCGTACCCCTGCTGCTGCCCGGGCCAGCCCTGCTGGTCGTACCCCGGATATTGCTGATACGGCTGCTGGTCGCTCATCCTCACCCTCCTGCGAACGGCGGGAGCACCTCGACCGTGCCGCCGTCGGCCAGCCGTACCGTCTCATGTTCACGGGTGCCCACGGGGTCACCGTCCACCAGGAACGAGCATCGCCGCAGGACACGCACGAGTTCGCCGGGGTGTCGCGCACGCGCGGCGTCGAGGGCGCCGGCGAGGGTGTCCGCGTCGAACGGCTCCTCGGCGACCCCGGCCGCGGCCTTGGCGGCCGCCCAGTAGCGCACCGTGACCTTTGGCATCGCATTCCTTTTCGGATCGGTTCGTGTTCGGTTCGTCAACAGGGTTCAGGCTAGCCCGCCCGCGCGGCCGCCCAGTCCCCGATCCGGGCCAGGAGGCCGTCGCCGGCCGCCTGCTCGGCGTGGCCCATGCCGGGTTCCAGCCAGAGTTCGCCGTGGTCGCCGGCGGCCGCGGCGAGCATCCGGGGGTGGTCGAGGGGGAAGTAGCCGTCACGGTCCCCGTGCACGATGAGCAGCGGAGTGGGCGCGATCCTCGGCACCGCCTCCGTCGGGGAGAGCGGTACGGGATCCCAGTCGCGGTGGTGGATGCGGGTGCGGAAGCCGTAGCGGCCGACCAGCCGGCCCTCGGGGCGGGTGATCAGCCAGTGCAGCCGGCGCATGGGGGCGGTGCCCCGGTAGTACCAGCGGGCGGGCGCGCTCACGGACACCACGGCGTCCACGCCCCGGTGGAGGGCCGCGTGCCGGAGCACGACCGAGCCGCCCATCGAGAAGCCGACCGTCACCACGCGCGTGTGCCCGAGCGACCGCGCCCACCGCATGGCCGCGTCCAGGTCCAGGACCTCCCGGTCGCCGACCGTCGACCGCCCGCCGGAGCGCCCGTGCCCCCGGAAGGAGAACGTGACGACCGCCCCGTGCCGGGCGAACGCGTCCGCCACCCGGCGCACGTGCGGGCGGTCGACGTCGCCCGTGAACCCGTGCGCGATCACGAACACGGGGTGAACGGTGGATGGCGGCGAACCATTGTATACGACCGCACCCGGGTCGTATACGGAATCGATGGAAATCCCGTCGGCGGTGGGCAGAAACGTCCGCAATGGTGTGCGGGTGCCCGTCTCGCAGTTCGGACGAACGGTGGAAGGCCCCACATGACCTGCCCGACTGTTGCTCATGTGGGCTATTCTGCTGGGCAGAGGACTCGGGCAGCGTAGCCCCCGGGTCCTTTTGTGCTTTCGGAAGCGTTGTATACGAAGCGGGAAACTCCTGGTGACCGCGGGTGTACGGGGCCTTCGGGATCGCAGAGCAGACCGCAGACCGCTGTGCAGTCGTGCAGTGCAGTGCCGCAGTGCCGCAAACGTCCTCGCAGGGACCGAGGAGGAACCAGACGTATGAGTTCTCTGCTGCTCCTGACCAATGCCCTCCAGCCGTCGACAGAGGTGCTTCCGGCCCTCGGCCTGTTGCTGCACAACGTGCGCGTGGCACCGGCGGAGGGCCCCGCCCTCGTCGACACACCCGGCGCCGACGTCATCCTGATCGACGGCCGCCGTGACCTTCCGCAAGTCCGCAGCCTGTGTCAGCTGCTGCGCTCCACCGGCCCCGGCTGTCCGCTCATCCTCGTCGTCACGGAGGGCGGTCTCGCCGCCGTCACCGCCGACTGGGGCATCGACGACGTCCTGCTGGACACGGCGGGCCCCGCCGAGGTGGAGGCCCGTCTCCGTCTGGCCATGGGCCGGCAGCAGATCGTCGCCGACGACTCCCCGATGGAGATCCGCAACGGTGACCTGTCGGTCGACGAGGCGACGTACAGCGCGAAACTGAAGGGCCGGGTCCTCGACCTCACCTTCAAGGAGTTCGAGCTGCTGAAGTACCTGGCCCAGCATCCGGGACGGGTGTTCACGCGCGCACAGCTCCTGCAGGAGGTCTGGGGCTACGACTACTTCGGCGGCACCCGTACCGTCGACGTGCACGTACGGCGTCTGCGCGCCAAGCTCGGCCCGGAGCACGAGTCGCTGATCGGGACCGTCCGGAACGTCGGTTATCGATTCGTTACCCCCGAGAAGGCGGACCGGGGCGGCGAGGACGCGAAGGCCAAGGCCGAGCGGTCAAAGCCGGACGAGTCGGACAACGCGGCACCCCTGGGTGCCGAAGAGGTCCCGGCGGAGGCGTAGTACTCGCGGGTACCCCTCGGTTACCCGCCGGTACCGGCCGGATCCGCTCGGCGGAGGCGTTGCTTCCGCACAGGGAAGGTGACGTACGCCCTGCCCAGGGCGGGTCCATCCGCGTAGACTCCGCGCGTGGCCAAGGTGACTCGGGACGATGTGGCACGGCTGGCGGGAACCTCCACCGCCGTCGTCAGCTACGTCATCAACAACGGACCCCGGCCGGTCGCCCCGGCCACGCGCGAGCGTGTCCTCGCCGCGATCAAGGAGCTGGGGTACCGGCCCGACCGGGTCGCCCAGGCGATGGCGTCCCGGCGCACGGACCTCATAGGTCTGATCATCCCGGACGCCCGCCAGCCCTTCTTCGGCGAGATGGCCCACGCGGTCGAGCAGGCCGCGTCCGAGCGCGGCAAGATGGTCCTCGTCGGCAACACCGACTACGTCGCCGAGCGCGAGGTCCACTATCTGCGGGCGTTCCTCGGCATGCGGGTCTCCGGCCTCATCCTCGTCAGCCACGCGCTGAACGACCTGGCCGCCGCCGAGATCGAGGCCTGGGACGCCCGGGTGGTGCTGCTGCACGAGCGGCCCGAGGCCATCGACGACGTCGCCGTCGTCACCGACGACCTGGGCGGCGCCCGGCTCGCCGTACAGCATCTCCTGGAGCACGGCTGCGCCTATGTCGCCTGTATGGGCGGCACCGCCGAGACGCCCTCCGTCGGCGACCCCGTCTCCGACCACGTCGAGGGCTGGCGGCAGGCCATGGACGAGGCCGGCATCAGCACCGAGGGCCGCCTCTTCGAGGCGCCGTACAACCGCTACGACGCCTACCGCGTCGCCCTGGAGCTGCTGTCGGGCCCGGACCGCCCGCCCGCGATCTTCTGCTCCACCGACGACCAGGCGATCGGCCTGCTGCGCGCGGCCCGCGAGCTGCGCATCGACGTACCGGGCGAGCTGGCCGTCATCGGCTTCGACGACATCAAGGAAGCGGCCCTCGCTGATCCGCCCATGACAACGATCGCATCGGACCGGTCGGCGATGGCGCGGGCGGCGGTGGACCTGGTCCTGGACGACGGGGTGCGGGTCGCGGGGGCCCGGCGGGAGCGGCTGAAGCAGTTCCCGTCGCGGCTGGTGGTGCGTCGCTCCTGCGGCTGCCCCTGACCGTATGAAGGCTTTCTGAGAGGCACCGCCCTACCGCCGGATGCGTCTTTATTTCGGGCGAACGAGGTTCTGGCGGCCTTCTCAGGGAGCACTCAGGGACCTCTCATGGTCGCGGGACAAGCTTCTTTCCATGACCGAGAGCATCCGCCGCAGCGGCGAGTACGAGAACTTCGACACCCCTTACCAGGGCGCCCAGCAGCACGCTTCCTCCCCCGTCAGCCCGGAGTGGCCGCCCCCGCCGGCGTACGAGCCGGTGCAGCAGCCCCTGCACCAGCAGCCGGTCCACCAGCAGCCGGTGCACCAGCCGGTGGTCGAGCCCACCGCGGTGTGGCAGACGCAGGCGCAGGCCTCCGCGGGCGGGGACGGCAACGGCGGCGGAACCGCTCTCCTCACCCCCGTGGCGGCCGAGCCCGCCCCCGGCGCTCCGGCGGGCGCCGGGAAGAAGCGCACCCGGGGCCCCCTGGCCCTGCTCGCCGCCGTGGCGATCGTCGCCGCCGCCATCGGAGGCGGCACGGCGTACGGCATCCAGGAGCTGACCGGCAAGGACACGGTGGTCTCCTCGTCCGGCACGACCAGCGTGGTGCCCTCCAGCAAGACCGGGGACGTCGCCTCGATAGCCGCCGCGGTCAGCCCGAGCGTCGTCGAGATCAACGCCACCCTCGGCAACGGGTCGTCCACCGGCTCCGGCGTGATCATCACCGGCGACGGCGAGATCATCACCAACAACCACGTCATCTCCGGCGCCTCCTCGATCAAGGTGACGACCAGCGACGGCACGTCGTACACCGCGAAGGTCGTCGGCACCGACAGCAAGAAGGACCTCGCGCTGATCAAGCTGGAGAACGCCTCCGGCCTGAAGGCGGCGGCCCTCGGCGACTCCGACGGCGTCCAGGTCGGTGACGAGGTCGTGGCGATCGGCTCCCCCGAGGGCCTGACCGGCACCGTGACCAGCGGCATCGTCTCCGCGCTCAACCGGGACGTGACCGTGTCCACCGACGAGAGCCAGCAGCAACAGCAGCAGGGCGACGGCGGCTGGCCGTTCGAGTTCGGCGGCCAGCAGTTCAACGGCGACACGGGCTCGTCGACCACGACCTACAAGGCGATCCAGACGGACGCGTCCCTCAACCCGGGCAACTCCGGCGGCGCGCTCATCGACGCGAGCGGCAACATCATCGGCATCAACTCCGCGATGTACTCCGCCTCCTCGTCCTCCTCCACGGACGCCGGCAGCGTCGGCCTCGGCTTCGCCATCCCGGTCAACACCGTCAAGTCCGACCTGTCGAGCCTGCGGGCCGGCGGATCCGACAACTGAACGACCTTTCCTCGTCACTCAGGGAGTACGTCATGATCAAGCAGGTTTCGCACACGGTGACCGGCGTCGGCGCGGCCGACCTCGCCCTGGCCCTCGACGTGGCGTACGAGCTGCACACCCCGGTGCGGCAGCCGGCGGTGCGGGCCCCGGAGGTGGCCGCGGCCCCCGAGATGATGGGCCTGCGCACCACCGCCGCCCGCCCGCACCGCCGCAAGGTGCCGCTGAACCGCCTCACGGCGATGCGCGGCTGATCTCACGCCGCTCTCCTCTCTACGCGCCAGCCGGGAGACATGCGAGGCTGAATCCGTTCAGCAGGTCCCCGTCTCCCGCCCTTCCCACCGCACCCGAGGATCCACGCCCATGAGCCCCGCCGAAGGCGACCGTGACACCCAGCGCATCCTGATCGTCGACGACGAGCCGGCGGTGCGCGAAGCACTCCAGCGCAGCCTCGCCTTCGAGGGCTACGACACGGAGGTCGCCGTCGACGGCGCCGACGCCCTGGAGAAGGCGACGGCCTACCGCCCCGACCTGGTCGTCCTCGACATCCAGATGCCGCGCATGGACGGCCTCACCGCCGCCCGCCGGATCCGCGGGGCCGGCGACACCACCCCGATCCTGATGCTCACGGCGCGCGACACCGTCGGCGACCGCGTCACCGGCCTCGACGCGGGCGCCGACGACTACCTGGTCAAGCCGTTCGAACTGGACGAGCTCTTCGCCCGCGTACGCGCCCTGCTGCGCCGCAGCTCCTACGCGGCGGCGGCCGGCGCGGCGGCGGCCGAGGAGGACGAGGCCCTCACCTTCGCCGACCTGCGCATGGACCTCGCGACGCGCGAGGTCACGCGGGGCGGGCGCCCGGTCGAACTGACCCGCACGGAGTTCACCCTCCTGGAGATGTTCATGGCGCACCCGCGCCAGGTCCTCACCCGAGAGCAGATCCTCAAGGCGGTCTGGGGCTTCGACTTCGAGCCGTCCTCCAACTCCCTCGACGTCTACGTGATGTACCTCCGCCGCAAGACCGAGGCGGGCGGCGAACCGCGCCTCGTGCACACGGTGCGGGGTGTGGGATACGTGTTGCGACAGGGTGGGGCGGAGTGAAGAAGCTGGTACGGCGCTTCCGGACGCTTCCGATTCGGGCGCGGCTGTCGATGCTGGTCGCTGCCGCTGTGGCGTTCGCGGTGGCGGCGGTTTCGGTGACTTGCTGGTTCATCGTGCAGGGGAAGCTGTACGAAGAGCTGAACAACGACCTTGAGCAGGGCAGTTCTCGCGCGCAGCCGGCGCAGCTCGTGGCCGCGGCGCTCGACACGTGTGCGCAGTCCCCGTCCGACGCGTTCCCGATCGGCGGCCCGCGTTTCAAGGGGTACTCCCAGCTCGTCCAGTCGAACGGCAAGTCCTGTCTCTACGGCTCCTCCACTGCGCTGGTGAAGGTCACCGGCAGCGACAAGAACGTGGCCGAGAAGCAGCAGGAGAAGGTCTTCCGCAACGGCGTCGACAAGGACGGCAACCCGGTGCGCGTGCTGACCATGCCGCTCATCGTCGATGGCGCTGACGGGCAGTACATCGTCAATGACACCGCGCTCATGATCGCCGTGTCGCTGAAGAGCACCCAGGCCACCCTCAACGAACTGGCTCTGATCCTCCTGCTCGTCTCAGGCGTGGGTGTCCTCGGCGCCGGCGCCGCCGGTCTCGCCGTGGCCCGGGCCGGCCTGCGCCCCGTCGACGAGCTCACCGAGGCGGTCGAGCACGTCGCACGGACCGAGGACCTGGGGATCCGCATCCCCGTCGAGGACGACGCCGAGGACGAGATCGCCCGTCTCTCCCGCTCCTTCAACTCGATGACCGCCTCCCTCGCCAACTCCCGCGAGCTCCAGCAGCAGCTGATCGCGGACGCCGGGCACGAACTCCGCACCCCCCTCACCTCCCTCCGCACCAACATCGAACTCCTCACCCGCAGCGAGGAGACGGGCCGCCCGATCCCCGCCGCCGACCGCAAGGCGCTGCTGGCCTCGGTGAAGGCGCAGATGACGGAGCTGGCCTCGCTCATCGGCGACCTCCAGGAGCTGTCCCGCTCGGAGGGCCAGCGCGGGGAACGCGTCCAGGTGGTGTCCCTGGAGGACACGGTCGAGGCGGCCCTGCGCCGGGCCCGGCTGCGCGGTCCCGAGCTGACGATCAACGCGCACCTGGAGCCCTGGTTCACGCGGGCGGAGCCCGCCGCGCTGGAGCGCGCGGTGGTCAACATCCTGGACAACGCGGTGAAGTTCAGCCCCGACGGCGGCACGATCGACGTGCAGCTGACCGGTGGCACCCTGACCGTCCGCGACCACGGCCCCGGCATCCCCGAGGACGAACTCCCGCACGTCTTCGACCGCTTCTGGCGCTCCCCCAGCGCCCGCGCCCTCCCCGGCTCCGGTCTCGGCCTCTCCATCGTCGCCCGCACGGTCGAACAGGCCGGCGGCGACGTCACCCTGGCCCGCGCCCAGGGCGGCGGCACGGTGGCGACCGTCCGCCTGCCGGGCGCGCCGACGCCTCCCCCGGAGGCCCCGGAGGCACCGGAGACGCCGTGACCCGGGCGGGGCCGTCCTCCGCCCGTCCCGAATTCCGTAAGCCGGGCAACCTTTCCGCCGCCGGTGGCGACCACCCCGCGACCCGCACCCCCCACGGGTGGTCCCCTCCACGGAACGGAACCCCGAGCATGAGCGACGCCCGCCGCACACCCCGACCCCGGCACCGCAGGCGCCGGACCGCACTCGCCGCAGGCATCCCCCTCGCCCTGACGGCCGCCGGCACCCTCGCCTACGGCACGGACCTCGGCCTCTTCGGTGCCGACGCGCAGCACCAGGCGTCGGCCGCGACCGCCGCCCCCGCCTGGGCCACCGCCACCGCCGACGGCTTCGCCTCCGTCGACGCCCTGGGCCAGAACGGGACGTACGGCGGCCGGGGCGGCCAGACCGTCACCGTGAAGACGCTCGCCGATCTGGAGAAGTACGCGACCGCGTCCGAGCCGTACGTCATCGTCGTCGCCGCGACGATCACCATGGACCCGGTCGGAAAAGAGATCAAGGTCCAGTCGGACAAGACGATCATCGGCTCCGGTACGTCCGGGCAGATCGTCGGCGGCGGCTTCTTCCTCGGCCAGGGCGTCCACAACGTGATCATCCGGAACCTCACCATCCGGGACGCGTACCAGGGGGTCTGGAACGACAAGGAACACGACTACGACGGCATCCAGATGGACGGCGCCCACCACGTCTGGATCGACCACAACGACATCCGGCACATGGCCGACGGCCTCATCGACAGCCGCAAGGACACCACCTACCTGACGGTCTCCTGGAACAAGCTCAGCCAGGAGAACAAGGCCTTCGGCATCGGCTGGACCGACAACGTCACCGCGGACCTGACCGTCCACCACAACTGGATCCGCGAGACCGAACAGCGCAACCCCTCCACGGACAACGTCGCCCACGCGCACCTCTACAACAACTTCCTGGAGGACGTAGCGGGCACCGAGATCAAGTCGTCGTACGGCAACTACGCGCGCGGCAGGACCAACATGGTCCTGGAGAACTCCTACTTCCAGGGCCTGGCCAACCCCGTCGTCCGCGACACCACCGCCACCCTCGTCCAGCGCGGCAACGTGTTCTCCGGGACGACGGGCAAGAACGAGAGCGGCGGTCCGGGCGCGGCCTGGGACCCGGAGAAGTACTACGCGTACACCCTGGACAGGACGGCCGACGTCCCCTCGCTCCTCAAGTCCGGCGCCGGGCCGCGCGCTTCCCTCGGCACGACGACGACCGCCACCGCGAAGGCGGCCGCCGCCACCACGCTCACCGTCGCCAAGGACGGCAGCGGCCAGTACTCGACCGTGCAGGCCGCCGTGAACGCCGTACCGGTGAACAACCCCTCCCGTGTGGTGATCGCGGTGAAGCCGGGCACCTACCGGGAACTGGTCAAGGTGCCGTCCGACAAGCCGCACGTCACCATCCAGGGCACCGGCGGCAGCCGCAAGGACACGGTGATCGTCTACAACAACGCGGCGGGCACCCGGAAGCCCGACGGTTCGGGCACGTACGGCACCGGCGGCAGCGCCACCGTCGCGGTCGAGGCCGACGACTTCCAGGCCCGTAACCTGACGATCTCCAACGACTTCGACGAGGCCGCGCACCAGGACATCAGCCAACAGGCCGTCGCCCTGCGCACCGCCGCCGACAAGGTGTTCCTCGACGGTGTGATCGTCAGCGGCGACCAGGACACCCTGCTGGTGGACACCGCCGCCAAGGACAAGCTCGGCCGGGTCTACATGAGCAACTCCTACGTGATCGGCAACGTCGACTTCGTCTTCGGCCGCGCGACCGCCGTCATCGACAAGTCCGTCATCACGCTGAAGAAGCGCTGGAACGGCACCTCGGCCGGCTACGTCACGGCCCCCAGCACGGCCGCCGGCCGGAAGGGCATCCTGATCGCCAACTCGACGGTGAACGGGGACGTGTCCGACCGCAGCTTCTACCTGGGCCGCCCCTGGCACGCCGGCGGTGACGCGAGCCTCGACCCGCAGACCACCGTCCGCAACACCAGCCTGAGCGCCGCGGTCAAGACCACGCCATGGACCGACATGAGCGGCTTCTCCTGGAAGGACGACCGCTTCGCCGAGTACCAGAACACCGGCGCGGGCGCGGGCGGCGCGAGCGGCGACCGCCCCCAGCTGACCGCCGCCCAGGCCGCCGACCAGGAGGTGGCGGACTGGCTGGGCGGCTGGACCCCCTCGGCGTCCTGATCCCAGCCCAGCCACACCCCATTGCCAGCTCGGCCACAGCCCTCCGCCGCACCGTGAAGGAATGGTCAATCCATCGGCGGGGGGCACGACGACGAACACGGCGGGCAGGATCCTGCTCGCCGACGACGACGCGGACGTCCGGGAAGGCATCGGCAGACTGCTCAGGTTCGAGGGATACGAGACCGTCCTCGCCGGCGACGGACGGCTCGCCCTCGACCTGGTCACCGCCCCCGGCGGCGCACCCGACCTCGTCCTGATGGACGTCACCATGCCCGGCCTCGACGGTCTGGCCGCGACCCGCCGCATCCGGGCCTCCGGCAGCACCGTGCCGATCCTGATGATCACCGGCCGGGACGCCGTGGGCGACCGCATCGTCGCCCTGGACAACGGCGCGGACGACTACCTGATGAAACCCTTCGCCGGCGAGGAACTCCTGGCCCGGGTCCGCGCCCTCCTGCGCCGTGCCACCCGCCGCGCGCCCCCGCCCCCTCGGCCCGCCGCGCCCGGGCTCCTCACCTTCCACGACCTCACCATGGACCTCGCCACCCGCGCGGTCACCCGGGCGGGCCTCCCCCTCGGCCTCACCCGCACCGAGTACTCCCTCCTGGAGTACCTCCTGCGCCACCCCGCCAAGGTCCTCAGCCGCGCCCAGATCCTGCACGACGTCTGGGGCTTCGACTTCGAACCCGCCTCCAACACCCTCGACGTCTACGTCATGTACCTCCGCCGGAAGACGGAGACCGGCGGCCGGCCACGGCTCATCCAGACGGTGCGCGGCCTCGGGTACATGCTGCGGGCGGGGTAGGCGGCGCGGACGGCTACAGCCTCAGCACGAGGGTGTCCTCCGCCGGGTGGCGGACGGCGGGGGAGCCCGGCCAGGGCTCGGCCAGCCGGGCGTAGGCCGGGCAGCGGGCGATCAGCTCGTCGTGCGTGCCGGCGTCGATCAGGCGGCCCCCGTCCACGACGAGGACGCGGTCGGCGTCGGGCGCGAGGCTGAGGTCGTGGGTGATCATGATCGTGGTCCGGCCTGCCATCAGGCGGCGCAGCGGCTGCACGATCTGACGGGCCGCCACGGAGTCGAGGCCGGCGGTGGGTTCGTCGAGGACGAGGACCGGGGCCGCGCGGAGCATGGCGCGGGCGATGGCGACGCGCTGGAGCTGGCCGCCGGAGAGGGCGGCGGTGCCGGGGGCGACGGGGGTGGCGTAGCCGTCGGGAAGGGCGGCGATGAAGTCGTGGGCGGCGGCGGCCCGGGCCGCCTGCTCGATCTCCCGGTCCGTCGCGCCGGGGCGGCCGCACGCGATGTTCTCGCGGATCGTGCCGTTGAGGACGAGGGTCTGCTGCGGCAGGAGCGCGATGTTCTCCCGGGCGAACTCCAGGGGTACGTCCGTGAGGGGGACGCCGTCCAGGCAGACCGCGCCCGCCTCGGGGTCGTAGAAGCGGGTGAGGAGCTTGGCGAGAGTGGACTTGCCGGCTCCGCTCGGGCCCGTGACCAGGACCAGTTCGCCGGGGCCGGCGGCGAAGGTGACGTTCCGGAGGGCGGGGCGGGGGGTGTCCGGGTAGGTGAAGGTGACGTCGTGGAAGCTGATCCAGCCGTGGACCGGCCAGGTCGGGACCGGCTCCGCGGGGTCCCGCACGGCCGGCTGCGCGTCGAGGATCTCGGCGATGCGGTCGGCGCCCGCCGTCGCCGCGGTGACCGTCAGTCCGAGCTGGCCGAGGCTGCGGACCGGGGGGTAGAGGTAGCCGATGAAGGCGGCGAAGGCGAGGAGGGTGCCGAGGGTCATGCGGCCGGCCGAGATCTCCCAGACGCCGAGGCCGATCACCGAGAGGACGCAGAGGGTCTCCACGACCTCGACGAACTGCTCGTACATCTCGCCGAGCCGCGCCCCGTGCACGCTCGCCCGCATCCAGGCCCGCGCCTCGCGGTCGAGGCGCCGCTCCTCGTCGGCGCGCCGGTTGTACGCCTGGGTCAGGACCACGTTGCCCAGGGACTCCTCCACCACCGAGGTGATCGCGCCGTCCGCGACCCGTTCGTCCTGCGAGGCCTGCCTGATGCGGCCGGAGAAGCGGCGGGCGGCCAGGAGGAACAGGGGGGCGAGGAGGAAGGTGGCCAGGGCCAGGTCCCAGCGCAGGTACAGGGCGGCGGCCGCGTAGAAGACGGCGGAGAAGGCCGCGGAGACCGTGCCCACCACCCCGGACACGACCAGCTGCTCGATCGCCTCGACGTCTCCCGTCAGCCGCTCCACCAGGTCGCCGCGGCGGTGCTTCTGGAAGAAGTGCGGTGGCAGGTCCTGGACATGGGCGAACGTCCTCGCGCGCAGGCGCAGGACGAATCGTTCCGCCGTCCAGGTCGCCAGTGAGTTGCCCAGATAGCCGACGAGGGCGCCGAGCGCGGCCACTGCCAGCCAGGCGCCGGCCGGGCCCCAGAAGGCGGAGAGCGAGCCGGCCTTCAGGGCGTTGTCGGTGAGTTCGGCGAACAGCAGGATGGCGGCGGTCTCGGCGAGCGCGGAGACGACCACGCAGGCCACGATCACCAGCATCCACCTGCGGTCGCCGCGGGTCAGCGGCCAGAAGCGGCGGAAGGCCTCACGGGCTTCCCTCATCGTCGACGGCTCCCTTCCAGTAGGGGTGCGGGGCGGGCGCGGGACATGGCCGAGGCGGGGCCGCCGGCACGAGAACGCTCATGCCGGTGACCCCGCCTCGTGGCGTTCCGTCAGCCCTGGTGCGCGACCGGGCGGCGCTTCGGGGCTGCCTTCGGCGCCGGCTTCTTCTTGGCGACCGGCTTCGGGGCGGGCTTGCCGGTCTTCTTGGCGACGGGTGCGATCTTGTGGAAGCTCATGTGAATTGCCTTTCCTTTTACGGCTGCCAGTTATGTGCTTCTGTGAATTGCATGTCAGTTCTTATGGGACACCGGGCGGCGCTTGGGAGCGGCCTTCGGGGTGACCTTCTTCTTGGCCACCGGCTTCGGGGCGGACTGACGGGTCTTCTTGACGGGGGCGATCTTGTGGAAGCTCATCATGTTCTCCGTTCGCTCTGTTTGCTTTCGACACGGAAAACATTACGGGACGCCAGGCGAAGAGAAAGCCAATTCCGCTGAGACCTCGATGAATTACGGCTGAGACGAGTTTTCAGGCGGACTCGGGAACCAAACGCGATCTCACACAGGATTTAAATGCGACGAGGCCGCCGCGTCGGTGACGCGGCGGCCTCGCTGCGGAGGGAGTCGTGAACTACTTGACGATCGTGATCCGGTTCGCCACCGGCGGGGCGATCGGGTCGGCGGCCGAGGAGTTGGCCGTCAGGTACTGCTCCAGGGCGGTGAGGTCGTCGGTGCCGACGAGGTCGCCTGTGCCCTGGCCCAGGGTGGTGAAGCCGTCGCCGCCGCCCGCGAGGAAGCTGTTCGTCGCGATGCGGTAGGTGGCGGCCGGGTCGACGGCCGTGCCGTTCACCTTGATGGAGTCCGTGACGACCCGGTCGGCGCCGGTCTTCGTCAGGTCCAGGGTGTACGTGAGGTTGGCGGACGGCTGGAGGATCTTCGGGGAGCTCGCGTTCGTCCCGCTGACCTGCTCCTTGAGCACCTGGATCAGCTGGGCGCCGGTGAAGTCCTGCAGGTTCACGGTGTTGGAGAACGGCTGCACGGTGAAGCCCTCGGCGTACGTCACCACACCGTCGCCCTCGGTGCCCTTGGCCGCGTAGGTGAGGCCGGCCCGGACGCCGCCCGGGTTCATCAGCGCGAGGTCGGTCTCGGGGTCGAGCCCCTTGCCGTACGCGAGCTGCGCGTCCGCGATGAGGTCACCCATCGGGGACTCGGTGCCCGTGCTGGGGATGTCGGCCGAGATGTAGCCGATGGCGCGGTTGCCGATGGGGGCGGCGAGGGTGTTCCACCTGCCGATCAGCTCGGTCATGTCGGGCGCCTTGGCGACGGTCCGGGTGACCACGTGGTTCGCCGACTTCACCGCCGTACGCGCGATGTCGCCGGTGAAGCGGTCGTACGTCAGCGTGGTGTCCGTGTAGAGACGTCCGAAGGACGCGGCCGAGGTGACCATGCGCGGCTTGCCCGCCGGGTCGGGGATCGTGCAGACGTACGCGGCGTGCGTGTGGCCGGTGACCAGCGCGTCGACCGACGGGGTGATGTTCTTCGCGATGTCGACGATCGGGCCTGAGATGCCGTCACCGGCGCCCGGGGAGTCGCAGTTGTAGTTGTACGCGCCCGAGGCGGGCTGGCCGCCCTCGTGGATCAGCGCCACGATCGACCGCACGCCCTGGCGCTGCAGCACCTTGGCGTACTTGTTGATCGTCTCGACCTCGTCCTTGAACTTCAGGCCCTTGACGCCCTCGGCGGAGACGACGCCCGGGGTGTCCTCCAGCGTCACCCCGATGAAGCCGATCTTGACGTCCTTCTTCTTCCAGACCCAGTACGGCTTCAGGATCGGCCTGCCGGTCTTCTCGTCGAGGACGTTGGCCGCCAGGTACGGGAAGTCGGCGCCCTCGAACTCCTCGTCCGTGTAGCAGCCGGCCGTCGGGTGGCAGCCGCCGTACTGGAGACGGGACAGTTCCTTGGCGCCCTCGTCGAACTCGTGGTTGCCGACGGACGTGACGTCCAGGTCCAGCTTGTTCAGCGCCTCGATGGTGGGCTCGTCGTGGAACAGGCCCGAGATCAGCGGGGAGGCGCCGACCATGTCGCCGCCGGCCGCGGTGATGGAGTACACGTTGCCCTTGCGCGCCTCGCGCAGATGGGTCGCGAGGTACTCGACACCACCGGCGTCGACCGTCTTCGTCGTACCGTCCGCCTGCAGTTCGGTGACCCGCCCGGAGGAACCGGACGGGGGCTCCAGGTTGCCGTGCAGGTCGTTGAAGGACAGCAGCTGCACGTCCTGGTAGCGGCTCGGCAGCGGCTTGCCGTGCTGGGAGTCGTGGGCGTCCGCCGGGAGCGCGGCCGCCATCGCGCCCGCGGTGGCGAGCGTCGCGGCGGCCGCGAGCAGACGGTACGTACGGCGTCTGCGACTCGGTTCCGGCTGGGATGTGGCTGGCATGCGCCCCCCTGTGGATCGGCTGAAGTAGGTGGCCCCGTCCGGCGCAGCCTAAGGTCAACGCGCGTAGCGCGACAGGGGGTTCGTGGTTACATCCTGGTTTCCCTTTGCCCTTCGCTTTGCCCCCACTTTGCGGCGCCCGACCCTTACCCTCATACGCATGACCAGCGACGACATCGCACGGCCCCACGGCTCCCGCTCCATCGAGACCCTCTCCGAACTCTCCCCCGAACAGACCGACGCCGTGCTCGACCTGCTCGCCGAGGCCGCCCGCACGGACGGCCAGCAGGCGGTGTCCGAACAGGGCCGGCTGCAGTTGCGCGGGGGCGCCCGCGACGGCGTCTCCCACCTGGTCCTCACCGTCGGCGGCGAACTCGTCGGCTACGCCCAGCTGGAGGACACCGACCCCGTCGAGGCGCCGGCCGCCGAGCTGGTCGTCCACCCCTCGCACCGCGGCCACGGACACGGCCGCGCCCTCGGCGCCGCCCTGCTCGCCGCCTCCGGCAAGCGGCTGCGGGTGTGGGCCCACGGCGGCCACTCGGCCGCCCGCCACCTCGCCCAGGTCCTCGGGCTGACCCTGTTCCGCGAACTGCGCCAGATGCGGCGGTCGTTGGCCGACCTCGACCTGTCCGACCCGGTGCTGCCCGAGGGTGTCACCGTCCGCACCTTCGTCCCCGGTCAGGACGACGCCGCCTGGCTCGCCGTCAACGCCGCCGCCTTCGCCCACCACCCCGAACAGGGCTCCCTGGTGCAGCGGGACCTCGACGACCGCAAGGCCGAGCCCTGGTTCGACCCCGCCGGCTTCTTCCTCGCCCTCCGCGGCGAGGAACTCGTCGGCTTCCACTGGACCAAGGTCCACGCCGAGGAACAGCTGGGCGAGGTGTACGTCCTCGGGGTCGCCCCCGGCGCCCAGGGCGGCGGCCTCGGCAAGTCCCTCACCACCATCGGCCTCCGGCATCTCGCGGCGCAGGGTCTGCCCACGGCGATGCTGTACGTCGACGCCGACAACAAGGCGGCGGTGTCGGTCTACGAGAGGCTCGGGTTCGTCACGCACGAGACGGACCTGATGTACCGCACCGAGACCTGAGCCCGCCCGGTCAGGGCCCGCTCGTCGGGACTTTCGAACCACCCCCCTAGGGTGCCGGCATGGCTGATGAGCAGGAACGGGCCGTGCAGGCCGCTGTCGAGGGGGAGTTGCGGCTTCTCGATCCCGAGGTGCGGGCCTCCCCGGAGCGGGTGCTGGAGCTTCTGGACCCGGAGTTCACCGAGATCGGGGCTTCCGGCCGCCGCTGGGACGTGACGTCGATCCTCACGGTGACCAGTGGGGGCGGCATCTCCCCGCAGTCTCCGGTCGAGGTCAGTGAGATGTCCGGGACCCTCCTCGCTCCCGGTCTCGTCCACCTGACGTACCACGCCGTCAACCAGGGCAGCCGGGCGCGGCGGAGCTCCTTGTGGCGGCTGACGGAGACGGGCTGGCGGATGTACTTCCACCAGGGCACCCCGGTCGCCTGAGCCGCCCGGGCGGCTCACCCGGTCCATCGCCGCCCGCGTACCGGTCGGCGTCCCAGCGGCTCCGGGGTCCACAGCGCGCACACCGCCACCGTCACCAGCAGGACCGCCGTCCATCTCACCTGCGCGGCCTGCCACCAGGGGTCGGCCGGGGTGGCCAGCAGGCCCCAGCGGTCGGGTATGAGGACGGTCACCGCGGCTGCCGTGCCCAGGCAGAGGGCCGCGCTCCTGCCCACGTCCGCCCTGTCCGTGAAACGGACGGCGGTCGTGGCGAGGGCGAGGGCGGCCGCGCTGATCGCCGCCGCCTGGAGGGTGACCGGGAGCAGGGGCGGCCGGGTGGGGGACGGCAGGAGCAGGACGGCCGCCGTCCACCAGAGGGTGGTGAGGGGCACGGCCATGGCCAGGCGGAGGGCGGTCCGGGCCGGGCGGCCTATCGGGGTCGTGGCGCAGGTGTTGCGGGCCGGGTCGTCCAGGAGGAAGGCCAGGCCGACGGCTCCGACGAGGGCGGTCAGGCGCAGGACGAACAGGCCGAGGCCGGCGTCCGGGGCGTGGTCCGGGAGGCGGGTGGCCGCCGCCGGCAGCAGGCCCAGGGCCGCGGCGGCCGCCGGCACCCGGCGCGGAAGGGCGCGCCACACCGGCGGCGCCAGGGCCCGGAGCAGGTCGGCCGGGATGCCCCGTCGGCTCATGTGTCCTCCTCCTACGACGCGTCGCACGACTCCGCCCCCTTCGGCACCGGGACCCCCAGCAGCTTCGCGGCCTGGGCCGTCGTGGTGGCCGCGGACGTCAGTTCCGTCCAGTGGGCCTTGACCCGGGCCGCCGCCTCGGCTCGGGGACGCTGCAGGAGCTCCCGCACGACGTCCGTCTGGTGGGCCGTCAGTTGCAGCGAATCCGTCGGGGCCAGGACTATTCCCGACCCGGTGGTGCTGTCGTCCAGGCGGACGTGCTGGAAGGTGTCCATCGGGGTGGGCCCGCCGCCCAGGGCCAGCCACATGATGGCCACCGGCCGGGCGTCGCACATGTCCTCCACCGTCGCGTCCTCCCTGCCGGCCACGAGCACCGTGGCGACGCCGACCGCGAATTCGGGGATCCGGTTGCCGCCCCAGCGGGTGCCGACCGTGACCCGGCCGGGGGTGGAGTAGGGCTCGAGGTAGGCGTCGGCCTCCACACCGCTGCTGGTGTCGATGCGCTGGCTGACCGTCAGGGCGGTGTCCGCGGCCGTGCCGCCCGCCAGGGACCGGACGCGCCCGACGACCGCGGCCCAGTCGTCCCGTACGCCGGTCCACTCGGGGAAGGAGCAGTACGTCGAGCCGTCGTACTCCTTGCAGGACTGGACCTTCTCCGGGGTCTCGGACGCCGTCCTGCGCGCCTCCGCCAGGCCCGCCGTGTCATGGGGCACCTGGCCGATCACGCCGGCCGCGGTGATGGCGAGCGCGAGTGCGGTCGCCGCCTTGACGGCCCGAGTGCGGCCGCCGGAGAGCAGCAGGGCCCCGCAGGTCCCGACGGCGCACAGGCCCAGCATGTACAGGGCGTGCCAGCCGGCGGGGCGGCCGAGCAGATCGGAGGGGACCGGGTCGCCGCCGGTCTCGGCGGTGAGGACGATCGGCGAGAGCCAGCCCCACCACGTGCCCTCGTCCGCGAGGGTGGAGAGCACGACCGTGGCCAGGTAGAAGGCGACGACGAAGAGTATGGGGACGAAGCCGGAGGGCAGGGCGCGGGCCAGCAGCACTCCGAGGACGCCGGCCAGCAGGACCATCAGGGGGGCGACCGCCAGTTCGCCGAGCGAGCCGTGGCCGATCGCGCCGGGCTTCAGCGCTTCCCGGGTGTACTCCACCGCGACGACGACCGCGGTGAGCGCCGCGAACGGGATCACGGAGAGCACCCGGGCGGCGGTGCGTCGCCAGGGTTCCATGGCCAGGACGTCGAACTGGTCGGCCGTGCGGTTCTTCCGCGAGCGCAGCGCGGCCGCGTTGGTGCAGACGAGGACGGCGATGGCGAACAGCAGCGGGGACGACTGGACGGCACGGTCGACCGTGTTGAGGACCGGGTAGGCGTCCATCCCCTCCTGGAACGTCATGCGCAGGACGACGAGGAGGACGTAGAGGGCGAAGAAGAGCAGGATCTGGATCTGCACCAGGAGTTCCCGGGCCTCGAAGCGGGCCAGGGCGAGGACGGCCGCGGTGCGGCGGCCCGCGCGCGGGGGTTCGCCGGCCGGGACGGCCGGGTCCACGACCGGGGCGGTCGTGGTGCGGCTCATGCCGTCACCTCCGCGCTCTCGCCGTCCAGGGCGAGCAGATAGCCGTCCTCCAGGGTGGGTTCGAGGAGGTCGGCGCCGGCCGGCGGGTCACCGATGTTGCGGTAGGTGCCCAGGCCGGTGCGCCAGCCCGCCCGTGCGCCCGGGTCGCGTTCCGCGCTGCTCCAGACGCGGCCGGCCGCACGGGCGGTCAGGTCGGCGGGGGTGCCCTCGAAGTGGACGCGTCCACGGGCCAGGACGACGACGCGGTGGCAGAGCATCGCCACGTCCTCCGTCTGGTGCGTGGACAGCAGGACCGTGCGTCCCTCGCCCGCCTGGGCGATCAGTTCCCGGAAGCGCATGCGCTGTTCGGGGTCCAGGCCGACGGTCGGCTCGTCCAGGACGAGGAAGCCGGGGTCGCCGACGAGAGCCGCGGCCAGGGCGACGCGCTGGCGCATGCCGCCGGAGAGCCGCTTGAGGCGCTTGCCGCGCACGTCGGAGAGGTCGACGGCGTCCAGGACACGGCGTACCTCGCGGTGGCGGGCGCCCCAGTCGGTCAACTCCTTCAGGATCGCCACGTAGTCGACGAACTCGAAGGCCGTGAAGTCGGGGTGGAAGCCGGGGGTCTGGGGCAGGTAGCCGAGCGTGCGGCGCAGGGCGAGGCGGCCGGGGGCGGTGCCGGGGTCGTGACCGAGGGCGGTGAACTCGCCGTCGTCGGCGGGTACGGCCGTGGCCAGCACCCGCAGCAGGGTGGTCTTTCCGGCGCCGTTGGGACCGAGCAGCCCGGTGACACCGCGCGTCAGCCGCAGCGAGACGCCGTCGAGGGCACGGGTGCCGCCGTAGCGCAGCACCAGGCCGTCGGCCCGCACGGTGGTGGGCTCGGTGGTGGGGTCGATGGTCACGCGTGACTCCTGAACATGCGGTGGGCGGTCGGGGCGGCGGGGTCGGGGGCGGGCGGTGTCACGCCGCGCCTGCCGGCCGCGGGGACCGGGAGCGGGGTGGGGCCGCCGCTGTCACCCGGCGGCGCGAAGGGCCGTGTCATGCCGTCCCTCCGTCCCCGAAGCCGCCCAGCGGACGGGCGTCGAAGCGGTCCCGGGCCTGGTAGAGCAGCAGGGCGGCCAGGACCGCCACCCCTGCCGCGGCGGACTGGCCGACCGCGGTGAACGGGGCGAGGGCGCCGTGGGTCTGCACCTGGGCCTGGGTCACGAGCAGGGTCAGCCAGGCCCCGCCGACCAGGGCGGGCGCGAGGACCGGGCCCAGCCGGGCGGAGAGCGCGAGCGCCGTCGTCGTGAGGGCGAGGGCGGGCAGCAGCCAGGCCAGGGCCATCAGTCCGTAGCCCGGGAGGGCGAGGGTCGCCAGGCCGTTGAGGGCGAGGCCCGCGGTGAGCACCGCGACCGTACGGATCATCAGCAGCCGGAAGCCGTGCAGCGGGGCGACGACGGCCATCTCGTACGTCGGGTCCAGGCCGGGGCCGTAGGACAGGGCGACCCCGGCCAGCGGGAGCAGCGGGGCCAGCGCGAGGAACAGCGCGGGCACGTCCGCGACGCGTACCGCCAGCACCGTCATGACCAGCAGGAACAGCACAGACAGCAGCCAGGAGCGGCGCAGGACGGGGGTCGCGGTGAGCAGCCGCGCGGTGTGGTCGGCGACGCCGATCCGCAGCAGCAGCCGCTCGGTGAGGCTCGGCCGCGGCGCGTCCAGCTCGGCGTCGAGCCGCTCCCAGCCGGCGTCCAGCGCCACGGGGTCGGCGGTCAGCGCGAGCCGGGCCCGGCACTCCGCGCACCCGGTGAGATGCGTGTCGGCGGACCACAGCAGGGGCGGCGCCAACTCGCCGTGGGCGTAGGCGCGCAGATCGTCTTCCGCCACATGCCACGTCATGCCTGTGCCTCCCTCGGCTGGTCGGTGCCCGCGCCCGGACGGGCACCGGCCGCTGTCCCGTACGGCGTGGGGCGGTCGGCCCGGTGCCACGTCGGGCGCTCCCCCGCGCGGGCGGCGGCCCCGGTCCGCGCGTACCGGCGCGGGCCGGCCCCACCGGCGCGGCCGGTGCGCCGCACGGCCCCGTGGGCGCCGTGCCCCTCGTCCACGAACCGCTTCATGCCAGCGCCTCCCGCAGTTGCTTGCGGGCGCGTTGGGCCCGCGTCTTGACCGTGCCGGGCGGGATGCCGAGCAGGACGGCCGCCTCCCGGGTGGTGAGCCCGTCGATGACGGTGGCCTGCAGGACGGCCCGCAGCTCCGGCGAGAGGCGGGTGAGGGCCCCGGCGAGGTCCCCGTGCTCCACCCCCGCGAGCACGCGTTCCTCCGCCGAGGCCTCGTCGCGGTGGCGCAGACGCGCGAGGGCCTGGCGCAGCCGGCCGCGCGCGCCGTCGCCGCGCAGGGCGTCGACCAGCCGCCGCGCGCCGATGCGCCACAGCCAGCCGGCGACGTCGCCCTCCTCGCGGTAGCGGGCGCTGCCCCGCCACACCGCGAGGAACGTCTCCTGGACGACGTCGTCGACTATCCCGGCGTCGGCGCAGCGGCCGCGCATGCGTGCGGTCAGCCACGGCGCGTACCGCCGGTACAGCTCCTCGAAGGCGTGACGGTCCGCGTCCGCCGCGATGGCCCGCAGCAGCTCCCCGTCGCTTCTCGTTTCGCTCACATCCCCTCATCGGTCCGGCCCCGCCGATCGGTTCACGGTCCGGCCCACGAATTTTCCCGGCCCGTCCGCCCCGGACCCCACCCCGCCCGGCCCGTCCCCTCCCTCACGATCTTGACTTCTCTCCCCCCTTGCACCACCCTTTCACTACTCAATTAGTGAAAGGGTGGTGATCCGAGTGGTCGAGTACCGCATCGACCGGCACAGCGGCGTGGCCACCTACGTCCAGATCGTCCAGCAGACCAAGCAGGCCCTGCGGCTGGGCGTCCTGCGGCCCGGCGACAAGCTGCCCACCGCCCGCGAGGTCGTCGAGGCGACCGCCATCAACCCCAACACCGTGCTGAAGGCGTACCGCGAGCTGGAGCGCGAGGGGCTGGTGGAGGCACGGCGCGGGCTCGGCACGTTCGTGCGGCGCGGGCTGAGCACCGCCCCGGCCGACTCGCCCCTGCGCACCGAGCTGGCCGCCTGGGCGGTCCGGGCCCGCGACACCGGCCTGGACCGCGACGACGTGGCCGCGCTCTTCACCGCCGTGCTCGACGAGCACTTCGCGCCGCCGGGCGGTGGAGTACCCGACTCCGCCCCAGCCGCAGCCCCAGCCCCCGCCGGCCCCACCGCTCGTCCAGAGCCCGCGCACCCCCAGGGAGAACCCTCATGACCGACACCGCCATGGCGGCGACCGCGCTCGGAAAGCGTTTCGGCCGGCGCGGGGGCTGGGCGCTGCGCGATTGCGCGTTCCGGCTGCCCGCGGGCCGCGTCTGCGCCGTCGTCGGACCCAACGGGGCCGGCAAGTCCACGCTCCTCGCCCTCGCCGCGGGGCTGCTGGCCCCCACCGAGGGCACGGTCACCGTCCTCGGCACGGACCCCGCCTCCGCACGCGCGCGTGTCGGCTACGTCGCCCAGGACAAGCCGCTGTACCCGCAGCTCACCGTCGCCGACACGCTGCGCGTGGGCGCCGACCTCAACCCGGGCCGCTGGGACGCCGCGACCGCCGAGCGGATCGTCTCCGCCGGGGACCTCGACCCCAGGCGGAAGATCCGTGCGCTCTCCGGCGGCCAGCGCACCCGCGTCGCCCTCGCGCTCGCCCTCGGCAAGCGGCCCGAACTGCTCCTCCTGGACGAGCCGATGGCCGACCTGGACCCGCTCGCCCGGCACGAGCTGATGGGCACCCTCATGTCCCAGGCGGCGCAGTACGGGACCACCATCGTGATGTCCTCGCACGTGGTCGCCGAGCTGGAGGACTCCTGCGACCATCTGCTGCTGGTCGGCGGCGGCCGGGTCAGGCTCGCCGGGGAGACGGACGACCTGCTGGCCGCGCACACGCGCGTGAGCGCGACGTCGGAGTCGGCGGACGGGCAGCCCGGCCTCGCCCCGCACACGGTCGTCGAGTCCCGGGTCACCGGCCGCCAGTTCACCGCGCTGATCCGCCCCGCGGGCAGCCTCCCCGGCGACTGGCGCACGGCGGCGCCGTCCCTGGAGGAACTCGTCCTCGCCTACCTGCGCAACCCCGAGGCCGTCGCCCCCCTCACGCCCCCGACGCCCGAGGAGGCCCTGGCATGACCACCCGGCTTCCCGCCGAGCCCCGCCGAGCCCAGGAGCCCGCCGCGTGACCACCCTCGCCCAGCCCGCCGTCCCCGCTCCGGCCCCCTCGCCCCCCTCGCTCCCTTCGCCCCGCTGGCTCCTGCGCCTGCACCGCCCCGCCCTGTACACCTGGCTGGGCCTCGTGGCCGTCCTCGCCGCCGGACTGGTGTGGCTGGGGGGCCCGCTCACCGACGCCGCGGCCGCGGCCTGGCGGCAGTACGACACCGACTGCGCCGACGCCGCGCCCTGCCGGTACGACCAGGACGCGATCCTGCGCTACAAGAACGTGTACACGTACACGACGTTCGCGCTGACCGCGCTCCCCTTCGCGGTCGCCGCCTGGGCGGGCGCCGCCCTCTTCGGCCGCGAGCTGGAGCACGGCACCGCCCAGCTCGCCTGGACGCAGGGCCTGTCCCCGGCCCGCTGGCTGGCCGCCAAGCTCGCCGTGCCCGCCGCGCTCGTCGCCGCCGGCACCGGGCTGCTGGTCACGCTGCACCGTCTGACGTGGTCGGCCGGCGACGGCCGGATCGACACCGCCAAGAGCTGGTACGACAACCTGACCCTGCACACCAACGGCCCCACCACCGTCGCCCTCGCCCTGACCGGCCTGGCCGGCGGTGCCCTCGCCGGTCTGCTGCTGCGCCGCACCCTGCCCGCGCTGACGCTCGCGCTCGGTGCCGTCGCCGCCCTGCGGGTGCTGGCCGACCAGGCCATGCCGCACCTGTGGCCGGCCGTCACCAGGGTCTCCGGCCTCGGCACCGGCCCGGACGGTGCGGGCCTCACGGTCGACTCGGGCCTGGTGACCGCCGACGGCGCCCGCCTCGCCGACCCCGGCTGCCGCTTCCCGTCCGCCGACGCCTGCGAGGCGGTGTACGCCAGGCTCGACGCCACCGGCTTCTACGCCACCTACCACCCCGAGTCCCACTACTGGCCGCTGCAGCTGACCACCACCGCGCTGCTCCTGGCCGTCGCCGCCGCCCTCACCGTGGCCGCGTTCACCCTGCTCAGGCGCACCACCGCCACCCCGCGCACCGCCCCGACCGCCGCCCAGGAGGCCACCGTATGACCGTCGTCGCCGACGCGAGAGCCGGCGTCTCCCCGACCCCCGCGGCCCCGCGCGCCTCCTGGGGCACCGCCCGTACCGTCCTGCGCCTGCACCGCTCCGCCCTCCTGGTCTGGGCCCTGTTCGTGGCCGGTCTGAGCGGCTGGCTGGTGTGGCTCGCCGAGGTCACCGCCAAGGCGGAGCTCAAGGCGCTGGAGACCTGCGACAGGGCAGGCCAGGACTGGTGCGACGTGACGATGGTCGGCCTGCCCGGTTACCAGGCGGGCATCGATCTGGTCGGTCTGCTGGTCTCGTACCTCTTCCTCGGCGTGGCCGCCTTCGCGGGCGGCGCGCTGATCGGCAGCGAACTCGGCGACGGGACCGCGCACCTCGCCTGGACCCAGGGCATCTCCCCCACCCGCTGGCTCACCGCCAAGCTCGGCGTCGCCGCGCTCGTCGTGACCGCCGGCGGCACCGTGCTGGTCCTGGTGTACCGCTGGGCCTACGACGAGGACCTGCTGTTCAGCGAGTGGATGGGAGACAGCACGTACCTCTCCCGCGGTCCGGCCACCCTCGCGTACGCGCTCTGCGCGCTCGCCGTCGGCGCGCTCACCGCGCTGCTGCTGCGCCGTCCGCTGCCCGCCCTCGGCGTCTCCGTCGTCGCCACGGAGACGCTCTCCTTCGTCGTGGCGCAGTACCGCGGCTCGTTCTGGCCCGCCGTGACCCTCACCTCGGCGAGGGAGGACTTCGACTACCCCGTCACCGCGTGGAACGTGGAGAGCGGCGCACTCGTCCACGGCCGTCAGGTGCCGTACTTCGACGTCACCGACTGCTACGGCGGATCGGCCGCCAGAACGCAGGGCTGCCTCGACGACCTGGGCGTCACCGGCTTCTACACGACCTACCACCCCGAGTCCCACTTCTGGCCGATCAACCTCGTGGAAACCGGCATCGTCCTCGCGGTCGCCGCCCTCGCCACCACCGCCGCCTTCCTGCTGCTGCGCCGCCGCGCGGCGTGAGCCGGGGGTGCGTACGCCCTTCCGCGGGGGGATGGACGTACGCAGCCCTCCACCACAGCCCCGCCGGCCCCCTCCTCGACGGGCGACGGCGCCCCTCGCGCCCCACCCGACCCCCGTGATCCGCCCCCCGATATCCCACACGCCATGTCTCCGTAACCGTCGGTTCAGACGGCCTTGCGACGCTCGGCGAATGAAGCCCGCCGTGCCCGAGGCCTCGCCGCCCGAGGGGAATCACCCCGAGAAGACGGCCGCCACGCTCCCGCCTGCACGTTCCGACGCGCCCGTAACGTTCCTGGCGCGGAAGAATGGGTACATGAGCCAGTCACACGCCGCCCAGGCCGATGTCCAGCACGCGCAGCCCTCCGTGGGCTCCATAGCCGCGCACCGCCCGCACACCGTCGCGGCCGCGGTCTCCGATCTGGAACCCGACATCGATGCCGACCTCGACGCGTACGAGGAGTCGAGGATCGACGGGGCCCAGCTTCCGCAGGGCCGCTTCCTCGACCGGGAGCGCAGCTGGCTCGCGTTCAACGAGCGGGTGCTCGAACTCGCCGAGGACCCGAACACGCCCCTGCTGGAACGAGCGAACTTCCTCGCCATCTTCGCCAGCAACCTGGACGAGTTCTTCATGGTCCGGGTGGCCGGGCTGAAGCGCCGCATCGCGACGGGCGTGGCCACCCGTTCCGCCTCCGGGCTGCAGCCCCGCGAGGTGCTGGAGATGATCTGGGCCCGCTCGCGCGAGCTCATGGCCCGGCACGCCGCCGCCTACCACGAGGACGTCGCCCCCGCGCTCGCGGAGGAGGGCATCCACCTGGTCCGCTGGGGCGAGCTGACGGAGAAGGAGCAGGCCCGCCTCTTCACGCTGTTCCGGCACCAGATCTTCCCGGTCCTGACCCCGCTGGCCGTCGATCCCGCGCACCCGTTCCCGTACATCTCGGGTCTCTCGCTCAACCTCGCGGTCGTCGTACGCAACCCCGTCAGCGGCCACAAACACTTCGCGCGCGTCAAGGTGCCGCCGCTGCTGTCCCGCTTCCTGGAGAGCTCGCCCGGCCGCTACGTGCCCATCGAGGACGTCATCGCCGCGCATCTGGAGGAGCTGTTCCCGGGCATGGAGGTGCTCGAGCACCACGCCTTCCGGCTCACCCGGAACGAGGACCTGGAGGTCGAGGAGGACGACGCCGAGAACCTCCTGCAGGCCCTGGAGAAGGAGCTCATGCGGCGCCGCTTCGGGCCGCCGGTGCGCCTGGAGGTCGAGGAGTCCATCGACCGCGAGGTCCTGGACCTGCTGGTGCGCGAGCTGAAGATCTCCGAGGCCGAGGTCTACCCGCTGCCGGGCCCCCTGGACCTCACGGGTCTCTTCCGCATCCACAGCCTCGACCGGCCCGAACTGAAGTACAAGAAGTTCATCGCCGGCACGCATCGCGACCTCGCCGAGGTGGAGTCCGCCTCCGCCCCCGACATCTTCGGCGCGCTGCGCAGCCGCGACGTCCTCCTGCACCACCCGTACGACAGCTTCTCCACCTCCGTCCAGGCCTTCCTGGAGCAGGCGGCCGCCGACCCGGACGTCCTCGCGATCAAGCAGACCCTGTACCGGACCTCCGGCGACTCCCCCATAGTCGACGCGCTCATCGACGCGGCCGAGTCCGGCAAGCAGGTCCTCGTCCTGGTCGAGATCAAGGCCCGCTTCGACGAGCACGCCAACATCAAGTGGGCGCGCAAGCTGGAGGAGGCCGGCTGCCATGTCGTCTACGGCCTCGTCGGCCTGAAGACCCACTGCAAGCTGTCGCTGGTGGTCCGTCAGGAGGGCGAGACGCTGCGGCGTTACAGCCATGTCGGCACCGGCAACTACCACCCGAAGACGGCCCGGCTCTACGAGGACCTCGGCCTGCTCACCGCGGACCCGCAGGTCGGCGCCGACCTCTCCGACCTGTTCAACCGGCTGTCCGGCTACTCGCGCCGCGAGACCTACCGCCGGCTCCTCGTCGCCCCCAAGTCGCTGCGCGACGGCCTGATCTCCCGGGTCGAGAAGGAGATCCAGCACCACCGCGCGGGACGTCCCGCGTACGTCCGCATCAAGGTCAACTCGATCGTCGACGAGGCGCTGATCGACTCCCTCTACCGGGCCTCCCAGGCGGGCGTGCCCGTGGAGGTGTGGGTGCGCGGCATCTGCGCGGTGCGCCCGGGCGTGCCGGGTCTGTCGGAGAACATCAAGGTCCGCTCGATCCTCGGCCGCTTCCTGGAGCACTCCCGGGTCTTCGGCTTCGGCAACGGCGGCGAGCCCGAGGTGTGGATCGGCAGCGCCGACATGATGCACCGCAACCTCGACCGCCGGATCGAGGCCCTGGTCAGGGTCACCGACCCGGCCCACCGGGCGGCCCTGAACCGGCTGCTCGAAACCGGCATGTCCGACGCCACCTCCTCCTGGCACCTCGGCCCGGACGGCGAGTGGACCCGGCACGCGGCCGACGCGGACGGCCAACCCCTGCGCAACGTCCAGGAGATGCTCATAGACGCCCGGAGGCGCCGGCGTGGCACAGCGACACCATGACCTGACGGGTCCCGCGGCCGGGTCCGGCCCCGCTCTCGGCTCCGCCCGAGACGAAGGGCCCCCCACCGGGGAAGCCCTGGCGGGCTACCTCCGGGCCCAGGCCACGGACTTCCTCCGCGCACTGCGGCTGCACCGGGAGACCGGGGGCGGTACGTCGCTCAACGGCTCGTGGGCGGGCGGCACGGCGATCGCCGGTGCGGCGGGCGGCGCGGAGGAGGCCGTCGACGCGGCGCGCGCCCTGCGCCGCACGGCCCGCCGCATCAGCGGCAGCCTGCACACCTTCCGCCCGCTCCTCGACCCGGAGTGGTCGGAGCAGATCCGCCCGGAACTGGCGTGGCTGTCGGGCACGCTGGCCCTGGAGCACGCCTACGGCGCCCGCCTGGAACGTCTGCTGCTGGCACTGCACCGTCTGTCGGGCACCACACCGGTACCCGCCCAGACGCTGGGCGCGCCCACGGCCAGGCCCGCGCAAGGCGCCCCCGCGGGCACCGCCGCGTCCGGCACGGCCGCGGGCAGGACCGCGCAGGGCGCTGCGGAGAAGGCCTCCGCGGCAGGCCCGGCGGCAGGCACCTCCGTGCAAGGCCCGGCCGCGGGCAGCCGTGCCGCCGGCGCGGCGCCCGTCCCGGCGAAGGCGGCACCCGCCCCCGGCGGCGGCCCCACCTCGGTGCCCGCCCCCGACCGCGGCAACCTCACCGTGGGCGCGGCCAAGGCAGGCGCCCTCCTCGACCGCCAGCTCACCCTCGCCCGCACCCGGGCGCACAGCACCGCCCTCCAGGCGCTCGGCTCCTCCCGCTTCCACGCGGTCGCGGACAAGGTCGCGGTCCTCGCCAGCGAGGTCCCGCTCACCCCCGGCGCCGCCACCACCGACCTCAGCCCGCTCGCCGCGGCCGCCGAGGAGCGCCTCGCGGACGCCGTCGCCGCCCTGCCCCTCGTCACCGCGGGCAGCCCGTACAACGCGGAGGCGCTGGTCCACGGCCTCTCCCCGGACCCGGCCCCGCACCCGCAGGACGCGCCCTGGCACCAGGTCCGCCTGCTCCTGCGGCTGCACCGCTACGCCTGCGAGGTCCTGCACGGCCGCGGCACCCCCCTGGAGATGCGTCTGATCACCGCCGGCCAGGCCCTCGACCGGCACCGGGACGCCTCGGAGGCGGCGGCCGCCGCGGCCCAGGCGGCCCGCACGCCCCGCATCGCGCCGGCCACCGCGTACGCGCTCGGCGTGCTGCACGCGGACCAGCGGCATGAGGTGGAGGCAGCGCGGTACGCGTTCCAGCACTGCTGGCAGAAGCAGACCGTCGGCACGCCGTAGACCGTGCCGCGGCGCCCGGACGGCACGCCGTGGACACCGTGCCGTAAGCACCCGGACAGCACGCCGTCACCGGGAGGACGGCCGGCCCGGGCAGACAGCAAGCCAGAGAGCCAGTCAGGCAGGCGGTGAGAAGCAGTGAGCTCCCCGAACCAGATCCTCGTCCAGGCAGCCGGCTGCGTCCTGTGGCGCCGCTCCCCCGTCGGCGGTGAACTGGAGGTGTGTCTGGTCCACCGGCCCAAATACGACGACTGGTCACACCCCAAGGGCAAGCTCAAGCGGGGCGAGGACCCACTCGCCGGTGCCCTGCGCGAGGTCGCGGAGGAGACGGGCTACCGCGCCGCGCCCGGGGCCCCGCTGCCCACCGTGCGGTACGAGGCGAACGGCCGGCCCAAGCAGGTGCGCTACTGGGCGGCCGAGGCGGTGTCCGGCGACTTCACCCCGAACGACGAGGTCGACCGCCTCCTGTGGCTCCGGCCGTCCGCGGCCCGTGTCCGTCTCACCCAGGCCAGGGACCGTGAGCTCGTCGACGCCCTCCTGAACACCATGCGCCTCACCTGACCCGGAACCCCGCCGTGTCCTCGACGTAAGCGTTCCGTGACCTAACCAGGCCGTCCCCAGGGGTTCACCCGCCGTTCACTCGCGCCCGTAGGCGCCTTCACCTGATCTGCCTAATTTCGGCCTTACCCGGTGCGGAACGCGACCAGACGGACGCGCCCACGCCGCCCATGACTTTCGCACGCCGCCGAATTCAGGACGGCGGCTCCTGGAAGGAACTCCCTCAAGTGAAGCTTCAGCGCATGAACCGGCGGGCCCTCACCCTCGGTGCTCTCGCCGTCTCCGGCGCCCTGGCCCTCACGGCGTGCGGCTCCGACGACACCGGATCCAGCAGCGGCAGCAGCTCCTCCGCCACCGCCGCGGCCGGTTCGATCAAGTGCGACGACGCCAAGGGCCAGCTGCTCGCCGACGGCTCCTCCGCGCAGAAGAACGCGATCGACGCCTGGGTCAAGAACTTCACCCAGGCCTGCTCCGGGGTCCAGGTGAACTACAAGGGCTCCGGCTCGGGCGCCGGTGTCACCGCGTTCACGCAGGGCCAGGTCGCCTTCGCCGGTTCGGACTCCGCGCTGAAGCCCGAAGAGGTCACCGCGTCCAAGTCGGTCTGCTCGGGCGGCCAGGGCATCGACCTCCCGATGGTGGCCGGCCCGATCGCCGTCGCGTACAACGTCTCCGGCGTGGACGACCTGGTGCTCGACGCCTCGACGATCGCCAAGATCTTCGACGGCAAGATCACCAACTGGAACGACAAGGCGATCGCCGCGCTCAACCCCGACGCCAAGCTCCCCGACCTGAAGATCCAGCCGTACCACCGCTCCGACGAGTCGGGTACGACGGACAACTTCACGAAGTACCTGATCGCCGCCGCCCCGAGCGACTGGAAGTACTCCGGCGGCAAGGCCTGGCAGGCCAAGGGCGGCCAGTCCGCCTCCGGCTCCTCCGGTGTCGCCCAGGGCGTGAAGCAGACCAACGGCGCGATCGGCTACATGGAGCTGTCGTACGCCAAGGACGGTCTCGGCGTCGTCTCCATCGACACCGGCGCCTCCGCCCCGGTCAAGGCCTCCTCCGACGGTGCCACCAAGGCCGTGGCCGCCGCCCAGGTCGTCGGCACCGGCAGCGACCTGTCGCTGAAGCTCGACTACACCACCAAGGCCGACGGCGCCTACCCGATCACCCTGGTCACCTACGAGATCGCCTGCGACAAGGGCAACAAGTCCGCCACGCTGCCCGCCACCAAGGCGTTCCTGCGCTACATCGCCAGCACGGAGGGCCAGGGCATCCTCTCGGGCATCGACTACGCGCCGATCCCCGACGCCATCATCTCCAAGGTCCGCACCACCATCGAGGGCCTGAGCTGATCTGAAGGTGCGGTCCGGCACCGGGGAGACCCGGACCGGACCGCACCCGTCCGGTGCACCGCCGCCAGGGGCCGCCCGAGGGCCGGCCCCGCCCGAGCCGCCCACACCCGACGCGGCTCCGCAGACCGGAGACCCCATGGACATATCAACGCAGAAGACAGGCACCGGCGCCGACGACGCGCACCCGCCCCACGACTCCCTCCCCCCCGCCCCGCAGCCCGTGACCGCCGAGGAGAAGCGCGCGGCCCGCGGCGCCACCCGGCCCGGTGACCGGATCTTCCTCGGTCTCTCCCGCGGGTCGGGCATCCTGCTGCTGGTCATCATGGCCGCGATCGCGGCCTTCCTGGCGTACCGCGCCTATCTCGCCATCAGCGAGGACGAGGCCAACTTCCTCACCGCCTTCGAGTGGAACACCAACCTCATCCCGCCGAAGTTCGGCATCGCGGTCCTCGCCTTCGGCACGGTCGTGTCGTCGGTGATCGCGATGGTGATCGCGGTCCCGATCGCCGTGGCGATCGCCCTCTTCATCACGCACTACGCCCCGCGCCGCATGAGCGGCCCCCTCGCGTACGTGATCGACCTGCTCGCCGCCGTCCCGTCCATCGTGTACGGCCTCTGGGGCGCCCTGGTCCTCGTACCGCACCTCGACGGCCTGTTCGGCTGGCTGAACGACTACCTCGGCTGGACCGGGATCTTCTCCTGGGACGAGGGCGCGCCGCGCTCGATGCTCACCGTCGGCATCCTCCTGGCGATCATGATCCTGCCGATCATCACCAACGTCAGCCGTGAGGTCTTCCGGCAGGTCCCGCAGATGCACGAGGAGGCGGCCCTGGCGCTGGGCGCCACCCGCTGGGAGGTCGTCCGCATGGCGGTGATCCCCTTCGGCCGCTCCGGAGTGATCTCGGCCTCCATGCTCGGCCTGGGCCGCGCGCTCGGCGAGACGATGGCGGTGGCCACCGTCCTGTCCCCCGACTTCGACATCCACGCCAGCCTGCTGAATCCCGGCGGCGGCACCTTCGCCCAGAACATCGCCAGCAAGTTCAACGAGGCGACCGAGTTCGGCCGTGACGCGCTCATCGCCTCCGGTCTCGTCCTCTTCGTCATCACCCTGCTGGTCAACGGCGCGGCCCGCATGATCATCGCCCGCCGCAAGGAGTACTCGGGGGCCAACGCATGAGCCACGCAACCGCAGTCGCCGACAAGCGCCCCAGCACCCTGCGCGGCGCGAGCCTCCCGAAGTGGTCCCCCTGGGCGATCGCCGTCGGTGCGGTCGCCGTCGCCGTCGGGATCGGCCTGGCGGCCGGCCTCGACAGCAGGATCCAGTGGGGCCTGATCGCGGGCATCCTCTTCGTCCTCGGCACCTACGGCATCGCCGCCAAGGTCGAGGGCCGCCGCCAGGCCAAGGACCGGGTCGCCACCTCCCTGGTGTGGGTGGCGTTCGTCCTCGCCGTGGTCCCGCTGGTCTCCCTGATCTGGACGACGATCGTCCGGGGCGTGAAGGTCCTGGACATCTACTTCCTCACCCACTCCATGGGCGTGGTCGCCGACTCCGAGCCGGGCGGTGGCATCTACCACGCCATCATCGGCAGCCTGGAGCAGGTCGGCCTGGCGACGCTGATCGGCGCCCCGATCGGCATCCTCACCGCCATCTACCTGGTGGAGTACGGCCGCGGCAACCTGGCGAAGGCGGTCACCTTCTTCGTCGACGTCATGACCGGCATCCCGTCCATCGTCGCGGGTCTGTTCATCCTCAGCCTGATGCTGATGTTCGACCTGCAGCCCTTCGGCTTCGCGGGCTCCCTCGCGCTGGCGATCCTGATGATGCCGGTGGTCGTCCGCTCGACCGAGGAAATGCTGAAGCTGGTCCCGAACGAACTGCGCGAGGCGAGCCTGGCGCTCGGCGTCCCGAAGTGGCGCACCATTATCAAGGTGGTGGTCCCGACCTCGATCGGCGGCATCATCACCGGTGTGATGCTGGCGGTGGCCCGTATCGCCGGCGAAACGGCTCCGGTTCTCCTCCTCGTCTTCGGCAACCCCTTCATCAACAACAACCCCTTCGAGGGCGCACAGGCCTCGCTGCCGCTGTACATCTACCAGCAGTACGCGCAGAGCGCCGGCTCCACGGCGGCGTACGACCGGGCCTGGGCGGCGTCGCTCACGCTGATCACCTTCGTGATGATCCTCAACCTGGTGGCCCGCGGCATCGCCCGCTGGAAGGCCCCCAAGACCGGTCGCTAAGGCGACATTTTCCCGCTCCGCGGGGCGTGGCCCCTCAGCTCAGCGACCGAGACGGAAGTGAAGTAGTAACCATGTCCAAGCGAATCGATGTCAGCGGACTCACCGCCTACTACGGCACCCACAAGGCGATCGAGGACATCTCGATGACGGTCGAGCCGCGCTCGGTGACGGCCTTCATCGGCCCCTCCGGCTGCGGCAAGTCGACGTTCCTGCGCACGCTGAACCGTATGCACGAGGTGACGTCGGGCGGCCGGGTCGAGGGCAAGGTGCTCCTGGACGACGAGGACCTGTACGGCGCCGGCGTGGACCCGGTGTCCGTCCGCCGCGAGATCGGCATGGTCTTCCAGCGTCCGAACCCCTTCCCCACCATGTCGATCTTCGACAACGTGGCGGCGGGGCTGCGCCTCAACGGCAACTACCGCAAGAGCGAACTGGCGGAGATCGTCGAGAAGTCGCTCCGGGGCGCGAACCTCTGGAACGAGGTGAAGGACCGCCTCAACAAGCCCGGCTCGGGCCTGTCCGGCGGCCAGCAGCAGCGTCTGTGCATCGCGCGGGCGATCGCGGTGGAGCCGAAGGTGCTGCTGATGGACGAGCCCTGCTCGGCCCTGGACCCCATCTCGACGCTCGCCATCGAGGACCTGATCGGTGAGCTGAAGGAACGCTTCACGATCGTCATCGTGACGCACAACATGCAGCAGGCCGCCCGCGTCTCCGACCGCACGGCGTTCTTCAACCTCGCGGCCGTGGGCCAGCCCGGCAAGCTGATCGAGATCGACGACACCGAGCGCATCTTCTCCAACCCCTCGGTCCAGGCGACGGAGGACTACATCTCGGGCCGCTTCGGCTGATCCCCCGTACCCCTCGCGGTGCTGCATGGCGGTGCCACCGCGAGGCCACGACGGGCCCGCCCCCTGGCTCCCAGGGGGCGGGCCCGTCGTTCACCCGACGTCACCCGACGCCGTCGGCGTAAGCCTTCTTCCAGGCACTGCAGGTGCCTTCCTTCAGGTCACCGTTGTCCCGGAGACAGACCTTGATGTAGATCGTGGCCGACTCGGCGAAGTTCTCGTACACCGGCTCGCACTGGGCGAAGCCCTTGCCGTTGTACACGTCGCGGACCGTGCCGCCGCTGCCGACCTTCCAGGAGCCGACGACACCGGCACCGTCGGACGAGTTGTCGCAGATGTTGAAGTCGTCGCCGTCGGTGTAGAAGTCGATCGAGCCCGCCGCGCGCGCGTAGCCGCCCCAGTTGACGGTGCTCACGCCGTAGCGCTCGATCGCCGCCGACGCGGGCGAGGCCACGTAGAGCATGGTGGCCGCCGCGGCACCCACCGCTCCCGCGCCGGACAGCAGCCGCCTGCCGAGAATCGCCATGGAAATCCCCCTTCAATGGTCGAACACGCGTCCACAGAACGCATGACCGACATGATTTCACGGAGGGGGCCGCCAGATCGGGACTTCCTACAGGAACGCCAGGTCGACCAGCCAGAACGACACCGCCGCGACCACCGCGGCCGCCGGCATCGTGATGAACCACCCCAGCACGATGTTCTTGGCCACGCCCCACCGCACCGCGTTGATCCGCTTCGTCGCCCCGACGCCCATGATGGCCGAGGTGATCACATGGGTCGTGGAGATCGGCGCCTTGAACAGGAACGCCGTCGTGAACATGATCGACGCGCCGGTCGTCTCCGCGGCGAAACCCTGCGGCGGATCCAGCTCGATGATCTTCCGCCCGAGCGTCCGCATGATCCGCCACCCGCCGGCGTACGTCCCCGCCGACAGCATCACCGCACACACGATCTTGACCCACACCGGGATCGGATCCCCGTAGTCCTCGACATCGGCGATGACCAGCGCCATCACCACGATGCCCATCGTCTTCTGCGCGTCCTGCAGGCCGTGCCCGAGCGCCATCCCGGCCGCCGAGACGGTCTGCGCTATCCGGAAACCCCGCTTCGTCTTGTGCGGGTTGGTCTTCCGGAAGAGCCACAGAATCGCCGTCATCACCAGATAACCGACGATCAGTCCCACGAACGGCGACACGAACATGGGGATGACGACCTTCTCCAGGACGCCGCTCCAGTAGACCGTCGTCCCCCCCGCCAGCGCGGCCCCGACCATGCCGCCGAACAGCGCGTGCGAGGACGACGAGGGCAGCCCGAAGTACCAGGTGACCAGGTTCCAGGTGATCGCGCCCACCAGCGCGGCGAAGAGGATCCCCATCCCCGTCGACCCCTGGGGCGTCTCGATCAGCCCCTCACTGACGGTCTTGGCGACCCCGGACCCGAGGAAGGCGCCCGCCAGGTTCATGACCGCGGCCATCGCCAGCGCCGCCCGCGGCGTGAGCGCCCGGGTGGACACGGACGTGGCGATCGCGTTCGCCGAGTCGTGGAAGCCGTTCGTATACGTGAAACCGAGCGCGACGCACACCGTCACGACCAGAGCAAAGGTGTCCATGAAGAGCTCAGGACTCCTTGACGGCGATGGTCTCCACCGTGTTCGCCACGTGTTCGAACGCGTCGGCGGCTTCCTCCAGCACGTCCACGATCTGCTTGAGCTTCAGCACCTCGATCGCGTCGTACTTGCCGTTGAAGAGGTGGGCCAGCAGCTTGCGGTGGATCTGATCCGCCTGGTTCTCCAGCCGGTTGACCTCGATCCAGTACTCGGTCAGGTTCTCCATCGTGCGCAGGTTCGGCATCGCCTCGGCCGTCAGCTCCGCCGCCCGCGCCAGCACCTCGATCTGCTGCTCGACACCCTTGGGCAGGTCCTCGACGTTGTAGAGGACGACCAGGTCGACGGCCTCCTCCATGAAGTCCATGATGTCGTCGAGGGAGGAGGCGAGGGAGTAGATGTCCTCACGGTCGAACGGCGTGATGAACGAGGAGTTCAGCTGGTGGAAGATCGCGTGCGTGGCGTCGTCACCGGCGTGTTCCGCGGCCCGCATACGCTCTGCGATCTCGGCCCGGCCGGCGGTGTCCGCCCCGAGCAGTTCCATCAGGAGCTTCGAGCCCGTGACGATGTTGTCCGCGGATGCGGCGAACATGTCGTAGAAGCTCGTCTCCCTGGGGGTCAGACGAAATCGCACGTGGGGTCCTCAGGATGCATCGGTTTCGGTCAAGCGGGTGGCCAGGCTGATGCTAGGCGCACCATCCGGCCATGGCTATCGGGCCGTCCCCCAGTGTCACCCATCAGACAGAGTGATCAGCACAAGGGGCACTTCAGGGTCCTGTACCCGGCAAAGTTCGTTACGATATACCCGGCAGGGGTATATGTCCGATACGGGAGGACGCGATGACGACGACGGAGGCCACCGAGCCCACGAACCCGACGCCCCCCGATCCCCTCTCCCCCACCCCGCACGCCACCCACGGCTATCACCAGCAGAAGGCCGAGCACCTCAAGCGGCTGCGCCGCATCGAGGGCCAGATCCGGGGCCTGCAGCGCATGGTCGACGAGGACACCTACTGCATCGACATACTCACCCAGGTGTCCGCCTCCACCAAGGCCCTGCAGTCCTTCGCCCTGCAGCTGCTGGAGGAACACCTGCGCCACTGCGTCGCCGACGCGGCCGTCAAGGGCGGCGACGAGATCGACGCGAAGGTGGAGGAAGCGACCAAGGCGATCGGCCGTCTACTGCGCACCTGACCCGGCCGGGCCGGCCCGCTCCTCCCCCACCCGAAGCACCTGGTCGATGCTCTCCAGGCTGAGTCGTTCCTCACCGGCCGCCGAGGCCGCGATGATCAGCTCCCCGCACAGCTCGATCTCGGCGAGGGCCACGTGGTCCTGAACTGCCGTACCGCCGACCGGAGCCACGCGCATCACCTCGTCTCTGCCGTCACCGGCTTCCTAGAGTAGGGAGCGCTATACACCGCGCGCATGGCACGGACGGGCTAGTCCTTGTGCCGGTCCTGTGACCAATCCCTCCCTCCGCCGGCCCCTCAGCCCTCCGCGATCCGCCCCGCGTAGATGTCGCCCGCCGCCGGCAGCCGTACGTCGGCGGGCGCCCCGAAGTCGTACAGCAGGGTCGTCGACGCCACCGCCACGGCGTGCTCCTGCCGCCCGTTCACAAAGCTGAACCGGTGCCTGACCTTGCGGATCCGCCCGTCGTCGTCCAGATAGACGTCGAACGGCACCCGAGCCGTGGCGAAGCCCCGGGCCGCCGCCGCCAGCGCCCCCCGGCTCCCGGCCGACGCGTCCTCGGCCGCCACCGCCAGATCCGCGGTCCCCCGGTAGTGCCGCACCGGCGTCCCCGCGATCTCCGTCCTGCCCACGTACGTCGCCGTACGCGCCCCGCGCAGCACCTCCGCCGCGGCGAAGGGATCCGTGGCCCCGCCGGTGACCAGGTTCCCGTCGGACAGCGTCGCCGTCTCCACCCGCACCCACTTGTCGTCCGGGACCCCGGCACCCCGGTTCTTCATGAACAGCGCACCCGGCGCGAGCAGTTCGGTGATCGGCCGGTGCTCACTCGTCCCCGCCGGGTCCGGCGGCAGCAGCACCTTCAACCGCCCCAGCTGCCTGCGGTAGTCGTAGACCCCCTCGCCCCGGATGGTCACCCGGGTCCCGCCGGTGGCCATCTCCATGGACGTACGGGCCCTGGAACTGCCCGCCTCCCGCAGGGCGTCGGCGGCCCGGTGCAGCATCCCCACCACCTCCCCGCCCCGCGCGTCCTCGTCGGCGACCGCACCGCCGCCGGAACACCCCACCACCCCCGCGCACCCACCGGCCACGAGCCCCGCGACGACCACCCCACCGCGCCACGCGCGCCGCCTGTGCCACCGCTCAGCCATCGCCTGCCTACCCCCAGCCGGTACGTCCGTCACGGGTCCCCCTGTCGTTCCGCCTAACGACGGCCACGGGCCCCCGTCACGCGGCCCCACCCCCGGCGCGACCGCCGAACGGGTCGTCCCGCCCCGCGCACCCGCACCTCCCCTCCCCGCACCCCCACCCGCGGCCCCCACCCCCGCACCCACCGCCGCGGACCGCCGCGGTCCTCTCCGTACGCGTCGTTTCACCGTCGCTGGGTAACGTTGTCTGCGTGACGCAGCAGGACGGCCCGGCCCCGCCGCTCCCCGACGGGGAGCACACCACCACGACCGTCGAACAGGGCAGGTTCTGTCTGGCCCGCTGCACCTGCGGCTGGCGCGGTCCGGCCCGCAGGGCGAGAAGCCTGGCCCGATCGGACGCCGAGGGACATGCCCGCGGCTGACGTCACCGTTCCGTCACCGCCGGAGCCCGCGGGAACCCGCGGCCTCGAGGCCCCGTCTCGCACCATGAAGCCGACAGGCCGTGGGAAGCCGACAGGCCGACGGAAGGCGCAGGACATGGAACGGCGTACGTTCATCGCAGGCGGCACCGCCGCGCTCGCGGCGGTCACGACGGCGGCATGCAGCTCGTCGGGCGGCGGCGGAGCGGCCGCCGCCGGCAGCGACAGCACCACCGGCCTCACCGCCCTCAGCGCCAACGCCGCATCCGCCCCGGCCGACTGGACCGCCCTCGCCCGCGACCTGGACGGCACCCTGGTCCGCCCCGGCGACGCCTCCTGGACGACGGCCCGTCAGCTCTACAACACCCGCTTCGACAACCTGAAGCCCGCGGCCGTGGCGTACGTCGCCCACGCCGACGACGTCCGCACCGTCCTCGCCTACGCCCGCGCCCACCGCACCAAGGTCGCGATCCGCAACGGCGGCCACTCCTACGGCGGCTGGTCCTCCGGCGACGGCCGGCTGATCGTCGACGTCTCGAAGCTCAACAAGGCCCGCGCGAGCGGCGGTACGGCCGTCGTGGGCGCCGGCGCCAAGCTGATCGACGTCTATCGCGCCCTCGCCGCGAAGGGCGTGACCATCCCGGCGGGCTCCTGCCCGACGGTGGGCGTCTCGGGCCTGGTCCTGGGCGGCGGCCACGGAGTCGTCTCCCGTGCGTACGGCCTGACCTGCGACAGCCTCACCCAGGCCACGATCATCACCGCGGACGGCAAGCAGCTGGTCACCAGCGCCACCCAGAACAAGGACCTGTTCTGGGCCCTGCGCGGCGCGGGCAACGGCAACTTCGGCGTCGTCACGGAACTCCACTTCAAGACCCATCCCGCCCCGCAGGCCGTGACCGGCTACCTCACCTGGCCCTGGGCGAAGGCCGCGGCCGTGGTGAAGGCCTGGCAGGAGTGGGGGCCGTCCCAGCCGGACGAGATCTGGTCCTCCCTCCACCTGTCCGCCCCCGCCGGCGGCAACCCCACCGTCTCGGTGGCCGCCTTCTGCATCGGCACCTACGGCCAGCTCCAGAACGCGGTGGACCGCCTGGCCGACAAGGTGGGCGCCCCGGCCTCCTCCGTCTCGCTCCGCCGACGCTCCTACGAACAGGCGATGGAGATCTACGCCGGCTGCTCCTCCTTCTCCGCCGACGCCCAGTGCCACCTGCCGGGCTCGACGCCGGGCCGCTCCCCGCAGGGCAGGCTGGGCCGGGAGACGTACGCGGCGCGCTCCGACTTCTTCGACCGCTCCCTGTCGACGGCGGGCATCCAGACGCTGCTGAAGCAGATGAGGTCGGTGCAGGGCGGCGCGGGCAGCATCGCCCTCACGGCGCTGGGCGGAGCCGTCAACCGGGTGTCCCCCACGGCCACGGCGTTCGTCCACCGCCGCTCCCGCATGCTGGCCCAGTACCTCGTGTCCTGGCGGGCGGGCACGACCGGCTCGACGGCGCAGTCCTGGCTGAACGCGGCCCACAAGGCGATGACCCCGTACGCCTCGGGCGCGGCGTACCAGAACTACGCCGATCCCACCCTGACCGACTGGCGCAAGGCGTACTACGGCGACGCCCTCCCGCGTCTGACGCAGCTGAAGAAGCAGTACGACCCGAACGGCTTCTTCACCTACCCGCAGGCCCTGTAGGCCTCAGGCGGCGAGATCCCGCTCCTCGGCGGCGGCTTCGGACCGGGCCCCGGGGACGAACGCGTCCCGGGCCCGCTCCCGCGCGGCCCGGCTCCGCACGACCCAGCCCACCCGGGGTGAGCGCTCGACGGCCTTCATCAGCGGAGTGAGCGCCAGGGCGGCAAGGGGCGACAGCAGCAGGGCGACGGCGGTCCCGAGCGCGAACCCGCCGACCACGTCGGTCGGGTAGTGCACGCCCATGTAGACCCGGCAGAACCCTTCGAGCAGCGCGATCCCGATCCCCGCCAGCCCGAACCTGCGGTTGGCGACGAACAGCCCGACGGCCATCGCCATGGTGAGGGTGGCGTGGTCGCTCACGAACGAGTAGTCGGTCTTGCCGGAGACGAGGACCTCGAGCCCCTGGTGATCGAGGAAGGGCCGGGGCCGCTCCACGAACCCCCGGATGGGCACGTTCACGAGCACGGCGACAGCGGCGGCGAGCGGTGCCCACACGAGCGCGGCCACGGAGGAGGCGGCCTCCTCGGCCCCGCCGGGCCGCCGCCGCACGGTCGCCCAGCACCACAGGATGAGCACCACCATGGCGAGCAGCAGTCCGTACTCCCCGACGAACTCGACCACCCGGTCGAGCCAGTGCGGAGCGTCCTTGGCGAGCCCGTTGATGTCATAGAGCAGGTCGACGTCGGGGTTCGACCCGGATTCGGCGAGTCCAGCCATGGTGCTGCGGCCCCTTCGTCATGTTCTGCCCAGCGCATCTCTCGTGCGCCCGCCTCAACAGGAACGCACGGCCCCGGTTGATACGTTCCACTCTCCACTGAATGATCACGCAGACGTTATCGAAGAGAGATACATAGCCGCAGCTCAGGGGGCGGGTCCGAGGACCCTTCAGACGTTCGTGGGGAGCGCTTTCGCGCCATCTTCGGTGACGCGGGTGGCACCAAAGTAGTCAGCCGTGTCGATGGGATCAAACCGGATGACGGCTCCCGTGTAAGGCGCGTCGATCATGTAGCCGCCACCCACGTAGATCCCCACGTGGTGAATGGCCCGCGAGTTGCCCAAGTCGTTGGAGAAGAACACCAGATCCCCCGGCAACAACTCACTCCGCTTCGGATGCGGCCCGGCGTTGTACTGATCGTTGGCGACCCGGGGCAGGGTGATCCCCACACTCGCGTAGGCAGCCTTGGTCAACCCGGAACAGTCGAACCGTCCCCCCTGCTCAGGCGTACCGTTCCCACCCCACAGATAGGGCGTCCCCAACTTCTTCTGCGCGTAGTAGATCGCCCCGGCGGCCTGCTTGGAGGGATCGACCCGGGTGACGGGGGCGGCGAAGCTCTTCTCCAGGGTGGTGATCGTCTTCACGTAGTTCTGGGTCTCCTTGTACGGCGGTACGCCCCCGTACTTGATGACCGCGTAGGCCCCCGCGTTGTAGGACGCGAGCATGTTCCGGGTCGGGTCGCCGGGCACGTCCTTCACGTACGAGGCGAGCTTGCAGTCGTACGACGCGGCCGACGGAATCGCGTCATTCGGATCCCAGACGTCGCGGTCGCCGTCGCCGTCGCCGTCGATGCCGTGTGTGGCCCAGGTCCCCGGGATGAATTGCGCTATGCCCTCGGCCTTCGCCGGACTCTTGGCGTTCGGGTTGAATCCGCTCTCCTGGTACAACTGGGCCGCGAGGAGCGCCGGGTTGATCGCGGAGCAGAGGTTGCCCCATTTCTGCACGAGCGCGCTGTACGCCGCCGGCACCGCTCCCTTGGCCAGCCCGACGCTTCCGCCGCCCACGCCGTTGACGAGGTTCCCTGCGACGACGTACACGCCGACGACGAGCAGCATCACGAAGCTGAGCCCCGCCGCAGCAGCGGCACCCGCCACGATCCATGCCTTACGCACCGTCAACCCGCCCCTCGCCCACCGGGATTCCGCCCGCGTCAGTCTATGAGCTTCCCCCTCGGAAACCGGTGCAACCGATGCTCTCGTAGTCCGAGGGGCCTCCCTTCACGTGATACAGGACCGCGGTCCAGTCCCCCGGGTCGTGGGCGATGGGGATCGACGGCGCGACCTTGTCCTTCGTGTAGTGACTCTGGAAGTCGTCGGGGTAGGTCAGCTCGATGTACCCGCCGTCCTTCCAGTGCGTGTAGATGTCCACCGGCTTGCTCGTGTAGCCGATGTTCTTGCTCTCCGTCATCACTTCGTACGGCTTGCCCGTTTCGGCGTCGATCTCATGGGGCGGCTTCACTCCGACCGAGACGTAGTACGGATCGGGCTTCTTGTCCTTGAGATCCGCGTACTTGAAGCGGAAGGTGATCTTTGCCCGTTCCGCGACGGTCGGGGATCCGGGATCATCGGCGTCGTCCACGCCGTACTGAAGCTCCTCCGGAGGACTGACCGCACCGATCTGCCGGCACGCGCCGATGCCGTACGCGGCGTCGTCGGGATCGGGCGACAGAGTCCAGTAGTCCCTGGAGATCCGGTCGTTCAGGATGTACTCCGGTGCCTTCCGCGACGCGGCACTCGCGGAGGCGGAGGCCGAGGCGGAGGCCGAGGCGGACGACGGGCCCTCGTTCCCTCCCCGGGAGCCACCCCCGTCGAGCATCCGGAGCGCCCCGGCGGACGCCGCCCCGGCCACCACCGCGACGGCGAGGGCCACCACCCAGGGCCTACGGCGCGACTGGCGCCGCTCCGGTACGGCCGTCGGTCCCGACGGCGCGAGGGTCGGCACGTATCCGGGCCCGGCCGTCGGCACGTATCCGGGCCCGGCCGTCGGCGCGTACGCGGGCGGTGTCGGCGCCCCGTTCCCCGGCGGCACCAGACCCGCCGCGATGGCAGCCTGGAGATCCTGGGGCGGAGCCTCGGCACCGCTCGTCAGGCGCCCGTACACCGGGTCCTCGGCCAGCGCGGAGGACACCGCGCAACGGGAGATGACCGCGTCCAGCCCGGGCCGCTGAGCAGGATCCTTGGCCACGCACTCCTGTATGAGCCCGGCCAGTTCCTGCTCGACACCGCTGATGTCGATGTCCTCGTGGACGACCCGATAGGACACCGCGTGCATGGGCCCGGCGCCGAACGGCGGACGGCCGGTGGCGGCATAGGCGAGCGTCGCACCGAGCGCGAACACGTCGGCCGCCGGTCCCACCTGATTGCTGATCATCACCTCGGGCGCGGTGTACCCGGGCGTTCCCGGGGTGAGTCCCGTCTGGGTGAGTGCCGTGTCCGTGGCACCGCGGGCGATGCCGAAGTCGATGAGCAGCGGACCCCTCTCGGAGAGGATCACGTTCTGCGGTTTGAGGTCCCGGTGCGTCACTCCGTACCCGTGCACGCTCGCCAAGGCCTCGGCCAGCGCCGCGAACAACCGCCGCGCGCTGTCCGCGGGCAACGGCCCCCGCTCCGCCACCGCCTTGCCCAAGGTCGGTCCCGACACGTACTCGGTCGCCAGCCAGTACGGCGCCGTGTTCAGCGACGCGTCAATGAGATTCGCCGTGTACGCGCTCCGTACCGCGCGGACCGTCTCCACCTCCCGCCGGAACCGCGCCAGGGCCTCCGGATGGTCGGTGATCTCGTCCCGGATCACCTTGAGGGCGACGAGCCGCCCGCCGGGCGACCGCCCGAGGTAGACCTGTCCCATGCCTCCCGCGCCCAGCCGGGCCAGCAGGGTGTACGCGCCCATCCGCGCGGGGTCCCGATCCTTCAGTGCGTCCACTGAACCGACCATGCCACATAGATCACTTGGCAGGTACAGGGCCGCAGCCCCCACATGGACCACGACGCCTTCGGCTGCCTGTGCGACGTCCGCGATCTCACCGGCTTCCGCCCCCCGGCCACGGCAGGTCCGGGGGGGGGACGAACGGACCGAGGGCGAACGCCTCTTCCCTGTCCGACAACTGAACCGCCCTCAGGCGCGGCCAGGTCAACGGCCGCCCCACACCGCGTCAAGCACAGGCCAACAGTCGTTCCCGTGATTCCCATGCCCGCCCATGATTCGGCAACGTCGTCACCCCGTTCCGGACTCGGACATACGTTCCACGGCGTGATCTCCGACGACACCCCCCACAGAACCGCCCGCCGTTCCCTTCTGCGCGGCCTCGCCGGTGCCGTGACGCTGGGCGGCGGCCTCGCGGCCGCAGCGGCCCCCGCCTCCGCCGCCTCCCCTCGCGGCCGCGCCCCTCGCCCCACCGCCGCCCACCGCCCCGGCACCGCCGACGAGGCCCTGCGGGAACTGGCCGCGGGCAACCGGCGCTGGCGCACCTACTGCGAGCGCCACCCCGACGAAACCCCCGCCGTCCGGCAGAGTCTGACGGCGGGCCAGCACCCCTTCGCCGTCGTCCTCGGCTGCATCGACTCCCGGGTGCCCCCGGAGCTGGTCTTCGACCAGGGCCTCGGCGACCTGATGACCGTGCGGACCGCCGGCGAGGTCCTGGACGAGGCCGTGCTCGGCAGCGTCGCCTACGGAGTGCTCGAACTGGGGATACCGCTGGTCATGGTGCTCGGGCACCAGTCGTGCGGCGCCGTGAAGGCGGCCGTCCAGGCGGACCTGAGCGGCGAGGAACTGCCCGCCCACATCCAGTACCTCGCCGAGCAGATCAGTCCGTCCATCGACCGCACCAAGGAGGGCGACGCCCGCGTCGACTCGACCATCGACGCCAACGTACGAGCCGTCCGCGCCCGTCTCGCCGCCGAGCCGGACCTCGCCTCGAAGATCGCCGCCGGCGAGCTGGCCGTCGTAGGGGCCCGCTACGAGCTGACCACGCAGCTCGTCCACCCCCTCGTGTGACCCGCCCCTAGGGGGCGGAGGCCGCGTCCCGGTAGAGCTTCGCGGCCTCCGGCCCCAGCACCACGCTGTACGAGATGTCCGCCGTCGCCCCGCCCCGCTCGTGCCCGCCGAGGACGCCCACGACGTCCCCGTCCCCGTTCACCCACGGGCTCCCGCTGGTCCCGCCGGTGAAGCCGGGGCATTCGATGCGCTGCTGGGTGGGGCTGTGCGGGGCCGGCCGGTTGACGCAGCGGACCGGGACCTCGCGGGAGTCCGGGTAGCCGGTGACGGTGACGGCGGTGGCCCCGGTGGCCGTCCCCGTCACGAACCGGTTCCCGCCGACGACGTCCTCGACGTCCCTGCCGTCCCGCGCGTCCAAGGTCGCGAACGCGACGTCACTGTCCTCGTCCCGCCCCGTCGCCCACCCGTCGGGCAGGAACACCCGGGCCACCTTCCAGACGCCGTAGGGCGCCCTGCCGTGCCGGTATCCCGGTACGAAGACGAGTTCGCCGCCCGCGCCGAGACAGTGGGCGGCCGAGACTACGAGGTCGCGGTGCCGCGCGAGCACGACGGAGGCGGTGCAGGAGTGACCGCCGGCGGGACGACCGGCGGTCTCGCCGTCCTCGGCGTCGAACAGCGCGCCGACCCGCGCGGAGTCCTTCGTCGGCGCGGCCACCGCGGTCACCCCGAGCGGCCCGGGCCCCCCGTCGGCGGACGCCTCGGAGGCGGAGGTGACGGCCAGCAGCACGACCGCACCGAGCAGCGCGTTTCGCTTCACCGGTCCCACTGTGTCCCACCAAGGTGAGAGAACCGTCGGACACGCGGCGATACGGTGCCGTACACCGGGAACCAGTGGCCCGGTACCCGCCCTTCCCACCACCCTCAGAGGGGAAGCCCCCCGTGCCTGACATTCCCCCCGACCTCACCTGGATCCGCGCCGCCCCGCCGGAGGCGACCGGCCCCGGCCCCTGGATCGAGATCGCCTTCGGCGAGGGGAACGGGGACGTGGACGACGGCGAGGCCCCCGTCTACCTCCGCGAGACCAGCGACCCGGAGAACGTGGTCACCACCAACCGCCGCAAGTGGGACGCCTTCGTCCTCGGCGTCCAGGCGGGAGAGTTCGACCACTTCGTGGAGGGCGTCGAACTCGGCGACTGACCACACGACGCTCTCGGTGTGGACGCTCACCGCACACTGAGCCCCGGCCGCACGCCCGTCAGCTCCTCCGACAGTGTCCACAGCCGCCGCGCCGCGTCCGCGTCACTGGCCGCCGCCGACCGCCCCACCAGCGTGGGCGCCCCGCGCATCTCGCCCAGCCCGTCCGGTCCGACGTAGCTCGCGCCGGGCAGGTCCTGGGTGGCGGCATAGAGGGTGGGCAGGGCGCCCGCCCGGTCGTCCTGGGCGAACAGGGCGTTCCCCACGCGCATGAAGACCCGGGCCAGCGGGCTGGCCGCATGGCTCTGCAGGTTGGTCGCGGAGTATCCGGGGTGGGCGGCCAGGGCCCGTACGGACGAGCCGGACTCGGCGAGACGGCGCTGGAGTTCCAGGGTGAACAACAGGTTCGCCAGCTTGGACTGGGCGTACGCCCGCTGCGGGGTGTATCCCGCCGCCAGGTTCACGTCGTCGAACTCGATCACCGCGCCGCCCCACCGGTGGGCGCCCGAGGAGACGGTCACGACCCGGTCGGTGATGTACGGCAGCAGCAGGCCGGTCAGGGCGAAGTGGCCCAGGTGGTTGGTCCCGAACTGCCGCTCGAAGCCGTCCGCCGTCGACTGCCGCGGCAGCATCATCACGCCGGCGTTGTTGATCAGCGTGTGCAGCGGCGCCCCCGCCCACTCCGCGGCGAACTCCCGCACGGACGACAGATCCGCCAGGTCCAGCCGCCGCACCTCGGTGCTGCCGGCGATGCGGGCGGCGGCGGCCTGCCCGCGCCGTGGATCCCGTACGGCGAGGACGACGTGCGCCCCCGCCCTCGCCAGCGCGTCGGCGGCGGTGAACCCGATGCCGCTGTTGGCCCCCGTGATGATCACCGTACGCCCGGTGAGGTCGGGTATGTCCGCAGAACTCCATGCCTTCTTCTTCTCAGCCATGACGCCAATGTAGACGCTGACAACAAAGATGGCAATGACAACAATGATGGCGCCGTCTACATGGGGATAGGATGTCCCCATGCCGTCGTCGCCGCCCGTCGAGAACCGCCCCTACCACCACGGCGACCTCCGCTCCGCCCTCCTCGCCACCGCCGAACGCACCCTGCGCGACAAGGGCGCCGCAGCCCTCTCCCTCAGGGAGCTGGCCCGCGAGATCGGGGTGAGCCATGCCGCGCCCGGCCGGCACTTCAAGGACAAGCAGTCCCTGCTCGACGCCCTCGCGCTCACCGGGTTCGACCGCATGGCCGAGACCCTGGAGGCCGCCGACGACCCGGCCCTGCCCCTGGAACCCCGGCTCACCGCCCTCGCCCGCGCCTATCTGCGCTTCGCGCTCGACAACGCCGCGCTGCTCGAGCTGATGTACGCCCGCAAGCACACCCCCGAGACCTCGGACACCGCGGACAGGATGGCCGCCGCCATGGACCGCACGATCGGGGCGCTGGAGCGGCTGATCGCGGACGGACAGCGGCGCGGCGAGATCGTCGAGGGCGACCCGGCCCGGCTCACCCTGTTCCTGGGGGCCACCCTGCACGGCTACGCCTCGTTCACGGCGAACGAGATGCTCGCCCCCGAGGCGGTTCTCGCGGGCGTCGCCGAGCTGGTCCACCACACCCTGCACGGCCTGATCCGACACTGACGGCCCGATCCGACGCTGCCGGCCTGATCCGCCACACGGCCGGTGCCGCCCGAGCCGTCCACGCCGCGCAGGCCGCCCACGCCGCCCGGACCGACCGCCGCCGCTCCACGGCCCGACGCCCGCCCCGACGCCTGTGTCCACCCTGTGAGCCGGGTCAAGATCCGGCCATACCCCGTCCATCCACCCGCCATCGGCGGGCAATCCCTCAACCGCCCCCGGTAAGGCGGAAGTCAGGATTCCACAACCCTTCTTGTTGTCGCGTACTCAACAAGCGCACAGTCGTCGGCGGGCCGCCGCCCGCCACCGGGGACCACGTACCGGTGGCACGCACCACCCCCCACCCGCACCGCCCCTGTCACCCACCATCAGGAGCTGTCCGTTGCGTACGACGACTTCCCCCAACCCCCCTGCCGTCTCCGGCAGATGGCGCCGCATCGGCGCCGCGGCCCTCGGCACCGCCGCCCTCGTGCTCGCCGGTCTCGGCACCGCGGCCCCCGCAAGCGCGGCCCCCACGGCCACCGCGAGCTCCAAGGTCACCTGGGCGGCCACCCCCTGCGCCACCCCCAGGCACAAGGGCGAACTCGCCTGCGACTCCTTCCGCGTCACCGGCGGCACCACCGCCTTCCAGAAGGCGCAGGCCGAGGAGACCGGCACCACCGCGAAGGTCACCCCCAAGGCCGCCGCCGCCGGCCCCACCGGCTACGGCCCGTCCGATCTCCAGGACGCCTACGGCCTGACCGACGCCGCCGCCGACAACGGCTCCGGCGAGACCATCGCGATCGTCGACGCCTACGACGACCCCGACGCCGAGGCCGACCTCGCGACGTACCGCTCGTACTACGGCCTCCCCTCCTGCACCACCTCCAACGGCTGCTTCAAGAAGGTCAGCCAGACCGGCTCCACCACCTCCCTCCCCTCCGCCGACAGCGGCTGGGCCGAGGAGATCTCCCTCGACCTCGACATGGCCAGCGCGGTCTGCCCGAACTGCGACATCCTGCTCGTCGAGGCCAAGTCCGCCACCATGGCCAACCTCGGCACCGCGGTGAACCGCGCCGTCACCCTCGGCGCGAAGTACGTCTCCAACAGCTACGGCGGCGCGGAGTCCTCCTCCGACACCTCGTACGACTCCTCGTACTTCAACCACCCGGGCGTCGCCATCACCGTCAGCGCGGGCGACGAGGGCTACGGCGCCGAATACCCGGCCGCGTCCAGGTACGTGACCTCGGTGGGCGGCACCGCCCTGTCCGCCAGCTCCACCACCCGCGGCTGGACCGAGAAGGTCTGGAACACCAGCAGCACCGAGGGCACCGGCTCCGGCTGCTCCTCCTACGACGCCAAGCCGACCTGGCAGACCGACACCGGCTGCTCCAAGCGCACCATCTCCGACGTCTCGGCCGTGGCCGACCCCGCCACCGGCGTCTCGGTCTACGACTCCTACGGCGTCACCGCCGGCTGGTACACCTTCGGCGGCACCAGCGCCTCAGCGCCCGTCATCGCCGCGGTCTACGCCCTCGCCGGCACCCCGGGCAGCAGCGACTACCCGGCCTCCTACCCCTACGCCCACCTCGGCACCTCCGCCCTCAACGACGTCACCAGCGGCAGCAACGGCAGCTGCTCCTCGGGCGCGAGCTACCTGTGCACCGCCAGGTCGGGCTACGACGGCCCCACCGGCGTGGGCACCCCCGAGGGCATCGACGCCTTCACCGGCTGACACCCCCTCACCCCACCCCCGGGCAGCCACAAGTGGACCGTGGGGGCCACAGGTGGCAAGGGCGAACGGGCCGCGGCATCCAGCCGCGGCCCGTTCGCCGTGCGTCATGAGAACATCGAAACGTACACTCACCCGACCAGCCGTCAGAAACGGCACACTGCCGTGAAGTGGGTCAACGACGGAACCACACCCCGGGTTCCGCTCCGGCCTCATTGCCCGGCGTGACCTGCCGTGATACACAGAGTGACCGTACGCACCATTCATACGAATCCCACCCGGCAATGACGCCAAGTCGACATACGAGGGCGACATCGTCGGCGACAATGAGGCCTGACCTCTGCACACCGCAGGGGACTCGCGGAACTACCCACCAGGGGCGGTGACTTACATGCTGTTTGCGGCCGACAAGGGCGACATCAACACCATCATCGGCGGGATCGCTCCGGACTGGGGCCCCTTCGGCAGCCTGGGCAACGAGGCGAAGGTGATGATCGAGGTGGTGATGGCGGTCGCCATCCTGCTCTGCCTCGGCATCGCCGTCTGGGGCGCCGCCAAGCAGCGCATCGGCGCCACGGCCCTCCGGGACACCTTCAGTGCGGAACAGGGCAAGGGCCTCATCATCGCCGGCCTGACGGGCGTCTTCATCATCGGCTCCCTCGGCACGCTGTTCACCATCGTGTACGGCATGGCCGTGTAGCCGGGCCTCCCGGTCCCGGGCACGCCCAGCGGCGCCCCTCCTCCCCCACCCACCCGTCGTGCCCACCGGCTGAGGTTGCGTTTCCCTGATGTCGAGTCACCACACCGCGCCCGCGCGGGAACCAGCACGGCTACCGTCGTACTTCTACGCTTTTCGGTACGGCAGCGAGGGGACGTACGCGGCATGACTCCCGGCGACGAACACGACTACGGCGAGCCCGCGGGCACGCGCGTCCGCCTGCCCGAAGCCGACCCCTACGGCGGCGCCCGCCGCCCCGCCCGCTCGTCCTCCCGCAGCATGGTCACGGTGGTCGGCGTCGTCGTCCTCCTCATCGCGGCCATCGCCTTCGCGAACCGCGGAGGAGGCGATTCCGAGTCCTCCACGACCACGGCCGACGCCGACAAGCCGAAGACGGCGACGACGGCGGCGACGGGGACGAAGCCGGTGACGTCGAAGAGCGGTGGCATCCCGACCGGGTACGCGCACGACGCGCAGGGCGCCCAGAGCGCGGCCGCCAACTACGCCGTCGCACTCGGCTCGGCGGACATGTTCACCAAGGACACCCGCCACGTCATCGTCGACACGGTGTACGCGCCCGACGTCGCCGCCGCCAGACAGTCCGCCCTGGACACCGCGTACTCGAACGAAACGTTCCTGAGCAACATCGGCCTCGACAAGAACGGCGCCGCCCCGAAGGGGCAGACCTTCATCTCCCGGGTCGTCCCCGTGGGCACCAAGGTCACCGCCTCCAGCGCGAGCAGCGCCACCGTCGAGGTCTGGTACACGTCGCTCTTCGGTCTCTCGGGCGACGCCTCGACCAATCCCGTCTCCGAGAGCTGGTTCACCACCACGTACCAGCTCACCTGGGTCAGCAACGACTGGAAGGTCACCGACTTCCAGCAGAAGGACGGGCCCGTGCCGGTCGGGCGCGACCAGAAGGCCTCCACCAGCGACGACATGACGAAGGCCGTCGAGGAGTACGGAGGGTTCACGTATGCGCGTTAAGCACCTCTCCCTCAAGCTGACGGCTGCCGTGGCCGCCGTTCAGACCACGGCCGTGCTGCTGGCCACCCAGGCCTTCGCCGTGCCGTCGCCGAGCCCGAGTCCCTCGGCCTCACCCTCGGCCTCGCCCTCCGCATCTCCCAGCGACGGCACCTGCGACCTCATCCGCGGCCCCGCGCAGGAGTACTGCGAGAGGGGCAACAACTCCTCCGGCACCACCACCAACCCCGGCGTCTCCGACACCCTCGACCCCCTCTCCTCCCTCGCCAAGGGCTGTGCCGACGCCGCCGCCTGGACCGTCGACAAGCTCAGCGAGGCCGTGAAGGACACCGCGAACGTCGACTTCACCAACACCAGGTTCCTCCAGCAGTACGCCGTCGTCTTCGCCGCCTCCACGGTCCTGACGATCCTGCTGTGGCTGCTGGCCGTCGCCAAGCGCGCCGTGCGCGGCGTCCCCCTCACCACCGCCATCGGCGAAGCCGTCGGCTTCCTCTGGCTCACCGTCCTCGCCTCCGCCTTCACGCCCCTGATCCTCTACACCGTCGTCTCCGCCACGGACGGCATCACCGAGGTCCTGGCCAAGGCCACCGGCGACCAGACGGACACGTTCTTCGGCACCTTCTCCGCCGCCCTGGAGAAGGGCGAGGACATCGGCGGCGGCCCGATCATGCTGATCGTCGTCTCCCTGGTCTCCATCCTCGCCGCTGGCGTCCTCTGGCTGGAGCTGGTCATCAGGGCCGCCCTGCTCTACGTCGGCGCCCTCCTCGGCACCGTCGTCTACGCCGGCCTCGTCGACAAGAACCTGTGGAGCCACGTCCGCCGCTGGGCCGGCATCATGATCGCCGTCATCCTGGTCAAACCGGTCATCGTGATCGTCCTCGGCCTGGCCGGCGCCCTCTCCGCCGACGACGGCCCCGACGCCTTCTCCGCCGTCGTCTCCGGCCTCGCCATCATCCTGCTCGCCATCTTCGCCAGCGCGATGATCTACCGCTTCGTCCCCGGCTTCGGCGACGAGATCGCGGGCTCCCGCAGCAACCGCATCATGCAGGGCGCCGAAGGCAAGGCCGCCGCCGTCATCAGCTCCCCCGCGACCCTCGTCGCCCAGGGCATCAAGACGCACAGCACCCGCGCGGACAACAACGGCGGCGGGGGCCAGGCATCCAGCACCCCCCGCCCCACCAACCCCGCCTCGGGCGGCGTCGCCGCGCACAGCTCGCGCACCTCGAACGGAGGCGGCGGATCTGTCCCCTCCGCCGCACCCGCACCCCGCTCCAGCAGCGCGGTGAACACCCCGCACGCCAGCAACACCCGCAACAACCGCACGGGAGGTGAAGGGCGTTGACGGCTGACTCCCACGTGGCCCATGTGTCCCACGCGGTCTCGCCCCGCCGCACATATCTGATCGGCCGCGCCCGGCCGAACGCGATCGTCGGCCGCAACCGCGAGACCGGCGAGATCGCGCTCATCGTCATCGGCGCGTTCCTCGGCATGATGTGCGGACTCCTCGTCCCGCTCCTCCCGCTGCGCATCGTGCTGCTCGCCGGCTTCCCGATGATCGCGCTCGCCGCGGTCTACGTGCCGTACAAGCACCGCACGTTCTACAAGTGGTTCGAGATCAACCGCAGCTACAAGCGCACCCTCCGCCAGGGCACGACCTACCGCTCCGGCGCGATGGAGGCCGGCACCCGGATCGACGGCCAGGAGGTCGAGGTCGGCCCGCCCCCGGGCATCGGCCGCATCAGCTGGCTGGCCGCGCCCTTCGGCCCCGACGAGATCGCCGTACTCCTGCACGCCGACCGCAGGACCGTCACCGCCGCCATCGAGATCGAGGGACCGGGCGTCGGCCTGCGCGACAGCGAGGACCAGGAAGCCCTCGTCGACCGCTTCGGCACCCTCCTCAAGCACGTGGCCAACGGCGACGGTTTCGTCACCCGTCTGCAGATGCTCGCCCGCACCCTCCCCGCCGACCCCGACGCCCACGCCAAGGACGTCGCCCAGCGCGGAGACGACAAGGCCCCCGACTGGCTGGCCCGCTCCTACGACCAGCTCCAGTCCATGGTGTCGACGAGCAGCGAGCAGCACCGCGCCTACCTCGTCGCCTGCATGCACTACACCCGCGAGCTGGCCGCCGAGGCGCACGCCATGGCCCGCGCCGCCCGCCCCCAGGCGGGCCGCAAGCTGGACCGCGACGCCGGCCTCGCCGTCGTCATGGCCCGCGAGCTCACGGACATCTGCTCCCGCCTCCAGGAGGCGGACATCCGGGTGCGCCAGCCCCTGGGCCAGGGCCGCCTCGCCTCCCTGATCCACTCCATGTACGACCCGGACCACCCCATCGACCACATCCAGGCGATGACCCGGCGCAACGCCTGGCCGGCCGAGCTGGACGCCATGGAACCGACGTTCCTGCAGGCCAAGACCCGCGAGTCGTCGACCCGGGCCCCCTGGTGCCACGCCACGGCCTGGGTGAAGGAGTGGCCGATGACGCCCGTCGGCGTCAACTTCCTGGCCCCGCTCCTGGTCCACACCCCGGACGTCATCCGCACGGTCGCCGTCACGATGGACCTCGAACCCACCGAGGTCGCCATCGAACGCATGCTGACGGAGAAGACCAACGACGAGGCGGAGGCGAGCCGGGCCGCCAAGATGAACAGGACCGTGGACCCCCGCGACGTCGCCGCCCACTCCCGCCTGGACCAGCGGGGCGAGGACCTGGCGTCCGGCGCCGCCGGCGTCAACCTGGTCGGCTACATCACCGTCTCCTCCCGAACCCCCGAGGCCCTGGCCCGCGACAAGCGCACGATAAGGGCGTCGGCAGGCAAGTCGTACCTGAAGCTGGAGTGGTGCGACCGCGAGCACCACCGCGCGTTCGTGAACACGCTCCCGTTCGCCACCGGCATCCGAAGGTAGGGGCTTCACATGCGGGACCCGCTGTCCGTCCTCACCGACGCCTTCACGTCCTTCCTGTTCGGCAAGGTAGAGACGACCCGCCTCCCGGTCCGCACCTCCACCGGCCAGGCCCAGGCGGTCTACCTCCCCACGGCCGCCCCCGGCCTGGGCGACTCCGGCGTCATCATCGGCCGTGAGGTCTACTCCGGGAAGGGCTACATCTACGACCCCTTCCAGCTGTACGGCCAGCAGCTCCCGGCGCCGCACTGGCTCGTCCTCGGCGAGTCCGGCAACGGCAAGTCGGCGCTCGAGAAGACCTACGTCCTGCGCCAGCTCCGCTTCCGCGACCGCCAGGTCGTCGTCCTGGACGCCCAGGGCGAGGACGGCGTGGGCGAATGGAACCTCATCGCGCAGGCGCTGGGGATAACTCCCATCCGCCTGGACCCGATGGCCGCCCTGGACCACGGCATCCGCCTGAACCCCCTGGACCCCTCGATCACGACGACCGGGCAGCTGGCGCTCCTGCGCACGATCATCGAAGTGGCGATGGGCCACGGCCTGGACGAACGCTCCGGCTTCGCCCTCAAGGTCGCCCACGCCTACGTCAACGAGTCGATCGTCGAACGCCAGCCGGTCCTGTCCGACATCGTCGAGCAGCTGCGCCACCCCGAACCGGAGTCGGCCGAGGCGATGAACGTCGCCATAGACGACGTACGGGCCTGGGGCCTGGACGTCGCCCTGGTCCTGGACCGCCTGGTCGACGGTGACCTGCGGGGCATGTTCGACGGCCCCACCACGGTCGGCATCGACCTGGACGCCCCGCTGATCGTCTTCGACCTGTCCCACATCGACCGCAACTCGATCGCGATGCCGATCCTGATGGCGATCGTCGGCGTCTGGCTGGAGCACACCTGGATCCGCCCCGACCGGAAGAAGCGCATCTTCCTGGTCGAGGAGGCCTGGCACATCATCAACAGCCCGTTCGTGGCCCAGCTGTTCCAGCGCCTGCTGAAATTCGGCCGCCGCCTCGGCCTGTCCTTCGTGGCGGTGGTCCACCACCTCTCGGACGTCGTCGACGGCGCCGCGGCCAAGGAAGCCGCCGCCATCCTGAAAATGGCGTCGACACGGACGATCTACGCGCAGAAGGCCGACGAGGCACGGGCGACGGGCCGCGTCCTGGGCCTCCCCCGCTGGGCGGTGGAGATCATCCCCACCCTCACCCCCGGCATCGCCGTCTGGGACGTCAACGGCAACGTCCAGGTGGTCAAGCACCTGGTCACGGAGACAGAACGCCCGCTGGTCTTCACCGACCGGGCGATGACGGAGTCGTCGGCGGACCACCTGGCCTCCGACGACGTCCTGCGCGCCGCCGAACAGGAACAGGAACGGCGCGCGGCGGCCTTCATGGAACAGCATCTGGCCGACTTGGACGACTCGTCCGAGTCGACAGTCGCCTAGACGGCGGGGGGTTGCCATGAGACCCGGTGACGAGCGCACCCCGGGCCGGGAAGGCCGGAGCGGTGGCATCCCCGACGGCCTCCTGGTCGGCCTGCTCGCCTTCCTCCTCGGCATGACCCTCCTGGTGTGGACGGCGACGGGCCTGGCCGCCCTGTTCAGCCACGGCGGCTGGCCCACCGGCGTCACGTTCACCCGCACCCCGCTGGCCATGCGCCACCTCATCGCCCGGCCGCACGACATCCCGGGCGCCTGGCCCGAGGCCGATCCCACCGCCCTCTCCGGCTACGGCCTCTTCTGGGGCCTCTTCATCGGCCAGCTGATGATCCTCTTCGTCCTCACGATGTTCGTCATAGGGACGGTGGCGCGGTGGCGGGTCGTCCGGGCGCGAAAGAGAGCGCCGGCACGGCACGAGCCGCCGGCGTACGACGTGCCGGCGTACGAGCCGTCGGCGTACGAGGTGCCGACGCCGAGGGCCGAGGCGGCCCCGGAACCGGACGGGGAAGCACGGGACGAACCGCTGCCCGGCACACCGGTCGGGGAGCCCGCACGGACACCGGCGGAGGCACCCCCTTCGGCTCCGCTCCCGCAGAGCGGTTGGGAGCCACACCGCGTCGAGGGCCCGGTGATCTACGCCCCGCGGGAAAGCCGCTGTGCCACCGCGGCCCGGGCCGTCAGAGACGCCGACGGCCCCGCCCTCGTCCTCACCTCCAACCCCGCCCTCTGGCAGGACACCAAGGACGCCAGAGCCAAACTGGGCCCGGTCCACCTCTACGACCCCACCCACCGCTGCGACACCCCCGCCCGCCTCCACTGGTCCCCCACGGCAGGCTGCGAGGACAAGGCGACGGCGGCCGCCCGGGCGACCGCCCTGCTCACCCCCGTACGGCCCACAGCCCGTCTCGACCAGGCCGTCGCGGAAACCGCGGAGACCCTCCTCCGCTGCTACCTCCACGCCGCCGCCGTCGACGGCCGCACCGTCCGGCACGTCCACCGCTGGTCGCAGGGCACCGGCGTCCAGGAAGCGGTCCGCACCCTCCGGACGAACCCCAAGGCCGCGCCCGGCTCCGCCGGCGAACTGGAAGCCGCGCTCACCGCCCACCCCGACCGCAGGGACATCGCCCAGGAACTGACCTCCCGAGCGCTCTCCGCCCTCTCCACCGTCAACATCCGCGAGGCATGCACTCCCAACCGAACTGATGCCCTCGCCTTGGATTCCTTCGTGGAAGAAGGGGGAACGCTTTATGTGGTCGGTGAATCCATCGAGGACCCCAGGACCAGCCCCGGCGCCATGCCTCTCCTCACGGCCCTCGTCTCCAGCGTGGTCGAGCGCGGCCGGCGCATGGCCGAACGGTCATCCTCCGGTCGCCTCGACCCACCACTGACCCTGGTCCTGGACGACATCGCGGCCGTGGCCCCGCTCCCCCAGCTCCCGGACCTGCTGTCGGCGGGAGCCGACCGGGGCCTCCCCACCCTGGCCCTCCTCCGCTCCCGCGAACAGGCCCGGTCCCGCTGGCCCCATCACGAACTACCGGTCTGAGGCCGTCCCCCGTTCGAGGACGAATTCCCGCTCCTTCTCCCCCGAGAAGGCCCCCAAGCCCTCCCCGACCGGAACGGTCACCCCGCTCGGCACGAACCCCACCTTCCGGTACGCCCCCTGCGCCCGGAGATTCCTCTCGTGCACCAGCAGCCGCACCCGCTCCAGCCCGGTCTTCCAGGCCCACTCCACCCCGGCCTCGAACAACTCCCGGGTCACACGGCCCCCACGCCACTCGGGCCGCACGTACACCCCGACCACATGCCCCTGCCGGCGCTCGACGGGATACCCCGCCCAGTCCACACTCCCGGCCTCCTCGACGAGCACGGTGACCGACCCGACCCACTCACCACCGTCGGCCTCGGCGACGAACTGACGGGCCCCCAGACCCTTCTCACCGGACCCGGAGGCCCGGTCCTGCCAGAAGGAATCCGGCCGCTCCGCGGCATCCTCGTATGTCTCAACAAAGGCGAGAGGCGCCGCGGGATCCCTGAGCGCCATCAGGCGAAACGCCTTGACCGACTCCCACTCGGCGGCCCGTATACCCCGTACGACGAAGTTGTTCATGCACGTCACCGTAGTACCCGGGCACTACGCCCCTCATCTCATATAGCCCCCAGGCCGGTTGCGCGCTCCTGCGGTCCTGAACGCAGAAAACCCCCGCACCATACGGTGCGGGGGTTCCCCGGAATGATTGTTCGGCGGTGTCCTACTCTCCCACAGGGTCCCCCCTGCAGTA
>NZ_JBIAWO010000016.1:0-122240 GCF_042895685.1 Streptomyces sp. NPDC001381 | reverse complement strand
CGCAACGGCGTCGTCGAGCAGACCCGCCGGCACGCGGCGATCGCGGCGCTGCTGCGGGTCCCGCACGTCGTCCTCGCCGTCAACAAGATGGACCTGGTCGACTACCGGGAGTCCGTGTTCGCCGCGATCGCCGAGGAGTTCACGGCGTACGCGACGGAGCTCGGCGTCCCCGAGGTCACCGCGATCCCGATCTCGGCGCTCGCCGGCGACAACGTGGTGGAGCCGTCCGCCCACATGGACTGGTACGGCGGTCCCACGGTCCTGGAACACCTGGAGACCGTGCCCGTCAGCCACGACCTGGCGCACTGCCACGCCCGGCTGCCCGTGCAGTACGTGATCCGGCCGCAGACCGCCGAGCACCCGGACTACCGGGGCTACGCGGGGCAGATCGCGGCGGGCACCTTCCGGGTGGGCGAGCCGGTCACGGTCCTGCCGTCCGGCCGTACGTCGACGATCTCCGGGATCGACCTGCTGGGCGAGCCGGTGGACGTGGCGTGGACGACGCAGTCGGTGACCGTGCTGCTGGCGGACGACATCGACGTCTCGCGCGGTGACCTGATCGTGCCGAGCAAGGACGCGCCCGCCACCACGCAGGACGTGGAGGCCACCGTCTGCCATGTCGCCGACGCGCCGCTGACCGTCGGGCACCGGGTGCTGATCAAGCACGGCACCCGCACGGTCAAGGCGATCGTCAAGGACATCCCGTCCCGTCTCACGCTCGACGACCTGTCCCTGCACCCGCACCCGGGACAGCTCGTCGCCAACGACATCGGCCGGGTGAAGATCCGCACGGCGGAGCCGCTGCCAGTGGACTCCTATGCGGACTCGCGTCGCACGGGATCGTTCATCCTTATCGATCCGGCCGACGGCACGACGCTCACCGCCGGTATGGTCGGCGAGTCGTTCGCCTCCCCCGAGCCGGTCAAGGACGAGGCCGACGACGACGGTTGGGACTTCTGACCATGAACCCGACCGACTACTACGCGACGTTCGCGAAGGAGGGCGGCCGCGTCGGCAGCGGCGCCCTCGGCTGGGGGTCCCCCCGAACGGAGTTCGGGGGAGGGCAGGGCGGAGTCGCGCGATGTGCGCACTGACGTACGCGCACTGCCTGCGTGCCCCGTCCCCCCATCCGACGTCCCGGAAGCGACGAAAACCCTTTGCCGACCACCCGGCCACGACCTGAGAGACCGTGACCGCCGGGCCAACGAGAGGAACCCCTCCCGTGCCTGCCAGCAACGTCGTCCGCCGCACCCTCGCGGTCATCGCCGCGCTCCCTCTCCTCACCCTCGCCGCCTGCGGTTACGGCTCCCGGGCAGACGACGGCTCGTCCGCCCAGAAGGTCGCCGCCGGGGCCGAGAAGACCGACGGTCTCGACTCCGTCAAGATCGGCTACTTCGGCAACCTGACCCACGCGACCGCGCTGGTCGGCGTGAACAAGGGCTACTTCCAGAAGGCGCTCGGCGGCACCGAGGCGAAGTACCAGGTCTTCAACGCCGGCCCGTCCGAGATCGAGGCGCTGAACTCCGGTTCCATCGACATCGGCTGGATCGGCCCCTCCCCCGCGATCAACGGGTACACGAAGTCCGACGGCAAGAGCCTGCGGATCATCAGCGGTTCGGCGTCCGGCGGCGTGAAGCTGGTGGTCGACCCGAAGAAGATCAAGACCCTCGCGGACGTCAAGGGCAAGAAGATCGCGACCCCGCAGCTGGGCAACACCCAGGACGTGGCGTTCCTCAACTGGATCGCGCAGCAGGGCTGGAAGGTCGACGCGGAGAGCGGCAAGGGCGACGTCTCCGTCGTCCGCACGGACAACAAGATCACCCCGGACGCCTACAAGTCCGGCTCCATCGACGGCGCGTGGGTGCCGGAGCCGACCGCGTCCAAGCTGGTCGCCGAGGGCGCGAAGGTCCTGCTCGACGAGTCGACCCTGTGGCCCGGCGAGAAGTTCGTGATCACGAACCTCATCGTGTCGCAGAAGTTCCTCACGGAGCACCCGAAGGCCGTCGAGGCGGTGCTGAAGGCCTCCGTCGAGACCAACGAGTACATCAACGCCCACCCGGACGAGGCGAAGGCCGCGGCCAACGCACAGCTGAAGGTGGACTCCGGCAAGGAGCTGCCCGCCGACGTCCTGGACCCGGCGTGGAAGTCGATCCGGTTCACCGACGACCCGCTGGCCGCCACCCTCGGCACCGAGGCGCAGCACGCGGTGGAGGCGGGTCTGCTGGAGGACCCGCTGCTGAAGGGCATCTACGACCTGACGCTCCTGAACAAGGTCCTGAAGGCCGAGGGCGAGAGCACCGTCGACGACGCCGGTCTCGGCGCCGAGTAAACCCGAAGTCGGATGAGTTCCCAGGAGGTGACGACCATGGCCACCACCCTCGCCAAGGCAGCCGAAGGCGCCGAGTCGGTGGAGTACGCCGCCCGCATCGAGCACGTATCGAAGTCCTTCGCCGGCCCCGCCGGGCAGCAGCTCGTCCTGGACGACATCACGCTCGATGTCGCGCCGGGAGAGTTCGTCACGCTTCTGGGGGCCTCGGGCTGCGGCAAGTCCACCCTGCTGAACCTGGTGGCGGGTCTCGACGACCCGACGTCGGGCAGCATCAGCACCGACGGGCGTCCCGCTCTGATGTTCCAGGAGCACGCCCTGTTCCCGTGGCTGACCGCGGGCAAGAACATCGAACTCGCCCTGAAGCTGGGTGGGGTCCCGAAGAACGAGCGGCGCGGCCGGGCCGAGGAGCTGCTCGAACTGGTGCGGCTGAAGGGTTCGTACGGCAAGCGGGTGCACGAGCTGTCCGGCGGTATGCGCCAGCGGGTGGCGCTGGCGCGCGCGCTCGCTCAGGACGCGCGGCTGCTGCTGATGGACGAGCCGTTCGCGGCGCTCGACGCGATCACGCGTGACGTGCTGCACGACGAGCTGACCCGGATCTGGGCGGAGACCGGGCTGTCGGTCCTGTTCGTCACGCACAACGTGCGGGAGGCGGTGCGTCTCGCGCAGCGCGTCATCCTGCTGTCGTCCCGGCCGGGCCGGGTGGCGCGCGAGTGGACGGTCGGCATTCCGCAGCCGCGCCGCATCGAGGACGCTCCCGTGGCCGAACTGTCCCTCGAGATCACCGAAGTCCTGCGTGGGGAGATCCGCCGTCATGGCCAGCACTGAGACGAAGACGACGGACGCCCGCGCCGAGGGCGACGCGCAGATCGCCTCGGTGGAGGCGGGCCTGGACGCGCTGGAGACCAGTGCCGTCAGCCGTACCTCCGTGCGGCAGACCCTCGTCGGCAAGGTCCTGCCGCCGGTCGTCGCGGTCGCGGTCCTGCTCGTGGTCTGGCAGGCGCTGATCACCTTCAAGATCGTGGACGACCCGTCCAAGCTGCCCTCGCCGGCCGACGTCGGGGGCGAGTTCAAGGACGCGTGGCTGGAGGGCAAGCTCCTCGGGTACGTGTGGACCAGCGTCTCGCGCGGTCTGCTGGGCTTCCTGTTCGCGCTGGCCATCGGCACGCCGCTGGGTCTGCTGGTGGCGCGGGTGAAGTTCGTGCGCGCCGCGATCGGCCCGATCCTGTCCGGTCTGCAGTCGCTGCCGTCGGTGGCGTGGGTGCCGCCGGCCGTGATCTGGCTGGGCCTGGACAACAGGATGATGTACGCGGTGATCCTGCTGGGCGCCGTGCCGTCCATCGCCAACGGCCTGGTGTCCGGTATCGACCAGGTGCCGCCGCTGTTCCTGCGGGCGGGCCGCACGATGGGTGCCACCGGTCTGAAGGGCGCCTGGCACATCGTGCTGCCGGCCTCGCTCCCCGGGTATCTGGCCGGCCTGAAGCAGGGCTGGGCCTTCTCCTGGCGCTCGCTGATGGCCGCGGAGATCATCGCCACCTCGCCGGACCTGGGCATCGGTCTGGGCGCGCTCCTCGAGAACGGCCGCAACACCAGTTCCATGTCCATGGTGTTCGAGGCCATCCTCCTGATCCTGTTCGTCGGCATCGCCATCGACCTGCTGATCTTCAGCCCGCTGGAGCGGCGGGTGCTGCGCAGCCGCGGCCTGCTGGTGAAGGGCTGAGGTCCCATGCGCAGGAAGCCGGTTCTTCTCGTCATCGCCCACGGCAGCCGCGACCCGCGGCACGCGGCGACCGTCCACGCCCTGGTGCGGCGGGTACGGTCGCTGCGGCCGGGGCTGCGGGTCGAGACCGGCTTCCTGGACTTCAACGTCCCGTCCGTGCACGGGGTGCTGGAGTCGCTGGCGGCGGAGGGCGTGCGGGACGTCGTCGCGCTGCCGCTGCTGCTCACCCGCGCGTTCCACGCGAAGGCGGACATCCCCGCGGTCCTGCGGGATGCGCCGCCGCGGCTGCGGATCCGGCAGGCGGAGGTGCTGGGCCCGTCCCCGCTGCTGCTGTCGGCGCTCGAACGGCGGTTGTACGAGGCCGGGCTGAGCCCGGCCGACAAGTCCTCGACCGGGGTCGTGCTGGCCTCGGCGGGGTCCACGGACCCGGAGGCGATCGCGGTGATCGCAGCAATCGCGCGGGAGTGGCGGCACACCGGTTGGTGCGCCGTGCGGCCCGCGTTCGCCTCCGCGTCCCTGCCGCGCACCGAGGACGCGGTGCGCGAACTGCGCGCGCTGGGCTGCGCGCGGGTGGCGGTGGCCCCGTACGTCCTGGCGCCCGGCTTCCTGCCGGACCGCATCGCGCGCGGCGCGGCCGGGGCGGACGTCCTGGCCGATGTGCTGGGCCCGGCGCCGGAGGTGGCACGGGTGCTGCTGGAACGGTACGACGCGGCGCGACTGCCGGCGCTGACCGCCGTCGGGGCGTGACGGCTTCGCCCTGCGCGGCTGGTCTCCTCGCCCGGTCGGGCGGCGCCGACCGCACAGGTGGTCGCCAGGGACGGTGCGGTCGCAGCGGACCGCCCGGCCGCTTCTGGCGCGGTTGGGCAGGCCCGCGGCGCTGAGGATCGCGAGGTGCCGGCTGACGGCACCCGGGCTGACGTTCAGCCGGTGGGCGAGTTCCGTCGTGAAGGCCGGTTCGGCGAGCAGCGGAAGCAGCCGGGCGCGGGGCCGGCCCAGGAGGCGGACCGGCGCGTCGCCGGTGACCGGGGGCGGTTCCTTCGGTTCCTCGGCTCACGCTCCAGGGCGTCCAGGCGCCGACGGGCGGCCGACGCGGACAACCTCCGTCGCGGCACCGCCGGGAAGGCGGTACGAACGGACGGCCGCAGCCCTGCGGTGACAGGAGGGCGGCCCGGCGACACGGGACACCGGGGCACGCCGAGAAGCCGGGCGGCCCGGCGACACGGGACAGCCGGGCACGCCGAGAGGCCGGGCGCCCCGGACGACAAGGAACAACCAGGCACCCCAAGAAGCCGAGCGCCCCGGACGACAGGGAACAGCCGGGCACGCCGAGAGGCGGGCTGCCCGGCCGGACGGCCGCAGCGGCACCGACGGGAAGGCGGTCCGGGCGGACAGTCGTCGGCGGGGCGCCAGGAGGTGGGCGTGCGCGTGGTCGGCCGCCGCCACGGCACCACCGCCCGGAAGGCGGGCCGGGCGGACAGCCGCAGCGGGCGACGGCAGGAGGGTGGTCCAGGGCTGCCGAAGCGTCGGGGTGTGGGGGTCCCTGGGATCCTGTAGCGTCGGGAGGTCGTGCCGGGGAGGGGTGTGGGCTTCCGGGCGTCGGTGCGAACGTTGCGCGCAGGAGGGCCTGTTGGACGAGTCAGCCGAGCGTCGGCGCGCTCCCCGGGTGTCGGTGCTGTCGATCGGGGTGGGGAGCTTCACCGAGGGCACGGAGGAGGAACTCGGCTTCGTCGCGGGCCGCGTGGAGGAGGTCGCGAAGGCCTTCGAGCGCCTGAACGCCGACGTGGAGACCGAACTCGACCCGGACGAGGACGAGATCGAGAACCTGCTGCGCAGGCGCCTCGTCAGGGAGCCGGGGCCCGCGGACGTCCTCGTCGTCCACCTCGTCGGGCACGGCCGGGTGGACCGGGGGTCCCGGCTGGCGTTCGTCGCCCGTGACGATCGTGACGTGGACGTCGACCGCTGGATCGAGAAGGCCCAGCAGGAGGTGGAGCGGGACGGCGGCCGGCGACGGGTCGTCTTCCTGGTGGACACCTGCTCGGCGGGGACGGCGACGGGACGGCAGCCGTTCACCGAACTCGAGGTCGAGCGGGGGGTGTGGGCGCTGGGCGCGTGCGTCGGCGACACCCCGACCGAGCGGGGGAAGTTCAGCGGATGGGTCGCCGCCGCCCTGCACCGGCTGGCGGACCGCGACTTCACCCTCGACGAGGAGGCCATCTCCTTCGGGCGTTTCGTGCGCGAGGTGATCCGGGTCAACCGCAAGGACACGGCGGGGCTGCGGCTGTCCATCGGGTTCCATGTCGAACAGGGCGACGCGGACTGGCCGTTCCTGCCGAACCCCCGGCTGGTCGCACTGTCCGAGGAACAACTCGAACTGCGCCACCGGTCGTTGGGATATGTGCCGGGTGAGGGAGGCCCCGATTCCCCCGGTGCCGCGGGGCAACAGGTCGACGACTCCCGCTACTTCGCCGACCGCGCCTCCGGGCGCGGACTGGTCCCCGCCGACCCCGGCACCGGGTTCTTCTCCGGGCGGGCCGCGGAGTTGGAGCGGTACACCCGGTGGCTGGCGGGCGAGGGCCGGCTGCTGACGGTGACGGGCGCGGCCGGGGCGGGCAAGTCCGGCCTGCTCGGGGTGATCGTCTGCGCCGCCGAGCCGGGGCTTCGGCAGCGGTTCCGGGAACTGTGGGAGTCGGCGGGGTCCGCGCTCCCGGAGGTGCCGGGGGTGGTCGCGGTGCACGCGCGGCAGCGGTCGGCTCAGCAGGTGCTGGAGGCGATCGTGTCCGCGGCGGGGCTGGAGCGGGAGGACGGGGAGGCCGGGGCCGGGGCCTCGGGGGCCTTCGCCTGGAACGCCCGGTCGCTGCGGGCGGCTCTCGCGCAGGAGCGGAAGGACCGCCTCGTCGTGCTCGACGCGGTGGACGAGAGCACCGAGCCCCAGGAGGTGCTGAGTCTCGTCGCCGGCCTTCTCGCACCGCGCCGCGGCGAGGGCACCGCCGGCGCCACGGCACCGTGCAGGATCCTTCTCGGCGGCCGGCGGGAGGTCGTGAGCGCGCTGTCGGCGCTGGAGGAGGAGGCCGGGATCGCGAGCGAGCACATCGACCTCGACACGGCGGAACGCCCCACCGTGGAACAGGACGTGCACCAGTACGTCCAGCGCATGCTCCGCGCGCGCGAGCCCTATGCCACGGGCCCGTCGGCCGAGTTCGTCGACCTGCTGGCGAAGGAGGGCGCGCGGAGCATCGTGCGCGAGGCGCGCCCCGACGGCCTCTGGGGGCCGTTCCTGCTGGCCGGGCTGTACGTCCACTATCTGCTGACCCTGCGGCACCCTCCGCAGGACGAGGCGGGTGCGGACGCCTACGCCAAGGCGGCCTCGGCGGATCTGCCGTCGCTGCTGGAGTCGATCCTGAAGACCCGGCGTCCCGACTTCCCCTGTCTGCGGGCGGTGCTCGCGGTGCTCGCCCGGTCGCGGGGCGACGGCATGCCGAGCACGGTCCTGCGGCGGTGTCTGAGGGCGCTGGACGCCGAGGAGATCGACGAGCGGCAGCTGCGGGACACCCTGTGGGAGGCCTCGCCCTTCCTGCGGTACGGCACCGATCCGCGCAGCGGGGAAACGCTGTACCGGCTCTTCCACCAAGGGCTGGCCGACTATCTGCGCACCCACCCGGTGAGCAAGGACCCGTGGGAAGAGGCGGAGAGCGTCGCGCTCGAACGCCGGCTGCTGGCGGAGATCGTGGGCCCCTACACGCCCGGCGCGGACGAGGAGGCGGACGAGGAAGCGGACGAGGAAGCGGACGGGGAGGCGGAGGAAGGCGGTGACGCGTGGGAGGCCGCCGAGGACGAGCCGTACGTCCTGCGTCACGCGCTGGGGCACGCCGCGCAGGCCGACTCGGTGCCGTACGCCGAGACGCTGCTCACCGATCCGTACTTCCTCGTGCGCTTCGACCTGGGGGAGGACCACCGGGCGATGGATCTCGTCCGGTCCGGGCGGGCCGCCGACATCCTGCGGCTGCTGAGCGCCTCGTGGAGGACCCACTCCCAGCTCCGCGGTGCCTCCGACCGGGCGGCCGTGTTCGTCTTCGACGCCGACCGGCTCGGCCTGGACGAGCTCCGGGAGAGGTTCACCCGCGTCGCCCGGCAGCTCGCGGTCCGGCCGGAGTCGGCGACGCACGTCTTCCGGTGGGCGCGGGGCGGCCGGGTGGACTCCGGCAGCCGCTTCATCCCGAGCCCGCTCGGTCCCGTGCGGCACATCTCCTTCTCGCCGGACGGCGGCCTGCTGGCCGTCGGCACCTGGCAGGGATTCGCCCTGCTGGAGACGGACACCTGGAAGCCGGTCACGGTGCAGTGGGGCCGAGCGGTGGACCACTCCGTCACCACCGTCGCCTTCTCTCCCGACGGCCGGCTGCTCGCGGTCGGAAGGGACTCCTTCAGACGGAGCGTCCAGCTCTGGGACGTGCGGCACCGCGTGTTCGCCGGGCCGCCCTGGGAGTGCAGGACGGGCGCCCCGACCGCCCTGGCCTTCTCGCCCGACAGCCGCCTGCTCGCCGTGGGCAGCAGGGAGCACGGGGTCTCCCTGTGGGACGTCTCCGGCGGCCGTCCGGTGGAGGTCACGCGCCGTGAGCCGGGCGAGGGCGTGGACGACGTCGAGGAGGTCCAGGACGTCGGATTCAGCCCCGACGGGCGCCTGCTGGTCGTGGCCGGCACCGCGGGGGTGACGCTGTGCGAACCGGAGCACGACCGGTGGACCCCGCTGACCGGGACGCCCGCCTCCGCCGTCGGATTCTCGCCCGACGAACGGCTGCTCGCCGTCGCGTCCGCCGACGGCGCCCTTCTGTACTCGGCCCGCACCCACGACCCGGTCGCACGCGTCGACACCCACGACCTGAACGGAACGAGCGTCGTCTTCACCCCCGACGCGTCCCTGCTGGTCGTCAGCGCCTGGGACGCGCTGCTCGTCGTGGACACGGCCTCGGACCGGGTCGTCAACCGTCTGCTGGGCAGCGGAGCACGGTTCAACTCCATCGCCATGCACCCGGTGACGGGAGTTCTGGTCAGCAGCGACCAGGACGGACACCTGCGCCTGTGGAAGGACTTCACCCGGGAGACACCGGCTCCCCAGCTGACGCGCTTCGACAGGGACGACGTCATCGGCTCCCCCGCGGGCCGCTTCATCGCCGTGTACGAGAGCGAGAAGCAGCTGCTGACGCTCCGCGACCCGGTCACCGGCCGGGAACTGGGCAGCCGTGCCCTGGCCCGGGCCCACGAGCTGGCCGTCTCTCCCGACGGCCGGACCCTGGCGGTGGTGGGGTACAAGCGCGTGTGCGTCTTCCGCACGGGCTCACCGGACCGGCTCCCCGAGCCCGAGGTCATCCCGCTCGGTGAGCGGCGGGCCGCGGAGCATCCCGAGTTCTCGCCCGACAGCAGGTTCCTGGCCGTCGCCCTCGAGGACGAGAACGCGCGCGCCCTGATGGTCTGGGAGGCCTCGACACTGCGCCTTCACGCCCGGATCCCCCTTCCCGCCGAACCGAGCACCTACGGGTTCGCGGGGCCGCTCCACCTCTACGTCGTCGTCAACGGCGCCCTCGCCACCTACTCGCTCACCCCCGACCCCCCGGAGGACACCCCCGTATGACCCGCATCCTGGGCGTGCACGGCGTCCGCAACTACAAGGCCGCCGACACCACTCCCGTCCTCGGCGCCGCACGGCTGCGCACCGACTGGCAGGGCGCCCTGAGCGGCGCGCTGCCCGCCCTCGACCTGGAGACCGCCTACTACGCCGACCTTCTGCGCAGCGAGCGGCAGGGGGCCGAGCCGGACGAGGCCGAGGTGGCGCTGATCGAGCAGTGGGCGCTCGCCTGGGGGGTCGCTCCGGACGGGGTGCAGGGGCGCGCCACGGGCTGGCTGCGCTGGATCTGCGGTGAGGTCGCCCGGCGCAGCGGGCAGCGGCCCGCCGTGGTGGAGAAGACGGTGTCGCTGTTCTTCCCCGAGGTCGCCCGGTACTTCACCGCCCGCCGCGAGGCCGTGCGCGAGCGGGTCCGCGAAGCCCTCCTGCGGCACCGTCCGCAGATCGTCCTCGCCCACTCCCTCGGCAGCGTCGTCGCCTACGAGGCCCTGCACGACCTGGCCGGCGAAGGCGGACTCGACGTCCGCCTCCTCGTCACCCTCGGCTCCCCCCTCGCCCTCCCGCACGCCGTGTTCCACCGGCTCCGCCCCGCCCCGCTGGACGGGCTCGGCACGCGGCCCGGCCCGGTGCGGCGCTGGGTCGACATCGCCGACGCGGGTGACTTCGTGGCCGTACCGAAGGGTGAACTGGCCCGGGTGTTCAGGGGAGTCGAGCCGCTTCCCGACATCAGCATCGCGCCGGTGTGGCCGCACGGCGTCCTCGACTATCTGAGGCATCCGAGGGTGACCGGGGCGGTGCTGGCGGCCCTCTGACCGCCGGCACTCCCCCGCCGGGCTACCGGGCGTCCGCGACGGCCTCGTCGGCCAGGCGGGCCAGCTCCTCCACCGGCAGGGAACCGGGGGCCCGGCGCTCTCGCGCGAAGTCGTTCGCCAGCCGCTGCAGCAGTTCGTTCAGCGGGGTGGGTACCCCGTGCAGACGGCCGAGGAGGGCGATCTCGCCGTTGAGGTAGTCGGCCTCGATGGTGCCGGCGCCCCGGCTCAGGGACTGCCAGGAGGAGCCGCCGCCGCGCGGGGTGCCGTCGAGGGGGACGAGGGTGACCTTGTCGCCGCGCGCGGCCTGCTGCTCCCGCGTGCCTGCGTACGCGATCCCCGCCGCGTCGAGCACGGCGGCGCCCTCCGCCCGGACCCGCGCGAACAGCGCCTCGGCCTCCGGGTCCACGACCAGGCCGCTCACCGCCTCCAGCGCGTTGCCCAGGTTGGACAGCAGCTTGGCGTACTGCCACCGGGTCACGTCCTCGACGACCGGTGCCTCGAAGCGCGCCTTCTCCAGATCGGCGGCGATCCGGCGGGCCGTGTCGTCGGTGCCGTGCGGGTAGCGGCCGAGGTGCAGGACGCCGGTGAGCGGGGCACCGGCGGCGGAGACGACTCCGGGCTCGACGTGGGTGGAGGGCAGCCAGACGCAGACGCCGTACACGTGCCGGAAGCGGCGCAGGGCGAGGCGCTGGCTCTCGACCCCGTTCTGCGCGCAGACCAGCGGCAGCCGCTCGGCGGCGATGCCGCCGCCCTCGACCGGGGCCGGGCCCCAGGTCCGCAGTGCCGTCTCGCTGTCCTGCGTCTTCACGGCGAGGACGAGGACGTCGTCGGCGCGCAGCACGCCGAGCTCCTCCGGTCCGGCCACCACGGGCGGGCGGAGCGTCAGCTCGCCCTCCGGCACCCTCAGGCGCAGCCCGTCCTCCCGCAGCGCCGCCCCGTGCGCGCCCCGCGCGACCAGCACGACCTCGTGGCCGGCTTCCGCCAGCCGCCCGCCGACGGTGCCGCCGACCGCCCCTGCCCCGATGATGATGTAGCGCATCCCCCGAGCCTCGCACATGCCCCGAGGTTCAGGGCCGGGTCATCTCCACCAGCTTCAGCACCGTGTTCCAGTTCCGGCTCGTGGCGACGAGTCCCTTGGTCAGGCGGGGCCGGGACAGCGCCTCGGCGAGCTTGGAACGGCCGAGTCCCTCGGGGGCGTACAGGTAGAGGACGCGGTCGCCGAGGCGGAACTCCTCGGGGAGGTGGGCGGCCTGGTCGATCTCGGCGTAGCGCTCCGCGCCGACGGGCGCGGAGAAGTAGGTGACGTGGAGCTGCTTGGCCTCGAGTTCGGCGGCCGGGAACGGGCAGGCCTCGGCGACCCTCTTCAGATACGCGTGGTCGCGCACGATCACGTCGACCCCGAAGCCGAACCGCTTCTCGATCGCGGCGGCCAGCTCGGCGGCGAGGCCGTCCTCGTCGCCGTGGGCGGAGGAGAAGACGGCCTGGCCGCTCTGGAGGTAGGTGCGCACGCCGCCGTGGCCGAGGCCCTCCATCAGGGTGCGCAGGTCGGCCATCGGGACCTTCTTGGCGCCGCCCACGTTGATGCCGCGCAGCAGGGCCGCGTACGTCGTCGTCATGCGCCCACCCTAGGCGGCTCCGGGGGCCCGCGGGGGGAGCCGAACCCTGGGCCGCTCCCCCTAGACCACGAGATAGATGTAAGGGCCCACCTCCTCCCCAGCGGTGAGGCCGGCCCGCTCCGGGGGGAGGACCCGGCCGGTCCGCAGCTCACCGGGCAGCACGATGAGATGTTCTTATCCAGCCCATACCTTCGAATCGAAAGGTGGCGGCAGGGGGCTGCCATCGCTCACGAGGGAGCAGGGCCCGTCATGGCAAACGGAGATACGCGGGTACGGGGCCTGGCGGCCCGGGCCGGCGGCTGGAGCGCACGCCACCGATGGGCCGCCGTCGGCATCTGGGTGCTCTTCGTCGTCCTGGCCATGGGGATCGGCTCGGCGGCGGGCACGGTCGAGGTCAAGGAGAGCGACCAGCTGGGCGGGGAGACCCACACCGCCGCGAAGATCGTCGAGGACGCGGGCATCGAGGAGCCGGCCGGGGAGACCGTGCTCCTCCAGGCCAAGGACGGTTCGGTCAAGGCCACGGACGCGGAGTTCCGGTCCGCCGTCGCCGCGGTCGTGAAGGCGGTGGAGGGCACCGGCAAGGTCACCGACGTCACCTCTCCGTACGACACGGGCACGATCTCCAAGGACGGGCGCAGCGCGCTCGTGCAGTTCGACATGCGCGGTGACTCCGACACCGCGGGTGAGCGCGTGGAGCCGGTGCTGAAGGCCGTCGAGGGGGTGCGGGAGGACCACTCCTCGCTGCGGATCGAGGAGATCGGCGGCGCCAGCATGATGAAGACGTTCGACGACGCGTTCGGCGACGACTTCCAGCAGGCCGAGTACTCCGCGGTGCCGGTGGCGCTGGGCATTCTCCTGATCGCGTTCGGCGCGCTGGTGGCCGCGCTGCTGCCGGTGGCGCTCGCGATCACCGCGATCATGGCCACGACGGGTCTGATGGCCATCGTCAGCCACGTCCAGCCGATGGACGACACCGCCAGCTCCGTGATGCTGCTGGTCGGTCTGGCCGTGGGCGTCGACTACTGCCTGTTCTATCTGCGCCGGGAGCGCGAGGAGCGGGCCGCCGGACGGGACCCGGAGACCGCGCTCAGGATCGCCGCGGCGACCAGCGGCCGGGCCGTGATCGTCTCCGGTGTCACCGTGTGCGTCGCCATGGCGGGCATGCTGTTCACCGGGCTCGCCACGTTCGAGGCGATGGGTCTGGCCTCGCTGATGGTGGTGGCGGTGGCGATGGTCGGCTCGGTGACCGTGCTGCCCGCGCTGCTGTCCCTGCTGGGCGAGCGGGTGGAGAAGGGCCGGATCCCGTTCCTGCGGCGGCGCCTCAGGAACGGGGGCGACAACGGCAGCCGGTTCTGGTCGGCCGTGCTCAAGGGTGTGCTCGCCAGGCCCGTGGTGTCGGTGGTGGTGGCCGCCGGCGCGCTGCTCGCCATCGCCGCTCCCGCGGCCGGCATGAAGACGCAGAACCTCACCCTGGACCAGGAGTTCGGGGACTCGCTGCCGATCGTGCAGACCTACAACCGGGTCAACGAGGCCTTCCCCGGCGGTTCGGAGCCGGCCACGGTCGTCGTCAAGGCGGACGACATCAACGCCTCCGAGGTGAAGGACGCCCTCGCGCGGTTCAAGGAGCAGGCGGTCGACTCGGGTGCCTCGCGCGGCCCGGTGGAGATCAAGCTGCACGACGCGCAGAACGTCGCCTTCGTCTACGTCCCGCTGGTCGGCGGCTCCGACCAGGACAAGGCGGGCGCGAGCCTGGACAAGCTGCGCGACGAGGTGCGGCCGGCCACGCTCGGCAAGGTCGACGGCGTGCAGGCGCCGATCACCGGACAGGTCGCGGGCAACCAGGACTTCAACGAGCAGCTGATCGGCTCGGTCGTCCCGGTCTTCGCGTTCGTCGTGGTCTTCGCCTTCCTGCTGATGCTGCTGTCGTTCCGCTCGCTGACGGTCGCGATCACCTCGATCGTGCTCAACCTGCTGTCGGTGGGCGCCGCCTACGGCATCCTCGTCGCCGTGTTCCAGCACGGCTGGGGCGCCTCGCTGGTGGGCGCCGAGGGTGTCGGCGCCATCATCACCTGGCTGCCGCTGTTCCTCTTCGTGATCCTGTTCGGCCTGTCGATGGACTACCACGTGTTCGTGGTCTCGCGGATCCGTGAGGCGCGGCTGCGGGGCCGCAGCACGAACGAGGCCATCAAGCACGGCGTGGTCACCACGGCCGGGGTCGTCACCAGTGCCGCCGTCATCATGGTCGCCGTGTTCGCGATCTTCGGGACGCTGTCCATGCAGTCCATGAAGCAGATGGGCGTGGGCCTGGCGGCCGCGGTGCTGATCGACGCGACGATCATCCGGGGCGTGCTGCTCCCGGCGGTGATGGCGCTGCTCGGGGAGCACAACTGGTACCTGCCGAAGTGGCTGCACCGGCTGCCGGACCTGACGCACGACGAGGCGCCCGAGGCGATCGCGCCGAGGACGGCGGCGCAGGACGACGAGGGCGAGCCGCTGAGGGTCTGACCCCGCGCCGTCCGCCGCCTGCCGAGGGCCCGTCGACTTCCGGGGGAGTCGACGGGCCCTCGGCCGTGCTCACTTCGCGGGCAGTTCGGCCTCGATCAGGTCGGCCGCCCGCCGGGTGCCGCCCTCCGCGGCCGTCTCCGCCCGCAGGGCCTCCAGCCGGCCGGCCACCTCCGGGTCGTCGACGAGGGCGAGCGCCGCCTCCCGGAGCGCCCCGGCGGTCGCCTGCGCCCTGTCCAGGCGCCGGGCGACGCCCAGCGCGACCAGCATGTCCGCGTTGCCGAACTGGTCCACGGCCTGCGGTACGGCGATCATCGGCGTGGCCGTGGTCAGTCCCTCCTGGCTGCCGCCGGCGCCGGCGTGCGTGACGAACAGGTCGGCCTGCTTCAGGACGGTCAACTGCGGCACCCAGGACCTCACGTCGACGTTGTCCGGTACGGCGCCCAGGTCGGCGGGGTCGACATGCCGGCCGATCTGGAGCACCAGGTGCCAGCCGGGCAGCTCGCCGAAGGCCCTGACGCACTCCCGGTAGAAGTCCGGCTGCCTGGTGAACGCCGAGCCCAGGGAGACGAGGACGACCTTCTCCGCGCCGGCGGGCCGGGTCCACTCCCCCTCGTCGGCCCGGTCGCCCTGGCAGGCGCCGACGAAGCTGTACACGGTCTCGTCGACCCGGTCGGCGTGCGGCTGCAGCGCCCGGGGGATCAGCACGAGGGAACGGTCCGGGCGGCCGAGGAAGTCGTCGTGGTGCCGGGTGATGCCGTTCTCCTCGAGCCAGGCGTGGAACCGGGCGAAGTAGGCCCGTCCGCGCTCGGTCCTCTTCGGCTCGGCCCACAGGGGCCGGGCGATCTCCTCGTCGTAGCCCTCCCAGGCGACGAGGCTGGGCGAGAGGGAGACGGCGGGGACGCCCCAGCGGTGGGCGAGGACGCGGGCGGGATAGGCGGTGATGTCGTGCAGGACGAGGTCGGGTTCGTCCCCGTCGTAGGCCTCGGCCAGCTGGGGCAGCGCCTGGATCGCGTCGGCGAGGAAGATCTCCACGTGGTCGAGGAGGGTGCTGCCCCAGGCGGCGGGGTCGTCGTCGGGTGCGGGCAGGGTGGAGTGCCACGGCCTGACCTCGGCGCCGGTGGCGGCGACCTTCCCGGCGAGGGCGGGCGGGACGGCGTAGGTGACCCGGTGGCCGCGCGCGACGAGCTCGCGGATCACCTCCAGGCTGGGGTTCACGTGGCCGTGGGCGGCGATGGAGAACATGGCGATGTGGGCGCGACCGGTCATGCCTACGACCGTAGGCGAGACGATACGTCTCGTGCAATGAATTTAGACCGTCGCAGGTCAGCGCTGGTAGCGGGCCAGCACGAGGTTTCCGTCCCGCTCCAGTCGGGTGCGCAGTTCACCGAGGCCGATGGCACCGCTGTAGTACTCCTGGAAGGCCGGCGTGGCCACCTTGTCCTTCCACTCCGGGTAGCCGCGGACCGACAGGGCGGGGGCCGGGCGCAGCTGGGCGGCGAGGGCGGTGCCGGTCGCCCAGCCGTCCTCGGTGGTGTGCAGGGCGGGGTCCTTCAGGGCCTCGGTGCCGGTGGGCAGCATCCAGTCGCCGAGGGCGAGCCGCACCATGTTCTCCGGCCGCAGCAGGAAGTCGATGAACTCGACGGCCTCCCGCTTGTGCGGGCTGTCCTCGGCCACGGACAGCGTCTGCGGGCTGACTCCCTGCGCGAGCCCGTCGGCGCCGGCCGGGGCGGGCAGCACCTGCCAGTCGAAGCCCTCGGGCGCCTGCTGCGCGATCTGCTGGCGGTAGGAGAAGCCGAGCGGGACCATGGCGTACCTGCCGCCGAAGAAGCCGGGCAGGGTGTCCGAGCCGCCGCTGCCGAGTGTGGTGGGCGAGGCGCTGCGATCGGTGGTGACCTGGTCGTGGACGGTGCGGGGGACGACTTCGTCGCCGGCCTCGAAGCGGACGGTCACCCTGCCGTCCGCGTCGCGGTGGAAGAGCCGGCCGCCCGCCGACAGGGAGAGGTTGAGCGTGGCGGAGACGGGCTCCCTGAGGGGCCAGGCGACGCCGTACTTCCCGTCGCCGCTCAGCCGCTCGGTGATCGCCCGGAACTCGTCCCAGGTCCAGGGGTGTCCGGGGGTGGGGATCCGCACGCCGGACCGCTTCAGCCAGCCGGCGTTGGCGACGAGGACCCGCGGCTCCTGAAGGAAGGGCACTCCGTAGACGCCGTCGCCGAAGCGCGTCGTCTCCCAGCTGCGCTGCGGGATGCCGGACTCGAGGCGGGCGGGCAGCAGGCCGGTCAGGTCGGCGAGGTAGCCGCCGTAGGCGAAGTCCGCGAGGTCGTCGGAGGCGTCGTGGATGACGTCCGGGGCCTCGCCGCCCTCGAAGGAGGTGAGGAGCTGGTCATGGACGCTGTCCCAGCTGCCCTGCACATAGCTGACCTGGACGTCGGAATGGGTGGCGTTCCACTCCCGTACGAGGTCCTTGTTGGCCTCGACGGACTCCTCCTGCCAGGCCAGGGACTGGAACCGGAGGGTGATCCGGCCGTCGTCACGCGTGCCGCCGCCCGACGAGCAGCCCGCCAGGAGCACCACGAGCACCAGGAAGACGACGTTCCGCATCAGTTCTTCACCGCCCCGGTGAACATGCCGCCCGTGATCCGCCGCTGGATGACCGCGAAGACGACCAGCGAGGGGAGGGTGGCCAGGAACGCGGCGGCGGCCAGCGGCCCGAGGTCGGCCACGCCCTCCGCCCCGATGAAATGGGTCAGGACGACCGGCAGGGTCTGTTTCTCCGGCGTCTTCAGCAGCACCAGCGCGAAGAAGAACTCGTTCCACGCCGTGATGAACGCGAACAGCCCGGTCGCCACGATCCCCGGCGCGAGCAGCGGCGCCGTCACCGACACCAGGGTCCGCAGCCGCCCGGCGCCGTCGACGGCGGCCGCCTCCTCCAGTTCGACGGGGACGGCACGGACGTATCCGACGAGCATCCACAGCGCGAACGGCAGCGCCCACACCACGTAGACCATGACCAGGCCGGGCCGTGAGTCGATCAGCCGCAGGTTCTTCAGGACCAGGAACAGGGGGATGATCACCAGCACGAACGGGAAGGCCTGGCTGACCACCACCCACCCGGCGGCGGCACGCGTGAGCCGGGAGCGCTGCCGGGCCATGACGTACGCCATCGGCGTGGCCAGGCACACGGCGATCAGGGCGGCGGCCAGTGCGGCGAGCAGGGAGTTGAACGCGGCCTGCGGCAGGGGCTGTTCGTCGAAGGCCTGACGGAAGTTGGCGAGGGTGGGGTCTTCCGGGATCCAGGCGGGATGCGGGCTGCCCAGTTCGCGGGGCGGCTTGAAGGCGGTGGACAGCAGCCAGAGAAGGGGGAAGGCGAGGAAGACGAGGTACGCGAGCAGGGCCGCGTACTGGCCGGCGCGGGCCGCGGGACGGGTCCTCATCGCGCGTCGCCTCCCCCGATCCGGCCCACCAGGAACAGGGCCAGGAACAGCGAGATCACCGCGACCATCACACAGCCCATCGCCGCCGCGTACCCGAACTGGCCGTAACGGAAGGCCTCCTCATAGGCGAAGAGCATCGGCAGCCGGGTGCGGCCGCCGGGGCCGCCGCCGGTCAGCACATAGACCAGGGCGAAGGAGTTGAAGTTCCAGATGAGGTTGAGCGCCGTGATCGCGAGGGCGACGGGCCGCAGGGCGGGCCAGGTGACCGTCCAAAAGCGGCGCCAGGCGCCCGCGCCGTCGACGGCGGCCGCCTCGTGCAGTTCGCGCGGGGTGCTCTGCAGGCCGGCGAGCAGGGTGACCGTGGTCTGCGGCATGCCCGCCCAGACACCGACGACGATCACCGCGGGCAGCGCGGTCGCGAGGCCGCTGAGCCAGTCCCGGCCGTCGCCCAGGCCGAGGTCGCGCAGCGACTCGTTGAGGACGCCGGCGTCCGGGTTGTAGACCAGCCGCCACATGACCCCGACGACGACCTCGGGCATCGCCCAGGGGACGATCGCCAGGGCCCGGGCCAGCCGGCGCAGCCGTAACTCCTGGTTGAGCAGCAGGGCGAGGCCGAGGGCGAGCAGGAACTGCGGGACGGTCACCCCGACCGCCCAGACCAGGCCGATCCGGAACGACTCCCAGAACAGCGTGTCCCGCAGCAGGTCGGAGAAGTTGAGGCCGCCGATCCACCGCGTGGGCGCGGTACGGCCCGACTGGGCGTCGGTGAAGGCCAGCAGGATCCCGTAGAGCAGCGGGCCGACGCTCAGCACCAGGACGGGGATCAGGGCGGGCAGTACGAGGAACCACGCGCCGCGTCGGGAGGCGCGGCGCGCCGACCGCCGGGCCTCCACCGCCCCTGTCACGGAATCATCCCCTTTGCGCGACCCGGTTGGCGTGTTCATGGTCGTGAAGGGGCGGTATCCCGTCAAGGGCCGGCGCACCCGGCGCGACCTGTGTGAATGCGAGACTGGCCGGAACCGGCACACGACAGGGAGGCGGACGATGGACGAGGCAAGGGCGCGGGACGTACTGGCCGGTGCGGGAGTGCTGCCCGGTCCGGCGCACGGCGCGCGGCTCCTCGCCCTGGGCGAGAACGCGGTGTTCGCCGCCGGTGACCTGGTGGTGAAGGTGGGACGGGACGCCGAACTCCTGGACCGGGCCCGGCGCGAGCTGGACATCGCCGCCTGGCTGGCGGAGGCCGGGGTCCCCGCGGTACGGGCGGCCGAGCCGAAGCCGCTGCTGGTCGAGGGACACCCGGTGACGGTGTGGCACCGGCTGCCCGATCCCGTACGGCCCGCCGAGCCCCGGGATCTGGCCGAACTGCTGCGCCTCGTGCACGCCCTGACCACCCCCTCCTTCGGCCTGCCGCCCCGCGATCTGCTGTCCGGGGTGGAACGCTGGCTGCGGCTCGCCGGTGCGGCGATCGACCCGGCGGACGCGGCGTATCTGCGTGCGCGCCGGGACGGCTTCGCCGCGGCGGCCGCCGCGCTCACCCCTCATCTGCCGCCCGGCCCGATCCACGGCGACGCGCTCCCGCGCAATGTGCACGTGGGCCCCGACGGCCCGGTCCTGGTGGACCTGGAGACGGTCTCCGCCGATCTGCGCGAGCACGACCTGGTGGTGATGGCCCTCTCCCGTGACCGCTACGGCCTGTCCGCCGCGGCCTACGACTCCTTCACGGAGGCCTACGGGTGGGACGTACGGGAGTGGGAGGGCTGTGCGGTGCTGCGCGGCGCCCGGGAGACGGCGAGCTGCGCCTGGGTGGCCCAGCACGCGCCCGCCAACCCCAAGGCGCTCGCGGAGTTCGAGCGCAGGGTGGCCTCCCTGCGGGAGGGGGACGCGGCGGTGCGCTGGTACCCCTTCTGAACCCGCCCTACGCCGTGGGGCTGTCCGCCGGCTCCCGCACCGGCCAGGCCCCGTCCACCACCGCGTCCGTCTCGCCCTTGCGGCGCAGGAAGTCCTGGAAGTCCGCCGCCCACTCGGCGTACCACCCGATCTGGCGGCGGTGCAGCTCCGCCGGACCGAGGGCGCCCACCTTGGGGTGGCGGCCGGCTATCGCGCAGGCCAGCCGGGCGGCGGCGAGGGCGTCGGCGGAGGCGTCGTGGGCGGAGTCGAGGGTGACGCCGTACTCGGCGCAGACCGCTTCGAGGTTGCGCTTGCCGCGGCGGTAGCGGTCGGCCCAGCGGTCGATGGTGTACGGGTCGACGACCGGCGCCGGGTCCTGGCCGCCGAGCCGGTCGCGCAGCGAGGGCAGGCCGTGCCGGCGCAGTTCGGCGGAGAGCAGGGTCAGGTCGAAGGCCGCGTTGTAGGCGACGACCGGGACGCCGGTGCGCCAGTAGCCCGTCAGGACGCCGGCGATGGCGTCGGCCACCCGGTCGGCGGGGCTGCCGTCGGCGGCGGCCCGTTCATTGCTGATCCCGTGCACCGCGACCGCGTCCGCCGGGATCTCCACGCCCGGGTCGGCCAGCCACTCCTTGTGCCCCAGGACCTGACCGTCCCTGACCTCGATCACGGCGCCCGTGACGATGCGCGCCTCGCGCGGATCCGTCCCGGTCGTCTCCAGGTCGAAGCCGACGAGCAGCTCCCGGTACCAGGCCATGACGGCCCCCCTTCTTGGCGGTGCTTCCCCCAGTGGTCTCCACCTTCGCATGCGCCACTGACAATCAGAGGACCGCGTTCCGCTTCCCACCCGGACGGGGCGGGGACGAATCAGGACACCGGCCGTGAATCAGCCCAGGCCAGTTCGAACTCCTCGCGGTATGCCGCGAAAAGCCCCCCTTCGTCCACCTCGCCCGGCTTCACCACCCGGTTGCCGTTGCGGAGCACCAGCACCGGCGCCTCCATGCCGCGCATGCGCCGCAGGTAGGACTGGACGACCGCGATGCCGTCGGTGCCGTCGCCGTCGACGAGATAGGCGGTGAACCGGGGCGTCTCGTCGTAGACCTGGATCTGGAAGGCCCCCGGGTCGCGCAGCCGGGAGCGGACGCGGCGCATGTGGAGGATGTTCATCTCCACCGCGCGGCTCAGTTCGCCCCGTTTCATCCCGAGTTCGCGTTCGCGGCGCTTGACCGCGCTGGAGGCGGGGTTGAGGAACAGCAGCCGGACGCGGGCGCCGGCCTCGGCGAGGCGGACCAGGCGCCGGCCGGAGAAGTTCTGCACGAGCAGGTTCAGGCCGATGCCGATGGCGTCGATACGGCGGGAGCCGTCGAAGATGTCCTCGGCGGGGAACTGGCGCAGCAGCCGCACCCGGTCGGAGTGGACGGCGACGACGTCCGCGTACCGGTCACCGACGAGGTCCTCGACCGCGTCCACGGGCAGCCGGCGCGCGGACGGCACGTCGCCGCCGGTGCCGAGCATCTCCAGCAGCCGCGCGGAGGCCCGCTCGGCCTGGCCGAGGACGGCCTCGGACAGCGCCCGGTTGCGGGAGACGACGTTGCGGGTCACCTCCAGCTCGTCCAGGGCGAGTTCGACGTCCCTACGGTCGTCGAGGTAGGGCTCGAAGCACGGCCAGTGCTGCACCATCAGCTCGCGCAGCTGCGGCAGCGTGAGGAAGGAGATGACGTTGTCGTCGGCCGGGTCGAGCAAGTAGCCCTTGCGGCGGCTGACTTCACGGACCGCGACGGCGCGCTGCACCCATTCCTGGCCGGCGGGGCCGGCCGCGGCGACCACCCACTCGTCGCCGTGGACGGGTTCGTAGATGGGCCGCAGCACGGCGGCCACCACGGCGCGCAGCCGCTGTTCGACGAGGTTCAGCCAGATGTAGGCCCGGCCGGCCCGCTGGGCGCGGGTGCGCACCTCGCGCCAGGCTTCGGCGTCCCAGTCCAGCTCCGGCCCGATGGCGTTGGTCTCCATCGGCCGGGCCAGGGACACCGTTCCGGGCGGGACGTCTGTGGAGCTCCCCTCGTGACCCTCGTCACCAGGGGGCAGCTCCAGCCCTCCCGAGCCCACCCAAGCACCGCCTTCCGCTCCGTTGAGCTCTCCCCGTCTCAACGATCAAGGAAGGGTACTCCGGGAGCGGTCGGCGGTGCAGCCGGATGGGCAGGTCGTTTCTCAACTGCCGGTGTCGGGCCGACCGTTCTCACCCTTGAGGGCGGGCGGCGTGAGCGGATTCATGGCGGTGACGTCCCTGGGGGCGATGGAGAAGCCCTGCCAGTGGACCGGCATGGGCTGCTGGTCCTCGTCGCGCGCGATGTGGTGGAAGCCCACGTTCACCCAGGCCACGGGGTGCTTGAGGGTCTGCCCGTTCACCCACTTGTCGACGGTCTTGGGGTGTCCCGTACCGCAGTTGAGGGGGTTGTTGCTGGCGTACATCTCGCACTTGTTGTACTCGGTGAAGTAGACGTCGTGCCGGGTGAAGCCGCGTCCGGAGTACTTGGTGGTGGCGCCGGGGACGAGCTCGTAGCTGCGCGCGTGGCCGTCCTTGTTCTTGCCGATGCTGCTGACCACGCGCCACCAGCGCATGTTCTTGGCGTCGCCCGCGAGTTCCTTGGTGACCGGGGTGCGGGTGGTCTTGTTGGTCGGGCCCTGCTGGCCGCTCGCGGGCGGGCTGACGACCGAGTCGTACTGCTCGATCTTGTTGGCCGAGGAGCCGTCCAGGCCGAAGTCGAGCCGCCAGAAGACGTTGTGGCTGTGGCTGGTGGCGTAGGACGTGGCGCCCTTGCCTATGGGCCAGCCGCGGCCGTCGCCGGCGTCGTAGTCGAAGGGCGAGAGGCTGCCGGTGGCGCCGACGTTCATGTTGACCGTGCCGTCGTCGGAGAAGCGCCACTCGGTCATGTACTCGTACCAGCCGACCTGGTTGACCGTGTAGACGAGCAGGTCCTTGCCCTGGGCCTGGTAGACCTTGGTGCCCTCGGCCTGCATGCGGTAGGCGTGGCCGCGCGACCGGGTCGTGGTGCACAGGCCCTTGACGTCGGGGTGCTGGGGGTCCATCGCCTGGGGGACCTTCACCGTCTTGATGGTGCCGCCGGGGCACTCGGCGGGGGCCAGGTTCACCAGGCCGGAGCCGAAGTTGTAGTCGGTGATGTCGTTGTACTCGTTCTTGCCGTCGTCGTACGGCACATGGATCTGGGCGAGCTTGGCGCTGGTGAGGACCCGGATCGGCTTGGTCTCGCCGGGCGGCTGGTAGGTGACCTTCTCCAGGACGAGCCCGGACTTGGCCTCGTAGCGCCAGCACATGCGCCAGGTCGTGCCGGTGGAGAGCTTCTGTTCGATGCGGTAGGCCGCGCTGCAGTCGGCCGCCGCGGCGGGGGCGGCCTTCGGCTGGGCGGCGGCGGGGCCGGCCCCGGCGGTCGCGCCGGCGGCCAGCGCGGCCAGGGACAGGCCGACGGCCGCTCCCTTGTGGGTACGGCTCATTCTGGTGACACGCATGTGGACATGACTCCTTGGCAGGAGGTGGTGAGTGGGAAAGGTGGACGCGCGAGCCGACTCAGCCGTCGAGCTTGGCGACCTTGCCGGTGCTGAGGTCGATCACCAGGGACCGGGCGTCGATCCAGGGACCGTTCTTGACCTTCGGCAGCAGACGCACACAGCGGTGCTCACCGCACGGGTCGAGGCTCGCGGGCTGGGCGCCCGGCACCGCCCGGTAGACCATGCTGGCGAGCAGCAGCTGGTCCGGGGAGGTGAGCTCCTTGCCGGTGGCGTCCTTGTAGTCGGCCTTCAGGCCCGCGCCGAGCGGGTCGGCGATCAGCAGCCGGGCCGCCTCGGTCTGCTCCTCGGGGCTCAGCGGCGGCTGGACGCCGCGCTGGGTGCCGGTGTTCTCGACCTTGCCTGTGTCGAGGTTGACCGTCCTGGTGACCAGGGTGTCGTTCTTGTAGTCGTAGAACGTCACCTCGGCGCGCCGGGGCGCGTCCGGGTCGTCCAGCTCGTCCGCCTCCGGGGCGGCGAGCTCCACGCCGAGGCGCTGCGGTCCGCGCTCGCCCTCGACGTTCTCGCCCGCGCTGAGCTGCTGCCGGCTGAGCGCGAGACGCTCCGCCCGCTTCATCTCGTCGTCGGTGAGCGGGTCGCTGCCCTTGCCCTTCTCCCCCTCGTCCGGGGCCCGCTCGACGACACCGGGCCGGACCACGCCGCCCTGGTCCCCGGCCGCCGCCTGCCCCGTCGTCCCTCCGGACTTCCCGCCTGCCGTGTCGTCGGCCCCCGCCGTGCCCGGCAGGGTGATCCCGATCATCACGGCTGTCGCGGCCACCGCGATGGCCGTACCCGCCACCACCTTGCCCAGGTGGCGACGCACTGTCGTGCGCACAATTGCCCCCTACTCCCCCTGTCGCCCGGGAGTATGTTCGTCTGCCCCACTGGTTCGGCATGCGCCGTATGCCGGCGTATGCACTGGTCGACAGGTAAGAGGGGCGTAAGTCGCAGGTGGTTCCATCACTTTCCGGGAGACTCGACGGCAAGGCGCCCCCGGCGCGGCGGCACACCTGAAAGAGTCATTTCATGCAGGTCTGGCCTGGAGAGGCGTATCCCCTCGGTGCCACGTACGACGGCGCCGGCACGAACTTCGCGGTCTTCACGGAGGCCGCGGACCGAGTAGAGCTGTGTCTGCTGCACGACGACGGCTCGGAGACGGCGGTGGAACTGCGGGAGAGCGACGCGTTCGTCCGGCACGCGTACCTGCCGGGCGTGATGCCCGGGCAGCGGTACGGCTTCCGGATGCACGGGCCGTACGAACCCGCGCGCGGGCTGCGCTGCAACTCGGCGAAGCTGCTGCTCGACCCGTACGCGAAGGCGGTCAGCGGCTCGGTCCGCTGGGGCGAGGAGGTGTACGGCTACCCGTTCGGCTCCCCCGACAAGCGCAACGACCTCGACTCGGCGCCGCACACGATGACGTCGGTGGTGGTCAACCCGTACTTCGACTGGGGCGACGACCGCCCGCCGCGCACGGAGTACCACCGCACGGTGATCTACGAGGCCCATGTGAAGGGTCTGACGATGCGCCATCCGGGGCTGCCGGAGGAGCTGCGCGGCACCTACGCGGCCCTCGCACACCCGGCGATCATCGAACACCTGACCGGGCTCGGTGTGACGGCGCTGGAGCTGATGCCGGTGCACCAGTTCGTCAACGACCACCGGCTGGTCGACATGGGCCTGAACAACTACTGGGGCTACAACACGATCGGCTTCTTCGCCCCGCACAACGCGTACGCCTCCTGGGGCGACCGCGGCCAGCAGGTGCTGGAGTTCAAGTCGGCGGTGCGCGCGCTGCACGAGGCGGGGATCGAGGTGATTCTCGACGTGGTCTACAACCACACCGCCGAGGGCAACCACCTGGGGCCGACGCTGTCCTTCCGGGGCATCGACAACCAGCGGTACTACCGGCTGGCCGACGACCCCCGCTACTACATGGACACCACGGGCACCGGGAACTCGCTGCTGATGCGGTCCCCGCACGTGCTGCAGATGATCATGGACTCGTTGCGGTACTGGGTCACCGAGATGCACGTGGACGGGTTCCGCTTCGACCTCGCGGCGACCCTGGCCCGGCAGTTCCACGAGGTGGACCGGCTGTCGTCGTTCTTCGACCTGGTGCAGCAGGACCCGGTCGTCTCCCAGGTGAAGCTGATCGCCGAGCCGTGGGACGTGGGCGAGGGCGGCTACCAGGTGGGCAACTTCCCGCCGCTGTGGACGGAGTGGAACGGCAAGTACCGGGACACCGTGCGCGACCTGTGGCGGGGCGAGCAGCGCACGCTCGCGGAGTTCGCCTCCCGGCTGACCGGCTCGTCCGACCTCTACCAGGACGACGGGCGCCGCCCGCTGGCCTCCATCAACTTCGTGACCTGCCACGACGGCTTCACCCTGCACGACCTCGTCTCGTACAACGACAAGCACAACCAGGCCAACGGGGAGGACAACCGGGACGGCGAGAGCCACAACCGGTCGTGGAACTGCGGGACCGAGGGCGAGAGCGACGACCCGCAGGTGCTGCGGCTGCGGGGCCGGCAGATGCGCAACTTCATCGCCACGCTGCTGCTCTCCCAGGGCGTGCCGATGATCAGCCACGGGGACGAGTTCGGGCGCACCCAGCAGGGCAACAACAACGCCTACTGCCAGGACAGCGAGCTGGCGTGGGTGGCGTGGCCGGACGCCGAAGGGCCCGGCGGCGAGCTGCTGGACTTCACGCGCGCGCTGACCCGGCTGCGCCGGGAGCACCCGGTGTTCCGGCGGCGCCGCTTCTTCCACGGGCGGCCCGTGGAGGGCACCCACGACGAGCTGTCGGACATCGCCTGGTTCACGCCGGAGGGCAAGGAGATGACCCAGCGGGACTGGGAGGGGGCGCAGGCGTCGGCGCTGTCGGTGTTCCTCAACGGCAACGCGATCTCGGAGCCGGGACCGCGCGGGGAGCGGATCACCGACGACTCCTTCCTGCTGTTGTTCAACGCCTCCCCGAAGTCCCTGGAGTTCGTGGTGCCGGTCGACCACGGGCGGCAGTGGCGGGTGGTCGTGGACACCGCCGAGCCGGAGGCGCTCGCACAGGGGCCGGCCCGCAAGGTGCAGGCGGGCGACCGGCTGACACTGGTCGACCGGAGCATGACGGTGCTGCAGCGACCGGCCGGGTAGACCGGGGCCGCGGGTGGCGCCGTGGTCCGGTGATCCGTGGTTCGGCGACCCGCGGTCCGGTGACCACGGTCCGTCACGGCGAGACGGTCGCGGCCGGAGAGTCACGGCCGTTCAGTCGTGGCCGGTCCGTCGCGGCCGGAGGGTCACGGCAGGTCCGTCGTGGCCGGTCGCGCGGACGCCGCGCGGCCGCGTGCCGGTGGGGCGCCGCGCCCCTTCGGGGTGCGGGGGCGGCCGTGGGTGTGTCAGGGCGCACGAACGGGTGCCGGGCGGGTACGTAGGTTTCCATGACCCCTGCGCGCCCCGCCCCCGCCCCGCCCACGGCCACCTACCGGCTGCAGCTGCAGCCCGCCTTCCCGTTCGCGGCCGCGGCGGCGGCCGTGCCGTACCTGGCCTCGCTCGGCGTCTCGCATCTGCATCTGTCGCCGGTCCTCGAGGCCGTGCCCGGCTCCCCGCACGGCTACGACGTCGTGGACCACGCGCGGGTGCGCGAGGAGCTGGGCGGTGAGGAGGGGCTGCGGGCGCTGGCGCGCGCCGCGCGGGAGCACGGGCTCGGCCTGGTCGTGGACATCGTGCCGAACCACATGGCGATGGCCCCGCGCCACAACCGTGCCCTGTGGGAGGTGCTGCGGGAGGGCCCGAAGTCGCCCTACGCGCGCTGGTTCGACATCGACTGGGAGGCGCGCGGCGGCCAGGTGCTCGTCCCGGTGCTCGGCCACCCCGTCGGCACGGAGCTGGAGCACCTGCGGGTGGACGGCGGTGTGCTGCGCTACTACGACCACGTCCTGCCGCTGCGCGAGGGCACCGAGGACCTGCCGCTGCCGCAACTGCTCGACGCCCAGTGGTACCGCCCCGTGTGGTGGCGGCTGGCCCGCACCGAGCTGAACTACCGGCGGTTCTTCAGCATCTCGGAGCTGATCGGGGTGCGGGTGGAGGACCCGGAGGTCTTCGAGGCCACCCACGGCAAGATCCTCCAGCTGCTGCACGAGGGCGTCGTCGACGGCCTGCGGGTCGACCACCCGGACGGCCTCGCCGACCCCGACGCCTACCTGGAGCGGCTGCACGAGGCCACGGGGGGCCGCTGGACGGTCGTCGAGAAGATCCTCGCCGACGACGAGCGGCTGCCGGACTCCTGGCCCGTGGCCGGCACCACCGGCTACGACGCCCTGCGCCGCGTAGACGGCCTCTTCACGGACCCCGCGGGGGCCCGGGAGCTGCTCGCCCTCTACCGGCGCTTCGCGGCCCCGCAGACGGACCGCGGCGGCGACTGGGCGGCCACCGCGCGGAGGGCGGCGTACGGGGTGCTCTCGCACGAGCTGGCGGCCGAACTGGACCGGCTGACCCGGCTCGCCTCCCGGCTGTGCGCGAGCGCCCCGGACCCCGCGCTGCGCGACCGGGCGCCGTGGGCGCTGCGCACGGCGCTGGTGGAGCTGCTCGTCCGGCTGGAGGTCTACCGGCCGTACGCCTCGGGCGATCCGGCCCGCGTGGTCACCGAGGAGGCGGCCGAGGAGGCGAGAAGCGCGTTCATGGTGCCGGAGGAGGCGGGCGCGGTCGACGCGGTGCGCGCGCTGGTGCTCGGCGGCGAGGGGCCCCTGCGCGAGGAGTTCCGGGCCCGGTTCGCGCAGACGGCGTCCGCGCTGCGCGCCAAGTCGGTGGAGGACACGGCGTTCTACCGGTACGTCCCGATGCTCGCGGCGAACGAGGTGGGCGGCGAGCCGGGCCGCCCCGGGGTGTCCCCGGAGGAGTTCCACGCGTACTGCGCGCGCGTGCAGCGCGACTGGCCGGCCACCGGGACGGTCGTGTCGACGCACGACACCAAGCGCAGCGCCGACGTGCGGGCCGCGCTGGCGGTGCTCACCGAGTGCCCGGCCCGCTGGGACCGGGTTCTGGAGCAGGTCACGCGCGCGGAGGAGGAGGTGCCGGACGGGCAGCTGGCGTGGGCGGCCTGGCAGACGGTGTTCGGGCTCGGCCCCGCGGCCCCGGAGCGGGTACGGGAGGCGCTGCTCAAGCACGTGCGCGAGGCGGGCCTGTACACGAGCTGGACCGAGCAGGAGCCGCCGTACGAGGAGGCGGTGGCCGCGTTCCTCGCGGCGGGGCCGTGCGGGGCGCCCGGCGAGCGGGTGACGGCACTGCGCGAGGCGCTGGAGCCGCACATCCGGGCCAACGTGCTCGGTACGGCGCTGGTGCACCTGACGATGCCGGGGGTCCCGGACGTCTACCAGGGCACGGAGGCCGAGTACCGCGCCCTGGTGGACCCCGACAACCGGCGTCCCGTGCGGTTCCCGCCCGGGGACCCCGGTGAGAAGGCCGCGGTGACCGAGGCGGCCCTGCGGCTGCGCCGGCACCGGCCGGGCGTCTTCGGGAGCGCGGCGACGTACGAGCCGTTGGCCGCCGAGGGGCCGGCGGCGGAGCACTGCCTGGCGTTCGCGCGCTCGGGCGAGGCGGTCACGGCGGTGACGCGGCTGTCGCTGCGGCTGGCGGAGGCGGGCGGCTGGCGGGACACCCGGCTGCCGTTGCCACCGGGGCGGTGGCGCGACGCGCTCGCTCCGGAGCGGGAGTTCTCGGGGCACGCGCGCGTGGCCGAGCTGTTCGCACCGCTGCCGGTGGCGCTGCTGGAGCGGGCGGCGGGCTGAGGAGGGGTGCCCGGGGGGGGCCTGGGGCCGGAAGGGGGACCGGGAGGACGCGCGCCGGCCTGCGCCGGTGCGGAGTGTGCCGGCGGGTGCCGGTTCGGGCCGGGGGTGGTCGCGCGGTCGGGGGCGCGCGGCGGCCGGCGGGTCGGCGGGCCGGCGTGACCGTGGAGTGTTCGGCGGTCGGCGGCCGGCGGCTTCGGCGTGGCCGTGCGAGTGCGCTGACGGGTGCCCCTCGCGGCTCCGGGGCATCCTTGACAGTTCACAGAGTCCGTGGGGTACTGCGGAGAGCGAAGCCGGTCGGACAAGACGGGGGTGAGTCTCCTGCCGGTGCTGCGCTACCCCACGGTTCCCGAACTGACCTTCTCCGCCCGTGCCCTGGCCGCGCGGCACTCCGGTCTGTGCGCCCTGCGGCAGGTGGGGCTCTCGCGTGCGGGCCGTCCCCTGCACCTGCTGTCGGTGGGGCGCGCGCGGCGGGCCGTCCTGGTCGTCGCCGGCGCCCACGCCAACGAGCCGACGGGCGGCCCGACCCTGCTGGCGCTGGCCGAACGGGTGCTGCACGAAAGGGGGTTGCGCACCGGCGTCTCCTGGCACTTCCTGCTGTGCGCGGACCCGGACGGGGCGAGTCTGCACATCACGCCGGCGCCGCGCAGTCTGCTGGAGTACCACCTGGGGTTCTTCCGGCCCGCGGGCCCGGAGCAGCCGGAGTGGTCGCCCGCCGTGCTGCCGTCCGACCGGCTGCCGCCCGAGACGCGCGCGCTGACCCGGATCATCGACGAGCTGCGGCCCTATCTGCAGGTGACCCTGCACGGCACCGACCTGGGCGGCAGCTGGGTGCAGCTGACCAGGGACATCCCGGGGCTCGCCGAGCCGTTCGCCAAGTCCGCGGCGCGGCTGCACATCCCGGTGGAGACGGGCGCCTCGGACGCGGCGGGCTGGCCGGCGTCCGGCCCGGGGGTGCACGTGATGCCGGACGCCGGCGCGGCCGCGGCGTACCCGAGCATGCCGGACGACGCACGGCACAGCACCTGGTACCACGTCCATCGCTACGGCGGTCTGACCGCGGTGGTGGAGGTGCCGATGTGGGCGAGCGACCTGGTGGACGACCCCGCCCCGCATCCCGCCCCGGCCGCGGCGATCCGGCGCCTCGCGGAGCGGCTGCTGCGGGACTCGCGGGAGGTGGAGGCGGTGCTCGCCGAGGCGCTGCCGCGGCTGGAGGGCGCCGACGGGCCCCTGCTGCGGGCGGCCAGATGGGCGCTGGAGCTGGTGCCGGGGCTGGCGGCCGACTGGACCCATACGCCACCGGCCGGTACGACGATGGCGTACGTCGGCAGCGTGGACGCCTTCGCCCGGCGGCTGCCGCTGCGGGCGGCGGCGATGCTGTGGCGGGTCCTGCAGGAGAGCGACGACCACGCGGCCCCGCGTCTCGAACAGCTCGTGGAGGACTGGAGCGACGCCTTCGCCGTGCGCTTCCGCGCCCGCTGGGTGCCGCTGGAGCACCAGGTCGAACACCAGAGCCGCACGGTCCTGGCGGCAGCACTCCACGCCCGCAAGCGGTCGGCCTAGGAGCCCTGTGGCCCCCAGGGCGAGCGGGCGGCCGCAGGCAGGCGGGCCAGATCCGGTCATCCAGCCAGGCCGCGGCCGGGATCTGAGCCGGGCCGCTGCCGAGGTCACCGGGCTCCTCGATCACGAGGAAGTCGGTGATGAAGGAGGCGACGTCGCCGCTGTCGGTACGGCCGACCCACGTCAGGTAGAACCCGTGGCCGCGGCCCGTGGTGAACGCCACGATCTCCTGCGGAGGCGTCGACGAAGCACACGTCCCCGTGATCCGTCTCGTGGCCGAAGAATTCACGGTCACCGAGCTCCGCGGCGTCCCGGCCGGCCACGAGCGCGAGCTCCCACCTGGTGACGGGCGCGTCAGTGGCGGACAGGCGGGCAGCGCCCGCCACGTGGGCCGGCGTGCCGTCGTTGTCGAAGGACACCACCGCCAAGGTGACGGGATACCGGCCGGGGCGCACCTCTGCGGTGAAGGGGCGGGGCGCGAACGGACCGAGGCCCGTGAAGGGATCACGGACGACCAGCTGCCCCGTGGGCAGTGCCAGGTCCACGGGTTTGCTCAGAGAGACGGTGGCCGGTCGACCTCCCAGAGGGTGCAGTGGTGCTGATCCGCAAACAGTGCGGTGAAGTCCGGCGGGGTGAGGGGCTTGGAATCGTCCAGTCGGGCAGCGGTGACCAGACTTCAGACCAGACGATGTGACGCAGTCGCGCAGCCGCGCAGCCGCGAGGCGCCACTCGGCGGCCCGCGCCGGTCCTTCCCCTCCCGCCACGCACGCGTGCGTGAGCAGCGTCGCCCCGCCGGGATCAGGCCCCGGGTGCCACCGTGTCCGGGGTGTCCATCGCGAAGACCGCGCCCGTGCGGGCGGTCATCTCGCAGGCGTTGCCGAAGGTCTCGGTGTACGCGACGGGGCGCCCGTTCCACTGCCCGCTCGCCTGGGCCGTCACCGGGGCGTAGACGAGGGCGCAGACGGTGTCCCCGGCCGCAGGGAGGGCGCGGAGGTCCCCGTTCACCGCGGCGAGCTGCGCGCAGGCCTCGGCGGCGCGGCGGTGGCCCTGGGGCGGGGCGCACCGCAGCAGGGTGGCGCGGGTGTCGCGGGAGGGGGAGGTGTCCCGGGTGACCGTGAGCTGGAGCCAGTTGCCGGGGAGCGGGTCCTGGGAGGCCGCCCGGGCCGGGGCGGCACCGGCGGCGAGGAGAAGGGCGGCGGCGGCCGGCAGGGCACGCCGGAGCGGTGCGGCGGGGAACGCGTGGAAGTGCTTCATTCCCGGTGCATCGGCACGGCGGCCTGCGTCCCCCAGTCCGGCTCACCCGAACGCGTGGGATCCCGGTGCCGTCCGGCCAGTTCGAACGCGGCGAGCACGACCCGCGCCTGGTATTCGACCTGGCGGGCGACGGGGATCCAGCGGGCCTGGCAGTCGTCCTGGTAGGCGGCGCACCAGCGGTCGATGAGCCCGTCCAGCTCCGGCAGCACGCCGGCCGGGTCGCGGCCCGCGCCGGCGACGAGCTGGTGCAGCAGGCCCGCGGTCCGGGCGGCGATGCGGCGGCCGGCGATGCGCAGGGCGGTCAGATGGGCGGTGCTGAGCGTCGGGAGGGGGCGGCGCGGGTCGGTGGTGTCGGGGTCCCAGGCGTCGGCGAGTCCGGGGCAGACCAGGAGGTGGTCGTCGACGGGCGCGAGCAGACGGGCCGTCTCGGCGGTGCCGCCGAGGTGGGGCCGTGCCCGGCTGAGGATGCGTTCCAGCACCTGGACGTCGTGGCGCAGGTCGCCGCTGACGGCGCGCAGCACGGCGTCCCGGTCGGCGGGGGGCGAGCCGTCCTCGACGGCGGCCACGCCCCACATGGGCGCCTCGACGACCGCGGTGACGGTGCCGTACCGGTGCGGGTGGTGCCAGGTCGACTCGACGGCGGCTTCGGTGATGGCGGCGGCCAGGTCGCCGGGGTGCGGCGGCGGGATGCGGTAGACGGCGGGTCCCAGACCGGGCCAGTACAGGGTGTCGTAGGGCCCGAGTTCGCGGGGGATGCCGAGACGGGCGGCGGCGTGGGCGATGCGCCGGTCGAGGCCGGGCAGGTCACGGGTGAGTTCCACGAAGCCGCCGCCGATGTCGACGCCGTGCAGCGAGCACTGGAAGAAAGGTTTCAGTTCGTCCTGGAGACGGAGCAGCGCCCGCGTCTCCGGGAGCGCGGCGCCGGGCGCCCCGTCGGGCAGCCACTCGGGCTGTTCCAGGAAGCCGGGCCGGAAGAAGTGCCGGAAGTAGCGGCCGAGGCTGTAGGGGCCGGTCAGCCAGCCCTCGTTGCGGCGCAGCCCGTCGGGGTCGAGGCAGAGCAGCAGGTTCCAGGTGGCGTCGGCGCCCTCGGTGAGCCGGGGGTCGGCGAGGGCGCGTTCGGCCAGCCTGAGGACGGTGGCGCCGCCGACGGGCTCGTTGGCGTGCGGTCCGGCGACGACGAGGACCTGGCGGCTGCCCCGGCCGACGGTGAGCAGCCACAGGGGTGTGCCCTCGCGGGAGACGCCGACACGGCGCAGCGCGGCGTCCCGGGGACGGCGGGCGGCGAGCGCGGCGGCGCGGGCCGTGAGTTCGTCCACGGTCGGATAGCGGAGGAGCGGCGGCAGGGCACACCTCCAGGGCGGCGCCGTCGGTTCACCGGGCGTGTCGGGTGTACGCACAGTGAGTCATGGTGCGGGTGTACGTCAACACCGCCGTCCACGCCGGGACTTGGCCGTGCCGGCGGGCCGGTTCAGTTCGCCGAGAGGCGGAACGCCACCCTCCCGAAGGCGACCTGGTCGCCTTCGCGCACGACGGCCGCGCCGATGACCCGGCGGCCGTTGACGGTGGTCCCGTTGGTCGAACCGAGGTCGCGCAGCACCCACATGCCGCCCTGGCGGCTGAGTTCGGCGTGCACGCGCGAGACGCTCTCGTGGGTCAGTCGCAGCCCGCTCACCGGGTCGCGGCCGATGCGCAGCGCGTGCTCGGTGCCGGGGTGCGGCAGCAGCAGCTTGGGCAGCCGCTCGGCCTGCCAGGCCCGGCGCAGCCGGACGGTGAACCCGGAGACGGCCTCGACGGTGCCGAAGACCACGCGCGCGAAGCGGTTCTCCTTGGGCAGGTCGGCGGTGAGGGCGGCCAGTTCGTCGGAGCGGCGGGCGGCGAGGGCGAGTTCCATGCGCCGGATGAAGGTGTCGTGCGACAGGCGGCCCATGGCGACGCCGTCACGGAGCACCTTCAGCGCCCTGTCGCGCTCCGCGTCGGACAGCCGCGCGGGGTGGTAGGTGTTGAACTCGAAAGACGACGTCACGGAGGTGATTGTCGGTCAGTGAACCCCGGGTGTCCAGGAAACGGAGAAACGCCGGTCCGCGCGCGTGGCCGACGACACCCGCCGCGACGGGGGTGTTCCCTCGGCGGACGGATCTCGTTTACAGCACGATGGACCCGGCTACATCACGGTGAGCAGACGTAAGGGGAACCGTCCGTGCAGTTCGAGGTGTGGGCACCGCAGGCCGAACGGGTGGCGCTGCGGTGCGACGACGTCACGCACGCGCTGCGGCGCGATCCGGAGCGCGCGGGATGGTGGACCGGAGAGGCGGAGGCCGCGGACGGCACGCGGTACGGCTTCTCGGTGGACGACGGCCCCATCCGCCCCGACCCGCGTTCGCGCCGCCAGCCGGACGGCCCGGACGGGCTGAGCGCGGTCGTCGACCACGGCCGGTACGCGTGGCGCGCGTCATGGGCCGGGCGTCCGCTGCCGGGCGCGGTCCTGTACGAGCTGCATGTGGGCACGTACACCCCCGAGGGCACCCTGGACGCGGCCGCCGAACGTCTCGGCCATCTCGCCGGACTGGGCGTCACCCACGTGGAGTTGATGCCGCTGTGCCCGTTCCCCGGCCGGCACGGCTGGGGGTACGACGGGGTCTCGCTGTGGGCCGTGCACGAGCCGTACGGCGGTCCCGAGGCGCTGAAGCGGTTCGTCGACCGGGCGCACGAGCTGGGGCTCGGGGTGGTCCTGGACGTCGTCCACAACCACCTGGGCCCGTCCGGCAACTACCTGCCCGGGTTCGGCCCGTACTTCACCGAACGCCATCACACGCCGTGGGGCGCGGCCGTCAACCTGGACGCCCCGGGCTCGGACGAGGTGCGGGCGTTTCTGCTGGGCAGTGCGCTGGCGTGGCTGCGGGACTACCGGATCGACGGGCTGCGGCTGGACGCGGTGCACGCGCTCGCCGACACGCGCGCGTACCACTTCCTGGAGGAGCTGTCGGCGGCCGTGGACGCCCTCGCCGCCGAGACGGGCCGACCGCTGTTCCTGATCGCCGAGTCCGACCTGAACGACCCGCGGCTGATCACCCCCCGCCGCGAGGGCGGCCTCGGGCTGCACGCCCAGTGGAACGACGACTTCCACCACGCCCTGCACACCGCGCTCACCGGTGAGTCCCAGGGCTACTACGGCGACTTCGCGCGCGACCCGTTCGCCGCGCTCGTCAAGACCCTCACCGGCGGCTTCTTCCACGACGGCACGTACTCCGGCTTCCGCGAGCGGCACCACGGGCGCCCGCTGGACCGCGCCCGCGTCCCCGCGCACCGGCTCCTCGGCTACTCCCAGACCCACGACCAGATCGGCAACCGCGCCCAGGGCGACCGCCTCGCGGCGGCCCTCTCCCCCGGGCTCCTCGCCTGCGCGGCGGCGCTCACGCTGACCGCGCCGTTCACGCCGATGCTGTTCATGGGCGAGGAGTGGGCGGCGGGCACGCCGTGGCAGTACTTCACCGACCACACCGACCCCGAACTCGCCGAGGCCGTACGGCGGGGCAGGCGGCGGGAGTTCGCGGCGCACGGCTGGGCCGAGGCGGACGTGCCGGACCCGCAGGACCCCAGGACGCGGGACCGCTCCTGCCTGGACTGGTCCGAGCCGCGGCGTGAGCCCCACGCGCGCGTGCTGGCCTGGTACCGCGAGCTGATCGCGCTGCGGCACGCCCAGCCGGACCTCACCGACCCCGACCTCGCCGACATCAAGGTCGCCCACGACGCCCGGGCCCGCTGGCTCGCCTTCCGGCGCGGAGACGTCCGGGTGGCCGTGAACCTCGCGAAGGAGCCGGCGGCGATCCCGCTCGGCCCCCGCCCGGCCCGGGTGCTCGCCGCGTGGGAGCCGGTGGAGGTACCGGGCCCGGACGGTCTGCTGCACATGCCCCCGGAGTCGTGCGTGGTCCTGGAACAGGAGTGAACCGCACGATCCCGTCCGGGGCGACCCGCGCTCCGCCCGCACGGGGGACGCGACACGGCCCCCGCGTTCCGGCCGCACGGGGGACGACGCGGCCCCCGCGCTCCGTCCGCACGGGGGGCGACACGGCTCCCGCGCTCCGGCCGCACGACGGACGAGACGGCCCGGCGTTCCGCCCGCACGGGGGACGACGCGGCCCCCGGCAGCCGCCGCGAGAGGAGGCCGTACCCGCCCCGGGCCGGTACCTGTCCGGCGGCCCACGCCAAGGACCCGGGGGCCGGCCCACCCCTGGGAAGCGGCCCCCCGGGCTCCCCCTGCTTCCCCGGCTGGTACCTGCCCGAAGGCCCACGCCGAGGACCCGGGCCCCGGCCCCCTGGACGCCGAGGAGAACCCCGGACGCCCCTGCTACACCGGCTCGTACCCGGCCGGCGACCCGCGCCAAGAACCCGGGGCCCGGCGCCCGGCCCGCCCCGCCCGTCGGTGAGGCCCCCCCCGGGCGCCCCCCTGGCTCCCTGCACCGTGACCGTCGGGAAGGTGCTACGCGTGAGGAGGCAGATGGGCGCGAGGCGTTGGGGCGCTCACGGGGCGGGCTGACCAGCAAGGTCCATCTGCTCTCCGACGACCGGGCCCGCCCGCTGCACTGGCTGACCTCGCCCGGTCAGCGGGGTGACAGCCCGATGTTCGCTCCAGTGCTGGACGGCTTACGCATCCGGCGCCGCGGCGCGGGCCGCCCGCGCAGCCGGCCGGACCGGGTGCGGGGCGACAAGGCGTACTCCAGCCGGGACAACCGCGCCTACCTGCAACGGCGCGGGATCAAGGCCACCATCGCTCAGCCCGATGACCAGCGGGCCCACCGCAAGCGCCGGGGACGAGCCGGCGGTCGGCCCCCGGCCTTCGACAAGGCCCAGTACCGCCGTCGCAACGCGGTCGAGCGGTGCGTGAACAAGTGGAAGCAGTTCCGGGCGGTGGCCACCCGGTACGACAAGCGCGACTACGTCTTCGACGGCACCCTCACCGTCACCGCGATCGTCATCTGGCTCCGCGACACCGTCCAAGAGCCATCAGAAACGGCCTAGTCGTCGCCGTCCCGGAACTCTGTCACCCGCTCCAGCAGGATGGCCTCCCAGGCGCGGTGGAGCTGGGTGCGCAGGAGGGGGAGGGGGTCCGTGCCGTGGCCGTTGAGGCGGTCGGCGAGGCGGATGACGGTGTCGCAGCGGGCCAGCCAGAGGCCGCGCAGGCAGGGGCGGGCGCCGTAGCCGGCGAGGGTGGCGGCGCGGACGGCGGCGCCGGAGCCCACGGCGAGGGCGAGGCCGGCGATGTCCTCGGCGGGGTCGCCGATCACCGCGTCCGTCCAGTCGAGGACGCCCCGCACCCGGCCGTCGGCGCTGACCACGAGGTGCTCGCCGCGCAGCCGGTGATGGACGAGCACGGCGGTGGCGGGCTGGGCGGCCAGCTGGGCCGCGCCGGGCGGGGTGAGCTGGTTCAGGCGCAGCGGGTCGAACTCGTCGGCGCGGGCGAGGGCCGCGGCGGCGGTGACGGCCATACGGCGCAGCGCCTCCAGCGAGCGCGGGGCGGTCCGCGGCACGCCGAGCGCCTCGGCCTGCCGGGACGGCACCTCGCGCAGTCCGCCGAGCAGTCCTGCGAGGTCGGCCTCGCCGACGGCGGACACGTCGTGCTCCTCGGCCGTGCCCCCGGGCAGCTTGGTGTCCAGGGTGCAGATCAGGCCGGGCGACCATTCGCCGTGCGCCACGCTGGTGGGCACGGCGACGGGGACGTGCGGGCGGACGAGGTCGCGCAGCCGCAGTTCGCGGCGCCGGCGCACGGTCGCCTCGCGGTCGGGGGCGAGCCGCAGCACATGGCGGGTGCCGACCCACCAGGTGGAGTGCGCGCCCTCCTCGGCGACGGGGCGCACCTCGGGCCCCGAGCCGCCCAGGTCGCCCTCCTTGAGGAGCGCGCGGACCAGTCGGCGGACGGTGTCCGCGGTGGGTGTCGGTGCCTGGGTCATGATCGCGCCGTTGCCGTTCGGATGGGTGCCAGACTCCTGGGGAGGGGTCTCCTGGGGATGCGTTCAGTCCACTATGACCAGCTCGCGGGTGGTGTCGTTGAGGCGGCGTCCGCCGTCCTCGGTGACGGTGACGATGTCCTCGATGCGTACCCCGAACCGGCCGGGCAGGTACACGCCGGGTTCCACGGAGAAGCACATGCCGGGCACGAGGGGCTGTTCCTCGCCCTCGATCATGTACGGCGGCTCGTGGGTGGTGACGCCGATGCCGTGGCCGGTGCGGTGGATGAAGTACTCGCCGTAGCCGGCGTCGGCGATCACCGCGCGGGCGGCCCGGTCGACCTCCTGGCACGCGACGCCGGGCCGTACGGCGCGGAAGCCCGCCTCCTGGGCCTCGCGGACGAGGTCGTGGACCCGGCGTTCCTCCTCGGTGGGTTCGCCGACGTGGACGGTGCGGGAGGTGTCGGAGCCGTAGCCGTCCTTGAGGCCGCCGAAGTCGAGGACGACCATGTCGCCGTGTTCGATGACGCGGTCGCCCACCTCGTGGTGCGGGTTGGCGCCGTTGGGCCCGGAGGCGACGATGGTGAAGTCGACCTGGGAGTGCCCGAAGCGCCGCAGCAGCCCGGCGAGGTCGGCGCCGACCTCGGACTCCCGGCGGCCGCTGAAGCGCAGCGTGCGGATCTCCTCGAACGTCCGGTCGGCGGCGGCTCCCGCGGCCGCCATCAGCTCCAGTTCCGCCGCGTCCTTGACGGCCCGCAGCATCGGCAGGGCCTCGGTGAGGGAGGCGTAGGACGTCGCGGGCAGCGTTCTCTGCAGGTGCAGCAGGTGCATCGCCCAGGCGTTGTCGCTGATGCCGAACCGCCCGCGCGGGTCGAGCAGGCCGGCGGTGAGGGCGTAGGGGTCCCCGCCGTCGGTCCAGTCCCGCAAGGTGAGCGCCGGGGCGCCGGCCGCCTTCGCCGCGTCGGGGGCCTCCAGTGTCGGGACGACGAGGACGGGATCCTCGCCGGGGGCCAGGACGAGCAGGGTGAGCCGTTCGGTGTCGGCGGGGGGCGCGTAGCCGGTGAGCCAGACGAGGTCGGGTCCCGGCGCCACGAGGAGCCCGGCGAGTCCGGCGTCGGCGGCCTCGCGCGCGGCCCGTTCCATACGGGCCCGGTAGTCGTCGGTGGTGAAGGGCGCGGGGGCGGTGCCGGTCATCCGGGTCTCCCGATGAGTCGTGGTGACTGACATGGTGGCCGACGTCGCGGCTGACGTGAGGACCACGGGCAGCATCCTGCCCGGACAGCGGGGGCCGCGCGAGCCGGTCGGCCCGGTTTCCGGCGCGGGGCGGGCCCGGGGGCGGTTCGGGGTCAGCTCTCCAGGGCCATACGGACGCCCAGGAGCAGCAGCACGCCCCCGGAGACCTGCTCCAGCCGCCGGCGGACCCCGGCGCGGGACAGCACGGCCTTCATCCGGCCGACGAACCACACGTAGAGGCCGTAGTAGCCCACCTCGTACACGGCCCACAGGGCGGCGAGGCCCACCATGGCCGGCAGGTGCGGGGCGCCCTCCGGGACGAACTGCGGCAGGAAGGACAGGGCGAAGACGGCGGCCTTGGGATTGGCGAGGTTCAGCAGCAGCCCGGCGCGGTAGGAGGCCCAGCCGCTCTTCTCGCCGGTCTCCCAGCCCTCGGCGTCCTCGCCGCCGTCCTTCTTCATCCGGCGGGCCTGCCGGAGCGCCTGGACGCCGAACCAGACCAGGACGACCGCGCCGACGACGCGCATCACGTCGTACGCCATCTCGGAGGCCGCGAGCAGGGCGGTCAGGCCGAACGCGGCCACGACGCCCCAGACGAAGACACCGGTCTCGTTGCCGAGCACGGTCAGCAGGCCCGAGCGGCGGCTGCGCAGTGACTGCTTGATGATCAGCACGGTGCTGGGCCCGGGCGAGGCCGCGATGAGGGTGCAGGCGCCGAGGAAGGCGGGGAGGGTGCTCAGCATGGGCACATGGTGGACTCGGGGCGCCCGCCGTGGCCAGTGGTTTGGCGGGGGGGGACCCACGGCTGCCCGCCGGTGTCCCCCGGGCGGTCGGGCCACCCCCGCGCCGGGTCGGCCGGGGTCAGGTCCCACGCCGGGGACGACCGCGTCGGCCTGGTCGTCGCCGGCTGGCGCCGGGCGGGACCGGCCGGCTCGTCGCCCTCGCCGTGGTGGTCGCCATCACCGTGCGGCCGGCGGCGATGCGCCCGCCCGCGGCGGACCGGCGCGATCAGGGGTGGCGTGCGCGTCCGGTACAGGACCGGGCGGGAGAGCACGGGCGCCGCTCACGCGCGCGTGGACAGCGCCTGCGCCAGTGCCCACGCCGCGCCCGTCGGTGTCCCGGCGTGGACGAGTTCGGTCCGGTGGACGACCCGGGGCTCGGTGACCGGGACGGCGACCGTGCCCGGGACGCCCGCGGCCGCCGAGCGGGGCAGCAGCGCCAGTCCGTGGCCGGCGGCGGCCAGCGCCGTCAGGAGCCGGACGTCGGTGCCGTCGTAGCGCAGGGCGGCCCGGAAGCCGTGGCCGCCGTTCGCGGCGCGCAGCTGCGGCAGCGGCAGGGCCGTGTCGGGGGCGTCGAGCCAGCGCGCGTCGGCGAGGTCGCCGAGGCGCAGACCGGCGCGGCGGGCCTGCGGGTGGGTCGCGGGCAGCAGGACGCACACCGGTTCCTCCGCCACGCCGTACGTCGTCAGGGGCGCCACGTCGGGCAGTCGGAGCGGGTCGCTGGGCGCTGCCAGGCCGTCCACCAGACCGAGGTCGGCGGTGCCGGTGGCGACGGCGGCGGGGACGTCGTCGCGGGCGAGGACACGCAGGGTCACCCCGGCGGGCGGGAGCGCGGCGAGCACGGCCGGGCCGAGAGCCGTCGGCGAGGTGGCCAGGCTCAGCCCGTGCGCGGGCGCGGCCGCGATCCGTACGACGTCGGCGCGGGCCGCCTCCAGGCGCAGCAGCAGCGGGCCCGCGTGTTCCAGGAGCCGTTCGCCCGCCGCCGTGGGAGCGACGGGACGCCGGGTGAGCAGCGGTGCGCCCAGGTCCTGTTCGAGGGCGGCGATGTGCTGGGAGACCGCCGACTGGGTGTAGCCGAGTTCCCGCGCGGCCTCGGAGAAGGAGGCGAGGCGGGCGACGGTGACATAGGTGCGCAGGAGGTGCGGGTCCATGCGCCCAGGGTCTCATCAGTGATGCTGATGGAGAGTGCAGGAATCATCGTTGGACGTGAACTCGCGGGGGCCCGCAGGATGAGGGACATGACCGACAGCGCAGCTCAGATCGCCACGGTCGCCCTGGTCGGCGACCGCTCCCCCAACGTCGTCTCGCACAGCCGCGTCCCCCTCCTGCTGGACGCCCTCGCCACCCGGGACCGGCTGGTCCTGGACGCCTACTGGATCCCCTCCGAGGACGCCGAGGACGCGGACGCGGTGCGCGGCTTCGACGCGGTGTGGGTGGTGCCGGGCAGCCCCTACCGCAGCGAGGCGGGTGTGCTGTCCGCCATCCGTACCGCGCGCGAGGAGGGCATCCCGTTCCTCGGCACCTGCGGGGGGTTCCAGCACGCGCTCCTGGAGTTCGCCCGGAACGTCTGCGGGCTCCCGCACGTGGCGCACGCCGAGAACGACCCCGACGCCGACGACTTCCTCATCGAACCCCTGGCCTGTTCCCTCGCCGGACACGAGGACACCGTCCTTCTGGAGCCGGGTTCGCTCGCCCACGGCCTGCTCGGCGCGGAGCGCACGGTCGAGCGCTACTCCTGCCACTACGGGCCGTCCCGCCACCTCGACACCCTGCGCACCCACGGCCTGCGCTTCTCCGGCCACGACGAGGACGGCCGGCCCCGGATCGCCGAACTCCCCGGCCACCCGTTCTTCCTGGCCTCCCTCTTCCAGCCGGAGCTGTTCGGCGACGGCTCGCGCCCGCACCCAGTGATCCGGGGCCTGGCGCGAGCCGCGGTCGGGCACGCCGCCGGGAGGCAGCCTCAGCCCGTGTGACCCGACAGATGGGGTACGGGTGGCGCGGGCGGCCGGTCCGGCAGGAAGCCGTGGGCGCGGCGGCCCAGGTAGGCGGCCTTGTAGCGGTCGACCTCGCGGTGCCAGTGCAGAATGCCCGCCAGCCAGTTCTGCAGGTCGGTCACATAGTTCCCCATGGCCTCGCGGGCCTCGGCCGACAGTCCGAAGTCGTCGTACAGGACGGGCAGTTCGTGCGCGACGACGTGCTCGAACTGCCGCATCCGCTGGGTCATCAGGTCGTGGACGATGCCCAGCGCGGTCGGGTAGTCGCAGCCGAAGAAGTTCTGCACGACGAGGATCGCGTTGTGCATCTCGCCCTCGTACTCGATCTCCTTCTGGTACGAGAAGACGTCGTTGGTCAGGCAGGCGTAGTCCACCGCCGCGTTCTCCAGGGCGCGGACGACGCCGCTGCGGTAGACCTCGGGCGGGACGGCGGGGCCCTGGCCCATGCGGCACAGGCTCAGGGTGAGGTCGGAGCCGAAGGTGGCGCGGCGCATCTCCAGGTAGTCGACCGGGTCGGGGACGCGGTTCTGGAGCTGGTTGGACAGCTCCCACACCCAGCTCTCGGTCATCGTGTCGACCGCGTCGCGCAGGGTGCGCCGCTGGCCCGGGGTCATGCCGGCGGTGGTGCGGTCCCACAGGTCGATCAGGCCGCGTTCCATGCCGTTGACGGGGACGACGGGCGCCGGCTCGCCGTCGACGGGCATGCAGGCCGACAGGCGGGCCGTGGTGAGGCGGGCGGCGGCCAGGTCGCGGCGGCCGCCGAAGACCAGCGGGTAGTAGTCGTCGCCGTAGGTGCCCCAGGCGAGCCACTGGGCGCTGAGGTCGAGGGCGTCGGGCGTGGCGTCCGGGTCGAGGCCGGCCGAGCACAGGGGGAGGTCGTAGGCGGCGAGTTTGTCCTCGTCCCAGACTCCTTCCTCCAGCATGCCCATGCGGTGCATCCAGGCGGTCAGCCGCGGACGGCACGCCGCCAGGTGCGGGCTGAGCACGACCTGGTAGGGCATGTGGAAGTCGGGCAGCAGTGACGGGCCGACCTTCTGGAACGGCACGTGCGCGTACGCCCGGAGTCGCTCCGCGGCGGCCGAGGCGAGCAGCGCGACGACGTCGGCGGCGGCGGTACCCGGGCCGGTGAGCCGCTGCCAGGGGGCGCCGGAGGCCGCGCCCTCGTTCATGTAGCGGCTGGAGCGCAGGTGCCACTCGTGGCCGCCGGACTGCCAGTCCTGCAGTCCCTTGGCGTACGCGGCCACGGCGGCGACCTCGTCCGGCCGCAGGCCCTTCTCCAGGGCGAGCGCGGGGAATTCGGTGAAGGCGGTGTGCTCGAACTGGTGGAGGCGCGAGGTGAGGATGTCGTTGACGGTGTCGGCGGCCTCCTGGGTGGTGCAGCCGAAGAAGGTCTCCAGGACCAGCACGCCGTTGCTGTTCTCCCCCTCGTCCTCGACCTCGCGCTGGTAGGAGAACAGGTCGTTGCGCAGGTGCACGGCGTCGGAGAAGGTCTCCATCAGCACGCGCAGCGGCCGCGTTCCCGCGACGGCCGCCGGGACCTCGGCGGTGGCGTACTCCACGAGGCCCGCCGACCAGGGGGCGCCGCCCACCTTGCGGCGCATCTCGATGTACTCGACGGGGTTGGCGATGCGCCCCTCGTCGATGTTGGACAGCTCCCACATCGACTCGTTCAGCAGATGCTCGGTCGCGACGGCGAAGCGGCGGCGCCAGTCCGCCGACATGGCCGGCACGGTCCGCGCCCACAGGTCCTTCAGGCCCGCCTCGACCGGGTTGAGGGGGTCGGGCACCGGTGTCGAGGGGTCCAGCGGCATGAACAGCGGGAGCCGGTCCAGATGCGCCTTGCCGGCGGCGCGGTCCGGGGTGCGCTTGAACATGTCGAGGAAGTGGTCGTCGAAGAAGAACACCCACACGTACCAGTCGGTGATCAGCGACAGGGCGGGGCCGTCGCAGTCGGGGTGGGTGTAGGCGCAGAGCAGGCCGTAGTCGTGCGCCTCCAGGTCGGCCTGCTCCCAGATCCCGGACCCCTCCAGCATGCCCATGTCGCGCGCCCACCGGGTCGAGTGGGCGCGTGCCTCCTCGACGTGCGGGTTCAGCCGCGCGGGATGCGGCAGGTAGAAGTGCGGGAGTTCGAACGGCTGCGTCATGGCCGGGCCCTACCCGGGGGCCCGGACGGACATCCGGACGGCGGCACATGATCACACCATCGCGTGAACCGGGCGGAAGGGCGTGCGGGGCACGGGAGCGGCGCGCGCCCACGCGCTCTTGCCGGAGCCCGGACGCCGGTCCACCGTGGTCCCATGCCCTCCCTGGAGACCTTCGAGCTTCCTCATGAGCTGCACGGCGACGGCGCCCACAAGGTGTTCGCGGTGCACGGCTGGTTCGCCGACCGGTCCGCGTACGCGCCCGTCGTGCCCGACCTCGACCGGACGGCCTTCCAGTACGCGCTGGTGGATCTGCGCGGCTACGGCGGGGCGCGGGACCTCGGCGGCACGTACTCGACCGCCGAGGCCGCGGCCGACCTCGTGGCGCTGGCCGACCGGCTCGGCTGGGAGCGGTTCTCGGTCGTGGGGCACTCGATGGGCGGAGCGGTCGCCCAGCGGCTGCTCGCGCAGGCCCCGCACCGGCTGCGGCGGCTGGTCGGCGTCTCCCCCGTGCCGGCGTCCGGGCTGGCGCTGCCGCCCGAACAGTGGGAGCTGTTCGCGGACGCGGCGCACAAGGCGGGGAACCGGCGCGCCATCCTCGACGTGACGACGGGCGGCCGGCGCCCGGCCGCCTGGCTGGACCGGATGGTCGCCCGTTCTCTGGAGGTCAGCGACCCGAAGGCGTTCCGGGCCTGGCTGGACTCCTGGGCCCTGGAGGACTTCCACGACCGGACCGAGGGCTCGGCCGTTCCCGCGCTGGCGGTGACCGGCGCCCTGGACCCCGCCCTGTCCGCGGCGCTGATGCGTGAGACGTGGCTGCGCTGGTACCCGCGCGCCGAGCTGTACGAGCTCGCGGCCGCCGGGCACTACGCCATGGACGAGACACCGCTGGAGCTGGTCCGGGTGTGGGAGGACTTCCTGCGGGCGGACACCCCCGTATGACGGCCGGCCGGCCGGCGCCCGTGGCGGTGCCCGAGGTGTTCGACCCCCGGCAGTACGCCGCGGGTGTGCCGTACGGCGCCTACCGCGTCCTGCGCGACCACCACCCGGTGGCGTGGCAGCCGGAGCCGGAGGTGCTGGGGTGGCCCGCCGGGCCGGGGTTCTGGGCGGTGACCCGGCACGCGGACGTCGTACGGGTGCTGAAGGACTCGGAGACGTACTCGTCGTGCCTCGGCGCGACGCAGATCCGGGACCCCGACCCGGGCGACCTGCCGTTCATCCGGCGCATGATGCTCAATCAGGACCCCCCGGCGCACGGGCGGCTGCGGCGGCTGGTGAGCCGGGCCTTCACCCCGGGCCGGGTCGGCCGGTTCACCGAGGTGGCCGCGGAGCGGGCCCGGACCCTGTGCGCCCGGGCCCTGGCCCAGGCCCGGGCGGCGGACGGGACGGCCGATCTCGTGACCGCCGTCACCGACGAGTACGCGCTGCTGAACCTCACCGACCTGCTGGGGGTCCCGGAGGACGACCGCGGCCTGCTGCTGCACTGGACGCGCCGGGTCATCGGCTACCAGGATCCGGACGAGGCCGGTCCCGGCCGACGGGACACCAGCGGCCGGCCGGTGAACCCGCGGTCGCCCGCGGCGCTGCGGGACATGTTCGCGTACGCGCGCCGGCTGGCCGAGCACAAGAGACGCCACCCGGCCGACGACGTGCTGACGACCCTCGCCCAGGACGCCGAACTCGCCGACGGCGAACTGGAGATGTTCTTCTTCCTGCTCACGGTCGCGGGCAACGACACGGTCCGCAGCGCCGCTCCCGGCGGACTGCTGGCGCTGGCCGGACACCCGGAGGAGTACGAGCGACTGCGCTGCGGCGCGGTCGAACCGGGCCGCGCGGTGGAGGAGTTGCTGCGCTGGCATCCACCCGTCCTCACCTTCCGCCGTACCGCCGCCCGGGACACCGAGCTGGCGGGACGGCGGATCCGCGCGGGCGAGAAGGTGGTCGTGTTCCACGCCGCCGCCAACCGGGACGAACGCGTCTTCGCCGACCCGGACCGGCTGGATCTGTCCCGGGCGCCGAATCCGCACGTGTCCTTCGGCGACGGTCCACACGTCTGCCTCGGCGCCCATTTCGCGCGGCTCCAGCTGACGCTGCTCTACGCGGAGGTGGTGCGGACCCTGCCCGTGCTGCGGCCGGCCGGGCCGCCCCGGCGGCTGGTGTCGAACTTCATCAACGGCATCAAGTCGCTTCCGATGCACGTGACGTGAGGCCGCCGGCGGTTCACCGGCGCACCTGGATCAGCGCATGGGTGCCGCCGGTCCGCCAGCGCTGCTCCTCCGCCGCGACGAGGTCGGACTCGGTCTTCGCGGTCAGGCCCGTGATCACGTCGGACTTGAGGGTGCGCAGCGCCGCGACCGGGCCGGGGAAGTACGCGGTGACGTCGGCGAAGGGGGTGGTCGGGGGCCAGAGCCGGTCGCCGACCAGCCGGCGGTAGTTGAGGTCGCCCTTGACGACGGTCAGGGTGGCTGCGGCGAACTCCGCGCGCAGGTCGTCCGGCATGTTTTCGTACGGCAGCGGGGCCGCGGCGAAGGGGTGGGCGCGGACGGTGAGGGTGCCGTCCGCCGTCGCCGCCCACAACGCGCGGCCGTACACGGCGGCCTCCCCCGGGGCTGCCGTCAGCTTCCGCAGCGCGTCCACGACGTCGGCCGGGGTGGCGTCGGAGACGTAGTACGGGTACGGCTTGACGTGCAGGACGACCCGGCCGGCCCGGCCGTGGGCGAGGAGGTGGGCGGCCAGGAGGAGGTCGGGGATCAGTTCACGGCCCGCGTTGTCGGCGATCAGGCAGACGGTGCCGGCGGCGTCGCCGGCGGCCGGGAGCAGCGACCACAGGGCGTCGCTGTCGTCGGCGACCAGTCCCGGGACCGCGGCCCGGCTCCCGGACCCGGCGTCGGACAGGCGGAAGCCGAGGTCGGCGCGGTTGCCCCACAGCGAACCCAGCAGCAGGGCCTGGGCCGACTCGTCGGCCGGGCGGCCCCGGAGGGCGTCGAGCGCGGCCAGCTCCTCGCCCGTCCCGGGGGCGTCGAGCTCGGCGAGCTTGAAGGGGCGGAACGGGTCGATGCCCTGCCAGGGGCCCGGGCCGAAGTAGCCGACGGCGTGCAGGAGGCGGCGGTAGAAGTAGCTCTCCGACCACAGCCAGGGCACGTCGAACCAGGACCGGCCCGTGCTGGCGCCGAGTCCCCAGTCCCGCCAGCGGTCCCCGTCGTGCGCGTCGGCGGGAAGCGGTTCGATCACGCCGTTCAGGCAGCTCGCCAGCAGCGCGTCCAGAGCGCCGCGCACGCCGGGGTCGTAGGGGAAGGCGTCCCGTACCTGCCGGATGATCGCCGGGTGCCGTTCGGCCAGGACGCCGTGCGGGAAGGAGCCGGGTTCGCCGCCGAGGATCACGGGGGGCGGGGCAGGGGTGTCGGGCATACGGCTCACCGTATCGCCCGGGCCGTTCCACCTGGCCGTTTCCCCGCCCGGCTCATCCCACCATGATCTCCCGCTCCAGCCGGGCCGCCAGGCTGAGATAGCGCGGGCGGCGTGGCACCGGCACCAGGCCCCGGATCAGGACGTACCACATCTCGGCCATACGGCGCGGCAGCCGGGTGGCGGGCTCGCGGGAGCGGCCCACCACGCGGGTGCCCACGAAGAAGCAGACCAGGGAGTGGGCGACGGCGTCGACGTCGACGTCCGCGTGGATGTCCGACTCCTTCATCGCGCCCATGAGCCGACGGGTCATCAGCTCCAGCCACTCGGTGAACGGGTGGCGCAGCGGCGGCTTGACCGGCACTCCCCCGGTGGCGAGCCGGAGCCCCGCGCGGGCGATCGGGCCCTCGACCGAAAGCCGCGCGAGGCCGAACGTGAGGCGCATCAGCGCTTCGAGTGCCGGATAGCCCCGGTCGTCGATCTCGCCGGCGACCCGGCGTGACGCCTGGGACTGCAGCTCCATGATGGCGTGGGCGAGGTCCTCCTTGGCCGCGAAGTGGAAGTAGAGGGCGCCCTTGGTGACATGGGCGTGCTCGACGATCTCACTGAGGCTGGTCGACTCGTAGCCGTGCCGGTCGAACAGATCGGCAGCGGCCGTGATGATCGTCGCGCGGGTCTGCTCGGCGCGTAACTGCCTCGCCATCGACTGGACTCTCCTGGGCCGGTAAAGAACGGGTCATGCCGTTTGTTTCTTACCCCCAGTACACAATAGCTCACCGTGCGGCGGTACTCACCAGGCACTCGAAGACCGTCGACTCCCCTTGTGTGCCGACGACTTGGACATCGGTGTCATGACCGCCCTTCGCCTCGATCCAGATGGGTTCGTCCAGCTCGGCGTACCGGTGGAAGAGCGCGTGGTACGCCACGGGTGACCGCCCGTCGGCTCCGAGCAGCCGGGCGGCCTGGCGGGCCGCCTCCAGGAGCAGCATGCCGGGGACGTGGTCCAGGGGATGATCGAAGAAAACGGGGTGTGCGGTATCTACTCGCAGCTGCCAGCGGTCGGAGCCGGCCGTCGGGGAGAGCACCACGTCGGCGGGCAGCGCGCGGTCCACGGCGTCCGGCGGCAGCCCGGCCGGCAGGGGTATCGCCGTCACCGAGCCGGGGGTGCGGCCGCCGCGCAGCCGCCGGTAGACGGGCGCGGCGACACAGGTGAAGGCGACGTCCGCCGTGGCCACCCGGTCACCGTCGCGCAGCACATGGGCGGTGTAGCGGGCACCCGCGAGGCGCCGGCCGCGGTGCTGGACGTCGGTGAAGACGAGCTCCACCTCGGGCTCGGCCGGGAGCGGGCCGACGTGCAACCGCCCCGCGAGGGTGGTCACCTGGAACTCCTGCATCACGAACTGGTGGTCCAGGGGCACGTCGTACTCGGTGTGCGTGATCAGGGTGCCCGCCTGCCGGATCGTCTCGACGACGAGCAGCGGGTCGTATGCGGACCAGTCCGGAGACACGTGTAATCCATGTGCCCGGGGCCACTGGGAGGAGACCGAGAACCGGTCGTCGCCGGTGCGCCGCCAGCCGGTGAGAAGGGTCTCCGACAGGGCCGCGCGGTGCACCAGTTGGCGTGGCACGGTTGCGGTCAGGGACGGAGCGTCGGCAAGCTGCCGCGGTCGAGTCATGTCTCTCCCTACGGTCCCCCGAAGGCCACGGCAGACGGCGAACCGTCCGCTCCGGTAAGCGTTAGAGTACGAGGCGACCGGTTTGTTTTCAATGAGATCAGTCGACGGCATCCTATGATCGGGCCGAACTCGCGGGCGATCGCGGGGCATCCGGCCAACTCGCTGCCGTTAAGGGGCTCTTATGGCGAAACAGGAGCGCGCCATCAGGACGCGCAGGGCGATCCTGGAGGCGGCCGGCGCGGTCTTCGACGAACACGGCTACACGTCCACCACCATCGCCATGGTCCTGGAACGCGCCGAGGTCACCAAGGGCGCCCTGTACTTCCACTTCCCGTCGAAGGAGTCGCTCGCCCAGGCGGTGCTCGACGAGCAGGTGCCCTTCGGCTCGGTGCCGCCCCAGCCCTGCAAGCTCCAGGAGATCGTCGACATGACCTTCGTGGTGGGCCAACGGCTGCTCGACAACGCCCTGTTGCGGGGCAGTGTGCGGCTCGCGGTGGACCAGGAGACGCCGTCGGGGATCGATCACGGCGAGCCGTTCCGGCAGTGGGCGCAGCGACTGAACAGCCTGCTCGAACTGGCCCGTGAGCGGGGTGAGTTGCTGCCGACGGTGCGGCCCCGGGAGACCGTGGAGCTGCTCGTGGGCTCCTTCACCGGCATTCAGCTGATGTCCCGGGCGCTGTCGGACCGCGCGGACCTCGCCGACCGGTTGTCGGTGATGTGGGCGCACATGCTGCCGAGCATCGCCGTGCCCGGTCTGCTGCCCCGGCTGGACACCCGGGCCGACCGGGGCGCGCGGGTGCTGGCCCGGCTGGAGGAGCGGGCGGCCTCCTGAGGACGGCGTGCGGCGGGCCGGCCGGTGTCCATCCACACCGGCCGGCCCGCCCGTTCATGTCGTGCGGGGATGTCCCCGCGACGGTGTCAGAAGGTCAGCTTCCACCCGTTCAGCGTGCCGGTGTCCTGCGCGGCCACGTCCTGGACCTTGAGCTTCCAGGTGCCGTTCGCGGTCTCGCCGGAGGCGTCCACCGTGTAGGTGGTGTTGACGTTGTCGGCGGAGTCCGAGGAGCTGGAGGACTTCAGGCGGTACGTCGAACCGTCCGGCGCGACCAGGTCGACGACCAGGTCGCCGCGGTAGGTGTGGGTGATGTCGACGGTGACCTTCAGGGCCGAGGGCGCGTTGCCGCTGAGTCCGCTGACGGCGAGGGAGGAGGTGATCGCCGAGCCGTTGTCCGGGATGGCGACCGCGGTGGTGCTGGAGAAGGTGGTGCCGCCGGTCGAGCCGCCGGAGCCGCTCACGGCCGCCACGGTCTTCGCGGCGTCCGCCAGACCCGCGCCGCAGCCGCCGGAGCAGGCGCCGGGCAGCGCGTGGGCGTTGTTCTTGATCGCGGTCTCGATCTGGGCCGGGGTGAGCGAGGAGTTCGCCGCCTTCACCAGCGCGACCAGGCCCGCGATGTGCGGGGTGGCCATGCTGGTGCCCTGGTAGTAGGCGTACGACTCGGAGGACGGCGTCTTGGTGCCGGAGTTCAGCGTGGACAGGATGCCGTTGGCGGTGCCGGTGCTGGTCTGGCCGCCGGGCGCCGAGATGTCCACCAGGGAACCGTAGTTGGAGTAGGACGCCTTGGCGCCGGAGCGGTTGGTCGCGGCGACCGAGATGACGTTGTTGCAGTTGCCCGGCGAGTGGTTCGCGACGTTGTCGTTCTCGTTGCCGGCGGCCACGACGACCGTCGTACCGCGGTTCACGGCGGCGTTGATCGCGCTCTGGGTGGCCGAGGTGCAGGCGCCGTCGCCGCCCAGGCTCATGTTGATGACCTTGGCGACGTTGGAGTTGGCGGGCACGCCGGAGACGGTGCCGCCGGACGCCCAGGTGATCGCGTCGATGATGTCGGAGTCGTAGCCGCCGCACTTGCCGAGGACACGGACCGGGGAGATCTTCGCACCGTAGGCGATGCCCGCGACGCCCTTGCCGTTGTTCGTGACGGCGGCGATGGTGCCGGCCACGTGGGTGCCGTGCCAGGAGGAGTTGGAGGCGGGGATGCCCGAGCCGCACTCGTTGGCGGCGTAGTAGTCGCCCGGGTCGGCCGGGTTGCTGTCGCGTCCGTCGCCGTCCACCGAGACGGCGGTGTCGGCGATGAAGTCGTAGCCGCCGACGATGTTCGCGGCGAGGTCGGTGTGGGCGACGTAACCGGTGTCGATGACGGCCACCGTGACGCCGGTGCCGGTCGAGGTGGACCAGGCACCGGGCACGTTCATGCCGGCGGTGGCCTCGAACAGGTCCCACTGCTTGGCGTACTCGGTGTCGTTGGGGTCGGCCTTCGGCTTGTTGAGGCGGTCCGGGACCACGTAGGCGACCTGCGGGTCGGCCTGGTACCGGGCGACGACGTCGGCCACGTCCGCCCTGGTGAGGTCCTGGCCCAGGTCGACCAGGGCCGCACCGGTGCCGAGGCGGCGCCGGAAGTCGACGTCCTCGCCGGCCGCCTCGCCCTTGGCGGCGGCGTCGGCCTCGGCGGCCGCGTTCGACGTGGCCTCGGTGGCACCGGACTTGTAGCCGACGATGAGACGCTCGGCCGGGGTGCCGGGCGCGGCCTCGGTCTGCGCGGCGGGCACGGCGGCGGGGGAGGCGGGCTCCTGCGCGGCGACCGCGGAGGCGGTGGAGGCGGCGGTGAGGAGGGCAGCGGAGACGGCGGCGGCGGATATCAGCTTCCGCCGGAGAGCGGGTGAGGTGCGCAAGGGCGTGCCTTTCGTGGCCCGCTCCGGGCAGCGCGGAGCGGCGGTCGATTCGCTTCGGCGTCGAAGCGGCGGGGGGTGGATCGCGGGGGCCGGCCAGGCTTGGGGAGGCGGACTCGAACAGGGGTTACCCGTGGGTCAGCTGTGGTGGAACGATAGGCAAAGGGATGGTCATCCGGATACAGGGGAAACCCTCGATCCGGCCGGAAACCCACCCTTGACGAACGTGAAATGGACGTCGGTGGGCACAACTGGGCAGCCCTTGCACCGATTTGCCGCGCGACGTCCGGTACGGGCACGCACTGAACGCGCCGGGCACGGTTCCCGTACTGGACTGAACAGACCCTTCCCGCGCCGGCCGAGGAGACGTCCCCGATGCCCCGGATGACCGCCCGAGTGACCGCCCGCCGCACCGCCGCCCTGACGGCCGCCGCCATGGGCCCGCTGCTGCTGAACCTGTGGGCCGCGAGTCCGGCCCTGGCGCACGGCGCCCCCACGGAACCGGTCAGCCGGGTCTACGGCTGCTCCCCCGAGGGCGCCCAGTCCGGCACCGCGGCCTGCAAGGCGGCCGTCGCCGCCAACGGGGCGCCCTTCACCGCCTGGGACAACCTGCGGGTGGCGAACGTGAACGGCCGGGACCGGCAGACCGTCCCGGACGGCAAGCTGTGCAGCGGTGGGCTGCCCGCGTACAAGGGGCTCGACCTCGCCCGCGCCGACTGGCCGTCGACGCGGCTGACCCCGGGCGGGACGCTGCGGATGACGTACGCCTCGACGATCCCGCACACGGGGACGTTCCGGCTCTATCTGACGAAACAGGGGTACGACCCCGCCAAGCCGCTCACCTGGGCCGACCTGCCGGACCGCCCGTTCGCCGAGGTGAAGGACCCGGCGCTGACGAACGGCGCGTACCGCTTCGGCGTGAAGCTGCCCGCCGACCGGACGGGGCATCAGGTGCTCTACACGATCTGGCAGAACAGCAGCACGCCGGACACGTACTACTCGTGCTCGGACGTGGTGTTCTCCCAGCCGGCGGGAGCCGGAGGCACGGAGGAGCCGAAGGAGAAGGAGAAGGCGGCGGCGGCCGCGTCGGTCACGCCGGCACCCACCGCGAGCGGGTCCGCGACGGCGGCGGGTCCGTCCGCCCCGGGCACCACCGGCGTCTCGCCCGCGCAGGCCTCCGCGGCCACGCCCGCGAGCACCCCGGTGGCGTCCGGCACCGGGGCCGGTTCGGGACCGTCCGCGCCGCTGCTGGCGGGCGGCGCCACCGCGGTGCTGGTGCTCACCGGTGGCGCCGCCCTGGCGCTGCGTCTGCGCAGGCGATGAACGCCTGCCTGCGCGTGCCTAGTTGACGGTGACCGCGTCGGTTCCGTCGGTCACCGGGGCGTACTTGGCGGTGAAGTAGCCGGCGGAGGGGCACAGCGTCGAGCCGGACGACTTGGCGAACGCCTGGTTGGCGAAGTTGATGCTGTTGTCGGTGTTGCTCGCCGTGCCGGTCAGACCGGACGCCTGGTAGACGCAGGTGACGCTGCCCAGCAGGGTGCGCAGGACGACGGTGGTCTGGACCGTGGAACCGCTCGGCGGGGTCACCGTGACGGTGCCGTCCGAGGAGACCGTGGTGGTGTACGGCAGGTTGTTGACGGTGATGCTGGTGACGCCGGTGACACCGAGGACGTTCGAGGTGCAGTTGCTGAAGGTCTGCCCGGTGAGCGACTCGGTGGCGGTGCCGGGGGCGGCCGGGTTGTCGGTGACCGTGGCGCTGAACGTGGACGCGGCACACGAGATGCCGCTGGTGCCGGTCGCGCTGTTGTACAGCGTGGCGGCGGTGCCGGCGGCCAGGGACGCGTTGAGGACGTCGCCGACCGCGACATCGCCGTTCGCGGTGGTCAGGACCGCGCCGGCCGCGGAGGCCGGGGTGACGGCCGGGAGGGTGAGGGCGACGGCGGTACCGGCGACGGCGAGGAGGGAGCGAGTACGCATGGGCGGGTGCCTCTTCTCTGAGCTGGGGGAAATCGGGGGAGTCGGGTGTTGCGAAGGGGTGCCGTTCGCAGCACGGTGGCGCGAGGCGGCGTCTGCCGTTGCCGGGCCGTGACGCCTTCTCCGTACGTGACGGACCGGCAACGGCAGCCGGCCGGTGACCGGCCGGAGGCACTGGGGGGTGACTCCGGCCGGGCCGGGCGGAAGGGGCGACCGGTCGCGACCCGCGGGGGGAAGCGGCCGTACCGGTGCCGTGAGAGGGATCGGACTGGGGCGGATACGCCCGTGCGGAACCAGAGTCCGGGAGTGCGGCGGTCGCCGCGCGACGGATCCGGCGCCACGGACCCGGGCCGAGCCGCGAATCGGGGCTGAGCCAGGGAGAGTTGTAGACCTGATGTTCCGTCAACGTCAATAGTTTGTAAGCAAGTTGATGACCCGACAGATATATGCACAGGACGTGTGACGGACTTGATCCACAGTCGGCACGTGATGGACACTCTTTTTCCACATCTCCCTTGACCCCTCGGTGTAACCATCGGTAACTTCCTCGATGGCTACTGCCGCGTAGCGTGAAAGCCCTTGCGGCTTCCGGGAGTTGCGAGGAGGCGTACGCGGCAGCCGCTGTCCGCGCCAGGACAACGCGCCACTGAAGCCCAACCCGCACCACTTCAAGCGCATGGGAGCAGACATGGCCTCGTCCTCGGACGTCACGTCGTCCGCCGACAACACACCCGGGAGCCCGGAAAGCGGTTCCTCAGGCAGACGCGGCCGGGTCCGGCCGCGCCGGGCCGCGGTGATGGCGGTGCCGGCCGCCGTGGTCGCCGCCGGCCTCGCGGTCCTCACCGCCGAGGGCGCCCTCGGCGTGCAGTTCGCCATCTCCGGCATGCCGTTCGTGGTCACCGCCGACAAGCTCGACGGAACCGGTTTCGAGCAGTTCGGCGCTCTGGACACCATGATCGAGAACAGTCCCAACCAGGGCGACACCGGCGGCCAGGTCCTGGTCGTCACCTCGGTCGTGCAGAACGGCAAGATCACCAACATGTGCCAGAGCGTCGACCTCGGCGGCATCCAGCTCGTCCTCACCGCCGGTGGCGAGGGCACGCCGGTGAAGGTGGAGAACCTGGCCATCGACTCCGACGTGATCAAGGGCGACGCCGAGTTCCACGGCATCGAGATCGGCGGTGACGCCAGCACGTTCAACAAGGGCGGCGTGAAGGGCCCCGAGGGCGTCTACGGCCAGCAGGCCGACACGGTGCTCATCAACAACCTCTACCAGCACAACTACGCGGCCACCGCCGGCGTCTTCAAGCTGCCCGACCTGCACATGCGGTTCGGGAGCGAGGGCTGCCCGCGATGAGCGGCCCGGGCCAGTGGCGCAGCGCCTTCCGCACCTGGCGGGGGCGCCGGCCCTTCGTGGGCGGTCTGCTGCTCACACTCGGCGGTGCCGAGATCCTGGTGACCATGAAGGCGCCGCTTCCGGTCATCCTGCACATCGGTATGCAGGGGCTGGCCGGCTACCTGCTGCCCACCCTGATGGTGGTCTGCGGGCTGCTGATCCTCTTCAACCCCTCCCAGCGGCTGTTCTACTCCGTCATCGCGGTGCTGGTCTCGCTGGCCACCTGGGTCACCTCCAACCTGGGCGGCTTCATGGTCGGCCTGCTGCTGGGGGTCACGGGCAGTTGCATGGCCTTCGGCTGGCTGCCCGACCAGGAACCGCGGGTCGGCCGGCGCAAGCGGCGCAAGGCGGCCCGGGCGGCGGAGGCGCTTCGCCAGGCTTCCCTGCCGGGGGCGGGCGAGCCCGCCTGACGCACACGCCTCACCTCACCGGCGGGGCCGGGACGACCTGCGCACAGCGGGACGCTCCCGGCCCCGCCGGTCTGCGCGCGTCACCGAGGCGCCGGACGGAGCCGACGCCCCACGGCGGCAGCACACGACGGCACCGCACGTCCGGTGAGGAACCCGCGCACGCCTGCGCAACTCGCCCTACGGCACACTCCGCGCGGATCTACGACTACCTCATCGGCGGCGAGAACCACTTCCCGGCGGACCGGGAGGCCGGCGACGCGATGGTCGCGACCCGGCGGGGATCCTGGCCGCGCCCGCGTTCCGTTCGACGCTGGACCTGGAGCGGCCGGTGGCCCTCACGGTGATCGCGATCGTGCACTTCCTGCTCGACGAGGTGGGGCGGGTGGCCCGGCAGTACGCGGCCCGGGGCATGCCGATACGGCTGCGCACCCGCGCGGAGGCGGCGGAGTTCTGCACCGGACTCGATCTCGTCGACCCGGGCGTCGTCCAGGTGCAGCACTGGCGTCCCGACGGCACCGGCACCGAGGTGCTCCGCGACGAGGACATCGCGATGTACGGGGCGGTGGCCCGCAAGACCTGAACTCCGGTGGCAGCCGCGAGCCCTGTGCTCCGCAGGCAGCCGCGAGCGCTGAGCTCCGCCGGCGCCCGGAGCGCTCCGCAGTATTGACGATCAGTCAATCGACCTGCGGCTATGCTCCCTTTTCCGCCCTCCGGTCCCGTCCCACATCACAATGCGGCAGCAGCACCTCACCCCAAGTGGCTGTTCACTTGACTACCGCCGGTCACACACGGTTGGCTCCGAGCCAGCGACAGCCTCTCGCCGGGGCGCATCCCCATCGCCCCGGCGGTGCTCGCCCCGTCCTCATGCTCTGCCGCACAGCGAGGTGCAGCCCCCCATGAACAGTCCCCTCCCCGCTCCCCCGTCCCGGAGATCCGACAGATCCCGCGCGTCCGCCCGGCTCACCGTCCTGGCGGCCGCCTGCTGCCTCCTTCTCGCCGGCTGCTCCGGCGACGCCTCGTCCGGCTCGGACGGGGACGGGGCGGGCGGCTCCGGTGGCCGGCTCAAGGTCACGCTGGTCACCCACGGCGCCGAGGGGGACGCCTTCTGGGAGCTGGTGCGCAAGGGCGCGGAGGCGGCGGCCGCCAAGGACGACGTCGACCTGACCTACGCGAGCGACGCCGACGCCACGGGACAGGCCGAGCTCGTACGGGACGCGATCCGCGACGGGGCCGACGGCATCGCGGTGACCCTGGCCAAGCCGCAGGCGATGAAGAGCCCGGTGGCCGCCGCCAAGGCGGCCGGCATCCCGGTGGTCGGCCTCAACTCCGGTATCGACGCCTGGCAGTCGGCGGGCCTCATGGAGTACTTCGGCCAGGACGAGAGCGTCGCGGGCCGCGCCGTCGGCGCCAAGCTCGACGGTCTCGGCGCGAAGCACACCCTCTGCGTCATCCACGAGCGGGGCAACATCGCGCTGGAGGCGCGCTGCGCGGGCGTGAAGAAGACGTTCTCCGGCGAGACGGAGATGCTCTACGTCGACGGCACCAACATGGACGCGATGTCCGCCACCGTGACGGCCCGCCTCCAGCGGGAACCCGACATCGACGAGGTCATCACCAACGGGGCGCAGTTCGCGCTGGCCGCGGTGAAGGCGGCGGGGAAGGCGGGCAGCAAGGCGAAGGTCGCCACCTTCGACCTCAACAAGGACCTGGTCGGGGCCGTCCGTGACGGCAGTGTGCAGTTCGCGGTGGACCAGCAGCCGTATCTCCAGGGCTATCTGGCGGTGGACGCGCTCTGGCTCTACAAGACCAACGGCAACATCAGCGGAGGCGGCGTGGCCCCCGTGCTGACGGGCCCGGCCTTCGTCACCAAGACCAATGTCGCCGACGTCGCGCGGTTCGCCTCCGACGGAACGCGCTGACCCGGCGGTTCCCGGTGGTGCCCGCCCCTTCCCGCCGCCCCTCCCCCACCGATCGCCCTAGGACGACCATGTCTCCACGGACAGGTGCCCGGCGCCGCCGCCTCGGCTCCATTCGTCTCTCCCTGATCCTCCTGGCCCTGGTGCCCGGCGTCACCCTCGCCGCCATGTGGGGCGTGACGACGATCCAGATGTTCTCGGAGGGACTGCGGCTGCGCACGCAGACCGAACTGAGCCGGTCGACCGGTGCCATGGGCACCGAGGCGACGCTCGCGCTGCAGCAGGAGCGCAGTCTGTCGGCCGTGTGGCTGGCGTCCCGGCCCGAGGGTTCCCGCGCCGCACTGGACGCGCAGCGAGTGAAGACGGACGCGGCGGTCGCCCAGCTGGTCGACCGGGCGGACGCCATCCAGCAGGCGCCCGCCCGGGTCAGGGACCGGTTGTACTCGGTCGTCGCCTCGGTGAGCAGCCTGGAGTACTACCGGGGGCAGGTGGACGATCCCACCGACATCACCGCCGCCCAGGCGCTGGACCAGTACACCTCGATCATCGACGACCAGATCCACGCCTTCCAGGAGCTGTCCCAGGTCGACGACGGCGACCTCACCTCGCAGGCCGGTCCGCTCATCGCCCTGGAACACGCCGCGGAACTGGTCTCCGAGGAGGATCTGCAGCTCACCCTCGCCGGGCCGCGGGGGCGGATGGACGAGAAGACCTGGGCGGAGTTCGCGCAACGGGTGCACACCCGCCGCTGGCTGGTGCGGGACCAGATCGTCCCCGCGCTGACGGGCAGCGCGAAGGCGCAGACCGAGAAGATCCTCACGAGCTACCAGTGGCAGATCCTGGAGTCCGTCGAGGACAAGGTGCTGGCGGCCCGGACGGACATGAGCGGGGACGGTTCGATCGTTCTGCCGGAGGTGCAGAAGGAGTGGCGGGCCGCGCTCATCGAGGTCTCCGACCAGTACTCCGCCCTCATCCGGCAGCAGACCACGGCACTGCTGCAGCGCAGCGCGGACAACGCGCGCGGACTGCTGGTCAAGGCGGGTGCGCTGAGCGCCGGCGGGCTCGTCGCCCTGCTGCTGTGCGTCGGCATGTCCTGGCGGATCACCCGTTCGCTGTCCCTGCGGCTGCGCGGGCTGCGGATGGCCACGCTGAGCCTCGCGCAGGAACGGCTCCCGGATGTGGTTGCGCGGCTGGACCGGGGAGAGACTGTCGATGTGGACTCCGCGACTCCGCCACTGGACTACGGCGGCGACGAACTCGGCCAGGTGGCCAAGGCGTTCAACACGGCGCAGCGCACCGCCGTGCACACCGCCGTCGAACTCGCCGACACCCGGCGCGGTTTCCAGAAGGTCATCCTGGGCATCGCCCGGCAGAGCCAGAACCTGGTCAACCTGCAGCTCAGCAAGCTCGACGCGCTGGAGCGCGCGCACCAGGACCCCGAGGTCCTCAAGGGGCTGTACGAACTGGACTCCACGGCGAGCCAGCTGCGCCGCTACGAGGAGAACCTCGTCATCATCAGCGGCGGTCGGCCCGGTCGCAGCTGGTCGGAGCCGGTGGCGCTGATCGACATCCTGCGCAGCGCGGTCGGGGAGGTCGCCGAGTACCAGCGGGTGGAGGTGCACACCGAGGAGGAGGTGTACGTCGCCCCGCCCGCCGTGGCCGACGTGATCCATCTGCTGGCCGAGCTGATCGACAACGCGACCTCGTACTCGCCGGCTCCGAGTCCGGTCGGGGTGCGGGCGGCGCTGGTGGCCAAGGGCCTGGCGATCGAGGTGGAGGACCGCGGCCTCGGCCTGTCCGAGGAGGACTACGCCTCCTTCAACGCGCAGTTGGCGGTGCCGCCGCAGTTCGACGTGGTGGCGCTCGCCGACGACCTGCGGCTGGGCATGTTCGTGATCGCCCGGCTGGCCAACCGGCACGGCATCGCGGTGACCCTGCGGTCCTCGCCGTACGGCGGAACCACGGCGATCGTGCTGCTTCCGCACGACATCGTGGTCCGCGAGGCCCCCGACGCGGACCCCTCGGAGGCCGGCGCCCTCCGCGCCGCGACGCCCTCGATCGCAACGGGCTCCCCGGCGCCCGAGAACCACCTCCCGCCGGGCAGCCGGACCGCTCCGGAGCCGACACGGGACGCCTCCGGCTCCCCACCACAGACGTCGCACGCCGCGCCCGCGCAGGACCCGCCCGGCACGGCGGCCCGGCTCTCCGGCTCGGCGCCGGGGCCGTCGGACACCGCGCCCGCACCCGCAACGGCCCCGTCCGGTACGGCGGTCCAGCCCTCCAGTACGGCGGTCCAGCCCTCCGGTACGGAGCCGCAGCCGGCCGACGGTGTGCGCGAGCAGGCCGGTGCGGTACCGGCCGGGGCCGGGCCGGATCCGGAACACAGCAGGCCCCGCGGCGAACGTGCCCTGCCTCTCCCCCGGCGCGAGAGATCCGCCGCGATACGCGAGGCGTCCGCTCCGGCGGGCACCGCGGAGGACGCGGTGCGCACCTCGCCGGCTCCGCCGGACGGCGAGGCGGACGCGGCTCACGGCTCCGCTGCCGGTGGCGGTGCCCGGCCCGGTGGACTCACCCCGTTGCCCCGCCGGATCCCGCAGACCAGTCTCGCCGCCGAGTTGCGCGAGGAGGCGGTGCCCCTCGAGGAGGACGGTTTCCCCGACGACTTCACCGCGGAGCGCGCGGCCTCTTCCCTCGCCGGTTTCCAGCGCGGCACGCTGCGGGCACGCGACGACGCCGACGCCCGCACGGACGCGGCGCCGTCCGGCGCGGCGGAGACGGCGGACGCCGCGCAGGCCCCCGGCCCGGCGATCACGGCCGCAGGCGCCCCCCAGACCCCGACCCCGCCCGCCGACCGCTCATGAAGGACATCGCGATGACACACTCCATCCCCGCCACGAACACCCAGCTCGACCAGTTGCTCACCGGTCTCGTGGACCGGGTGGCCGATGTGAACCAGGCCGTCGTGCTCTCCGAGGACGGGCTGGTGGTCAGCAAGTCCACCGGGTTCCTGCGCGAGGACGCCGAGCGGCTCGCGGCGACGGCCTCGGGCCTGATGAGCCTCAGCAAGGGCGTCAGCATGGACTTCCGGGGCGGCCCGGTGCGCCAGGCGCTCATCGAGATGGCCCACAGCTATCTGATCCTCACCTCGGCGGGACCGGGGGCCCATCTGGTGGTGCTGGCCGGCTCGCACGCGGACGTGGGCGTGGTGGCGTACCAGATGAACATGCTGGTGAAGAAGATCGGCGAGCACCTGAGCGCGGCACCGCGGACCGGTATCGGCCCCGCCGTCCGCGGCAACGGCGGGTGAGGTGAGCCAAGGCGACGAAGCGGGCCGGCTGGTCAGACCGTTCACCCTGACCGGAGGCCGGACCCGGCCCAGCCGCGCCGACTTCACGCTCATCACGACGGTGACGGCGGTGGATCCGCCGCCCGAGCGGGCCGCGCGGCCGCAGCCGGAACACACCCGGATCCTGCGGCTGTCCGCCCGGCCGGTGGCCGTGGCGGAGCTCGCGGCCCATCTGGACCTGCCGGTGAGCGTGGTCGTCATCATGCTCTGCGATCTGCTGGAGGCGGGCCTGATCACGGCCCGGCCGCCCCGTTCCGTCTCCGGCGCCGCGGATCTGGACCTGCTGCAGAAAGTGAGGGACGGCCTTGGCCGGATCTGAGCGCACCGCCGCACCGGTCGCGGCACCCGACACGGTGAAGATCCTCATCGCCGGCGGCTTCGGCGTCGGCAAGACCACCATGGTCGGGGCGGTCAGCGAGATCGCGCCGCTGCGCACGGAGGAGCCGCTGACCGTCGCCGGGCTGGGTGTGGACGACCTGAAGGGCATCGAGGAGAAGCGGTCCACGACCGTGGCCCTCGACTTCGGACGGATCACCATCGGCGACGACCTGGTGCTGTACCTCTTCGGCACCCCCGGGCAGCAGCGGTTCTGGTTCATGTGGAACGACCTGTCCGTCGGCGCCCTGGGCGCGGTGGTGCTGGTGGACGTGCGCAGGCCGGAGTCCAGTTTCGCGGCGATCGACTTCTTCGAGCGGCGTGGCATTCCCTTCGTCGTCGCGGTCAACGGCTTCCACGGGCGGCACCCCTACCCGGCGGACGAGATCCGGGAGGCGCTGGCGCTGCCGGCGGACGTGCCGGTGCTGCTGTGCGACGCGCGGGAACGGGATTCGTGCCGGGAGGTCCTGATCGCCCTGATCGACCGTCTGATCGCCGACGTCACCTCGTCCCGCGCCTAGGTCGTGTCCGCAAAGTCCCGCCGTTCGCCCGCAGGGCGGGCCTCGCGGCGCCGTGGGGGCCCCTCCCGCGCGAGCGAAGCCGAGCGTGGGGGAGCGTGCTCTCGGCGTGCCGGGCGGAAGGCCTCGTACTGGGTGTACTCGGGCTTTCGCCCGGTGCGGCGAGAGCACGTGCCGGGCGTCGCGAGGCAGGCGGGACTTTGCGGACACGGCCTAGGGTCTGTCCGGCCCGTCACGCCGGGGAGGCGGGGTCTGCTGAGGCATCGCCGCCGGGGAGTCCCCGGCCCGCTCCGGCGGCCCGCAGCGCGGCGGCCGTCTCCGGGTGGGGGCCCGCCTGGGCCCACTGCAGGGGCGTCCAGCCGGTGCCGTGGTCCTCCCGGAGGCCGGGGTCCGCACCGTGGGCGAGGAGGGCGCGGACGGTCTCGGTGTGGCCCCAGCAGGCCGCCGCGCAGAGGGGGGTGCCCTCCGCGCCGGGGCCCGCGCTCTCGGCGTCGGGCGGGGCGCCGGCCCCGAGCAGGGTGCGGGCGATGCCGGCATGGCCCTGGACACAGGCCGCGTACAGCGGGGTCGTGCCGTCGGCGTCGGGCGCCGCCGGATCGGCTCCGGCCCGCAGCAGCCGGGCGACCTCCCCGCCGTCGTCGCACATCGCCGCCCCGACAAGGCTCTTCGTCAGTTTCTTGCGCCGTCTTCTGTTCACTGCGGCCGAGGGTAGCCCGCTTCGTCCGCCGTGTTCGCCCGCATTCTCATGGCCGGCACACAGCCGGACGGCGGGAAACCGCCAAGCCTGTCCCAGTGATTGACCTGATTCCCTCCCGCCCCTACTTTCTGACCGGCTCATCGAACTTCGTTCGACATATCGGCCATCAGGTCACCCGCATCCCCGTGGAGAGCACATGACCCCCAACCCCTCCCGCCGCCTCTTCCTCGGCGCGGCGGCCGCCGTCCCCGTCGCGCTGACCCTCGGCACCCCGGCGGCCCACGCGGCCGACTCCGCGTACGTGATGGGCTACTTCACCGAGTCGACCAACCTCGGCGACGGCACCGACTACGGCCTGCATCTGGCCGTCAGCACGGACGGGCTGCGCTGGATGCCGCTCAACCAGAACAACCCGGTGGTCACGCCCACCGAGGGGGCGCTCGGACTGCGCGACCCGTTCATCCTGCGCAAGCAGGACGGCACCTTCGTGGTGCTCGCCACCGACCTCAAGGGCACCGACTGGAGCTACGTCAGCCAGTACGTCCACGTCTGGAACTCCACCGACCTGCGCACCTTCACCGGCTACCACCGGCTGAAGCTGCACGACATGAACACCCACAGCTGGGCGCCCGAGGCGTTCTGGGACGCGGGCCGGGGCCAGTACGCGCTCATCTACTCCGCCGTCAACGACAGCGGCCACAACGTGATCATGGTGAACTACACCACCGACTTCGTCACCGCCTCGGCGCCCCAGGTCTTCTTCGACCCCGGCTACGACGTGATCGACGGTGACATGGCGGTCGGCGTCAACGGCGTCAACTACCTCTACTTCAAGAAGGACCAGACGCTGGTGGGCGCCCGCTCCACCTCGCTCGACCCGGGCAGCTTCACGCCCTTCACGACGGGCGTCGCACACGGCGGCACCGAGGCCCCGACGCTCGTCAAGTCCCTGACGTCCAGCACCTGGTGGCTCTGGGGAGACACCTACACCCCGAACGGCGTGTTCTACGCCTGGCAGTCGGGCGACCTCTCGGCGGGCACCTGGACCGCGCTCGACCAGCGGACGTACACCCAGCCGGTGAACTCCAAGCACTGCGGCATCACGACGATCACCGGCACGCAGTACACCAACCTGGTGGCGAAGTGGGGCGCGCCCACCTGGAACCGGCTCAAGTCGTACAACTACCCGGCGCGTTACGTCCGGCACTCCAACTACGTCGGCCGCATCGACACCTACCCGGTCGAGCCGTACAAGGACTCGCTGTGGACGCTGGTGCCGGGCCTCGCCGACGGCTCGGGCGTCTCCTTCCAGTCGGTGAACTACCCGACCCGCTATCTGCGGCACTACAACTACCAGCTCCAACTGGACGTCAACGACGGCACGTCGACGTTCGCGGCGGACGCGACCTTCTACCGCACGGCGGGCCTGGCGGACTCGGGCTGGTCCTCGTTCCGCTCGTACAACAACCCGACCCGGTACATCCGGCACTCGAACTACGTCCTGCGCATCGACCCGGTCTCGACGGCGACCGAACAGCAGGACGCCACGTTCCACGTGGGGTACTGAGCGGCTCCCCGCTCACACCTCGGCGAGCCGCGGCAGCAGTTCGGCGGCCGCCGTGAGGTCCGCGGTCAGGGGGCGGTCGTCCGTGCCGAGGGGCAGGGCGGCCGTCGCCGCGGTGAACGCGGTCACCTCGGGCGGCACCGGCCGCAGGCGCAACGCCCTTACGGCCGCCACCAGTTCGCAGGCGAGGACCGTGGTGTAGGCGTCCGTGGCCCGGAGGGTCTGGCGGGCGGCCTGGCCGGCGAAGCTGGCGGCCTCCTCCAGGCCGTGCGAGAGGACGGCGTGCCCCGCCGAGGCGGGCGCCGTGCACGAACGCAGCTCAGCGAGTGCGGAGTGGGCGGAGTACTCCAGGATCATCGTGCCCGAGCTGCTCGCGGGGCCGGCCGCGAGGAAGCCGGGCAGACCGGTCAGCCGGGGGTCGCCGAGCGCGGTCAGACGGGCCGCGGAGAGCTGGGCGGTCTGCAGCAGGGCGAGGTTCGCCGCGTCCAGGGCGAGGCCGAGGGGCGCGGCGAAGAAGCCGCCGTGGTGGTACGCGGTGGAGCCGTCGGGTGTCACGAGGGGGTTCTCGGAGGGGCAGTTGACCTCCACCTCCACGACCTCGCGCAGCCGCTCGGAGGCGTCCAGGGCGCAGCCGTGCACCTGCGGGAACGCCCGGAACCCGAAGGGGTCCTGGATGCGCCGGCCGGGCGCCGTGGACGCCCGGTCGTCGATCCCGAGCAGCCGCCGCACCTCCCCGGCGGCCCGCGCCGCGCCGGGATACGGCCGCAGGGCGTGCACGGGAGCGGCGTACGCCTCCGCCGACCCGGACACCGCGGCCAGCGAGAGCGCGGCGACGGCGTGCGTGGCCCGCAGCAGCACGTCGAGCTCCCCCTGGGCGAGCGCGGCCTGCCCGAGCGCGAGCGCGTTGCTGCTGAGCAGCGCGAGGGCGTCCCCGGCCCGCAGGACGACCGGAGCGGGCAGCGCCCCGGCCCGGTCCGGGCGGGCGTCGCACCACGAGGTGTCGGGCCGGGCGGCCGTCTCGCCGGAGTACGCGCCCCCTCCCGGTCCGCGCCGGTCCCCGGCCCGCCAGGCGTCCGCGGCCGAGTCGAACAGATCGGCGTCCGGGGCGCCGCCCGCCGGGGCGTGCGGTGTCCCGTCGTCCGGCCGGGGGTGTACCGCCGGGGCGGTCGGTTCGACGGTCACCCAGGGCCGTTCGCCGATCAGGGTGAGGCCCGTCTGGGCCAGCGCGGTGAGGTCGCCGGTGCCGATGCCGCCGTACTCGTTGACGGCGGGGTGGACACCCAGGCGCAGGGCCTCGGTGAGGGCGTCGACGAAGGCGGGCTGGATGCCGGAGCCGCCGGCCAGGAGCTGGTTGGCGCGGACGGCGAGCATCGCCCGGACCTGACGGGCGGGCAGCAGCGCGCCGGCACCGCCCGCGTGGCTGCGCAGCAGGCGCAGGCCGTGGGCGGCCTCGTCGTCCTCCTCGACGGCCACCGAGCGGTGGGCGCCGACACCGGTGCCGCGGCCGTAGAGCCGCCCGCCGGCGGCGAGGCGCTGGGCGGCGTGCCAGGAGCGTACGGCCCGTTCGCGGGCCTCGGGGGCCACGGCGGGCACGGCCGCACCGTCGGCGAGCGCGGTCAGCTCGCCGACGGTGAGGGTGGTGCCGGTCAGGACGACCCGGGTGTCCCGTCGCTGCGGGGACACTTGGGCCGGTCCGTCGGTGGTGCGGTCCAACGGTGTACGTCAGTCCAGGCCGGCCGACTTCAGCCAGGCCTTGGCGACGTCCAGCGGGTCCTTGCTCTCCAGCTGCACCTGGGAGTCCAGGTCCAGCAGGGTCTTGGTGTCGAGCTTGGCGGAGACGGCGTCGAGCGCGGCGACGCCCTCGTCGGAGAGCCCGCTCTTGTAGACCAGGGGCGTCACGTTCGCGAAGCCGAAGAGGTTCTCCGGGTCCTGCAGGACGACGAACCCCTCCTTGGTGATGGTCGGGTCCGTGGTGAAGATGTCCGCGGCCTGCACGGTGTTCTTCTTCAGTGCGGCCTGGGTGAGCGGACCGCCGGCGTCGAGCGCCTTGAAGGACTTGAACTTCAGCCCGTACACCGACTCCAGGCCCACCATGCCCTGCTGCCTGGTCTGGAACTCGGGCGAGCCGCCGAGGACCAGCTCGGGCGCGACGTCCTTGAGGTCGGCGAGGGTGGAGTCGGAGGTGAGCTGGTACTTGTCGGCGGTCTCCTTGTTGAGCGTGACGGAGTCCTTGTCCTCGGCCGGGGAGGACTCCAGCAGTGTCAGCTTGGAGTCGAGCTTGGCCTTCACCGCGGCGTTCACGGTCGCGAGGGACTTCTGCTCCGCCTTCGGGTCGAGGTAGGCCAGCAGCGAGCCGTTGTACTCGGGGAGAACGGTGATGGAGCCGTTCTTGAGCAGACCGTACGTGGTCTCGCGGCTGCCGATGTTGGGCTTGTAGGACACCTTGATGCCCTTGGCCTTCAGCGCCTCGCCGTAGATGTCGGCGATGAGGATGCTCTCGGCGAAGTTGTTGGAGCCGACGACGACGGTGCCGTTGTCCGCCTTGTCCCCGGCGAGCGGGTCGGAGGTGTCGTCGGAGGAGGAACATCCCGCCAGCAGGGCCGTCGTCGCGGCGAACGCGACGGCCGCCGCGCCGGTGTTCCTGAGGGACCTGGACCTGCTGCGGTGGGCGTTGGAAGTCACGGTTCCGTTCCGAGCTCTGGGGGGCGATGAGGAACTGACGAGGATGGAGCCTGGCCTGATCCAATCCACCCTCTTCTTGATCAGTCAAGAGCAGCCCTGTTACCGATTGGATTCGATTCGTGGGCAGTTGTGCAGTGTTTGAGAGCACTTCCGCAGCGTTTCGGGGGCGCTTCGTAATGGATTCTTGACGTAGGGCGACGTGCTCGATCGATCAGAGAAGCGATATCGTCGCCGGGGTCGGCGTCTGCCACGGCGGTGTGCGGGGGCCGCTCGGATGCCGGCCCGTGCGCTTTCGTTCACATTCGGCCACACGCGTGCGCCGGCACGCCCGCAACACCCCTTCGAAGGAGGCCTGGTGTCCACGAACCCGGTGGACGCGCCTGCTCGGTCGGCAACTTCGGCACCGTCGTCCGTGCGCCGGGGTCTGCGGGGATTCGCCGACCGGTGGCCCTTCCAGCGCAAGCTCAACCTGCTCGTCGGCATCCCGCTCACGGTGATCGCCCTGCTGCTGACGTACCTCTTCGTCGACCTGGTGCAGGAGTCCAACCGCGCCGAGGACGCCGCCCAACTGGTGCGGGACAGCACCCAGGTGGCCCGGCTCGTCTCCGAACTCCAGGACGAACACCAGCAGGCGATCCTGCTCTCGGTGCGGCACCAGGCGTCCTTCGACGGCGGTACGCCCTCCACCGACGGCTACCGGCAGGCGCAGCTCGCCGTCGACGCCCAGGTGCAGAAGGTGATCGACGCCTTCGGCGACCGCCTGCCGGACACCGAGGCGCAGGCGCTCAGGGAGGTCGAGGGCCTGGCGGGCCTGCGGACCACCATCGAGCAGGGCTATCTGCCCGCCGACAACATCGACCCGGCGTACTCCGGCGCCGCCAACGGCCTCATCGACGGACTGGGCCTCGACCGCGACACCAAGCTGGCCAGCACCTTCACCGGCAACCTGCTCGACTCCCTGCTGCGCGCCGACGCCGCCCACGGCGCCTACGAGACCGGCGTGTTCTCCGCGCGCACCGGCGACAGCAACGCGCTCATCGAGTTCACCGGGGCCGTCGGCTCCTACAAGCTGTACACCTACCAGGCCGAGCGGTTCGGACGGTTCGCCTCCGAGGCGCAGCGCGAACGGCTCGGCGGCATCGAGCACAACACCTCGCAGGCCTCCATCGGTCAGCACTTCGCCGAACTGGCCGTCGACCCGAGCGCGCTGCAGGCCGGGACCCAGGCGGAGATCCGCAGAACGTTCCGGGACGCCCTCGCCTCGTACCCCGAGTACAGCGCGCAGGCCGAGACCCGGCTGAAGATCACCACCACGCTCATCGACCAGATCGCCGACCGCGCCGACGACGCCTCCGTCACCGCCCAGTGGCGCGCCGGGCTGCTGCTCAACCTGGCGCTGCTCTGCTTCGCCCTGTGGATCGCCTTCTCGATCCTGGTGCGCCGCTCCGTGGTGCGCCCGGTGCTGGCCCTGACCGGGGCCGCCCAGGAGGTCGCCGACGTCGCCGGGCGCGAGCTCGCCCGGGTCGCCGACGACGACGCCGAGGAGAGCGGTTCACCGCGGCTGCGCGAACTGCCGGTCACCGCGGACGACGAGATCGGCGAACTGGCCGAGGCCTTCAACAACGTGCAGACGACCGCGGCGGCGCTGCTGGAGCGTCAGGTGCTCAGCCGGCGCAACGTCGCCGAGATGTTCGGCAACGTCGGGCGCCGTGTCTCCAACCTGACGACCCGGCAGCTCGCCCTGATCGACGCGGTGGAGCGCGGCGAGACCGACCCGGCCCTGCTGGAACGGCTCTACTCCATCGACCACATCGCGGTCCGGCTGCGCCGCAACGCCGACAGCCTGATGCTGCTGGCCGGCATCCGCGAGACCGTGCTGGACTCCGGTCCGACGGAGCTCACCAACGTCGTGCGCGCGGCGCTCGGCCAGATCGAGGGCTACCAGCGGGTGCGGCTGCACGCCGGCACCGAGGTGATGGTGGAGCCCGACATCGTCGGCGACCTGACGCTGATGATCGCCGAACTCCTGGAGAACGCCGTGTCGTTCTCGCCCGAGGGCAGCCCCGTGGAGGTGCGGGTCGGCTCCGACCGGGACGGCGCGTCGATCACCGTCTCGGACCACGGACTGGGCATGAGCGCCGAGCGCCTCGCCGAGGAGAACGCGCGTCTGGTGCGCCGCGAACGCCTCGACCTCGTCCCGACGAAGGTGCTCGGCCTGTTCGTGGTCGGCGCGCTGGCCCGCCGCTGGGACGTCGACGTCACCCTCTCCCGCACCCCCGGCGGCGGTGTGACGGCCGAGATCCGCATCCCCTCCACGCTGCTGCTCACGCTCGGCGCCGTCGGGGTGCCGCCGCTGGCCACGGGCGGCCCCGCGCAGCCCCTTCCGGCCCCCTCGGCTCCCGCCGCCGGGCCGTCCCCCGCGTCCGCGCTGCCGGCCGCGGACCCGGACACCGGCGACGAGGCGGTCTCCCTCCCCCGCCGGGTCCCCCGCCGCGAACAGCCGTCGTGGGCCCAGCCGGACACGTCGCCCGGGAACGGCGGCGCGCAGCCGGACACGGCGGCGGAGACGAGCGCCACGGCCACGGAAACGAACGCCGACGGGCGTACGCCCGAGGCGGGCACCCACGACCGTACGCCGGCCCCCGTCCTCCCCCGCCGCACGAGCGGACGGCCCGTGCCCCCGCCCGCCGACGAGACCACCCCGCCCGAGGCCACGACGACGGAGCACCACGGCGACACCGGCACGGCCGGCACTCACGCGCCCGGCGAACCCGCCACGGCCCACAGCACGGCGGCTGAGCACCACAGCGACACCGGCACGCCCGACGCCCCGGCGCCCGGCGAACCCGCCACGGCCCCCACGGCCCACAACACGGCGGCTGAGCACCACCACGACACCGGCACCGCCGCCACCCCGGCGCCCGGCGAACCCGCCACGGCGCCCGCAACCCCCGCAACCCCCGCAACCCCCGCAACCCCCGCAACCCCCGCAACCCACAGCCGTACCCCCGACCCCGCGCTCACCGAACGCGCCCCCGCCCGCGTAGCGGAGCGCCCTGCCCCCGCCGACGGCGCCCGGCCTCTGCGGCGGCGGGTGCGCGGTGCCACCCTGCGGACGACCGCGGACGCCGCCGCGCAGGCCGCGGCGCGGCGGGCCGTGCGGCCCGCCGACGCGGACGCGGTGCGCAGCGCGCTGGAGGAGTTCGAGGCGGCCGTGGAACGCGCCCACCGCGACACCGGCGGCGACACGGGTGAGCACCCCCGCCCCGGTGACACGTACCACCCGAACGACCGACGGGTTCCGGACGACCACCGGAACCCCCCGCACCACCAGAACCACCTTCCGGAAGGAGCCGAGCAGTGAGCACGTCGACAGGTGACACTCCCACCGGAGACGCCACGCCGACCGATCTGCGGGCCGCCGCAGCCGACTTCACCTGGCTGCTCAACCGTTTCGCCACCGAGACGGCGGGCGTCGTGGACGCCATCGCCGTGTCCTCCGACGGGCTGCTGATCGCCGTGTCGGAGCTGCGCGAGCACGCCGACTCCGAGCGGCTGGCGGCGATCGTCTCCGGCATCACCAGCCTGGCCGCCGGCGCCTCCGGCAACTACGGCCTGGGCGGCCTGAACAAGGTCATCATCGACCTGGAGGGCGGCCATGTCCTGGTCTCCGCGATCGGCAGCGGCGCCGTCCTCGGCGTGGTCACCGACAAGGAGGCCAAGCTGGGCAACATCGCCTACGAGATGACCGTGTTCGCCAACCGGGCCGGCGCCGCGCTCAGCCCGCAGCTCGTCCTGGAGCTGAAGAACAGCGTCGGCGCCACCCGGACCCGCTGACCGCGGGCCACCACAGAGGAAGCGAACACCGATGGCGGACGGCCGCATCCCGCGCGGCGCCGGAGGGGGCGAGGGCGTTCCCGTCGGCCCCGCGAGCGCCGTACGGCCCTTCCTGGTCACCGCCGGCCGGGTCGCGGGCGCGGACGCGGCGTCGTCCGGCCGGACGATGCCCGTGGAGACCCAGCTGGTGGCCACCGCCGAAGGGCTCGACGCGCTCGACCGGCTCTCCTTCGAACAGCACGACATCGTCGCCGCCTGCCGGCAGCCGCAGTCCATCGCGGAGATCGCGGCCCGGCTGCGGCTGCACCTGAACGTGGTGCGGGTCCTCGCCGAGGACCTGCGGGCGGCGGGGCAGCTGTCGGTGCACGTGCCCGACTCCGGCGTCACCCACGACGCATCCGTCCTGCGCAGGGTTATCGATGGCCTCAGGGCCATCCCCGACTCCCGGGGGGTACTCCGTGACTCCGACTGAACCGCTCGTCCGGCCCGCCGACGGCCAGGCCGCCGTACGGCCGCCGCTGCCGGTGAAGCTGGTGATCGCGGGCGGCTTCGGCGTGGGCAAGACCACCGCCGTCGGCTCGATCTCCGAGATCGAGCCGCTGACCACCGAGGCGGCCATCACCGAGGTGGCGGCGGGGGTGGACGACCTCAGCCACACCCCCCGCAAGACCACGACCACCGTGGCGATGGACTTCGGCTGCATCACCATCGACCCGACGCTGAAGCTGTACCTGTTCGGCACGCCCGGGCAGGAGCGGTTCGGCTTCATGTGGGACGACATCGTGGAGGGCGCGGTCGGCGGGCTGGTCATCGTCGACACCCGCCGCCTCGACGACTGCTACGCCGCCGTGGACTACTTCGAGCACAAGCAGATCCCGTTCGCCGTCGCCGTGAACGCCTTCGACGGGCGGGTCGAGCACTCCCTGGAGGAGGTCCGCTGGGCCCTCGACGTCTCCGAGGGCGTCCCGGTCCTGGTCTTCGACGCCCGCGAGCGCGGCTCGGTCCGCGACGCGCTGCTCGTCGTCCTGGAACAGGCCCTGGCGCGCACGGAGGGGTGAGGCAGGCGCGGTCGACGCCGCGCTGCCGCACGCCCTCGGAGGCCGGCCGCCCGGCAGCCGGGTGGCCGGCCCGCGGGCCGCTACGCCGGGGCGCCGCGCCGCACCCCCGGTGACACCGCCAGCCGGCCCACCGCCCAGAAGGCCCCGAGGGTCGTGAGGGCCAGGCCGGCGACGAGGGTGGCGCCGCCCACGACCTTCTCGTAGTCGTGCTGGTAGAGGCCGTCGACGATGTAGCGGCCGAGGCCGCCGAGTCCGACGTACGCGGCGATGGTGGCCGTGGAGACGATCTGGATGGCCGCCGAGCGCAGTCCGCCGAGGATGACAGGCAGCGCGACCGGGAGTTCCACCTGGAGCAGGATCCGCGGTTCCGCCATCCCGATGCCCCGCGCCGCGTCCACGGGGGACGGATCCACGGAGCGCACCGCCTCGTAGGTGGTGACCAGGATCGGCGGGACGGCGAGGACGACCAGCGGGATCATCACGGGCAGCATGCCGAAGCCGGCGATCATGACGATGAGCACCAGCAGGCCGAAGGTGGGCAGGGCCCGGGCCGCGGTGGCGATCAGGGCGAGGGTGTTGCCGCCCTTGCCGTAGTGGCCGGTGACCAGGCCGACCGGCAGTCCGATCAGGGCGGCGAGGGCGAGTGCCTCCAGGGAGTACCGGAGGTGTTCGAGCAGCCGGGTGGGGATGCCGTCGTAGCCGTGCCAGTGGGAGCCGTCGCTGAAGAAGGCGCTGACGAAGTTGAGGACGTTCACCGGGCCGCGGCCTCCTTGCGGGTACGGGCGGCGGCCGCGCCGCCGGGCATCCACGGGGTGAGCAGGACCCGCAGACCGACCAGCAGGGCGTCCACCAGGACCGCGAGGGCGGCCGTGGTGAGCACGGAGTTCCAGGCCAGTTCGGGCCGGTTGTAGATCTGCGCGTCGTGCAGCAGGTTGCCGAGGGCGCCCTGGTTGCCGATCAGCATGCCGACGCTGACCAGGCTGATGCTCGACACGGTCGCCACCCGCAGGCCGGCGATGATCGCGGGGGTCGCGATCGGCAACTGGACCTGGACGTAACGGCGTACGGGTCCGAAGCCCATCGCGGTCGCGGCGGCCAGGGTCTCCTGCGGCACCGAGCGGACGCCGTCGACGATCGCAGGGACCAGGACGACGAGGGTGTAGACGGTGAGCGGGATCATCACCGTCAGCTCGGTCTGCCCGGTGTAGTCGATGAGGACGACGAAGAAGGCCAGCGAGGGGACGGCGTACAGCACGGTCGTCACCCACAGCACCGGCGGGTACAGCCAGCGCAGCCGCGCGCACAGCTGGGCGAGCGGCAGCGCGAGCAGCAGACCGCCCAGGACCGGCAGCAGGGCTTCGCGCAGATGCAGCACGATCAGGCCGAACCAGTCGTGCTGGAGGTCGCTGGGGATGTCGAAGAAGCGGTTCACCGGACGGCCTTCTGCACGGCCGGCCGCTCCTGGTCACCGGCGGCGTGCGCCCCCCGGATCGCCTCGCCGACGGCGGCCTGGGAGACGACTCCGGTGGCGCGGCCCTCGCCGTCCACGGCGACCGCCCAGCCGGTGGGCGACAGGACGGCGCAGTCGAGGGCGGACCGCAGCGAGTCCTTGCCCGCGCTGAACGGCCGCCCGTACGGCAGCAGTCGTACGGGGTCGATCCGCCCGGCGGTCAGCTCGCCCGGCTCGCTCCAGCCGAGGGGCCTGCCGTCCAGGTCGGTGACGAGGAGGTAGGGCGCGCCGGTGCCGCGGGCGGCGATCTGCTCGGCGGTGGCGTCGATCGCGACGATCGGGGTGGTGAGCAGGTCGAGCTCGGCCGCGGAGAAGAAGGACAGGCGCCGGATGCCGCGGTCCGCGCCGAGGAAGTCCTCGACGAACGCGTCGGCGGGGTCGGACAACAGCTCGGCGGGCGGCGCGAACTGGGCGAGCCGGCCGCCGGTGCGCAGGACGGCGACCATGGTGCCGAGCTTGACGGCCTCGTCGATGTCGTGCGTGACGAAGACGATGGTCTTGCCCAACTCGTCCTGGATCCGCAGGAGCTCGTCCTGCAGGCCCTTGCGGACGACGGGGTCGACGGCGGAGAACGGCTCGTCCATCAGCAGCACCGGCGGGTCGGCGGCGAGCGCCCGGGCCACGCCGACGCGCTGCTGCTGGCCGCCGGAGAGCTGGTAGGGGTACCGCTTGGCGAGCGAGGCGTCGAGCCCGACGCGCTCCATCAACTCCCGTGCCCGGCCACGTGCCCTGTCCTTGCTCCAGCCGAGCAGCCGGGGCACGGTGGCGATGTTGTCGACGATCGTGCGGTGCTGGAAGAGTCCGGCGTTCTGGATGACGTAACCCATCGACCGGCGCAGGGTGTTGACGGGCTGCTGCTGGATGTCCTGACCGTCGAGCGAGATCGTGCCCTCGCTCGGCTCGACCATCCGGTTGATCATCCGCAGGGTGGTCGTCTTGCCGCATCCGGAGGGGCCGACGAGGACGGTGATCGCGCGGTCCGGTATCTCCAGGGAAAGCCGGTCGACGGCCACGGTGCCGTCCGGGTACCGCTTGGTGACTGAATCTATCCGTATCAAAACGCCGAATGCCCTTCGGGTCTGGCCATGCCCGCCCGCTCTCGACCACATACGTTCGGACCGTTGCGGGGAGAGTCTAGACCTCTTGTGTTGCGGCGCTTTGTCGCCCGATCGCCCCCGCTGTGCGCGACCTGTGAGTCCCCTGATTCTCACTCCGCGCTCAGAAGCGGCTCAGGCGGTCCCCAGATGCGGGCTCCATCGTCATGGCCATGAACGCAACGAACGCGGGAGGCGTCCGGCGCCGGTCGGTCGAGATCGTGGTGCCGGTGTACAACGAGGCGCACGTCCTCGCCGACAGCATCGGCCGTCTCCACGCACACCTCGAAGAGTCCTTCCCGTTCCCGTTCCGCATCACGATCGCGGACAACGCCGGCACGGACGCCACCTGGAGCGTGGCGACGGAGCTGACCCTGCGTCTGCCCCACGTCCACGCCCGGCGGCTGGAGGAGAAGGGCCGGGGCCGCGCCCTGAAGCACGTGTGGTCCCGGTCCGCCGCGGATGTCGTCGCCTCCATGGACGTGGACCTCTCCACCGGTCTGGAGGCCTTCCTCCCCCTGGTCGCCCCGCTCCTCTCCGGCCACAGCGACCTCGCGATCGGCAGCCGGCTGCACCGGCAGGCGGCCGTGGTCCGGGGCGCCAAGCGGGAGTTCGTCTCCCGCTCCTACAACGCCCTGCTGAAGGCCGGCCTCGGCGCCCGTTTCTCGGACGCGCAGTGCGGCTTCAAGGCGGTCCGCACCGACGTCTTCCGCGCGCTCGCCCCGCACATCCAGGACACCGCCTGGTTCTTCGACACCGAGCTGCTGGTGCTGGCCCAGCGCAACCGGCTGCGCATCCACGAGGTCCCGGTCGACTGGACCGACGACCCCGACAGCCGGGTCGACATCGTCCGCACGGCCGTCGACGACCTCAAGGGCATGAGCCGCATGCTCCGCTCCACCCTCACCGGCCGCACCCGCGTCCCCTCGGTTCCCCGCCGCACGAGCACCCCGCAGGTGCCGGCCGCGCGCACCCCGTCCCCCGCCGACGTCCTGCCCGCCGGGGCGAACACCCACCTGGAGTACGCGTCATGACGACCCTCGCCCCGCCGCCCGCCCCCGTCCGGGAGGACGGACCCCGCCACCGGGCGGCCACGCCCGGCGACGGCGGCCTCGCCTCCCGCGCCCGGCGCCTGTTCACCGGCGCCCCGGACGACCCGCGCTGGGCCCGCCCGGCCCTCTGGGCGGTCCTCGTCCTCGCCACCGCCCTGTACGCCTGGAACCTGTCCTCCATCACCGGCAACACCTTCTACGACGCGGCCGTCTACAGCGGCACGAAGAGCTGGAAGGCGTTCTTCTTCGGCGCGCTGGACGCCGGCAGCTTCATCACCGTCGACAAACCGCCCTTCGCGCTCTGGGTGATGGGCCTGTCCGCCCGCCTCTTCGGCTACGGCACCTGGCAGTTGCTGCTGCCGATGGTGGCGGTCGGCGTGGGTTCGGTGGCCCTGCTGTACCGCCTGGTCAAGCGGGACTTCGGCGCGGTCGCGGCGACGATCGCCGCGCTCGCCCTCACCCTGACCCCCATCACGGTCGCCATCACCCGTGACACCAACCCCGACCCGGTCCTCGTCTTCCTGATGCTGCTGGGCGCGGCCGCCCTGCTGAAGGCCGTGCGCACCGGCCGGACGATGCCGCTGGTGTGGTCGGGCGTCGCGATCGGCTTCGCCTTCAACACGAAGATGATGCAGGCGTACGTCGTCCTGCCCGCCTTCTTCCTGGTCTACCTGTGGGCCGCGAACGCCTCACTCGGCCGCCGGATCCGCAACCTGGCCGCCGGCACGGTCGCGCTGGTCGTCTCCAGCGCCTGGTGGATGGTGGTCGTCGACCTGATCCCGGCGTCCTCCCGCCCCTACATCGGCGGCTCCACCGACAACACGGTCTGGGACCTCGTCATCGGCTACAACGGCTTCGGCCGGATCTTCGGGGCGAGCTCGTCGGCGGGGTCGGCCGGCAACGGCGCGAGTTTCGGCGGCGAGGCGGGCCTGTACCGCATGTTCAACGAGATCATGGGCGGTCAGATCTCCTGGCTGATCCCCTTCGCGGCGATCGCCCTGGTGGCCGGCCTGGTCCTGCGCGGCCGCGCCCCTCGCACGGACGCCCGGCGGGCGGCCCTGCTGCTGTGGGGCGGCTGGTTCGTCCTGCACTACCTGACCTTCGCCCTCGCCGAGGGCACCTTCCACCCGTACTACGTCACCGCCATGGCCCCCGGTGTCGCGGCGCTGGCCGGAGCGGGCGGCGTCATGCTGTACAAGGCCTTCCGCGAGGGCGCCGCCGCCACGTGGGGCTGGGTGCTCCCGGCGGCGATCGCGGCGAGCGCGCTCTGGGCGGTCGTCCTGCTCCAGCGGGTCTCCGGCTCGGGCACGCTGTACACGGTCGCGGAGGCCGTGGTGGCCGTCGCCGGCGCGGTGTCCGTCCTCGGCCTGCTGGCCGGCCGCTTCACCAGGCGGCACCGCCTGACGGGCGTCGCGGCGCTGGCCGCGGTCGTCGCCCTGCTCGCCGGTCCGGCGGCCTACTCGGTCTCGGCGGCGACCTCCGGCACCAACGGCACCAACCCGACGGCCGGCCCGAACACCGGCGACGGGATGGGCGGCACGGGCGGCGGCCGGCAGCCCGGCGGCCCGGGCGGTTCGAGCAGCTCGACGAGCGGCGCCGGCGGCCAGTCCATGGGCCAACCCCCGTCGGGCAGCGCCCCGTCCGGCGACGGCTCCTCGGCCACGGACGAGTCCGGCACGGAGGCGGGCACGGAGTCCGGGACCGAGGGCGGCCGGACCGGTGGCGGTACGGGCGGCGGCAGCCAGGTCTCCTCCGCGATGATCACGTACCTGAAGAAGCACCAGGACGGCGCCACCTGGCTGGTGGCCGTGGCCACCGACCAGACGGCCTCCTCGATCATCCTGGAGTCGGGTCAGCCGGTCATCTCGATGGGCGGGTGGTCCGGTTCCGACGACGCGATGACCCTCGCCAAGCTCAAGAGCCTGGTGAAGTCCGGCAAGCTGCACTACGTCGTCATCGGCGACAGCGGCCAGGGCTCCTCGAACTCCGAGGTCTCGACCTGGGTGAAGAAGAACGGCACGGCGGTCTCCGACTACAGCGGCCTGTACCGCCTGGACGCCTCCGACGTCGGCTGACCCCCGGTGAGGACGGGCGGGCCACCGGACTCCCTTCCGGTGGCCCGCCCGCCGGCGTCCGCGGGGCGCGGGGATCAGTCGCCTCCGCCGCCGCCCCCGCAACCGCTCCCGCAGGAGGAGCCGCCCCCGCAGGACGAGCCGTCCCCGCAGCCGCCCCCGCCGCCGTCCCCCCAGCCGCCCCTGCGCCGGCGCCGGCGCCGCGACGACGACCCTCCCCCGCTCAGGGTCCCGACCACGAACAGCACGACCACCCCGAACCCCACGATGATCAGGAAATCCATCTCTCCCGCCCCCCGACTCTCCCGTTGCGGATCTGTGTGGCTGGGGGATGCCCCGCCCGGACCGCACACCAAGCGCGACTTGAGGAAGTCGAGAGCTTCGGACCCGGACCTCCCGTGGCCGACGGCACGACCGCGGGGGCCGACCGGGGCGGGGTACGTGGTTCCACGGAGATCACCGCGAGAGGCCGCGTGCCAAGGCCGGCAGCGTACGGGGGAGACCCTGCTCGGCTCCTGGCTCGGTACCACCGGCCTCGTCAGGAAGACGGTGGTCCCTGCTGCCCGACCGGCCGGGCGGCGGCCCGCTCCCCCGCGGTGGGGAATCCCGGGGTGCGCAGGACGCGACCGCCCTCGATCACCGCGAACACCTCGCAGTCCTTCCGCCCGGCCGCCCATTCCACGCCCTCGGCGCCCAGCGCGAACGCGGCCGTGGCCACGGTGTCCGCGAGGGTGAGGGTCGGGGCGACGACGGTCAGGCTGTCGAGACCGGTCGCGGGCAGGCCGGTGCGGCCGTCGAGGATGTGGTCGCCGCGCTCGTACCGGGCGGAGGTGGCGACCGCCGCGTCCGTGAGGTCGAGGACGGCGCACAGCTTGTCGGCGAACTCCGGATGCCGCACCCCCACCCGCCAGGGGCCGCCGGAGACGACCACGTCACCCCCGGCGTTGAGGCAGAACCGGGTCAGTCCGGCCCCGGTCAGCAGCTCCGCCGCCCGCTGCACCGACCAGCCCTTGACCACCGCGCAGGGGTCGAGGCCCCGCCCCGGCAGCCGTACGTCGAAGGCGCCGCCGGTGGCGGCCCGGTACTCCTCGCACAGGTCGAGCACCTCGGCGAGGTCGGCGCTCAGCCCGCCGGGGGACAGCTCGCCCCGGTCCAGCCGGGACACCTCGCTGTCCTCCTTGAACGGGCTGAACCGCGCGTCGGCCTCCCGCAGCCACGCGAAGACGGCGTCCACGGCCCCCTCCGGGACCCGCTCGTCGTCGATGCGCAGCGAGACCGGGAAGCCCATGACGTGCTCCACCCTGTGCATGTCAGCCCTTCGCGTCGATCGCGGCCTGGAGGGACTCCTTGTAGCCGTCACTCGTAAGGGTCGCACCGGACACCGTGTCGATGTCCGCGCTCTGCGCCTCCAGCGTCTCGGCGATCAGCTTCGGCACCGCCGCCGTCGTCTGCGGATGGTTCGGCTGCTTGAGCATCCTGACGGCCGTGATCTGGTCGCCGTCATAGGTGATCCGGACCTGGACGTCACCCTTCTCGGTGGTGACGGTCGTCCCGGTGAAGGTGGTGCCCGGGGAGGACGTCGAGGGAGTCGTCGCCGCGTCCGCGACGGACGAGGAGGACGACGTCCCGGTGGACGGTTCGTAGCGCCAGACCGGGATCAGACCGGCGACGGACAGGACGAGTACGGGGATGGCTCGCTTCACGGTGTTCTCCTCGTCTCCCTCATCCCGCCAGGCTGAAGCGCTCGAAGTGGATCTGCGTCCTGGGCACGTCCAGTTCGCGCAGGCTGCCGAGGACCGCGTTCATCATCGGCGGCGGCCCGCACAGGAAGACGTCCCGCTCCGCGATGTCCGGTACCAGCGCGGCGAGTTCGCGCGGCGCCAGCCGGTCCGGCACCGCCGGCCCGGTGACCAGGTGGAGTTCGGCTCCCCTGGCGACGGCCAGCTCGCGCAGCTCGTCGTAGAGGACGGCGTCGCGTTCGCCGGCCACCCGGTAGACGACGACCGCGTGGCCCTGGATCTCCTCCAGCAGCGCCCGGATCGGGGTGACGCCGACCCCGCCGGCGATGAGCAGGGACTCGGGACGGGTGCGGTGCATCGCGGTGAAGGCGCCGTAGGGGCCCTCGGCGAAGACCCGGGTGCCGGGCTCGAGGTGACGCAGGCCGGCGGAGCCGTCACCGGCCGCCTTGGCGGTCAGGCGCAGCCGGGTGCCGTCGGGGGCGGCGGAGAGGGAGAAGGGGTTCGCCTGCCACCAGCGGTCCTTCGTCAGGAACCGCCACAGGAAGAACTGGCCGGCCCGGGCGGGCAGCCGGTCCAGGTCACGGCCGGTGATGTAGACGGACACGACGTTGTCCGACTCGGGGACGACGGCCTCGACGCGCAGCTGGTGACGCCAGTTGCGCCACAGCGGCAGGACCAGACGGCCCAGGGCGACCGAGCCGAGGGCGACGGTCCACACGCCGTACCAGTAGGCCGTCGCGGCGGACGACGCGGTGAAGGTCGTACCGACCGCGACCTGGTGGGTGAAGGCCAGCACCACGGCGACGTAGGTGTACAGGTGGATGAAGTGCCAGGTCTCGTAGGCCAGTCGACGGCGGGCCCAGCGGGCGGAGACACCGCCGACGACCAGGATCAGCACCATGGCGACGGCCGCGCGCAGCACGCCCTCGACGGTCTCGGCGAGGTCGACGAGCTGGCCGACCGGGCCCATCGACGAGGACTCGGCATAGCCGAAGGTGATGAACACGACGTGCCCCACCAGCGTCCACAGCAGGCCGAAGCCGGTCCAGCGGTGCCAGTCGGTCAGCCGGTCCATGCCGATCCGGCGGTCCAGCCAGGGCAGCCGGGCCACCAGGAGCAGCTGGAACGCCATCAGCAGCGCGCCGTACAGACCGGCGAACCGGCCGATCACGACGAGCGCGTTGGAGGCGAAGCCCGCCTGGACGGCGAAGAGGGTCACGACGGCCGCGTTCGCGGCCAGCACGGTGTACAGGCCGGTGCGGGCCACGACTTTGGGACGTATCGCCGTGGGGGGTACGGGAGGCGATTGGACGGTCGTCACGGACGCAAACTCCTTGATCGGGTCCTGGAACACAGAGCTTGTCCGTGCCGCGCTGTCGATTTCCTGTCGTACAACTTTCAAGAGCCTATCGATCGGCGCGCGTGTGACGGGCGGGTCCCGCGGCGTGCGGCGCGTACCGCAGTATGAGCGGGTGGAAAAAGTACGACTCCTCGTCGTGGACGACGACCCGCCGATCGCCGATCTCGTGGCGACGGTCGCCCGCTACGAGGGCTGGAGCGCGGTCACCGCGAACTCCGGTGAGGAGGCGCTGCGCCGCGCCGCCGAGTTCCATCCGGACATCGTGGTGCTCGACCTGATGCTGCCCGACATCGACGGCTTCGGCGTGCTGGACCGGCTGCGGCAGTCCGGGACCATGGTGCCGGTGGTGTTCCTCACGGCCCGGGACGGCGTCGCCGACCGGGTGGCGGGACTGACCCGGGGCGGCGACGACTACCTGGTGAAGCCGTTCGCGGTGGAGGAGCTGATGGCCCGGCTGCGGACCGTGCTGCGGCGCAGCACCGGGCCCGGATTCCAGCGCTCGGTGCTGCGGGTCGCGGACCTGACGATGGACGAGGACACCCGCGAGGTCCGGCGCGCCGGCAAGCTGCTCACGCTCACCCCGACCGAGTACGAGGTGCTGCGCTACCTGATGCGCAAGTCGCCGACCGTGCTGACCAAGGCGCAGATCCTCGACCACGTGTGGGAGTACGGCTTCGGCGGCCGCTCCAACGTCGTGGAGCTGGTCGTCAGCCGGCTGCGCCGCAAGCTGGACGCGACGGGCGACGATCCGCTGATCCAGACGGTACGGGGCTTCGGATACGTGATCCGGCAGGCGGCCGAGTGATCCGCCGGCTGCGGCGCACGTACCGCGGGATGCGGCTCGGCACCCGGCTGGCGCTGGGCCTCGGCGCGCTCGCCCTGGTGGTCTTCGCCGTGGTCGGCACGGCGCTGACCACCTACATGCGGGACTATCTGTCGGCCCAGCTCAACGAGCAGCTCGCGATCGCCCAGGTCGCCCAGTCCAAGAGCATCGCCGACTCCGGCAGCCTGACCGGGAAGAAGTACTGGGGCTGGTACTACGCCGTGTACGACGTACGCGACGGCACGCCCGTGCTGCGCGAGCCGGAGGACCCCGGCGACGTGCCCGAGGACATCGACGACCTCACCACCCTGGCCCGGGCGCAGACCGTCGCCGACCACGAGGTGGTGCGCACCGCCCATCTGAGGGGCGACGGCGTGTACCGGCTGCGCGCCTGCGAGGTGGAGCCGGGGGTGGTCCTGGTCAGCGGCGCGCCCCTGGAGGACATCGACAACACCGTGCAGCACCTGATCACCATCCAGGTCGTCACGTTCGTGCTCGCGCTGGCGGCCCTGGTGGTGTTCGGGCGGGCCATGCTGCGGCGCGGTCTGAAGCCGCTCAGCGACATGGCGTACACCGCGCACGGCATCACCTCCCACGACCTGACCGAGTCGGCGTCCCGGCTGCCGCTGCGCGCCGACCGCGCGGGCGGCGGCCCCGAGGTGGAGGAGCTGCGCACGGCGTTCAACACGATGCTGGAGCACATCGACGACTCGCTCGCCGTGCGCGCCGAGGCCGAGCAGCGTCTGCGCCGCTTCGTCGCGGACGCCTCGCACGAACTGCGCACCCCGCTGATGTCGGTGCGCGGTTACGCGGATCTCTTCCAGTACGCGGCCGCGAACGCCCCCGAGGAGCGCGACAGGCATCTGGCCCGGCTGCGGGCCGAGGCCGCCCGGATGGGCGTCCTCCTCGACGATCTGCTGCTGCTCGCCCGGCTGGACGCGGCGGAGGTGGAGACCCCGCTGCGGAGGGAGGACGCCGACCTGGTGGAGCTGGTGGGGCAGGCGGCCGACGCGTTCCGCGCCGGCCGCCCCGGCCACCCCCTGACGGTGGTCACGGGCCCGGCGGCCGTACGGCTGTGCATGGACCCGCACCGCATCCGCCAGGTGCTGGACAACCTCCTGACCAACGCGGCCGTGCACACCCCGGCCGGCACGCCGGTGACGGTCGAGGTGTCGGTCACGGCTTCCTCGGCGCTCGTCCGGGTCGCCGACAAGGGCCCCGGCATCCCGCCCGGCGACCGGGCCCGGGTCTTCGACCGCTTCTACCGCGTCGACAAGGCCCGCAGCCGCGACCGGGGCGGCAGCGGCCTCGGCCTCGCCGTGGCCCGCTCCCTGGTGCGGGCGCACGGCGGCAGGCTGGAGCTGGGCGAGGAGCCGGGCACGACCGCGTTCCTCGTGACCCTGCCGCTCGCACCGGGCGGCGGCGCGCGCTGAGGGCCGGCGTGGGGAGGGCCCTGGACCTCCCGCTGTGCTGGTCCGCGCTGGTGCGGCGCGGACGGCTGTGAGACCGGCCGGCCGGCGGGTCAGCCCTCGTCGGCCGCCAGCCGCAGCGAGATGCTGTTGATGCAGTACCGCTGGTCGGTCGGGGTCGGATACCCCTCCCCGGCGAAGACGTGACCGAGGTGGGATCCGCAGCGGGCGCACCGCACCTCGGTGCGCACCATCCCGTGCGACCGGTCCTCGATCAGCTCGACCGCGTCGGTGTCCTTCGGGTCGTAGAAGGACGGCCAGCCGCAGTGCGAGTCGAACTTGGTCGCGGAGGTGAACAGTTCGGCGCCGCAGGCCCGGCAGGAGTAGACGCCCGTGGTCTTCGTGTCGGTGTACTCACCGGTGAAGGCGGGCTCCGTCGCGGCCTGGCGCAGCACGGCGTACTCGGCCGGAGTGAGCTCCGCCCGCCACTGCTCGTCCGGCTTCTCGACGTCGTACGACACGATCCTCAGCCCCTCACTGCGAAAGACGGTCCAGAATGCGCGGGCCCAGGTCGGTCACGTCGCCCGCGCCCATGGTGAGAACGAGATCACCGGGCTTCGCCATTCCCGCCACGGTCCCGGGCACCTCGCCCTTGTCGTGCACGGCCGTCACGTCGGCGCCCGCCGCGCGGGCCGCGTCGATGATCAGTGCGCTCGTGACGCCCGGGACCGGGTCCTCGCGGGCCGGGTAGATGTCCAGGACCACGGAGGCGTCGGCCAGGGCCAGGGCCCGGCCCATCTCCTTGCCGAGCTCCTGCGTCCGGGAGAACAGGTGCGGCTGGAAGACGACGAGGATGCGGGCGTCACCGGCGGCGGCGCGCATCGCCTCCAGGTCGGCGGTCATCTCGGTGGGGTGGTGGGCGTAGGAGTCGATGACCTGGACGCCCGCGGCCTCGCCCTTGAGCTGGAGGCGGCGCTTGACCCCGGTGTACGCGGCCAGGGCGGGGGCCAGTTCGCCGGCCGGGATGCCCAGGGCCACGCCGGCGGTCAGCGCGGCGACGGCGTTGAGCGCGTAGTGCCGGCCCGGCACGGAGACGGTGAAGGCGAGCTCCCGCCCGTCCAGCACCACGGTCACCAGGCTCTTCAGGCCCTGCGGTACGACCGACAGGACGCGTACGTCGGCGTCCTCGGCCTCCCCGTACGTCACCACGTTCACGCCCTCGACCCGCCGGGTCAGCTCGCGGGCGCCCTCCTGGTCCGCGGAGATCACCAGCGTGCCGCCGGGCACGATCTTCCCGGCGAAGGTCTCGAAGGACTCGTAGATCTCGTCCATCGAGGCGTAGTTGGCGTGGTGGTCGAGCTCCACGTTGAGGACGATCGCGACCTCGGGGGCGTACTTGTGGAAACTGCGGTCCGATTCGTCGGCCTCGGCGACGAAGATCTCGCCGTCGCCGTGCAGCGCGTTGGAGCCGGGGGCGTCCAGGTCGCCGCCGATGGCGTAGGAGGGGTTCAGGCCGAGCTCGGAGAGCGAGACGGCCAGCATCGACGTGGTGGTGGTCTTGCCGTGGGTGCCGGCGACCGCGATCGGCCGCAGCCCCTCCATCAGCGCGGCGAGGGCGTCCGACCGGTGCACCACCGGAATCCCCAGCTCCGCCGCGCGGGCCAGCTCCGGGTTGTCCTCGCGGATCGCCGACGACACGACGACACAGCTCGCGTCGCCTGCGAGATGCTCCGCCGCGTGCCCGATGTGCACGGTGACCCCGAGCGCCCGCAGCGCAGCGGCGGTCTCCGACTCCTTCGCGTCACTGCCCGCCACCTTCGCCCCGCGCTGGGCGAGGATCTTCGCGATCCCCGACATCCCGGCGCCGCCGATGCCGATGAAGTGCGGTCGGTCCATGGCGGTAGGGAGGCCGGGTGCCATGTGTGTCTCCTGGGTGGTACGGCGGACGTGGTCGGTCATCCCGAACCCTATGGCACACGCCCCGCGCGCACGGAACGCCTCACGCCTTGCTGTGCGAGAACAGCTTCAGCACCGGCACGCCCACCTTGTGCCGTGCCCGCGACGCCCAGTCCCGGTGGAAGAACTCCTCCACGTAGTGCGGATCGGTCAGGACGATCACCTCGTCCGCGTCCACCTCCGCCACGAGCGTCTTCAGCGCGTCCAGCGGATGGTCCTCGACCAGCCGTCCCCGCGCCTCGCTGCCGGCCGCGTGCAGCGCCTGCAGGGAGACCTCCAGGGCTCTCTCCCCGAACCCCTTGGCCTCCTCCCCCTCCGGCGTCTCGCGTTCGCGCGCCGCCTCGTCCAGCTCTCCGAGGGCCACGTCGTCGATGGCCCGCAGCAGCCGGTCGGCCTGGTCGCCGCGCGGCTGGAGCAGGACGTGGAAGGAGACCGCCTCGTCCCCGTGCAGGGTCGTGACGAACTCCACGTCGGCGGACGTCAGGGCCTTCTCGATCATCAAAACGCTTGTGAACACCAGAGCCCCATTCTCCTGCGGAAGCCATCCTTGCCCGTGCCGGCACGGGAACTGCGAGTCCTAGTCTGCCCACCCGGGGCTAACCGGAACGGCAGATTCCGCCGTTTCGGGGCCCTGGGGTGTCGCACCTGCACACCTAACCCCACGGGGCCGTTTCAGACCCTGCCGTACCTGCTGAAGAGGAAACCGTTCTCCTCCAGCAGGGACACCAGCGCGAACCGCTGCGGCACCGCGACCTGGGGGCCGCCCGCGATCCGCTGCGCGTCCCCCGCGGTGAGCAGCGGCGAGACGGTCAGACAGAGTTCGTCCAGCACCCCCGCCGCGACGAACTGGCCCAGCAACCGGGGTCCGCCCTCGGTCAGCAGCCGGGTGTGCCCCAGCTCGGCGAGCGCCCGTACGGCCCGCGCGGGCTCCACGCCCATGCCGTCACCGGCGATCACCACCCGCGCGCCCGCCTTCTCCGCGGCGGCCACCCGGTCGGGGGCGGCCGCGGCACCGGTCAGCAGCAGCGTCGGCACCAGCGGCGAGGTGAACAGCGGGAGCGAGAAGTCGAGGTCCAGGGCGGCGGTGACCACCGCGATCGCGGGCGCGGGCCCCTGTCCGGCCGCCTCCCGCCGCGCGGCGAAGTCCTCCCGCGCGCGGGCCGGCCGGTACCCCTCCTGGCGTACCGTTTCCGCGCCCACGACCACCACGTCCGCGAGCCCTCGCAGCGTGCCGAAGATCCGCATGTCGGTGGCGGTGGAGATGGGCTGGGAGCGGCCCTCGTGCTGGGCGGCGCCGTCGAGCGTGGACACCATGTTGGCCCGCAGCCAGGGCCGCGGCTCCCCGGGCGGGGGCTCGGGGTAGGCGTAGGCGTCGGCGAGCTCGTCGAGGCTCCACTCCCGGTCGCCGGGGGCCGTGGCGGGTGTCTGGTCGGTCACAGGGAACAGCCGTCGCATGCCTCGCAGTCTGGCACGCGGATTAGCATGGGGAACCGTGTCGTCCTCCATCCCAGCCGCCCCTGTCGACGAGATAGCCGACGCGGCCCCCCTGTCCCTGTGCGCCCGTGAGCCGTACGTCCCCGCGGACCGGCTGGTCGCCGAGATGGTGCCGCCGCCGCGCTTCGACTCGGTGCGCTTCAGCACCTACCTCCCGGACCCGAACCAGCCGAGCCAGACCGAGGCGGTCGGCGTCCTGGAGGGCTTCGCGGGCGGTCTCGGCGGGGCGCACGCGGTCGGCGGCGGCAAACGGGGCTTCTTCGGCTTCGGGAGGGCCAGGGCGGCCAAGGCGCCGGCCGGCCCGCGCGGGGTCTACCTCGACGGCGGCTACGGCGTCGGCAAGACCCATCTGCTCGCGTCCCTGTGGCACGCCACCCCGGCCGAGCCCGCGCTGAAGGCGTTCGGCACGTTCGTCGAGCTGACCAACCTGGTCGGCGCCCTGGGCTTCCAGAAGACGGTCCAGACGCTCTCCGGCCACCGGCTGCTGTGCATCGACGAGTTCGAGCTGGACGACCCGGGCGACACCGTGCTCGTCTCGACCCTGCTCGGGAAGCTGGTCGACGCGGGCGTGGCGCTCGCGGCCACCTCCAACACCCTGCCCGGCAAGCTGGGCGAGGGCCGGTTCGCGGCCGCCGACTTCCTGCGCGAGATCCAGGGGCTGTCGGCGCACTTCCGCACGCTGCGCATCGACGGCGAGGACTACCGCCACCGCGGTCTGCCGCAGGCGCCGGCGCCGTACTCCGACGAACAGGTGACCAAGACGGCGTACGCCACCCCGGGCGCCTCGCTCGACGACTTCCCGCACCTGCTGGAGCACCTCGCCAAGGTCCACCCCAGCCGTTACGGAGCGCTCACCGATGGCCTGAAGGCGGTGTGTCTCACGGAGGTACGGCCGATTCCCGACCAGTCGACGGCGCTCAGGCTCGTCGTGCTGGCCGACCGGCTCTACGACCGCGAGGTCCCGGTGCTGGCCTCCGGGCTCCCCTTCGACCAGTTGTTCAGCGAGGAGATGCTGAACGGCGGCTACCGCAAGAAGTACTTCCGGGCGATCTCCCGTCTCACCGCGCTGGCCCGGGACGCCAGGCGGCTCGTCGAGCCCCGGTAAAGGATCTCCCCCCCTCCCGGTCAAGAGTCGGTTCGCGCCACATACCCCTCGCTTTTGAGGCGCACTTCTTCTCGAAACGCCGAGTTAACCCTGCAAACAACTTCGCAGGGTTAACGTGTTTCTTGACCAGCCATTGACCAACCGTTGGTCTGGACTAGAGGCGGGTACCGCCGGGAGGGGGGCACATGTTCCGAGGTGCGACGGCCCGGACCGCTCTCGCCCTCCTCGCCGCCGTCCTGCTCGCCCTCCCGTTCTTCGCACCCACGTCTTCCTTCGCACACGCGCACACCGTGCGTCAGGTGGAGGCCAAGACCAAGACCGGAATCAAACCCTCCGGCACGCCGCTGCGCGACGAGTACGTCACGGTCCGCGACTGCGGCCGCACCGGGGGGCCGACGGACCCCCTGCGCTCCCGCGACCGCCACCGCGCCACCGCCGGCGCGGCCTCGGGCCCCCAGGAGCCCGAGCGCGCGCTGCTGGCACTGGATCCGGCCGCCGTGCACGAACCCGTGCGGCCCGCCGACCCCCATCACCGCTCGTCGAGATCGTCGACGGCCCACTCTCCGGCGGCACTTCAGGTCTTCCGCTGCTGAGAGCACGGAGCAGAACAGCAGTTCCCCCACCTGTCCTGTTTTCCTGCACGTCCGACGCGCCCCCACAGCGCGCCAGGAGGAGTCACGACATCATGCAGCCCCTCATCGACAACGCCCGTACGTTCGGACAGCGCCCTGAGGAGTTCGCCAGGCTGGCCGAAGGCCAGTCCCCGCAGGTCCTGTTCATCACCTGCTCCGACTCGCGGGTCGTCCCCGCCCTGATCACGGGCGCCCGGCCCGGCGAGCTCTTCGAGCTGCGCACCGCGGGCAACATCGTGCCGCCGTACGGCTCCGAGCGTCCCACCGGCGAGGCCGCCACCATCGAGTACGCGGTGGAGGTTCTCGGCGTCCAGGACGTCGTCGTCTGCGGCCACTCGCACTGCGGTGCCGTGGGCGCGCTGGTGCGCGGCGACGACCTCGACGCCGTTCCCGCCGTACGCGACTGGCTCGCGCACGCCGCGGACGAGCCGGGAGCCGCCGACCCGAACGACCCGACGGTCGCCGCCGCGGTCCAGCACCACGTCCTCGCCCAGCTGCTGCGGCTGCGCTCCTACCCCTGCGTGGAGAAGCGGCTCGCGGACGGCCGGCTGCGGGTGCGCGGCTGGTACTACGAGGTCCACACCGGAGCGGTGCTCGAACACCGCGTGGACACGGACGGCTTCGAGGCCCTGTGAGCGCCGCGATGAACGACACGTCCGGCCGGAACACCGGCCGAATAGCCAGGTTCCCCCATCTGCGGCAGGACTTCGCCGCGTCACTCGTCGTCTTCCTGGTCGCGCTCCCGCTGTGCGTGGGCGTGGCCGTGGCCTCCGGCGTGCCGGCCGAGCTCGGGCTCGTCACCGGCATCGTCGGCGGCATCGTCACCGGTCTGATGCGGGGCAGCTCCCTGCAGGTGTCCGGTCCCGCGGCCGGTCTGACCGTGCTGGTCTTCGAGGCGGTGCAGGAGTTCGGCCTGCCCGCCCTCGGAGTGATCGTGCTCGCCACGGGCGCCCTGCAGATCGCCATGGGCACCCTGAAGCTGGGCCGCTACTTCCGGGCCATCTCGGTCTCCGTGGTCGAGGGCATGCTCGCCGGCATCGGCCTGGTGCTGATCGCCGGACAGCTGTACTCGGTGGTCGGCGCCAAGGCGCCGGACACCGGCCCGGAGAAGATCGCCGGGCTGCCCGGGGCGCTCGTGGACGCGGCCGGGAACACCGCCGCGTCGGCCTCGCTCGCCCTCGGCGCCGGCACCGTCGCCGTGCTCGTGCTGTGGAGGCGGATGCCGGCGAAGGTGCGCGTCGTGCCCGGCCCGCTCGCCGCGGTGGGCCTCGCGACGCTGGCCGCGCTGGTGCTGAACCTGCCGGTGGCGACCGTGGAGGTGCGGGGCCTGCTGGGCTCGATCCAGCCGCCGTCACCGTCCGCCTTCGGCGAGCTGGCGGACATCGGCCTGCTCGGCACGATCGTCGCGTTCACGCTGATCGCGTCCGCCGAGTCGCTGTTCAGCGCGGCGGCCGTGGACCGGCTGCACGACGGTCCGCGCACCGAGTACGACAGGGAACTGGTCGCGCAGGGCGCGGGCAACGCCCTGTGCGGTGTGCTCGGCGCGCTGCCGATGACCGCGGTGATCGTGCGCAGCGCGGCCAACGTCCAGGCGGGTGCCCGGACGAAGGCGTCCCGGGTGCTGCACGGCGTGTGGCTGCTGCTGTTCGCGGCACTGCTCCCGGACGCACTGGCCTACATCCCCCTCCCGGCGCTCGCCGGCGTCCTGGTCCACGCCGGTGCCAAGCTGGTCCCGGTCCGCGCGCTCGCCGCCCTGTGGCGCGAGCACCGCGGCGAGGCGCTGATCCTCGTGGTCACGGCCGTGTCGATCGTCACGGTCAGCATGTTCGAGGGCGTCCTCATCGGTCTCGCGCTGGCCGTGGTGAAGACGGCGTGGGAGGCCTCGCACATCCGGCTGGAGGTCGTCGACAAGGGTGCGGGCCCGATCCAGGCGTACCTGTCGGGCAACGCGACCTTCCTGAAGCTGCCGAAGATCCTCGACAGCCTGGAGGCCCTGCCGCAGGACCGCCCGGTCGAGCTGAACCTCACCGGCCTGCACCACCTCGACCACGCCTGCCGCACGGCCCTGGAGACCTGGGCCCAGCAGCACAGCGCGGCCGGCACCGAACCGGTGCGGGTCACCGAGCCGGTACGGGCCACGGCGGTCTGAGCACGGCGGAACCGCCCGCACCGCCGCGGCGCCCGCCGTCCGGCCCGGAGCATGGCCCGGGCCGGACGGCGGGCATATCGTTGCAGGAGCAGACGGATCGGCCCTCTTGCCGAGGAGGTCGTCATGCTCCAGGAGCTGCTGGGCGTGGCCCTGGCGGCGGGCGCCGCGGGCATCGTGTATCTCGGGGCGGCCGCGCGGGTGGTCAAGCAGTACGAGCGCGGGGTGGTCCTCAGGCTCGGCAGGCTGCGCGGGGAGGTGCGCGCACCGGGGTTCACCTTGGTGATCCCGGCCGTGGACCGGCTGCGCAAGGTCAACATGCAGATCGTGACCATGCCCGTTCCGGCGCAGGAGGGCATCACCCGCGACAACGTGACGGTGCGGGTCGACGCGGTGGTCTACTTCCGGGTCGTGGACGCGGCGGCCGCCGTCATCAACGTCGAGGACTACCGCTTCGCCGTCTCCCAGATGGCGCAGACCTCGCTGCGCTCGATCATCGGCAAGAGCGAGCTGGACGACCTGCTGTCCAACCGCGAGAAGCTCAACGAGGGCCTGGAGCTGATGATCGACAGCCCGGCCGTGGGCTGGGGGGTGCAGATCGACCGGGTCGAGATCAAGGACGTGTCCCTGCCGGACACCATGAAGCGGTCCATGGCCCGCCAGGCCGAGGCCGACCGTGAGCGCCGCGCCCGGATCATCAACGCGGACGCCGAGTTCCAGGCCTCGAAGAAGCTGGCCGAGGCGGCGCAGCAGATGGCCGACACGCCCTCGGCGCTCCAGCTGCGGCTGCTGCAGACGGTGATGGCGGTGGCGGCGGAGAAGAACTCCACGCTGGTGCTGCCCATCCCGGTGGAGCTGCTGCGCTTCCTGGAGAAGGGCGCCCAGCCGGCACCGGCCTCCCTGGAGGCTTCCTCGGAGACCCGGGAGACCCGGGAGACCCGGGAGAACAGGGAGGCCAGGGAGACCCGGGAGGCCAGGGAGGCCAGGGAGGCCCCGGAGGTCGCTCCTCCGGCCGTCGATGCGCCTCCTCCGGCCGTCGACGGGTCTCCCCCGGCCTTCCCTGCGCCCCCGACGGCCTCCGACGCCGAGCCGTGACACGTGGTACAGGCGTGGTTCCCGGGGCGGGCGCGGGGTGATAGACACAGCGGGATCACAGTTCCTGTCCGCCAGCAGGAAGGTTTCCGCATGTCCAGCTCGTCAGCGACTCGACGTCAGATCCTCGCCCGTACCGGTGCCTTGGGAGCGGGTATCGCGTTCACCGGCGCCCTCTCCGACCTCTTCGCGGGCACCGCCGCCGCACAGAACCTCGGCCACGCCGGCTACGGCCCGCTCGTCCCCGACCCGGACGGTCTCCTCGACCTCCCCAAGGGCTTCCGCTACCGCGTCCTGTCCCGCGAGGGCGACCCGCTGCGCTCCGGCGAGGGCCCGGTCCCCTCCAACCACGACGGCATGACCGCCCTGCCCGGGCCCCACCACCGCGTCCACCTGGTCCGCAACCACGAGAACCGCCCCACCGCGAAGTACCCGGTCCCGACCGTCGAGGGTCTGACGTACGACCCGGCCGGCAAGGGCGGCTGTACGGCCCTGACCCTGGACTCCCGGGGCAGGGTGCTGTCGGAGCGGGTCGCGATCGCCGGCACGGCCGTCAACTGCTCGGGCGGGCCCACCCCCTGGCACACCTGGCTGACCTGCGAGGAGACCGAGGACAAGGCCGGCACCAACGGGTACACCAAGGACCACGGCTTCATCTTCGAGGTCCACCCCTCCGATCCGCGCCGCACGGGAGCCGTCCCGCTGACCGCGATGGGCCGCTTCCAGCACGAGGCGATCGCCGTCGACCCGCACCTCGGGGTCGTCTACGAGACGGAGGACGCGTTCCTGAAGCCGTTCGGCCTCTTCTACCGCTTCCTGCCGGAGAAGCCGCTGGGCGGGGTGGGCTCCCTGCGCGCGGGCGGCCGGCTGCAGGCCATGCGCGTCCCCGGGGTGCCGGACCTGTCCTCGATCCAGGAGACCGGGGCGGTGTTCGAGGGCATCGAGTGGGTCGACGTCCCGGACCCGCTGGCCGCCGAAACCCCCATCCGCCTGCAGGACTTCGGCCCGAAGGGCATCACCCACGCGCAGAAGCTGGAGGGCTGCTACTGGGGCGGCCGCTGCGTGTACTTCGTCTCCTCCTTCGCCCGCGGCGCGGACGGCTCGGCGGCCGACCACTTCGGCCAGATCTGGCGCTACGACCCCGCGCGCCGCCGGCTCACCCTGGTGATCGTCTTCGGTCCCGACACGGACGTCCAGCTCCCCGGCGAGTCCCCCGACAACATCTGCCTGGCGCCCAGCGGCGGCCTGATGGTCTGCGAGGACGGCAACGGCGCCCAGCACGTCTTCGGCGTGACGAGGAGCGGCGAGGTCTACCCGATGGCGCGGGGCCGCCAGAACATCGGCACCCCGGACCAGCCCGAGTGGGGCGAGTTCGCGGGCGTCACCTTCTCCCCGGACGGCGGGACGATGTACGTCAACTGCTACACACCGGGGACGACCTTCGCGGTGACGGGGCCCTGGCGGAGGTAGCGGCCGGGCGGGTGACGCCACCGGAGAGGCTGAGTCATATGGTCCTACTTACAGCTTGGCCTCTCCTACCGTCATACGGTGATCACTCCCGTACGTCGTCTGGCCGCCGTGGGGGCCCTCGGTGCCGCTCTCACCGCCTGCGGCACCTCCCCGGCACCCCCGGCACCCCCGGCACCCCCGGCCGCCCGCCCGGCGGCACCCGCCCCGGCCTCGCCGTCGCCCTCCGCGGCGCCTTCCCGGCCGCCGACCCTGGCGCCGGGACCGGCCGGTCTCACCCCCGTGTTCCGGAACGGTCCCCGCACCCTCGGCAAAACCGTCGCCCTGACCTTCGACGCCGACATGACCGCCGACCAGGGGCCGCGGGCGGCGGCCGGGGAGCACTTCGACAATCCGGGGCTGATCGCGGCCCTGCGGACGCTGAAGGTGCCGGCCACCGTGTTCATGACGGGGCGATGGGCCGAGGAGTACCCGGACCAGGCCCGTTCCCTCGGGCGGGACCCGCTCTTCGAGGTCGCCAACCACTCCTACAGCCACTACGCCTTCACCGACGACTGCTACGGCCTGCCGACCGTCGCCGCCGACCGGATGCGGGCGGACGTGGAGCGGGCGTACACGGCGTTCCGCGAGGCGGGGGTGCCGGACGCGATGCCGTACTTCCGCTTCCCCGGTGGCTGTTACGACCGGCGGGCGCTGCGGGCGGTGAGCGGCACCGGCGTGACCGCGGTGCAGTGGGACGTGGTGAGCGGGGACGCGTTCGCGACGGACGCGGACGCGGTGGCCCGCGAGGTGCTGGACGGGGTGCGGCCGGGGTCCGTGGTCGTCATGCACTGCACCCGCAGCGCCGCCCCGGCGACCGAGCGTGCGGTGCGCACGATCGTGCCCGAGCTGCGCCGGCGCGGCTACCGGTTCGTGAAGGTGTCGGAGCTGATCGGGGCGGCGCGGGGGCGGCCGTAGGGCTCGTACGCTGGAGGTATGGGCGAGGACTCCTGCTGCCTGATCGGCCCGGCGAAGCCGCCGCAGGCCGACGGGCCGCCCAGTGCGACGGGGGTCCCCCCGCTCGGGCGAAGCCGAGAGTGGGGGAGGCAGGAGGCACAGCGGACCGCTTGTTCAGGGTGATCTGCGGGAGGTGAGCGCGCAGGCCGCGGCGATCGCCGCCGCGGTGAGGACGGCCGCGGCGGCGAGCGGGAGCAGCGGTGGGCTGATCCCCGGGCGGAGCCGCACATCGGCACAGCCCCCGCGCCCTTTAGGGTGGGCCGGTGTGAGCCCTGTTCATAAGTCCCCCGGTGACAGTCCCTTCCGGGCCGAGCCGAGTGCCCGCGACCGCGCGCCGCAGTTCGTGCTGCCCCTCGTCGTGCGCATCGAGAAGACGGCGCCGCCCGCTCGTACCGACGCGCTGGAGGCCGCCGCCCGGGCGGTGCTCGTCATGCTGAGCGACGAGCGGTCCCTCGGGGACGGGGAGTGGGCGCAGGCGATGCGGGACTGGCAGGACGCCCGGATACGCAAGGTGGTGCGGCGGGCCCGGGGAGCCGAGTGGCGGCGGGCCGAGGCGCTGCCCGGCATCACCGTCACTTGCGGGACGGCCGAGGTGCGGGTGTTCCCGCCCGTGCCCCTGGACGGCTGGCCCAGGGAGCTGGCGAAGCTCCAGGTCTCCGGGACCGACCTCGACGACCCGGAGCCGCCGCCCGCCGCCGGCCCCTCGGCCCCGGTCATCTGGCTGAACCCGGAGCTCGGGATGTCCGCCGGCAAGGCCATGGCCCAGGCCGGGCACGGCGTCCAGCTCGCCTGGTGGGAGCTATCCGAGAAGGAGCGGAACGCCTGGCGCGAGGCCGGATTCCCGCTCGCCGTGCGGACCGCCGGGGCCGAGCGGTGGCCGGAGCTGACGGCGAGCGGGCTGCCGCTGGTGCGTGACGCGGGATTCACCGAGATCGCGCCGGGCAGCTGCACGGTCGTCGCCGACCATCCCGCCCTGCGCTGAGGCTCCCGCCGCGCCGAACCTCAAATGTTGCTCTGAAGGTGCGTCCCGGGCGGTTCGGCGCGCGACGGCGGGGTCATACCCCCGTCACCACCGGGGGGACCGAAGGAGACGGTGACGATGACGCGACTGGGGACGGGGATCGGCTGGCGGCCGGAGATCGCGGACGCCGTGGAGCGGATGCCGGGCATCGACTGGGTGGAGGTCGTGGCGGAGAACACCTGCCCCGGACACCTCCCGGAGTCGCTGGGGCGGCTGCGCGAGCGGGGGGTCACCGTCGTCCCGCACGGGGTCTCGCTGGGGCTGGGAGGTGCCGAGCGGCCGGACGAGGGGCGGCTGACCGCGCTCGCCGAGCGTGCCGAGGCGCTGGGCTCGCCGCTGGTCACCGAGCACATCGCGTTCGTCCGCGCGGGCGGCCCGCTGACCGCCAGCCCGAGTCTGGAGGCCGGGCACCTGCTGCCGGTGCCGCGCACCCGGGACGCCCTGGACGTGCTCTGCGAGAACGTGCGCATCGCGCAGGCGGCGCTGCCCGTGCCGCTCGCCGTCGAGAACATCGCCGCGCTCATCGCCTGGCCGGGCGAGGAACTGACGGAGGGGCAGTTCCTGTACGAGCTGGCCGACCGGACGGGCGTACGGCTGCTCATCGACGTGGCGAACCTGCACACCAACCACGTCAACCGCGGTGAGGACCCCGCCAAGGCGCTCGCGGAACTGCCCCTGGAGGCCATCGCCTACGTCCATGTCGCGGGGGGCTTCGAACGGGACGGCGTCTGGCACGACAGCCACGCCCACCCCGTCCCGCGTCCGGTCCTCGACGTCCTGACCGACCTCGCGTCCCGGGTCTCGCCGCCCGGTGTGCTGCTGGAGCGCGACGAGAACTTCCCCGAACCAACCGAGCTGGAGCGGGAGTTGGGTGCGATCCGGGAGGCCGTGCGGGACGGGGAGCGGAGCGCGGTGAAGCGGGAACTGGTACGGCTCGGCCAGGACGCGTCGGCGGCACGGCACGCGCGGCTCCACCGGGACGCGGAGGGGACGGCGGACGCGGCGGGACCACTGCCGGTCCGCCCGGCCGCGGAGGTGGCGGAGCCGGCGCCGTCGGCGGAGCCGGTGCAGGCCGGCCCGGGCGCGGAGGAGGACGCCGTCGACGGGGCCGTCCGGGAGCGGCTCGGTGTCGCCCAGGCGGCGCTGCTGTCCGCGCTGGTCGCGGGGACACCGGTGCCGGAGGGGTTCGACCGGGTGCGGCTCGGCGTGCAGGCGCGGGCGCTGGCGGCGAAGCGGGCCGGTGTGGTGGCCAAGGTGGCGCCGGAGCTGCCGGTCATCCTCGGCGACGGATACCGTCCGGCGTTCCTCGCGTACGCCCAGGGCCGTCCGATGCGCGGGGGCTACCGGCAGGACGCCCTGGACTTCGCGGAGCAGGTGCTGCTCGACGGGCGGCTGGAGGAGGGACGGGCGAGGCGGGAGCTGCGCACCTGGTGGCTGGACCGGTCGGGGCCGGCGCCGAGGGCGCGGTCGCCGCTGGCCCGGGTGGGCCGGATCGGCAGGGCGCTGATCCGGCGGTAGCCCTCCGCCCGCCCGCGGCCCCGGCAGGGAACTCGAGGTTGCCTGGGCAGTAATATGCCTTTCCGCAACCGCACCCGCAGCGCACAGGCGAGCGGTGCCGTGAGCAGGAGGCACCATGCGACCGCGACCCCCCGTCAAGGGCAGAGGCATATTCAGCGGCACCGGAATCATCGTCACGGGTCTGGCGGCGACCCTCGCGGCGCTGATCTTCCCGGTCTGGTCGTACGAGAACCAGTCGGGGACCGGCGCCGACGTACTGAACGCCCAGACCGTGGCGACGCAGTACGGACCGCTGTCCGCACTCGACCAGGAGTTCCTCACGAAGGTCCGGCTGGCCGGGCTGTGGGAGCTGCCCGCCGGGCAGCAGGCGCGGCTGAAGGGCACCACCGTGGCCGTGCGGACGGCGGGGCAGCACCTCGTCGAGGGGCACACCTTCCTCGACGAGCGGGTGCGCGAGGTGGCGGCGAAGCTGGGGGTCTCCCTGCCGAACGAGCCCAACGACCAGCAGAAGGACTGGCTGGCGGAGCTGAACGCGGCTCAGGGCATGGACTACGACCGGACGTTCGCCAACACGCTGCGGCTCGCGCACGGCCGCGTGTTCTCCGTCGTCGCGCAGGTGCGGGCCGTCACCCAGAACTCCCTGGTGCGCGAACTCGCCGACGACGCCAACACGACCGTCCTGGACCACATCAAGATCCTGGAGGCCACCGGGTTCGTCGACTTCGACGCCCTGGCCCGGGACATGGCGGCGACCGGCACCTCCGCCCCCGCGGCAGGCGCCTCCGCCCCCGCGGCCGGCCCCGGGACCGTCGTGCCGGTGACGCCGTCGCCGACGTACACGCTGCCGCCCGCCGCGGCGAGTCCGGCGCCCGCCGGCACCTGAACCGAGCGGAACGTCACACACCCACGACGCTCGGTCCGGATGGTGAACAAGGCATGGCGTCTTCCGGTGCACCCGGCATAGAAACGTGGCATGTTCTGGGTCCTTCTGCTGCTTCTGGCCTGGGCCGTGGCCGGCGCCGCGTGCACCCGGCTGTGCCTGGCCGCCGTACGTGCCGCGGCCGTCGACGCGGACGCGGGTCAGGGACACGACCTGACGCTCTACGAGGCGGCGTTCCTGTCCGGCGGGCCGGGCCGGGTCGCCGATCTGACCATGGTGTCGATGGCACGGCAGCGGCGGCTGCTGCTCGCCCGCACCGGCTGGGCGACCGTCGTGGACCCGCGCGGGCGCGACGAGATGGAGCGCTCCGTGATCGGGGCCATCGGCCCCGGGGGACAGTCCCGTATAGCGCCGGTGCGCGCCGCCACGGCGGCGGCGGACGCGGTGCGCGGCCTCTCCGACCGGCTCGTCAGCGCCGGCCTCGCGGTGCCCGACGGAGCCCGCACCACGGTGGCGGCAGGGGTGCGGCAGGTGCGGCTGGCGGCCGTGTTCGTCTCGGCGGTGGCCGCGGTCGCGCTGCTGATGCCGACGGCTTCCGCGGCCGGCACCGACATGCCGCGCGGCCTGATCGCCCTGTGGTTCGCCCTGCCCCTCGCGCTCACGCTGAGCTGTCTGGCCATGGCGCGCGTCGAGGTGCACCCGTACACGCGCTGGGCCTCACCGGCCGGGCAGCGCCTCCTGGGCGCGCTGGCCCGGCGGGCGGGCGGCCGGAGCCGGACCGGCACGGCCGGCGGGACCTCGGGGGCCGAGGACGACCGTTCGTATCTGACCTCCGTCGCCGTGCTCGGCGTCCGCGCGGTCGGCGAGCCGGACCTGCGGGCGGCCTTCGCGTACCGCGAGCACTAGGTCGTGTCCGCCCGGCGGGGCACGGGGCGCCTGTTCGCCTCCCGGGGGGCGCACTTGGAGCATTGGCGCCGACACCAGGGGGCGGTGCTTGCCTTCCTCCACGGCCGTACGAAACATCCCTTTTGTCGCCGCCGCGCACCGAAGGGACACGCGAATGAGAGCTGCCGCGCTCTACTCGGCCATGGGAGCCATGCTCCTGACCACCCTCTCCGTCGCCCCGGCAGACGGCCTCCCGGCCGGCCCGGGCGTCCCTGGAGCCCCGGGTGCCCCGGCTGCCGGCGCAGCCCCCGCCGGTGTCGCGATCGCCGCCGCTCGGGCCGCCGCGAAGGGCGTCACCTTCGGCAAGTGCGCCGACGCACAGGACCTGCCCGGCAGCGTGCGGTGCGGCACGGTCGCGGTTCCGCTCGACTACGCGCGGCCGCACGGCAAGCAGATCGAACTGACCGTCAGCCGGGTCGAGGCCACCCACCGGGACCCGCACAACAGCAAGCACCGGGTGCCCCGCAAGGGCGCGCTGGTCTTCAACCCGGGCGGTCCGGGCGGCTCCGGCCTGTACTTCCCGCTGATCGGCCTGCTCCCGGAGTGGAAGCGCATCGGCGCGGCCTACGACCTCGTCGGCTACGACCCGCGCGGCGTCGGCCGCTCCGCTCCGCTGTCCTGCAAGGAGCCCAAGCACTTCTTCAAGGGCCCCTCCCCCGCCCCCACCCACCCCTCGGAGTCGTACAAGCGGGAGCGCATCGCCGAGGCGAAGGCGTACGCGCGCGGCTGCGCCCAGCGGGCCGGCGCCGCCCTGCAGCACTACAACTCGCTGAACAACGCGCGCGACCTGGACGTGCTGCGGGCCGCGCTGGGCGAGAAGCGGCTGAACTTCATGGGCGCGTCCTACGGCACCTACTTCGGCGCGGTGTACGCCACGCTGTTCCCCTCGCACGTACGCCGGATGGTGTTCGACGGGGCGGTGAACCCGGACCCGGCGCGGATCTGGTACCGCAACAACCTCGACCAGTCGATGGCGTTCGAGAGCCGCTGGGCGGACTTCCGGGAGTGGATCGCCAAGCACGACAAGGTGTACGGGCTGGGGGACACGGCCCGCAAGGTGCTGGCGAGCTACGAGCGCGCCCAGGCCCGGCTGGCCGCGGAGCCGGCGGGCGGGAAGGTCGGGCCGGCGCAGCTGCAGAGCGCGTTCCTGCAGGCCGGGTACTACGACGACTACTGGCCGCACCGGGCGCGGGCGCTGTCGGACTACCTCAAGGGCGACCCGGCGGAGCTGGTCGCGCAGGCCGGGCCGGTGACCGAGGCCGCGGCGGAGGCGGAGAACTCCGCCGCCGTCTACACCGCCGTGGAGTGCAACGACGCGCCCTGGCCGACGGACTGGAAGGTGTGGGACCGCGACAACACCCGGCTCGCGCGGGTGGCGCCGTTCGAGACCTGGGACAACGTGTGGGCGAACCTGCCGTGCGCGTACTGGCCCGCACCGCGTCAGCGGCCGGTGGAGGTGCGGACCGAGGCCGGTGAGCTCCCGCCGACGCTGATTCTCGCCGCCGAGCGGGACGCCGCGGCGCCCTACGACGGGGCGCTGGAGATGCACCGCAGGCTGGCGGGCTCGGTGCTGGTGACCGAGCGGGACTCCGGTACGCACGGCATCGCGGGCGGGCCCAACCGGTGCGTCAACGGGCATCTCGACGCGTATCTGCTGGAGGACCGTCTGCCGGTGCGGCGGGCCGCGTGCGCGGGACATGCCGAGCCCGAGGCGAACGCCTCGAAGAAGTGAAGACGTGAGGGGCGGGGCCGTGGGGAACCGCCCGGCCGGCCACGGCCGGTCGGGCGGTTCCCCACGCCTCTGCGGGGCGCTCTAGGCGAGGCCGGCGACCAGGTCCCCGACCGACTTGCGGCGGCCCGTGAAGAACGGGATCTCCTCACGGACGTGCATACGGGCCTCGGAGGCGCGCAGGTGACGCATGAGGTCGACGATGCGGTACAGCTCGTCGGCCTCGAAGGCCAGGATCCACTCGTAGTCGCCCAGCGAGAACGAGGCGACCGTGTTGGCGCGGACGTCCGGGAAGCCGCGGGCCATCTTGCCGTGGTCGGCGAGCATGCGGCGGCGGTCCTCGTCGGGCAGCAGGTACCAGTCGTAGGAGCGCACGAAGGGGTAGACGCTCACATAGTCGCGGGGCGTCTCGTCGGCGAGGAAGGCCGGGATGTGCGAGCGGTTGAACTCGGCGGGGCGGTGCAGCGCCATGTTCGACCAGACCGGCTCCAGGGCGCGGCCCAGCTTCGTACGGCGGAAGAGGTTGTACGCCTCCTGGAGCTGGTCGCTGGTCTCGGCGTGCCACCAGATCATGACGTCGGCGTCGGCGCGCAGACCGGACAGGTCGTAGGTGCCGCGGATCGTCACGTCCTTCGCGGCGAGCTGGTCGAACAGCTCCTGGACCTCGTCGGCGTAGCCCGCGCGGTCCTCGGGCAGCACGTCCTTCAGCCTGAAGACCGACCACAGGGTGTAGCGGATGACCTCGTTCAGGTCCTTGGCCAGCTTGCCCTTGTTCGGGATCCTGCCGGACTCGGTGGTGGGGGCGTCGTCACTCATGGTTCTTATTCTCCTGCTCCGCCGTGCAGACTTTGCACCGGGTCGGCGGTGAGTTCCCGTACGGCGCTCAGGTCGCCGTGGATCTGGTCGACGGCCGCGTACGCGCTCGCGATGCAGGCCGGGATGCCGACGCCGTCGTACTGCGCGCCGCACACGGCGAGGCCGGGGAGCTTGGCGAGGTGCTCGCGGATGCGGGCCACGCGCGCGTGGTGGCCGACCGGGTACTGGGGCAGGCCGTCCGTCCAGCGGGTGACGCGGGTCTCCAGCGGGGTGGCGTCCAGGCCGGTCGCCGCGCGCAGGTCGTGCCGGGAGACCTCGACGAGGCCGGCGTCGTCGCGCTGCAGGATCTCCGTCTCGCCGTAGCGCCCGACGGAGGTGCGTAGCACGGTCACGTCCGGGTCCTCGTCGGCGATCCAGCCCCACTTGCGGGAGGCGAACGTCGACGCCTTGATGGTGTGGCCGTCGACGGGCGGGACGAGGAAGCCACTGCCCTCGGGCAGGTCGGTCTCGGAGCGGCGGTAGGCGAGGGTGATCAGGGCCATCGAGGCGTACTCGACGGTGCGCAGCTCGGCGGCGGCCGCCGGGGACTCGGCGGCCAGCAGCCCGGCGGCGGCGGGCGCGGGCACGGCGACCACCACGGCGTCGGCCCGCAGGACGCGGTCCCCGGCGGTCACCCGCCATCCGCCGTCCGGCTCCCGGCGCACCCCGGTCACCGGCACGCCCGTGTGGATCTCTCCGCCGCGTGCCGTGACGGACGCCGCGACCGCGAGGGGCAGCGAGCCCACGCCTCCCTCGATGCCCATGAACACGGGTCCGGTCTGCGCCGCGGCGGCGGCCTTCGCCTGGATCTCGCGTACGGCCTCGGTCAGCGAGGTGTGCGTGCGTGCCGCCTGGAAGAGCTGCGGGACGGCCGAGCGCATCGAGATGCGGTAGGCGTCACCGGCGTACACCCCGCCGAGCAGGGGCTCGACCAGGCGGTCGACGACCTCGCGGCCGAGGCGCGCGGCCACGTACTCCCCGACCGCCACGTCCTCGCCGACCTCCGTGCGCGGCAGGTCGGCGTCGCGTTCGATGCGGGCGAGGCCCTCGTCGGACAGCACGCCGGACAGGGCCGCGGCGGTGCCGGGAACGCCCATGACATGGCCCTTGGGCATGGGGCGCAGGGCGCCGCGGGTCCAGATCGAGGCGGTGGCGGTGGCCGGCGGCCGGAGCCGGTCGGTCAGTCCCGCCTCGCGCGCGAGGGCGACCGCCTCGGGGCGGCGGGCCAGCATCGACTCGGCGCCGAGGTCCACCCGCACGCCCGCGATCTCGCCGGGCAGGAGCTTGCCGCCCACCCGCTCGGACGCCTCCAGCACGGTCACCCGCGTCCCGCGCCGCACAAGCCGGTGGGCGGCGGCCAGACCGGCGATCCCGGCTCCGATGACGACGACGTGCTGCCCCGCAGCCGAACCCGTTGCGCTCATGCCTCCCACTCTCTCAGACCCCACCGACACGCCCGCCAGGGCCATGTGGCCCTGCCGAGTCCCTACCGTGACCGCTTCGGAACCGATTCCCGCCAACGTCCCGGGCCGTCCCGGCGTCGAAGGAACGTCAGTCGTCACCACGACCCTCGGGGGGTACACCCACATGCGCACACGACGTCCGGCACGACCCGTTCCCGCGGTGGCGGGGATCCTGCTCGCCGCCGCCCTCGCGCTCACCGGATGCAGCGGCGCGAGCGACTCGGGCGGCAGCGCCAGTTCCGCCGACAAGGCGGCCGTCGGGGACGCCGGCGTCCAGGAGGACGCCAAGCAGGGCGCCGGGGCGAGCGGCTCCAGGGCCTCCTCGGCGCCCGAGCTCACCGCGAACCGCATCATCCGCACCGCTTCCCTGACCGTGCAGGTCAAGGACGTCCCGAAGGCCCTCGGCGAGGCGCGCGCGACCACCGAGGCCGCGGGCGGATACGTCGGTGAGGAGGCGACCACCCGGGACCCGGACGGCGGCGAGCGCACCCGTGTCGTGCTGCGGGTGCCCGTCGAGCGCTACGACACCGTCCTCGCCGGCCTGCAGGGCGCGGGCAGGCTGCTGGAGCGCACCGCGAAGGCCCAGGACGTCACCGACCAGGTCGTCGACGTCGAGAGCCGGATCTCGTCGCAGCGCGCCAGTGTCGCCCGGGTCCGTGAGCTCATGGACCGCGCGACCAAGCTGAGTGACGTGGTCGCCCTGGAGGGCGAGCTGAGCAGCCGTGAGGCCGACCTGGAGGCGCTGCTCGCCCAGCAGGCGTCCCTCAAGGACCGCACCAGCCTGGCGACCATCACGCTGACCCTGTCCGAGAAGCCGGTCGTACGGGCCGCCGAGGACGACGACCCCGGCTTCCTCGACGCGCTGGCGGGTGGCTGGGGCGCGTTCGTGACGATGCTGCGCTGGCTGGCCGTCGCCTTCGGCGCGGTGCTGCCGTTCCTGGTGGTGGGCGTGCTGCTCGTGCTGGCGTGGCTGCGGCTGCTGCGCCCGCGCCGCCGGACGGCGGACGCGGCGAACGGGGCGGACGCTGCGAACGCGGACGGCCCGGTGGGCGCGGGAGAGCCCGCGGGCACGACGGGCCCGGCGATGCCGGGGAGCGCGCCCGGGCGGGACTGAACGGGGCCTGCCCCGTAGCGTGTTCGCATGAGCATGCAACGACTGGTCGTCATCGGCGGGGACGCGGCGGGCATGTCCGCGGCGTCCCAGGCCCGTCGCCTCAAGGGCCCCGGGGAGCTGGAGATCGTCGCCTTCGAACGCGGCCACTTCACGTCGTTCTCCGCGTGCGGCATCCCGTACTGGGTGGGCGGCGACGTCGCCGACCGGGACGCACTGATCGCCCGCACTCCCGAGGAGCACCGCGCGCGCGGGATCGACCTGCGGCTGCGCACCGAGGTCACGGAGATCGACGTGGCCGGGCGGCGGGTGCACGCGCGTGACGTCGAGACCGGGGCCGGGTCCTGGACGTCGTACGACCAGCTCGTGATCGCGACCGGGGCCCGCCCGGTCCGGCCCGACCTGCCGGGCATGGACGCGCGGGGTGTGCACGGGGTGCAGACCCTGGACGACGGCCAGGCACTCCTCGACACGCTGGCACGCGCGCGCGGGAAGCGGGCCGTGGTCGTCGGCGCGGGCTACATCGGCGTGGAGATGGCCGAGGCGCTGATCAACCGCGGCTACGACGTGACCGTCGTCAACCGGGGCAGTGAGCCGATGTCGACCCTGGACCCGGACATGGGCCGGCTCGTGCACGAGGCCATGGAGGGCCTGGGCGTCACCATGGTCAACGACGCGGAGGTCACCGAGCTGCTCACCGGCGAGGACGGCTGGGTGCGGGCGGTGGTCACGAAGGACGCCGAGTACCCGGCGGACGTGGTCGTCCTGGGCATCGGCGTCCGCCCGGAGACCACCCTGGCCCAGGCCGCCGGCCTGCCCCTCGGCGCGCACGGCGGGCTGCTCACCGACCTGGCGATGCGGGTGCGCGGCCCTCTCGCCGACGGGACGGTCTGGGCGGGCGGCGACTGTGTGGAGGTCCTCGACCTGGTGTCCGGCCAGGAGCGCCATGTCGCGCTCGGCACCCACGCCAACAAGCACGGCCAGGTCATCGGCACCAACGTCGGCGGCGGCTACGCCACCTTCCCCGGCGTGGTCGGCACCGCCGTCAGCAAGGTCTGCGACCTGGAGATCGCCCGCACGGGCCTGCGCGAGAAGGACGCGCGCAGGGTGGGCCTGCAGTACGAGACGGTCACCATCGAGTCCACCAGCCGGGCCGGCTACTACCCCGGTGCCTCCCCCATGACGGTCAAGATGCTCGCCGAACGCCGCACGGGCCGCCTCCTGGGCGTCCAGATCGTCGGCAGGGAGGGCGCGGGCAAGCGGGTCGACATCGCCGCGGTGGCCCTGACGGCACGCATGACGGTCGACCAGATGACAGCCCTGGACCTGGGCTACGCCCCACCGTTCAGCCCTGTGTGGGATCCGGTGCTGGTCGCGGCCCGCAAGGCCGCGGCCAGGGTACGGAACTCCTAGGCGGGCGCGCGGGCGACCGACCTGGGGGCGCGGGGGCGCGACCGGCCCCCACGCACCCGCGCCCGCACCCGACGACGCCGCTTACGCGGTACCGCTGAGCCGCGGCAACGCGGAGACCGGCGCCGAGGCCGGCTGCTCGGCGGGCTTCGCGTGCGCGGCGGCCGCGGGCCGCGACCGCAGCCGGTGGGACACGGCCTCGTCCAGCGTCACCGGCCGCTGCATCTGCGAGGCCAGCCGCCCGGCCTCCTGGCCGAGCCGCGCCACGTCCTCCCAGGGAAGCCGGATCACCAGAGCGATCTCCGCCTCACCGTCGGGCATGGCGTGCATCGGAGGGGTAACTCGGTCGTTCATCGCCTGTTCCTCACGTCGTCCCCGCGACCCGCATCCCCGTGCCGCGGACGGTTGACGGTTCATACGCGCCCGCGGGGAGCCGTGTTCACCGATTCGCCGAACGGATCGGGGGCAGTACTTCCTTGTGGTCATCCCCGTCCATGACGTGAACCCGGTGCGGCGTACGCCGGTGGTGACGTACGCGCTGATCGCCGCCAACGTCCTCGTCTTCCTGTTCATGCCGGGCCTGTCCGGGTCGGTGGCCGGCGACAGCACGCTGGCGCAGACATGTCATCTGCACGCCTTCCTGGAGCAGTACGCCGCCGTGCCGCGCGAGTTGATCCACCATCAGTTCCCGCAGGTGGTCCCGACGGGAGAGGTGCGGGCGGGAGGCTGTCTGGTGGGCCCGCCGGAGTACGACAAGTCCCCGGCGCTGAGCGTCCTCAGCGCGATGTTCCTGCACGGCGGCTGGCTGCACCTGCTGGGCAACATGCTGTTCCTGCTGATCTTCGGCAACAACGTCGAGGACCGTATGGGCCACGTCCGCTTCGCGCTGTTCTACGTCGCCTGCGGCTATGCGGCGTCGTACGGCTTCGCGGTCCTGAACGCCGACTCGGGCGACCCGCTGATCGGCGCCTCGGGGGCGATCGCGGGGGTGCTGGGCGCCTATCTGGTGCTGTATCCGAAGGCCAGGGTGTGGGTGCTCGTGCCGTTCCTGGTCTTCCTGCCGCTGCGGCTGCCGGCCTGGCTGGTGCTGGGCTTCTGGTTCGTGCTCCAGGCGGTGTACTCCTCCGGCGAGGGCGTCTCCGCGGCGGGCACCGTGGCGTACGCGGCGCACATCGTGGGTTTCCTCGCCGGCATGCTGCTGGCCTGGCCGCTCAAGCCGGGCACACCCCCGCCGCCGGAGCCGCGCGGCCTGCTGTTCGGCAGGCGGGCCCGTCCCCGGCACACGTGGTGAGCGCTCCCGGTACGGCCAGGGCCGTGTCTGACAATTCGCGTCGTCGCCCCGCGGGGCAGACGGGAATTGTCAGACACGGCCTAGCGGGCCGTCTGCGTGTGGACGTACTCGACGAGGCGGGTCAGCGCGTCCGGGTCGGTGGACGGCATCACGCCGTGGCCGAGGTTGAAGACATGGCCCTCCAGGCCGGCGGCCGTGTCGAGCACCTCGCGGGTCTTGGCCTCGACGGCCTCGGTACCGGCGAACAGGACGGTCGGGTCGAGGTTGCCCTGCAGGGCCTTGCCGGGGCCGACCCGGCGGGCGGCCTCGTCCAGCGGGACGCGCCAGTCGACGCCGACGACGTCCGCGCCGGCCTCGCCCATGAGCTTCAGCAGTTCACCGGTGCCGACACCGAAGTGGATGCGCGGGACGCCGTAGGACTCGACCGCGCGGAAGACCTTCGCCGAGGCGGGCAGCACCGAGCGGAGGTAGTCACCGGGGGCGAGCGCGCCGGCCCACGAGTCGAACAGCTGGACGGCGCTCGCGCCCGCCTCGATCTGGACCTTCAGGAACGCGGCCGTGATCTCGGCGAGACGGTCGAGGAGGTCGGCCCAGAGCCCGGGGTCGCCGTACATCATCGCCTTGGCGTTCTCGTACGTGCGCGACGGTCCGCCCTCGACGAGGTAGCTCGCCAGCGTGAAGGGCGCGCCCGCGAAGCCGATCAGGGGGGTGGCGCCGAGTTCGGCGGTCAGCAGGCCGATGGCCTCGGTGACGTAGGAGACGTCCTCGGGGGTGAGGTCCCTCAGCCGGGCGAGGTCGGCGCGGGTGCGGACCGGCTGTTCGACGACCGGGCCGACGCCGGGCTTGATGTCGAGGTCGATGCCGATGGCCTTGAGCGGGACGACGATGTCGCTGAAGTAGATCGCCGCGTCCACGCCGTGCCGGCGGACCGGCTGGAGGGTGATCTCGGTGACCAGTTCGGGCCGCATGCAGGACTCGAGCATCGGGATGCCCTCACGGACCTTGCGGTACTCCGGCAGCGAGCGCCCGGCCTGCCGCATGAACCACACGGGTGTGTGCGGCACGGGTTCCCGCCTGCACGCCTTCAGGAAGGCGCTGTCGTACGTCGCTGTCGGCTGCCGGCCCGCAGGGCTCTCGTTCAGGCTCACGTCGGCAAGTCTCCCACGGCGCCGGAGGCGGTGGCGTCGCCCCCTGCCGTGCCCCGGAGACACCCGTTCGGCCCTTGCGGTCCGGGGTCGTGTTCGCCCAGCGCGCAGCCGCCCGCGGCCCGCGCGCGGGTGTCTTGCCCTGCGCGAGGCCCCGGTTCCCCTTAATCTTCCCCGCATGGCTGCGGCTCAGGGACGACTGTCGGACGGCGCTGGCGGGATGGACGAGGCGAACGAGGGGGACCGCGATGGGAGCAGGTCGGCACCGCTGCCGTTCCGGGCCGCCGTCGACGCGCTGCGGACCGCGCGGCTGCGGCCGCAGATCGAGGTCGAGCCGACCCCGGCCCCCAAGCGGCTCGCCCCGTTCGCGTACGCGCTGGAGGCGACGGTCGTGGACGGCGAGCAGGACCTGGCCGACGGCAGGCTGGTGCTGCTGCACGACCCGGCCGGGCACGACGCCTGGCGCGGCACCTTCCGGCTGGTGACGCTGATCCGGGCCGAGCTGGAGCCGGAGATGGCCGCCGATCCGCTGCTGCCGGAGGTGTGCTGGTCCTGGCTGACCGGCGCGCTGCAGGCACGCGGTCTCGCGTACGGCGAACCGAGCGGGACGGTCACACGGGCGAGCTCGCACTACTTCGGCGGGCTCGCGGAGCGCCCGGCGAACTCGCAGATCGAGATCCGGGCCTCCTGGACGCCCCGTGAGGGGCGGGGCGGGGTGCCGGACTCCGGGGCGCATCTGGCGTCCTGGTGCGATCTGCTGGCGCAGGTGGCGGGGCTGCCGCCGGCCGGGCCGGGGGACGCGTCGGTGGTGACGCTGCCGCAGCGGCGGGGGCCGCAGTCGCGCTGAGCGATTCGGGTGGACCGGTCGCCGGTAAACGGCGACCGACCCGTTCGGCCGTCCTGATTGACCATCTCTTTGTCGATACGGCCACTTTCGATCCTGTACGACATCCACCCAAACCGATTCGATCTTCGGATGATCGATCGCGTGTCCGAATTGCACGTATTGTTACTCACTAGATCGTGATCATTTTCTAAAGGACCCCGGGCCCGCTGCCGAAGACGACTGTGACCTTGAAAGCACGGTTCGTCCCGGCTCCCTCCCCACCAGCCCCCGAACCGGCTCCGTCCCCCCACCCAGGAGGCCTGGTGTCCGTTCTCCTCGAGCAGCCCGCAAGCCTGGTCGCCTACCGCCCGAACAAGCCCACCGCCATGGTGGTCGTGGCCGACCCGCGCGTGCGTTCCACCGTCACCCGACATCTGTGGGCGCTCGGTGTGCGCGATGTCATCGAGGCCTCGTCCATCGCGGAGGCTCGTCCCCGCATCGGCAACCCCCGCGACATCTGCGTCGCCGACGTCCACCTGCCCGACGGCTCCGGCCTCACCCTCCTGTCGGAGACCCGCGCCGCGGGCTGGCCCAACGGGCTCGCCCTCTCCGCCGCCGACGACATCGGTGCCGTGCGCAACGCCCTCGCGGGCGGCGTCAAGGGCTACGTCGTCACCGGCACCCGCACCAACGTCGGGCTCCCCACCCGGCCCGGTGCGGCCCCCATCGGAGCCGCGGCCGCCCGTCTGCACCGCCGCCCCCCGGGTGCCCCGAGCCACCCGGGCGGCTACCGCGAGCTCTCCGGCCGCGAGGTCGAGGTGCTGCGCCTGGTCGCCGAAGGCCAGTCGAACAAGGCCATCGGTGTCTCGATGGGCCTGTCCGCGCTGACCGTCAAGAGCCACCTCGCCCGCATCGCCCGCAAGCTCGGCACGGGCGACCGTGCCGGCATGGTCGCGGTCGCGCTGCGGACCGGCATCATCCACTGATCCACCGGCGGGACCGTTCCCCGCGGCTCCCTCCCGACCCTGACCGGTTTACGACCCTGGGGCACCCGTCGGCGGAACGTTCCGTCGGCGGGTCCCGTCCACTCACGGATACCCTTGACAGGTGACCGACGCCCAAGAAACCGCAGCAGCCAGCTCACTGCGAACCACCGGAGGCGCCCCTCCGGACGACGGCGGAACTACTGCTTCTCCTGTTTCCGGGGCGCCGACACCTCTGCTCGAACCGCGCGAGGGCATTCCTCCCGTGATCGCGGACGCGGACTCGCTCGCCGAGACGATCGCCGCCTTCGCCGCCGGCACCGGCCCCGTCGCCGTGGACGCCGAGCGCGCCTCCGGCTACCGCTACGGACAGCGCGCCTATCTGGTGCAGCTGCGCCGCGAGGGCGCCGGCAGCGCGCTGATCGACCCCGTGGCCTGCCCGGACCTGTCGAAGCTCGGCGAGGCCCTCTCCGACGTCGAGTGGGTGCTGCACGCCGCCACCCAGGATCTGCCCTGTCTGCGCGAGATAGGCCTGGTGCCGACCCGCCTGTTCGACACCGAGCTGGCCGGGCGGCTCGCCGGCTTCCCGCGGGTCGGCCTCGGCGCGATGGTCGAGAGCGTGCTGGGCTTCGTCCTCGAGAAGGGACACTCCGCGGTCGACTGGTCGACCCGGCCGCTGCCCGAGCCCTGGCTGCGGTACGCCGCCCTGGACGTCGAGCTCCTCGTCGACCTGCGCGACGCGCTGGAGAAGGAGCTGGACCGGCAGGGCAAGCTGGAGTGGGCCCGCCAGGAGTTCGACGCGATCGCGTCCGCCCCGCCGCCGGAGCCCCGCAAGGATCCCTGGCGCCGTACCTCCGGCATGCACAAGGTGCGCCGGCGGCGGCAGCTCGGGGTGGTGCGGGAGCTGTGGCAGACACGGGACCGGATCGCCCAGCGGCGGGACGTCTCGCCGGGCAAGGTGCTCTCGGACGCGGCCATCGTGGAGGCCGCGCTCTCGCTTCCGGCCAATGTACACGCGCTGGCGGCGCTGAACGGCTTCGGGCACCGGATGGGCCGGCGGCAGCTGGAGCAGTGGCAGGCGGCGGTCGACCGGGCGAAGGCGCTCAGCGAGTCCCAGCTGCCGCAGCCGGGGCAGCCGGTCGCCGGCCCTCCGCCGCCGCGGGCGTGGGCCGACAAGGACCCGGCGGCCGCCGCCCGGCTGTCCGCCGCGCGGGCCGCCGTCTCCGCGCTGGCCGAGGAGCTCACCATGCCCCAGGAGAATCTGATCGCGCCGGACTCGGTGCGCAGGGTCTGCTGGGAGCCGCCCCAGCCGCTGGACGCCGAGTCGGTGGGCGGCGCGCTCGTGGCGCTCGGGGCCCGGCCGTGGCAGGTGGAGCAGGTCACGCCGGTGCTGGTCGCGGCCCTCTCCGGCTGAGGCCGCTCCCCCGGGCCGTTCCCCCGGGGGGCTCTCACCGGGTCGCTCCCCGCATGAAGCCGTTGTAGATGTACTTCTGCAGCGCCAGGAACACGATCAGGGTCGGCAGGATCACCAGCACGGCTCCTGCCGAGATCGTCTCCCAGTGGGCGGCGTAGGGACCCTTGAAGCGGAACAGGGACGTCGAGATCACGCCAAGATCCTGTGAGGGCATGTAGAGGAAGGGGATGTAGAAGTCGTTGTAGACGGCGATCCCCTTCACGATCACGACCGTCGCGACCGCCGGTTTCAGCAGCGGGAAGATCACCTTGCGGTAGATGGTGAACGCGTTGGCGCCGTCCAGGCGGGCCGCCTCGTCCAGGGAGACCGGGATGGACCGGACGAACTGCAGGAAGATGTAGATCGAGACGATGTCCGTGCCCATGTAGAGGGCGATCGGGGCCCAGCGGGTGTCGTACATGCCGAGGCTGTGGACGATCTGGAAGGTGGCCACCTGGGTGGTGACGCCCGGGACCAGGGCGGCCACCAGGAACAGGGCGATCACCAGCTTCCGGAACCGGAACGTGAAGCGGTCGATCGCGTACGCCGTCATCGAACCGATGAGGACGGTCCCGCCGACGGAGATCACCAGGATGAGGGCGGTGTTCCCGAACGCCCTGAGCATGCCGCCGTCCTGGAACGCCGCCACGTAGTTGTGGAAGTTCAGCGGGTCCTCGGGCAGGGTGAGCGCCCCGCCGCTGTTCGCCGTCTCGTGCTCCGTCTTCAGGGAGGTGAGCAGGACGACGCCGAGCGGCAGCAGGACGATCACCGCCGCGGCGGCCAGCGACAGGTACACGAGGGTGCGGGCAACGGCTCGGCGCGTCATACGAGATCCACCCTGTCGTCGGGGACGAGGCGCCGCTGCACCCAGGTCACCAGCAGGGTGATCAGCAGCAGCACGACGGCCGCCGCCGAGGCGAGGCCCGTCTTGTTGAACTGGAAGGCCAGCTTCACCGTCTGGATCACGAAGGTCTCGGTGCCGGTCGCGCCGCCCGTCATGACGTACGGGATCTCGAAGGCCGCGAGGGAGCCGGAGACCGAGAGGATCACGGTCAGCGTCAGCACCGGCTTGATGCCGGGCAGGATGATGTGGCGGAACTGGTTCCAGCGGTTCGCGCCGTCCAGTTCGGACGCCTCGTACAGCTCGCCCGGGATGGACTGGATCGCGCCGAGGAACAGGACGAAGTTCATGCCCAGGTAGCGCCAGACCGAGACGCCGGCGAGGGAGACGTTCGCCGAGAACGGGGTGCCCAGCCAGGCGTGGTCGGTGTGGACGCCGAAGAGAGCGAGGACCGTGTCGAGGGTCCCGCCGTCCTGGAAGAAGTAGAGGAAGACGAACCCGATGGCCACCCCGTTCACCAGGGACGGGAAGAAGATCACGCCCTTGAAGAAGTTGCGGAACCGGACCCTGAAGCTCAGGACCGTGGCGAAGTACAGCGCGGCGACGATCTGGACCGCCGAGGCCGCCAGGTAGTAGCCGCTGACGAAGAAGACCTGGAAGAGGTCCTCCCGGGTGAAGATCTCCGCGTAGTTCTCGGCGCCCGTGTAGTGCAGTTCGGGGCTCACACCGTCCCAGTCGGTGACGCTGTACGCCAGCATGTTGACGATCGGCGCATAGGTGAAGGTGACCAGCAGGACGAGGGGGGCCAGCAGGAACAGCCAGGGGGTCGGCCACCGCCGGACGCGCGTCCGGTGTGGTGCGGGAGCGGGGGCGGCGCCCTTCGGGGCCGGTGCCGCGGCCCCGGAGTGGGCCTTCCCGGTGGGGTGGGGGTGCGTGTGCGTCATCAGTCGCCCACGGTCTTCTGCGTGTCGGTCCACTTCTCGCCGAGACCGGCGAAGAACTCGTCCAGGCTGCCCTTCTTCGCTCCGCGGGCGAGGTCGACGAGGTCCTGGCGGTACTCGGGCTTGTTGATGCCGACCTCGGACTCGTCGTCGATCAGCTTCACCTCGGCGCCCGCCGAGTCGTCCAGTTCGATGAGCTTCACGCCCGCGTCCTCGTACGGCTCGAGGACCTCGGGCATCGGAGCGGACCTGAGCGGGGAGATGGCGAGGTTGTCCTTGTCGTAGCCGGACTTGTCGGTGAACCAGTCGATCCAGGCGCGGGCCGCTTCCTTGTGCGGGGAGTGGACGTTGACGGCCTGGTTGTAGTCGGGACCCACGGTCGCGCAGAACGTCCCGCCCGTCTGGGCGGGGAACGGCATGAAGCCGATGTCGTCCGGGTTCACCCCGGCCTTCCGGGCGGCGTCCTGGAACTGGACGATCGCCCAGGTGCCGAGCCACTGGGTGGCGATCTCGCCCCTGGCCGTCCGGGGCTTGGACTCCTCCCAGTTGCTGGTCGTCGGGTCCTTCTCCGCGAGCCCCTCCTTGACGATGTCGTACAGCAGGGTGTCGCCCGTGCGCAGGTCGCTGCCCTTCGCCCACGGGTCGCCCTCCGCCAGCCGGGTGGTGGCCTGCGGGTCGCAGGAGACGGAGCCGTTGACGAAGGTCCAGGAGGTCAGCGGCCACTGGGCGGCGAAGTTGGTGTAGTAGGGGATCGCGTCGGTCTTCGACTTGATCGCCTTCAGAGCGGCGAGGAACGCGGCCGGGGTGGCCGGCCAGTCGGTGACCCCGGCCTCCTTCCAGACCCTCTTGTTGTAGACGAAGCCGGGCATGACACCGACCGGGCTCTGTCCGTACACCTTGCCGTCTACGGTGGTGAAGTCGGTGAAGCGGTACTTCTTGCTGCGCTCGGCCCGGGTGCCGAGGGAGGCGAAGAACTTCGGGTAGTCGCTCTTCTTGATGACCCCGGGGATCAGGAGGACGTCGCCGTAGTCCTCCGTGTTCATCCGGATCTTTATCTCGGCCTCGTAGTTGGTGAGGGCCTGGAACTCGACCTTCACCTTCGGGTACGTCTTGTTGAACTCGGCGGCGTACTTCTTCATCGTGCCGTCCTGCACGAGGTCGGTGCGCACGGTGAGGACCGTGATGGTGCCGCTCACCTTGGAAGGATCGCCGGGCGCCTCGGCGTCGGCGCCCTTCGCGCTTCCTCCCGTGCCGGTGCAGCCGGGGACCAGCAGGGCGGCTCCCACGGCCATGGCCAGGACTGTACGGCGGTTCATGTGCATCAGCTCCGTTCTAGGGACGGACGAGCACGTGCGGGGTTGGCTGATTCGGCACTCTGACAGCGCTTTCTCAACCGGTAAAGTCCCATTCCCGCCAACGATGAAGAGACGGCACCCCATACTCGGCTCGACCGGTTCAGGGAGCGCGCATGCTGGAGGCCACACCGCTCACCGACGGATGGACCCTGCGACACCCCGACAGCGCGGCGGAGGCGCTTCCGGCCGTGGTGCCGGGGTGCGTGCACACCGATCTGATGGCCGCGGGCCTGATCCCGGATCCGTTCCTCGGGCGGAACGAGACCGAGGTCGCGTGGGTCGGGCGGCGGGAGTGGACGTACGAGACGGAGCTGCCGGCCGGGCCGTCCGGGCACGAGCAGACGGACCTGGTCTTCGACGGGCTCGACACCGCCGCCGAGATCCGTCTGGACGGCCGGCTGCTGGGCCGGACCCGGAACATGCACCGCTCCCACCGGTTCGACGTGACGGGGTCGAGCGGGCCGCTGTCGGTCAGGTTCGCCTCGGCCTACGCCGAGGCGGAGGCCGTGCGCGGGAGGACCGGCGAGCGGCCGGCCGCCTATGCCGAGCCCTACCAGTACCTCCGCAAGATGGCGTGCTCGTTCGGCTGGGACTGGGGGCCGACGCTGGTCACGGCCGGGATCTGGCGGCCGGTGCGGCTGGAGCGCTGGTCCACGGCGAGGCTCGCCCGGGTACGGCCGCTCGTCACCGTCCGCGACGGCACCGGTGTCGTGGAACTGCACGTCGAGGTGGAGCGCACCCGGGTGGAGGCCGCGCTGACGCTGTGGGCCAGGGTGGGGGACGTACGGGTGCGGGGCGAGGTGACGGGCACCCGGGGCGTGGTGCGGCTGGAGGTGCCGGACGCCGAGCTGTGGTGGCCGCGGGGGTACGGCGGGCAGGCGCTGTACGAGGTCGAGCTGACCCTGCTCCACGGCGACGCCCCGCTCGATCTGTGGCGGCGGCGCATCGGTTTCCGCACGGTGGTGCTGGACACCTCCGCCGACGCCCACGGCACCGGTTTCACCCTCGTCGTCAACGGGGAGCGGCTCTTCGCGCGCGGCGTGAACTGGATCCCGGACGACGTCTTCCCGTCCCGGACGACCCGGGAGCGCTACCGCGGCCGGCTGCGGCAGGCCGCCGGCGCCGGGGTGGACCTGGTCCGGGTGTGGGGCGGCGGGATCTACGAGAGCGAGGACTTCTACGACGCCTGCGACGAGCTGGGCCTCATGGTGTGGCAGGACTTCCCGTTCGCGTGCGCCGCCTACCCCGAGGAGCAGCCGCTGCGCGGCGAGGTGGAGGCGGAGGCCCGGGAGAACGTCGTCCGGCTGATGCCGCACCCCTCGCTGGTGCTGTGGAACGGCAACAACGAGAACCTGTGGGGGTTCCGGGACTGGGGGTGGGAGGGGCGGCTCGCCGGGGACTCCTGGGGAGAGGGGTACTACCTCGGCGTGCTGCCGCGGGTGGTGGCCGAGTCGGATCCGACGCGGCCGTACACGGCCGGCAGTCCCTGGTCGGGGTCGTGGGCGCACCATCCGAACGACCCGGCGCACGGCACACACCACTCCTGGGAGGTGTGGAACCGCCGGGACTACGCCGAGTACCGGAGTGAAGTGCCGCGGTTCGTCGCGGAGTTCGGCTGGCAGGCGCCGCCCGCGTACGCCACCCTGCGGCGGGCGCTGCCGGGTGAGGAACTCGCGGCGGACTCCCCCGGGATGCTGCACCACCAGAAGGCGGAGGACGGCAACGGCAAGCTGGAGCGCGGGCTCGCCCGGCACTTCGCCGTGCCGGAGGGGGACTTCGACCGCTGGCACTATCTGACGCAGGTGAACCAGGCGCGGGCGGTGGCCGCCGGGATCGAGCACTGGCGGTCGCACTGGCCGGTGTGCGCGGGGACGGTCGTCTGGCAGCTCAACGACTGCTGGCCGGTGACGTCCTGGTCGGCGATCGACGGGGACGGGCGGGAGAAGCCGCTGTACCACGAGCTGCGGCGGCTCTACGCGGACCGGTTGCTGACGCTTCAGGTGCGGGACGGGGAGCCGGTGCTGGCGGCCGTGAACCAGTCGGCGCGGCCGTGGACGGCCGTCGTGGAGCTGCGGCGGATGTCCGTCGAGGGGGAGGTGCTCGGGTCGTCGCGTGCCGAACTGGCGGCGGGGGCACGGGAGGTGGGGGTGGTGCGGGTGCCCGCGGAGCTGGCGCCGGCGGGGGCGAAGGAGTTCCTGGTGGCGGACGCGGACGGGCTGCGGGCCCTGCACTTTCCGGTGGCCGACCGTGAAGTGCCTTATCCCATCCCGGACTTCGAGGTGGCCGTCGCGCCGGGGAGCGTCACGGTGACGGCCCGTACGCTCGTCAGGGATCTGCTGCTGCAGGCCGACCGGCTGGGACCGGACGTGCGGGCCGACCGGGGGCTGGTGACGCTGCTTCCGGGGGAACGCGTGACGATCGGGGTCGAGGGCTGGGAGACTCCCGATGCCGACGCCGCCCGTGCCGTCCTGTACTGCCTGGAGCCCGCTCGATGACAGCGTCCCCGTCGCCGTCTCCTTTCCCGTCCTCCTCTCCCCGCGTCACCATCAAGGACGTCGCCGCGCGCGCCGGTGTGTCCAAGGGGGCCGTGTCGCTGGCGTTCAACCGCAAGCCGGGCCTGGCCGAGGCGACCCGGGAGCGGATCTTCGCGGCGGCGCGGGAGCTGGGCTGGGAACCGAACCTGACCGCACGGTCACTGTCGAGTTCGCGGGTGGACGTGGTGGGGCTGGCGATCTGCCGGCCGGCGCGGATGCTGGGGCTGGAGCCGTTCTACATGGAGTTCGTCTCCGGGGTGGAGAGCGTGCTGACGGAGCACTCCTGTTCGCTGCTGCTGCGGCTGGTGAGGAACGTGGAGGAGGAGGCCGGGCTCCTCGAGTCGTGGTGGCGGGGGCGGCAGATCGGCGGATCGATCCTGGTGGACTTCCGGGCCGACGATCCCCGGGTGGCGGCGGCCGAGCGGCTCGGGATGCCGGTGGTGGCGGTGGGACACCCGTCGCTGACCGGGAGTCTGACGTCGGTGTGGACGGACGACGCGACGGCGGTGACGGAGGCGGTGCGGTATCTCGCGGCGCTCGGCCACCGCCGGATCGCCCGGGTCGGCGGCGCGGCCGCGCTCGGGCACACGGTGATGCGGACGGCGGCCTTCGACGCGGCGGCGCGGAGCCTGGGGCTGGCCGGGGCGTGGCAGGTGGCCACCGACTACTCCGGGGAGGCGGGGGCGCGGGCCACCCGGTCCATGCTGACCGCCGCCCCGCGGGACCGGCCGACGGCCATCGTCTACGACAACGACATCATGGCGGTGGCCGGACTGGCGGTGGCGGCCGAGATGGGGCTGAGCGTCCCGCGGGACGTCTCCCTGCTCGCCTGGGACGACTCCCAGCTGTGCCGGCTGACCCATCCCACCCTCTCCGCGATGAGCCATGACGTGCACGGATTCGGCGCGGAGGCGGCGCGCACCCTGTTCGGCGTAATCCTGCGGAAGGGACCCGGATCCCATCCGGTGCCCACTCCGGTGCTGACTCCGCGCGGGTCGACGGCACCCCCGAAGGTGTGACCTTCGCCGCTTGGGCCTCCGGGACTGGGCAGTCACGTTACCCACAAGTAGCATGGCTCCTGAGCGCGCGCTCAGCGCTGGCGCGCCGCAGCAGCAGTGCCATCCCGCACCCTGGAGGAGAGCCATCGTGCCTCGTACCGTCAGGGACGTCGTCTTCGTAGACGGCGTCCGTACCCCGTTCGGCAAGGCGGGCCCGAAGGGCATCTACCACGAGACCCGTGCCGACGACCTCGTCGTGAAGGCGATCCGGGAGCTGCTGCGCCGCAACCCCGGTCTCGACCCCAAGAAGATCGACGAGGTCGCCATCGCCGCGACCACGCAGATCGGTGACCAGGGCCTGACCATCGGCCGTACGGCCGGCATCCTCGCCGGTCTGCCGCAGTCGGTGCCCGGTTACTCCATCGACCGCATGTGCGCCGGTGCCCTGACCGCCGTCACCACGGTCGCCGGTTCGGTCGCCTTCGGCGCGTACGACATCGCCGTCGCGGGCGGTGTCGAGCACATGGGCCGCCACCCGATGGGCGAGGGCGTCGACCCGAACCCGCGGTTCGTCAGCGAGAAGCTGGTCGACGAGTCCGCGCTGTTCATGGGCATGACCGCGGAGAACCTGCACGACCGCTACCCGCAGATCACCAAGCTGCGCGCGGACGAGTACGCGGTGCGCTCCCAGGAGAAGGCCGCCAAGGCGTACGCCAACGGCAAGATCCAGGCCGACCTGGTGCCGGTCTCGGTCCGTCGTACCAACCCCGAGGCGGGCGAGACGGGCTGGGGCCTGGTCACCGCCGACGAGCCGATGCGCCCTGGCACGACCCTGGAGAACCTGTCCGGCCTCAAGACGCCGTTCCGCGTCCACGGCCGGGTCACCGCCGGTAACGCGGCCGGTCTGAACGACGGCGCCACCGCCTCGCTCATCGCGTCCGAGGACTTCGCCCGCGCCAACGACCTGCCGGTCAAGATGCGCCTCGTCTCGTACGCCTTCGCGGGCGTCGAGCCGGAGGTCATGGGCTACGGCCCGATCCCGGCCACGGAGAAGGCCCTCGCGCAGGCGGGCCTGTCCATCTCCGACATCGGCCTGTTCGAGATCAACGAGGCCTTCGCCGTCCAGGTCCTCGCCTTCCTCGACCACTACGGCATCGCCGACGACGACGAGCGCGTCAACCAGTACGGCGGCGCCATCGCCTTCGGCCACCCGCTGGCCTCCTCCGGCGTCCGTCTGATGACGCAGCTGGCCCGCCAGTTCGAGGAGCAGCCGAACGTCCGCTACGGCCTGACCACCATGTGCGTCGGCTTCGGCATGGGCGCGACGGTCATCTGGGAGAACCCGCACTTCGAGGGGGACAAGTGAGCACCACCGCTGAGCTGCTGAAGGGTGCGGCCGAGCTGTTCCCGGACGAGGTCGTCACCCAGGCGCACGTACGTCACCTGGACCTGCCGGCCGGGGCCGGGCGCTTCGCCCTGATCACCCTCGACAACGGCTTCGACCACACCAAGCCGACCACCTTCGGGCCGCAGTCCCTCGCGAACCTCAACGCCGCGATCGACCAGGTCGAGAAGGAGGCCTCGGCCGGCGAGATCGTCGGTGCCGGCATCACCGGCAAGCCGTTCGTCTTCGCCGTCGGCGCGGACCTGAAGGGCGTCGAGCTCCTCAAGGAGCACAAGGACGCGCTCGCCATCGGCAAGGGCGGCCACGAGGTCTTCAAGCGCCTCGCGACGCTGGCCGTCCCCACCTTCGCCTACTACAACGGCGCGGCGATGGGCGGCGGCGTCGAGGTCGGTCTGCACTGCTCCTACCGCACGGTGTCCGCGGCGCTGCCCGCCTTCTCGCTGCCCGAGGTCTTCCTCGGCCTGGTGCCCGGCTGGGGCGGCTGCACGCTGCTGCCGAACCTGATCGGCGCGGACAAGGCCGTCTCGGTGATCGTCGAGAACAGCCTCAACCAGAACAAGCAGCTCAAGGGCAAGCAGGTCTACGAGCTCGGGATCGCCGACGCGCTCTTCGAGGGCGCCGACTTCCTGGAGCAGTCGCTGATCTGGACGGCGGCCGTCCTCAAGGGCGAGATCGTCGTCGACCGCCCGGTGATCGACCGCGGTGAGGCCTGGGACCAGGCCGTCGCGCGCGGCCGGTTCGTCGCCGACTCCAAGGTGCACGGCGCGGCCCCGGCCGCCTACCGCGCGCTGGACATCATCGCCGCCGCGAAGAACGGCGACCTCCAGCAGGGCTACGACGCCGAGGACGTGGCGCTCGCCGACCTGATCATGGGCGGTGAACTGCGCGCCGGCATCTACGCGTTCAACCTGGTGCAGAAGCGCGCCAAGCGCCCGGCCGGCGCCCCGGACAAGAGCCTGGCCCGCCCGGTCACCAAGGTCGGTGTCGTCGGCGCCGGTCTGATGGCCTCGCAGCTGGCGCTGCTGTTCCTGCGCCGCCTGGAGGTCCCGGTCGTCCTGACCGACATCGACCAGGAGCGCGTCGACAAGGGTGTGGGCTACGTCCACGCCGAGATCGAGAAGCTGCTCGGCAAGGGCCGCATCAACCAGGACAAGGCCAACCGCCTCAAGGCGCTGGTCAGCGGTGTCCTGGACAAGGCCGAGGGCTTCGCGGACGCGGACTTCGTCATCGAGGCCGTGTTCGAGGAGATCGGTGTCAAGCAGCAGGTGTTCGCGGAGGTCGAGGCGGTCGCCCCGGCGCACGCCATCTTCGCCACCAACACCTCCTCCCTCTCGGTCTCCGAGATGGCCTCGAAGCTCCAGCACCCCGAGCGGGTCGTGGGCTTCCACTTCTTCAACCCGGTCGCGGTCCTGCCGCTCCTGGAGATCGTCCGCGGCGAGCAGACCGACGACGCCTCCCTGGCCACCGCGTTCGCCGTCGCCAAGAAGCTGAAGAAGACCGCGGTGCTGACGAAGGACGCCCCGGCGTTCGTCGTGAACCGCATCCTGACCCGCTTCATGGGCGAGGTGCAGAACGTCATCGACGAGGGCACCCCGGTCGAGGTCGCGGAGAAGGCGGTGGAGCCGCTGGGTCTGCCGATGTCCCCGCTGGTCCTGCTGGAGCTGGTCGGCCCGGCGATCGGTCTGCACGTCTCGGAGACGCTCAACCGGGCGTTCCCGGACCGCTTCACGGTCTCCCCGAACCTCAAGGCGGTCGTCGAGGCCGGCAAGCGCGGCTTCTACGTCTACGACAGCGGCAAGCCCGAGCTGGACCCCGAGGTCGCCGCGCTGCTCGAGCAGGGCGACTCGGTCCTCACCGAGGAGCAGGTGCGGGCGCGCGTCCTGGACGCGGTGGCGCAGGAGATCGGGCTGATGCTGGACGAGGGCGTCGTCGCCGAGGCCCAGGACATCGACCTCTGCCTGATCACCGGCGCGGGCTGGCCCTTCCACCTGGGCGGCATCACGCCGTACCTGGACCGCGAGGGCGTCTCCGAGCGGGTGAACGGGAAGCGTTTCCTCGCTCCCGGCGTGGCGTCGGTCCCGGCGTGACCGTCGCACGGAAGTGAAGAGGGCCTCCGCCTGCCGGGCGGAGGCCCTCCGCCGTCTCACGCCGCCACCTCATCCGTCTCCGGCGGCGCCGAGGGGGTCGTGCGGGTCACCGTGGCTTCGACGCCGGGCGGAGGGGGCCCGGGGTCACACCTCCTGCCAGGCCGTCAGCGCGAGCACCGGCTCGTCCTTGCGGCGGCTGAGCAGCAGGCGGCCGGTCGACGGGGACAGGGTGGCGGCGACCACCCGGTCCTCGTGGTCCGTCGCCAGCGCCACCTCGGCGTCGGCCGGCAGGGGCGGCCCGGACTCGGTCCACCAGGCGCCGGCCGACTCCTGTTCGGTGGGGTAGGCGGCGAAGGCGACCCGGCCGCTCGCGGAGCGCTGGGCGAGCAACGTGCAGTCGTGGCCGTCGAGTTCGCAGCGGATCGCGGCGACCGGACCGGCCCCCGCCGCGGCGAGCAGGGGGGCGGGTTTGGTGCCGGGCCGCCAGGCCCACAGATCGCCGGAGTCGTCCGTGTAGAAGAGGGTGGTGTGCTCCGGGGAGGTGGCCAGCGCGCGCAGGGTGCCGGGGCGGACCGGCGCCTCCAGGGCCTCCTCCAGCACCGGCTGCCCGCCCGGTTCCCCCTGCCGCCAGTGCAGGACCCCGCCGGGCACGGCCGCGTACACCTCGACCCGTCCGCGCTCCCCCGTCACCGCGACGGGCGCTCCCTCGACGCCCTCGCCCTTCAGGTCCCGCCAGGGCTCCCAGCCGCCCTTCTCCTTCTGGGCGACCATGCGGATCCCGGTGGCCGTGTCGCGGACGAAGACATGGGCCCGGCCCTGGGCGTCCACCGCGACGGCCGGAGGTCCGGTGCGGGCGCCCTTCTTGTCGGGGTGGCCGACCGGCGCCCAGTCCAGGGGGGCGAGCAGGGGCCGGTAGTGGGTGGAGTGCACCAGGCCCGCCTCCGCCTTCACGGTGGGCCGCCAGGACACCAGATGGGCGTAGCCGTCGGCGCCCTGGCCGACGGCGAGCACCGGGTGCACCTTCTGGTTGCCGCCGACCCTGCGCGGGCCGTCCCAGGACCCGCCCGGCGCGCGTTCCGCGCGGCACAGGACGGCGTCGTCCGACGTCAGGTAGACACTGAGCCGCCCGTCGCGGCCACGTATGAGCCAGTCGCCGTTCACCCGTTCACTTTATGTCGGCGGCCTCCCCGCCACGCCCGGCGGGCCCGTCGTCGGGGCCTCCGTGGGACCCTGGCCGCATGGACGACAGCCCCGCGCTTCTCGTGATCGTGGACGCCGCGAACGTGGTCGGGTCGGTGCCCGACGGATGGTGGCGGGACCGGCGGGGCGCCGCGGAGCGGCTGCGTGACCGGCTGGCCGCGGACGGGCTGCCGGGGCGTCCCGGGCCCGTGGAGATCGTGCTCGTCGTCGAGGGCGCGGCGCGCGGGGTGGAGCCGGTGCCGGGGGTACGGGTCGAGTCGGCGGCCGGCAGCGGGGACGACCACATCGTCGCCGTGGTCGCCCGGGCCGACGGCCGCCCGTGTCTGGTCGTCACCGCCGACCGCGAACTGCGGCGCCGGGTGACGGAGCTGGGCGCGGAGGTGACGGGGCCTCGGACGGTACGGGGCCCCGCGGACCCGGGCCGGGGTCCCCGTCCTCCGGGGCGGCACACCTAGGGGGTGTTTCGAAAGTCCTGTGCGGTGCCCTCGGTGTTCGGTGCGTGCCCTCGGCGTGCCGGACGAAGGCCCTCGTAGCGGAGCTGCTTGGGTCTTCGGCCGGTGCGGCGAGGGTGCGTGCCGGGC
>NZ_JBIAWO010000015.1:0-130091 GCF_042895685.1 Streptomyces sp. NPDC001381 | reverse complement strand
AGAAGTACCAGCTCAAACCCCGTGACTGGGAGGCGGCCGAGCGCGCGGGCCGCACCCTCGCCCCGCTGATCACCCGGCTCAACGAGGTCCGCCGGCGCCATCCCGCGCTCCACCACCTCCGGAACCTGCGCTTCCATCGGGCGGACAACGACTCCGTCATCGTCTACAGCAAGCGCACGGGTGCGGACACGGTGATCGTCGTGGTCAACCTCGACCCGCACCACACCCAGGAGGCCACGGTCTCGTTGGACATGCCGCAACTCGGCCTGGACCACCACGCGTTCCTGTCCGTGCACGACGAACTGACGGGTGAGACCTACACCTGGGCCAGGGACAACTACGTGCGCCTGGAGCCCGGCCCGACGCCGGCCCACGTGTTCCACGTCCGGTGACCCGCACCGCAGATCGGAGGCTCCAGACCGCCATGACCGTCAACTCACCTGTTCCGGACACCTTCGAGGACACCCCCGCCAAGGACCGCGACCCCGAGTGGTTCAAACGGGCCGTCTTCTACGAGGTCCTCGTCCGCTCCTTCCAGGACAGCGACGGCGACGGTGTCGGCGACCTCAAGGGCCTCACCGCCAAGCTCGACTACCTGCAGTGGCTGGGCGTCGACTGCCTCTGGCTCCCCCCCTTCTTCAAGTCCCCACTCCGCGACGGCGGATACGACGTCTCCGACTACACCTCCGTCCTCCCGGAGTTCGGCGACCTCGCCGACTTCGTGGAGTTCGTGGACCACGCCCATCAACGTGGCATGCGCGTGATCATCGACTTCGTCATGAACCACACCAGCGACCAGCACCCGTGGTTCCAGGAGTCGAGAAAGGACCCCGACGGGCCGTACGGCGACTACTACATGTGGGCCGACGACGACAAGCAGTACGCCGACGCCCGCATCATCTTCGTCGACACCGAGGTCTCCAACTGGACCTTCGACCCGGTGCGCAAGCAGTACTTCTTCCACCGCTTCTTCTCCCACCAGCCCGACCTCAACTACGAGAACCCGGCCGTGCAGGAGGAGATCCTGGCCGCTCTCCGCTTCTGGCTGGACCTCGGCATCGACGGGTTCCGGCTGGACGCGGTGCCGTACCTGTACGCCGCCGAGGGCACCAACTGCGAGAACCTGCCCGCCACCCACGCGTTCCTCAAGCGGGTGCGCCGCGAGATCGACGCGATGTATCCGGACACGGTGATCCTGGCGGAGGCCAACCAGTGGCCCGAGGACGTCGTCGACTACTTCGGCGACTACGCCTCCGGCGGCGACGAATGCCACATGGCCTTCCACTTCCCCGTCATGCCCCGCATCTTCATGGCCGTCCGCCGCGAATCCCGCCACCCCGTCTCGGAGATCCTCGCCAAGACCCCCGCCATTCCCGCCACCTGCCAGTGGGGCATCTTCCTGCGCAACCACGACGAGCTGACCCTCGAAATGGTCACCGACGAGGAACGCGACTACATGTACGCGGAATACGCGAAGGACCCGCGGATGCGCGCCAACATCGGCATCCGCCGCCGCCTCGCACCCCTCCTCGACAACGACCGCAACCAGATCGAGCTGTTCACCGCCCTGCTGCTGTCCCTGCCCGGCTCGCCGATCCTCTACTACGGCGACGAGATCTGCATGGGCGACAACATCTGGCTCGGCGACCGCGACGCCGTCCGCACCCCGATGCAGTGGACACCTGATCGCAACGCGGGTTTTTCCTCCTGTGACCCCGGGCGGCTCTTCCTGCCGACCATCATGGACCCCGTCTACGGCTACCAGGTCACCAACGTCGAGGCGTCGATGTCGTCGCCCTCGTCGCTGCTGCACTGGACCCGCCGGATGATCGAGATCCGCAAGCAGAACCCCGCTTTCGGCCTCGGCTCGTTCACCGAACTGCCGTCCTCCAACCCGGCCGTCCTCGCGTTCCTGCGCGAGTACGAGGACGACCTGGTGCTGTGCGTGCACAACTTCTCGCGATTCGCCCAGCCCACCGAGCTCGACCTGCGCCTCTTCGACGGGCGCCATCCGGTCGAGCTGTTCGGCGGGGTGCGCTTCCCGGCCGTCGGTGAGCTGCCCTATCTGCTCACCCTGGCCGGGCACGGCTTCTACTGGTTCCGGCTCACCCGAGCCGTGACCCGGGTCGGCCGACGCCTGTGAGCGTGCGCCGAGGAAAGGATGGGTCACCGTGACGAAGACCGCCTCTCTCCGACCGAGCGCCCCGAGCGCCTTCCGCTCCGGTGGGCCGCTCGTCGCGCTGCTGCGCGAGTGGCTGCCCCGGCAGCGCTGGTTCGCCGGCAAGGACCGGCCCCTCACCGATCTGCGCATGCTGTCGATGACGGAGCTGTACCCGGGCTGTCTCCATCTGCTGGTGCACGCCGGCCAGTCGGGGGTGCCCACCCCCGGCGGCACTCCCCCCGCCGGTGACTGCTACCAGCTGCTCCTGGGCCTCCAGGAGCATCTGTCCCCGCGGCTGAACCGGGCCCTGATCGGCCGGGTCGAGGAGGGCCCGCTGGCCGGGCTGACGGTCCACGACGCGTTGCAGGACCCGCGGTCGGCGCAACTGCTCCTGGAACGGATGCGGCACCCGGGCACGCTCGGTCCGCTGAGCTTCGAGTCGGACCCGTCGGTGTCGCTGCCCGCCGGGCTCGCGCCGCGGCTGCTGGAGGCCGAGCAGTCCAACACCTCGCTGGTGTACGGGGACGCGTTCATCCTGAAGATCTTCCGGCGCATCCAGCCGGGGGTGAACCCCGACCTCGAGGTGCCGGTGGCGCTGGCCGGACAGGGGTGCGGGCGGGTGCCCGCGCCGGTGGCCTGGTTCCGCACCACGCACCCCCAGGAAGCCACCCTCGGCGTGCTGCAGCCCTTCCTGCCCGACGCCTCGGACGGCTGGACGCTGGCGCTGCAGGCGCTGGCGCGGGGCGAGGACTTCACCGCCGAGGCCGAGGAGCTGGGCCGGGCCACGGCCGACGTCCACCTGGCGCTGGCGGCGGCCCTCCCGGCCGGTCCGGACGCCGAGGACGGGCGTACGGCGGCGGCGATGACGGAACGGCTGGAGGCGGCCGCGCACCATGTGCCGGCGCTGCGGCCGTTCGTGCCCGGTCTCACCACCGCGTTCGCGGCGCTCGCCGTCTGCGATCAGGGCCCGCCCGCCCAGCGCATCCACGGCGACCTGCACCTGGGGCAGGTGCTGCGGGCCGGACGCCACTGGTTCGTCATCGACTTCGAGGGCGAGCCGTCCCGTCCCCTGGCCGAACGGCGGCTCGCCCACTCCCCCGTCCGGGACATCGCCGGCATGCTGCGCTCCTTCGACTACGCCGCCCGGCAGCGCCGCCCCTGGCGTCCGGAGTGGGCGCGCCGCTGCCGGGAGGCCTACTGCGCGGGCTACGCGGCCCGGGCGGGCTGGGATCCGCGGAGGAAACACGCGCTTCTGCGTGCCTATGAGACGGATCGCGCCGTTTACGAAGTGCTGTACGAGGCCCGCAACCGGCCCGACTGGCTACCCGTACCCATGGCGGCGATCGAACGACTCGCCGTCCGAGGAGGCTGACCCATGGCCCTGCGCGACACCGCTCTCCCCGAGGCGGCCGGTCCCCGGCCGCCCGCGGCGCACGCGCTCGACCCCACCGACCGCGCGCGCCTGCTGTCGGGCGCCCACCACGACCCGCACGCCCTGCTGGGCGCGCACCCGGTGCAGGGGGGCGTCCTCTTCCGGGCCCTGCGCCCCTTCGCCGACTCCGTGAGCGTGGTGGCCGGCGGCGAGGCCGTGCCGCTCGCCTCGGAGGGGGACGGCCTCTTCGCCGCCGTACTGCCGCTCGACGCGGTCCCCGCGTACACGCTGCGGGTGACGTACGGCGGTGACACGCACGAGGTGGAGGACCCGTACCGGTTCCTGCCCGCGCTCGGTGACCTCGATCTGCACCTCGTCCGGGAGGGCCGGCACGAGGAGCTGTGGAAGGCGCTGGGCGCGGAGCCGATGACCCACCAGGGGGTGACCGGCACCCGTTTCACTGTGTGGGCGCCGAACGCCCGGGGTGTGCGGGTCGCGGGGGACTTCTGCTGCTGGGACGGCACCGCCTTCCCGATGCGGTCGCTCGGCGCGGCCGGTGTGTGGGAGCTGTTCCTGCCCGGCATCGGCGAGGGCACCCGCTACAAGTTCGAGATCACCTCCCGCCACGGGGACCGCTTCCTCAAGGCCGACCCGATGGCCCGGTACGCGGAGGTCCCGCCGGACACGGCGTCGATCGTGCACACCTCGCGCCACAGGTGGCGGGACAAGAAGTGGATGACGCAGCGGGGCGACCGTCCCGTGCACGAGGCGCCGTTCTCGGTGTACGAGGTCCATCTCCCCTCCTGGCGGCCCGGTCTGACGTACCGGCAGCTGGCCAGGGAACTTCCGGCGTATGTGAAGGACCTCGGCTTCACCCACGTCGAGTTCATGCCGGTCGCCCAGCACCCCTTCGCCGGCTCCTGGGGTTACCAGGTCACCGGCTTCTACGCGCCCACCTCGCGGCTGGGGACGCCCGACGACTTCAAGTACCTGGTGGACGCCCTGCACCGGGCCGGCATCGGGGTGATCGTGGACTGGGTTCCGGCCCACTTCCCGAAGGACGACTGGGCGCTCGCCCGGTTCGACGGGGATCCGCTGTACGAGCCCGGGGACGCCCGCCGGGCCGAGCACCCGGACTGGGGGACCTACGAGTTCGACTACGGGCGCACCGAGGTGCGCAACTTCCTCGTCGCCAACGCCACCTACTGGTGCGAGGAGTTCCACATCGACGGGCTGCGGGTGGACGCGGTCGCCTCGATGCTCTACCTCGACTACTCGCGGGACTCCGGGCAGTGGGAGCCGAACGTCCTCGGCGGGAACGAGGATCTGGCCGCGAAGGCGTTCCTGCAGGAGATGAACGCCACCGTGTACCGGCGCAACCCCGGGGTCGTCACCATCGCGGAGGAGTCGACGGCCTGGGACGGGGTGACCCGGCCGACCGACAGCGGGGGTCTGGGCTTCGGCCTGAAGTGGAACATGGGCTGGATGCACGACTCGTTGCAGTACATCGCGAAGGAACCGGTGCACCGCAAGTACCACCACAACGAGATGACCTTCTCGATGGTGTACGCCTACAGCGAGAACTACGTCCTGCCCATCTCCCACGACGAGGTCGTGCACGGCAAGCAGGCCCTGGTCTCCAAGATGCCCGGCGACTGGTGGCAGCGCCGCGCCAACCACCGGGCGTACCTGGGGTTCATGTGGGCCCATCCCGGCAAACAGCTGTTGTTCATGGGTCAGGAGTTCGCGCAGGGAGCCGAGTGGTCCGAGGCGCACGGTCCCGAGTGGTGGCTCCTGGACGCCGGGTACGCGTCGGCGGGTGATCACCGGGGAGTGCAGGACCTGGTGCGTGACCTCAACCTGCTCTACCGGGCGACTCCGGCCCTGTGGGAGCGCGACACCGATCCGGCCGGATTCCGGTGGGTGCTCGGGGACGCCGCGGACGACAACGTCTTCGCGTTCCTGCGGTACGGGGCCGACGGCTCCCCGCTGCTCGCGGTGAGCAACTTCTCGCCCGTCGTACGCCACGACTACCTCCTCTCCGTTCCCGGCGACGCCCCGGTCTGGGAGGAGGTCCTGAACACCGACGCCGGCCGGTACGGCGGCAGCGACGTCACCCACGCCGACCCGGTGAAGGCGGCGAACGGGGAGCTGGCGCTCACCCTGCCGCCGCTCGCCACGGTGTGGCTGAGGCCGTCGGCCGTGTGAGGAGGCGCCTGAGGGGGCAGTCGGTTGCTTACCATCCGGGCGCAGAGAAAGGCCTCGTCGCGTGCGCACCGTCGGAGTGGAGGAGGAACTCCTCCTGGTCGATCCGGAGACCGGGGAGCCCCGGGCGCTGTCCGCCGCCGTGCTCGCCCGGGCGGCTCGGTGCGAGCAGGCGGAGGAGGAGCCGGTCTTCCAGAAGGAACTGCACAACCAGATGGTCGAGTTCGCGACCCATCCCCAGTCGGGGATGGGTGAGCTCGGCGAGGAGATCGTCCGGATCCGCGGGGAGGCGGCGGGCCACGCCAGGGAGGCGGGGTGCGCCGTCGCCGCGCTCGCCACGTCCCCGCTGGCGGTGCGGCCGTCCGTCAGCATCGGCAGCCGCTACCGGTGGATGGCGGAGCAGTACCGCATCGCGACCCGGGAACAGATCGTGTGCGGCTGTCACGTGCATGTCTCCATCGGCTCCGACGAGGAGGGCGTGGCGATCATCGACCGGATCCGGCCGTGGCTCCCGGTGCTGACCGCGCTGAGCGCCAACTCGCCGTTCTGGCAGGGCCGGGAGACCGGGTACAGCAGTTACCGCAACCGGGTGTGGCTGCGCTGGCCCTCGGCCGGTCCGACGGAGTTGTTCGGGTCGGCGGAGCGCTATCACCGGCGGGTGGCGGACATGCTGACCACGGGAACGGTCCTCGACGAGAAGATGGTCTACTTCGACGCCCGGCTGTCGGTGCGCTGGCCCACGGTGGAGGTGCGGGTGGCGGACGTGTGTCTGCACGCGGACACCGCCGTCCTCGTCGCCACGCTGGTGCGCGGTCTCGTCGAGACGGCGGCCCGCGCCTGGGAGGCCGGTGGGAAGCCGGTGGACCACAGCGTCAGCCTGCTGCGGCTGGCCGACTGGCGGGCCGCCCGCTCCGGGCTGACCGGCGACCTGGTCGACCCCGTGACGATGCGGAGCGCGCCCGCCGAGAAGGTCGTACGGGCGCTGCTGGAGCATGTCGAGGACGCGCTGGCGGACAGCGGGGACCTGGAGCGGGCCCGCGAGTCCTGCGCCGCGCTGCTGCGGCACGGCAACGGGTCGCAGGTGCAGCGGGAGGTGTACGAGCGCACCGGCAGCCTGCGCGAGGTGGTCACCACCTGCGTCCGGCACACCCAGGCCTGAGGCTTCGGCGAGGACGGCGCCCGGATCGGCCGGCCGGCGGGGCCGGCGGGCGCCTCGGGCCGGCCGTGGCTCATTTCCGTCCCGCTTCCCGGGACCTGCCGAGATCATCAACGCCCATTACTTAATCTGTTCCGGCCACAAGCGGTCCCACCTGGGCTACATTCGCCAGCGTCGATAACAGTTCTCGTCGACGGAGTCACCCTTCGTACATCTCAGGAGCAGCGTATGCGCGACTTCGCTGTCGCTCCCCCAGCCGTTTCGCCCCTGACCGCGGGGCTCGCCGACAGCGTTTTCGAGACAGCGGCCCGCACCCCCGCCCTGCCCGTGCTGGCCCGCCGCGCCCCCGGCTCGGGCGTGTGGGAGGAGGTCACGGCCGTCGAGCTGCGCGACGAGGTGGTGGACCTGGCCAAGGGGTTCGTGGCCTCCGGGATATCGCCCGGCCACCGCGTCGCGATCATGGCGCGTACCCGGTACGAGTGGACCGTCCTCAGTCACGCGCTGTGGGCGGTGGGCGCCGAGGTGGTGCCCGTCTACCCGACCTCCTCGCGCGACCAGGTCGAGTGGATCCTGCGGGACTCGGCCTGCGTCGGCGTGGTCGTCGAGGACGAGCAGAGCGTGATGACGGTGGGATCGGTGTGCGCGACCCTGCCCATGCTGCGGCACGTCTGGCAGCTGGACGCCGGAGCGCTGGAGGAACTCGCCCGGCGCGGCGAGCTGATCCCGCTGACCACCGTGGACTCCCTGCGCCGCATCGTGCTGCCCGACTCCACCGCGGTGATCGCGTACACCTCCGGCACCTCGGGCCGTCCCCTGGGCTGCGCGCTGAGCCACCGGAGCCTGGCCAGCCCCTGCGACACCCTGCTGGCCGGCTGGGGGCACACGGCGGCGCCGGCGGGAGAGCAGGCCTCGGTCCTCGCGTTCCTGCCCTTCTCGCACGTGTACGGCCTGATGATCCAGGGGCTGTGCATCCGCGGGGGCATCCTGATGGGGCACGAGCCCGACCTGAGCGCGACGGCGCTCTCCGAGGCGCTGCAGTCCTTCCGGCCGACCTATCTGTACGCGGTCCCGTCGGTGTTCGAGAAGATCTACAAGAACTTCCTGCGGGCTGCCCAGGAAGCGGGCCGCGGGGCGCTGTTCGAACGGGCCGCGGAGACCGCGCGGGACTTCGCGGCGGCCGTCGAGCGGCAGCGGCTGGGCCGGGGCTCGGGTCCCGGCTTCGACCTGCGGCTCCAGCACGCGCTGTTCGAGCGCACGGTGTACCGCAGGCTCCGCGCGGCGCTGGGCGGCCGGGTGCACCGCGCCACCTCGGGCGGCTCGCCGCTCCACCGCGACCTGTCCCTGTTCTACGAGGGCATCGGGGTGTACGTCCACGACGGGTACGGCCTGACGGAGACCTCCGGCGGGGTCACCATGCAGCCGCTGGGCCGGGAGAAGTCCGGGACGGTCGGACAGGTCCTGCCGGGCACGGACATCCGGGTGGCCGACGACGGGGAGATCCTGGTGCGCGGCCCGTCGGTGTTCCAGGGCTACGTCAACGACGACGCCGCGACCCGGGCCGCGCTGCGGGGCGGCTGGCTGGCCACGGGCGACCTGGGTTTCCTGGACAACGACGGCTACCTCACGATCACGGGCCGCAAGAAGGACGTCATCATCACCAGCAGCGGCAAGAGCGTGGCGCCGGCCGCGCTGGAGCAGCGGCTGCGGATGCATCCGCTCGTCCACCAGGCGGTGGTCGTGGGCGACAACCGGCCCTGTGTGGGCGCGCTGATCACCCTGGACCCCGACTTCCTGGCGCACTGGCGCGCGAGTCTGACGCTCTACGGCGACAGCCGCGAGGCCCGCGAGGAGAACGCGCTGCGTGAGGAGATCGCCCGGGCGGTGGCAGCGGCCAACAGTTCGGTGTCCCGCTCGGAGTCCATCCGGGCCTTCCGCATCCTGCCCCGGCCCTTCGACCAGACGAACGGCCTGCTGACGCCGTCGATGAAGCTGCGCCGCGACTCGATCGTGTCGCACTACGCGGCGGAGATCGAGGCGATGTACCAGGCGAGGGCGCGGCTGCCCCGGCAGAGCACCCCGGACGAGGTGCTGAGCTGGGACGACGCGGACGACGTGTTCCGGTGAGCCGCGGGCGCGAGATGTGGCCGGTGCGCGCCGGGGAGTGATCGCGGGGACGGGGGTGTGCGGGACGCGTAGGCCGGTCAGCGCCGGGAACCCTGTGAGTGGCGACGCGAGAGATCCGTACGAGAAAGGACGACGGCCCCCGCCCTCAGGGGCCGCACCCACGACATGGCAATCGAGCCGCGCGGCGAGGACTCACCGGCATCCTGGCTGGTGCCGGGCCGTACCGTACGTTTCGCGGGCGAACCGCACGACGTGACGGGGGCTCGGCTGGCCGCGGAGAAGTTCCTCGACGAGCTCACCCGGGCCGCGCCGCCCTCGGCGCCGGAGTCCTGGCACGACATCGTGCTGATCGTCACGGAACTGGCGTCCAACGCCGTCCAGTACGCGCCCGGTCCGTTCGAGCTGGGCCTGCGCCCCACCTTCGACGGCGTGCACGTCACGCTGCACGACACCAGCGAGGTCGTGCCGTCCCCGCGGCCGTTCCGGCCGGACAGCGGGGGCGGCGGTATCGGCTGGTATCTGATCCAGACGCTGTGCACCCAGGTCAGCGTGGTGCCCGACGCGGCGGGGAAAGAGGTTCACGTCTTTCTGCCGTGGTGAGGCTGAGCGGCACCAGCACGCGGATCGTCTTCCCGCGGCCCGGGCGCCTCTCCACGGTGATCTCGCGGGAGAGCCGGATGATCAGGGGCCAGCCGTACCCGTTGCCGTGGTGGCCCGCGGGCAGTTCACCGGACCCGTAGGCGACGGCGGGCACCACGTCGCTGTGGTCGTGGACGGCGAGCCGGAGGCCCTCGGGGACGGGTGTCACCTCGAACCCGGCCAGGCCGCCGCCGTGCCGGATCGCGTTGGTGACCAGTTCGGAGACCACCAGCAGAAGGTCGATGACGTCCTGCTCGCGCACCGGGCGGCCGCGGTCGCCCCAGTGGGCGTCGACCACCGCGCGCGCGTGGGCCCGCGCCGACGCGGCGGTCGCCACCCTGACGGCCGCCGGCCGCGCCGGGGCGAACTCGTCGCCCCTCACGTGGGACAGCTTTCCGGGCCGGTCACGGTGTCTCCGTGCCGGCCGGGTCGAGCCGGTGGTAGTAGGCGCCGACGTCGGCCAGGTATCCGGGGTCCGTGGTCTCGCTGTCCGTGCGGAACCGGGGTGCCTCCTTGACCTGGTCACCGGTGCAGGCCAGGGACACCGTACGGGCCGTGCGGTCGATCCCCGTCACCAGGCCCACGGGGACCACCACGCTCCTGCCGAACAGCCAGACGCCGGTGTCGACCACGAGGTGCCGCAGGCCGTGGGGGTCGGCCTCACGCTCGACGTGTCCGATGGTGCCGTCGGCCGCGACGACCGTGCAGTCCGTCAGGTCCTCCCCCTCCACATGCCCGCTCGGCACGGTGTAGGACCAGATTCCGTCGATGGTCACGCTGCTCCCTTCTCACGCTCCATGGCTCCGGCTACCCGGCGGTCGCGTCCGCATACCGTGCCGTCCGGTGAGGTGTGGGCCCGCCGGTCCCCGCCCGGCCCGTGGTCGCGGCCCGGGGAATGAGGAGCCGGTTCCTGGGTATTCGCTGGGCGCGATGAAAAGGCCGCAGCCCACCGGAGGAATCCCCCTCACCCGTTGCCCCCCAGGCCCCGCTGCGCAGCCGTCCGCCGGGGCAACCGGCCCTGACCGTCAGCTTTCGGAGGTACCCGTGTCCACCGCCCAGAACCCCCTGTCCGTCGAGGTCGACGTGCTCCGCGAGGACACCGCGCTGGTCACGGTCGAAGGCCATCTGGACCTCGACACCGCGACCGAGTTCCAGGCCCAGCTGGCGAACCAGCTCCACCACGGCCGGCGGCACTTTCTGCTCGACCTCTCGGCCGTCCCCTTCATGGACTCCTCCGGGATGAACATCATATTGCGCGTGTACCAGGAGGCCCGCGGTCTGCCGGGCAGCGTCCATGTCATCGATCCGACGCCCGCCGTGCGGCGGGTGCTCGATCTGACCGGGGTCAGCCTCACCGTGCCGGTGTCGGACAAGGTGGACGAGGCCCTGGCCCTCGTCGACCGGGGTGAGTACGGGACGGCCCCGGAGGCCTGATCCCGCCGGACCGTGCCGTACACCTCGAAAAACGCGCAGGTGTGCGGCCACCTCCGGGCAACAGTTGCCATTTGACAACTATGAGCGTGAGGCAACAAAGTGTGCGGGGCAGTCACGCGGGAGGGATCACGGATGTGCCGGTGGGCGATGACGACCACCCGCAGCGCGCGGCGGCGGCCGGCTCCGGGTGCCGGAGGTCCTCAGGCCGTGGCCGCGTCGACGGGACCGGTCTCGTGGATCTGCGCGGCGGCGGCCACGCAGAAGGCCTCCAGCCCCCGCAGCAGGGCTCCGCGCTGCGCGGCCGGCATCTGCTCCAGGACCGCCTGCAGGGCGCTCTCGCGGCGCTCGCGCAGGCCGGTCAGGAAGGCACGGCCGCGTCTGCTCAGGAACAACTGGAGTTCCCGGCGGCTGCTGGCGGCCGCCCTGCGCTCGACGAAGCCCACGGCCTGCAGCCGGTCGCACAGTCTGCTGGTGGACGGCGGGGTCGAGCCCAAGTGGTCGGCGAGCGTGCGCAGGTTGATGCCTTCGTTGTGCTCCAGGATGAACAGCACGCGCAACTGCGAGGCGGAGACCGGAGCCGTGGAGGCACGGCCCCACAGCACCTCCAGCAGCTCCGCCGCCTCGGAGGTCACACGCGCGACCTCATGGGGCTGCGGGCGCGAGGAGGGGGACGTCACAAACCCACTCTCGCAGGCTTCGCGGACGCTGTCAGCCCGCCCCCGCCGTACCGCGCCCGAGCGGCGGCCCGCGCGGCATCACGCCGCGGCCCCTGCGTCCAGACCCGACCCCTCCCGGAGAAAGGCGTGACCGACAACGTGAACCGGCTCGTGACCGCCGGGCGCGCTCTGCGTTCCGCGGCTGCGCACGAGGTGCCCGAGGCCCTGCGTGAGGTGCTGTGCACCCACTACGCGGCCGAGACGGCCGAGTTGTACCTCGCCGACTACGCCGCGGCCGTCCTGCTGCCCGTACCCGCCGTGCCGCACGGCACCGCCGAGCCCCTCCCCGTGCACACCGGCGCCCCCGGGCGCGCCTACGGGGCCCAGGAACCGTACGTCGAGCAGCTCGACGGCGGCCGGGTGCGCGCCCATCTGCCCGTCACCGTGCGCGGCGACCGGCTGGGCGTGCTGTCCGTCACGCTGCCCTCCCGGGCCGCGGATGCCCGGCCGCTCGCCGAACTCGCCGAGGTGGCACGGCTCCTGGGGCACGAGCTGGTGGTCGCGGAACGCGACACCGACCGCTATCTCCAGGCCCGCCGCACGGACCGGCTCACGCTCGCGGCGGAGATGCAGTGGCAGCTCCTGCCGGCGCGTTCCTGCGCCGGGGACGCGTACGCGCTCGGCGCGCAGCTGGAGCCCGCGTACGCGATCCACGGCGACAACTTCGACTGGTCGGCCTCCGCGGACCATCTCATGGTGTACGTCACCAACGGGATGGGCGAGGGCATCGAGGCGTCCCTGCTGACCAGCCTCGGCATCAACGCGCTGCGCAACGCCCGCCGCGCCGGCATCCCGATCGCGGACCAGGCGGCCCTGGCGGACCAGGCGATCCACGCCCACTACCGGGGCGAGGCGCACCTGTCGGTCCTGCTGGTGGACATCGAGCTGTCCACGGGGCGGATGCAGGTCGTCGACGCCGGTTCGCCCCGGATGCTGCTGCTGCGCGACCGGGTGCTCACCGCCGTGGACCTCGAGGCGCAGCTGCCGCTCGGCATGTTCGAGGAAACCGACTACGTCGCCCAGGAGTTCACCCTGCTGCCCGGCGACCGGCTGCTGTTCGTCAGCGACGGGGTGCACGCGGTGCCCGGCCCCGGCGGCGAGATCTACGGCGAGCGCGCGATGGCCCGGGCCGTGACCTCCGCGGCGCTGCTGCCGGCGGCGGAGGTGCCGGCCGCGGTGCTGCGTGAACTCGCGCGCCACAGAGGCAGACCCGAGCCGGACGACGACGCGCTGGTGGTGTGTCTCGACTGGTTCGGGAGGCACCCGGCGTCCTCGTCCGGCTCCCCCTGACACCGGGACCGGGCCGTGATTAGGTTGTCGCCCGGCAAGGGTCACCAGGCTGCCCCGCCGCGTCCCGGCGGGATCGCAGCGGCACGACGCATTGAGGAGTGAAGCAGGTTGCCGGAGCACGACACGGCCGCACAGCGCACCACACCCGAGGAAGAGGTCGCGGCGTTCCTGCGCCGACGGCAGGAACAGATCGCCCAGCGATGGGCCGACGAGCCCCTGTTCCGCACGGTGTTCACCGTGTCCCGCGACGAGGCGGTGGAGGCCGGGCGGGTCGTGGTCGACGCCCTGGCCCAGGTGGCCGAGGCGGGACGCGTGGAGGACCCGGAGGGCGCCGGATTCACCCTGGTGCGCGAGCAGTTGTCCCGGATGGCCGCCGCCCGCTCCCGCACCGGGCTCACCCCCTCCCAGGTGTCGACCGAGGTGGACGCCCTGCGCGTCCCCGCCGTGAACCTGCTGGTCGCGGAACTCCCGGACGCCCCGGCCGGGTACGTGCGGGAGTGCACGTCGTCGCTGACCGTGCTGATGGGCACCCTGCGGCTGGTGGTGCTGGGGACGACCCTCAACGAGGGCGAGGCGCTCATCGACCGGCAGCGGCTGCAGCTGCTGGAGGTGGCCACGCCCGTCATCCGGCTCTGGGACGGGATCGTCGCGGTGCCGCTGATCGGGACCCTGGACAGCGCCCGCAGCCAGGTCGTGATGGAGACGCTGCTGAACTCCGTGGTGGACCAGCAGGCACGGTTCGCGATCCTGGACATCACCGGCGTGCCGACCGTGGACTCCCTGGTCGCCCAGCACCTGATGAAGACCGTCGCGGCCGTCCGGCTGATGGGCGCGGAGTGCGTGGTCTCGGGCATCCGGCCCGCCATCGCGCAGACCATCGTGCACCTCGGTCTCGACCTGGGCACGGTGCTCACCCGGGCGAGCCTCGCCGACGCCCTCGCGTACGCGCTGCACCGGCTGGGCGCGGACATCGTGCGGTCGACGCCCGGCGGTGCGGGTCCGAGGTGAACGACTACTTCCCGCGCCCCGGCACGGCCTCCGTGCCCGTGCTCAGACTGGGCGACGTCCTGCTGATCACCCTCCAGGGCGATCTGCACGACGGCATGGCCGCGCGGCTCCAGCAGGACGTGGCCGAGGCGATCGTCCGCCACCGGGTGGCCGGCGTGGTCATCGACATCACGGGGGTCGAGATCGTCGATTCCTTCCTCGGCCGGATCCTCGCCGAGATCGCGGCGCACGCGAAGCTGCTGGCCGCGCAGACCGTGGTGGCCGGCATGCGGCCCGCGGTCGCCCTCACCCTGGTGGAACTCGGTCTGACCCTGCCGGGTCTGCGGACCGCGCTCAGCACCGAGGCGGCCCTGGAGCTGCTCGGCCGGCCGGACGCGGCCAGGTCCGGCGGCCCGCACCGGGACCCGCGGTGAGCGGGACCACCGCGGGCGTCGAGGCCCGGCTGCCGATCCGCTCCGACCTGGACCTGGTCTGGGTCCGCCAGCATGTGCGCCAGGCCGCCGCGCTGCTCGGTTTCGGCCTGGTGGACCAGACCAAACTGGTCACCGCGGCCAGCGAACTGGCCCGCAACACCCTGGTGTACGGCGGGGGCGGCGAGATGGAGGCGGCGCGGGTCTCCGACGGCCCCCGGGAGGGGCTGCGGCTGACGTTCTCCGACCGCGGGCCGGGCATCCCGGACCTGGAGCAGGCGCTCAGCGACGGCTACACCTCCGGGGACGGGCTGGGCATGGGGCTCGGCGGGGCCCGGCGCCTGGTCCACGAGTTCGCCATCGACAGCGCGCCCGGTGTCGGCACCACCGTCACCGTGATCTCGTGGACGGCCCGGACACCACGGCAGCGCGAGGGGTCCTGATGGCGCGCGTCTGGGACGTGCCGGTGCACGACTCCACCCGGGTGCGCGACGCCCGGGTGGCCGCCGAGGGCGCGGCGGCGCTGGCCGGTCTGGACGGGCCGCGCACCGCGGCCGCCGCCCTGGTGGCGACGGAACTGGCCACCAACCTGCTCAAGCACGCCGGGGGCGGTCAGCTCCTCGTGGAGGCGGTGGCGCCGCCCACCGGGCACACCGGGGCCGAGGTCGTGCAGATAGCCGCGATCGACCACGGCCCGGGCATCGCGGACGTCCGGGCCGCCCTCGTGGACGGGTTCTCGACGACGGGCTCGCTCGGCGCCGGGCTCGGCACCTGCCGCCGGCTCGCCGACGACTTCGGCCTGCACGGCTCCCCCGGCCGCGGCACGGTCGCGCTCGCCCGGATCGGAGCCCCGCCGAAGCGGGACGCCGTCGGCGTGCGGGCCGGCGGGATCACCATGCCGTTCGCGGGCGCCGAGTACTCCGGCGACCTGTGGACCTGCGTCCGCGCGGACGACCGGTTCACCCTGATGCTGGCCGACGGGCTGGGCCACGGGCCCGAGGCCGCCCGCGCCTCGGCGGCCGCGGCCGGGGAGCTGCGGCGCTGCGCCCGCCTCTCCCCCGCCGACCAGATGCGCCGCCTCGACGCGGCGCTGCGCGGCACCCGGGGCGCGGCCGTCGCGGTGGCACAGCTCGACATGCGGGCCGGGCTGCTGCGGTTCGCGGGCATCGGCAACATAGGGGCGAGGCTGTACGAGGGAGGCGGCTGGCGGGCGTTGCTGTCCCGGCCGGGCATCGTCGGCGTGCACCGGCCCGCGACCGTGCCGCAGACCGAGGTGCCCTGGGCGGCCGACCGGCTGCTGATCCTGCACAGCGACGGCCTGCCGAGCCGCTGGGTGCCGCCGTCCGGCCCCGGAACGCTGACCGCCGACCCCGCCGTCACCGCGGCCGTCACCGTGCGCGACGCCGGCAGCTCCGCCCGCCCGGTGCGTGACGACACCGCCGTGGCCGTACTGTCCCCCGACCCGCCGGACCTTCCATGACGCGCAGCTGGCAGATCACCACCGTCACCGACGCGGCCCGCGCGCGGATCGCCACCGCCCGGCTGGCGGCCGCGTACGGCGTGCCGCCCCTGGAGCGCACCCGGCTCGCCGCCGCGCTCAGCGGGCGGCTGCGCCACTGTCTGACCAAGGGCGGCGACTGGCGGCTCACCCTGCGGGCGGCCGACGGGCAGCTCGGCCTGGAGGTGCTGCCCGCCTCCGGCGCCGGGGAGCCCGCGTGGCGTACGTCGGCGCCCTGCCCGCAGCCGTCGGACGCCGTCCCGTGCGCCGACGTGGCGGACGACGCGACGCTGCTCGCGGAGGCGCTGCTGGGCGCCGACGAGGACACCTCCCTGGTGCTGGACAAGCTCGCCCAGCAGGAGGAGCTGGTCGGCTTCCACCGCGAGGAGCTGCACCAGACCAACCAGGGCGTGCTGGCGCTGCACGCGGAACTCGACGCCGCCGGGCGGGCCCAGCGCGAGGCGTTCTCGGCGGAGCGCGCGGCCCGCCGGGAGGCGGAGAGCGCACGCCGCCGGCTGACGTTCCTGGCGGACGCCAGTGCCGCGCTGACGGCGTCCCTCAACCAGGAGCAGATCGTGCGCCGGCTGCCCGAGCTGCTGGTCCCCGAGTACGCCCGTACGGTCGACGTCTGGCTCTTCGACGCCGAGGACGAACGGCAGCGGCCCACCGCGCACCCGGCGGCGGCCGTGGTCGCCGCCCGTACCGGACGGCCCCAGTACGCCTCCGCCACGCCCGGCGGGCTGCCGGGAATCGACGACCATCCGCCGTCGGCCCTGGATCCCACCCGCCCGCTGCTGTGTGTGCCGCTGGCCACCCGGCGCGCGCCGCTGGGGGTGCTCACGCTCACCCCGCCCGGTGAGCGCTGGGATCCGGACGACGCGGTGATGCTGGTGGAACTCACCCGGCGGGCGAGCACCGCGCTGGACAACGCGCGCCGCTTCGAGCACAACCGGGACATCGCCGAGACGCTCCAGCGGGCCCTGCTGACGGACCTGCCCAGCACACCCGGACTGCGTCTGGCCGCCCGCTATCTGCCCGCCACCTACGGGCTCAACGTCGGCGGCGACTGGTACGACGCGTTCCGCCAGCCCGACGGAAGTCTGATCGTCGTCATCGGGGACGTCACCGGGCACGGGCTGCACGCGGCGGTGATGATGAGCCAGTTGCGCACCGCGCTGCGTGCCTACGCCGTCGACGGCGGCAGCCCCGGGCAGCTGCTGACCCGGCTGCACATCTTCCTGCACCATCTGCAGCCCGATCTGTACGCGACGGCCGTCATCGCCCGCTTCCAGCCCGGCGAGCCGTTACTGACGTGGGCCGCCGCGGGGCACCCGCCGCCGGTGCTGCGCGGTCCGGACGGACGGGTGCGCACGCTCGACGCCAAGCCCGGCGCGATGCTGGGCATCCCGCTGCGCCAGGAGATCGCCGACCACACGGTCCCCCTCGTGCCCGGATCGACGCTGGCGCTCTACACGGACGGGCTGGTCGAGCGCCGCGCCCAGGGGATAGACCCGGGCATCGAACGGCTCGCGGCGGCGCTCGGCTCGTTCCGCACGGCGGAGCTGGACCGGGACCTGGACGGGTCCGCGGAGCGCATCCTGGATCCGATGCTGAGCGACTCGGAGCGTGACGACGACGTCTGTCTGCTGCTGTGCCATCTCGACAGCGCCGCCGCGGCCGGGGGCCGGTGACGGAAGGTCAGCCGTCCCCGGGCTCCGGCCGCCGGCGGCCCTGGGCCGTGTGCGAGCGGTGGAAGGCGTACAGCCCCTGTTCCAGGGCCGTGCGCTGGGCCTGGGACATGCCGGCGAACACGGCCGCGAGCCGGCGCACGCGCCGCTCGGTGACGTCCGCGAGGACCCGTCGTCCGTAGGCGGTCACCACGAGCTGTACCTCGCGCCGGTTGCGCGGCTGGACGGTCCGCTCCAGCAGTCCCGCGGCCTCCAGCCGGTCGCAGAGCCGGCTCGCCGTGGGCACGCCGATGCCGAGGTGCTCGGCCAGCGCGGTCAGATTGAGCTCCGGTCTGCCCCGGACCGTCCTGAGCGCGAGCAGCTGCCGGGCCGGCAGCCGGGGAACGGCCTCCTCGGCCGCCGAGAACCAGCAGGCCACCAGGGACTCCACCGCGTCCGCGACATGCCGTGCCGCCGCCTCCCGGGGCCCCCGGTCGTCGGAGCCCTCCGCGCACCCCACGTCAGTACCCTCCGGCCACCGCACTTGTCATGTACGTCGGCCTACCCGAAGGCCCGGGGCGTACACAGGCCTTGTGCGGGGTACGTCGGGAGCTTCAGGAGAAACGTTCGTCTGCATGCCTCGCCCGGCTGGCGCAACCGGTCGGGACGCGGTGGGATCGATGAGGTGCGAGACGCTCGCGGGAGGGCACGCGCATGACGTCGGGCAGACCGCCTGGAGCCGCAGAAAGGGATGGACACCGTGACACGACCCAGGATCCTGGTGGTGGGCGCGGGCTTCGCCGGAGTGGGATGCGTTCGACGTCTGGAACGCAAGCTCTCCTCGTCGGAAGCCGAGATCACCCTGGTGACACCGTTCGCCTACCAGCTCTATCTGCCGCTGCTGCCGCAGGTCGCCTCCGGGGTTCTGACGCCCCAGTCGATCGCCCTGTCACTGCGCCGCAGCAAGAAGTACCGCACCCGGATCATCCCGGGCGGCGCCATCGGCGTGGACCTGAGGGCGAAGGTCTGCGTCATCCGCACCATCACCGACGAGATCGTCAACGAGCCCTACGACTACATCGTGCTGGCTCCCGGCAGCGTGACCCGCACCTTCGACATCCCGGGGCTGACCGAGCACGCCTTCGGCATGAAGACGCTCGCCGAGGCCGCGTACATCCGTGACCACGTCATCTCCCAGCTCGACCTCGCCGACGCCAGCCAGGACCCCGCCGAGCGGGCCTCCCGGCTGCAGTTCGTGGTGGTGGGCGGCGGCTACGCGGGCACCGAGACCGCCGCCTGTCTGCAGCTGCTCACGCACAACGCGGTCAAGCGGTACCCCCGGCTGGACCCGAACCTGATCAAGTGGCATCTGATCGACATCGCGCCCAAGCTGATGCCGGAGCTCGGCGACAAGCTGGGCCGCAGCGCGCAGGAGGTGCTGCGCAAGCGGGGCATCGACATCTCCCTGGGGGTGTCCATCGCCAAGGCGGGACCGGAGGAGGTCACCTTCACCGACGGCCGGGTGGTGCCCACCCGCACCCTGATCTGGACGGCCGGGGTGGTGGCGAGCCCGCTGATCGCCACGCTCGGCGCGGAGACCGTGCGCGGGCGGCTCGCGGTCGGTGCGGCCATGGATCTGCCCGGCCAGGACGGCGTGTTCGCGCTGGGCGACGCGGCCGCCGTACCGGACGAGGCCAAGGGCGACGGAGCGGTCTGCCCGCCGACCGCGCAGCACGCCATGCGGCAGGGCAAGGTCGTCGCGGACAACGTCATCGCGACGCTGCGCGGGCAGCCGATGCGCCCGTACGTGCACAAGGACCTCGGTCTGGTCGTCGACCTCGGCGGCACCGACGCGGTGTCCAAGCCGCTCGGCATCGAGCTGCGGGGGCTGCCGGCGCAGCTCGTGGCCCGCGGCTACCACTGGTCGGCGCTGCGCACGGGCGTGGCCAAGGCACGGGTGCTGACGAACTGGACGCTGAACGCCGTCGCGGGCGACGATTTCGTCCGCACCGGGTTCCAGGCGCGCCGGGCCGCCAAGCTGAAGGACTTCGAGTACACGGACAGTTATCTGACGCCCGAGCAGGTGCGGGCGCACGTCGAGGGCCCGGGTTCCGGTTCGGGGTGACGGGAGCGGGGGTGAGCGCGGCGGCACGGTGGCGGGACCGGGTCGCCGCGTCCGATCCGGGGCTGCTGCGGCTGGCGGCGGGGCTGCGGACGGTGGCCGCCATCTCGCTCACGCTGCTCGTGCTCTCGCTGCTGGGAGCGGACGTCCAGCATCTGGTCGCGGGGGCCATCGCGGCGATGGTGGCCACGTTCGCCGTACGGGAGAAGCAGCGGGACAAGCAGGCGGTCACCCTGGCGCTGGGGCTGCCCGTGGCGCTCGCGTCGCTGTCGCTGGCGTCGGCGCTCAGTTCCCGCCAGGTGGTCGGTGACGTGTTCTTCGTCGTGCTCATCTTCTGCGCGGTGTACGGCCGCCGGTTCGGCGACCGGGGCACCGCGCTGGGGCTGATCGGCTTCCAGGTCTACTTCCTCGCGCTGTTCGTCGGCGTCACGGCGGGGAGCCTGGCGGGGTTCTGCGGGGTGGTCGTCCTCGCGTTCGGGTGCGGCGCGGTGGCGCGGTTCGCCCTGGTGCCGCAGACCCCCGCCGGGATCCTGGAGCGGCTGCGGCAGGCGTTCCGCGCCCGGCTGGCGCAGCTGATCGACGCCCAGCTCGAGCTGCTGGACGCCGGCCCGGACGAGGTGGAGAAGGCCCTGGCGCATGTGCGGGAGGGCACCGCGCGGCTGCACGAGACGGCCATGATGATCCAGGGCCGGCTGGAGGAGGGCACCTCGGACGAGTCGGTGGCCCGGCTGGTGCAGCGCCGGATCGCCGACGCCGAGATCGCCGCCGAGCGTCTCGGCCTGCTGCTGCTGACGGCGCGCAGCGCGGAGCGGGCCGACACCCTGACCCTGCATCTGCCCGGGGCGCCCGTGCCGGAGGGCGGTCGTCTGCCGGTCCGGGACGAGGCGCTGGACACGCTGCGCCGGGATCTGACGGCCCTGGGGCTGCTCGTACGGCAGCCGGTGACGGAGGGGGCGGGTACGGCACAGGTGCGCAACCGGCTGCTCGGATACCGGGACGAGGAGAACCTGCCGAAGGCCTCGCCGGCCGTGCAGGACGTGTTCCGGGGGCTGGGTGAGGCGGCGCGGGCCGTGCTGGGGCTGCGGATCGCGCTCGACGGGCCGCAGGACGAGTCCGACGACAGTCCCGAGACGGCCCGTTCCCGGGAGGAGCTGGACGCGGAGGACGCGGCGATCGAGGCCGAGCAGGAGCCGCCGGAGACGGGCCTGCGCAGGCCGACCACGCGGGCCGCCGTGCAGGTCGCCGTCGGCTCGTCCCTGGCCATGGTGGGGGGCGAGCTCCTGTCCGCGCACCGCTGGTACTGGGCGGTGCTGACCTGCTGGATCGTGTTCCTCAACACCGCGTCGACCGGGGAGATCCTGGTCAAGGGCTACCGCCGGCTGCTGGGGACCGTGTTCGGGGTGGTCGCGGGCATCGCGCTCGCGGGGGTCGTCGGCCGTCACACGGGGACGGCGTTCGCGGTGGTGCTGCTGTGCGTGTTCGCGATGTTCTACACCGCGCCGCTGTCGTACACGCTGATGTCGTTCTTCGTCACGGCGGCGCTGGGGGTGCTGTACACGCTGCTGCACACCTACAGCCTGTCGGTGCTGGTGCTGCGGGTGGAGGAGACGGCCCTGGGGGCGGCCTGCGGGGTGGTCGCGGCGGCTCTGGTGCTGCCGGTGCGGACGGACCGGCGTACGAACGAGCTGCTGACGACGGTCCTGGACCGGCTGACCGACGTCACCTCGGCCGCCGTGGACCAGCTGAGCGGCGGTCCGCCGGCCGATCTGCTGGACCGGGCCCGGGACCTGGACCAGGCGCTGGCGGACCTGCGGGCGGCCACCCAGCCGCTGACGCATCCGGTGACCCCGCTGCGGACCCGGCGGGACACGGCCCGGTACGTGGTCGCGCTGCTAGAGACCTGTGCGTACCACGCCCGGTCGCTGGCGGCGACGGCGGAGCTGCTGCCCTCGCATCCGTCGATCGCGGCGGATCCCCGGCTGAGCGGGCCCGGGCAGCGCATCCTGCACAACATCGGCGCGATCGCCGCCCGGGTCGCGGAGGAGCCCGGCGCGGCCGAGGTCCGCACCGGGCCGAGCATCGCCTCGCTGCTGAAGCCGGGCGGTCTCCGGACGCCCCGCTACGGGCGGGTGACCGACCGGGTGCTGCGGCATCTGCAGCGGCTGGACGAGGCGGTGCTGGGGCTGGCACGGCCGCTCGGCGTGCCGGTGGCCGGCCCGCGGTGACGTCGGGGGCGACGGTCAGAAGTCGGTGGGCAGATCGCTCGCGGCGGCGATGCCGCGCAGTTCCTCGGTGTCGCGCTGCCGCTGCCTGATGCAGCCGGCGATCTCGGCGAGGCGGGAGGGGTCCTTCGCGGTGACCGCGTCGGTGACGACCCGGACCGGGCCGGTGCCGTCGACGTGTATCTCGACCAGCTGGTTGTCCAGCTGGCCGGTGACGGCGGTGGCGATGACCAGGGCGGCCTCGTCGCGGATCTCCTGGGGCAGGTCGTCGCTGTCGTCCGGGTCCAGGGCGAAGTCGAGACTCTCGGGTGGCTGTTCGTCGAGGGCGCGCAGCGCGGGGGCGACGACCTTCATGAGCAGTCGGTAGTCCTCGCTGTCCATGCGGACGCGCAGGAGGTCGAGGTACATGTCGACGGGCCGTCCGTCCGGCGGGAACTCGGATTCGTTCATGTGCTCCGGGTTCCCACCCGGACGGACGTCAGACCTTGCGCCAGCGGGCCATCGCGAAGGAGAACAGCCCGAACAGGACGAGCCCGGCCGCGACGCAGGCCAGCAGCCCCGGTCCGACGGGCGTGTGGGCGAACGAGCGGAGCGTGTCGTCGAGCCCCTTGGCGTGGTCGGGGTCGTAGTCGACGGCGGCGCGTACGGCGAAGGCGCCCGCGGCGGCGAAGACCAGGCCCCGGGCCGCGCCGCCGCCCACGCCGGTGATGTCCACCAGCCGCCGGGTGCGCGGGGACATCTCGCCCAGCCGCAGCTTGTCGTGGTAGGCCCGGGTGACGGCCCGGCCGCCGATCCACAGACCGGCGACGACGATCCCCACGCCGGCGGCGCCCACGATCCACTGGCCCGCGGGCACCTCGAGCAGCCGGGCGGTGACGTCCTTGGACTGCTTGTCGCTGGAGCCGCCCCCGCTGCCGGAGCCCGCGGCGAGCGCCAGCACCGAGTAGGCGACGAAGGAGTAGAACGCGCACCGGGCCAGTGCCAGCAGCCGCTTCTTCGCGGTGCGTCCCTCGGGCCCGGCCGCGCCGAAGACGGCCTCGGACAGCCGCCACAGGGCCATCCCGGCCAGCCCGATGCCCAGCGCCCACAGCATCACGGCACCGAACGGCTGCTCCGCGATCTCCCCCAGGGCGCCCTGCCGGTCGGCCTGCCGGCCCCGCTCGCCGAAGGCGATCTGCAGGGCCAGCATCCCGACGAGCAGATAGATCACGCCGCGCGCCGTGAATCCGGCCCGCGCGGCTCCCTTCACCACGTTTCCCCGTGCCGCCCGCCGGGCCTCGATCCTGCCGTCGTGTGCCAGGGCACTCGTGTTCATTCCGGCCTCCCCTCACCTTCGTGACTGGCGGATGCCCCGAGGACCGCCGGGCACACCCGGCCGGGGCCGGCCGGCCGTCGTCACGCTCTTCCGCGCCGCGCCGCCCCGCGTTCCCTGCGGCCCAGGGCGTGCAGGTACTCCAGGGCGTCCCCGACGACCGTGCGCTCGTGCCAGGCCAGCCAGCGGCCGGCTTCCGCGCCCAGGGCGTCGAGGGTCTTGAGCTGGACCGCGCGCAGCTCGGGCAGGGGGCGGTCGACGTGTGCCGAGACCATGCCGACGCACGCGCCGGACGACGCGGTCAGCGGGACGCTGTGGCAGGCCCTGCTGCCCGCGGCGAGGATGGCCTCGCGCGCGGGCTCGGTGAACACCGGGTCCTCCTCCACGTCCCGCACGGTGACCTGGGCGACCTCCCGGGCGGCCTTCGCGCAGGAGGTGCCCTCCTCCTCGACATGCGCGAAGAAGTCGAGGAACTCCTCCGTCAGCCCGGTGTGCCGCTCGATGCGCAGGCCTCCGTTGACGCGGTCGACCGTCTGCACATTGCCCATGTCGGCGCCGACCACGGTGAGCGTCCTGGTCAGGACGGCGCCGAGGACCGCGCCCCGGCTGCGGCCGCCCGGCGGTTCCTGCTCCATGAAGCCGAGCGCCGGTTCGGGGCGGCGCACCCGCCGGGGGAACCACAGGGCCGCCTGCTCGTCCGGTCGCGGTGTGGTCACCAGCGCCCCGGCGAGGGTGCGCATCTTGATGTTGAACCGCTGCGAGGTCATCCGCATGAGCGTGAACGCGCTGTCCGCGTCGGGAAGGGCGTAGCGCTCCTGCAGCATGCCCTGGGCCTGCGAGATCAGCGGGTGGGCGCGGACCCGGGCGCGCAGGGCGCGCACCTCGGCGCGCAGCCGCAGCACCTCGTCGCGCTCCGGGTCCCCGTCCGCCACTCGTGGTGCGGCCGCGGTCATCACGTCTCCGTCCGGTCGGCGTCGCACAACCGCTCACACGGCTGCAGCAACACGCCTGCCCCGGCCGCTCACGCGTACACGTGCGGACCTTCGTCCGGGTGCGGACATCCCGCCAGGTCACCCGCCCGGTCACCGATCAGGTCCGCGGTCCCGCTCCTCGCCCGGACTCCTGCCGCGCGCCCCACCAGCCGCCGTGCCGCACCCTCGGCCACGTCCGCGGCCTCGGCCGCCACGAGCCAGCCCCGCGCCGTCTCCAGCGCGCTGCCCACGTCCCGGGTTCCGGTGGAGACACACAGGGTGTACGCGAGGTCCTGAGCCCGTGCCCGCGCCTCGGGGGTGGCGGTGGCCGTCAGCGTCCCGTACTCCTCGACGAGGGCGCGCAGCACGGCGGGGTGGGGCCTCAGCATCGGTCTGTTCCTCTCCCTGGCAGTGGTCCGGATGTGTGTGTGGTTCATGCGCGGCCGTCGCGGCGGTGACCCATGGCCTGCTCGCGCACCCGCTCGCAGCTGCGGCTGATGAGCCGGGAGACGTGCATCTGGGAGATGCCCAGCCGGTCGGCGATGCGGCTCTGCGTCATGTCCTCGAAGAAGCGCATGTAGAGGATGGCGCGCTCGCGTTCGGGGAGACTGCGCAGTCCTTGCTTGGCGGACTCGCGGTCGATGACGGTGTCGTACGAGGCGTCGGGGCCGCCGAGGGTGTCGGCGAGGCTGTAGCCGTCGTCGCCGGCGGGGAGTTCGGCGTCGAGCGACAGCGTGCTGAAGCTCTCCAGGGCCTCCAGGCCGGCGCCGACCTCCTCCTCGGTGAGTCCCGTGTGGGTGGCGATGTCGGCCACCGAGGGCTCGGGGGAGCCCGGGTTCTGGGTGAGTTCCCTGCGGGCGATCCGCACCTTGTTGCGCAGTTCCTGGACACGGCGGGGCACGCGCAGCGCCCACATGCGGTCGCGGAAGTGCCGCTTGATCTCGCCGGTGATGGTGGGCACGGCGTAGCTCTCGAAAGCGCCGCGTTCGGGGTCGAAGCGGTCGACGGCCTTCACCAGGCCGAGCGCGGCCACCTGGCGGAGATCCTCCACGGACTCACCGCGGTCGCGGAATCGGCCGGCGATCCGGTGGGCCATGGGCAGCCATGCGGTGACGATCTCGTCGCGCAAAGCGTCCCGCTCGGGCCCCTCTTCCAGGGTGCTGAGGCGCGCGAACCGGCGCGCGGTGTCAGGGGCGTCGTCGTGCGTCCGCCGGGTCTGCGGGGCGGCGGGGGCGGATGCTGCGGGACGGCTTGTCGACATGTCGATGAGCATGCGGAATCGCTCCTGAACGGTCGTCTGAGGGATAGACCACGGGAGGGCCGTTGCCGTCCGGGGCGAAAGGAGCGCCCCGGAGCGGACGCACCACTCCCGTCGGCGCGCCTCCTGTCCGAAGCACGAACCTCCGTCTGCCCTGCCCCCGGAGGAACAAACTCCGCCCGGGAAAAGGCTTTGCGGGCCGTGTCGACGGAGGGCACGGGAGGGGTCAGAACACGGGAACCTCGGCGGTGATGCGCTTGCCGCCGGAGGGCAGGTCGGACACCCGCACGTCCCGGGCCAGCCGGCACACGATCGGCCAGCCCCGGCCTCCCGACCGGTACCGCCCCCGCTCGTCGCGCGGTTCGGCGGTCACCGGCAGCCGGTCGCTCCGGTCACTGACGGAGACCCGTACGGCCCGCCCGTGGACGTCCACGTCGACGGCGGTGACGCCGCCGCCGTGCAGAATGGCGTTGGTCGTGAGCTCCGAGGCGACGAGCAGGGCGTCGGAGAGGGCCTCCTCGTCGTACGGGCAGCCGGTGGCACCGCACCGTCCGGCCACCGCCCGCCGCACCGCCCGGCGGACGTCGGCGGGCCGGCAGGACCCCGGACCGGTGCACGGGTCCGGCCCGTCCGGTGTGTTCGCGCGGTCGGTCGAGTTGTTGACACGCATCCTTTCGCTCCCCTGGCTGTTCGCGCTGCGAGTGGTGTGAGACGAGTGGCCGCACCGGTCGGCACGGCGGGGGGGCCGGACCGGCCGCGCACGGCTCCTGCGGCCGTGTCCGCGTCCGGTGCCGCTCCCCCGCCCGGCGCTCTCCCCGCCGGGCAGCGCGACCCTCCCTGTTCGGCTGGCCCTCTGAACCGACCCCAAACCTGCGGGACGGGGAGTCGTCGGCGCGCCGTGCGGGGGTACAAGTAGGGCATGACCGATGTCGTGGACTCCGACGAACTGCTGCGCCGCATCCAGCGCGCGAGGGCCTGTGCGCGCGACGAACTGCGCACCTGGCGGGCCCGGAGCGGGGATCTGGAGCGGGCTGATCCCGACGCGGCGCGTGAGGCACGGGTACGGGGCCTGGCGTACGAGGCGGTGCTCAGGGTTCTGGACGAGATCGTGACGCCCGGCCGGCACGTCGTGGAGCGGTGAGCCGGCCCGTGCGGCGCGGTGCCGCACCGCCGTGGAGCACGAGGCCGACGGAGCGAAGACCGGGGAGGGAAGTGAAACCGGTCACGTGACCGGCTTCTGGTGGAGTGAAAGCCCGGCAGATGGTTTATCGTTCATCCATAGGTGGTGAGCGGGGTCGAGACGAATCCTCCTCCGTGCGCCTTCCTTGACAGCCCTGGCTGGCTTCCCCCGTCCAGCCAGGGCTTTTTCCTGCCCGCGCGCCGAAAGTCGCCTCCGCCGAGGTGCCCGGCGGCCCGGCAGCGGCTGAAATGGGCTGTGGAGAAAGCACCGCGACCGATCGCCCGGCGAGGAGCACCGCGCCATGACCAAAGCGACCAAACTGCTGAACGCCCTTCCCCCGCCCCAGCGCCAGCGTCTGATGGAACTCGCCCGTGAGGTCGCCTTCCCGGAGGACGCCCGGATCTTCGAGGCGGGCGGCAAGGCCGACCGTTTCTGGGTCATCCGCTCCGGCGCGGTCTCCCTCGTCCAGCCGGTGACCTCGCTGCAGCGGGTCACCGTCGCCAGCCTGGGCGCAGGCGACCTGCTCGGCTGGTCCTGGCTGTTCCCGCCGTACCAGTGGGACTTCGGCGCCGAGGCCTTCAGCCCGGTCCGCGCCTACGAGTTCGAGGCGCAGGCGGTGCTGAAGCTCTGCGAGGAGGACCCGGCGCTCGGGGTGACGCTGGTGCGGATCGTCGCCGAGATCCTCGCGCACCGGCTGGAGATGACCCGCAACAGGCTGCTGGAGCAGTACGGGACGCAGCGCCGCAGGGTGCTGTAGCCGCGTCCGGCCCCGGACACGGTGGCGGCGCCGCCACCGGCCTCAGACGCGGTAGCGGCGCAGCGCCGGTACGGCGGCGGCGAGGCCCAGCATCACGGTGACGACCAGCAGACCGCCGCCCGCGACCGCGGCGCGGGGGCCGAAGGCGGCGCCGGCCGTGCCGTGCAGCACGTCGGCGAGACGCGGGCCGCCCGCGACGACGACCGTGAAGACGCCCTGCATCCGGCCGCGCATCTCGTCGGTGGCGGCGGAGAGCAGGATCGCTCCCCGGAAGACCATCGAGACCATGTCGGCGACACCGGCGGCGGCCAGGAACACCACCGCGAGCCACAGACCGCCGCTCAGCCCGAACCCGGTGATCGCGGCGCCCCAGGCGACGACCGCGCCGATCACCATCCAGCCGTGCCGCCGGGCCCGCGAGAAGGTCCCGGAGAACAGCCCGCCCAGCACGGCGCCGACGGGGATCGCCGCGAACAGCAGTCCGAGGGCGAACCCCTCGCCGTAGGAGGCGTAGGTCTCGGCGGCGAGCTGCGGGAACAGGGCGCGGGGCATGCCGAGGACCATGGCGACGACGTCGGCGAGGAAGGACAGCAGCAGGACCTTGTGGCCGGCTATGTAACGGAAGCCCTCCGCGATCTCGCGCACCCCGGCGCGCCGGGCCGTGACGGCCGCCGACGGCGGCAGCGGGGGGAGGCGGAAGACGGCCCACAGCGTCACGCACAGGGCGAGGGCGTCGATGAGGTACAGCTCGGGCAGGCCGATCACCGGGATCAGGGCGCCGGCCAGCAGCGGGCCGGCGACCAGGCCGGTCTGCATGACGGTGGAGCCGAGGGCGTTGGCCGCGGCGAGTTCCCGGGCGGGCACCAGCCGGGCGATGGAGGCGTTGCGGGCGGGCGCGTTCAGGCCGAAGAACGCCTGCTGGGCGGCGAGCAGCAGCATCAGGACGGCCACCGAGCCGAGCCCGGAGACCGCCTGGAGCCAGAACAGCACCGAGGTAACGGCGATCCCGCTGTTGGTGACGAGCAGCAGCCTGCGCCGGTCCATGGTGTCGGCGACCGCGCCGCCCCACAGCGCGAACACCACCATCGGCGCCAGCCCGGCGAGGCCGGCGTAGCCGACCCAGGCCGAGGAGCCGGTGATGTCGTAGATCTGCTTGGGCACGGCCACGGCGGTGAGCTGGCTGCCGACGGCGGTGACGACGGTGGAGGACCACAGCCGCCGGTAGGCGGGGCGGCGCAGGGGGCGGGTGTCCATGGCCCAGCGGCGCCAGCCGCTCCGGGCGCCGCCTGGCGGACTCGGGTCGTCGTCGGCTTCGGCCTCGGGTGCGGTGCTGCTCTCGCTGGTGTCCACGCGCTTCCTGGTTGCTCGTTACATCTTTCGCTTCGGGGGCCACTATCCCAGTACTGCCTGGGGTTTCGCGGCCCTTTTGGACATGCGATCTCATGATGTGGACGTCAGGCGCCCGTGACGAGCAGCACGCCGAGGGTGATCATCGTGGCGGCGACGAGGCCGTCCAGGACACGCCAGGCGGCGGGCCGGGTCAGGAAGCGGCCGAGCAGCCGGGCGCCGAAGCCCAGGGCGGCGAACCAGCACAGGCTGGCGAACGCGGCGCCGAGGCCGAAGGTCCAGCGCAGCGGGCCGCGGTCGGCGGCGATCGAGCCGAGCAGGAAGACCGTGTCGAGGTAGACGTGCGGGTTGAGCCAGGTCAGCGCCAGACAGGTGAGCACCGCCCGGCGGCGTGAGCCCGCGGCCTCGCCGTCGGTGCGCAGGGCGTCCGCGCCGGGCCGGATCACCCTGCGGGCCGCGAGCAGCCCGTACCCGAGCAGGAAGGCGCCGCCGATCCAGCCGACCACGGTCAGCGCCCCGGGCCAGGCCACCACCAGGGCGCCGACCCCGCCCACGCCGAGGGCGATGAGGACGGCGTCGGACAGGGCGCAGATCCCGACGACGGCCAGGACGGCGTCCCGGCGGACCCCCTGGCGCAGGACGAAGGCGTTCTGGGCGCCGATGGCGACGATGAGCGAGAGACCGGTGCCGAAGCCGGCGGCCGCGGCGGCGAGAGCGGTTGACATGGCTTCCACGCTAGGGAGGCGATCACCGCGCGTACAGCTAAAGATTCTTACGTATCATTAGCGCTCGTGATGATCGACCTTCCCCTGGACCAGGTCCGGACCCTGCTGGCGGTGGTGGACGAGGGCACGTTCGACGCGGCGGCCGCCGCGCTGCACGTGACGCCGTCGGCGGTCAGTCAGCGCGTCAAGGCACTGGAGCAGCGCACGGGCCGGGTCCTGCTGCTGCGCACCAAGCCGGTGCGGCCGACGGAGTCCGGGGAGATCGTCGTGCGGTTCGCGCGCCAGCTCGCCCGGCTGGAGCGCGACACGCGGTCCGAGCTGGGCATGAGCGGCGCCGGTGAGCCGACCCGGGTGACGGTGGCGGTGAACGCGGACTCACTGGCCACCTGGTTCCTGCCGGCCCTGAGCCGCGTGTCGCAGGAACCGCCGCTGTGCTTCGAACTCCACCGGGAGGACGAGACGCGCACGGCGGAACTGCTGCGGGAGGGCCTGGTCATGGCGGCGGTCACCTCCTCGCCCGAACCGGTGTCCGGCTGTTCCGTGCGCACCCTGGGCACGATGCGCTATCTGGCCGCCGCCAGCCCGGAGTTCGTGGCCCGCCACCTCGCCGACGCCGCCCTGCCGGAGAGCCTGGGCCGGGCGCCCGTGATGACCTTCGACCGCAGCGACGACCTCCAGGACGCGTTCGTGCGGCGGCTGCGGCGGGGCGCCGCCGGCGCGAGCGCGGTCCGGCACGCCGTGCCCACCTCGGAGGGCTTCGTGGCGGCGGTCGCCGCCGGGTTCGGCTGGGGCATGGTGCCCGAGGCGCAGGCCGGCGTCCTGCTGCGGACCGGCCGGCTGGTGTCCCTGGCACCCGACCGCCCGCTGGACGTCCCGCTGTACTGGCAGCAGTGGAAACTCGACTCGCCCGCCCTGGCGGCGGTCGCGGACGCGGTGGCGGCGACGGCCGCGCGGGAACTCAGGACCTGAACACCGGCCTGCGGCCCCCCTGGCCCGCGGGCACTCAGGAACCGAGCCCGGCCAGCGTCGCCGCCGCGCTGTCCAGCAGCATCTCCAGGGCCGTCGGATAGGCGCTGGTGACCATACGGGTCGACAGCAGCGGGGCCGCCTCGGCGATCCGCGGGTGGGTGGCGGCCGGCAGGCGGGCGTACGTCGAGGCCCACTTGGCGTCGTCGGCGCGCTGCGAGGCCCGGGGCAGGGCCAGCGACGCGGCGTCGAGGGCCGCGAAGGCCAGGGTCTGGTCGATGAACGCGTGGTAGATCCGCACCGTGTCCGGCAGCGGGAAGCCGGCGGCGCGCAGGACGTCCAGGACGGCCTCGTCGGCGGCCAGTTCGTTGGCCCGGCCGGTGACCCGGCTCGCGGTGAGCTGGGCGGCCTGCGGATGGGCGACGTACGCGGCGTGGATGCGCAGCCCGATCGCGTGCAGATCCGCCCGCCACCGCCCGGTCGGCGCCCAGCCGCGCAACGCCTCGCCGATGAGCGCGTCGCCGATGGCCAGGGTCAGCTCGTCCATGCCCCGGAAGTACCGGTACAGGGTGCTGGGGTCGCAGTCGAGGGCGAGGCCCAGCCGGCGGGCGGTGAGACCGCTGCTGCCGTGCTCGCGCAGCAGCCGCAGCGCGGCCTCGACGATCAGCCGCTCGGAGAGCACGGTGCCGCTCTTCGTGGGCCGGCGCCGGCGCCGCTTCTCCTCGGGCACGACGGCTTTCGGCACGTCCGCGCACCTCCCGCTCCCATCGCTCCTTATGCCAACACCATTGACCTTACGCGAGCCGGGGGCGTTGTATCTCCGGCAGGGCCCCTTCACACACCTTTCGCGCGGCTTCGCGCCACTTCACCCGTCTTCGACCGAGGGAGTTCTCGTCATGCGTGTCCTGCTCGTGGGCGCCGGCGGCGTCGGTACCGCCGTCACCCGGATCGCCGCCCGGCGTCCGTTCTTCGAGGCGATGGTGGTCGCCGACCACGACCCCGCGCGGGCCACGGCCGCCGTCGCCGCGCTCGACGGCGACGACCGGTTCCTCGCCGAGCGCGTCGACGCGGCCGACGAGGCCGCGGTGGCCGGGCTGCTCGCCCGTCACCGCTGCGACGTGCTCCTCAACGCCACCGACCCGCGGTTCGTGATGCCGCTGTTCGGCGCGGCGCGCACCGCCGGGGCCACCTATGTCGACATGGCGATGTCCCTGTCCCGGCCGCACCCCGACCGGCCGTACGAGGAGTGCGGGGTCAAGCTCGGCGACGCGCAGTTCGCGCAGGCCGGGGAATGGGCGAAGGCGGGCGCTCTGGCCCTGGTCGGCATGGGGGTGGAGCCGGGACTGTCGGACGTCTTCGCGCGCTACGCCGCCGACGAACTCTTCGACACGATCGAGGAGATCGGCATCCGCGACGGCGCCAACCTCACCGTCGACGGCGCCGATTTCGCGCCCTCCTTCAGCATCTGGACCACGATCGAGGAGTGCCTGAACCCTCCGGTGGTCTACGAGGCCGACCGCGGCTGGTTCACCACCGAACCCTTCAGCGAGCCGGAGGTGTTCGACTTCCCCGAGGGCATCGGCCCGGTGGAGTGCGTGAACGTGGAGCACGAGGAGGTGCTGCTGGTCCCCCGCTGGGTGGACGCGCGCCGGGTCACCTTCAAATACGGTCTGGGCGGCGAGTTCGTGGAGACGCTCAAGACGCTGCACCGGCTGGGCCTGGACGGCACCGCGCCGGTGACCGTGCCGAGCGCGGCGGGCCCGGTGCCGGTCTCGCCCCGGGACGTCGTCGCCGCCTGTCTGCCCGACCCGGCGACGCTGGGCGAGCGCATGCACGGCAAGACCTGCGCCGGCACATGGGTGCGGGGCGTGAAGGACGGGGCGCCGCGCGAGGTGTACCTGTACCACGTGGTCGACAACCAGTGGTCCATGGCCGAGTACGGCAGCCAGGCCGTGGTGTGGCAGACGGCCGTCAACCCGGTCGTCGCCCTCGAACTGCTCGCCACGGGCGCCTGGTCGGGTGCGGGTGTCCTCGGCCCGGAGGCCTTCCCCGCCCGTCCGTTCCTCGACCTGCTGACGGCGTACGGCTCTCCCTGGGGCATGCGCGAGCAGTGAACCGCCCGCCGGTCGCCCCCGTTTCCCGCTTTCCTCGTCCGCGGCCGTTTCACTCGCGTCCCTCCGGTGACCCGACCGGGAGCAACGCATCCGCAAAGGCACAGACGACTTCGATCGCAGGTGACTTCGATGGACGACTGGCGACAGCACGCGGTGTGCCGCCACGAGGACCCCGACCTCTTCTTCCCGATCGGCACGTCGGGCCCGGCCCTGCTGCAGACGGAACAGGCGAAGGCGGTCTGCCGACGCTGCCCGGTGCGGGAGCCGTGTCTGGAGTGGGCGATGAACACGGACCAGACCCTCGGTGTGTGGGGCGGCACGAGCGAGACGGAACGGCGCGCGATCAAGCGCCGCGCCAAGGTGCGCCGAGGGTCATGACCGGCGCGGCGCACCCCCTCGGGGCCGCCTTCCGCCGCACCTCGGACCACGCCTCCTCGGTGACCTCGGAACCGGTCCGGCGAACGAGGCGTGCACCGGCCCACGAAGGGTTCGTCGGGGCCCCGGCCGGTCTCCCGTCCTGTCAGGACCGGGGGCCGGCCGGGGCCCTTGCCGTGCGGCAGGTACGCGTACGGGGCCCCTCGGAACCGGCCCCGGACTCAGTCCTCCGCGGGCGCCGCGGCGGCGGGCAGTCTCAGCGTGAAGACGCTGCCGGTCCCCGGTGTGCTCGCGGCCTCCGCGGTGCCGCCGTGGGCGGCCGTCAACTGCCGGACGATCGGCAGGCCGAGTCCGCTGCCTCCGGTGCGGCGGCTGCGGGACTTCTCCGCGCGCCAGAACCGGTCGAAGACGTGCGGAAGGTCCTCGGCCGCGATACCGGTGCCGGTGTCGGCGACCGTCAGGACGACCTCCGCCCCGTCGCTCCGGGCGCCCAGCGTGACCGTGCCGCCGGGCGGGGTGTGCCGTACCGCGTTGGTGACGAGGTTGCCCAGCGCCTGACGCAATCGCAGGGGGTCGGCGTCCAGCCAGGGCGTCCCGTCGGTCCGGGTGCGCAGGGCCACCCCGGCGGTGTCGGCGGCGACACGGTGGGCGGCGGCGACCTGGGCGAGGAGATCGTCGGCGGGCACGGGCTCGCGGTGCAGCCGCAGGGTGCCGGCGTCGGCGGCCGCGAGATCGCGCAGGTCGTCGATGACCCGCTGGAGGACCAGGGCCTCCTCGTGCAGGGCGCCGAGCAGGGCGGGGTCGGGTTCGACGAGTCCGTCGCGGGTGACCTCCAGCCAGCCCCGGATGTTGGTCAGCGGGCTGCGCAGTTCATGGGCGACATCGCTCACGAGGGCCTTGCGCTGGGTCTCCAGGCGTTCCCGGCGCTCGGCCAGGTCGTTGAAGGCCTCCGCGAGGATCCCGGTCTCGTCACGGGTGGTGACGGGCACCCGCACGTGCCGGTCCGGCGGCTGCTGGGCGGCCTCGGTCAGGGCGCGCAGCGGCCGGACCAGCCGGGTGGCGACGACGGCGGACACGGCGACCGTGAGGGCCAGCACCACCCCCGCCGTACCGGCGACCTTCGCCTTGTTCGCCGGGGACATGTTCCAGCGGGGGGCCGCACCGCTGTCGCCGCCGCCGAGGAAGAGCTCGGCGACGGGGGCGACATACGGATCGAGCTGCGCCCGCCGGGCGTCCTCGATGCACGCGACTGCGGCACGCTGGGGAGTGCCGGCGGCGGCCAGGGTGAGCTTCGAGGCGATCTGCGGGACGAGCTTGCCGCTGCCGGTGACGTCGACCGTGGAGAACAACCGCGGATGGGCTTCGAGTCCGGCTCGGACAAGACAGCCCCGGGCCCGTTCCTGGAGTTCGGCGAGCGCCTTCTCCTCGCTCGGGGCCGGGGTGCCGAGCCGGCCGTCGGCACAGTCCCCCAGGTACTCGGAGCCGAGGGTGCCGTCGTCCTCGGTGAGGACCGGGCGCCCGCTCGGCGTCCGGACGACGGTCAGCTCGTAGCCGTCGCGCGCCAAGCACTTCTGCCGGGCCCGGGCCAGGCTGTCGAGTTCGGTGCGCTCGGCCTCGGTGAGCCGGTAGGGACCGACCACGCGCGGGTCGAGGCCGCTGAGCTGGGCGCCGCGCTCGGTGTAGGTGTCGGTGCGCAGGGGGTCGATGGTGGCGGCGGCGCGGGGCGGCAGCGAGGCTCCCTCGGCCGCGGAGTCGGCGAGCGGGGTGCGGTCGGCGGTGGTCAGGGCGATGCGCCGGCCGGTCTTCGCGGACAGGGCGCGCACCGTGGCCCGGACGCCCGTCCAGTCGGGGTGGCCGGCGGCGTAACCGCTGAGTTCGGCGAGGATGTCCATGTCGTCGGCGAGGGCCTGGCCCTGTTCCTCGCGCAGCGCGCGGGTGGTGGTGGCGACCGCGAGCCAGGCGGTCGCGGCCACGGAGCACACGGCGATCAGGACGGAGGCGAACAGCAGCCGTACCAGCAGCCGTTTGCGCAGCGGTATCCGGTTCACGCGCGGCCGCCGCCGAGCTTGTAGCCGACCCCGAAGACGGTCAGCAGCCGGGTCGGTCTGCGGGGGTCGGCCTCGATCTTGCGGCGCAGGTTCATGATGTGCACGTCGACGGCCCGTTCGGTGGAGGACCGGTCGAAGCCGCGGGTGCACTGCAGCAACTGGCGCCGGGAGAAGACACGTTCGGGTTCCCCGGCCAGGGCGAGCAGGATCTGGAACTCGGCCGGTGTGCACTCCACCGGCACACCGTCGCAGTGCACTTCGTGCCGCACCGGGTCGACGACGACGCCGGCCGCGCGCACCACGGGATCCTCGCGCCGGCCGGCGGCCCGCCCGCTGCGCCGCAGCACGGTGCGGATCCGGGCCATCAGCTCGCGCGGACTGTACGGCTTGGTCATGTAGTCGTCGGCGCCCACCTCCAGGCCGAGAAGCACGTCGTCCTCGGCGGCGCGGGCGGTCAGCATCAGCACGGGGACGTCGTTCTCGCGGCGCAGTGCCCGGCACACCGCGAAACCGTCCAGGAACGGCAGCATCAGGTCGAGGACGACGAGGTCGGGCCCGAGCCTGCGGGCCGCGTCGACGGCGGCGGGACCGTCATGGACGACGGTGGCGGTGTGTCCCTCGGCGAGCAGGGAGCGCCGGATCAGCTCGGCCTGCATCGTGTCGTCCTCGGCGACCAGTACGTGTGCGCACACGCGACAACTCCCCTTTCTCGGCGGGCCAGAGAGGCATGGTCGCCCATGACGACGACCGGGTGCAGGGCAGGGTCGAGGGTGCGCAGCAGTTCCTTCACGTGGTTGCCGGCGACGCTCACGCGTCCGTGCGTGGGTCCGCCGTGGCCGACGTGGAACCGCGGCACCGTCTCCGCCGCGGCCGAGGGTGCGGGGCCGCTCGGTGTGGCCGGGGCCGTGGCGGACGGCTCGGGTCCCGGTGAGGCCGTGGCGCCGCTGCCGCATCCGGTGAGCGGGAGGGATGCGGCGAGCAGCGCGACACGGGGACGGTGCCTGGTCATGAGTCGACCCTGCCCCACGGATGTGGGGAACCTGTCAGGTTCCGGGGCCTGTTCGGACTTCTACGGCTGTCTTCAGGCCGTCTTCTACGGCTGTTGCGGCTTGCCCTGGTCGTACAGCCAGGTCTGGAACAGCCGGCCGAGGTCCTTCCCCGACTGCCGCTCCGCCAGTCGCTCGAACTGGGCGGTGGTGCCGTGACCGTAGCGGTGCTGCTCGGCCCAGGCGCGCAGGATGCGCAGGAAGACGCGGTCGCCGACGGTGGTGCGCAGGACGTGCAGGGTCATGGCGCCGCGGGCGTAGACGGGGGTGCCGAAGATGTTGGCGCCACTGCCGGGGTTGCCGGGCGGGAACGCCCACAGACCGTCGGTCGCGGGCCGGGCGTACAGGGCGTCGAAGGCCTTCTGGGCGCTGTCGCCGCCGTGCTGCTCGGCGTACAGCCATTCGGCGTAGGTGGCGAAGCCCTCGTTGAGCCAGATGTCCTTCCAGGAGGTGAGGGAGACGGAGTCGCCGAACCACTGGTGCGCGCTCTCGTGGACGAGCGTGCTCAGGTCGGGGGCGCCGTCGTACACCGGCCGGGACTGGGTCTCCAGCGCGTAGCCGACGTTCGGCGCGTGGTCGACGATGGAGCCGGCGGCACGGTACGGGTAGGGCCCGAACAGCTTGCTCTCCCACGCCAGGACGGACGGCAGTTTCTTCAGCACGGGCGCGGCGGCGGCGGCCTCGCGCGGGTCGACGGCGTCGTACACCTTGAGCCCGTCGCGGGTCGTGTACTGCTTGACCTGGAACTTTCCGACGGTGGCGGTGGCGAGGTAGGCGGCCATGGGTTCCTTCTGCCGCCAGTGGAAGGTGGTCCTGCCGTTCCTGGTGCGCTGTCCGAGCAGGACGCCGTTGGCGACGGCGGTGCTGCCCTTGGGGACGGTGACGGTGATGTCGTAGGAGGACTTGTCGAGGGGGTGGTTGTTGGCCGGGAACCAGGTCATGGCGCCCTGGGGTTCGCCGGCGACGAAGGCACCGTCGTCGGTGGGGATCCAGCCGTCGAGGGAGCCGTCGGGGTCGGTGACGGGGCCGGGCCTGCCCTGGTAGGTGACGGTGACGCGGAAGGACCGTCCCTTGCGCAGCGGGCGGGCGGGGGTGACGACGAGTTCCTGCCCGTCCCGCCGGTAGCCGGCCTTGACGTGATCGACCGTCAGGCCGGTGATCTTCAGGCCCTTGAAGTCGAGGTCGAAGCGGTTCAGCCGCTGGGTGGCGCGGGCGGTGAGGACGGCCTTGCCGGTGAGGTGGCGGCTCGCCGGGTCGTAACCGAGGGTCAGACCGTAGTGGGAGACGTGGTAGCCGCCGTTGCCGGCCAGCGGGAAGTACGGGTCGCCGACGCCGGAGGCGCCCGCGGTGCCGGCCGCGGTGGCGGGTCCGGCCGCCGTGAGCAGGGCCGCCACGGCGACGGGGACGGTGGCGAGGACGGCTTCGCGGCGCAGCGGGGCCGGGCGTCTGCGGGGGTGGGTCACGTGCGCTCCTTGGGGGGTGGCGGGTGATCAAACGCCCCTCAGCGTAGGCAACGTGACGCCGGGACACCTCCTGATTCAGGTCGGGCCGCGTGCCGTCGCCGGGCCGCCGCGGACAGACCCTACGCTCGGCGGCATGAGTGTGCGTGTGCGCCGTGTCTACGATCCGCCCGAGCCCGAGGACGGCGTCCGTGTCCTCGTCGACCGGCTGTGGCCGCGCGGCCTGGCCAGGGAAGCGGCGCGGATCGACGAGTGGCCGAAGGCGGTGACCCCTTCGACGGAGCTGCGCAAGTGGTACCACGCGGGCGAGGGGTCCTACGACGAGTTCGCCCGCCGCTACGAGGCGGAGCTGGCCGCTCCCGAGGCGGCCGAACTCCTCGACCGCCTGCGCGCGTCGGTCCGCGAGGGACCGGTGACGCTGCTGACGGCCGCGAAGACTCCGCAGGAGAGCCACGCGGCCGTACTGCTCGGGTTGCTCGACTAGTCCGCCGGCTCGCGCCGCGGACGCCGGTCCCGGCCGCTCCGGTCGCGGTTGTCAGCCCGTCTGCTTCGCCGCCGCCCGGCCCGCCGCGCGGCCCGAGAACAGACAGCCGCCGAGGAAGGTGCCTTCGAGCGCGTTGTAGCCGTGGACCCCGCCGCCGCCGAAGCCGGCCACCTCGCCGGCCGCGTACAGGCCCTCGACCGGCTGTCCGTCGGCGCCCAGGGCGCGCGAGTCGAGGTCGGTCTGTATGCCGCCGAGGGTCTTGCGGGTGAGGACGTGCAGCTTGACCGCGATCAGCGGGCCGGCCTGCGGGTCGAGGATGCGGTGCGGGGTCGCCACGCGGCCGAGGCGGTCGCCGATGTAGCGGCGGGCGTTGCGGATGCCCTGCACCTGGGCGTCCTTGCTGTACGGGTTGTCGATCTGCAGGTCGCGGGCCCGGATCTGGCGGCGCAGGCCGTCCGCGTCGAGCAGGGGCTTGTCGGTCAGGGCGTTCATCTTCTCGACGAGCCGGTCGAGGGTGTCCGCGACGACGAAGTCGGCGCCGTGGTCGAGGAACGCCTGCACGGGGGCGGGGGCTCCCTTGCCGAGGAGCCGGTCGCGCAGGACGGCCCTGCGGTCCTTGGCGGTGATGTCGGGGTTCTGCTCTGAGCCCGAGAGCGCGAACTCCTTCTCGACGATCTTCCGGCTGAGCACGAACCAGGAGTGGTCGTACGCGGCGATGTCCTCGGTGGTGCGCAGGTGCTTGAGCGTGTTGAGGGTGTCGTAGCCCGGCAGGCACGGGTCGGGCAGCCGGCGGCCGAGGGCGTCGAACCACATCGAGGACGGGCCGGGCAGGATGCGGATGCCGTGGCCGGGCCAGATGGAGTCCCAGTTCTGGATGCCCTCGGTGTAGTGCCACATGCGGTCGCGGTTGACCAGCCGGACGCCCGCCTCGGCGCTGATGTCGAGCATGCGGCCGTCGACGTAGGCGGGGACACCGGTGACCATCTCGGTGGGCGGGGTGCCGAGCCGTTCGGGCCAGTAGCGGCGCACCATCTCGTGGTTGGCGCCGATGCCGCCGCTGGTGACGACCACCGCCTGGGCGGTCAGCTCGAACTCGCCCACGACGTCGCGGTTGGAGGCGACACCGCGTGGCGAGTCGTCGGCGGCGAGGAGCGTGCCCCGCACCCCGCGGGCCGTGCCGCCCTCGATGACCAGTTCGTCGACGCGGTGGCGGTGGTGGAAGGTCAGCAGCCCGTCCTTCGCGGCCTGCTCGGCATGGCGGACGAACGGCTCGACCACTCCGGTCCCGGTGCCCCAGGCGACGTGGAAGCGGGGGACGGAGTTGCCGTGCCCGTCGGCGCGCAGATCGCCGCGCTCGGCCCAGCCGACCGTGGGCAGCAGGCTGATCCCGTGCCCGGTCAGCCAGCTCCGCTTCTCCCCCGCCGCCCACTCGACGTAGGCACGCGCCCAGCGCACCGCCCAGGAGTCCTCGTCCTCGGTACGGTCGAAGCGCGCGCTGCCCTGCCAGTCGTTCCAGGCGAGGTCGAGGGAGTCCTTGATGCCGAGCCGGCGCTGCTCCGGGGAGTCCACGAGGAACAGCCCGCCGAAGGACCAGAACGCCTGGCCGCCGAGGTTGGCGGCGTTCTCCTGGTCGACCAGGGCGACCCGCCTGCCCCTGCTGGTGAGTTCGTGCGCCGCGACGAGGCCCGCGAGGCCCGCTCCGACGACGATGACGTCCGCGTCCATGGCGACCGTTGCCTTTCTCATTCGGTAGGGGTGCTGCCGTCGGTCAGCAGCGCGGTGAGCAGTTGTTTGAGCCAGGCGCGGGCACCGTCCACGTCCTTGTCGAGCAGCAGCTGGGTGGTGACGCCGTCGTAGGCGGCGACGACCGCGTGGGCGGCGGCATCGGCGTCGCCGAGGACGGCGGGCAGCGGCGTGTGGCCGCGGGCCCGGGCGAGCCGGTCGGCGATCGCGCGGCGCAGCCTGGCCCGGTGTTCGAGGAGGCTCTGCGCGACGCCCGGGTCACGGGCGGCGTGCACCAGGAAGTCCGTCTTCACCAGCAGCCAGTCGAGGTCGAGGAGGAGCACGTCGGTGACGCGGTCCACGGAGGCCGGCACGTCCAGGTCGGGTCCGTCGCCGGCGAGGGCGTCGGCGACCTGCCGGGCGATCAGCTCGGCGCGCTGGCGGTAGAGCGCGAAGAACAGCTCGTCCAGGGTGGCGAAGTTGGAGTAGAAGGCGCCTCGGCTGTAGCCGGCCGCCTCGCAGACCTCCTCGATGGAGACCCGTCCGAAGCCCTTGGCGGCGAACACGTCGAAGGCGGCGTCGAGCAGGTTGGAACGGGTCCGCACCCGGCGTCTGGTGACCCGCCCGGTCGCTCGTTCGTTCTGTTCCGTCGCCACTGCCGGACCTCCGTTCGATACGCGAATGTATCGGATACACCGATGTATCGAAAGAGCTCGGACAGTCCCGCTCGAAATCGGTCGCATGGAACACACTTTCGATTAGCAGTAGGCTGGCACCATGACCGCGCACCACCTCCAGGGCTCGCTCTTCGACCAGACCGAGGAGCCGCGGCTCGGCCCGCTGACCGGGCTGCGGCGCAGCGCGCTCGGCTCGGGCGCGTGGATCGACGCACTGCCGGGCTGGCTCACCGGGTCGGACACGCTGTTCGAACACCTGGTGACCGAGGTGCCGTGGCGCGCGGAGCGCCGGAAGATGTACGACAACGTCGTCGCCGTACCGCGCCTGCTGGCCTTCTACGCCGCGGACGAGGACCTGCCGCACCCCCTGCTGACGGAAGCCCGCCGGGCGCTGAGCGCGCACTACGCCGAGGAGCTGGGCGAGCCCTTCGTGACGGCCGGCCTGTGCTACTACCGCGACGGCCGGGACAGCGTCGCCTGGCACGGCGACCGCATCGGGCGGGGCGCCCTGGAGGACACGATGGTCGCGATCCTCTCCGTGGGAGCACCGCGCGACCTGCTGCTGCGCCCCGCGCACGGGCACGGCGGCGAGACCGTACGGCGCTCCCTGGGCCACGGCGACCTGATCGTGATGGGCGGCTCCTGCCAGCGCACCTGGGAGCACTGCGTCCCGAAGTCGGCGCGCGCGGCCGGACCGCGCATCAGCGTCCAGTTCCGGCCGCGCGGGGTGCGGTGAGCCGGGGCGGGCCGGGCCGGTGCGGCGAAGACCCCCTGGTGCGGCGGACCGGGGTGACGAGGTTCCTCTTCGGGATGCGCGCCGCCCCGCCGTCGGCATCCCCGTCCTGATCTGCTTTGCTGTGCTCGTCGGACAGGCTTCTCACCACTCGGGACGACGATCATGGGCGTGGACGTACGGCACGTGGCGGACGGCATCCACCTGGTACACGGCTCCCACACCAACTGGGTGATCCTCGGCGAGGGCGACGCGGTCACCCTCGTCGACACCGGCTACCCCGGCGACCGGCGGCAGCTGCTGGACTCCCTGGCGGCGGTGGGCAGTTCGCCGGAGGCGGTCGCGGCCGTACTGATCACGCACGCCCACAACGACCACCTGGGCTCCGCGGAGCATCTGCGCTCGGTGTACGGCACCCCGGTCCTTCTCCACGAGGCCGAAGTCCCGCACGCCCGCCGGGACTTCCTCCAGCAGGTCACCGTCGGGGAGGTGCTGCGGAACGCCTGGCGCCCCGGGGTGCTGCCGTGGACGGTGCACGTGCTGCGCCGCGGCGGCACCGAGCAGCACCCGGTGACCGCGCCCGAGGCGTTCCCGGTCACGGACGCGCCGCTCGACCTGCCCGGCCGGCCGGTTCCCGTGCACACCCCCGGACACACGGTCGGTCACACCGTCTTCCACCTTCCGGACGCCGGGATGGTGATCTCGGGCGACGCCCTGGTGAGCGGGCACCGGACCTCCCGGCTGCGGGGGCCGCAGCTGCTGCCGGACATGTTCCACCACGAGCGTGCCCGCGCGGTGGCCTCGCTGGACGTGCTGGAGACGCTGGACGCCGACGTGCTGCTGCCGGGGCACGGGCCGCTGCACCGGGGGTCCGTCAAGGCGGCCGCCCAGCAGGCCCGCGAACGCGCCGTCTAAGGTCGGGCCATGGCTTTGCAGATCAGCGCCACGAACCCGGAGCATCCGGCACTCCTCCTGGAGCTGCCCTGGCACCTGCCCCTGGAGGAGTGGCCCGAGGAGGTCCTCGTCCCGCTGCCGCGCGGCATCTCCCGTCACGTGGTGCGCTACGCGCGCGCCGGTGACGAGGTGATCGCCGTCAAGGAGCTGGCCGAGCGTCCGGCGCTGCGCGAGTACGAGCTGCTGCGCGACCTGGACCGGATCGGCATCCCCTCCGTGGATCCGCTGGCCGTGGTCACCGGCCGTACCGACGGCTCCGGCGACCCGCTGGAGTCGGTGCTGGTCACCCGGCATCTCGGCGGTTCGATGCCGTACCGGTCGATGTTCGAGACGACGATGCGCCCGGCGACCATGCACCGGCTGATGGACGCCCTCGCCGTGCTGCTGGTGCGGCTGCATCTCGCCGGGTTCGCGTGGGGCGACTGCTCGCTGTCCAACACGCTGTTCCGGCGGGACGCGGGCGCCTACGCCGCCTATCTCGTGGACGCCGAGACCGGCGATCTGCACCCGCAGCTCAGCCCCGGCCAGCGGGAGTACGACCTCGACCTCGCCCGCGTCAACATCAGCGGGGAGCTGCTGGACCTGGAGGCGTCCGGGGCGCTGCACCCCTCGGTGGACCCGATCGAGTTCGGCATGGAGATCTGCGCCCGGTACGGCGCGCTGTGGGAGGAGCTGACCCGCACCTCGGTGTACCCGGCGGGCAAGTACCACTACATCGAGCGCCGGATCCGCCGGCTGAACGACCTCGGCTTCGACGTCGCCGAGATGCAGATCGAGCACTCCTCCAACGGCGACACCGTCACCTTCGTGCCCAAGGTCGTCGACGCCGGCCACCACCAGCGGCAACTGCTGCGGCTGACCGGTCTGGACACCGAGGAGAACCAGGCCCGGCGGCTGCTGAACGACCTGGAGAGCTGGATGGCGACCCAGGACGACTACGCGCCGGGCGACCCCCTCGCCGCGCGGCCCGAGGTGCTGGCGCACCGGTGGGTGCGGGACGTGTTCCGGCCCACCGTGCGCGAAGTACCGCTCGCACTGCGCGGCTCCATGGATCCGGCGGAGATCTACCACGAACTGCTGGAGCACCGCTGGTACCTGTCGGAGCAGGCGCAGCACGACATCGGCCTCGACACGGCGGTCGAGGACTACATCAGGAACATCCTGCCCCGGGCACGGGAGACCCTGGAGCCGACCGTGCCCGAGTGAGCCGGGGCGCCGGGTTCAGTCGTGGGGGACGACGGCGACCGGGCAGTCGGCGTGGTGCAGGACGCCGTGGGCGACGGAACCGATGCGGGCGCCCACGGCGGTGCGGTGGGCCCGCCGGCCGACGACCATCAGCTGGGCCCGGCCGGCCACCGACAGCAGCACCTGCCCCGCGCTGCCGATCTCCACGTGCTCCACGACGTGCACGTCCGGATACCGCTCGCGCCACGGCCGCACGGCGTCGGCGAGGGCCTTGCGCTCGAACGGCTCCAGGCCGCCGGCCTCGTCGAGCAGCCTGAGCGAACCGGGGCTGTAGGCGAACACCGGGGGCAGGGTCCAGGCGCGGACGACACGCACGCTCGCGCCGCGCGCGGCGGCCGTCTCGAAGGCGAACCGCAGCGTGGGGGCGCTGTCCTCGGGCTCGCCCTGCTGGCCGACCACGATCTCGTGCCCGGCCACCTCGGAGGACGCCTTGTCGCCGGCCCGGACGAGGACGACCGGGCGGGTCGCCTCGGCGATCACCTGCTGGCCGACGGAGCCCAGCAGGAACCCGACCACCGGGCCGTGCCCGCGCGAGCCGAGCACCAGCAGCTCTGCGTCCGCCGCCGCGGCGACCAGCGTCTCCACCGGGTGGCCCTCGACGACGTCGGTGGTGACGGACAGCCCCGGGTACCGCCCGGTGGCGGTCGCGACGGCCCGCTCGACGGCGTCCCGCACCCACTCCTGCTGGGCGTCCCGGTCGGCCACCTCGGGCGCCGTGTCCGGCTCGAACCGCCAGGCGTGCACCACCCGCAGCGCCGTGTCCCGCCGTACGGCCTCGCGGGCCGCCCAGGCGAGCGCCGCGAGGCTCTCGTCGGTCCCGTCGACCCCTGCCGTGATCGGGCCCGTCATCACGCTGCCTCCTCGTGTGGTGATCACTCGTTCCCGCACAGTCTTCACTACCTTCACTACGCTGCGGAACATGACCTTGGAATGGGAACAGGTGAACGTGGACGCCCTCGATCCGGTGGCTCTGGGCAGCTGGTGGGCGACGGCGCTCGGCTGGGTGGTGGTCAGCAACGCGCCCGACGAGTACGAGATCCGTCCGGCCGCCGACCGGCTGCCGGGCCTGCTCTTCGCCCCGGTCCCGGAGGGCAAGCAGGGCAAGAACCGGCTCCATCTGGATTTCCGCCCCGACGACCAGCGGGCCGAGGTGCACCGGCTGCTGTCCCTGGGGGCGCGGCACGCGGACGTCGGCCAGGGCGAGCAGCCCTGGGTGGTGCTGGCCGACCCCGAGGGCAACGAGTTCTGTGTGCTGGGCGAGCGGCCGGCGCCTTGACCGCCCGCGCCCCGTTCTGAACCGGGAGCGCACCGCCTCCGGTCATGCCTGCGCGGACCGCCACGATCGAACATACGATGGGCGGAGCCGGCGCGGGGTACGCCGCGTCCGCGAGTCCTGACCGCTCTCGGGGTGGGAGACGTATGGCACAGGCCGCCGAAACAGCGCGGACCGTCATCCTGACCGTGGACGACGACCCGGGGGTCTCCCGTGCCGTCGCCCGTGACCTGCGGCGCCGCTACGGCGCCTCGTACCGGATCGTGCGGGCGGAGTCCGGCGAGTCCGCGCTGGAGGCGCTGCGCGAGCTGAAGCTGCGCGGTGACCTGGTGGCCGTGATCCTGGCCGACTACCGCATGCCGCAGATGAACGGCATCGAGTTCCTCGAACAGGCCCTGGACGTGTATCCGGGCGCCCGCCGGGTGCTGCTGACCGCGTACGCGGACACCAACGCGGCGATCGACGCCATCAACGTCGTGGACCTCGACCACTACCTGCTCAAGCCCTGGGACCCGCCGGAGGAGAAGCTCTACCCGGTCCTGGACGATCTGCTGGAGGCCTGGCGGGCGAGCGACCACCGGCCCGTGCCCGCGACGAAGGTGGTCGGGCACCGCTGGTCGGCCCGCTCCTCGGACGTACGGGAGTTCCTGGCCCGCAACCAGGTGCCCTACCGCTGGTACTCCTCCGACGAGCCGGAGGGACAGCGGCTGCTCGCCGCGGCGGGGGCGGACGGGCAGCGCCTGCCGCTGGTGATCACCCCGGAGGGCCGGCCGCTGGTCGAGCCGGACGCGCCGGAGCTGGCCGCGCACGTGGGTCTGGCGACGACGCCGACGGCCGGCTTCTACGACCTGGTCGTCATCGGCGGCGGTCCGGCGGGGCTGGGCGCGGCGGTGTACGGGGCCTCCGAGGGCCTGCGGACGGTGCTCGTGGAGCGGTCGGCGACCGGCGGGCAGGCCGGGCAGAGCTCGCGCATCGAGAACTACCTGGGCTTCCCGGACGGCGTGTCCGGGGCGCAGCTCACCGACCGGGCGCGCCGGCAGGCGGCGAAGTTCGGCGCCGAGATCCTCACCGCGCGCGAGGTGACCGGGCTGGAGGTCAGCGGATCAGCGCGGGTCGTGCGGTTCTCGGACGGCTCGGCGGTGGCCGCGCACAGCGTGATCCTCGCGACGGGCGTGTCCTACCGGCAGCTGGCGGCACCGGGCTGTGACGACCTGACCGGCTGCGGGGTGTTCTACGGGTCGGCGCTGACCGAGGCGGCGTCCTGCCAGGGGCAGGACGTGTACATCGTGGGAGGGGCCAACTCGGCCGGGCAGGCGGCGATGTACCTGGCGCGGGGCGCCAAGTCGGTGACGCTGCTGGTGCGCGGGGAGTCCCTGGCGGCGTCGATGTCGCACTACCTGATCCAGCAGATCGAGGAGTCGCCCAACATCTTCGTGCGCGGCCGCACGGTCGTGGAGTCCGCGCACGGCGACGGCCATCTGGAGCGGCTGACGCTGCGGGACGTGACGACGGGCGAGACCGAACTCGTCGACGCCCAGTGGATGTTCGTGTTCATCGGCGCGGCCCCGCTGACCGACTGGCTGGACGGCACCGTCCTGCGCGACGAGCGCGGATTCATCCTGGCCGGGCCCGACCTCACGCCGGACGGGCGGCCGCCGGCGGGCTGGGAGCTGGACCGGCCGCCGTACCACCTGGAGACCAGCGTTCCGGGCGTGTTCGTGGCGGGCGACGCGCGCGCCGAGTCCGCGAAGCGGGTCGCGTCCGCCGTAGGAGAGGGAGCCATGGCCGTGATGCTCGTCCACCGGTATCTGGAGCAGTCATGAGCGGGCGTCCGCTGCCGTGCAACCCGGCGGAGATCAGCTCGCTGTTCCTGTTCGAGAAGCTCTCCCCGGAGCAGCTCGGACGGCTGTGCCAGGAGGGGCGGGTGGAGCGGTTCGATCCCGGACCGGTCTACACCGAGGGCGATCCGGCGACCTGCTTCTACGTGATGATCGAGGGCACGGTCGTGCTGTCCCGCCGGGTCGGCGGGGACGACGTGGAGGTCAGCCGCACCTCGCAGCGCGGGGTGTACTCGGGGGCCATGCAGGCGTATCTCGGGGACCGGGTGCCGCAGGTCTACAACAACTCGATGCGGGTGACCGAGCCGACGCGGTTCTTCGTGCTGCCCGCCGAGTCGTTCGCGGCCGTCATGCAGGAGTGGTTCCCGATGGCCGCGCATCTGCTGGAGGGGCTGTTCTTCGGCTCGAAGAACACGCAGCGGGCCATCGGCCAGCGGGAGCGTCTGCTGGCCCTGGGGTCGTTGTCGGCCGGGCTCACGCACGAGCTGAACAACCCGGCGGCGGCGGCCGTCCGGGCCACCGCCACGCTGCGCGAGCGGGTGGCGAAGATGCGGCACAAGCTCGCCGTGATCGCCTCCGGCGCGTACGACCCGGAGGCGCTGACCCGGCTGATCGAGATCCAGGAGCGCACGGCCGAACTGGTCGCCAAGGCACCGGTGCTGAGCCCCCTTGAGGCGTCCGACCGGGAGGACGCGCTCGGCGACTGGCTGGACGACCACGGCATTCCGGAGGGCTGGCGGATCGCGCCGACCTTCGTGCAGGCGGGACTCGACGTGGACTGGCTGGAGCAGGTCGCCGACGCCGTCGACGAGGACACCCTGCCGGGCGCGGTCGGGTGGCTCAACTACACGGTCGAGACAGAGCTGTTGATGGACGAGATCGACGACTCCACCAACCGCATCTCCCACCTCGTCGACGCGGCCAAGCAGTACTCGCAGCTCGACCGCGCGCCGTTCCGGACCGTCGACGTCCACGAACTCCTCGACAGCACCCTGCTGATGCTGTCGGGGAAGATCGGGCAGCGCATCGAGGTCGTCAAGGACTACGACCGGACGCTGCCGGAGGTGCCGGCCTACCCGGCGGAGCTGAACCAGGTGTGGACGAACCTCGTCGACAACGCCGTGTTCGCGATCGACAGCGCGGGCGGGGACGGCACGCTGACCGTGCGCACGGCACGGGAGGGCGACCGGCTGCTGGTGGAGTTCCGCGACACCGGACCCGGTGTCCCGCCGGACATCCGCGGCCGTATCTTCGACCCGTTCTTCACCACCAAGCCGGTGGGCGAGGGCACCGGTCTCGGTCTGGACATCTCCTGGCGGATCGTCGTCAACAAGCACCACGGCAGCCTCCAGGTGGAGTCCGCGCCGGGCGACACCCGTTTCCAGGTCCTGCTGCCGCTGACCGCGCCCGCGCCCCCTTCGGATCCCGGGCCGGAGCCCGAGTCCCAGCCCGCCGAGGAGCCCGCATGACCGACGGCAACGCCATCGACCCGACCGTCCCGCCCAGCGGCACCGGCTGCGTGGAGTGCGAGGAGGCCGGGGGCTGGTGGTTCCATCTGCGGCGCTGCGCCGACTGCGGCCACATCGGCTGCTGCGACTCCTCCCCCGCCCAGCACGCCACCGCCCACTACAGGGCGACCGGGCATCCGATCGTGCGCAGCTTCGAGCCGGGCGAGGAGTGGTTCTGGGACTACTCGACCGACGAACTCTACGAATCGGGGCCGGAGTTGGCGCCGCCGGTCAGCCGTCCCGCGGACCAGCCGGCACCGGGGCCGGCGGGCCGGGTGCCGGCGGACTGGGCACGGGCACTGCACCGCTGAGGCGGCGCCGGGGGCCGCGGGTGGTCGGGCGAGGTGCGTCCTCTCGCGGGGTTTCCGCAGGCATGGGCGCGCGCGCCAGGTCCGCACGCCCCCTGACACCTCCTCACCACCCCGGCAAGGGAGGTGAACGCCTCTCGCGGGCATACAAGCAGCCCATATGCTCACGGAGCTCAGCCGTCGTACCGCAGGCACCAGGAGACCCGTGAACCACCGCACCACCGCAGCCGCTCTGGCGTCCTGCGCGCTCGCCGCCGCCGTCCTCACCGCCTGCGGCTCGGGCGAGCCGGCCGCGAGCGGCCGGGAGCCCGCGGCCGGTGGACAGACCTCGGCCGCCGCGCGTACGACGGCTCCGCCGGCCGGCACGAAGGCGCCGGCGGCCTCCGGCACGGCCTCCGCCTCCGCCGCTCCGGAGCCGGCGAGCGGCACGTCCGCGCGCCCGTCCGCGACGAGCCGGCAGACGAAGAAGGGCGGGGCGGCTCTGCCGCCCCGCCCCGACGCCAACGGCGAGGCCGCCTACGTCCGCGCGCTGACCGCGATCGATCCGGACATCGTGCACGACGAGGAGGACAAGGCCGTCGAGCGCGGCCGGGACCAGTGCGCCACGATCCACGACCACCCCGGTGACCGGGAGAAGCAGATCGGCGCCGCGATGCAGCGCTTCACCTCTCCCGGCCACCCGGACGGCTTCGGCCGCGTCAAGAGCACGCGGATCGTCGACGCCGTCCACACCAACCTCTGCCCCGACTACTGACGGGGCGGGCCGTCGCCGTCAGCGCACGGCGGGCGGCACGTTCGCCGAGGTCACGTTGACGGCGGCCCAGGCCTTGTTCACCGTCTTGAACTCCACGCTGTCCTGGCCGTACAGGTCCCGGGCCGCCTTCAGCGTCGCGACGCGCGCGTCGTGGAAGTCGGTCGAGGAGACCATGTAGCGGGTCAGGGCCCGGTAGAAGATCTTGGTGGCCTTGGCGCGGCCGATGCCCTTCACCGCGGCGCCGTTGTAGGTCGGCGAGTCGTAGGTGACCGTGCCGATCTTCTTGACCCCGCTGCCCTCGGCGAGCAGGTAGTAGGCGTGCGAGGAGACACCCGAGCCGGCGTGGACCTCGGTGTAGTACGTCTCCGGCGACCAGTAGTCGATCGTGCCCTCGAGGACGTCCAGGGACGGCTTGTCGAGGCGGCGCAGGAACTTCTGGTCGAGCCCCAGCTTCTCGCCGATCAGGTAGTTCGGCGGGTTCTTGGGGTTGTTGGCGCTGAACTCGACGTTGGAGCCGAAGATGTCCGCGAGGGACTCGTTCAGCGACCCCGGCTCGCCGTACTGGTTGCCTTCGCCGTCCACGAAGGTCGGCTCGAGACGGGCGGTCGCGTCGACGACGCCGTGGGTGAGCTCGTGCCCGGTGACGTCCAGGACGACGAGGGGCTTCTTGAACATCTGGCCGTCGCCGTCGCCGTACAGCATGCAGTCGCAGGCCGGGTCCCAGAACGCGTTGGCCACCTTGTTGCCGAAGTGGACCATGGCGCGGGCGCCCTTGCCGTTGTTCTCGATGCCCTTGCGGCCGAAGGTCTTCTTGTAGAAGTCCAGCGTCTGGGTGATGCCGTACTGGGCGTCGACGGCGGCGCTGGCGCGGCTGGAGACGGCGCCGTTGCCCCACTTGTTGGTGCTGCTGGTGAACTTCGTGCCGCGCGCGAAGTTCTCCTGCTCCTTGTTCTTCGCGTCCCGCGTCTCGGTGCCCCAGTGGGTGGGGTCCTTCAGCAGGTAGCTGCGCGCCGCGGTGCGGGTGGTGGTGAGCGGCACCTTGCCGACGAAGAGCGAGTTGCCGGTGCCCTTGGCGGTGGTGGGGTACCGCGCGGCGGCCGAGGGCGCCGCGGTGAGGCCCGAGGACAGCGGCGCGGTGCCGGTGGCGGGGTCGAGGGTCTCCCCGCGCTCGCGCAGGGTGTCGACCAGCTTGGGCGACAGGAACTCGTCGCTGTCGGGCGTGTTGCTGCGCACCTTGCCGGTGACGGCGTCGACGACGACCGTGCGGGAGCCGCCGGCCTCGGTGGTGTCGCTGTCGGTCACCCGGACCTGGTAGGCCAGGGCCGAGGCGCCGCCGCGGGCGTCGACCACGAGTTCGGCGCTCTCGGCGTCGCCCTTGGCGACGGCGGCGGCCTTCGCCTCGGCCTGGGCGGCCGTCAGCTTGGCCTTGGCGGTGCCGGGAGCGACCGTGTGGTCGGCGGCGCGGGTCACGCCGGCGTAGGCGAGGCTCCTGGTGAGGTGGACGACGAGGTCGCCACCGAGGACCGGCAGGCCCTGATGGGTCCGCACGAACCGGACGTGACGGCCGCCCTCGGGGTCGATCAGCACGTCCTGCGGCTGCAGTTCGTCGTCCTGGCCGACGCCGGTGGCGGCGGCGTGGGCGAACGCGGCGGCGCGGGCGGCCCGCACCACGGCGGTGCCCTGCGCGTCGGCGGAGGTCGTGGCCCGCGTCTCCCCCGCGGACGGGCCCGCGAAGGCCGTGCCTGCCAGGCCCGTTGCGGCCGTGGTGACGGCGACGGCGACCGCCAGGCTGCGTATGGCTGCTCTACGCAAAGGTGAGGGTTCCTTCGTTCAGGCGGCCGGGATCCCCAACCGCCGTGAGACATGGCGCCGTTGAGCGCCAAGGGGGCTGGTCGGGCCCCGGAGCCCCACCCTTACGGATGAGTCATGTGCATGTAAAGCGGAAATCATCGCTTTACCGGTCCTTCATGGCAATACTTGGCGAAACCGTGACGCAGGGTGGGCGCCGAGCGACCAACTGTGCGTCGTCTGTGGAGATGTGACATGACGGAAGAAGGTTGCCCCGGGTGAATGTGACCGATCTCGCATCGAACGACCGCCGGGCGGCGCGCCGGCCAGGACGGTTCGGCGGTGTCCCGACGGCGCTGTGCGCGGCCGCCGCGCTGGTGTCCCTCCTGCCGGCCTCGGCCCACGCCGCGCCGGCCCGTCCGCTCCCCGCCCCGGCTCTCCCCACCCCGGCACGTCCCGCGCCGGCCGCCGCCGCGCTGCCGCGACCCGACCTGACCGCGCTGCGGGGCGTGCTGCGCACGGCGGTGAACCAGGGCGCGCCCGGAGCGATGGCGCGGCTCGACGACCGGGGCACCGTGCACAAGGCCGCCGCGGGTGTCGCCGACCGGCAGACCCGCCGGGCGCTGAGCAACGCCGACCGCTTCCGCATCGGCAGTGTCACCAAGACGTTCTCCGCCGTCGTACTGCTGCAACTCGTCGACGAGGGGCGGCTGGTGCTCGACGCGCCGGTCAACCGCTATCTGCCGGGGCTGCTGCCCGACGACCGGATCACCGTGCGGCACGTCCTGAGCCACCGCAGCGGCCTGTACGACTACAGCGACGACATGTTCGCCCGGTCCGTCTCCGGCTTCGAGGCGGTCCGGACCAAGGTGTTCACCTACCGTCAGCTGGTGGACCGCTCCCTGCGGCACGCACGCACGACCGCGCCGGGCGGCGCCTACTCCTACTCCAACACCAACTTCGTCGTCGCGGGCCTGCTCATCGAGAAGCTGACGGGGCAGCCCGTGGCCACGGCGTACCGCAAGCGCGTCATCGAGCCGCTGCGGCTGAGCGACACCTTCTACGTGCACCCCGGCACGGCCGTCCCCGGCCGTCACACCCACGGCTACCTCACCCCGGACACCACCGGCGGCGCCCTGGTCGACGCGACCCGGCAGACGGTGTCCTGGGCGCAGAGCGCGGGCGCCCTCATCTCCAGCACGAAGGACCTCGACACGTTCCTGTCGGCACTCCTGCGCGGCAGGCTCATGTCCTCCGGCTCCCTGAAGGAGATGCGGCGCTGGATCCCGGCGGGCGGCACCCAGTCCTACGGCCTCGGGCTGCGGCGCCGCACCTTGTCGTGCGGGGTGTCCGTGTACGGTCACACGGGTGCCGTGCAGGGCTACTACACCTACGCGTTCACCTCCGGCGACGGCCGGCGCAGCCTCGCGGCGCTCGCCAACGCCTCGAACAACGCCCGCCTGCACGCCACGATGCTGCGCACCCTGGAGGCGGCGTTCTGCGGCAAGGACGCGGCCACCCGCGCGGCCGTCGCTCCACAGGACGACGCCGAGCACCCGCGCCGATAAAAGGAGAAATCCCCGGGGGCGTCCGGACGAAAGGGGACGCGCGCCGCTGGAGCGATTTCACCGGTGGCACGGTCCGGCCGTCCGGGAGCCGTTTACCGCTGGTTACACGCCCGGACGCCTCTCGGTAATTCATTTCTTCGCACACACGCTCGGCACCCTTGAATGAAAGACAGGAATCACGCCGGAGTCACGGTTCCTTTGAACGGACCCCCACGCGCCCCCCGTACTCCCGGGAAAGGAGAACACCGGGGGTTCAGCGAAGGATGACGATGGTCAAGGCGCATGACTCCACGCACGAGTTGATCGCCGGCAGGTACCGGCTCCTCGACGTCGTACACCGCGAGACCAACCGGGTCAGCTGGTACGGCGAGGACGTGCAGGGGGCGCGGCCGTGCCTGGTCACCCGGATCGCGCTGCCGCCCGGCCTGGGCGAGGAGGAGGCCGGCCAGGCCGCCGACCGGGTGGTGCGGATGTCGGAGACGATGGCCGCGGTGTGCCCCGGCCGGATCGCCACGGTCGTCGACGCGCTGACGGAAGGGGGTTCCCTGTGGACCGTCACCGAGTGGATCGACGGTCTGCCGCTCGGCCAGCTCATGGACCAGAAGGGCCCCTTCAGCCCGGCCAGGGCGGCCACGATCGGACTCGGGCTGCTCGACGTGCTGGAGGCCGCGCACGGCGAGGGCATCACCCACGGCGAGCTCAGCCCGGGCCAGCTGTTCGTACGGGCACGGGGCCCGCTCGTGGTCACCGGCTTCGGTCTGGCGGGCGCGACGCTCGTGCCGAGGCTGGCGGCCCCGGCGTACGCCTCCCCCGAACAGGCCCGTGACGAGCGGATCGGTCCGGCGGCCGACCTCTGGGCGCTGGGCGCGATCCTCTACACGATGGTCGAGGGGCGGCCGCCGTACCGGGACCGGGACCGGCCCGAGAGCACCCTGCGGAGCGTGGACCGGCTGCCGCTGCGCACCCCGCTGCGGGCGGGCCCGCTCGCCCCGACCGTGCAGGGGCTGCTGCGCAAGGACTCCCGGGAACGGCTGACCCGGACGGCGGTGCGCCAGGCCCTGACCCGGGTGCTGGACGAGGACCCGCACGCCGTCCTGCCGGCCCCCCGGCTGCGGCGCGCCTGCGCCGCGGCCCGGCACATCGGGCCGCAGTGGAGCGGCCGGGCCATGGCCGCCGGGACGGCGCTGGCCGTCGTCACGGTGGCGGTCGCCGCCCTCGCCGTGACCCACCAGCTGCCCGGCGCCGAGGACACGTCGGCCGGCGGACCCCAGGCCCAGCCGTCGGTGTCCGCCACGTCCTCCGGCGAGGACTCCGGTGAGGCGGGCGACAGAGCCACTCCGACGGCCGGCGCGTCCACCGGCGCCCCCTCCGCCGCACCCACGGCGTCACCCGGCGCCACCCCGCCCTCCCGCACGGCCTCCCCCACTCCCTCCCCCACGGCCTCCGTCGACGCCCTCCCGGCCGGATACCGCGTCTACCGCGCGCCCGAGGGCTTCTCGGTCGCCCTGCCCAAGGGGTGGAAGCGGCTGGACACGCGGCAACAGACCGATGTGGCGTACCGGGTCACCTTCGGTGCGGACGGCGATCCGCGGACCCTCGCGGTGACCTACAGCACGCGGGCCGGAACGGACCCGGTGGCCGTCTGGCGCGACGACGTGGAGCCGAGCCTGCGCAAGGAGGCGGGATTCCGGCGGATCGGCGCGATCGAGGCGACCACCTACCAGGGGTACAGGGCCGCCGACATGGAGTGGGTGACGGACCTCGACGGCGAGCAGGTCCGCACCTTCGGGCGGGGCTTCCTGCTCGGCGGGAACCGCAGTTTCTCGCTGCGCTGGACGACGCCCGCCGCCGACTGGGACGAGGCTGCCAACCGGCAGGCACTGGACACGTTCCTGAGGACGTTCCGGCCGGGCTCGGCCGCCTGACCCGGGGCCGGTTTCCTCCCCGGGCCGACGGGGACTCGGGCCCCATGGTGCGAATCGGATACACGATGATGACCGAGCAGGCCGGCCCGCGTGAACTGGTCGGCCATCTGGTGCGCGCGGAGGAGGCGGGCTTCGACTTCTCGGTGACGTCGGACCACTACTTCCCGTGGCTGCGCTCCCAGGGCCACTCGCCGTACGCGTGGAGCGTGCTCGGCGCGGCCGCGCAGGCCACCTCGCGCATTCCGCTGATGACGTACGTGACGTGTCCGACCTTCCGCTACCACCCGGCGGTGGTGGCGCAGAAGGCGGCGACCATGCAACTGCTGTCCGAGGGGCGCTTCCGGCTGGGCCTGGGCTCCGGGGAGAACCTCAACGAGCACGTGGTGGGCGGCGGCTGGCCGTCGGTGGACGTACGGCACGAGATGCTCGAGGAGGCAGTGGAGATCATCCGCGCGCTGTTCGAGGGCGGTCATGTGACACGGCACGGCACCCACTTCGACGTGGACTCGGCGCGGCTGTGGGACCTGCCCGACGAGCCGCCGCCGATCGGGATCGCCGTGTCGGGCGAGCGGTCCTGCGGGATCGCGGGGCGGCTCGCCGACCTCGTGATCGCGACCGAGCCCAAGGCGGGTCTGCTGGAGGCGTTCGACCGGCACGGCGGAACGGGCAAGCCACGGGTCGGGCAGCTCCCCGTCTGCCACGACCCCGACCGCGACACGGCCGTGAAGCGGGCGCACGCGCAGTTCCGCTGGTTCGGCAGCGGCTGGAAGGTGAACTCCGAACTGCCGCACCCCGACTCCTTCGAGTCCGCGACGCAGTTCGTGACACCCGACGACGTGGCCGCCTCGATCCCCTGCGGGAACGACCCGGACGACTTCGTCGAGGCCGTACGCCCGTACGCGGAGGCCGGGTTCACCGAGGTCGCCCTGGTGCAGATCGGCGGGGACACGCAGCCGGCGTATCTGGACTGGTCGGAGAAGACGCTGCTGCCCGCGCTGCGGGATGCCTTCGGCTGACCGTCACCGTCCGGCAAACCAGGGTCAACGGGTGCATATAGGCTGCCGGTCGGCACCTGCCCACGCCCGCAGCCTCCCGAGGAGACCCTCCGTGACCCTGGCGATCGACCTGCCCGAGACGTCCGCCGAGGACGGCCCCGCGCCGCTGTCCGACCTCGTGACGCGTGACGCGCGGGAGTTCGGAGTCTACGCGCGCACCGGCGGGTGGGCCTTCGGACTGAGGGTGGCGCGCAGTGTCCGGCCGGGCGGGCAGGGCGCGGACGAGACCCCGAAGGTGTCCGCGCGGGAGTTCGCGGAGCTGGCGGGCTGCTCGCCGGAGCGCGTGATGCGCTACTACAAGGCCTGGGACCGCGCCGCCGACGACGGTCTCGTCCCGCACTTCGAGGAGCTGGCGCCGGGCCAGGAGGTCGAGCTGCCGGACGCCGACGTCTGGCCGGCGTACTACGCCTCCCGGTCCAGCGCCGCCTCCGAGCGCGGTACGGCGATCGCCGAGGCCGCCGAGGCGGAGGGCATCCGGCCGACGAAGGCGCTGGAGGTCGCCGAGAACCCGACGGCCCTGCGCGCCGCGATCCTCGCCGACCCCTCCACCGCCCGCGCGGCCCGCGCCGCTCTTCTGGACCGCCTCAAGGAGGACCCGGAGCTCCAGGCCGAGCTGGCGCGGGACGTCGTGCGCACCGACGACCTGAAGAAGGCCGTGGCGACCGAGAGCCGCTCGGCGGACCGCATCGGCTATGTCCGCCAGATCGCCGAGTCGGGGCAGGTCAAGACCCCGGCCGGACAGATCGTCGACGCGCCCGCCGCGCTGCGCCGGGAGGCCGAGCGGCACCTGTCGCTGATCGACGAGCTGGACGAGGGCGAGGACGCCGGCGAGTGGGCGGCCGAGGCCTACGACACGATGCGGACCCTCGTGGTGGAGACCGTGGAGGCCGATCCCGAACTGCGGGTCCAGGAGCGGCGCACCAGGTTCTACAGCGGCCTGCAGCGCGCGACGAAGGTCTTCGAGGAGCTGACCTTCGACGACGCCCAGGAGTTCTACGAGGACGACATGGTGCGGCAGTTGGAGGAACTCCAGCAGGCGCTCGGCTCCTGCATCGCGGCCCTGCGCGGAGCGCGCGGACACACAGCCGGAGCTGAGTAGCCGTACTCATGCCGCCGCCGGACACCCGGCCCGACGATGGGGGCTCCAAGACGTTCATCCTTCAAGGAGCGCCCCGATGTCCGCTGTACGTCCCGCACCGCGCAGTTCCCTGCCCGCCGTGTGCGCCGGGCTGGTGGTCGCGGGCCTGGCCCTGTCGGCCTGGCACGCCTACGACCCCACCACCTGGCTCCTGGAGACGGTGTGGGCGCTGGTCGGTCTGCCGGTGATCGTGCTGACCTGGCGGCGGTTCCCCCTCACCGGTCTGCTGTGCTGTCTGCTCGCGTGCCATGCGCTGGTCCTCGCCCTGGGCGGCCACTACACGTACGCGCGTGTGCCGCTCGGCGACTGGGCGCGGGACGCGTTCGGCCTGGAGCGCAATCCGTACGACCGGTTCGGCCACCTCATGCAGGGGTTCGTACCGGCGATCCTGGTACGGGAGCTGCTCAGCCGTACGTCGCCGCTGCGCGGCAGCCGCTGGCTGGCGCCGCTGACCGTGTGCGCCTGCCTGGCGTTCAGCGCCGTCTTCGAGATGTTCGAATGGGCGGCGGCGGTGATCGGCGGGCAGGCCGCGGACGCGTTCCTCGCCACCCAGGGCGATGTGTGGGACACGCAGTGGGACATGTTCTGCGCGCTGATCGGCGCCACGGTCTCGGTGCTGCTGCTCGCGCGGCTGCACGACCGTCAGCTCAGCGCGCTCGCTCCGAGCGCGACGTATGACGGCGGCGCGTCCACAGCGGTATTCCGAACCAGCACAGCGCGTACCACATGAACACGGCCGCGACGAGCCAGGGCACGAAGGCGTCGTGGGTGGCCACGCGCAGGATCAGCAGCAGCGCGGCCGTCATGGTGGCGAGCAGCAGGATCAGGCCGACGAAGGTCAGCCGGGACGCCCACCGCACGGCCTGCGGCTTGACCTGCCGCCCGGCGACGATGCGGTGCAGGGAGACGGGCCCGATGAGGGCACCGGTCGCGCAGGCGCCGAGCACCACGGTCACGATGTAGATGTTCTTGTCGATCTGCTGCAGGTCCGCGTAGCGCGGGGTGAACACGACGGTCAGCAGGAAACCGAAGAGGATCTGCACACCGGTCTGGGCGACGCGGACCTCCTGGATCAGCTCGCCCCACATCCGGTCCGCTCTCTCCTCCTCGGTCTCGTCGCGCCCTCTGCGCCGCTCGGTCCCCGCCGTGTCCGACACGTGTCCTCCCGGTTCGTGACTGGTCCGTCTCTCCCCGCGAGTACCCCGAGAACGGCGATCTTCTCCGATCGGCTCCCGTGGCCCGCTACCAGCGGCTCTCGACCTGTTCCCTGATCCTCCGGTCGTAGAGGTCGCGGACCGCCGCGAGGGTCTCCCCGGAGAGTTCGGGCAGCCTGGCGGCCTCCGCGTTGGCACGGGCCTGCTCGGGCGAGCGGGCCCCCGGGATCACCGTGGTCACCCCGGGCTGCTGGACGATCCAGCGCAGGGCGAGCTGGGCCGGGGTGTACCCCTCGGGGGCGAGGGCGGCGAACTCGGCGGCGGCCTCGACGCCGGTGGCGTAGTCGACGCCGGAGAAGGTCTCGCCCTGGTCGAAGGCCTCGCCGTGCCGGTTGTAGGTGCGGTGGTCGTTCTCCGGGAAGACGGTGTCCTTGGTGTACTTGCCGGACAGCAGGCCGGAGGCGAGCGGGACGCGGGCGATGATGCCGACGCCGGCCTCCCGGGCCGCCGGGAGCACGTCGAGCAGGGGCTTCATACGGAAGGGGTTGAGGATGATCTGCACGCCGGCCACTCCGGGCCGGGCGATGGCGGTGAGCGCCTCGGCGCAGGTCTCCACGCTGACCCCGTAGTGGGCGATCCGCTCCTCCTCGACGAGGGTGTCGAGGGCGTCGAAGACCTCGTCGCTGGAGTAGACGGCGGTGGGCGGGCAGTGCAGCTGCACCAGGTCGATGCGGTCGACGCCGAGGTTGCGGCGGGAGCGGTCGTTCCAGGCGCGGAAGTTGTCCAGGACGTAGTTCTCGGGGATCTGCTCGACGCGGCGGCCCATCTTGGTGGCGACCAGCACGTGCAGATCGGGACGGCTGCTCAGGAAGGTGGCGATGGTCTGCTCGCTGCGTCCGTCGCCGTAGACGTCGGCGGTGTCGAAGAAGGTCACCCCCGACTCGGCCGCCGCCTCCAGGACCGTGAGGGCCTGCTTGTCGTCCACGTCGCCCCAGTCGGCGCCCAGTTGCCAGGTGCCGAGACCGATGACGGATGCGTGCTGACCGGACCTGCCGAATTCGCGCTCTTCCATGGCGTCAGTCTGTCATCCGTCGTGGCCGGGCGCGGAACCGGCGGCTCCGTCCCGCCTGCGCCCCGGCACGGTGATCACGGCCCCCATCGAGGATGCGTTCAACGGAGCGGTTCCCGCTGCCGGCCTGCGACGGGACGCCCGCCCTCACCCGGGCGGGGCGCTACTTGCGGGAGGCCAGGGCCCTCGTGTGCGCGCTCCGGGCGATCTTCGGCCCGAGCCAGCGCTTGAACCGGCGCAGGGCCTCCAGCTGTCCGGCCGCCCGGTCGAGGCGGTAGTACAGCTGGGGCGGGACGTACGGCAGCAGGGGCGAGTGCCGCTGGCCGAGCAGGGCGAACATCCGCTCCGGGGGCAGGTGGATGTACCGGGTGAGGTTCTCGTACCACTGGGCGCTGTAGCGGGCGGCGCTCTGCGGGGAGAGCAGGGCGGACCGGCGTTCCCGTTCGTAGCGGGCGAGGGCCCGTGGGAGGCCGTCGTTCTCCCGCAGCGCGTCGGCCAGGGCGATGGCGTCCTCCAGGGCGAGGGTGGTGCCCGCGCCGATGGAGTAGTGGGTGGTGTGGGCGGCGTCGCCGAGGAGGACCAGGTTGCCGCGGTGCCAGGTGCGGTTGGTGAGGGTGCGGAAGGTGAGCCACTGGGAGCTGCCGTCGGCGGCGGACCGGCCGATCAGGGGGTGGCCGTCGAGGATGTGCGCGAACAGCTTCTCCAGACGGGCGAGCGCGTCGGCCTCGCTCGCCCGGTCGAGGCCGAGTCCGGCGCGGGTCTCGGGGGCGCACTCGATGACGCAGGTGCTCTGTACGGGGCTGAAGGGGTAGCCGTAGCACCAGATCCAGCCGTGCTCGGTCTCCACGAAGGCGAAGGTGAAGGAGTCGAAGACCTTGGTGGTGCCGAGCCAGACGTAGGAGTTGCGGCCGGGGGTGAGCTCCGCGCCGAAGTGGTCGGCGTGGTGGGTGCGCAGGGCGCTGTGGACGCCGTCGCCGGCCACGAGCAGGTCGGCGTCCGGCGGGTCCTCGGCGGTGATCTCGTGGTCGAACTCCAGGCGGACGCCGAGTGCGCGGGCGCGGGCGGCGAGGATCTCCAGAAGCTTGTGACGGCCGATGCCGTGGCCCTCGTCGCCGGGCTGACGGGTCGACAGGTCCCCCACATGGGCGACGCCCTGGTTCCACACGACGGAGTGTTCCTCGATCGCGCGGGCCGACTCGGGGTCGTGGACACGGAGTTTGTCGAGGAGTCCCTGCCAGTAGGTGACGCCCCAGCCGTAGGTCGAGCCCTCCGGGTCGCGCTCGAAGACGGTGACGTCGTGGGACGGGTCCTGCCGCTTGAGCAGGATCGAGAGATACAGGCCGGCGGGCCCGCCGCCGACACAGGCGACCTTCACGCATTACCCCTAGGAATGACCGGACGTGAGCAAGGGACGACGCAGGGTAGCAGCGCACGGAGCCCCGTCCCGGACACCCCATCCCCTCGATTCCGCCACTTTCCGCACGTGAGCCACACCACGGGCGCGCCTTCTCCGGGCGAAAGATCACCGGAAGGGGGGCCTCCACGGAAAGGAATTGCCCCTTCCGCCTCCTCGGGAGCCCGAAAGCGCCAAGATCATCTCGGTTAAAGATTGCACTACATGTGCGGGATTGTCCGGATCGCAGCCAACCGGTCCCGAAGGATTTCTCCCGCGCTCGGAGCGCTCGATAGGCATGCGGGGTCGTCCACCGAACCCACCCCAGGAGATGCCGCATGCCCGAGCTCAGCCGTCGCCGCGCGCTCACGGCCGCCACCGCCCTCGCCGGCGCCACGATGATCACCGCCGCCGCCACCGCCACCGCCGCCCGGGCGAGCGACCACGACCACGGCACCGGCTCCCCCGAATCCTTCGACGAGGTCTACAAGGGCCGCCGGATACAGGGCCGGCCGTCCTCCGGGGGCGGCCATCACCACGGCGGCGGCTACGCCGTGTACGTGGACGGCGTCGAGCTGCACGTGATGCGCAACGCCGACGGCAGCTGGATCAGCGTGGTCAGCCACTACGACCCGGTGCCCACCCCGAGGGCCGCCGCCCGTGCCGCGGTCGACGAACTACAGGGCGCCCGGCTGCTGCCCTTCCCCGCCCCCTCCGCCCACTGACCCGCCCGCACGCACCTCGGGAGCATCCGCACATGACCGTCCGCAAGAACCAGGCGTCCCTCAGCGCGGAGGAGAAGCGGCGCTTCGTAGCCGCCGTCCTCGAACTCAAGCGCAGCGGCCGCTACGACACCTTCGTCACCACGCACAACGCCTTCATCGTCGGGGACACCGACAACGGCGAGCGGACGGGCCACCGCTCGCCGTCCTTCCTGCCCTGGCACCGCAGGTTCCTGCTGGAGTTCGAGCGGGCGCTGCAGTCGGTGGACGCGTCGGTGGCGCTGCCGTACTGGGACTGGACCACCGACCGTTCGCCGCGCTCCTCGCTGTGGGCACCGGACTTCCTGGGCGGCACCGGACGCAGCCGGGACGGACAGGTGACGGACGGTCCGTTCGCCGCACCGGCCGGGAAGTGGCCGATCAACGTCCGGGTGGACGGCCGCACCTTCCTGCGGCGGTCCCTCGGCACCGGCGTGCGTGAGCTGCCGACCCGGGCCGAGGTCGACTCGGTGCTGGCGATGGCCACGTACGACACCGCGCCCTGGAACAGCGCCTCCGACGGCTTCCGCAACCATCTGGAAGGGTGGCGCGGGGTCAATCTGCACAACCGGGTGCATGTGTGGGTCGGCGGGCAGATGGCCACCGGGGTCTCCCCCAACGATCCGGTGTTCTGGCTGCACCACGCCTACATCGACAAGCTGTGGGCCGAGTGGCAGCGCCGGCACCCGGGGTCCTCGTACGTCCCCGCGGCCGGGACGCCGAACGTCGTCGATCTGAACGAGACGATGAAGCCCTGGAACGACACGACCCCGGCGGCGCTGCTCGACCACACCGCTCACTACACGTTCGACACGGACTGACCGGCGAAGCGGTTCGACCCGCCCGTCCGGCGCGGCGGTCACCCGGCGGCGGCCGTCCGGCACTCCGGGTGACCCCAGCCCTGGTCGTTCTTGGCGATCGGCTCCCCCGCGGCATACGTCCGCCCGCACACGCAGCGGCCGGGGAACTTGGCCTTGATGGTGCGGGACGAGGAACCGCCGCTCCGCCGGGCGGACTTCGCCGCGCCGGAGCGCGCCGGATTCGACGAGGTCCTGCTCTTCGGGGTGTCCGGCGAGGGCGGCGGCTCCGGGGAGCCCAGTTCGCTGCCCGCCGCCTCCTGGACGCTCGCCGCCTGGCTGGCGGCGCGGTCGGCGAAGTCGTTGAGCCGGTCGCCGTCGACCTGGTGGGCGGGGACGTAGCGGAACTCGACGGAGCGTCCGTCGAGCAGTTCGTCGATCCGCACGACGAGTTCCTGGTTGGCGACCGGCTTGCCGGCGGCGGTCTTCCAGCCGTTGCGCTTCCAGCCGGGCAGCCAGGTGGTGACGGCCTTCATCGCGTACTGCGAGTCCATCCGGACCTCGAGCGGCACGGCCGGGTCGGTCGAGGCCAGCAGGCGCTCCAGCGCGGTGAGTTCGGCGACGTTGTTGGTGGCCCTGCCGAGCGCTCCCGCCTCCCAGCGGGCCGGCGCCTCCGCGTCGTCGGCCACCACCCATGCCCAGCCCGCCGGCCCCGGGTTCCCCTTCGAAGCCCCGTCGCAGGCGGCCACCACACGTTCACGCATGAGCACGATCATGCCATGGCCGGGCGGGGGTCCGGTCAGACCGGCCTGGTCTCGGGAAGCTCACCCTTCGTGTTCGCGAGGTCGATGACCGAGAAGTTCGCCCCCTGCGGGTCGCTGAGCGCCGCGAACCGGCCGTAGGGGCTGTCCATCGGCCCGAACCGCAGGATCCCGCCGAGCTTGGTCGCCTTCGCCACGGCGTCGTCGCAGTCCTCGACGACGAAGTAGACGTTGATGTACGAGGGCACCTCGGGCGGGAACTCCTCCGTCATCCTCATCCTGCCGAGGACCGTGGTGTCGCCCACGTTGAACATGCGGAAGTCGATGTTGTCGTCCTCCATCTGCCGCGCGGTGTACGGGAAGACGGAGGAGAAGAACGTGTCCGCCCGCTCGGGCTCACGCGTGAAGACCTCGGCCCAGCCGTAGGCCCCGGGGACGGCCTGCGCCTCGAAGCCCTCGTGGGTGCCCGCCTGCCAGACGCCGAACACCGCGCCGCTGGGCTCCCGCGCCAGGCACATCGTGCCGAACTCGCCGACCTGCGTCGGCTCCATCAGCACCTCGCCGTGGTGCGCCCGGATCTTCGCCGCGGTCGCGGCGGCGTCCGGGGAGGCGAAGTACAGGCACCACTGGGAGTGGCCCTCCTGCCCGGGCATCGGCGGGACGACCGCGGCGACCGCCTTTCCGTCGGCGTAGGCCTGCGTGTAGTTGCCGTACTCCGACCGCGACTCACCGAACGTCCAGCCGAGGACGTCGCCGTAGAAGTTCTTGGCGCCCTCGACGTCGCTGAACATCGCGTCGGCCCAGCACGGGGTTCCCTCTGGTTGCACGGCCATGACGGCGGCCCTTCCGGTGAGACGACTTGTCCGGTTCCTCACGCTAGTCACCCGCCCGTCGGCTCGCGCGCCGAACGCGTCCCTCCGCCCCAGACTGGTAGGGAACGGGTCTCCGGCGGAACGGGGCGGGTCATGACGGACGGATCGATGCGCGCGTGGGCGGTGGCCGAGCCGGGGCCCGTGACGGGCGAGCCCCTGCGGCTGGTCCAGCGGCCGGTGCCGGTGCCCGGCCCGGACGAGCTGCTCGTACGGGTGCGCGCCTGCGGCGTGTGCCGGACCGACCTGCACGTCACCGAGGGGGACCTGCCGGTGCGGCGCCCCGGGGTGACGCCCGGCCACGAGGTGGTCGGGGCGGTGGCGGGTGTGGGCTCCGCGGTGAGCGGGTTCGCGCTCGGCGACCGGGTGGGGGTGGCCTGGCTGCGGCGCACCTGCGGGGTGTGCGCGTACTGCGCCCGGGGAGCCGAGAACCTGTGCCCCCGGTCGGCCTACACCGGCTGGGACGCCGACGGCGGCTACGCCGAGTACACGACCGTACCGGCGTCGTTCGCCCACCCCCTGCCGGGCGGCCTGGACGACGTGGCGATCGCGCCGCTGCTGTGCGCGGGCATCATCGGTTACCGCGCGCTGCGGCGGGCCGCGCTGCCGCCGGGCGGACGGCTCGGGCTGTACGGCTTCGGGGGCAGCGCCCATCTGTGCGCACAGCTGGCCCTGGCCATGGGCGCCCGGGTGCACGTCCTGACGCGCGGGGCGGCGGCCCGGCGGCTGGCGCTGAAGCTGGGGGCGGCCTCCGCGGGGGACGCGTACGAGATGCCGCCCGAGCCGCTGGACAGCGCGATCCTCTTCGCGCCGGTCGGCGACCTGGTCCCGGTCGCGCTGCGGGCGCTGGACCGGGGCGGGGTGCTGGCCGTCGCCGGGATCCACCTCAGCGACGTACCGCCGCTGCACTACGAGAGCGAGCTGTTCTACGAGAAGGAGGTGCGCAGCGTCACCTCGAACACCCGGGCCGACGCGCGGGAGTTCCTGACGCTGGCGGCCCGGCTCGGTGTCCGTGCGACGACCCACGCCTATCCCCTCTCGACGGCCCCGCAGGCCTTGCGGGACCTCGCGGCCGGCCGTTTCGACGGGGCCGCCGTTCTGGTGAACGACCTGTCCCAATCCCCTTGATCGCGGCGTGCGGGAGCACATGGGGGAAGCGGTTGCACACATGGTGCGCCTTCCGCACCTTTCCGAAGGTTTGCACCTCCAAGGCGCGCAACCGCCCCTTTCGCGCGGTATGCGTCCGTCACGGAGGGTGTTTGTCTGGTGTCCGTGGATCACCGACCGGGCTTCACGGATCCGCAACCGTCCTGCGCACCTTCCTGGAGGCAATGTGTCCACACCGGACAGCGCCACCGGTCCCGCCGTCGACGAACCCGCCTCCGCCTCCTGGTGAACAGCCGCCTGTCGACACAGCGACCCGCACAGCACCGCAAGGAGTCACCGTTGACCACGACACCCGACGCCATCACCGCGGCCGTGCAGCTTCCGACCCAGTCGATCTACCAGCGCCGCGTCGCGGATTACTGGAACGCCGAGGAGAAGCCGGTCAACCTCGAACTCGGCCGGATCGACGACCTCTACCACCACCATCACGGCGTGGGCGACGCCGACTGGTCCGTGCTCGACGAGCCCGATCCCGCGCTGCGCAGGGAGCGGATCACCGGCGAGCTGCACCGGCTGGAGCACGCTCAGGCCGAACTCCTCGTGGCCCGCCTCGGCCCGCTCACCCCGTCCGACCGTGTCTTCGACGCCGGGTGCGGACGCGGCGGCGGCAGTGTCACGGCCCATCTGCGCTACGGCTGCCACGCCGACGGGGTCACGATCTCCGCCAAGCAGGCGGATTTCGCCAACGAGCAGGCCCGCAGGCGGGGCATCGACGACAAGGTGCGCCACCACCACCGCAACATGCTGGACACCGGGCTGGAGACGGGCGCGTACACGGCCTCGTGGAACAACGAGTCGACCATGTACGTCGAGCTGGACCTGCTGTTCGCCGAGCACGCCCGGCTGCTGCGCCGCGGCGGCCGCTATGTCGTCATCACCGGCTGCCACAACGACACCTACGGACAGGCCTCGCGCGAGGTGTCCCTCATCAACGCCCACTACATGTGTGAGATCCACCGCCGGTCCGCCTACTTCCGGGCGCTGGCCCGTCACCGGCTGGTGCCGGTCCATGTGGAGGACCTGACCCAGGTGGCCGTGCCCTACTGGGAACTGCGCCGGCAGGCCGACCATCTGGTCACCGGCATCGAGGAGACGTTCCTGAACGCCTACAGGAACGGCAGTCTGCAGTACCTGCTGATCGCGGCCGACCGGGTCTGAGGGGGTGACGTCTCCCGCTCCGCACACCTGATTCTCGTTGGACGGCACGGGCGTTGATCCCGTGGAATGAGCGGCATGTGTGCCGTGAGGATGCGCCCGGACGAAGTCGACGTCGACGCCGCGCTGGTGGGCCGGCTGGTCGCCGCCCAGTTCCCCCGGTGGGCGGGGCAGCCCGTGGAGCGGCTGACGTCCTCCGGGACCGAGAACGCGATGTTCCGGCTGGGCCCCGACAAGGTGGTCCGCCTTCCCCGGTACCCCGGCGCCGTCGAGAGCGTGGCGCACGAGCGGCGCTGGCTGGCCCGGCTGGGCCCGGGCCTGCGGGTCGCCACGCCGGTGCCGCTGGCGGAGGGCGGCCCCGGCGAGGGGTTCCCCTGGCCGTGGTCCGTCTACGGGTGGCTGGACGGGCACAACCCGGTGGCGGGTGCCGTGGAGGAGCCGGAGTCGCTGGCGGCGGACCTGGGGGCGTTCGTGGCGGGGCTGCGGGAGGCCGACGGACGGGACGGGCCGCCGAACCACCGGGGTGTGCCGCTGCGCGAGCGGGACGCGTTCACCCGTGACGCCATCGCGCGGCTCGACGGGCGGATCGACACCGGCGCGGTCACCGCGCTGTGGGAGGAGGCGCTGCGGGTGCCGGGGCGGACGGCGCCGCCGGTGTGGGCCCACGGCGATCTGTCGCCCGGGAACGTGCTGGTCGCGGACGGACGGCTGGCGGCGGTGATCGACTTCGGCTGTGTGGGCGTGGGCGATCCGGCGGTCGACCTCGTCGTGGCCTGGAACCTGCTGCCCGCCTCGGCCCGCGGCACGTTCCGCGAAGCGGTCGGCGCGGACGACGACGAATGGGCGCGCGGCCGGGGCTGGGCGCTGTCGATCTCGCTGATCCAGCTGCCGTTCTACTGGGAGACCAATCCGCCGCTGGCGGAGAACTCCCGGCATGTGATCAGGGAGATCCTGGCCGAGACCCGTTAGCGCGCCCTGCCACCCGGCTCCTACTCGCCGTCGTAGGCCTTGCGCAGGGCGGCGATGTCGAGCTTGCCCATCGCGAGCATGGCCTTGGTGGCGCGGGCGGCCTTCTCCTGGTCGGCGCCGGTGACCATCTCGAGCAGGACGCGGGGGACGACCTGCCAGGACACGCCGTACTTGTCCTTCAGCCAGCCGCAGGGTCCGGGCTCGCCGCCGCCCTCGGTGAGCTTGCCCCAGTAGTAGTCGACCTCCTCCTGGTCGGCGCAGTCGATCTGGAAGGAGATCGCCTCGCTGAACGTGAACTCCGGGCCGCCGTTGAGCGCGACGAACTTCTGGCCGTTCGCGGTGAACTCCACGGTGACCACGGATCCGGCGGGCCCGGGCCCTGCCTCGGTGTAGCGGGCGATGCGCCCGACGCTGGAGTTCTTGAAGATCGACACGTAGTGGTGGGCGGCTTCCTCGGCCTTGCCGTCGAACCAGAGACACGTGGTGAATCCGTCGGTGCTCATGAGTACCTCCTGGACGTGGATCGCTGTCATCAGTGTCGACCGGAGCGCGACGCGGAACTCATCGGTCGGGCCGGTGACTGACCCGTACGGGCGCGCCCGGGACGGAACTAGCATCCGGTTCATGACCTCATCCAGCCCCGACCAAGACATCCGGCCCTTCCGTCTCGACATCCCGCAGAGCGACCTCGACGACCTGCACGAACGACTGGACCGGACCCGGTGGCCCAGGGGACTGCCCGAGACCGGCTGGGACTACGGCGTGCCGACCGGCTATCTGCGGGACCTCGTACGGCACTGGCGGCACACGTACGACTGGCGGGCGGCCGAGGCGCGGCTGAACGAGTGGCCGCAGTTCACGACCACGATCGACGGCACGAACGTGCACTTCGCCCACGTCCGCTCCCCCGAGCCGGACGCCACCCCGCTGATCCTCACCCATGGCTGGCCCGGCTCGATCGTGGAGTTCCTGGACGTGGCCGGCCCGCTCGCCGATCCGGCGGCGCACGGCGGGGATCCGGCCGACGCCTTCCACGTGGTCGTGCCGGGCATCCCGGGCTTCGGGCTGTCCGGCCCGCTCACCGGCGCCGGCTGGGAGGCGGGCCGGGTCGCCGACGCGTGGGCGGAGCTGATGACCCGGCTCGGCTACGAACGCTTCGGGGCGCAGGGCGGCGACTGGGGCGCCGCGATCTCCCGCGAGCTGGGCCGTGCCCACCCCGGCCGGGTGATCGGGGTCCATCTGAACCTGCTGCCGGGGGCACAGGCGACCCGGGAGCCGACGGCCGAGGAGCTCGCGGCGATGAGCCCCGAGGAGCGGGAGCGCACGCTCAGGTCCTGGCGCCGGTGGGCGGAGTTCTCCGCCGAGGGGACCGGCTACTACGCGCAGCAGGCCACCCGCCCGCAGACCCTGGCGTACGGGCTCACCGACTCCCCCGTCGGTCAGCTCGCCTGGATCGTCGAGAAGTTCCAGGCGTGGACGGACTCCCGGGAGCTGCCGGAGGAGGCCGTCGACCGGGACCGGCTGCTGACCAACGTGATGCTGTACTGGCTGACCGGGACGGCCGGTTCGTCCGCACGGATCTACTACGAGCGGCAGCACGCCACCGGCCGGACGGCCGCGCCGCAGGAGCCGTCGGCCGCGCCGACCGCGCTCGCGCTCTTCCCGGCGGAGCCGCAGATCCCGCTGCGGAGGAAGGCGGAGCGGACGGAGAACCTGGTGCGCTGGACGGAGTTCGGCCGCGGTGGTCACTTCGCGGCCATGGAGGAGCCCGATCTGCTGGTGGACGACGTCCGGGCCTTCTTCCGCCGGCTGCGCGACCGCGGCTGAGACGGCTCGGCCCGGGCGGCGGACGCTCTGCCCGTGGCCGATCTGCCCCGGGCAGAGAATCCGTCTGCGGGTGTCGTCCGAGGTCAAGAGTGGAGTCGACGGCATCCCCGCGACCACGAGGAGAACCGATGACCCCACTCAGCGCGCTCGCTCCACGGGCCGAGGAGGGCGACACCCCGCCCACCCGGTTCGACGACCACCTCGCCGCCCAGCTCCTCGCGCAGCGCATCGTGCTGCTCGGCACGCAGGTCGACGAGGTCTCCGCCAACCGGGTCTGCGCGCAGCTGCTGATCCTCTCGGCGGAGGACCCGCGCACCGACATCGCCCTGTACATCAACAGCCCGGGCGGGTCGGTGCACGCGGGGCTGGCCGTCTACGACACGATGCGGCTGATCCCCAACGACGTGTCGACGCTCGCGATGGGGTTCGCGGCCAGCATGGGCCAGTTCCTGCTCAGCGTCGGCGCGCCGGGCAAGCGGTACGCCCTGCCGCACGCGCGCGTGATGATGCACCAGCCGTCGGCCGGGATCGGCGGCACCACGGCGGACATCGAGATCCAGGCGGAGAACCTGGAGTTCACGAAGAGGACCATCGAGCGGATCACCGCCGAGCACACCGGCCAGACGCCGGAGGCCATCTCCCGGGACGGCGACCGCGACCGCTGGTTCACGGCCGAGGAGGCCCGGGAGTACGGCATGGTGGACCGGGTGGTGGAGTCGCTCGCCGACATCCGGCCGGTCCCGGCGCGGCGACGGATGGGGCTGTGATGGGGACCTACACGATTCCGAACGTCGTCGAGCGCACCCCGCAGGGCGAGCGGTCCTACGACGTGTTCAGCCGGCTGCTGTCGGAGCGGATCATCTTCCTCGGCACGGAGATCGACGACGGCGTGGCCAACGTCGTCATCGCGCAGCTCCTCCATCTGGAGTCGGCGGCCCCGGAGAGCGAGATCTCGGTCTATCTCAACTCCCCCGGCGGCTCGTTCACCTCGCTGATGGCGATCTACGACACGATGACGTTCGTGCGGTCGCCGATCTCCACGTTCTGCGTCGGACAGGCGGCCTCGACGGCGGCCGTGCTGCTGGCGGGCGGGGACCCGGGCCGGCGGTTCGTGCTGGAGCACGCGCGGGTGCTGCTGGGGCAGCCGGCCAGCGGCGGCCGCCAGGGCACGGTGTCGGACCTGGCGCTGCAGGCCAGGGAGATGGTCCGCATCCGCGCCCAGGTGGAGGAGGTGCTCGCCCGGCACACCCGGCACGATCCCGCCACCCTGCGCGCGGACATGGACCGCGACAAGGTGTTCACCGCGCGGGAGGCGGTGGAGTACGGGCTGGCCGACGAGGTGCTGGGCCGGCGTCTGGTGACCGGGTGAGACGCCGGCCGGCGCGGGTTCGTCAGGCGGCCAGGCAGAGGCCGTCGTACGAGGAGGTCGTCGTCGTACGGCTCCGGGCGGGAAGCCGGCTGCCGAGCCGGACCAGTTCGCCCTGAGCCCGGGCGAGCAGGTCGCCGAGGCTCAGGCCGAGGGCGTGGGCGGCGGCCGCGAGGACCTCCGAGGAGGCCTCCTTGCGGCCGCGTTCCACCTCCGACAGATACGGCATGGAGATGCGGGCCTGGTCGGCGACGTCCTTCAGGGTGCGTTCCTGTGCCTGGCGCTCACGGCGCAGGACGTCTCCGACCAGGTCGCGCCAGAGCGGCTCTCTGGGCGCGGACCGCTCGGGGGCCGGGCGCTCGGCGGGCGGGCGCAGCGGGATCACTCGGGCTCGGTTCGGCGCTTGGTTGCTCACCGCTCCAGCCTAGGAGTCCGGCCCGTGACGGGAAGGGGCCGGCGTTCCGCCCTCGGTGGAATCGGTGTCCCACGGATCGGACTCCTCCCCTCCGGTCCGGTCCCCCGGCGGGTTGCGCCGGCGCGTGTTCCTGCGCCACTCCCGGCAACCGGAACGCATCCCTCGGATGAGGGACGCATGCCTCGTGCGAGTCGGGGTACCCGCCCCCTGAGCGGATCGGGCTCATGCGCGCCCGCTCACGGAACGAGAGCAGAAGACGTCGAACCGTGACTTCGTGGGGAGAGGGAATGCACACCGCCGTGATCGGGTCGGAGGCTCAGGTCGTCGAGGACGCTGCCGGGACCAGCACGGGTGGAGCATCGTTGCCGGGAGTCGAGGACCCGCGGAGCGTGGCTCCGCGCGACGCACGGGAGCTGTCCCGCCAGTTCTTCAAGCGGCTGACCGAGCTCGAAGAGGGCACGCACGCATACCAGTACGCGCGGAACACCCTCATCGAGATGAACATGTCCCTGGTCCGGTTCGCGGCCGGACGGTTCCGCGGGCGCGGGGACGACATGGAGGACATCGTCCAGACCGGGATGATCGGCCTGATCAAGGCCATCGACCGGTTCGAGATCTCCCGCGAGGTGGAGTTCACGTCGTTCGCGCTGCCGTACATCGTCGGCGAGATCAAGCGCTTCTTCCGGGACACCACCTGGGCGGTGCACGTGCCGCGGCGGCTGCAGGAGCTGCGGGTGGAGCTGGCCAAGGCACGTGACGAGCTGGCCAGCCGACTCGACCGGGAGCCGACCGTGGCGGAGCTGGCCACGCTGATGAACCTCTCGGAGCACGAGGTCGTGGAGGCACAGATCGCCGCCAACGGCTACAACTCCTCCTCGCTGGACGCGGCCCTGACCGGCGACGGTCCGGAGAACGGCGAGGCGGTCCTCGCGGACTTCATCGGCGTCGAGGAGAACGGGCTGCGGCTCGTCGAGGACTTCCAGTCGCTCGCCCCCCTCATGGCCGAACTCAGCGAACGCGACCGGCAGATCCTGCATCTGCGGTTCGTGGAGGAGGCCACCCAGGCGGAGATCGGCGAGCGGCTCGGCTGCTCCCAGATGCATGTCTCCCGCCTGATCAAGCGGATCATCACCCGGCTGCGTCAGGGCATGCTCGGCGAGCTGGGCTGCGCCTGAGCGACCCGCCGGCGGGGGTTCACCCGCCGAGCGTCAGCCGGGCGCGGACCCGCTTCCCGACCGGCACGCGCTCGGCGGTGACCTCCGCCGCGATCGCGTGCACGATCTCCAGCCCGTGGTGGCCGACGCGCTCGGGGTCCTTCGGGAACCGCAGGGGCAGCGCGTCGCTGCTGTCGTAGACGGACACCGTCACGGTGGAGTCCGTCCCCTCCAGTTCCAGGATGTACGGGCCGTTGCTGTGCCGGTCGGCGTTGGTGACGAGTTCGCTGACGACGAGCATCACCTCGCCGCTGGTGCGCTCGCCGATGCGCGCGCACCACTCGGTCCTGAGCTGGTCGACGAAGTGCGCGGCGAAACTGCGGGCCTCGGCGATGCAACCGGGTTCACCGGTGTAGTGCGCCGCGCGCCGCAGCGGTTCCACGGGTACGTCGAAACCAGTCGGTATCACTGCCCCGTCCAGGTGCTCGATCATGCGTTTCTCTCTGGGAAGCCGGACTGGCCGGACGCTACTGCACCTGTGCTCGTACCCCGTGCCGCGCCGCGCAGTCCCCGTCCGCGTCATCCTGTGCGCGCCGGGCGCATGCCGTGTCTCACAGGGCGGGGGAGCCGGACGGGGACCCGGGGGCGGGGGGTGGGGTGCTGGAGGAGCTGAGCAGCGACGTGCTCGGCGGCTCGGGCTCCTCCGGCTGCGGGGGCGTCTTCGAGGCCGACGACTCCGGCGGGCTCGGCGGCGAGGAGGAGGGCGGCTCGGAGGTCGACGGGGAGGCCGGGGACTCGGAGCTCGGCGACTCGGACGAGGGCGCCTTGGAGCTCGGCGACTCGGAGGACGACGAGGGCGAGGCCGGAGGGCAGGACGTCGTCCGCTTCGGGTCGCAGGGCGACGGCGAGGTCGAGGGGCTGGGGCTGGAGGGACCGGTCGACGTGACCGGCGGCGGGGTGATGATCACGAACTGGAGGGGCTCCTTCGGCGGCGGGGCGGGCCGGTCCAGCGTGCCGTGCGTGTCGCCCCGCTGCCGGGCGAACCAGTGGTGGCCGTGGTCGGGGTCGTAGAGGACGAATTGCTTGACCACCTTGACCGCGGGGGTGATCACGACGACGTCGGAGGGGTCGTACGACGGCCAGGTGTCCCCCGTGCGCTCCGGCTCGGTCCGCTGCGGGACGGGCTTGGTGAGCGGGTTGCCGCAGGCGCAGCGCACCCGGGGCACGCCGTGCGCGTCGACGAGGACGGCCGTACCGGCCTGCAGGACGGCCTGGTAGGTGGTGACGGCGCCGTCGCGGTAGCCGTGGTTGGTGACCCAGGTGTCCATGCGCAGCTGTACCGGGGTGAGCGAGCGCAGATAGGCGGGGACATCGGCCGGCTGCACCCCGGCCACGGAGGCGAACGCCTGGTTCTTGGCGGGCTCCGCCCGGAGTGCGCCGATCTGCTTCTCCACATCGCAGCTGGCCACGTTGCGGGTGCCGCCGTACACCCCGGCGGCACCGCCGTTGACGCCCTTGAGGGCGTTGCCCGTCGGCTCGGCCGAGCCCCGCGCGGGGGCGGCCGAGGCCGTGGCGGTGGTGCTGTCGGTGGCGGTGGACTCGGTGAACGGGTCCGGGCCGCTCTTGGCCGCGGCCAAGGTGAAGATCTTGCTGCCGCCGCCGGAGCCGCCACCGTCGGGCAGGGTGAGCAGGACGGCGAGGGCGACCGCGGCCACGAGGGCGGTGCCGAGCAGGGCGAGTCGGGGGGTGGACCTCCACCACGGCCGGCCCGGTTCCGGCCCGGGCTCCGGTCCGGGCGCTCCGTCCGGGAAGGAGCCGCCCGAGGATCCGCCGGAGGAACCACCGGACGAACCACCGCCGGGCGGTGGGGCGGGCGGTCCCGAGGGGGGCGGGTGCGAGGGGCCCGACAGCGGGCCGGAGGGCGGTCCGGTGGGGCGGCCGGAGGACGGAGGTTCGACGCTCACATGCTCTCCCGAAGTGGGTGTCCGGCGGTGCCCGTCCGCCCGGCCTCGTCCGGCCCGGCGAAGTGATCTGTCCATCAATGTCCGACACGCACCGCTTTCTGACACAACGCAATCATTGTGTGCTCCGGTCGGGTACCGCCCGCAAGCGGGACGCGGACGGCCCCTCCCGACGGGCGGGCCGTGGCGGTGCTGCTTAGCGTGGCAGGGTGAGCCCGCGCACCCGTTCCGACCAGGCGGTCGGCCGTCACGGCTTCGACCGGGCAGTCCGCCGTCACGGCTGGGTGAGCGCGCTCTCCGTGGCGCTGGCCGGTCTGGGCGCCATGGTGGTGGTGGCCGCGCTGGGCCTGTGGGCGGCGGGAGCCACGGATCTGCCCCAGGACGCGTTCCCCCGGGTGGTGGCGGCGACCGTCGTCACGGCCGTCGGCGGCACCGTCGAACTCTCCGGGAACGCCGGCGGCCTCGCCGACACCCGGGCCGGCCTGACGGTGATCCCGCTGTCCGTGACCCTCGTCGGGGCGCTCGTAGTCGCCGCCGGGTTCCTGCGGCCGTTGCGGCACCGGGCGGTCGCCGGCGCCCGGGAACTGGCCGGCTGGGCGGCCCGGATCGCCGTGGTGTGGCTGCTCGGTCTGCTGGCCCTGGCACTCGCCGCGCGCCAGACCTTCGAGGTCTCCCTCGGCGGCGACACGCTGAACGACCTCGGCGATCTGTTCGGGGTCCGCCCCGAGGTCGGCTTCACCACCGATGTGCCGCTCACCCTGCTCGTCGGGCTGCTGTGGCTGGCCGGGGTGCTGCTGCTGGCGCTGCTCGTCTCGCGCGGGGCGCCGCTCCCGGCCCGGCTGCTGCGCTTCCAGGAGTCGGTGCGGCCGGCCGCGTACGCGATGGTCGCGCTGCTGCTCGCCTGTGTCGTGCTGGGCCTGGTCGTCGCCCTGGTGGTCGCCGCGACCCGCGGGCACGCGCCGGAGACCCTCGCGGTGGTCCTGCTCGGGCTGCCCAACCTCGTCTGGCTGGTGTTCACCATCGGGCTGGGCGCCCCTTGGAACGGCCGGGTGGAGGGCCCGTTCGGGCTGCCCATGCCGCATGTCCTGGACGAGGTGCTGCGCGGCGAGGACACTGCCGCGCTGAACCTGAGCAGCATGGCCGAGTACGACGGCCGCGTGTGGTGGCTCGTCGTCGTGGACGCGGTGCTGCTGCTGGGGGCCGCGTTCGTGATGGCGGCGCGCTCCCCGGCCGGGACGCGCGCCTGGCGGCACGCCGTGCACATGGCGGTCGCCCTGGTGCTCACGGTGCTGACGATCTGCCTGGTCGGCCGGGTCTCCGCGCACTACGGCCTGACCGTGCTCGGCATCAACGACCTCGCCGGCCTCTCCGGAGACCTGTTCCTCCACCCGGAGGTGTGGTCCGCCCTCGGCCTGGCCGCGCTGTGGGGGCTGGTCACCGGCTTTCTGGGCGCCCTGCTGGCGCGTCCGGTGCACCGGCGGGGGCAGCGGCCACCGCCTCCGGGTCAGGGCTGACGGCGGACGAAGACGGGCCGGGCCCAGTCCGGGGGGCGCGGCGGGGTGGCGGGGAGGCCGACGACCTCGGTCCGCGGGTGGCGGGCGCTCTGGTCGCCGCGCCCCGCCGCCCGAAGGGCCGCGACGAAGGCGCGGCACGTCTCGTGGCGCTCCTCGGGCCTCTTGGCCAGCGCCTGCGCGAACACCGCGTCGACCCGCGCGGGCAGGTCGGGCCGGGCCTCCGTCAGCGGGGGCGGGTCGTCCTCCTGGTGCGCCCACAGCAGGGCCATGTCCTCCTCGCGGCGGAAGGGCGGATGCCCGGCGAGGGTCTCGTAGACGACGCACGCGAAGCTGTAGACGTCGCAGCGGCCGTCGACCGGGCGGCCGGAGATCTGTTCGGGGGCGACGTAGTCGAGGGTGCCGACGAACTGGCCGACGGTCGTGAACCCGGTCAGGGAGAGGGACTTCTTCGTCAGGCCGAAGTCGGTGAGGTAGACGTGCTCGGGGTGGTCGCTGTCGGTGCCCTGGGAGACCAGGATGTTCCCGGGCTTGACGTCCCGGTGCACCAGGCCGTGATCGTGGGCCGCGTCCAGCGCGGAGGCGACCTGCGCGGCGATCCGGACGGCCGTGGACAGTGGCAGCGGGCCCTCGCGGTCGAGGAGGTGGCGCAGGTCGTTGCCCTCGACGTAGCGCATGGCGATGTACAGCACGCCCTCGGTCTCGCCGGCCTCGAAGACGGGCACGATGTGCGGGTGGTCGAGTCCGGCGGCCACCCTGGACTCGTGGGTGAAGCGCTTGCGGAAGGTGTCGTTGCGGGCCAGTTCCGGGGCGAGCAGCTTCAGCGCGACGGTGCGTTCCAGGCGCAGGTCCCTGGCACGGAACACGACGGCCATGCCGCCCCGGCCGATCTCCCGCTCGACGCGGTAGCCCGCGATCTGCCGGCCGACCAGGTCGGAGGGCCGTCCGGAGAACGCGCTGGTGTCCATCAGGATCCTCCGTCCGAGGTCACGACCCGGGTGGGGGCGTGGCCCCGGCCGCTGCCGGCGTCGGGCGCGTGGTCCGCCGCGTAGGTGCTCAGCCGGGTGCCGTCGCCGTAGACCCAGCAGCCCTGGGCGGGGTCGTACAGCCACATGGCCTCGCCGTCGACGACCACCCCGATCCGCAGTCCCTGGGTACGGCGGCGGAAGGACTCGCCGTCCAGGGCGCCGCCGGCCAGTTCCTCCACCGCCGCCCGGTAGCGGGCGAGGGCCTCCTGGGCCTGGGCGAGGAGGGGCCGCGGGTCGGCGGCGGTCGTGGGCGGGCCGTCGGAGGCGGGCGGGTCCTGGGGTACGGCGACCAGGTAGCGGCCGTCCACCCAGGCGTCCCAGCCGTTGGCGCACAGCACATGCCCCCAGTCCCCGCGCCGCTCCAGGAGTCGGACGGGCAGCAGGGGGTCCAGGGGCACCGTGGGGCGGGCCGGGTCGGGGGCGGACCAGGCGGGCATGCCCTGCTGCGGGACGACATGCGTCGGCCGGAAGTCTGGGGTCGTCATGGGCAGCCCTACTTCCGCATCACGGCGGGTTCGTGCCGGCGCAGCAGCCGGGAGACGGCGTACCCGAAGACGGCCGACAGCACGACGAGCATGGCCACGTCGAGCAGCCACACCCCCGCCGAGTGCTCGAACAGCGGGTCGCCCGTGATGTCGCCGGGCACGATCCGGGACAGGCCGATGGTGCCGGCCATCGCGCCGAGCGCCCACCGCGAGGGCACGAGCCAGGACAGCTGCTCCAGACCGGGCACCCCGTTCAGTTTCAGCAGGGCTCCGCAGAAGACAACCTGGACGATGGCGAGGAGCACGAGCAGCGGCATCGTCACCTCCTCCTTGCGCACCAGCGCGGAGACCAGCAGGCCCAGCATCATCGCCGTGAACGCCAGCAGGGCCACCGCGACGGTGATCTCGACCAGGGGAGGCATCAGCACGCCCTTACCGCCGGGGGCGCCGAGGTCGACGCCGAGCAACGCCACGAGGGTGAGCACGACCGCCTGGACGACGGTCACCGCGCCCAGGACGACGACCTTCGACATCAGGTACGCCGACCTGGACAGGCCGACGGCCCGCTCCCGCTGGTAGATCACGCGTTCCTTGACCAGTTCGCGCACGGCGTTGGCCGCGCCGGTCAGGACGCCGCCGACGCACAGGATCAGCAGGGCGTTCATCGCCGTGTCCCGGGTGAGTTCGCTGCCGGCGAGGGCGCGGGCCATGGCGCCCATCACGAACGGCAGGGCGATCATGATGGCCAGGAAGGTGCGGTCGGCGCTCAGCGCGGTCGCGTAGCGGCGGATCAGGGTGCCGAGCTGGGCGCCGCGGCTGCGGGGGCGGGCCGGCGGCAGCATGATCACCGGGCCCTCGCGGGGCAGGCGCGGCTGGGCGCTGGAGTTGACCACGTACCGCCGGTGCGGCTGCGAGTCGCGGTACTCCCCCGCCCAGTCCCGGTCCTGGTCCCGCTCGAAGGCCTCGAAGGCCTCGGGCCACTGGGTGAAGCCGAAGAAGGCGAGGGCCTCCTCGGGCGGTCCGTAGTAGGCGATCCGTCCGCCGGGGGCCAGGACCAGGAGCCGGTCGCAGACGTCGAGGCTGAGCACGCTGTGCGTGACGACGATGACCGTGCGGCCGTCGTCGGCGAGACCGCGCAGCATGTGCATCACCGACCGGTCCATGCCGGGGTCGAGTCCGGAGGTCGGTTCGTCGAGGAAGAGCAGCGACGGCTTGGTGAGCAGCTCCAGCGCCACGCTGACCCGTTTGCGCTGGCCGCCGGAGAGGCTGTGCACGGCCTGCTCGGCGCGCTGTTCGAGGCCCAGTTCGCGGATGACCTCGTCGACCCGCTCCCGGCGCTCGGCCGCGGCGGTGTCCTGCGGGAAGCGCAGCTCGGCGGCGTAGCCGAGGGCCGCGCGGACGGTGAGCTGGGCGTGCAGGATGTCGTCCTGCGGCACGAGGCCGATGCGCTGACGCAGCTCGGCGTAGTCGTGGTATAGGTCGCGGCCATCGTAGACGACCGTGCCGTGGTCGGCGGGGCGCTGGCCGGTCAGCGCGTTGAGCAGGGTGGACTTCCCGGCGCCGCTCGGGCCGACGACCGCGAGCAGGCACTTCTCCCCCACCGGGAACGACACGTGGTCGAGCAGGGTCTTGCGGCCGCGGTCGACGGCGACCGTGAGGTCCTGGACGTCGAGGGACACCTCGCCGGTGTCGACGTACTCCTGCAGTTCGTCGCCGACCAGGCAGAACGCCGAGTGGCCGATGCCGACGATGTCGCCGGGGCCGAGGGGGGCGGCGGTGACGGGGAACCCGTTGAGATAGGTGCCGTTGTGGCTGCCCAGGTCGGCGATCTCGTACGTGCCGTCGGGCAGGGCGCGCAGTTCGGCGTGGCGGCGTGAGACGACCAGGTCGTCGATGACGAGGTCGTTGTCGGCGGCGCGGCCGATGCGGACGGTACGGGTGGGCAGCGGCCGTACGGTGGTGGGCCGGCGGAAGGTGCCGGTCTGCGCGGGCCTGGACACCGCGGAGGGGCGTTCCGGGGCCGGCGGGGGCCGGCTCGCCAGGACGGCGCTCGGGCCGTCGGAGGGACTGCCGAAGCGGATCACGCTGCCGGGGCCGACCCCCCACTCCCGGACCCGGCGGCCGTCGGCCCAGGTGCCGTTGGTGCTCCGCTCGTCGGTGAGGGTCCAGTGGTCGCCGTCGGGCCGCAGCACGGCGTGGTGCCAGGAGACCCGGGCGTCGTCGATGACGATGTCGCTGAGCGGGTCCCGTCCGACGTGGTAGGCGTGGCCCGGGATCAGCACCGTGGAGCCCGTCTCGGTCTCCAGCACGAGTTCGGGGGCAGTCGGGGCGACCGGACGCTCCACCATGCCGGAATTCTATCGATTCGCACCCCTGTACGCCCGGTGGGGCTCACCCGGTCGCGGGCGCTCGTGCCGGCGCGGGCCGCCTCAGCCGACCGGGAGGACGAGCGCCGGAACCGTCCGCTGCATGCGCAGCGCGTCCACGGACTCGGCGAGGAGTTCGTACTCGGTGGTGTCGTCGCTCACCGCGACCCGCACCAGCCGTCCGCCCGCCAACTCGTCGGCCACCAGCTCCTGCTGGTCGACGTCGGCGCACCAGGCCCGCAGCAGGACGGGCACGTCGGGGACACCGTCGGCGACCGGGACGACGGCGCCGGACGGGAAGTGCCCGCTCTCGGGCCTCGGGTCGAGCCGTTCCGCCATCCACAGGGCGCGGTCCCGCAGCCACCACAGGGCGAGCGCCAGCGTCGGCGCGCGGTACGTTCCGAGCGGCACGCCGATCCGGCGGCCGTCGCAGAATCCGTACGCCGTGACATGGCACAGGAATTCGTCGTGCATGTCTCCACTCCCCCGAGTGCTCGTCTGCCGGCCCTGCCTCGCTTTCCTGCGGCTCCTGGAGGGGTGAATCACCCCTGACCTTCGAGTATGTTCACTTCTAAAACACTGTCACCATGACTTTCCGGCCAGTCTCCTGGCATATTCACCGCGGTTCCTGGCCGAAATCCGGCCGCGCGCCGGACCGGACCGGCCACCCGCGGGCCGTTTCTCCTGGTAACCGGCCGGTGACACCGCGGATGCGGCGGGAGTGGCCGGATCGCGCCCTGGCCGACGGCGGCTCCCTCCCCTTGCGGCGGTCCACGGGAAGCAGGACCACCGCGAGGGGAGGGAGCCGAGGAGCCGGGGAGCCGGGCGCCGCACCTGCCCCGGAGCGGCTCAGCCGTTGACCACCGCGTCGATGCGGGCCAGTTCGTCGTCGTCGAAGTCCAGGTGGGCGAGGGCGCCGACGCTGTCCTCGATCTGCCGCGCACTGCTCGCGCCGACCAGCGCGGAGGTGACCCGGCCGCCGCGCAGCACCCAGGCCAGGGCCATCTGGGCCAGGGACTGGCCACGGGAGGCGGCGATGTCGTTCAGGGCGCGCAGCTTGCCCACCAGTTCCCCGGTCAGCGCGTCGGAGTTCAGGAACGGGCTGTCGCTCGCCGCGCGCGAGTCCTCCGGGATGCCGTCGAGGTAGCGGGAGGTCAGCAGGCCCTGCTCCAGCGGGGAGAAGACGATCGAGCCGGCCTGGAGCTCGTCCAGGGCGTCCAGCAGGCCCTCGCTCTCCGGGCGGCGGTCGAGCATCGAGTAGCGCGGCTGGTGGATGAGGAGCGGGGTGCCCAGCTCGCCGAGGATACGGGCGGCCTCACGGGTCTGCTCCGCGGAGTAGTTGGAGACGCCCACGTACAGCGCCTTGCCCTGCTGGACCGCGGAGTGCAGGGCGCCCATCGTCTCCTCGAGGGGAGTCTCGGGGTCGGGGCGGTGCGAGTAGAAGATGTCGACGTGGTCCAGGCCCATCCGCTTCAGGCTCTGGTCGAGCGACGAGAGCACGTACTTGCGCGATCCCCACTCGCCGTACGGGCCGGGCCACATCAGGTAGCCGGCCTTGGTGGAGATCACCAGCTCGTCCCGGTAGGGCGCGAAGTCCGTCTTCAGGAAGTGACCCAGCGCGGACTCGGCGGCGCCGGGCGGCGGCCCGTAGTTGTTGGCCAGGTCGAAGTGGGTGACGCCGAGGTCGAAGGCGCGGCGCAGGATGGCCCGCTGGGTCTCCGCCGGACGGTCCGGGCCGAAGTTGTGCCACAGGCCGAGCGACAGCGCGGGGAGCTTCAGACCGCTGCGTCCGGTGCGCCGGTAGGGCATGTCCGCGTAACGGTCGGGGTGTGCGGTGTACAACGCGACTCCATCAGGGGTTGGCACACGATCTTCCGGATCCACTGTTCCCCGAGGGCCGTACAGCGGTCCAACAGAAGAATCCGATGGAATTGTGCGGCTATGGTTCTCAATCATGGAACTGCGCCACCTCCAGCATTTCGTCGCGGTCGCCGAGGACCAGCACTTCACCCGGGCCGCCGAACGCCTGATGGTGTCCCAGTCGGGTCTGTCGGCGTCGATCCGGGCCCTGGAGCGCGAGCTGCGGGCTCCGCTGTTCGTGCGGACGACCCGGCGGGTGACGCTGACCGAGGCGGGGCGGGCCCTGCTGGCGGAGGCGGAACGGATCCTGGTGCAGGTGCGGGCGGCGCACGAGGCGGTGGCCGCCGTGCAGGGCGTGGTGCGCGGCACGCTCTCCGTGGGGACCGAGCAGTGCATCGCGGGGGTGAACGTGGCGGGGCTGCTCGCCGGATTCCGGCGGCGGCACCCGGACGTGGAGATCCGGCTCCGGCAGACCGGCTCGGGCGCCCTCGGCGAGGAGGTGGCGGCCGGCCGGCTCGACCTGGCCTTCGCCTACCGCACCCAGGCGGAGACCGACCGGCTGCGCTGCGTTCCACTGGCCGGTGAGCCGATGTACGTGCTGTGCCATCCCGACCACCGCCTGGCCCGGGCGGGCGCCGCGCCGACCCCGCAGGACATCGCCGGTGAGGTGTTCGTCGACTTCCACCCGGACTGGGGGCCGCGCCGCGCCGGGGACGCGGCCTTCGCGGAGGCGGGCGTGCGCCGTACGGTCGCGCTGGAGGTCAACGACGTGCACAGTCTGCTGGACCTGGTGGCCGAGAACCTCGGCGTCGCCGTGGTACCGCGTCACTTCCGGCACAAGCGCGAGGCGCTGACCGCGCTGCCCCTGAAGGGCACCGGCGAGGCGGTCTACGAGACGGTCGCCCTGCTGCCGCCCGCCGAGGCCACGAGCCCGGCGGCCCGGGCGCTGATGACGCTGCTGGAGGCCGGGGAGGCCTGACCGGGGCCACCGGGACCCGGGCGGCGGTCCGGAAGATGTGAAGGACGGTCGAAGAAGCGGCGTGCGGGCGGCGGCTGAGCGATGGTGTACCTATGCATGCGAAGGACATCCTCATCGACGGGTACGACCGCATCCGGGAAGAAGTCCACGCCGCCGTCGAGGGCCTGGACCCCGACGACCTCAACGCCCGGCCCACCCCGGAGACCAACTCGATCGCCTGGCTCGTCTGGCATCTCACCCGGGTCCAGGACGACCACGTCGCCGACGCCTTCGACCTCGACCAGGTCTGGCTCGGCCAGGACTGGGAGAAACGCTTCGGTCTCGACCTGCCGCGCCATGACACCGGGTACGGACACAGCCCCGCCAAGGTCGCCAAGGTGCGGGTCTCCGACGCCGGCCTGCTGACCGGGTACCACGACGCCGTGCACGAGCAGAGCCGCAGGGCGCTGCGCGCGCTGACGGCGGCGGATCTCGAGCGCGTGGTGGACGTGCGCTGGGACCCGCCGGTCACCCTGGGCGTACGGCTGGTCAGCGTCCTGTCCGACGATCTGCAGCACGTCGGACAGGCCGCCTATGTGCGCGGGCTGCTTCAGAGCGCGGCCGCGTAACCCGGCAGGACGACGTCCTCGATGAGGGCCCTGCGCTCGTCGAACGGGATGAACGCGCTCTTCAGGGCGTTCACCGTGACCGTGCGCAGGTCCTCGACACCCCAGCCCGCCTCCTCGACGAGCAGCGCCATCTCGCGGGTCATCGTCGTGCCGGACACCAGCCGGTTGTCCGTGTTGAGGGTGACGCGGAAGCCGAGGTCCTTCAGGGCGGTGATCGGGTGCTCGGCGATGGAGGTGGCGGCGCCCGTCTGGAGGTTGGACGTGGGGCACATCTCCAGCGCGACACGGCGGTCCCGCACCCACCCGGCCAGCCGGCCGAGCTTGCCGTCCACGATGTCGTCGGTGATGCGCACGCCGTGGCCGATGCGCTGGGCCCCGCAGACCTGGAGCGCCTGGTGGATGCTGGGCAGGCCGTGGGCCTCGCCGGCGTGGATGGTGAAGGGGACGTTCTCGCGGCGCAGGTGCTCGAAGGCGTCCAGGTGGTCGGCAGGCGGGAAGCCGTCCTCGGCGCCGGCGATGTCGAAGCCGACGACTCCCGCGTCCCGGAAGGCGACCGCGAGGTCGGCGGTCTCCCGGGTGCGGTCGAACATGCGCATCCCGCAGAGCAGGGTGCCGACACGGACCGGCGTGCCCGCGGCGGCGGCCTTCGCCATACCGGCGGCGAGGCCCTCCTGGACGGTCTCGACCACCTCGGCCAGGGTCAGTTCGCCCCGCAGCATCAGCTCGGGGGCGTAGCGCACCTCGCCGTAGACGACACCGTCCGCCGCCAGGTCGAGGACGTACTCCTCGGCGGTGCGCAGCAGGCCCTCGCGGGTCTGCATCACGGCGAGGGTGTGCTCGAAGGTGGCTATGTACCGCACCAGGTCGCCCGAGTTGGCGGCCTCGAAGTACCAGGCGGCCAGCTCGCCGGGGTCGGTGGTGGGCAGGGTGTGGCCGACCGTCTCCGCGAGTTCCACGACGGTGGCGGGGCGCAGGCCGCCGTCGAGGTGGTCGTGCAGGACGGCCTTGGGGAGGCGGCGGAGGGTGTCGGTGGCGATGCGGGGCGCGGTCATGTGTGCGTGTTCCTCGGCAGGTGGTTCTCAGGCGGTGGCGGGCTGAAGCAGGTCCCAGCGGTTTCCGTACAGGTCCTGGAAGACGGCGACGGAGCCGTAGGGCTCGTGGCGGGGCTCCTCCAGGAAGGTCACGCCGGCGGCGAGCATCCGGGCGTGGTCGCGGGCGAAGTCGGCGGTGTGCAGGAAGAAGCCGACGCGCCCGCCGGTCTGGTCGCCGATCCGGGCGCGCTGGGCGTCGCCCTTGGCACGGGCGAGCAGCAGCCCGGTACCCTCCTGGCCCTCGCCCGGCCGTACGACGACCCAGCGGGCGCCGTCGGGCCGGGGTGCGTCCTCGACGAGCCGGAAGCCGAGCGCGTCGGTGTAGAAGCGGATCGCCTCGTCGTAGTCGTCGACGACGAGGGTGACCAGGGCGATGTGTGCCATCGGGGCCTTTCGGAGGGCGTGCGGCGGGGCGATTGACGGGAGAGGTTATACGTAAAACTTCAGAGGCGCCAGTCGCTCCTCCCGGCCTGGATCCGGGGGCCGGGAGACGACGGGGGGTGGGGTGGGTGAGGGGTGAGCGGGGTCACCCGGGGCGGTGGGCCTCGTTCAGCCGGGCCAGTTCCTCGTCGGTGAGGCGCAGGGCGGCCGCCGCGACGTTCTCCGTCAGATGGCCGGGGTCGCCGGTGCCGGGGATGGCCAGGACGTGGGGGCCCTGGGCCAGGCTCCAGGCGAGGCGGATCTGGGCCGGGGTGCTGTCGTGGGCGCGGGCCACGGACAGGAGGGCGTCGTCGTGGGTGGTCGTCGCGCCCTGCGCGCCCCCGTCGCCGGCGATGGAGAAGAACGGGACGAAGGCGATGCCCTGGTCCCGGCAGAGGGCGAGGAGTTCCTCGGTCGCGGGGGCGCGGTCGCCGAGGCCGTAACGGTTCTGCACGCTGACCACCGGGGCGATGGCCTGCGCCTCCGCCAGGTGGCGGGGTTCGACGTCGGAGATGCCGAGGTGGCGCACCAGCCCGGCCTCGCGCAGTGCGGCGAGGGCGCCGAAGTGCTCGGCGATCGACTCCTGGCGCATCCGGCGCAGATAGACGAGGTCGAGATGGTCGCGGCCGAGCTGGCGGAGGTTCTCCTCGACGTGACCGCGCAGGTCCTCGGGGCGGGCCGAGGTGCCCCACTCCCCCGCGTAGTCCCGGAAGGGCCCGACCTTCGTGGCGATGAGCAGGTCGTCGCGGTACGGGGAGAGGGCGCTGTTGATGAGCTCGTTGGCGGAGCGGAGGGAGGAGAAGTAGAAGGCGGCGGTGTCGATGTGGTTGACGCCGAGGTCGATCGCCCGGCGCAGCACGGCGATCGAGCGGTCGCGGTCGCTCGGCGTGCCGAGGTGGAAGGCGGCGCTGCCCGTCAGCCGCATGGCGCCGAAGCCGACACGGTTCACGGTCAGGTCGCCGAGTGTCCAGGTGCCCGCGGCGTCCGCGGTGATCGTTCCGGTGCTCATCGGTGCAGTCTCGCACGCCGCGCGGGCAGGGCACCGGCTCGGGGCCGACGGCCAACCGGCCACGGTCCCGCGGCACTTGCGCCCGGCGGGACCGAAGAGGAGGCCGGGTTCACAGCCACCGTGCCTCCGGGCCGGCCGGTGGGTTCCCTCCGGCCGGCGGGGGGCGCGGGGAACCGCCGGTTCCCCGCGCCCCCCGCGATCAGAGCGGGTTGAGGCGGGCCTTGAGCAGGCAGAACTCATTGCCTTCGGGGTCGGTCAGGACATGCCACGACTCCTCCCCCGTCTGGCCGATGTCGGCCGGGCGCGCACCGAGCTTCAGCAGGCGCTCCAGCTCGGCGTCCTGGTCGCGGTCGGTGGCGTTGACGTCGATGTGCAGCCGCGACTTGCCCTTCTCCGGCTCGTCCCGGTAGCTGAGGATGATCGTGGGCTGCGGACCACCGAACCCTTCGCGCGGGCCGATCTCCAGCGTGCCGTCGTCCTCGCGGCTGAGCACGACGAAGTCCAGGACCTCGCACCAGAACCGCGCCAGCAGCTCCGGGTCGCGGCAACCGAGCACGAGTTCACTGATGCGACATGCCATGAAGAAACCTGCTCTCAGCCTGGTGACTGCCGGGCGGGCCACACCTCGTGGGCCCGCGGCAGTGAGAACGACCACGCGACCGTACCGGACCGGACGATCACCGGCGACTTGTTTTCGGGACCGATCCCGTCGCGGTCCGAACGGCGTGCGCGCGCTCGTTCCGCGCAGCCGATGCCGTTGCCTCGGCGCTGGTGCGGGCCCGGCTGCCGGCGGTGGACACGGGTCGGTCAGGCGTCCGCGAGGGTGCGTCGGCGTTTCTCCAAGTAGGCGCGCTCGGCGGGGTTCTGGGTCAGGGCGAGGGCGCTCGCGTAGGACCGGGCGGCCTCGGTGGGGCGGTCCAGGCGGCGCAGCAGGTCGGCGCGGACCGCGTGGAAGACGTGGTAGCCGTCGAGGCCGAGTGTGTCCAGGAGCGCGAGGGCCGGCCGCGGTCCCTCGGTCTCGGCGACCGCGACGGCCCGGTTGAGGGCCACGACCGGGCTCGGGGCGACGGCCGTCAACTGGTCGTAGAGCCGCAGGATCTGCCGCCAGTCGGTGTCCGCCGCGGTGGGCGCGTCGCTGTGCACGGCCTGGATGGCGGCCTGGATCTGGTACGGCCCGGGCCGGTCGCGGCGCAGGCAGCGGCGGACGAGGTCCTGCCCCTCGGCGATCAGGGCCCGGTCCCAGCGGCCGCGGTCCTGCTCGGGCAGCGGCACGAGCGTGCCGTCGGCGTCCTCCCGGGCCGCCCGGCGGGACTCGACGAGCAGCATCAGCGCGAGCAGGCCGGTGGCCTCGGGCTCGTCCGGCATCAGCCCGGTGAGGAGCCGGCCGAGGCGTACCGCCTCCGCGCACAGGCCGGGATCGCCCTCGTAGCCCTGGTTGAAGATGAGGTAGACGACGGCGAGCACGCCCTTGAGCCGGTCGGGCAGATCGGCGTCGCGGGGCACGCGGTACGGGATGCGGGCGTCGCGGATCTTCGCCTTGGCGCGGACCAGCCGCTGGGCCATGGTCGGCTCGGGGACGAGGAAGGCGCGGGCGATCTGGGCGGTGGTGAGGCCGCCGAGGAGCCGCAGGGTGAGCGCGACCCGGGCCGGCGGGGCGAGCGCGGGGTGGCAGCAGGTGAAGATCAGGCGGAGCCGGTCGTCGTGCACGGGGCCCTCCTCCACGGGCGGATCGGGGGCGTACAGCCGGGCGGCCTCGGCCTGCCGGGCGTCCCGGGTGGACTCGCGGCGCAGCCGGTCGACGGCCCGGTTGCGGGCGGTGGTGATGATCCATCCGGCCGGGCTCGGCGGCACCCCGGTGGCCGGCCAGCGCCGCACGGCCGTGGTGAAGGCGTCCTGGACCGCTTCCTCGGCGAGGTCGATGTCGCCGAGGAAGCGGACCAGGACGGCGACGGCCCGGCCGTATTCCGCGCGGAAGACGGCCTCGACGTCGGCGGTGTCGCCCATCGGTCGGTCTCCGGCCTCAGTGGGCGTCCGCGAAGGGACGCACCTCGACGGGGAGGGTGGTGGCCAGTGCCGCCTTCCTGCCCCACTCCAGGGCCTCGTCCAGGTCGGCGGCCGTGATCAGGCAGAGCCCTCCGAGGTACTCCTTGCCCTCGGCGTACGGGCCGTCCGTGATGATCACGTCACCGTCCTCGGGCCGCAGCACGGTGGCCGTCTCCGGAGCATGGAGCCCACCGGAGAAGACCCAGACCCCGGCCTCGCGCAGCTCGTCGTTGAAGGCCGCGACCCGGCGCATGATCTCGTCCAGTTCGTCGGGCGGCGGGGGCTCACCGCCGGTCGGCTGGACCACGCTGAGCAGGTAGTGCGTCATGACGTCCTCCTCGACGTCGTCGGTTGTCTCTCACCTCCTACACGAACAGCGGTCCCCCGGATCGACACCCCGCACCGCGGAACGGGAAAGAATTCCGTCCATGACCGCACCCCATCCCCTCGTCACCCGGGCCCGCCGCCTCGCCGACGACCTCCTCGCCCCGCACGCCGAACAGGTCGACCAGGGCGAGGTGCCGGCCGGCCACCTGAGCGAGATCAGGCGCTCCGGTCTGCTCGGTCTGCACGCGCCGACGCGGTACGGCGGCTCGGCGGCGCCCGGCGCGGTGGTGCGCGAGACGGCGGAGATCCTGGCGGGGGCCTGCTGCTCGACCTGGTTCGTGCAGACGCAGCACCACACGCCGGTGCTGACCCTGGCGCGGAGCGAGGGTCCGCTGCGCGAACGCCTGCTGGGCGCGCTGGCGAGCGGCGAACTGCTCTCCGGGGTGGCGTACGCGCATCTGCGGGCGTACCCGCGTGTCCCCGTCCGGGCCACCCGGGAGCGCGGCGGCTGGCGCTTCGACGGGAGGGTGCCCTGGTACACGGGGTGGGGTCTGAACGACGTGATGCTGCTCGCCGGGGTCACGGACGCGGACGAGGCGCTGTTCGCCTTCGCCGAGGCCCGGGAGCAGCCGGGCCTGCGGGCCTCGGCCCCGATGCGCCTCGCCGCGCTCACCGCGGCCCGCACGGTGTCCCTGGACCTGGACGGCCTGTGGCTGCCGGCGGAGGCGGTGGTCCTGCGGTCCCCGCACGACCGCTGGGCGGCGACGGACCGCCTCAGGACGGTGAACGCCAGCCCGGCGGTCTTCGGCGTGGCGGAGGCGGCTCTGGCGCTGGCCGACGAGGACACCGCGGGGCGGCTGCGGGCCCGCCTCGCGGAGGTGCGCGAGCGGGCCTACGCGCTCATCGACGCCGCGGAGCCCGACGAGCGTCCCGGGGAGCGTCTGGCGCTCAGGACGCGGGCCCACGAGCTGATGCGGGCGGCGACCACCGCCGCCGTGGTCACCGGCGGCGGGCGCTCGATGCTCCTGACGAACAAGGCCCAGCGCCTGGCCAGGGAGGCTCTGTTCCTGCTGGTCCAGGGCCAGACGGCGGAGTCGCGCTCGGCTCACCTCGAGGCGCTGGCGGCCAACTGATGGGTCGCGAAGAGTATGTGCGCTGGGGGGTGGCCCCGGCGCGTAGCGGTGCAGCCCCAGGCCCTGTGCGGCGAGTGCGGCAGACCCCTCCCCGAACCAGTACGCCTGGTGCGGACACCCGGAGAGCATGCCGGCGCCGCGTACTCCTTGATCCCTGCGGCGACCTCCTCGTGGCCGCCCACCAGCGCCGTCCCCGCACCACCGCGGACCGGCCCGATCCCTGATCCGTCGAGCGGCCGGTCCGTCCCGGCCGTGCCGTGGTGCCGAAGGGGCCCGGAACGTGCCGGGCCCCTGATCCCGGCCCAGGTGGGTGCGCCCGGCGGACCGGCCGCCGCCGGGCGCCCGCGGAGGGCCCGTTCGGCCAGGGCCCGATCCGGCCCGGCCCTCAGTCCTCGTCGCCGGCCGGGACGACCACGAGGAAGGCGTCGGACTTCAGGTCCATGACGACGGTCGCGGGCCGGCCCTCGGCGCGCAGCCGGGCCGCGCACTCCTCCGCCGGCCACGATCCGCGCGGGGCTCCCGCGGGGAAGCGTTCCAACACCTTCGCGCGCATAGCGGCAGACACCTCCATGTTCGTGTGCGTACCGGACGACTCCCGTGGAGACCGGCTGCCCCGGATCGGCGCGAGCATGTTCACGCGGACGGCGCGCGGCTCTCCTCGGCCCTCGCCGGGCGGCGCTCCCCGGCCGCCGCCCGGTGGTCCCGGCTCAGACGGCCGGGCCACCAGGCGCGGGGTCCGATGTCCAGCACCAGCGCGGGCACCAGCAGGGAGCGCACCACGAGGGTGTCGAGCAGCACCCCGAACGCCACGATGAAGGCGATCTGGGCGAGGAACGCCAGGGGGATCACGCCGAGCGCGGCGAACGTCGCGGCGAGCACGACCCCCGCGGAGGTGATGACCCCGCCCGTGGTGACCAGGCCGCGCAGGACACCCTGGCGTACTCCGTGGCGCAGGGACTCCTCGCGGACCCGGGACATGAGGAAGATGTTGTAGTCGACGCCCAGCGCCACCAGGAACACGAACCCGTAGAGGGGCACGGAGGGGTCGGTGCCGGTGAAGCCGAACACGTGCCGGAAGACGAGCGCGGAGACGCCCAGGGTGGCGAGGAAGTTCAGGGCGACCGTGGCGACCAGCAGGGCGGGCAGCAGCAGGGAACGCAGCAGTCCCGTCAGGATGAGGAAGATGACGACGAGGACGACGGGGACGATCAGCGTGCGGTCGCGTTCCGCGGTGCGCAGGGTGTCGTACTGCTGGGCGGTGTAGCCGCCGACGAGGGCGTCGGCACCGGGGACGGCGTGCAGGGCGGTCCGCAGACGTGCCACGGTCCGCTTGGCCGCGTCGCTGTCCGCGGCGGCGTCGAGGGTGACGTCGGCCTGGACCCGCCCGCCGACGACCAGCGGGGTGCCGCCGGGCCGTCCGCTCGCGGTCCTGGCCGCCGCCGAGGCCACGCCGTCGGTGGCGCGGGCCACGGTGAGCACCCGCTCCAGCCGGTCCGCGTCCGCGACGACCACGGCGGGGTTGCCCGCGCCGCCGGGGAAGTGCTCGCCCAGGGTCTTCTGGGCGGCGACGGAGGGGGCGTCGTTCACGAAGGTCTCGTCCAGGGGTACGCCCTTGGAGGCGAGGGCCGGCGCGAAGGCGGCGCCGGCCAGCAGCACGGCGAGCGTCACGGCCCAGACCCGGCGGGGCCGCCGGTCGACCAGCCCCGCCACCCGTCCCCATACGCCGGTACCGCCGGTACCGGCGGTACCGCCGGTACCGTCCGTGGCCGCGGTCCCGGCGGTCCCCGCCACCGGCTTCGCCGGCCAGTAGGCGGCGCGGCCCAGCACGACGAGGACGGCCGGCAGGAAGGTGAGGGAGCTGAGGACGGCGCAGCCGATGCCGATGGCGCCGACCGGTCCGAGCGCGCGGTTGTTGGTGAGGTCGCTGAGCAGCAGGGCGAGCAGCCCGAGCGCGACGGTGGCGGCGCTGGCCACGACGGCGCCCCAGGACTGCCGCAGGGCGGCCCGCACGGCCGTGAACCGGTCACCGCCCAGGGCGAGTTCCTCGCGGTAGCGGGCGGTCAGGAGGAGGGCGTAGTCGGTGGCGGCGCCGATGACGAGGATCGACAGGATGCCCTGGACCTGTCCGTCGACCCGGACGACGTCGTGGTCGGCGAGGACGTACACGACCGCGCAGGCCAGGCCCAGCGCGAAGACCGCGCCGAGGATGATCACCAGCGGGAGCAGGACGCTGCGGTACACGAGCAGCAGGATCACCAGGACGGTGAGCAGGGCGACGGCGAGCAGCAGTCCGTCGATGCCGGCGAAGGCGTCGGACAGGTCGGCCTGGCTGGCGGCGGGGCCCGCCAGGTGGACGGTGCTGCCGGGGACGCGTTCGGCCGCGGCCCGGATCCGGTCGAGGGCGGCGGGGAGGTCGTCGCCGAGGTCGGGGCGGAGCGGGACCACCGCCTGGAGGGCGGCGCCGTCCTCCGCGAGCACCGCAGGCGAGACCCGGCCCTGTACCCCGGGGGTGCCGGCGAGGGAGGCGAGGGCCTGGTCGGCCGCCGTGCGCCGCTCCCGCACCTCGGTGCCGGTCCACACGACGATCGCCGGGAGCGTCTCGTCCTGCCGGAAGGCCCGCTGGGCCGCGATGACCTCGGTGGACTCGGCGCTGCGCGGCAGGAACGCCGCCTGGTCGTTGGTGGCCACCTCGCCGAGGCGTCCGGCGTAGGGGCCGAGGACGCCGCCGACGGCGAGCCAGACGGCGATCAGGAGGAAGGGGACGAGCCGGCGGGCTCGTCGGAGAGTGGTGGGCATGGTGCTCCAGGCTCCGCAGAGGAATCTCAACGAAAAACAATCTCAATGATTGAGTAAGTTGTCGGCCGCGATCGTAGACGGTGCCTGGTCTTCCGTCCGCGCCCGGCCCCCGGATGCACCCCGTCACGACATGGTCAGCGCCCGGGGGGCACGGTGGCGCCCAGCTCCTCGTTCATCGCCGCGAGGAAGCGCACCACCACCGTCAGCTCGTCCCCGGTGAACCGGGACCGGGCCGCGTCGGTGGCCTCCGCGAGAGGCCGGAAGTACGTGCGGGCCGCCGCCCGCGCGTCGGCGGCGTAGTACAGATGGACCACTCTGCGGTCGGCGCTCTCCCGGACGCGGCGGATGTGCCCGGCCCGCTCCAGCCGGTCCACGCACGCGGTGACGGCACCGGAGGTCAGTCCGAGGTGCTCGCGCAGCCGCTTCGGCGTCATCGGTTCGTCGGCGTCGAGGATCGCGGCGAGCGCCTGGACGTCCGTCGCGTGCAGTCCGTGGTCGCCGGCGAAGGCGTGCACCAGCCGGTTGATCTCGCCGTTCATCCGGCGCAGCGCCACGGCGAAGGCGGGCAGGTCGGTCCGTGGAGGAGGCGCGTCGGACGGCCGTACCGCCGCCGCCTGCCGTTCCTGGTCGTTCGCTGGGGCCACGCGGTCAGCGTAGCCGCCCGCCCGGGCTCACCCGATCGGGCGGCGCCCGCGGGCCCGCGCATCCGATACCGCGTTCGGCAGGGAAGCGATGGCCAGGAGACACGATGGCCAAGGGGACACCGACGCGGAGGACCGACCACTCATGACGGCAGACGACCGCGACACCGGACCCCTGTGTCTGGTGACCGGCGCCACGGGGTACATCGGCGGCCGGCTCGTCCCGGAGCTGCTGGCGGCGGGCCTGAGGGTGCGCTGCGTGGCCCGCTCCCCCGACCGGCTGCGCGACCATCCGTGGGCCGGCCGGGTGGAGGTGGTCCGCGGGGACGTCACGGACGCGGAGTCCATGGCGGCGGCGATGCGGGGCGTCGACGTCGCGTACTACCTGGTGCACGCCCTGGGCACCGGGAAGGACTTCGAGGAGACCGACCGGCGGGCCGCACGGATCTTCGGGGAGTCGGCGCGCGCCGCGGGCGTACACCGGATCGTCTACCTGGGCGGACTCACCCCGTACGGAGTGCCGGAGCACGAGCTGTCGCCGCATCTGCGCTCGCGCGCCGAGGTCGGCCGCATCCTGCTCGGCTCGGGCGTGCCCACGGCCGTGCTGCGGGCGGCGATCGTCATCGGCTCGGGTTCGGCCTCCTTCGAGATGCTGCGCTACCTCACCGAGCGGCTGCCCGTCATGGTCACCCCGAGCTGGGTGCGCACCCGGATCCAGCCGGTCGCCGTCCGGGACGTGCTGCGCGCGCTGGTCGGCGCCGCGCGGCTGCCGGACGACGTCAGCCGGACCTTCGACATCGGCGGACCCGACGTCCTGACGTACCAGGAGATGATGATCCGTTACGCCGCCGTCGCCGGTCTGCCGCGCCGGCTGATCCTGCCCTTGCCGGTCCTCACCCCCGGTCTGTCCAGCCACTGGGTCGGACTGGTGACGCCCGTCCCGGCCTCGATCGCACGGCCGCTCACCGAGTCGCTGCGGCACGAGGTGGTCTGCCATGAACACGACATCGCCCGGTACGTGCCCGATCCGCCCGGCCATCCGCTCGGCTTCGACGAGGCCGTCCGGCTCGCCCTGCGGCGGGTGCGCGAGGCCAGGGTCACCACGCGCTGGTCCTCCGCCTCCCTGCCCGGGGCACCCAGCGACCCGCTGCCCACCGACCCCGGATGGGCCGGCGGAAGCCTCTACTCCGACGAACGCGAACTGTGCGTGGACGCTCCGCGCGCCTCGTTGTGGCGGGTGATCGAGGGCATCGGCGGCGACAACGGCTGGTACTCGTTCCCGCTCGCCTGGGCCGTACGAGGGTGGCTGGACCGGCTGGCGGGCGGGGTGGGCCTGCGCCGGGGGCGCCGGGACGCCTCCCGGCTGCGGGTGGGCGACTCGCTGGACTTCTGGCGGGTCGAGGAGATCGAACCCGGGCGTCTGCTGCGGCTGCGCGCGGAGATGCGGCTGCCGGGTCTGGCGTGGCTGGAGATGTACGCCGAGACCGACGACCTGGGCCGCACCCGGTTCCGCCAGCGCGCCCTGTTCCATCCGCGCGGGCTGCTCGGTCACGCGTACTGGTGGAGCGTGTCGCCGTTCCACGCCGTGGTGTTCGGCGGCATGGCCCGCAACATCGCGCGGGCGGCCCGCTCGGACGCGGCGGCCCGGGCGTCCGAGCGGGCGACCACCGGCTGACGCCCGGCCGTGCAGCCCACGACCGGCAGCCCACGACCGACCGCCGGCCGGCGCATCCGCCGACCGCCGCCGGACGGAAACGGGTACCAGTCCGCCCTCGGTCACCGGCCGACCCCTCGGCCGCCGGCCCGCCCCCTTCTTCCGGAGCCTGACCCATGAACGTCTCGGTCGTCCTGTTCACCTCCGACCTGCGGCTGCACGACCACCCCCCGCTGCGCGCGGCCCTCGACGGGTCCCGCGAGGTGGTCCCGCTGTTCGTGCGGGACCGGGCGGTGGACGGCGCGGGGTTCGCCCGTCCCAACCGGCTGGCGTTCCTCGCCGACTCGCTGCGCGACCTCGACGCGGGGCTGCGGCAGCGGGGCGGCCGGCTGGTGGTGCGGTCCGGGGACCTGGTGGAGGAGGTGTGCCGGGTGGCCACCGAGGCCGACGCCGACGAGGTCCACCTGGCGGCGGACGTGAGCGCCCACGCCCAGCGCCGTGAGGAGCGGCTGCGGCGCGCCCTGGAGGCGGAGGGCGTCCGGCTGCACGTGCACGGCACGGTGACGACCGCGGTGGATCCCGGTGTGCTGGCCCCCGGCTCCTCGGACCACTTCGCGGTCTTCACGCCGTACTTCCGGCACTGGTCGCGGCACCGGCTGCGGGACGCGCTCGGCGCGCCCAGGGCCGTACGGGTCCCGGCGGGCGTGGGCTCGGAGGAACTGCCCGGGCGCGAGGGCCTGACCGGTCTGTCGCCGGCGCTGGCCCGGGGCGGCGAGACGGAGGCCCGCGCGCGGATGACCGCGTGGCTGGGCTCGGGCGTCGACGCGTACGAGGACCGGCACGACGACCTCGCCGGTGACGCGACCTCGCGGCTCTCGCCGCACCTGCACTTCGGCACCCTCTCCCCCGTCGAACTGGTCCACAGGGCGCGGGCGGTGGGCGGGGCGGGCGCCGAGGCGTTCGTACGGCAGGTCGCCTGGCGCGACTTCAACCGTCAGGTGCTGGCGGCCCGGCCGGAGGCGGCGGCCGCGGACTACCGCACCAAGCACGACCGCTGGCGCACGGAGCGCAGGGCCGGCGAGGACATCGAGGCCTGGCGCGAGGGCCGCACCGGCTACCCGGTGGTGGACGCGGCGATGCGGCAGCTGCGCCACGAGGGCTGGATGCACAACCGGGGGCGGCTGCTGACGGCGAGCTTCCTGACCAAGACGCTCTACGTCGACTGGCGTGTCGGCGCGCGGCACTTCCTGGAGTTCCTGGTCGACGGGGACGTGGCCAACAACCAGCTCAACTGGCAGTGGATGGCCGGCACCGGCACCGACTCCCGGCCCAACCGGGTCCTCAACCCCGTCACCCAGGCGAAGCGCTACGACCCCGACGGGGCGTACGTGCGGCGCTGGGTGCCCGAGCTGGCGGACCTGGAGGGCCCGGTGGTGCACGAGCCGTGGAAGCTGCGGGGACTGGACCGGGCGGCGCTCGACTACCCGGAGCCGCTCGTCGACCTCGCCGACGGTCTGGCCCGCTTCAAGCGGGCGCGTGGACGCGACTGAGGAGAGCGGCGATGGCCACCCCCCACTGGCTGTTCGGCGACCAGCTCGGGCCGGCCTTCCTCGCACCGGGCGACGGCGGTCCGGCCCGGGACGCACCGGTCGTGATGGTCGAGGCCCGGTCGGTGTTCCGTCGCCGGCGCTTCCACCGGGCCAAGGCACACCTGGTGCTGTCGGCGATGCGGCACCGCGCGGCCGAACTCGGTGACCGCGTGCGCTACGTCCGTGCCGAGACCTACCGCGAAGGTCTGCGTGCGGCGGTGGGCGAAGGGCCGCTGACGGTGTGTCATCCCACCTCGCGGGCGGCGCTCGCGCTGGTGCGCTCCCTGCCGGGCGTCACGGTGCTGCCGCCGCGCGGCTTCCTGGTCGCACACGAGGACTTCCGGGCCTGGGCCGACGGGCACGGCGGTCAGCGGCTGCGCCAGGAGGAGTTCTACCGCTGGGTCCGCCGTACGCACGACCTGCTCATGGACGGTGACGGCCCGGCGGGCGGGCGCTGGAACCACGACCACGACAACCGCGAGCCGCCGCCCCGGGGCGCGACCGCCCTGGACGTGCCCGCGCCCTACCGGCCACGCGAGGACGACGTCGACGACGAGGTCCGTCACGACCTCGACCGCTGGGAACGCGAGGGCATCCGGTTCGTGGGCCGCGACGGGCCCCGGCGGTTCCCCGCGACCCGCCGCGAGGCCCTGGCCGCGCTGCGGCGGTTCGTGGAGCACCGGCTCGCGGCCTTCGGACCGTACGAGGACGCGATGCTGGCGGGCGACCCGGTGATGAGCCACAGCCTGCTGTCCTCCTCGCTGAACCTCGGTCTGCTGGACCCGGCGGAGTGCGTGGAACGCGCCGAGGCCGCCTGGCGGTCGGGCGGGGCCCCGGTCAACAGCGTCGAGGGGTTCGTACGGCAGATCGCGGGCTGGCGGGAGTACGTCTGGCAGCTCTACTGGTACTTCGGCGAGGAGTACCGGCACCGCAACGCGCTGGGGCACCGTGCCCCGCTGCCCGGCTGGTTCCTGGAACTGGACGCCGGCGCCGTCACCGCGCGCTGTCTGGCCACCGTGCTCGCGCAGGTGCGGGACACGGGCTGGACGCACCACATCCCGCGGCTGATGCTGCTGGGCAGTCACGCCCTCCAGCGCGGCTGGGACCCGGCCGCGGTGACCGACTGGTTCCACCGCTGCTTCGTCGACGGCTACGACTGGGTGATGCTGCCGAACGTGGTCGGCATGTCCCAGTACGCCGACGGCGGGCGGATGACGACCAAGCCGTACACCTCCGGCGGGTCGTACGTGCACCGGATGAGCGACCTGTGCGGGCCGTGCGCCTACCGCCCGGACCGCCGCGTCGGCGAGGACGCCTGCCCCTTCACGGCCGGATACTGGGCCTTCCTCCACCGCCACCGCGACCGCCTCGAACGCAACCCCCGCATGACCCGAGCGGTACACGGCCTGGACCGCCTGAGCGACCTGAACGCCCTGCTGCACCAGGAGCGACACCGCGGAGACCAGCCACCGTGACGGGGGGCGACGGGGTGGCGCCGGGGGCCCGGGGGCGGTGCCGGAGGTGCGGGGCGGCGCCGGGGGATGGCCCCGGGGCGCCGAGCGGCCGCTGGGGCAGCCCCCGGCTGGGGAGGAGCGGGGGTATGGCGGCGGCCGGACGCGTATTCGGCCGCGGGGCGGGGGCAGCAGGCCGGGGAGGCCGCAGGGCGGAGGCCGCAGGCCGGGGAGGCCGCAGGGCGGAGGCCGCAGGGCGGAGGCCGCAGGCCGGGGAGGCCGCAGGCCGGGGAGGCCGCAGGCCGGGGAGGCCGCAGGCCGGGGAGGCCGCAGGGCGGAGGCCGCAGGCCGGGGAGGCCGCAGGGCGGAGGCCGCAGGCCAGGAAGGCCACCGGCCGGGGGCGGAAACCGCAGGGCCGGGGCGGAAGGCCGCGCGGCCGGGGTCGGGGAGGCGCGGGCCTGAGGGGCGGGGCCCGGGGCCGGGAGGCGCGGGCCGGGGCGCGTGCCGGACGCAGGCCCGGCGGAGATTCGGCCACGGGCCCGGCGGCGGTGCAGCCGCAGGCCCGGCAAGATCCGCCAGAGCCCGAGGGGGATCCGGCCACTGGCCTCGCAGAGGGCCGGCCGCCCGCCTGGCGGAGGCCCGGCGACGCCCGGGCGCAGGGAACGGTCGGGGTCAGGAACGCAGGCCCGGCCGCACGCCGGGGCGGGGGCAGGGCCGCTCGCCCTGCCAGGCGCAGAGCCGCTCGCCCTGCCAGGCGCAGAGCCGCTCGCCCTGCCAGGCGCAGAGCCGCTCGCCCTGCCGGGCGCAGAGTTGCACGCCCGGCTGGGCGGAGAGTTGCCAGGCCCGGGTGTCGGGAACGGTCCGGGTCAGGGGGTGAGGTCGTGGAGTACGGTGCGGGCGGCTCGGGCGCCGGAGGCGAGGGCGCCCTGGACGGAGCCGGTGGCACGGTGGTCCCCGCACACGTAACGGCCGGGTGCGACGCGGGCCGTGCGGGTGAGGGGCTGGGGCGGGCGCATCACGGGGAGCGCTTCGGGCACCGTGCGGACGGTGAGCAGGTCCCAGCCGGCGGTGTCGGTGCCGTACACGTCGGCCAGCGCGGTGCGCACCGCCGTCGCGCGTCCCTCGGTGTCGGCGCCGAGCACCGACGTGGCCACCAGGGCGTGGCCGTCGGGCGCGTACTCCGGGGCCGCGTCGCTGAGGACGCAGGTGTTGAGCAGCCGCCTGCGGCTGTCGACGAGCAGGGTCGGCTCGCCCAGCGGTGTCCGGGCGGCCACGTGGTAGTACGTCGTCACCACCCGGCTGTCGGGGACGTCCAGGCCCGGCAGCAGCGCGCGGGCGGCACCCGGTCCGGTGGCGACGACGACCGCCCGGGCGGGCACCTCGCGGCCGCCGGAGAGGACGACGCCGTCACCGGTGAGCCGCTCCACCGCGGTCCCCAGCCGCACCGTCCCCTCGGGCAGCCCTTCGGCCAGCGCCCGCGGCACCGCTCCGATCCCGCCGGCCGGCAGGCAGAGCGTCCCCCGGAGCATGCTCCGCCACACGAGGTGGAAGACGCGGGCCGACGTCTCCAGGTCGTCCTCCAGGAAGACACCCGACAGGAACGGGCGGAAGAACAGCTCGACGAATCCGTCGGTGCATCCGGCGGCCCTGAGCGCGTCACGGGTGGTGCGGTCGGTGGCCCGCTTCAGCCGTCCGGCGGGGCTGAGGGCGTCGCGGGCCGAGAGGGCCGAGAGGGCGAGGAGGTCACGGGGACCGGCCAGCCGGCCCGGCAGCAGGTCGGGCAGGGAGCGGGGACGGCGGGTCGGGTCGCTGAAGCGCAGCCGGCCCCGGCCGGTGTGGATCAGTACGCCGGGTGTGAACGGCCGCAGGCGCAGCGCGCGCAGGGCCAGGCGGCGCCGCACCTGCGGGTAGGAGGTGTTGAACACCTGGAAGCCCCGGTCGACGAGAAAGCCCTCGACCCGGTCGGTGCGCATCCGGCCGCCGACGGCGTCGGAGGCCTCCAGGACCCGTACGCCGAGTCCCGCGGCGGCCAGGTCGCGGGCGCACGCCAGTCCGGCGACGCCCGCCCCGATCACCAGTACGTCGGTGTCGCTGTGCGCGGAGGTCACGGCCGCCCCTCTCGTCCGCCGGGCCGTCGGTTCGTCCGCCGGGCCGTCGGTACGGTCACCGGACGGCGGCGGCCGTCCCGGAGCCGCCGACTCCTCTTCTCCCCGCGGGCGCCCCGCGGATGCGGGCGCCCCGGGCGCGCGCCGGATGCCGCCGGGCGGTCTCACCACCCCGGGCCGGTGCTCAGCAGCAGTTCCCGCACCCGGCGTACGTCGGGGTTCTCCACGGCGCCGGGGCGTTGCACCAGGTAGCCGGTGTTGATCGGCGGGTCGTCCGGGGTGTGCAGCGGGACGAGGGCGCCGGAGGCCAGCTCGTCCAGACAGAGGTAGCGGGGCAGGACGGTGAAACCGGCGCCCGCGACGACCGCCGCCAGCACCCCGCGCAGATCGGGCACGGTGAGCGCGGCGGGGCAGGACAGACGCCGGCCGAAGACGTGCCGCCAGTAGCGGCGGGCGATGGGCAGGTCCTCGGCGTACGTCACCAGGGGCACGGAGTGCAGTGCCGAGGGGCCCTCGGCGGCGAGCCGTCCCCCCAGCCGCTCGGCCCAGGCGGGCGCGGCGACCAGGACGAACTCCTCGTCGGTCAGCGGGAGGGCGGTCAGGGTCCGCCCGCGGGGCCGGACGGTGGCGATGACCAGGTCGTGCCGTCCCGCCCGGAGTTCCTCCAGGAGGTGGTCGGTCAGCCCGGTGGCGACCCGCAGCCGGACGCCCTCGGCGACGAGCGGGGCGAGCGCGGGCAGCGCGCGGGCGCACAGCAGTTCGGCCGGCCCGGCCAGGTGCACGGGGTCGGCCCGCCCGGACCGCGCCGGGTCCGGGCCGGCGACGGAGGCGAGTTCGTCGAGCGGAGCGGCGACACGGGCGGCGAGCTCGTCGGCGACGGCCGTCGGCGCGACCCCGCGCGGGAGCCGCTCGAACAGCTCCCGTCCGGCCTGGCGTTCCAGGGTGCGCATCTGTGTGGTCACCGTCGGCTGGGACAGTCCGAGCAGTTGCGCCGCGCCGGTGAACGAGCCCGAGCGGTACACGGCGAGGAAGGTGCGCAGGAGGTTGAGGTCAAGGTGGTCGGTGTGCTGCACGGCCTCGATTATTCCTCCGCGTGCCATAGGTTGGTCTATGTCCGGCATTGGATTCCTCATTGGATTCCTATGCATCGAAGTCCTAGGTTCGAGGTACTGGCACGCCGACGCTCCGCAGCCGGACCGCCGGCCCGAGACCTCAGGAGACCCCCATGGCCAAGATCCTTTTCGTGATGACCGGCAGCGACCGCTGGACGCTCGCCGACGGCACCCAGCACCCCACGGGTTTCTGGGCGGAGGAGGCGGTCGCCCCCTACGAGGCCTTCCGCGCGGCGGGCCACGCGGTGGTCGTCGCCACGCCCGGCGGTGTGGTGCCCCCGGTGGACAAGGGCAGCCTGGCGGCCGAGGCCAACGGCGGCCAGGAGGCGGCCGACCGGATCGCCGGGGCGCTCGCCGCGATGACGGAGCTGGAGCGGCCGGTGCGGCTGGAGGACGTGGACCTCGCCGACTACGCGGCCGTCTTCTACCCGGGCGGGCACGGCCCGATGGAGGACCTGGCCGTCGACCCCGTCTCCGGCCGGGTGCTGGTCGAGACGCTGGGCTCGGGCAAGCCGCTCGGTGTGGTCTGCCACGGCCCGGCCGCGCTGCTGGCCGCGGTGACGGAGGACGGCTCCAACGCCTTCGCCGGCTACCGGGTGGCCGCCTTCACCAACGCGGAGGAACTGCAGGCCGGCCTCGGCGAGAAGGCGAAGTGGCTGCTGCAGGACCGGCTCACCGAGGCGGGCGTGGACGTGCGGGTGGGCGAGCCGTGGGCGCCCAACGTGGTGGTCGACCGCAACCTGGTCACCGGCCAGAACCCGGCCTCGTCCGCCCCGCTCGCGGCCGAGCTGCTGAAGAAGCTGGGCTGACCCCGGGCGGGGGTCACCCGGAACACCCTCTACCGGCCGCGGGCGGCCCGCTCACCCCTCCGACGCCCCCGGCGGCCGGGCCGCGCCTGCCCCTCACGCGGCGCCGTACACCCCGGCCAGCGTCTCCAGGGCGTCGCCCAGGCCCGTCGGACGGGGCAGGCCCGGGGCGGGCCGGCCGGCCCAGCCGGGGCCGCCGAGCAGCACGGCCGGGGCGCGGCGGGCCCCGCGCACGCCCCAGCCGGTCGCCGCGACGTGCCGGGCGAGGGCCAGACTCGCGGTGGAGCGGGACTGGGCCCACAGGACGACGGCCACCGGGCCCAGTCGCTGGACGGCCGCGGACAGCGCCTCCGCGGGCACGGCCGGGCCGAACATGCGCGTGGGCACGTCGAGTCGGCTGAGCCCCGCGTTGAGCGCCTCCAGCGGCAGGCTGTGCTGTTCACCCGGTACGCAGGCCAGGAGCACCGGGCCCCGCCCGCCCGTGGCGTCCCCCGGTACGGCGGGGCGGGTGGCGTGGCGCAGGGCGGTGGAGACGTGCCAGGACAGCAGATGCTCGACCTCGACGTACCGGTCGCCGGACGAGGCCCACTTGCGGCCCACGGCGTGCAGGGTCGGCACCATCACCTCCTGCCAGGCGTCGGTCAGACCGTGCCGTTCGACGGCCGCGGTCAGCTGTTCGGCGACGGCCGGCGCGTCGAGCCGTACGGCGGCGCGGGCCAGGCCCCGGCACTCCTGGCGGACGTCACCGCCCAGCGGGAGCCCGCCGGCCGCCCGGGACCGTTGCGGCACACCGCCCGCCGGCTCGCCCGCGGGCGGTGCGGCGCTCTCCCGCGCGGCGCGCGCGGCCTCGGCGGGCGGCACCCCGGCCGAGGTCAGCCGGCACATCGCCTCCAGCACGGCCACGTCGCCCGGCCGCCAGCGGCGGTGCCGCCCGTCCGCGCGGACGGCGGGCCCGATGCCGTAACGCCGGTCCCAGGAGCGCAGGGTGGTGGGCGCCACGCCCAGGCGGCGGGCCAGGGCGCCGGTGGTCAGGCCGGTGTCGTCGGAGGCGGTGGGCTCGCCGGTGCCCCGCGCGGTGGACCCGCTGACGCCCCGGCCGGTGGACTCGCTCATACCCCGACCTTACGACGGCAAGACGACGCAGAAACGACGCGTGTTGAGACGGGCTGCGCGCGGCTCGCACGATGACCTCACGGGCACGCCCCGCAGGACGTCCCGCACCGGCCCGAGGACAGGCCGCCCGACGTGAGGAGTCGTCGTCATGAGCCCGTACCCGCCCCTTGCCGCCCCGCCCGTGCGGGCCGCCGACGGAGAGCCGCTCGCCGACGAGGAGATCGCCCGTGGTCTGGTGGCGGGCGACGAGGCCTGTCTGGCCGCCGCCTACCGCCGCTGGTCCGCGCTGGTGCACACGCTGGCCTGGCGTTCCCTGGGGGACGCCAAGGAGGCCGAGGACGTGATCCAGCAGGTGTTCCTGGGGGTCTGGCGCGGCCGGGCGGGCTACCGGCCCGAGCGCGGCACGCTCGGCGGCTGGATCGTGGGCATCACCCGGCGCAGGATCGCCGACACGCTGGCCGCCCGGAGCCGTCGCCTGCACCTCGTCTCCGCGGCCGGCTCCGAGCTCGCGCTCGGCGACCCCGACCGCGACCGTCCCGAGGCCGCTCTCGACCGCGTGCTGGTGCGCGGCGAACTGGCCCGGCTCCCGGCGCCCCAGCAGCGGGTGCTGCGGCTGACCTTCTACGAGGACCTCACCCAGACCCAGATCGCGGAGCGCACCGGCTGGCCCCTGGGCACCGTCAAGAGCCACGCCCGGCGCGGCATGCAGCGATTGCGGGTCCGTCTGGAGCCCGCCGGCGAGGGCTGACTCCCCCGTCCACCCATACGGCCGAACCAGTTTTCGACGCACAAACGCTGCAATTCCGGGAAGGCCGCTCACCGGTCGTCCCGCGCATCCGATTCCCGTCCGCCCGCGGAAGTACCGGTCGGCCGCACCTCCACGTCCCCTCGGTGCGGCAGACGGGAGCGCGGCCCCGCTCCCGCACGCCCCCGGAGAGGGTCGGTGCTCTCCGGGGGCGCTCCCTCCTCCCCCGCGGTCACACCGCGCTGCCGAAAGGTCCCCCGTGAAAGAAGCCGTCCGCATCGGCCCGAACCCCGCTTCCCGACCCGACCTCGACGAAGTGATGGGCGCGGTGGCCCTGGGCGACCAGAGCGCCTTCGCCGTCCTCTTCGACGCCGTGGCGGCCCCGGTGCTGGGCGTGGCGCACGCGGTCCTGCGCGACCGGGCGCAGTCCGAGGAGGTCGCGCAGGAGGTGCTGGTGGAGGTGTGGCGCACGGCTCCCCGCTACCGGCCCGAGCGCGGCACGGCCGTCAACTGGGTGCTGACACTGGCGCACCGCCGGGCCGTGGACCGGGTCCGGTCGGCGCAGGCCGCGGCGGCCCGCGAGCACCGGGCGGGCCTGCGCGACCGCATGCGCGAGTACGACGAGGTCACCGAGCAGGTGGAGGCCCGGCTGGAGCGGGAGCAGGTGCGCCGCTGTCTGCGGACCCTGACGGAGATCCAGCGTGAGGCGGTGGAGCTGGCCTACTACCGGGGCATGACGTACCGCCAGGTCGCCGAGACGCTGTCCGTTCCCCTGGGCACGGTCAAGACACGGCTGCGGGACGGGCTGATCCGGCTGCGCGACTGCCTGGGGGTGTGCGCGTGATCACCGCGGAGCTGCACACGCTGACCGGTGCCTACGCCCTGCACGCCCTGACCGAGGGCGAACGCGCGGACTTCGAGCGCCATCTCGCGGACTGCGCGGCCTGCGCACGCGAGGTCACCGAGTTCACCGAGACGGCCGCCCGGCTGGGGCTGGCGGTGTCGACGGCGCCCCGGCACGGTCTGCGGGCCCGGGTGCTGCGGCGGATCACCGACGTCCCGCAGGTCGCGCCCGGCCCCCCGGGCGGTGTCCGGCCGGGCCGCGCCGCCCGGTGGTCGCGGCGGATCTCCCGCTGGGGCCTCGCCGCCTGCCTCGCCGCGTCGGCGGCCCTGGGCGGCGTCGCGGTGTGGCAGTACGACCGCGCCGAGAGCGCCCGGGCCGATGCGGGCCGGGCGCAGCGCGAGGCGGAGGAGGTGGCGGCCGTGCTCGCGGCGCCGGACGCGCGGTCGCGCACCGTGCGGCTGGCGGACGGGGCCACGGGCACGGTGGTGGTGTCCACGGGCCGCGACCGTGCCGTGTTCCTCGCCGCCAGGATGGCGAAGCCGCCCGGCGGCAAGGTCTACCAGCTGTGGTTCGACGACCACGGCACGATGCGTGACGCCGGGCTGATGGACCCGCACCTCGCCAGCCAGGCGGTGCTCCTGCGCGGCGCGGTGGACGGGGCCTCCGGTGTGGGGGTCACCGTCGAACCTGCGGGCGGCTCGGCCACGCCCGGCTCGGATCCGCTGGCGGTGCTGCCGCTCCCGGCCTGACCGGAGGCGTTCGCCCGTTCATGGGCGCCTCCGGCCCGACTGGAGGCGTTCGCCGTTCACGGGCACCTCCGGCCCGACCGGAGACGTTCGCCCGTTCGGGGCGCCTCCGGTCGACCGAAGGCGCCCGCCCCTTCATGGACGCGGCGGCCGCGGGAAGAACCCGCTCGTGCGTTCGACGTAGCGCGCGTACCCCGGCCGTTCGGCCATGTGCCGCTCCAGCATCGGTTTGCCGCTGCCCCGCATCAGCAGGAAGCTCATCACCAGCGGGGAGACGACGGACACCGCGGCGGAGGCGGCGGATTCGCAGGCGATGAGGAAGAGTCCCCACCAGACGCAGAAGTCGCCGAAGTAGTTGGGGTGGCGGGTGTAGCGCCACAGCCCTCGGTCCATGACCTGGCCCCGGTGGGCCGGGTCGGCCTTGAACCGGGCGAGCTGGGCGTCCCCGACCGCTTCGAAGAACAGCCCCACGGCCCACAGCGCGGTCCCGGCCCAGGCGAGGCCGGTCAGCGGCCCGGGCACGTACTGCGCGGCCTGGACGGGCAACGACACCAGCCACACGAGCGCGCCCTGGAGCAGGTACACCATCCGCAGGGCGTACGCGTTGCGGTTGCCGGGCGCCTTGGCCAGGAGCGCCTCGTAGCGCGGGTCCTCGCCGTGGCCGCGGCCGCGCCGCGCGATGTGCGCGGCGAGCCGCAGCCCCCATACGGCGGTGAGGGCGGTCACCAGGATCCGGCGCGCGGGGTCGCCCTCCCCCGCCGAGGCGGCACAGGTCACCAGGGCGACCGCCGTGAAGCCGATCCCCCAGGCGACGTCCACGATCCGGTGCACGCCCTTGCGCACGGCGACGGCGAAGGTGACCAGCATGACCGCGAAGGCGGCCGCCGCGGCCCAGCCGAGGTTGACCGTGAAGGCATGCCAGGGAAAGCCGCTCATCGCTGCTCCAGTCGCTCGTACCAGGCCGCCGGCGTCTGCGGTGCCCCGCTGTCGCCGCGGGCGGTGGGCCGTACGGCGAGGATCTGGTCGACGCCCATGCGGCCCTCCTCGAAGGCGAGCGCGCCGCCCACCAGGTACAGCCGCCACACCCGGGCCGTCTCCTCGCCGACCAGCCGTACGACGTCCGCCCAGCGGTCCTCCAGGGTGCGGTGCCAGGCGGCGACCGTGCGCACGTAGTGCTCCCGCAGCGACTCCACGGACCGCACCTCCAGCCCGGCCGTCTCCAGCAGGGAGACCGTCTCGCCGAGCGGCCTCATGTGCATGTCGGGCGCGATGTACGTCTCGATGAACGCGCCGCCGCCGGGTGCGGTGCTCCCCCGGGACATCTGCTGCACGAGGACCCGGCCGCGGGGCCGGACCAGCCGCCGCAGGGCGGCCGCGAACCCCGGGTACTCGGCGTCGCCCACGTGCTCGCCCATCTCGACGGTGGCGACGGCGTCGTAGGAACCGCCGTCGATGTCGCGGTAGTCCTGGCAGACGACCTCGACCCGGTGCTCCAGACCGCGCTCGCGCACCCGCTCGCGCACGTACGCGGCCTGCTCGGCGGCCAGGGTGACGGCGGTGACCTGCGCCTTGTGCTCTTCGGCGGCGTACAGCGCGAGCGAGCCCCAGCCGCATCCGACGTCGAGCAGCCGGGCGCCGGGGACGACGGCGAGCTTGCGGCAGATCAGTTCCAGCTTGGCGCGCTGGGCGTCGGCGAGGGTGAAGTCCGGGTCGCCGGCCGCCCAGTAGCCGCACGAGTAGGCCATCGTCGGGTCGAGCAGCAGGCGGTAGAAGTCGTTGGACAGGTCGTAGTGGTGGCTGATCGCGGCCCGGTCACGGGTGCGGCTGTGCAGGCCGCCGCGCAGGCGCGCCTGGGCCTCGGGCGGGGCCGGCCGCGGCCCGACGGCGCCGAGCCGCAGCGCCTCGGCGGCCGCGCGGGTGCGGTCGGCGAGGGTGAGGCGCGGGGCGTGCAGACCGTGTTCCCGGACGGCGGCCCAGACGGCCCGCAAGCCCTGCGCCAGGTCGCCCTCGAGGTCCAGTTCGCCGGTGACGTAGGCCTGCGCGAGGCCCAGTTCGCCCGGCTCCCACAGCAGCCGGCGCAGGGCGCGCCGGGATCGTACGACCACGACGGGGCCGTCGGCCGGTCCGCTCTCGCTGCCGTCCCAGGCGCGCAGCCGGACCGGCAGGGGGCCTCCGGTGACGTCCTCGGCGAGCGCGGCGAGCCGTCGGGCGGCGCCGGGCCGGGTGCTGCGGGCGGTGCGCTCGGTGGTCATCGGACCGGGGCCTCCTTGGTGAACAGGTACTGCTGGACGTCGAGGTAGCCGGACCGGAAGCCGGCCTCGGAGTAGCCGAGGTAGAGGGTCCACATACGGCGGAAGGTGTCGTCGAAGCCGAGGGCGGCGACGTCGTCGGCGCGTGCGGTGAAGCGTTCGCGCCACAGGCGGAGGGTCTCGGCGTAGTGGGCGCCGAAGCCGTCGCGCCGGGCGACGGTCAGCCCGGTGTGGTCGCGGACGGCTTGCTCCACCGCTTCGGTGGAGGGCAGCAGACCGCCCGGGAAGATGTACTTCTGGATCCAGGTGAAGGTGTCGCGGCTGGCGAGCATGCGGGCGTGGGGCATGGTGATCGCCTGGACGGCGGCGCGGCCGCCCGGGACGAGCCGCTCGTCGAGCGTGCGGAAGTAGACCGGCCAGAACTCCTCGCCGACGGCCTCGATCATCTCGACGCTGACGACGGCGTCGTAGCTGCCGCGGGCCTCGCGGTAGTCGCACAGTTCGATGTCGACGCGGTCGGCGAGACCGGCCTGCCGCACCCGTTCGCGGGCGAGGTCGCGCTGTTCGGCGGAGAGGGTCAGCGAGGTGACCCGGGCGCCGCGGGCCGCCGCCCGCAGCGCGAGTTCGCCCCAGCCGGTGCCGATCTCCAGCAGCCGGGTCCCCCGCTCGACGCCGGCGAGGTCCAGCAGGCGGTCGATCTTGCGGTGCTGGGCGTCGGCGAGCCGGTCCCAGGAGGCCGGGAAGCTGCGGAAGACGGCCGAGGAATAGGTGAGCGTGTCGTCCAGGAACAGGGCGAAGAGGTCGTTCGACAGGTCGTAGTGGCGGCTGATGTTGGCGCGGGCGTTGTCGGGGGTGTTGCGCCGGTGCGCGGGCTGACGCTGGGCCCACAGCCCGCGCAGGCGCTGCAGCGGGGCGGGGACCAGGTCGGCCGCGTGGGCGGCGAGGACGGTGAGCGGGGCCACCAGGTCGGGGGCGTCCCACTCGCCCGCCATGTACGACTCGCCGAAGCCGATCAGGCCGTGGGCGCCGATCCGGGCGTGGAAGGCCCGTGGGTCGTGGATCTCCAGCAGCGGTCCGCCGCGGCCGGCGGTGCTGCCGTCGGCGTACCGCGCGCGCAGCGGCAGCCGGTCCAGGGCACGGCGCACGATCGCGCCGGTGACGGCGGTGCGGGCGGGGGATGTGCCGGCCGGCGCGGCGACGTCGGGCCAGCGCGAGGGGTCTGCGGCGCTCCTCGGGCGGGCCACGGCGGCAAGGCGGGGTTCGGCGTACGTCATCGTGTGTTCTCTCCGGTGCGGTGGTCCGGTCGGGGTTGGACGGGCAGGCCGCGCAGATACAGGCGGATGCCGTGCAGGCGGATCGCGGCGGACACGGCGGCGGTGGACCAGGGGTGGCGCAGGGCCAGCCGCAGCAGCTGCGCGGCGGTGGCCTCGCGCCGGACGCCCTGCACGGTCGCGGTGAAGGGGTGGCCGCCGTCCCGGTCGAGGTGGACGGTGAGGGCGAGCCGGTCGCCGGGCGGGGGCAGGCGCATGCGGTAGGCGCCGTCGACGGGGAAGAAGGGCGAGACGTAGAACTCCTTGGCGGTCCGTGCGCTGCCGGTGGCGTCGGGGTGCAGCAGGTAGCAGTGCCGTCCGCCGTAGGTGTTGTGCACCTCGGCGACCACGCGGCCCGGCCCGCCGTGCGGGTCGTGGCACCAGTAGAGGGTCAGCGGGTTGAAGACGTGCCCGAGGACGCGTGCGTGCGTGAGCATGGCGACGGGTCCGTCCGCCGGGGGCTCGCCCTGCGAGGCGAGGAAGGCGTCGAGGCCGGCCCGGACGGTCGGGTGCTCGCCGGTGAAATGGTCGCGGGGGTCGAAGCGGGCCAGCGGCCGCAGCGCGCGCGGGAGGTCGGGCGGACGGTCGGGGTCGATCAGCCACAGGTAGGTGCGGTGGCGCAGCGTGTAGCGGGTGGGGGCGGTGCGGACGTGGGTGATGGTGCAGGGGTACAGGGCGGGGTGCACCGCTTCGGGCCGCGACGGTGCGGTGCTCACCAGCGCACCCCCAGCGCGGCGGCCGCCAGGACACCGGAGCGGCAGCCGTCCTCGTGGAATCCCCAGCCGTGGTAGGCGCCGGCGAACGCGGTCACGGCGGTGTTCAGGCCGGGCAGGCGCTGCTGGGCGGCCACCGACTCCGGTGTGTAGACGGGGTGTTCGTAGATCATGCGGGCCAGGACCCGGTCGGGGTCGACGCGGTCCTCGCCGCCGAGGGTGACGACGTACGGGTCGGGCGCGTCGAGGCGTTGCAGCCGGTTCATGTCGTAGCTGACCCGGACGCGGTCGGCGCCGGCGTCGCAGGCGGGCATCAGGTAGTTCCAGGAGGCGCGGGCGGCGCGGGCCCGGGGCAGGACGCCGGTGTCGGTGTGCAGAAGGGTGACGTTGCGCGAGTAGCGGAAGGCGCCGAGGACGTCCTTCTCCGCGGGGGTGGCGTCGGTGAGCATCCGCAGCGCCTGGTCGGGGTGGACGGCGATCACCACGGCGTCGTAGCTCCGGGTGACGCCGTCGTCGGCGGTGAGCTCGGCGCCGTCCGGGGTGCGCCGTACGGCCCGCACGGGCGTGCCGGTGCGGACGGTGTGCAGCCGGGCGGTGACGCGCTCGACGTAGGTGCGCGAACCGCCGGTGACGGTGCGCCACACCGGGGAGCCGGTGACCGAGAGCATGCCGTGGTGGTCCAGGAACCGGAACAGGTACGAGGCCGGGTAGCGCTGTGCGGTGGCGGCGTCGCAGGACCAGACGGCCGAGACCACCGGTGTCATGAAGTGGGTGCGGAAGTACGCCGAGAACCTCTCCCGGTCCAGGAACGCGCCGAGGGTGAGGTCGTCGGTCGCGCCTTCGGCGAGCAGCCGGCGGGCCGCCCGGTGGAAGGCGGGCACCTCGGTGAGCAGGCGGAGGTAGCGGGGCCGCGCGGCGTTGCCCGGCGCGGGGAACAGCCCGGCGGGACCGCGGGCTCCGGCGTACTCGAGGCCGCAGCCCTCGCACCGTACGGACATGCTCATCTCCGACTCCTGGGTGGCGATGCCCAGGTCGTCGAAGAGGCGCAGCAGATGGGGGTAGGTGCGGCGGTTGTGCACGATGAAGCCGGAGTCGACGCGGTGGACCCGCCCGTCACGGGAGACGACGTCGTGGGTGTGGGCGTGGCCGCCGGGCCGGTCGTCGGCCTCGTACAGGGTGACGTGATGGCCGCCGCGGCGCAGGATGTGCGCGGCCGTCAGTCCGGCCACTCCGCTGCCCACCACGGCGGTACGTCGTCCCGCCGCCGTTCCCCGGTCCGCTCCGGACGCCGGTTCCTGCGCCGGCATCGCCTTCCGCTCCATCCTCACGCCTTCCGCCGGGGCCCGTGGCCGGGCCCTTTCGCGGGTAATCCGTGGCTGCGGCGGGAGCGGATTGGCGGCCGGAGTCTTCATTTTCCCGCAGGACCGCCGATGAGGCGCGCGGACGGCGGTTCGGAGGCCGCTCCATCGCTTCCGACCTCTACACATAAAGAACAAATAAGCGCAGAATGACTGTGCGCGGCGACCACCGCACACCGCACCAGACGCGGTCGGCCAGCAAGTCGAAGGAGACGAGTGATGGCCAACGTCTCGCCAGGCAGAAGTGACATATCGACCCACCCCGACGTATCCGAGATGCGGGCGCGCTACGACCGCATGCTCGGTGGTCGTGACGTGGCGCTCGTGGACGGACCGGTGTTCCTGCTCGGTCTGTACTGCGCCGTGTCCCCCTGGGTGCTCCACTACACCACCAGCCAGCCCGCGCTGATGACCCACAACCTGATCGTCGGCATCGCGATCGGCCTGCTGGCTCTCGGGTTCACGGCCGCTCCGGCCCGTATGTACGGCCTGAGCTGGGCCATGTGCGCGCTCGGCGTCTGGATGATCATCGCGCCGTGGGTCGTCGGCGACAGCCCGGACGCCGGGGTCGCGGTCAACAACATCATCATCGGCGCCCTGGCGGTGATCCTGGGGATGATGTGCGCCTTCACCGCGGCGAAGAGCGCCCCGCGTCCGTAGCCCCCGGTCTGCCTGAATCCGTGAAGGCGGCCCGGCCGTTCCGCGTGTGCGGGTCGGCCGGGCCGTGCTCTGCGCTCGGCGCTCGGCGCCGGAGGGGGCGTCAGGCGACGTCGAGTGCCGTGTCGTCGATGACGAAGGAGGTCTGGAGGGTGGAGCCCTCGGTGCCGGTGAACTTGAGGGTGACGGTCTGGCCGGCGTAGCTCGCCAGGCTGAAGCTGCGCTTGGTGTAGCCGGCGGCGGCGTTCAGGTTGGAGTAGGTCGCCAGGGTGCTCAGGACGGTTCCGGAGCTGTTGAGGACCTGGACCTTGAGGGTGTCGTACGCCGTGCTGGTGGTGGTCTCCGCCGTGTCGATGTGCAGGTGGAAGCTGAGGGTGGCGGAGGTGCAGGCGGACGGGACGGTCACGGACTGGGAGAGGGTGTCGGTGGTGGCGGTGCCGTAGCCGTCGAGCCAGGCGTAGTAGGAGCCCGTACGGGCCGACTGGCTGGAGGAGTTGGTGATGACGCCGCTCGTGGCGCTCCAGGTGGTGGCGCCGGACTCGAAGCCGTTGTTGCCGAGGAGCTGGGCGGAGGTGCAGGAGCCCGAACCGCCGTCGCCGCCACCGCCGTCGCCGCTCGCGCCGGAGAGCCACTCGGTGGCGTTCAGGGCGAGGGCGGCGTTGGTGGCGCCGGAGTCGTTCCAGCCGTCGTAGAGGGTGTTGCCCGACTGGCCGGTGTCGTCGTCGATCGGCGAGCTGTCCCCCCAGAAGGCCACCCGGCCGCTGCCGAAGGTGCTGGTGGCGAAGAAGGCGCCGGTGTTCCCGGAGTAGCCGGTGCGGTAGAGCAGGCCCTTGACGCTCGAGTTGTCGGCGGGCTTGAGGGTGGCGGTGGTGCCGCTGGCGATGAGGCTCTTGGTGACCGTGCCGAAGGAGCCGTGCAGCACGGGGTCGCTGCTGTCGCCGATGGCCGACGGGTAGTCGGAGCTGATGCTGAGCGAGTCGACGGAGAAGCCGAACGGGTCGGTGGAGTCGACGCTGTTGTCGGTCATCAGATCGTTGAGGATCTCGACCGCGTCCTCGCCGTCGTTGTTGCGGTCGGCTCCGGTGTGGTCGGAGATCATGAAGAGGCCGCCGCCGTTCTTCACGAAGTTCATGATCGCCGTCTTCTCTGCGGTGGTGAAGAGGGTGTTCGGCTCCGGCAGGACCAGGGTGTCGAAGTTCGCGAGGTCGGTCGTCGCGGAGCCGCCGTAGGTCAGGCTGGAGCCCGAGGGCAGCGTCTTGAGGCTGTAGTCGCCGGTCTTCTGCAGGGCGACGCCCCAGGACGAGATGGCCCCCGTCCAGTCGGTCTCGGCGGACGGCGAGGAGTCCTCGCCGAGCGGGTCGGGCTGGCTGGTGGAGATGATCCAGTCGGCGTTGCCGGCCGTTTCGGCGTGGGCGTTGTCGAACAGGATGCGGTGGGGGGTGGCCGCGTGGGCGGGCGTGGCGGTGGCGCTGACCTGGAGAGCGGCTCCGGTGACGAGCAGACCGAAGCCGGCCAGGACGGTGGTGACCTTGCGCTTGCGGCGGGATCTCGGTGATCCAGGCATCCGGCGAACCTCCGTGACGGAAGGGTGGGGAGACGAGGGTGCGGGCGCCGATCTGCGCGCGTAGACCCCGCGACGGAGGGTTCTACACGCGTGGAACGATTGAAAGGTACATGGCATACCACTGCTGTGAACAGAAAGTGCGGGCAATGACGCGGGCGATGCGGCGGACGATGCTGCCGACGATTTCTTCGGCGATCCGCCCTCCCGGGCAAGCGGAACGGACTGCACCACCGTGCAGCGGGCACAAGGTGGGCAACGGGCAAGACAACGGGTCTCGCAGAGGAGGGGCGGACATGGAGATCGACGGCATCATCAGTGCCATCTTCATCGGCATCGTCATCGGTGTCCTGGGCCGGCTCGTGATTCCGGGCCGCCAGCGCATCGGTGTGCTCTGGACGATCCTGGTCGGCATCGTGGCCGCACTGCTCGGTTCGGCCATCGCGGCGGGTCTGGGGGTGGCCGACACCGACGGCGTCGACTGGGTGGAGTGGCTCATCCAGATCGCGCTCGCCGCGGTCGGCGTGGCGGCACTGGACCGCTCGAAGGCACGCCGCTGACGCTGTTCACGCCGGGGCGACGAAACCCCGGGTCCCGGACGGCCGTCGGCCCTCGGCCGTCCGGGACGGGCCGGCGCGAGCCGGCCGGTGAACGACGTTGCGGGTCGATCCAGCTAGATCGGGCTAGATCGGGCTAGGGCACGTAGACGTACGGCGTCGTCGTGGTCAGCGCCGCGAAGCCGAGGCGTTCGAGGATCGGGCGGCTCTGGTCGGAGGCGTCGACCTGGAGGTAGCGGTAGCCGCGTTCGGCGGCGATGCGGGCGCGGTGGGCGATCAGGGCGCGGTAGATGCCACGGCCGCGCCAGGCCGGTACGGTGCCGCCGCCCCACAGGCCGGCGAACCGTGTGCCGGGGATCATTTCCATCCGGGCCGAACTCACCGGTTCGTCACCGGCGAGGACGACCAGGGCGACGATCGCGTCCGGGTCGGCGGCGAGCCGGGCGAGCACGAGATCCCGCAGCCAGGAGGCGTCGCGCCCGAACGCCTTCGCGTTCGCCTCGGCCATGAGGTCGACGCCCGCCCGGTCACGGGCACGATGCGCACCCCGTCCGGGGGCGGGGCCGAGCTGGCCGCTCGTCTCGCCGATCATCAGGGTCTCCTCCGGCTCGGCCGTGAAGCCGGCCTCCAGGAGCCGTCGTCCCAGGTCGGCGGGCTGGTCGTGACCGTGGTGTTTCCACTCGAACTCTTCGCCGCGCCCGGCGAAGTAGGCGATCTGCGCGGCGATCGCCGCGTCGGCGCCGGCGGCGTCGAGGTCCGACCAGAGGACGCCGTTCCAGCCCCCCTCACCGCCGACGTGGCGGACCACGCCTCCGGTCCGTTCCACACGGGCGTCAGAGCTCTCGGGGCGGGCGCCTTCGCGCATGTCCCGGTCGTACAGGGCGAGTATCGCGGCATGATCCATACGGCCACTCCAGCATTCCCGCACGGCACCCACAAAGGAATTAACGCCGCCCGCGCCTCCACACCCCGCCTGGACCGCGCCAGGCCAGGCACCGCCGAAGATCACGCCGCCCGGCGGGAGAGCCGTAGACCCGACCCTGGCCGCCCGCCGAGGCCCGTATCCAACGCGGCCCGCGACCACACCCGGCGTCCCGAGGACCGGTCCGGCCCGCGGCCCGGCGGCCGATCCGATGACCAGGCGGCGGGCGTCCGCCAAGGCCGACACCGCTGGCGGGCGCCGCCGATATGCGCGGCCGCCCCCGGCCGACACCGCTGGCGGGCGCCGCCCGATGTGCACGCCCGCCCACGCCCGGACCGGCACCCACCGAGGAATTGACGGACCGCGACTCTCCGCCCGGCGGGAGAGCCGGACCCCCGACCCGAGGCCCGCCGAGGGCCGTGACCGGGAGCGGAGCGGCCTGCGCCCACGCCCCGCTTCCCGACTCCGCTCCGCCCATGGCCGGGCAGCCGAATCGACGCCCGAGGGGCGGACCGCCGCGACCGGAACCTCCCGCGGGCACCGCCCCAGGTGCGCGACACCCACGCCAGCCCGGTGACCTCACCACCTCGCTCGGCCCTCGGGCCGGCGGTCGAGCCGAGGCCCGAGGGGCGGACGGCCGCCACGGTCGGCACCGTCGGCACCGCCGACACGCGTCGCCCGGTCTGCGCGGTCATCCGCGGCCGACGTCTCCGGCGGGCATCGCCCGAGATGCGCGACCGCCCGCTCCGGACCGGCGGCCCCGTGTCGAGGCGGCACACGGGCCCGGTCGGAGGCTGGGGCGGTGGCTGTCCGTCGGCCCCGCAGGCCCCCGTCCTGGGCGGGGGCCTGCGGATCCGGGCGGCGGCTCAGCGCTCCACGCGTGCGCGGAACCGGCGGTAGAGGACCGCTCCGGCCAGCACCATGGCCGCGCTGCCCGCGACGGCGGGCAGCGTGGCGTCGGCACCCGTGTGGGCGAGCGAGGACGAGTCCCGGTGGACCGCCGGCGCCTGGGGCGCCCTGGCGTGCGGAACGGTCTTCGGACCCGTGCCCGGGGCGTGGCGCTGGGGCTCGGGGGCCGACGGCTGGCGGGTCGGCGGCACCGGCGTGGGCTTGGCCGGGTGACCCGGCACGACCCGGTGCGGCGGCTTGTCGTCCGAGTCGTTCACGGACTTGTTGCCGAACACCGGGTTCAGGGCTCCGGCGACGCCCACGCCGTTGCCGCTGGCGTTCACCGGCACGTGGACCGGCACCTGCACCTGGTTGCCGGAGACCACGCCGGGCGAGCCGACGGCCTCGCCCCGCGCCCCCGCTCCGGCCGCCGGCCCGGCACTCGGCGCGGCGCCCTTGTTCACGCAGGTGTTGCCGAACACGGGGTTCAGCAGTCCCACGGCGCCCACGCTGTTGCCGCACAGGTTGACCGGGAGGTTCACCGGCAGCTGGACGTTGTTGCCGGAGACCACGCCGGGCGAGCCGGCCGCGGTCCCCGCGGCGGTGGAGTCGGCGAACGCCGGCATCGTCACGGCGGCCATCGCGCCGGAGGCGGCTGCTACAGCGATCACACCGTTTCGGGTGGCCCGTCTCATGGGGTCCCTGCCTTCCAGACATGTCGCGGGCACTCACCCGCACCAGGTAAAACGCGGGCGAACCGGCCGAGTTATGCCCAATCCGTCATTCACCCCTTTGGGCGCCTCGGATCGAACGTTCTCTCTCCCCCCGCAACACCCCCCGCAGCACCCCCGCACCCCCACACACAACGGCCCTCGCGGCCGCCTCTCCCGGCGCCCCTCCCCGCACCCCCAGCCGCGCGCGCGGGGCGCACCAGGGGCGCTCGTTCGTCCGGAGGCGAGCCCCGCGGAGGCCGCCTATCGTGATCCGGGGCGCCGTGGGCCCGGTCCGCTGCGGGGCGTCCCTGGAGGCACTGATGCTGGCCATGCTGTCGACGCGGCCCGGACGGCGCCGCTGCGCGCTCGCCGCGGGCGCCGCACTGACCCTGCTCGGCGCGGCGCTGCCGAAGGCGGTCTCGTCCGGGGACGACCGGTCCGCCCTGTCACGGTTCTACGACCAGAAGGTCTCCTGGACGGCGTGCGAAGCGCTCGACGGCGCGCCCGACGACCTCCAGTGCGGCAAGGTGACCGTCCCGCTCGACTACGCCCGCCCCGAGGCGGGCACCCTCGACCTGGCGCTGGCCCGTTACCGGGCCACCGGCGACAAGCGGGGCTCGGTGCTGCTGAACTTCGGCGGCCCCGGTGGCGCGGGCGTTCCCGAGCTCGCCTACGGCGGCAAGGAGTTCATGGAACTCACGGACGGCTACGACGTGGTGTCCTTCGACCCCCGGGGGGTCGGCCGCTCCTCTCCGGTCAGCTGCGGGGACACCGAGGGCGAGGAGGGGCTCGGCGCCCTGGACGACGCCTCCGCGCTCGACGACCCGCGCGCGCTGATGGCGAAGCTGAAGGACGCGGCCGCCGCCTGCGAGAAGAACTCCGGGCCCGTCCTGCCGCACATCGGCACGGTCGACGCGGCACGGGACATGGACGTGATGCGCCAGGCGCTGGGCGACAAGAAGCTCAACTACCTCGGCTTCTCCTACGGCACCCGGCTGGGCGCGGTCTACGCGGCCCAGTTCCCCGGCAAGGTGGGCCGGCTGGTCCTCGACGGCGTCGACACGCTCACCGAGCCGCTCGCCGAGCAGGGCATCGCGGGCGCCCGGGGCCAGCAGGTGGCTCTGGAGGACTTCGTCGACTGGTGCGTGAAGGACATCGCCTGTCCGTTCGGCCAGGACGCGCGGACGGCCCGCGAGGAGGTGGTCCGTCTGGTCCGCTCGCTCGACGAGGATCCGCTGCCGACGGACTTCGGCCGCGACTTCACCGGTCAGGATCTCGTGGCCGCGCTCGGCCAGGGGCTGTACAGCAAGGAGTTGTGGCCGTCGCTGGAGCGGGCGCTCGCCCAGCTCGTCGAGGACGGCGACGCCGGGGGGATCATGGCCTTCGCCCAGGGCGGCCTGGCCTTCCCGGTGCGGTCGCCGGGCGGCACCGGCCCCTCCCCCAGCCCCTTGGTCGACGTCGAGGACGTCCCCGTCGACAACCTCCCGGCCGCGCTGATGGCGATCAACTGCGCCGACGACCCCGACCGCCCCACCGCCGAGCGGATCGCCGCGGACCTCGAGCGGCTGCGCGCCGACTACGACAAGGCGTCCCCGGTCTTCGGCCGGTACCGCCTCACCGAGGTCCTGCTCTGCTACGGCAGGCCCAGGGGCACCGGGTTCATCCGCGACGAGGTCAAGGACCTGGACACGCCGGAGATGCTCCTGGTCGGCACCCGGGGCGACCCGGCGACGCCGTACCGCTGGACCGTGGAGACGGCCGAGCGCCTGGGCGACGCGGCCGTGGTGCTCGACAACAAGGGCGAGGGCCACACCGGCTACGGGTCGTCCAAGTGCGTGCACCGCAAGGTCGACGACTTCCTGCTGTACGGCTCCCTGCCGTCCAGCGGCAGTTCCTGCGGACCCGACCAGGACGGCGGCTGAGTGCGCCGGTACGCGCCCTGGCTGCTCGTCGCCCTCTGCGCGGCCGGGGCGCTGGTCGCGTCGTCCGCCGTGTCCGGGTGGTGGTGGTGCGCGGCGGGACCGCTGCTCGCCCTGACCGCGCTGGGCGGGTGGGACGTGGTGCAGCGCCGGCGGGCGCCGCTGCGCATCCATCCCCTGGTCGGCCGTCTGCGGTACCGGGTGCGGGAGCCGGCGGAGCCGATCGGCGGCGGGCGGGACGCGGACGAGTTCCTCGTGCCGTCGATGTGCCCGCTGCCGCCCCCCGAGGAGGAGCCGCGGGTGCGCGTGGGCGGACCGGAGTGCAGGCTGCCGTACGACATGGCGCTGATGAACGTGTCCGCGATGAGTTTCGGGGCGCTGTCCGCGCAGGCCGTGCTCGCTCTCGGCCGGGGTGCCGCGCTGGGCCGCTTCGCGCAGGACACCGGGGAGGGCGGGCTGTCGGACCACCATCTGCGCGGCGGCGGTGACCTGATCTGGGAGATCGGCTCGGGGTACTTCGGCTGCCGCACGTCCGACGGGGGTTTCGAGGCGCGGGAGTTCGCGGACAAGGCGGCGCTGCCCGAGGTGAAGTGCGTGTCGCTGAAGGTCTCGCAGGGGGCCGGTCCGGGCGGCGGGGTGCTGCCGGGGGCCAAGGTGACCGCGGAGATCGCACGGGCGCGGGGCGTGGCCGAGGGTGAGACCGTGGTGTCGCCGCCCCGGCACAGGGTGTTCTCGACCCCGCGTGAACTGGTGCTCTTCCTGGCGCGGATGAGGGAGCTGGCCGGTGGCAAGCCGACGGGCCTCAAGCTGTGCGTGGGGTCGCGGCGGCAGTTCCTCGCGGTGTGCAAGGCGATGCTCGCGGAAGGCGTGACGCCCGACTTCGTCGTGGTGGACGGATCGGAGGGCGGGACGGGCGCCGGGCCGCCGGGGGGCGCGGACCGTCTGGGGATGCCGCTCACCGAGGGGCTGATCACCGTGCACAACGCGCTCGTGGGCAGCGGCCTCAGGGACCGGGTCCGGATCGGGGCGAGCGGCGGGATCGCCACGGGCTCGGACATCGTCCGACGGCTCGCCCAGGGCGCCGACTACACCAACGCGGCCCGCGCGATGATGTCCGCGCTCGGCTGCGTCCGGGCCGGCCGCTGTCACACCAACACCTGCCCGGCCGGCGTCGCCACCCAGGACCCGTGGCGGGCACGGGCCCTGGACGTGGGCGACAAGGCGCGGCGGATCCACCGCTACCAGCGGGAGACGGTCCGCAGCGCCGTCCGGATCATGGCGGCGATGGGCGTACCGGGGCCGGGCGGCCTCGGCCCCGGGCATCTCCTGCGCCGTACGGACGCGAGGACGGTCCGCTCCTACGCCGAGCTGTACGAGTGGCTGGAGCCGGGCGCCCTGACGGCCGGGCCGCCGCTCTCGTGGGCGGCGGACTGGGCCGCGGCGGACCCGGACAGCTTCGGCTGACGCTCAGCTCACGAACGCCTCGATCGCGGCCGTCAGCTCGGCGGGCTTCTCCACGGGCAGCTCGTGCCCGGCGTCCAGGATGCGGACCGTGGCGTCCGGGTACGCCTTCGCCATCCGCAGCATCTGCTGTACGGGCAGCTGGATGTCGTGGTAGCCGTGGATCATGAGGGTGGGGGCCTGGATCTGCCCCACCCGGTCCAGGACGTCGAAGGCCCGCATGGCGCCGTACAGCGTCATGACGACCTCGCGCGGGGTGTCGGCCGAGGACTTGACGTAGGCGCGGATCTCGTCGCGCGGGTAGCCGGGGGCGAAGGCGCGCTGGATGTTGGCGGCGACGAACAGCTTGTAGGGGACGAGGGTGGAGGCGGCCATCAGCAGTCCCCGGCCCCGGCTGTACGTCATCCTGCCGATGGAGTTCACCAGGATCATGCGCTCCACTCGCTCCGGGTGGGAGAGGGCGACGGTCTGCGCGATCATCCCGCCCATCGAGTGGCCGACCAGCACGCACCGCTCGATCTTGAGGTGGTCGAGGAGGGCGACGAGGTCCTTCGCCAGCTCCGCCACGGTCCTGACGCCCGCGCCGGTGCTCTCGCCGTGCCCGCGCAGGTCGAACCGGACCACCCGCCGCCGCTCGGAGAAGTGGGCGATCTGGTGGTCCCAGCGGTGCCGGTTCGCCGTCCAGCCGTGCACGAACACCAGGGGCACCCCGCCGCCGTCGCGCGGGCCCTCGTCGTCGTACGTCAGGGCTGCGCCGTCGACTTCGAGCTGCGGCATGGGTTCCTCCTGCGTATGTCCCGGTTACTGACGCGTACGGTAACCGGGAGCCGGGGCTGTCGTCACCGTCGTTCACCGAGGAATTCGAGGAGGGGCCCGTGGACGCACCGGCGTGCGGCCCGACGCCAGGGGCCACTTGACCTCTTTGTGCGTGATACCCCGAATGCCCCGTCAGTGAATCAGTCCTATGGTGCTCATATGGAGCACGCACTCAGCCCCGCGACCCTCTCCGAACTGCGGCGTCCGCGCCCCTATCCCGCGGTGTCCGTGCTGACCCCGACGCACCGCCGGGACCCCCTGAACGCCCAGGACCGGGTCCGGCTGCGCAATGTCGTGGCCGAGGCGAAGAAACAGCTGGAGTCCGACCCCGCGGTCACCCGCGAGCGGCGCTCCGACGTCGCCGAGCAGCTCGACCGGGCCCTGGCCGAGGTCGACCTGGCGCACGCCGAGGACGGTCTGGTGATCTTCGCCGCACCGGGCGAGCACCAGGTGTGGTCACTGGCCCGCCCGGTTCCGGAGCGGGTCGTGCTCTCGGACACCTTCCTCACCCGCAACCTGGTCTCCGCGCAGGCCGCCGAGCGGCCGTACTGGGTGCTGTCGGTCTCCGCCGACCGCGCCACCCTGTGGAACGGCGGCCCGGACCGGGTCACAGAGGAGCAGGTCGGCGGCTTCCCGCTGACCAGGCCGCAGGAGAACTTCGACGCCGAACGCCAGGAGCAGATCGGCGACATGCCGAGCACGTTCCGCGACGAGGGCACCCGCCACTTCCTGCGCGACGCCGACGCCGCGATGAACCGGCTGCTGCGCCAGGCCCCGCGGCCGCTGTACGTCACCGGTGAGCAGGCGGCGCTGTCCGCCCTCGACGACATCGGAACCGTCACCAGGGCCGCGGTGCACGTCCCGCACGGCGGGCTGTCGCACGGCACCCCGGACGCGGTCTGGCAGGCGGTGCGGCCGATGGTCGCCGCCGAGGCGCGCAGAAGCGTGGACACCGTCAACCGGGCGCTCGAATCGGCCCTCGGCCGCAAGGAGTTCGCGGCCGGCGTCGACGAGGTGTGGCAGAGCGCCCGGGAGGGCCGGGTCCGGCTGCTGGCCGTCGAGGAGAACTACCGCGTGACCGTACGAGACGACGGCGACCATCTGATCCCGGCCGTGACCGGCGACCTCGACGCCCGTGAGGACATCGTGGACGAGATCGTCGAGCAGTGCCTGGAGACGGGTGCCGACGTGCGCTTCGTGCCGGACGGCACGCTGGGCGACGCGGACGGCATCGCGGGCGTGCTGCGCTACTGAACGCCGTGGCGGGCTACCCGGCGCGGGTCACCCGCCACGCCGTCGCGCCACCGCCCGACCCGCCGTCACCCGGCCGCCCCCGCCCGACGCGTGCTCCCGCCCGGCGTACGCTACGGCGTGATCGTCGGGCGGGAGGGAGAGGGCACGTGGGAGACCTGCTGGGCGTGGCGGTACTGGGAGCCGGGCACATGGGGGCCGACCACATACGGCGCCTCGACCGCGTGGTGAGCGGAGCCAGGGTGGCCGCCGTGGCCGACCCCGACGCGGTGCGCGCCGAGGAAGCCGTCGCCGGGATCGAGGGAGTCTCGGTCCACACGGAGACGGAGGCCGCGCTGGACGCGCCCGGCGTCGAGGCGGTGCTGATCGCCTCGCCCGGCCCGGCGCACGAGGAGGCGCTGCGCGCGGCGCTCGCCCGGGGGCTTCCGGTGCTGTGCGAGAAGCCGATGGTGCCGGACGCGGCGGGGGCCCTGCGGGTCGTCGAGGCGGAGGCACGTCTTGGCCGCCGCCTCACCCAGGTCGGGTTCATGCGGCGCCACGACCCGGAGTACCGCCGGCTCAAGGCGCTGCTGGACGGCGGGCGGCTGGGGCGGCCGCTGATGCTGCACTGCGTGCACCGCAACGTCTCCTCACCGCCGGACTTCACCAGCGCGATGCTGATCGACAGTTCGGTGTCGCACGAGATCGACGCGGCCCGCTGGCTGCTCGGCCAGGAACTCACCGCGGTCACCGTGCTGCGGCCGGGCCCTTCGCCCGGCGCCCCCCAGGGTCTGCTCGACCCGCAGTTCGTGCTGTTCGAGACCGACGGGGGCGCCCTGGTCGACGTGGAGGTCTTCGTCAACTGCGGCTTCGGCTACCAGGTGCGCTGCGAGGCCGTGTGCGAGGCGGGCAGCGCACGCGTGGGCGACGACGACGGGATACTCGTGACCGCGCGGGGCGGCGCCGCGGTGGAGGTGCCGCAGGACTACCTGGTCCGCTTCGAGGCGGCCTACGACCGCGAGGTGCAGACCTGGGTCGACGACGCCCGGCGGGGCCGGGTCACCGGCCCGACGGCCTGGGACGGTTACGTGGCCGCCGTCGTCGCCGAGGCCGGGGTCCGGGCCCTGGAGAGCGGCGAGCGCGTCGGAATCACCCTCGCGCCGCGCCCGGACCTGTACGGCGGGAACGGCGGCTGAGCGGGCACGGCGGCTGACGCGAGGGCACCCCCGGCCTCACCTGGCCCCGCCGCCGCGCGGGGCTCTCAGACATTGCCGAGCAGGGCCTGCAGCCCCTCGTCGACCGCGGCCCCCACGTCCTCCCGGCCCGCCGGGACCACGGCGTAGCTGCGCAGCAGGAAACGGTGCAGGGCCGGGGTGTCGAACTGGAGCAGGGCCATGCCGAACGGCGAGTGCAGCTCCACCACCGTCCGGGCCCGGCCGCACGGCCAGATGTGCACGTCACCGGTGCCCGCCGGACCGCCGAGCCCCTCCTCCAGGAGCGCGCGGCCGAAGGTCCAGGTGGCGGCCTCGTCGGCGAGGGAGACCTCGGCGGGGAAGTCGAGGTGGACGGCGAACGGGTCGTCGGAGGCGTAGCGCAGCGTCGCGGGAACGGGCAGTTCCCTGTCCTCCGCGGTGATCAGGCGGGCGCGGACGGACTGTTCGAGGGTGATGTCCATGCTTGTAGGACTTCGGAGGTGCCGATCGCATTACGCAAAAGCGGGCGGGAATTGATGTGATCTGCATCACGGCACAGCTTTATGGAACATACGACCGTCGAACACCCGGCTGACGGTCACACCGCAGGCCCCTCCAGTCCCCCAAGTCACGTACTCCACCTACGACTTGACCCCCTGGACGGCATACGACCAGCATCCGCGCGACCCCGTCGCGGGGACCCTGGCATATGCCGGAGACACCACCGAATCGTGTGTTGCCAAATCCCTTACACGCCGTCGCGGGCTGTGCAACAGTCGTAACGGCCCTTCCGTCCCCGTTCGTCGGACCGTCCCCGCATCGGAGTGCGCATGCCGTCCCACCTCTCTGCGGACCACCCCGCCGCCCAGCCGCCGGGGCGCGGCTCGGTCGACGCGCTGATCACGCAGACGCGACGGCTCAAGGGCGACGTGGACGCGGTACGCAGGGACGCGCAGGAGGACGACACGACGGACCCGCAGGGCCGCTGGCAGCGGGCGCTGTGCGATCTGGCGCTCCATCAGCTCGAAGACCTCGACGCCCACCTGGCCCAGCTCCGGGAGGGCCCGCCCGCACCCGCCCCCCAGGCCGCCGCACCGGCCGCTCCCGCGCAGGGCTCGCTGCTCAGCCGGGTCGGCAGCGCGGAGTGGAACCTGCTGACGGACGACGCCGTCTGGTCCGAGGAGCTCTACGGCATCCTCGGCCGCGACCCCGCCGCTCCTCCGCTCACCCTCGACGAACTGCCGTCCCTCGTCCTCGACGAGGACCGGCCCAAGCTCACGGCGATGGTCACCGACTGTCTGGTGGACGCCCGGCCCATCGACGGCGAGTTCCGCGTCGTCCGGCCGGACGGCGAGCCGCGGACCGTGCACATGATGGGCGAGCCCGTGCTCGACGCCGACGGCGGCACCGCCTCGATGTGGGCCGTACTGCGGGACGTCAGCGCACTGCGCCGGAGTCAGTGGGAGGTGCGGGAGACCCGTGACTCGCTCCAGCGCCACCAGAGCGGTACGCAGACCGGACGCCGGCTCACGGTCGAGCCGCGGGAGTCGGTGGTCCTGCCTGGGCGCGGCCCTCTGCGGCTCCCGCACGGCGGCGCGGGTTCCCTCGACCTCGCCGCCCACTGTCTGCCCGCCGCGGCCGGCTCGCTGACCGGCGGTGCCTGGTACGACGCGCTCGCGCTCCCCGACGGCCGGACGCTGCTGAGCGTCGGCGACCTCATCGGCCACGGCCCGGCCGTCGCCACGGACACGGCGCTGACGCTGGGCGCCCTGCGCGGCATGGGCATGGCGGGCACCGACCCCGCTCAACTCATGTCCTGGCTGAACCAGTTACTGCACGCCAACGCCCAGCCCGCGCTGGCCGGCGCCCTCTGCTGCCGCTACCGGCCCGACACCCGCACCCTGACCTGGGCGCAGGCCGGACACCCCGCCCCGCTGCTGTTCCGCGACGGGACGGGACGCCGGCTCGGCACACCCGTCGGTGCATTCCTGGGCGCCGGCTCGGGCGCCGATTACGGGCAGGCCGAGGCGACCCTCGAAGAGGGCGACCTGCTGCTGCTGCACACCGCCGGACTGATGCCCGAGGACAGGGCGCACCGGCTCCTCGGCCTCGCTCCCCGCTTCCGCGAGGCGCGCACCGCACAGGACTGCGTACGCACGCTCGTGGAGGAGTTCGGCGGGAGCGGGCGCGACGAGGACGCCTGTGTGCTCGTCGCCCGGGTCACCCCGTGATCGACGTGGTCCGGTTGGCCGTGTGGTCCGGCATTCCTGTTGCGTCCGGCCGTCCGGGTACTTAGGTCAACTGTCTGAAGACTGCCGACTCACTCACGTCTGGGCGGTGTTGCCGCCCCGTCCCCCCCTCGGCTTCGGCAGCGCCAGCCTGATCTGCTCGCGCAGCTCACTGATGCTCGGGTAGTTCGCGTACTCCGCGGTGAGCCGGTACATCTCGCGCAGCCGGTCCCAGGTGCGCCGGGAGGAGTTCGAGCCCATCGACATCAGGGCCAGGCGCGCGTAGCGGTCCGCCTGTTCGGGGTCGTCCGCGATGAAGCAGGCGGAGGCCATGGACAGATGGTCGAAGATCTTCGACCGCTCCCGTCCGTCGACCCGCAGCGCCAGCGCCTTCTCCGCGTAGTACTGGGCGTGCACGGCCGCCTGGGGCTCGAACTCGGCCAGCGTGCGGTAGGCCAGGGCCTGCATGCCGTACAGATCCTCGTCCTTGAAGGTCTGCATCCAGGACGGCGGTTCCACATCGGCCTTGTCGGAGACGAAGAGGTCCTCCGCCTGGCCGAGGGTGCGGCGCATGGCCTGGCCCTTGCCCATCGACGCCTGCGCCCAGGCCTCGATGGTGTGGAACATCGCCCGGGTGCGGGGCAGCACATTGCTGCCGGACCCGGACTGGGCGAGCTTCATCAGGTCCATGGCCTCGTCCGGCCGGCCCAGATGAACCATCTGACGGGCCGCCCGGGACAGGGCCTCACCGGCCCGCGGCCGGTCACCCCCCTCTCTGGCGGCATGGGCGGCGATGACGAAGTACTTCTGGGCGGTGGGTTCGAGGCCGACGTCGTGCGACATCCAGCCGGCGAGGACGGCGAGGTTGGCGGCGACGCCCCACAGGCGCCGCTGGAGATGGCCGGGGTGGTGGTAGGCGAGCATGCCGCCCACCTCGTTGAGCTGTCCCACGACGGCCTTGCGCTGCAGCCCGCCCCCACGGGCCGCGTCCCAGGCTCGGAACACCTCGACCGAGCGCTCCAGTTCCTCGATCTCCTCCGTCCCGATGGGGGCGGCCTCGTAGCGGTCGAACCCAGCGGGGTCGGCATGGTGGAGGAGAGGGTTGTCGAGGACGGGAGCGTCGGCGGAGAGGGTAGGGTCGGTGTGCAGCCAGTCGTACATGGCGCTGCTGAGTGCTGATCCCGCGGCGAGCGCGGCACCCGCGCCCACCAAGCCGCGTCGGTTGAGCATGAGGTCCATTCCCGTGAATTCGGTGAGGACCGCGGCAGTCCGTTCGGGCGCCCACGGCACGCCGTCGGGATGCTCCACGCTCCCGCCGCCCGGCCGTTTCCCCGTACGCCCGTGCCGGACCAGACCGAGGTCCTCAATGGTCACGACACGGCCGAGACGCTCGGTGAACAGGGCCGCCAGCACCCGCGGCACCGGATCGCGCGGGATCTCTCCCATGTCGATCCACCGCCGCACCCGGGAGGTGTCGGTCGACAGCTGGGGGTGGCCCATGGCCGCCGCCTGCCGGTTGACCAGCCTCGCGAGTTCCCCCTTGGACCAGCCGGCCAGGCCGAACAGGTCCGCCAGGCGGGTGTTGGGTTGTCCGCTCACGTAAGCCCCCAGGTTCTCGGCTGAGTTGACAGTAGCCCGGTGAAAGTTGCCGGGCGACTATTCGCCAGGGTTCGCCAGGGTGCGCCAGATGGTGTGCCACTGGGCCACGGGTGTCAGGTAGGAACGCGCCACCCCGACCCGTCCGCCGAGGGACATTCCCCAGGGTGCACCCGGGCGGACGGGCGGGGCAGCGCTTTGACTCGCAGGCACACGAAGGGATCTGTTCCGCCCATGTACGCAGCATCGTCCTCCGTGTCCGCCCCGCCCCGGTCGCTGCACTCCCGCCCGGGCGGCGGCGGCCCCTACCTCGCTCCCGCGCGAACGGCGGCGCCCGCACTGGCCGGCGTCCGCCGTCCCGCCGGGCTCGGCACGCAACCGCTCAGCGGGAGACTCGACCTGTCCGGCCCTCAGGGCGCGCAGCTGCGCGCGGCGATCGCGTCGGTGCACCGGATCTGCCCGGAGTTCGCCCCGGTGCAGGTGCTGCGCCGCAGCGGACGCTCGGTGCTCCTGGTCGGCACGACCGGGCGCAGCACCGCGGTGGCGAAGTGTTTACTGGACCACTCGCCCGTGTGGGCCGAGCGGATCCGGCACGAAATAGCGGCGTACCGCACGTTCGTCCGGCAGCGCCCTCCGGTGCGGGTGCCGAGACTGATCGCGGCGGACCCGGACAACTGCACCCTGGTGATCGAGCGGATGCCGGGACGGGTGGCGGCCCTGCAGCGGCACCCGGCGGAGGCCCCGCCGCGGGCGGACATCAGGGCGGCGCTCGGTGCGATCGTCCGGCTGAACGCCTGGCGGCCGCCCGCGGGCACCTTCGACGCGCCGCTGGACTACGCCGCCCGGATCGCCCGGTACCACGAGCTGGGGCTGCTCACCGACCGGGACATGGGCGACCTGCAGAAACTGCTGCACGGCATCGCGGCCGGCGCGGGCCGGCAGGGCATGGGCCAGTTCTGCCACGGCGACGCCCTCCTGTCGAACATCCTTCTGTCACCGGCCGGTCCAGTGCTGGTGGACTGGGAGCACGCGGGGTGGTACCTGCCGGGCTACGACCTGGCGACGCTGTGGTCGGTCCTCGGTGACGCCCCGGTGGCGCGCCGCCAGATCAGCCAGATCGCCCAGTCGGCGGGACCGGCGTCCCGGGACGCCTTCCTGGTGAACCTGATGCTGGTGCTGACCCGGGAGATCCGCACGTACGAGACGGCCGTGCAGCGCTCGATGCACGACTCGGCCCCGACGGCCCCGGGGGCGGCCCACCCGGGTGCCGCGCCGTCCGGCGAGGAACAGCGGCTGCTGCTGCGGCGGCTGCACGACGACTGCCAGCTGGCCCGCCGGGCCGTGCGCGCGGCGGTCGGCACTCGCTGAGGGGACGAAGGTCCGCGGCGCGCCAGAACGGCGGCGTGCCGCGGACCTTCGTGCGTCCTGGGACGCGCCGAAACCCCGCCTGCCGAAGCAAATGTCCTTTATGTGCGCATCATTGACGGGTTATCAGCGCATCGAGGAGGCCGCGTTGCCAGGACCCGTCACTCACCCAGGCCCGTCCACCCACACCCGCAGAGCCGCCGGCGCCGTCGCCTCGGCGGCTCTGCTGCTGCCGTTGTTCGGCGCGGCGCCCTCGGCCGCCGAGGCGCGGGCGGGCGGTCTTCAGCAGGCGTTCGCCACGGCGGCCGCCACGTACCACGTGCCGCAGAGCGTGCTGCTGGGTGTCTCCTACCTCCAGTCCCGGTGGGACGCGCACGGCGGGGCACCCAGTGTGACCGGCGGCTACGGCCCGATGCACCTCACGGACGCCCGCACCGCCCTGGCCACGGCGCCCCACCACAGCGAGGGCGCGGAGGACGCCCGCGGCGACCTCGCCCGCCCGGCCCGCCGTCCGGGGACGCGGCCGCCGTCCGGCGAGGAGATCCCGGCCCGGCTGAGGACGCTCCCCCGGGCGGCGAAGCTGACCGGCCTCAGCGCCCGGAAGCTGCGCACCGATCCCGCCGCCAACGTGGCGGGCGGCGCCGCCCTGCTCGCCGCCGCCCAGGAGTACCTGGGCGAGCCGCTGAGCGCGGACCCGGCGGACTGGTACGGGGCGGTGGCACGGTTCTCGGGCGCGGACGACAGCGCGACCGCCGCCACCTACGCCGACGACGTGTACGAGGTGCTGCGCACCGGGCAGCGGCGGGTCACGGACACCGGCGAGCTGGTGGCGCTGCCCGCGCAGCCGAAGCTGGCGCCGCGGACCGCCCAGTTGGACCGGGCCGGTCTGCGCCACGCGTCCGCCGAGGGCACCGAGTGTCCCTCGTCGGTGTCCTGCGAGCGGATCCCGGCTCCGTACGAGGCGTTCGGCAACGGCGACTACGGCAACCACGACGAGGCGGACCGGCCCACGTCCTCGCCCCTGCGCTACATCGTCGTCCATGACACCGAGGGCGGCTGGGAGGGGGTCATCAACCTGGTCCAGGATCCCACCTATGTGTCCTGGCACTACTCGCTGCGCTCCACCGACGGGCACGTCGCGCAGCACGTGCGGGTGAAGGACGTGGCCTGGCACTCGGGCAACTGGTACGTGAACACCCACTCCATCGGTCTGGAGCACGAGGGCTTCCTCGCCCAGCCGGACTCCTGGTACACGGAGGCGATGTACAAGTCGTCCGCGCGCCTGGTGGCGTTCCTCGCGGCGAGGTACGGCATCCCGCTGGACCGGCAGCACATCCTGGGCCACGACACCGTGCCCGGCCCGACCACGGCGACCGTCCCCGGCATGCACACCGACCCGGGCCCGTACTGGGACTGGCGGCACTACTTCGAGCTGCTCGGCCGGCCCCTCACCGCCACCGGACGCGCGGGCGGCGGCGTCGTGACGATCCGGCCGGACTACGCGGCGAACCGGCCGGTGTACAGGGACTGTGTCAAGGGGACGACCTGCCCGGCCCACGGTTCCAGCGCGGTGCGGCTGCACTCCGACCACGACGAGAAGTCGGCCCTGATCAAGGACGTCGGCCGGGGCACCAGCCCGACCACCGGCGTCAACGACATCTCCTCGCGCGTCTCCACCGGCCAGCAGTACGCCGTCGCCGACACCTGGGGCGACTGGACGGCGATCTGGTATCTCGGGAAGAAGGCCTGGTTCCGGAACCCCAAGGACAGGCCCACGGCGGTGCCCTCGACGGGGGTCCTGATCACTCCCAGGGCGGGCAAGGAGAGCGTCCCGGTGTACGGGAGGGCCTACCCGGAGGCGTCCGCGTACCCGGCGGGGGTCCCGGCCCAGCCGGTCTCCCCGCTGCCGTACACCCTGCCGAAGGGCCAGAAGTACGTGGCCGGCGACCGGGTGCCGGGCGAGTACTTCTACGCGGTCGGCTTCGACACCGGCGGGCACCGGACCGTCCGGGGCAAGGACCTGTACTACGAGATCCAGTACGGCCACCGGGTGGCGTTCGTGCGGGCCGCGGACGTGACGGTCGTTCCGGCGTCCTGACCCCTCAGCCCTGCTGGAACAGCTCCGCCGGGAGCGGCTTCAGCAGGGCGTACAGGTCGTCGGTGATGGGGCGGTCCCAGGCGGCGATGGTCACCAGGACGTTGTCGCTGCGGTCGAACTGGACGCAGGAGATCCGGCTTTCGGAGAGCTTCAGCCGGCGCACGATGAGCAGGTTGTCGCCCTGCATCACCGGCATGTCCTCGGTGCCGACGACGGTCACCTCCTCGTCGTTCTCCAGCGCGAGCAGCAGCTGGGCCACCTCGAAGGGGACCTCGCCCTCGGCGACCTCGCGGGCCGGTGAGCCCTCGGGAAGGTTCCCGATGATCATCGCGGGGCCGCGGCCGCCGAACAGGTCGTAGCGCAGGAAGACGCCCTGGCAGCTGCCGTCGGGGGCGGGCAGCAGCCCGGCACCCAGATTGCCGGGCCAGTCGCCCGGGTCCATGGCCAGTACGTCGAAGTCGGGGCCGGCGGGGGTGGCGCTGCGGCGGCGGAGGAACGACATGCGGCCATGGTACGGGGTACCGTCCGGCGACGACGCCGAGGGAAGCCCCGGCTCGCCGCCCGCCCCCGACCAGCCCATCCCCCAACCCCAGCCCCCACCACCACCCGGCTCCCCCCGGCCCCCCGCACCCCCGTCGACTCGGCACGACGGGGGTGGCTGGGAGCGGCGGGTGGGACGGGAGGTCCGCGGGGGGGGGACGTGTCCCTGCGGAGGCGAGAGCCCAGCGAAGACGGGCACTCCGCGAAGACGGGCAACCCGCGAGTGCGGGGTCCGGCCGCTACGGGCGCCCGCCAAGGCAGCCTCCGGCTGGGACGGGCTCCGACCTAGGCGGGCGGCCCAAGGGCCAGAGTCCCGCAGAAGACAGGCGGCCCGAAGCGCGACAGCCCCACGGAGACCGGCGACTCGCGAGGGCGACGGCCCTGTAGAGACGGGCAACCCGCGAGGGCAGGGTGCGGCCGACACGGGCTCCGCCCAAGGCGGCCTCCGGCCGGGACGGGATCCGACCGAGGCGGCCGGGGCAAGGGGCCAGAGTCCCGCGGAGACGGGCGGCCCGCGAGGACAAGAGCCCACCAGAGACAGGCGGCCCGAGGGACCAGAGTCCGCGGAGACAGGCCGTCCGCGAGGGCGACAGCCTCATAGAGACGGGGTACCCGCGAGGGCAGGGTCCGGGCTGGGACGTCCTCCGGCCAAGGCGGGCGACCCAAGGGACGAGAGTCCCGCAGAGACGGGCGGCCCGAAGCGCGACAGCCCCACGCGGCCCGCGAGGGCGACAGCCCCGTAGAGACGGGCAACCCGCGAGGGCAGGGTGCGGCCGACACGGGCTCCGACCAAGGCGGCCTCCGGCCGGGACGGGATCCGACCGAGGCGGCCGGGGCAAGGGGCCAGAGTCCCGCGGAGACGGGCGGCCCGCGAGGACAAGAGC
>NZ_JBIAWO010000014.1:0-169922 GCF_042895685.1 Streptomyces sp. NPDC001381 | reverse complement strand
CTGGCGTTGATTTTTGGCACGCTGTTGAGTTCTCAAGGAACGGACGCTTCCTTTGTACTCACCCTCTCGGGCTTTCCTCCGGGCGCTTCCCTTCGGTCTTGCGTTTCCGACTCTATCAGATCTTTTCTCGACCCGATTTCCTCGGTGCTTTCCAGGTTCCCGCTTTTGTTTCGCGGCTTCCTTTCCGGCGGTTCCGACTTTATCAGAAGTTCCGGGCCGCTCTGAACGGCCACTCGTTTTCCGATTCATCGGGAGGGGGCTTCTGCGGAATCAGCATTCCGAGTCGCCGATAGGTTCTCACCGTCACCGACCGGGTAGCACCCAGTTCCAGGCAACTGTTCGAATCTACCTCCCCGCGCAGTCCGTGTCAACGGCTCTTGCGGGGCGAAGAGGACAGTAGCAGCTCAGCGGGGTCGTTCGCACATCAGGCGGCTGTCGGCACGCTGGCGCTGCGTTCGGCGGCCTCGACGTCGCCCGTGTCGCCGGCGCGGACGGCCCTGGCGCCGAGTACCTGCACGTACACGAGGAAGGCCAGTTCGGCCGCGACGCCGATGGTGATGCGGGCCCAGGTGGGCAGGCCCGAGGGGGTGACGAAGCCTTCGATGGCGCCCGAGACGAACAGGACCAGGGCGAGGCCGATGGCCATGGCGATCGCGGCTCTGCCTTCCTCGGCGAGGGCCGTGCGCCGGGAGCGCGGGCCGGGATCGATGACGGTCCAGCCGAGGCGGAGTCCCGTGCCGGCGGCGACGAAGACCGCGGTCAGTTCGAGCAGACCGTGCGGGAGGACCAGGCCCAGGAAGGTGTCGAGCCTGCCCGCCGAGGACATGAGGCCGGCGCCGATGCCGAGGTTGAGCATGTTCTGGAAGAGGATCCAGAGCACCGGGAGACCGAGGAAGACACCGAGAACCAGGCACATCGCGGCGGCCTGGGCGTTGTTCGTCCACACCTGGGCGGCGAACGCGGCGGCCGGATGGCTGGAGTAGTAGGTCTCGTACTGGCCGCCGGGGCGGGTGAGCTCGCGCAGTTCGTCGGGGGCCGCTATGGACGCCTGAACGTCCGGGTGGGTGCCGATCCACCAGCCCAGGAGGGTGGCGACGACGGTGGAGAGAAGTGCGGTGGGGATCCACCAGTGGCGGGCGCGGTAGACGGCGGCGGGAAAGCCGGCGGTGAGGAAGCGGGTGACGTCTCGCCATGAGGCGCGGCGGGTTCCGGTGACGGCGCTGCGCGCGCGTGCCACGAGTGGGGTGAGCCGGCCGATGAGCTGGGGGTCAGGGGCGCTGGACTGGATCAGGGAGAGATGTGTGGCGGTGCGCTGGTAGAGGGTGACGAGTTCGTCCGCCTCGGCTCCGGTGAGGGTGCGACGGCGGCGCAGGAGGGCGTCGAGGCGGTCCCATTCGGCTCGGTGGGCGGAGACGAAGACGTCGAGGTCCATCGGTGTGCCTGCTCCTCGGCTGTTCGTCGGCTGCCGGTGGTGGATTCAGCTTGTCGTACTGCGGCGCGATGTGCCCTCAGCTTGGCAGACTGGCTGTTCCAGGGGCAGGCGGGGAAGGGGCGGCGGGCGTGAGTGAGCAGCTGGTGACGGGTGAGGCGGTGGCCTTGGAGCTGCAGCCCGCGAGGCTGCCCAGCAGGGCGCTGGCCACGTTGCTGGACCTGCTTCTGGTCCTGGTCGTCTATGTGGTCGTGAGTGTCGCGCGGCTGCTCGCTACCGCTTCCCTGGACGAGGCGGCGCGGACGGCGGTGTCGATCGCGGCGTTCCTGCTGGTTCTGGTGGGTGGCCCGATCGCGGTGGAGACGCTCAGCCGGGGGCGGTCGCTGGGGAAGATGGCGTGCGGGTTGCGTGTGGTGCGGGACGACGGTGGGCCGATCCGGTTCCGGCATGCGCTGGTGCGGGGTGCGCTGGGGGTGGTGGAGATCCTGCTGACGTTCGGGGTGGTGGCGTGTGTCGCCTCGCTCGTGTCGGCGCGGGGGCGTCGGCTCGGTGACGTCTTCGCCGGGACTCTGGTCGTGCGGGAACGGGTTCCGGTGGCGCGGGGTGGTTTCCTGCCTCCTCCGCCGCCGTGGCTGGCGGGGCTGTTCCAGGAGCTTGATCTGTCGGCGGTGCCGGACGGGCTGTGGTTGGCGGTCCGCCAGTACCTGGGGCGGATGCATCAGCTGGATCCGCAGGTGGGCTGGGAGTTGGCTGGGCGGCTGGCGGGCGATCTGGCGGAGCGGACGGGTGTCGCGGTGCCGCCGGGGGTCGCGCCGGCCGCGTATCTGGCGGCGGTGGTGCAGGAGCGGCAGGTGCGGGAGGCGCGGCGGGCCTTCGGGGGTGGTGCTGTGGCGGGCGGCCCGGGCGGGGGTGGGGCTGCGGCGGTCGGTGGGGCGGTCGCCGGGGCGGCGGGGGTCTTCGCGCCGCCGGCGCCGTCCGGGGCCCCCTCGGCGTACGGGCCTGCGGTGCCGTCCGGTCCCGCGGCTGTGTCCGGTGCCTCGACGGCGGGTGAGCCGTCGGTGGCGGTGGAGGGGGCGGAGGAGGTTCGGGAGAAGGGCCGGGGCACCGGGTTCGTGCCGCCTGTGTAGGGGGTGGGGTCGCGTTCAGGTGAACGTCGACGGGGGTGATTCGAGGTCCTCGAGTTCGATGCCGGGGGCGGCGAGGACGACGTCGCCGGCGATGTGCACGGCGTGCTGTTCGCCCGTGTCCAGGGCTGTGACCTGGTATTCGTCCACGGTCAGGGGGGCGTTGTCAGTGGCGTGTGTTTCTCTGTTCACCAGGGCCCAGGACTGGTCGACGGTGCGTGGGGCGAGGACGGGGTCGGTGAAGGCGACGAGGCGTACGCGGGTGGCCGCGGAGGAGGGGGTGAGGCGCAGGAGGCGAGTGGTGGCGACGAGGAACGCGGGGGAAGTGCCGGTGAAGGCGTGGGCGGGGGTGTTGCCTTCGGTGGCGTGGGTGCCGGTGGGGTCGGTGCGGACCCAGGTGACGCCGTCCAGGGCCGCGCCGCGGACCTGCCAGCTGCTCGCGTGGAGTTCGAGCCGGATGGGCCGGCCGAGGTCGTCGAGGGTGAGGTCGACGGATCCGGTGTGGTCGCCGGTGGGGGTGGTGAGCTGGGAGACGTAGCGCCAGCCGGAGGGGCCGGGGGCGCAGTGGAAGTGTTCGTGTGCGAGGGGGGTGTGGTCGTGCGGATCGTGGAGCGAATATCGGCCGCGGGGCATGGGGGTCCTGGGGTGTGACGGGCTGGTCGGGGCGCCGCGGCGGTCCGGCCGGGGGGCCGAAGGGGCAGGCCCCCGACACGGGGGTGCGGGGGCCTGTCTCCGAGGTGCTGCTGCGTGCTGGGGCGGCTGCGGGCTCAGGGGCTCGCGGTCGGCTCAGTAGCGGTAGTGGTCCGGCTTGTACGGGCCGTCGACCTCGACGCCGATGTAGGCGGCCTGCTCCGGGCGGAGCGTCGTCAGCTTGACGCCGAGCGAGTCCAGGTGGAGGCGGGCGACCTTCTCGTCCAGGTGCTTGGGCAGCGTGTAGACGCCGATCGGGTACTCGTCGGGCTTGGTGAACAGCTCGATCTGGGCCAGGGTCTGGTCCGCGAAGGAGTTGGACATCACGAACGACGGGTGGCCGGTGGCGTTGCCGAGGTTCAGCAGGCGGCCCTCGGACAGGATGATGATCACCTTGCCGTCGGGGAAGGTCCAGGTGTGGACCTGCGGCTTGACCTCGTCCTTGACGATGCCGGGGATCTTGGCGAGGCCGGCCATGTCGATCTCGTTGTCGAAGTGGCCGATGTTGCCGACGATGGCCTGGTGCTTCATCTTGGCCATGTCGGAGGCCATGATGATGTCCTTGTTGCCGGTCGTGGTGATGAAGATGTCGGCCTTGTCGATGACCTCGTCGAGGGTCGTGACCTGGTAGCCGTCCATCGCGGCCTGGAGGGCGCAGATGGGGTCGATCTCGGTGACGATGACGCGGGCGCCCTGGCCGCGCAGGGATTCGGCGCAGCCCTTGCCGACGTCACCGTAGCCGCAGACGACGGCGGTCTTGCCGCCGATGAGGACGTCGGTGGCGCGGTTGATGCCGTCGATGAGGGAGTGGCGGCAGCCGTACTTGTTGTCGAACTTCGACTTGGTGACGGCGTCGTTGACGTTGATCGCCGGGAAGAGGAGGGCGCCGTCGCGCTGCATCTCGTACAGGCGGTGGACGCCGGTGGTGGTCTCCTCGGTGACGCCGCGGATCTCCGAGGCGAGCTGGGTCCACTTCTGGGAGCCCTCGGTGATGGTGCGGTTGAGGAGTTCGAGGATGACGCGGTGTTCCTCGTTCTCGGCGGTGTCGACGGAAGGGACCTCGCCGGCCTTCTCGTACTCGACGCCCTTGTGGACGAGGAGGGTGGCGTCACCGCCGTCGTCGAGGATCATGTTGGGGCCGCCGGTGGGGCTGTCCGGCCAGGTGAGGGCCTGCTCGGTGCACCACCAGTACTCCTCCAGGGTCTCGCCCTTCCAGGCGAAGACCGGGACGCCCTGGGGGTTGTCCACGGTGCCGTGGGGGCCGACGGCGATGGCGGCGGCCGCGTGGTCCTGGGTGGAGAAGATGTTGCAGGACGCCCAGCGGACCTGGGCGCCGAGGGCGACCAGGGTCTCGATGAGGACGGCGGTCTGCACGGTCATGTGCAGGGAGCCGGTGACGCGGGCGCCGGCGAGGGGCTGGGCCTCGGCGTACTCCTTGCGGATGGACATGAGGCCGGGCATCTCGTGCTCGGCGAGGGTGATCTCCTTGCGGCCGAACTCGGCCAGGGAGAGGTCGGCGACCTTGAAGTCCTGTCGGTTGTCGACAGTCGTCATGGTGTGCTGCTCCTCGGGGGTTGGGTCGAGGTGTGGGTACGGCTGGTCTGCGCGGCGGCGGACACAGGGGTGCCCGTCAGGGGACACAGGCATGCCCGCGTGCGCGCAGCGCAGTCCGTCGGAGGCCCTCTCTCCCTCGGTCGGTCCGCAGGGGACCGCCCGACCGCCATCAGCAGCGACGTCTGGCTCCGTTCCAAGCTACACCGGAGGCGGCGGGCTGCCCCAGTCCGTCTGCGAACAGTTCGCGCCGATCACGGACGGTGAGGGGGAAGGCGGAAGGGCCCGCCGGTGGTGCGGCGGGCCCTGTCGGCGGTGCGGGGCGGGTCAGTGGTCGGCGGGTTGCGGGGCGGGGCCGCCGGGGGTGGCCTCGGGGTCGGGGCCCTTGGCGGCCTCGGTCTCGTTGTAGATGTCGGGCTCGAGGTAGATGACGCGGGCGATGGGGACGGCTTCGCGGATGCGGGCCTCGGCGGCGTTGATGGCGGTGGCGATCTCGGCGGCGGTGTCGTCGTGCTGGACGGCGATCTTGGCGGCGACGAGGAGTTCCTCGGGGCCGAGGTGGAGGGTGCGCATGTGGATGATGCCGGTGACGGTGTCGCCGTCGACGATGGCGGTCTCGATCTTCTTGACCTCTTCGAGGCCGGCGGACTCGCCGAGGAGGAGGGACTTGGTCTCGGCGGCGAGGACGAGGGCGATGAGGACGAGGAGGACACCGATGAGGACGGTGCCGATGCCGTCCCAGACGCCGTTGCCGGTGAGGATGGCGAGGCCGACGCCGCCGAGGGCGAGGATCAGGCCGATGAGGGCGCCGAAGTCCTCGAGCAGGACGACGGGGAGTTCGGGTGCCTTGGCGCGGCGGACGAACTGCGACCAGGAGAGGGTGCCGCGCAGTTCGTTGGACTCCTTGATGGCGGTGCGGAAGGAGAAGCCCTCGGCGATGATCGCGAAGAAGAGGACGCCGACCGGCCAGTACCAGTGCTCCAGCTCGTGCGGGTGCTTGATCTTCTCGTAGCCCTCGTAGATGGCGAACATGCCGCCGACCGAGAAGAGGACGATGGAGACGAGGAAGGCGTAGATGTAGCGCTCGCGGCCGTAGCCGAAGGGGTGCTGGGGGGTGGCTTCGCGCTGGGCCTTCTTGCCGCCGACGAGGAGGAGTGCCTGGTTGCCGGAGTCGGCGAGGGAGTGCACGCCTTCTGCGAGCATCGATGACGAGCCGCTGAACGCGAATGCCACGAACTTCGATGCCGCGATGGCGAGGTTGGCGCCGAGTGCCGCCACGATCGCCCTGGTGCCGCCTGACGCGCTCATGTGTTCGCGTTGTCCCTTCGCCTTCGTACGTGTGGGTCGCCGTCCAGGCTTTTGCCCGACCTTTGCCGGTGCATTCTTGCAGCCCGCTCCGGCGGCGGCTCGTCAGGTGTCCACAAGCGCGGTCAGACCATCACAGTGGCGCGGAAGACCGTGCCGGTGCCGGACAGTTCGGCCTTGTCGCCGGCCGGGACGAAGACCGACCGGCCGGGTGCCAGTTCGTGCTCCCCGGCCTGGACCGTCCCCGCCGTGCAGAGCAGGATCTGCGGGGTCCGGCTGGTCAGGTCGTGGACGGTGCCGCCCTCCGGGAGGACGTATCGGGACAGGCGGAACTCGTCGATGGGGGTCTCGTAGACCTCTTCGCCGTCGGGCGAGGCCTCCGGGCGCAGGATGCCCGGGTCGCCGGGTTCGAAGCGGACGACGCGCAGGAGTTCGGGGACGTCGACGTGCTTGGGGGTGAGGCCGCAGCGCAGGACGTTGTCGGAGTTGGCCATGATCTCGACGCCGAGGCCGCTGAGGTAGGCGTGCGGGATGCCGGCGCCGAGGAAGAGTGCCTCGCCGGGCTGGAGCCGGACGTGGTTGAGGAGCATGGCGGCGATGACGCCGGGGTCGCCGGGGTAGTGGTGGGCGATGCCGGCGTAGGGGGTGTAGTCGCCGCCGAGGCGGTCGCAGGCGGCTGCCGCGGCCGTGACGGTGTGGGTCATGTCCTCGGGGTCGGCGGTGAGGACCGCGGTGAGGACCTCGCGCAGGGCCGCTTCCTCGGGGTGGGCGTGCAGGAGGTCGACGTACGGCTTGAGGGAGTCGACGCCGAGGCCGTCGAGGAGGGCGGCGGCCCGGAGGGGCTGCCGGAAGCCGCACAGGCCGTCGAACTCGGTGAGGGCGCAGATGAGTTCGGGCTTGTGGTTGGCGTCCTTGTAGTTGCGGTGCGGGGCGTCGACGGGGATGCCGCGGCGTTCTTCGTCCTCGTAGCCCTTCCTGGCCTGGGCGAGGTCGGGGTGGACCTGGAGGGAGAGGGGGGCGCCGGCGGCGAGGAGCTTGAGGAGGAAGGGGAGGCGGGGGCCGAACCTGGCCACGGTGCGTTCGCCCAGTTCACGCTGCGGATCGGCGTCGATCACGGCGGCGAGTGTGCCGCGCTCGGTGCGTGAGGGTGCGCCCGGGTGGGCGCCCATCCACATCTCCGCCTGGGGTTCGCCGGTCGGCTCGGTGCCGAGCAGGTGCGGGATGGCGGTGGGGGAACCCCAGGCGTAGGGGCGGATGGTGTTGTCGAGGCGGTCCATCGGGTTCTCTGCCTGTCTGTCCGGCCGGATGGCTGGCTTGTCGTCGGGCGGTGGCGCGGGCCCGGGCGTCGCGCGCGTGTGGGCCTACCTCAGGCCTGTGAGGCGAGCGCCAGGTAAACGGCGGCGAAATCCGTGATGGCGATCAGTTCGGCGAGGGTGACGAGTTCGTCGCCGTCGTCCGGTTCGAGTTCGCTGATCGGCGTGTCGTGGCTGAGGGCCAGGTCGCGGGCGGCCGGGGCGGCGGTGAGGCCGCCGATCGGGCGGTCGCGCAGGAGCACTACGCGCGCGTGCAGTGCGGGGGGCTCCTCGACGCGGTCGCGGAAGAAGTCGTCCGGGTCGGCGCTCGCGGCGAGGGGGCCGGCGAGGAGGGTGCTGTGTTCGGCGAGGGCTTCGGGGAGTTCGGCGACCAGGGCGGGGCGGCCGGCGAGTTCGGCGAGGGCGGCGGCGAAACGGCGGCCCGCGGGGCCGGCGGAGGTGCCTTCGGTCCAGATCACCGGGAGGGCGTCGGCGAGTTCGGCGGCCAGGGTCTTCGCCGGGTTGCTGTAGGTGGCGATGGCCGGGCCGCAGCGTTCGGCGACGCGGTCGAGGCGGTCGGCGACCTTTTCGAGCGCGTCGGCCGGGGCGGAGAGCAGGGCGACGCGGTCGAGGAGGGCGAGCAGGGGGGTGAACAGGGCCCACAGGACGCCGGGGGCGGACGCGGCGACGGGCGGCTGCTCGTCGTGTTCGTACGGGGCGGTCGCCATCGGTACGAAGAGGCCGTGCGCGGCGTCGGTGGCCTCGGCGAGGGGCGTGCGGGCGGGGGCCACGGCGGCGACGGTGCAGCCTCGGCGGTAGGCCTGCTCGGCGAGGAGGCTGAGGCCGGGTTCGGTGCCGTCGGGGGTGGCGATGAGGAGGAGGTCCACGGAGCCGGTCCAGCCGGGGAGTTCCCAGCGCAGGGCGCCCGCGGCGGGGGCGACGCCGGTGGGGGCGAGGCGGATGACCGGGCAGGCGGCGCCGGCGAGGGTGCCGAGGAGGTCGGCGACGCAGGTGGCGGCGGCTCCGGGTCCCGCGATGAGGATGGCGCGGGGGCGGCCGTCCGGTTTGAGGTCGTTGACGCCGGCTTCGGCGGCGTGGCGGGCGGCGGTGCGGACGCGGGCGCCGGCCTCGGCCGCGCCGCGCAGGAGGGCACGGCTGTCGGCCTCGGCGAGGGCCTCCGGCGTGTCGAGCAGCGAGTCGTCGAGCATGGCGGGGGTCTCCGATCGCCGGGGGGTCGTCGGGGGGTGGAGGGGTGAGGGCAGGGCCGGGTCCGGCGGCCGGTGTCCGGTGGCTCGGGGCTTGCGGCGCCTGGCGCCGGTTCCCGGGCCTGGTGCGGCTGAGGCCTTCCCGTCCTGCCGCTCCCCGGTCGCGCGGGCGCGGTTACGCGGGGCGGCGGGCCTCGTCGACGAGGAGGACGGGGATGCCGTCACGGACCGGGTACGCCAGACCGCAGTCCTGGCCCGTGCAGATCAGCTCGGAGTCCTGCTCCTTGTCCTGCTCCTTGAGGGGAGCGTGGCAGGCCGGGCAGGCGAGGATCTCCAGGAGGCCGGCTTCGAGCGGCATGGGGTGTCCCTTCGGGTGGTCTGTGGGGTGGGTGGATGTGCCTGGTCAGCGTACCGCTGGTGGGGGTGGGGCGGCGGGCGGTGCGGTGGGGTGCGGGCGGGGGGAGTCGCTCCCCGCCGCCCTTGCCCGATGCCGTCTCCGGGGGCTTCGGTCCGCCGGAGGGTTCACGCTCGGATGATGGCCAGCGCCTCGTCCCTGATCTTGGCCATCGTGGGTTCGTCGCGGGCTTCGGCGTTGAGGCGGAGGAGGGGTTCGGTGTTGGAGGGGCGGACGTTGAACCACCAGTCGGCGGAGGAGACGGTGAGGCCGTCGAGTTCGTCGAGGGTGACGTCGGGGCGGTGGGCGTAGGCCGCCTTGATCGCGGCGATGCGGTCCGCCTGGTCGGTGACCGTGGAGTTGATCTCGCCGGAGCCGGTGTAGCGGTCGTACACGGAGACGAGGGAGGAGAGGGGGGTCTCCTGGCCGCCGAGGGCCGCCAGGACGTGCAGGGCGGCCAGCATGCCGGTGTCGGCGTACCAGAAGTCCTTGAAGTAGTAGTGGGCGGAGTGTTCGCCGCCGAAGATCGCGCCGGAGCGGGCCATCTCCGCCTTGATGAAGGAGTGGCCGACGCGGGTGCGGACGGGGGTGCCGCCGTTCTCCCTCACCACTTCGGCGACGGTCCGGGAGGTGATCAGGTTGTGGATGATCGTGCCCTCGCCGCCGTTCCGCGCCAGTTCGCGGGCGGCGACCAGGGCCGTGATCGCGGACGGGGAGACCGGAAAGCCCTGTTCGTCGACCACGAAGCAGCGGTCGGCGTCGCCGTCGAAGGCGAGGCCGAGGTCGGCCGACTCCTCGCGGACGCGCTGCTGGAGGTCCACGATGTTCGCGGGGTCGAGGGGGTTGGCCTCGTGGTGGGGGAAGGTGCCGTCCAGTTCGAAGTACATCGGGACGACGGTCAGCGGCAGGCCGTCGAACACCGTGGGGACGGTGTGGCCGCCCATGCCGTTGCCCGCGTCGACCACGACCTTCAGGGGGCGGATGGGGGTCAGGTCGACGAGTGCGCGCAGGTGCGCCGCGTAGTCCTTCAACGTGTCGGTCCGGGTGAGGGTTCCCGGCACGGCTGCGGGCTCGGGGCCGCCTGACTCCGACCAGCGCTCCACCAGGGCGCGGATCTCGGCCAGGCCCGTGTCCTGGCCGACCGGGGCGGCGCCGGCGCGGCACAGCTTGATGCCGTTGTACTGCGCCGGGTTGTGCGAGGCGGTGAACATCGCGCCGGGCAGGTTCAGGGCGCCCGACGCGTAGTAGAGCTGGTCCGTGGAGCACAGGCCGATCTGGGTGACGTGCACGCCGAGGGCCGCCGCCCCGCGCCCGAAGGCGCCGCTCAGGCCGGGTGAGGAGGGGCGCATGTCGTGGCCGACGACGATCGCCTCGGCACCGGTCACCTGGGCGAAGGCCGCTCCGAACAGTTCGGCGAGGGACTCGTCCCACTGGTCCGGGACCACCCCGCGTACGTCGTACGCCTTCACGATCTGCGACAGATCAGCAGCCACGGGCCAACCTTCCTCAAAGTCCTGTTCAGTCGCCACAAACTACCCGGAACGGTTCACCGCCTGCTGTGAGTCGGCCCGGTGGCCCCGCAGAAGCAGCCTTGCGCGCTAACCGGGGACGGTCCGAGACGGGGTCTCGGCGGCCTCGGGGGCGGATTCCGGGTCACGGGAACAGGGCGCTCGGCGGGAGCGGGCAGCGGGGGCTCCTCGCGGCGGAGGGCGCCTCTCGCGCGGGAGGTGCGGGCTCAGTTGTCCGGCGAGCGCAGGACCCGCAGGTGGCCGCGGCGGGCGACTTCCATGGGGTCCGCGGCGCGTCCGCCGCCACCGGCCTGCGCCGCGCGTTCCTGCGGGCGGGCCGCCTCGCGGACGGCGTTGGCGAGCGCTTCCAGATCGTCGCCGCTGGGCCGTGCCGGAGCCGAACCGTCCAGGAGCCGGACGACCTCCCAGCCGCGCGGGGCGGTGAGGCGCTCGGAGTGTTCGGCGCACAGGTCGTAGCAGTGGGGTTCGGCGTAGGTGGCGAGCGGGCCGAGGACCGCGGTCGAATCGGCGTAGACGTACGTCAGCGTCGCGACGGCGGGTCGGCCGCAGGCGGTTCGCGAACAGCGACGTACAGGGCTCACGACGTTGGACGGTACCGCACTCTTGAGCGGGCCGCGACGACTCTCCACCAGGTCACTCCACCGTGTCGTGTTGTGAAACGCCCCACGGGCCTCTCCAGTCATACCTCGCTGACCTGCACGAACACCAGTCATTCGCGGCAAGAAGACGGAGCCTCCTGGTCACCGGCCGGTACAAACAGGAGCAATTGCCATGAGTTCACCGGTCTCGGAGAGATACGGAATCGAGCCCAACCTTGGCTGGAATGGTCATCCTGCGACATGGGGGGCGGGGCGGCCGGGATGCCGCGTGGGGTCGGACGGCCGGTCGCGGCGGGGTCTACGCTTCGGTGGTGATGGACAGCCCCGTACCGCCCCGTGCCGCAGGCCCCGGGCCCCGCCGCCGCGACCGCCACGGCCGGGGCATGCGAGGACCGATCGCGCCTCCGCAGGTGCCGTTGGCCGCGAGCCGCGCCGAGGTGTTCGCCGATCTCGTGCAGGACTCCGTGGAACGGCTGGAGCGGCGCTGGCCGCAGCTCGCCGAGATCGACTTCATGGTGCTCGAGGTGCCGCGCCCGGCCGCGGCCGGTGAGCCGTGGAACGACGAGGCGGTGCCCCTCGGCGGGACGGTTCCCGCGCGCGAGGGACGGCGGGCGCGGGTGGTCGTCTACCGGCGGCCGGTGGAGATCCGCACCAAGGGGCGCGACGAACGGGCCGCGCTGGTGCACGAGGTCGTCGTGGAGCAGGTGGCGGACCTGCTGGGGCTGACCCCGGAGACGGTGGATCCGCGCTACGGCGAGGACTGACCACCGTCTCCCCCGGGTGACCCTCACGGGGCTACTTCTGCAGGACCGCCACGTCCTCGTCCGCCTCCGGGACCTCGACCGTGCCCCGGTCGTCCGGCAGGGTCTGGACGGTGAAGCCCGGGACGTCCTCCTTGCCCGCCGTCAGGGTGCGGGCGGCGTACACCGGGGTGTCCGTGAGGGGTTCCACCGTCAGGGCGAAGGTGCCCTTCAGGCCTGCCGGGACGGGGAGTTCGACCTCCTGGGTCGTACCGGACCTGATCGTGTACGTCCTGGACGCGGCCGTTCCTCCCTCGCTGCCCGCGGACGCGGTGACCTTGACCTTGGCGGTGCCCTTGGGCGCGGTCAGGGAGAGGGTGGAGCCCTTGGCGGAGTTGTCGGCGGCGGACGCGCGCGTGCCGACCGGCGCGGACGCCGGGATGAACGCCGACTCCTGGCCGTCGCCCTTGCCGCGCAGGACCCGTACGGCCGCGACGACCGGCACCGACTGGTCCGTCGGCGTCAGGACCAGCGAGCCCGCCTCGCCGCGGGTGACGTCGCCGAGGTCGACGGCGGTCGTCATGCCGCCCTTGACGTGCAGCGTCTCGTGTCCGGCCGGGGTGATCAGGCCGGTCGGGGAGGCGAGTTGGACCTTCAGGTCGGCGTCGGCGTCGCCGGGGGCGTAGGCGATCAGGCGGACGGCCGTGGCGTCCTTGGGGATGCCGGGGACGACCAGGCCGGGCGCCGGGTCGGTGGAGGCGGGCAGCCAGTCGCCGCCGAGCTTGTCGTCCAGGGCCTGCACCGAGGCGCCGGCCCGGCCGCTGCGGATGTTGACGTGGACGGTGAGGTCCTCCTGCTTCTCGTCGGTGAGCGTGGACAGCAGGATCGGCTCGCTGGAGTGCGGCGGGACCGTGATGCCCTCGCCCACCGTGGTCTGCAGGGCGCCGTCCTTGCCGTAGAGCTCGATGTCGGCGACGGCGGCGGAGTCGTCCGGGTTGGTGAGATGGACGTAGTCGGTGCGGTCGGCGGCGGTGCTGACGCCCGGGAACCAGAACTCCGTGTCCGCCGGGGTGCAGGTGACGCCCTGCAGGCCGCGGCCGCTGCCCGCGGCGACCTTGGTGGTCTCCTGGACCGTCCAGCCGGGCGCGAACTTCCCCTCGGCGGTGCCCACCAGCGCGGGTGACTCGCCGCCGGAGGCGTCCCCGGTGACGGGGGTGCCGGGCGTCTTCGGGCTCACGACGGGCTTCTCGGTCTTGCCGGTCTTGCCGGTCTTGCCGGTCTTCTTCTCGTCCTTGGCACTCGCGTCGGCATCCGCCGACTCCTCGGTCGCGGCGACGAGTTCGGCCGTGCCGTCACTGCCCGTGCCCTTGGTGACGGGCGTGAAGGACGTGTACGTCGTCTCGGCGATGTCGGAGGAGCTGGGCGGCGGGCAGAGCAGGCTCGCGCGCTCCACGGGCAGCACGGCGGCCGCCTTGGCCGTGTCGTCGGTGCCGGAGGCCGCGGGCTCGGTGAGCGTGGCGAACCCGGTGACGGCGGCGAGCGCGGCCGTGCCGGCGATCAGGGACAGGGTGGTGCGGTTCACTGCTGGCTCCCGTCGGGACGCTCGCTGCCGGTGCCGTGGGGGTTCTGCTGCGCCGGGTCGTAGGCGGGGTCGTAGCCCTGGTCGCCGTAGCCCTGGTCATAGCCGTACGTCTGCTCGTACGGCGTCTGCCCGCCCTGGCCGTCGTAGGTGTAGGGGTCGTACTGGCCGGCCTGGTAGGGGTCGTAGGACTGCTGGTCGTAGCCGCCGGCGGGGTACTGCTGAGCGCCCTGGTACTGCTCGCCGGGGTAACCGCCGTACTCGGCGCCCTGGTAGCCGGACTGGTCCCATGCGCCGTAGGGCTGCTGCTGCGGGACCGCGACCGGGGGCTGCGCCGCGGCCTCCTCCTGCGGAGGTGACGGGGCGTCGTCGTCCTGGGGCGCGGTTTCCTCCGCCTCCTCGGCCTGGGCGCGCAGACGGCGGGCGCGGCGGCCCTCGCCGTCGACGGCCTGAGCGGGGACCGGCTGCTCCTCGGGGAGGTCGTCGTCGACGTCCCGGCGGCGGCCGGGCAGGGCGAGGACGACGAGGACGAGGGCGAGGAAGCCCTGCGTCCACAGCCAGACTGTGTGGGTGAAGGGATCGTCGTAGGTGACGTCCAGCTTCCCGCCGGAGGAGGGCAGTTCGAAGCCCTGGGCCCAGCCGTCGACGGTGGTGCGGGTGAGCGGCCTGCCGTCCAGGGTGGCGGTCCAGCCGTCGGCGGCGCTGTCGGCCAGGCGCAGGATCCGGCCGCCGGAGCCGGCCGGGATCGTGGTGTGGATGTCGACCGGACCCGCGGCGACCGGGGTGGTGGTGCCCTTGCCGGACTCGGTGACGATCGCCGCGCGGGAGACCTCCTGGTCGACCCGCCACAGGGCGCCGCCGTTCTGCTGGCTGAGCCGCTTCAGGCCGGGTGTGGCGTCCAGGACGCGGGTGACCTCGCGGGGCGCGCCCTTGTGGACGAGGACGTAGCCCACGGCGAACTTGCCGAGCTGGTCGGCCTGGTCGGCGCCGGAGCCGGCGACGAGGTTGGCGACGACCTTGTCGAGCTGCTTGTTCTCGCCGTCGGCCGTGGCCAGTTCGGCGTCGCCGAGGCGGGCGCCGGAGCCGCGGACCAGCATGTAGCCGACGTGGGCGGCGGAGTCGCTGTCGAGGACGAGGGTGCGGGCCTGGTCGCGGTTGCCGGCCTCCTCGGCGACGAACGCGGGCACCTGGACGGGGTCGCGGCGCTCCAGGGGGCCGTCGGCGCCGCCGATCATCCAGCCGGCGGCGAGCAGCAGGGGGCCCGCGGCGGAGGCGAAGGCGATGAGGGCGGCGACCGGCTGGCGCCAGCCGAAGTTCTGCTCGGCGACACGCGTGCGTGCGCCGTCGGCGCCGATGACGGCGGCGGCCAGGAGCGCGAGGCCGTAGACGAGGGTGGCGGGTCCGGCCCAGGTGGAGCCGTTGGACAGGACCGCGAAGACGAGGGCCACCAGGGCGACCGCCCAGGCCGTCCAGATGCCGAACTGACGCTCTCCGCGCAGCAGGGCGGCGAGCGCGGCCAGGACGATGCCGATGAGCATCAGCCCGTCGACGGTGCCGGGCCCGCCGGGGCTGGCGGCGAGCAGGTCGAGCGCGGAGGCGGTGGACGGGCCGAAGTCCAGTCCGGCCTGGGTGAAGAAGCCGAACGGGAGCAGGGACAGCGACCAGGGCGCGAGGACCAGCAGGGGCGTGCCGAGCTGGGCCAGGAAGCGCAGGCCGTAGGCGGTGATGTCGGTGCGGCGCACGGCCAGGACGGCGAGGCCGAGGACGAGCGCGAGGGGCCAGACGATCGGCGTGAACGCCGTGGTGATCGTCAGCAGCAGGGCGTACGCCCAGGTGGCACGCCAGCTGCCGCGGGCGCCCGAGGTGTGGGTCAGGCCGCTCGCGGCGGCGCCCGCGCGGGCGATGAGCGGCAGCAGGACGGCCAGGACGGCGGTGCCGACGCGGCCGCCGGCGAGGGCGCCGGTGGCGGCGGGCAGGAAGGCGTAGACGACGGCGGCCCACGCGCGCAGGAGGCGGGACTCGACGAGGGGGCGGGAGGCGAAGTAGGCGGTGAGCCCGGCCAGTGGCACCGAGCAGACGAGCAGCACGGTCAGGGCGAGGCCGGTCGAGCCGAACAGCAGGGTGGCGAAGGCCGCGACGATCGCGAGGTAGGGCGGGGCGGACGGGGTGCCGCCCGCGCCGACCGGATGCCAGGCGTCGAGGTAGCGCGACCACAGCTCGGAGGCGTCGGCCGGGGCGGGCAGCAGGGCGCCGCCCGCGAGCGCGCCGCCGCCGAGGAGGTTGCGGCAGGCGACGAGGGAGACGAGCAGCAGGACGAGGAAGAGGACCGGGCCGGGCTTGCGGGCGATGCGCTTGAGCCGGGCGAACTGCTCGATCTCCAGGAAGTCGGCGTCGTCGCCGCCGGGCCCGGACTCCATTCCGCCGCCGTGCCGTCCGGCGCCGCCGGGGGTCTCGGTGTCGGAGGCGCCGAAGAGGTTGCCGGCGACCTGTTCGACGGTGGCCCGCACGGTCGCGCCGGGCGGCGGGAACAGCGGCCTGAGCTCGCCCCTGTCGACCCGCGGTGCGCCGCGCCTGCGCCGCCCGGCGACGATCCGCTCGGGCCGCAGCAGGGTGCCCAGCAGGCCGCGGATCTCGTCGACGGCCTGGCCGGGGACCTTGCCGACGAGGTAGGCGAGCGTGCGCAGCAGGGTGCCGAGGACCAGGCGCAGCAGGACCCAGGGCAGCAGGGCCGTAGGGCTGTTGACGAGGAGGGTGTAGACCGCGCCGGCCTTGTCGACCTTGTGCGGGGAGGCCGTGGTGCGGCCCGCGCAGTCGACGGCGCGGCGCTCGCGGGAGGCGGCCTCGGCGTGCCGTACGACGGCGTCGGGGGCGATGAGGACGCGGTGGCCGGCGGCGGTGGCGCGCCAGCACAGGTCGACGTCGTCGCGCATGAGGGGGAGCCGGCGGTCGAAGCCGCCGAGTTCCTCGAAGACGTCGCGGCGGACGAGCATGCCGGCGGTGGACACGGACAGCACGGGCCGGACGTGGTCGTGCTGTCCCTGGTCCTGCTCGCGGCGGTCCAGGCCGGTCCAGCGGCGGCCGGAGGGGGCGATGGTGACGCCGACCTCGAGGAGCTGGCGGCGGTCGTACCAGCCGCGCAGCTTGGGGCCGACGACGGCGACGTCGTCGCGGCCCAGTTCGAGTTCGTTGTCCACGACGCGCAGCAGTTCGGCCAGGGCGTCGGGTTCGGGGGCGCAGTCGTCGTGCAGCAGCCACAGCCACTGGACGGGCTCTCCGTGCGGCAGCTCCGGCATGTCGTAGGTGTCGTCGCGCCACGTGCGCGTGACGGGGTCCCAGCCGCTCGGCCGCTTCAGGTAGGGCAGTTCCTCGGGGGTGAGGACGGGGGCGGTGCGGTTGGCCTCCTCGACGGCCTGGCCGAAACCGGTGCGCCGGGCGAGGTGCAGCACGCGGTCGTCGCCGAGGGCCTCGGTGACCAGGTGCGCGGAGTCGTCCGAGCTGCCGGTGTCGGCGGCCATGACGAACTGGACGGGGCGCTCCTGGCCGAGCAGCCCGGCGAGCGCGTCGGGCAGCCAGCGGGCACCGTCGTGGGAGACGAGGACCGCGGTGACGACATGACGCGGGAACTCGGGCGGGCGGGACGGGTCAAACCCGGCAGTGGCAGCGTCGTGGTGGGCTGCCGTGTGGCTGTGCACGGACATCGAGGTACGGGCCCCGGTTCGATGGACTGTGGTGGACGCCTGCGCCGCGTGGGGGCGGCGGGGTGTCTCGGACGAGCGACCACACTATCGGCTGGGCACGACGGCGGCCCGCCGCCTGTGGACAACCCACCTGCGACGGGCCGTTGGGAGCCTCGTCCGCCCGCGAGGGGCGATCTTCAGACGGCGGCCTTCTTCAGCCTGCGGCGCTCCCGCTCGGACAGGCCGCCCCAGATGCCGAAGCGCTCGTCGTTGGCGAGGGCGTACTCGAGGCATTCGGAGCGGACCTCGCAGGCGAGACAGACCTTCTTGGCCTCGCGGGTCGAGCCGCCCTTCTCGGGGAAGAAGGACTCGGGGTCGGTCTGGGCGCACAGTGCGCGCTCCTGCCAGCCGAGTTCCTCGCCCGCGTCGTCGACCAGCAGTTGCTGCACCAGCTCGGTCATGTGCGCCCCTCGCTCTGTCTTTTCGCGTCCCCGTGTACGTGGCCGTAAACCGATGTCGGCGGCATGGCCCATTACCGATGTCGGCTGAACGACACGAGTGAAATTACAAGTGTGCTGCTCCGGGCGAGTCAAGCCGAGATCTGCTATTGGGCCCCTTATTCACTCTGCGGAACCAAGGCCGTGCGGTAAGTGTTCAAATCGCCATAAACCTTGACAAGCAGATGAAGCCCCGGAGGGCCTCGGGCCCCGCGCAGCGCTTGTACGAAGAAGGACGCCCAGACGTTCGATCCCGTTGCGACACGTGCGCGGAAGCGAACTGGATCACAGTCGGATCACGGGATCACAACGGCTTACGCGCCCGGCTTGTGCGCCTTGTGTCCCGGAGTCCGCGTGCACAAACCTTTCACCTCGCAGATGCACCGGTTGAGGTGAACCACGTCCCACATATCGGGCGTCGAGTTGACACTGACAGGTGTGAACCGATGTCCTAGTGGGCATGCTCGCGAACTCGGCACTCACCTCGACCCGCTCGGCCGGGTCCCACGGTGCTGCCCGCGCTCGCTGTAGCTGTTGTTGCTGTTCCAGCTGTTGAGCCCAACGCGCTCCGGCTGCCCCTCCTGAGTCCACCGCGACTCGGCTGCCGTTTCCCTCCGCCCGCACCAGGGCGCCCCTGTCCCGTCCGTGATCCGGGCGGACGGTCCGTGACACCCAGCCACCCCCCACTCCTTCCGCGAGGAACACCCCATCCCATGAACAGCGACAGCGACCTGCAGATCGCGGGCGACATCCTCGAAGTCCCCCACCTCCTCCAGGCCCCCCGGGAGCACCCGGTCACCGTGGCCGAGTTCGTCGGCCTGGCCCGCTCCGTCGCCGCCGACCGCGCCCAGTGGGAGCACCTGGTCCGCTACGACGCGACGACCCGCTGGTACCACCGGCTGCGCACCGGCCCGGGCTACGAGGTGTGGCTGCTGTCCTGGGTGCCAGGACAGGGCAGCGGACTCCACGACCACGGCCCCTCCTCCGGTGTGCTGACCGTTCTGGACGGCGAGCTGACCGAGCGCACGGAGCGGGGCAACCGGGTGCTGGGGGCGGGCGCGCAGCGGGTGTTCGCTCCGGGGTACGCGCACGAGGTGGTCAACGACGCGCTGGAGCCGGCGGTGAGCCTGCACGTCTACTTCCCCGGCCTGACCGAGATGCCGATGCGCTCCCCGTCCCGGCTCGTCCCGGCCGCGGAACCCGTCCTCGCCTGCACCGCCCGCGACACCTACGACGAGGTGGACGCCGTCACCGCCTAGAGGGTGCCGGGGCGTGCCCCGTACGGGTGGCCGGGTTGTCCACGGGCGGGCGGTTGTCCACAACCGCCCGGCGGGTCGTCACGGCGGCCTGCGAGACTGGCTCCCATGCGCATTGTGGTTCTGGCAGGCGGCATCGGCGGTGCCCGGTTCCTGCGTGGTCTGAAGCGGGCCGTGCCGGACGCGGACATCACGGTCATCGGCAACACCGGCGACGACATCCATCTCTTCGGGCTGAAGGTCTGCCCGGACCTCGACACCGTGATGTACACGCTGGGCGGCGGCATCAACGAGGAGCAGGGCTGGGGGCGGGCCGACGAGACCTTCCACCTGAAGGAGGAGCTCGCCGCGTACGGCGTGGGGCCGGAGTGGTTCGGGCTGGGTGACCGGGACTTCGCCACCCACATCGTGCGGACGCAGATGATCGCCGCCGGGTATCCGCTGAGCGCGGTCACCGAGGCGCTGTGCGACCGGTGGAAGCCCGGCGTACGGCTGATCCCGATGACGGACGACCGGGTCGAGACCCATGTGGCCGTCACGCTGCCCGACAGCGGCTCGGCCGCCGGCTCGGGGGAGCGCAAGGTGATCCACTTCCAGGAGTACTGGGTGCGGCTGCGGGCATCGGTACCGGCGGAGGCGGTCGTGCCGGTCGGGGCCGAGCAGGCGAAGCCGGCGCCCGGCGTGCTCGAGGCGATCGCCGCGGCGGACGTGGTGCTGTTCCCGCCGTCGAACCCGGTCGTCTCCATCGGCACGATCCTCGCGGTGCCCGGCATCCGCGAGGCGATCGCCGAGGCCGGGGTGCCGGTGGTGGGCCTGTCCCCCATCGTCGGGGACGCGCCCGTGCGGGGCATGGCCGACAAGGTGCTCGCGGCGGTCGGCGTGGAGTCGACGGCCGCGGCGGTCGCCGAGCACTACGGCTCCGGGCTGCTCGACGGCTGGCTCGTGGACAGCGTGGACGCGGCGTCCGTGGAGCGGATCGAGGCGGCCGGCATCCGCTGCCGGGCCGTCCCGCTGATGATGAGCGATCCCGACGCGACCGCGCGGATGGCCCGGGAGGCGCTGACGCTGGCGGAGGAGGTGCGGACGGCGTGAGCGGGCCGGCCGAGAGGGGGTACCGGGTCTGGGCCGTGGCCGGGCTGCCCGAGGTGCAGGCCGGGGACGACCTCGCCAAGCTGATAGCCGCCGCCGAGCCCGGCCTGGCCGACGGGGACGTGCTGCTGGTGACGTCGAAGATCGTGTCCAAGGCCGAGGGGCGCGTCGTACGGGCGGACGACCGGGAGGCCGCGATCGACGCCGAGACCGTACGGGTCGTGGCGCGGCGCGGGGCGCTGCGGATCGTCGAGAACCGGCAGGGGCTGATCATGGCCGCGGCGGGCGTCGACGCCTCCAACACCCCCGCGGGGACGGTGCTGTTGCTGCCCGAGGATCCGGACGCGTCCGCGCGGGCGATCCGGGACGGGCTGCGGGACGCGCTCGGTGTCGACGTCGGTGTCGTGGTCACCGACACCTTCGGGCGGCCCTGGCGCGCGGGCCTCACGGACGTGGCGATCGGCGCCGCCGGGGTGCGGGTGCTGGACGATCTGCGCGGGGGCACGGACGCGTACGGCAATCCGCTGAGCGCGACGGTCGTCGCGACGGCGGACGAGCTGGCGGCGGCCGGGGATCTGGTCAAGGGCAAGGCGGCCGGACTGCCGGTCGCCGTGGTGCGGGGGCTGCCCCATGTCGTGGGCGACGAGGCCGGCGACGGGGCGCGGGCGCTGGTGCGGGGGGCGCGGGAGGACATGTTCCGGCTCGGGACGTCCGAGGCGGTGCGGCTGGCGGTGACCCAGCGGCGGACGGTGCGGTCCTTCACCGACGAGCCGGTGGACCCCGGGGCGGTGCGGCGGGCGGTCGCCGCGGCGGTGACGGCGCCGGCGCCGCATCACACGACGCCGTGGCGGTTCGTGCTGCTGGAGTCGGCGCGGGCGCGGACGCGGTTGCTGGACGCGATGCGGGACGCGTGGGTCGCGGATCTGCGGCGGGACGGGAAGTCCGAGGAGTCGATCGCCAAGCGGATACGGCGGGGCGACGTGCTGCGGCATGCGCCGTACCTGGTGGTTCCGTGCCTGGTGATGGACGGGTCGCACACGTACGGGGACCCGCGGCGGGACGGGGCCGAGCGGGAGATGTTCGTCGTCGCGGCCGGGGCCGGGGTGCAGAACTTCCTGGTGGCGCTGGCCGGGGAGCGGCTGGGGTCGGCGTGGGTGTCGTCGACGATGTTCTGCCGGAACGTGGTGCGGGAGGTGCTGGGGCTGCCGCGGGAGTGGGATCCGATGGGGGCGGTGGCGGTCGGGCATGCGGCGGAGGAGCCTCGGGCCCGGGCGGCGCGGGAGGTGGAGGCGTTCATCGAGGTGCGGTGAACGGCACCGGTCCCGGTACGCCCGCTCTCGTGGGGACCCTCGTACTCTCGTAGGGTCCCTGTGGATTCCCCCAGGACCTCAGCCGTGTCAGGACGATAGCCGTGTCAGGACGATTCGCTCCCCGGCCCACGCGTACGACCGTGCGCGGGGGGCATGTCGGTGTGCCTGGCGGGGCTCGTGGTGGGGTTTCCGGCGGAGTGCCTCGGCCCGCGCGCGAGGCTGCGGCTGCGGCTGTGCGGAGGCTCGTGCGGGAGTGGGTGCCGGAGGGGCCGGTCGATCTGGGGCTGGTGCTGGGGCCTCTGCGGCGCGGGGCCGGGGATCCGACGTTCCGGGCGATGCCCGACGGGTCGGTGTGGCGGGCCAGTCTGACGCCCGTCGGGCCCGGGACCCTGCGGGTCTCGGTGCTGCCCGGTGAGGGCGCCGTGCGCGGAGAGGCGTGGGGACCCGGGGCGGAGTGGCTGCTGGAGCAGTTGCCCGAGCTGCTCGGGGCGGCCGATGAGCCGGAGGCGTTCGTGCCGCGGCACCGGGTGGTGGCGGTGGCGCGGCACCGGCGGCCGGGGTTGCGGCTGACGCGGACCGGGCTGGTGCTGGAGTCGTTGATCCCGTCGATTCTGGAGCAGAAGGTCACGACCGACGAGGCCTATCGGGCGTGGCGGTCGCTGGTGCGGAAGTTCGGGGAGCCGGCGCCGGGGCCTGCGGCGGGTGGGCGGCTGTGGGTGATGCCCGCGGCGCGGACGTGGGCGTTGATTCCGTCGTGGGAGTGGCATCGGGCGGGCGTCGACAACAAGCGGGCCTCGACGATTCTGCGGGCCGTGCGGGTGGCGGGGCGGATGGAGGAGGCGGTGCGGATGCCGGCGGAGGAGGCGCGGGCCCGGTTGGAGGTCGTGCCGGGGATCGGGCCGTGGACGTCGGCGGAGACGGTCCAGCGCAGTCATGGGGCGGCGGATGCGGTGACCGTGGGGGATCTTCATCTGCCGGGGATCGTGGGGTGGGCGCTGGCTGGGGACCGGGACGCGGACGACGCGGTGATGTTGGAGTTGCTGGAGCCGTATGCGGGACAGCGGCACCGGGCGGCTCGGCTGATCCTGCTGAGCGGGCGGGTGCCGGAGCGGAGGGCTCCGCGGATGCGGCGGGGGGACATCGGGGCGTTGTGAAGGGTGGGGGGCGGGCCTCGGGGTCCTCGCCCCCGCCGCCCTTGCCCTTGCCCTTCCCGGGGCCCCGCCCCGTGCCCCGCTGGAGGCTGCGCCCCCAGGCCCCGCTTCAGCCCCGGACGGGCCTCGTCCTCACACGCCGGACGGGATGCAGGGCACCGGACGGGCCAGGACTACTGGTCCGAGGAGAAGCGGACCGCTCCTGCCGGGATCCGGGCGTCGCACCAGATCCTCGCGCCCTCGCGGAGTTCGTTGTCGGGGCCGACCACGGCGCCGTCGCCGATGACCGTGCCGGTGAGGACGGAGCGTTCGCCCACGCGGGCGCGGGTGCCGATGAGGGAGTCGGTGATGACGGCGCCCGGTTCGATGACGGCGCCGGGGAGGATCGTGGAGCCGAAGACCCTCGCGCCCTCCGCCACGAACGCGCCCTCGCCGACCACCGTGCCGCCCGTCAGCTTGGCGTCCGCCGCGACCCTGGCGGTCGGGAGGATCAGACGGTCGCCGCAGCGGCCGGGGACCGCCGGCGACGGGGCGCGGCCGAGGACGAGGTCCGCCGAGCCCCGTACGAAGGCCGCGGGGGTGCCGAGGTCCAGCCAGTAGGTGGAGTCGACCATGCCCTGGAGGTGGGCCCCGGCGGAGAGGAGGTCGGGGAACGTCTCGCGTTCCACCGAGACGGGGCGGCCCAGCGGGATGGTGTCGATGACCGAGCGCCGGAAGACGTACGCGCCCGCGTTGATCTGGTCGGTGACGATCTCCTCGGGGGTCTGCGGCTTTTCCAGGAACGCCAGGACCTTGCCCGTCCCGTCCGTGGGGACCAGGCCGTAGGCCCGGGGGTCCGTCACCTTCGTGAGGTGCAGCGACACGTCCGCCGACGTCGCCTCGTGGGTGGCCACCAGCCGTCTGATGTCCAGGCCCGTGAGGATGTCGCCGTTGAAGACCAGCACCGGGTCGTCGGGGGCCGAGTGCAGCCGGGACGCCACGTTGCGGATCGCGCCGCCCGTGCCGAGGGGTTCCTCCTCCGTCACGTACTCGATGTGGAGGCCCAGGGACGAGCCGTCGCCGAAGTACGGTTCGAAGACCTCCGCCAGATAACTCGTCGCGAGGACGATGTGGTCCACGCCCGCCGCCTTCGCCCGCGCCAGTTGGTGCGTGAGGAACGGCACCCCCGCCGCCCTGACCATGGGCTTGGGCGTGTGCACCGTGAGCGGGCGCAGCCGGGTGCCCTTGCCGCCGACCAGGAGGATCGCTTCTGTCACCTTCGTCTCTGCTTCCTGCCGGGACCGGCCGAACTGTCATTCGACCGGCCAGTGTATGCAGACCGTCGTGTGGCGCTTTCCAGGCCGTGCGGTGTTCCGTCCCAGTCCCGAGGGGACTGTCCCCCCGACGGCTGATGAAATGTGCCCCCACCTGGATGTGTCTCCGGCCGTTCGGGTGCGTCCGGCCCTGCCGGGACCGGTGCGGTCACTCCGGGGGCCTCCCCCGGCCCCCGGAACTCCCGGTCCTCTCCCCCGCTCAGCGGCCCTGGTAGGACGCCGCGGTCGAGCGGGCCGAGCCGAGCTTGCCGTAGAGCTGCTTGCCGGGGCATTCCGTGGCGAAGCCGTCCCGATGGCCGGAGATCACATTCAGTCGTACGTTCTTTCCCTTTGCGTAGAGATTGCCACCCCCGGACTTCAGGTATGTCTTTCCTTTCGGATTGGCCCCGAAGAGGCCGAGCTTCCATGCCGTCAGACGGGCGATCGCCTTGACCGTGGCCGAGTTGGGCTTGGCGGAGGTGTACGTGCCGAGGACGGCGATCCCCATGCTGTTGGTGTTGAAACCGAGGGTGTGGGCGCCCATGACGGCCTTCGTCACCCCGCCGGCGCGGCCCTCGTAGATGGTTCCGCACTTGTCGATGAGGAAGTTGTAGCCGATGTCGCGCCAGCCCATGCTCTTGACGTGGTAGCGGTAGATACTGCGGATGACGGACGGGGCCTGGGAGCACTTGTAGTTGTTGCCCGTCGCCGTGTGGTGCACGAAGGCCGCCTTGACCGTCGTCGTGTAGCGGAAGCCCGTCTCCCGCATCGTCTCGTCCGCACCCCAGCCGCGCCGCGTGACGATGGTCGGCCGCGGGCCGATGTAGGGATTCGCCCGCTTTTTCTTCTTCTTCGTCAAGTCGCCGCCGCGCGGGGAGACAAGCTCCCGCCGGGTCTGCTCGCGGTTCAGGGCGGGGATCTCCGCGGCACCGAGGGGGGCGAGGTCCGCGTTGGCGGCGGAGGCGGCCACGGCCTCGCGGGTGGCCGGGGCCGCGGTTGCGGCGGCCGGCAGGGCCCGGCTGCGCGGCGGTCCCACCGGGACGTGCGCGGGGGCGGCGGCACCGGGGTCGACCAGTTCCAGACGCAGGCCGGCCGGCAGCGGGGCGGGGGCGGAGAGCGTACGGACTCCCCGGCCCGTCTCCTCCGTACGGCTGCGGGTGTCGGGGTGGACGCGGACCTCGACGCCGTCGGAGTCGCCGACCCACAAGGGGGCGGTGGCGCCGCGGACATGGCCCGAGGAGCGTTCGGCGGTGCCGGGGTCGGCGCCGTGGTCGGCGTTGTGGGTCTCCACGTCCTGCCAGCCGGACCAGGCGTTGCCGCCCGCCGGCCGGGTGCGCACCTGGACGCGGCCGTGCAGTTCGTCGTCCGGGTCGTCCCAGACGACGCCGAGGAGGGAGAAGCGCCGCACGTCACGGCGGGGCAGGCCCTGGTCGGCGCGGCCGAGCGTGCGGTCGCGGGCGAGGGGGGTGAGGGGCAGCGACTGGGTGCTGCCGGGGAGGGACGAGGCTCTGGTGTCGGCGGTGCCGGCCTCCGCGGTCGGCGCCGGTCGCACTGCCGCCGCCGTGGCGGGCGACGTCAGTGGCAGGGCGAGGGCGGCCGCGCAGGTGACACCGATCGAAGTAGCAAGCAATCCACGCATGCGAACGATCCTGGACATAGTCATACATATCTGTCCATCGGTGATGTGACGGGCCGTCGGACGTGTTCCGCCGAACCGGTGGCCGCGCGAGCGCCCGTCGTTCGGCCGAACCGGTGGCCCGGTGGTGGGTGCGGCGGCGGCCCGGCGCGTACGCTTGCGCGGGTGAACGCCACCGATCGCACCCCTGCCGACCTGCTGCGATCCGCGCTCGCCGCGGATCCCGCGCGCCCCCTGGTGACTTTTTACGACGACGCCACGGGCGAGCGGGTCGAATTGTCCGTGGCCACCTTCGCCAACTGGGTGGCCAAGACCTCGAACCTCCTCCAGGACGGGATGTCCGCCGAACCCGGTGACCGGGTCGCGCTGCTGCTGCCCGCGCACTGGCAGACCGCGGTGTGGCTGCTGGCGTGCGCGTCGGTGGGGGTGGTCGCGGACGTGGACGGGGATCCGGCGCGGGCGGACTTCGTCGTGGCCGGGCCGGGGCGGTTCGAGGCGGGGCTCGCGTGCGGCGGGGACCGGTACGCGCTCTCGCTCGCCCCGCTGGGGCGGCGGTTCGTGCCGGCGCCGCCGGACGGGTACGCCGACTACGCCGTGGAGGTCCCGACGTACGGCGACCGCTTCGTGCCGTACGCCCCTGTCGACCCCGAGGCGCCCGCGCTCGTCGTGGCCGGGGCGGAGTACACCGGGGCGGAGATCGTGGAGCGGGCGCGGGCCGGGGCGGGAGGGCTGGGGCTGACGGGGCCCGGGGCGCGGCTGCTGTCCGGGCTGCCGTACGACACCTGGGACGGTCTGAGCGCCGGGCTCTACGCGCCTCTGGCGAGCGGCGGGTCCGTGGTGCTGTGCCGGAATCTGGGGGAGGCGGGGGAGGAGGCCGTGGCCAAGCGGATCGAGAGTGAGCGGGTCACGGCTACCGCCAGGTAGGGCGGTGGGCCGCGGGCCGCTGGCCGCGGGGGTGCCGGAAGGGTTCGCCCCCGCCGCCCCTTCCCGTCCCGTCCCCAGGGGCTCCGCCCCTTCGGTCCCGCTGGGGGCTGCCGCCCCCAGGCCCCCGCTTCGGCCCTGAACGGGCCTCGTCCTCAAACGCCGGACGGGCTGACTTGCCGTGACCGGCGCTCCCGAGGCCACGCCGACCGTGCGGGGTTCACCCGGTCGGGTCAGTCCCGGCCGCGGGGCGGGGCGGGGCGGGGGATCGTCGTAGGAGCAGCGCGACACGCTCGTACGACCGACCGGACGCGGGAGGGGGTGAGCCGGACGTGAGCGGTTCCTCGGACATACGCCGGCCTCTGGGGCCGGGAGCCGGGGCCTCCGCCGACGGGCGGGGGCTGGTACGGCGGCGCCGGCGGTGGGTGGCGTACGGGGCGGGTGCCGTGGCGCTGCTGCTCGTGGGGAGCGGGGTGGTCGGGTGGGTGCTGTACGCGAAGCTCGACGGGAACATCACGCCCGACGAGGCGGCCGCGGCGGAGCTCGCGCGGTACGCGAAGGAGCGGCCGACCGCGCTGGTGAAGGACGCGCAGAACGTACTGCTGATCGGGTCGGACTCGCGGGCCGGGGCCGACAACGGCCAGTACGGGACGGACTCGGGCACCGAGCGGTCGGACACCACGATCCTGCTGCATCTGTCCGGCGGACGGCACAGCGCGACCGCCGTGTCCCTTCCGCGCGATCTGATGGTGGACGTGCCGGCCTGCCGGCGGCGGGACGGGACGCGCGGCGAGCCCATGTTCGCGATGTTCAACTACGCCTTCGAGACGGGGGGTTCGGCCTGCACCATCCGGACGGTGGAGAAGCTGACCGGGGTGCGGATCGACCATCACGTCGTCGTCGACTTCAGCGGGTTCAAGGACCTGGTCGACTCCGTCGACGGAGTCCAGGTGTGCCTGCCGGAGCCCATCGTCGACCGGGCCGCCAAGCTGCGGCTGCCCGCGGGGAGGGTGACGCTGGACGGGGAGCAGGCGCTCGGGTACGTCCGCGCCCGCAAGTCCCTCGGGAACGGCAGCGACACCGAGCGGATGGACCGGCAGCAGCGGTTTCTCGCGGCGCTCGTCGACAAGGTGCAGAGCAACGACATCCTGCTGAATCCGGTGAAGCTGTATCCGGTGCTGGACGCGGCCACGTCCTCTCTCACCACCGACCCGGATCTGGCGAGTCTGCGCGGACTCTACGAACTCGTGCGCGGCCTGCGCGACATTCCCACCGAACAGGTGCAATTCCTGACCGTTCCGCGGGAGTCGTACGTCTACAACGCCAATCGCGACCAACTCGTGCAGCCGGAGGCGGAAAAACTCTTCGAACAGCTGCGCACCGACGGCCCGGTGCGGGTTTCTCACCGACTTCCCATGAAATCGGGCTCTGCGGAGTCGGGCGATCACGGACCGTACGGACTGCGGACCGCCTCCCCCACGCCACCGGCGCCGACGTTCCGCGGAAACACCGCCGCCGACGACGGCTGCGGGTAAAGCGCTTGCCAAGTCGCATGGCCGCGACGAACCCCGGTCCAAAGAAATGGGGCGGATTGCCCGGTTGTAGGGACGTGGAATTTGTCACGGCCGTCGCTCCACGTTGAACTGGGCGGATAGTGTGAGCGATCCGGTGCACCCGGCCGCGAGGTCCGTCCTGGGGTCGTGCACTGAATGACCGAGTGAGACTGAGTGACCTTGACGACCCGAGCGCCTTTTGAGGGGGAAAGGCGCCGCGTGGCCCCGACGGAGGATTCGGAAACCGTGGACGCGCAAGGCCGTGGGCGGGCGGACGACATCGATCCCGCAGACCAGTGGGTGCTCAATCCGGACACCGGCGAATACGAACTGCGACTGACCCCTTCCGCACCGCAGTCGGCGGTTCCCGGACCCCGCAGAGCCGCCTCCCGTACGAAGACACCGGCCGGGGCCCCGGGCGCGGCGCGCGGCCGCACGGCGGCACCGCCGGACCGGGAGTCACCGGCGGAGGCGGCGGACCGGGTTCCGGGGCCGCGGCGCCGGCGGGGCGTGCCGGAGGAGCCGTTGCCGAACCGGCGCGGACGCCGGCCGGTGAAGAAGAAGTCGAAGACGAAGAAGATCCTGCTGTGGACCGGCGGGACGATGGCCTTCGTGCTCGTCGGTACGGCCGCCGCGGCCTATCTCTACCTCGAGCACCTCAACGACAACATCACGGCCGTCTCCGACGACGGCGCGAGCACCGGTGGCTTCAGCAAGGACAAGGCGATCAACATCCTGCTGATCGGCACCGACAAGCGCACCGGCTCCGGCAACAAGGGCTACGGCGACACCGACAGCGTCGGCCACGCGGACACCACGATCCTGCTGCACGTCTCCAAGGACCGTACGAACGCGACCGCGTTGAGCATTCCGCGCGACCTGATCGTGGACATCCCGGACTGCCCGACCACGATGGAGGACGGCACCACCAAGGTCATCAAGGGCGAGGAGGGCGTCCGCTTCAACACGAGCCTCGGCCAGGAGGAGCGCACGCCGAGCTGCACCGTGCGCACGGTCACCGAGCTGACCGGCATCCAGGCGGACAACTTCATGGTGGCCGACTTCAACGCGGTCAAGACGCTGACCTCGGCCGTCGGCGGCGTCGAGGTGTGCCTGGCCAAGGACATCGACGACCCGGACTCGCACCTGAAGCTGTCCAAGGGCACGCACACCATCGAGGGCGAGCAGGCGCTGGCCTTCCTGCGCACCCGGCACTCGGTGGGCTTCGGCGGCGACCTGAGCCGGATTCAGCTGCAGCAGCAGTTCCTCAGCTCGCTGATGCGCAAGCTGAAGTCGAACGACACGCTGACCAGCCCCACCAAGATGATCGACCTGGCGGAGGCGGGCACCAAGGCGCTGACCGTCGACTCCCAGCTGGACAGCATCGGCAAGCTCAAGGACCTGGGCCTGGAGCTCGGCAAGCTCAACGTGAAGAACCTGACCTTCACCACCGTCCCGGTGGTCGACAATCCGGCGGAGAAGGTCAAGGCGACGGTCGTCCTCAACGACAGCACCGCGCCCACCGTCTTCCAGATGATCAAGGACGATGTCTCCTTCACCGAGGTGAAGAAGAAGGCGAAGGCGTCCAAGGACGCGGCCGCCGCCGAGGCCGAGGCCCGGCTCAAGGGCACCAAGTCCGCGGCCTCCGAGGTCCGCGTGCGGATCATGAACGGCGGAGCCGCGGCCGGCAGCGCACAGGAGACTCTTAACTGGCTGCAGAATGATGAGGGCGTGACGAAGTCCGAGAACGCGGGCAACGCGCCGAAGGAACTGAGCAGGACGACACTCGAGTACGACCCGGACCAGGCGGACCAGGCTCGCAGGCTCGCCGCCATCATGGGGCTGCCCGGGACGGCGCTGAAGCCGGGTGAGAGCGTCGAGAACGCCCAGGGTCTGCCGACGATGACGCTGACGCTGGGCAAGGACTTCAAGGGCGCGGGCGTCTCGCTCACGGCGGCGACGGAGGTGCCGGACTCGGTCCAGAAGTCCACCGCGGACAAGGTCGAGTGCGCCAAGTAGGTAACCCTACGGGCCCGTCGTGCGTCTGACTTGACGCGGGACGGGCCCGTGTCAGGCGCACGGCGGGGAGGGGCAGGGGAATTGGCGACGACAAGCGGGGTACGGGGTGAGGTGCCGCCGGTCGAGGACACGATGTCCCTGACACCGGTGGACAAGGACGCGGCGGACGGCGGCGGCCTCAGAGGCGACCGCGGCGGGGACCGCAAGCGGCGCAGACGGCGTGTCCTGCGCTGGTCGGCGACCGTGCTGGCGGTGGTCATACTCGGCGGCGCGGGGGCCGGATACCTCTACTACGAGCACCTCAACGCCAACATCAAGAGCGACGACCTCAACCTCGGCGACGCCAAGGACCGCGCGGCCAAGACGCAGGCCAACGCGGCCGGGCAGACCGCGCTGAACATCCTGCTGATCGGCTCGGACGCGCGGGACACCGCGGAGAACCAGAAGCTGGGCGGCGCGCGGGACACGTACGGCGGCACCCCGCTCGCGGACGTCCAGATGCTGCTGCACGTCTCGGCGGACCGCAGCAACATGTCCGTGGTGAGCATGCCGCGCGACACGCTCGTCGACATCCCCAAGTGCACGGACCCGGACACGAAGAAGACGTACGCGGCGAGCACCCGGACGATGACCAACGAGTCGCTGGGCCGCGGCGGCCCGGGCTGCACGGTGGCCACCTGGGAGAAGCTCACCGACATCCACATCGACCACTTCATGATGATCGACTTCTCGGGTGTGGTGTCGATGGCGGACGCCATCGGCGGCGTCCCGGTGTGCGTGGACGCCAACGTCTACTCGCACACCAGCACCGGCAAGGGCTCCGGTCTGAAGCTGGAGGAGGGCACCCACTCCATCAAGGGCAAGCAGGCCCTGCAGTGGCTGCGCACCCGCTACGGCTTCGAGGACGACACCGACCTCGCCCGCGCGAAGGCGCAGCACATGTACATGAACTCGATGGTCCGCGAGCTGCGCGCCAACGCCAAGCTGACCAACCCCAACAAGCTGCGCAAGCTCGCCGAGGCGGCCACGAAGGCGATCACCGTCGACGACGGCCTGGGCACCATCACCAAGATGTACGACCTGGCGGGCGAGTTGCAGAAGGTGCCCACCGAGCGCATCACGATGACGACGATGCCGAACGCGTACGACACCGTGCAGACCGGGCGGGTGGTGCCCACCGAGGACGCCACGAAGCTGTTCCGGCTGGTGCGCGAGGACATAGCGCTCGACGGCAAGGACGAGAAGAAGACCACCGCCAGCCCCTCGCCGACGGTCACGGACACGGCCGCCGCGGACGGGGAGATCGCGGTGCAGGTGCACAACAGCACCCGTACGGGCACCTATGCCCCCGTCTCCGGCCGGGCGACCGCGGTGACCGAGCTGCTGAAGGACAAGGGCTTCACCGAGGCCGTCGCGGACACCTCCGCGGCCTCCTCCGAGGAGACCACGGTGATCCGCTACCCGAGCGCCGACCTCCAGGCCGACGCGCAGCGGGTCGCCAAGGCCCTCGGCATTCCGGCGAGCCAGGTGAAGAAGTCCACCGACGTCTCCGGCATCACGCTCTACGTGGGCGGCGACTGGCGGTCCGGCACCAAGTACGAGGCGCCGGAGAAGGACGAGGACGACAACACGACGCCCAAGTCGGCGCAGGCGATGAACGGCGCCGACGACACGCAGTGCATGCACGTGGACCCGAACTACACCTGGTAGTCCGGGCCCTGGTGCCGTCCGGCGGTGGTCAGCTCGACGAGCTGCTGAGAACCGCCGGGCGGCGCGACGCGATGACCTTCTTCGCCAGCGACCTCGGGCTGGTCAGGAAGCCGAACCCCCACGACATGTGCATGGTGGCCAGGGCGACGGGTATCCGGAGCCGTGCCTTCAGCGGCAGCCCCCTGCCGGCCGGCACCGATCCCGCGACGATCGCCGCGAGGTATCCGCCGGGGATCAGGAACCCGAGCGGGGTGACGGCGGCGCCCACGACCAGACCGGCGGCCATCGCGCAGACCGCGGTGGGCGGGGCGAGGTAGCGCAGGTTGATGGAGCCCTCGTGGTAGCGGGCGACGACGTGCCGCCAGCGGCCGTAGTCCTTGTACTGCTTGGCGAGCGCCTTCACGCTGGGCCGCGGCCGGTACGACACCCTCAGCTCCGGCGAGAACCAGATCAGCCCGCCGGCCTCCCGGATACGGAAGTTCAGCTCCCAGTCCTGGGCGCGGATGAACTCCTCGTTGTACCCGCCCTGCTGCTCCAGCGCCTGGCGCCGGAACACCCCCAGGTACACGGTCTCGGCGGGGCCGGCCTGTCCTCCCGTGTGGAAGGCGGCGTTGCCCACGCCGATCTTCGAGGTCATGGCGGCGGCGACCGCGCGCTCCCAGTCGTTCTCGCCCTCGGCGTGCATGATGCCGCCGACGTTCTGCGCGCCGGTCTCCTCCAGGAGCCGTACGGCGGTGGCGATGTAGTCCGGGGAGAGCATGCCGTGCCCGTCGACGCGGACCACGACCGGATGCCGTGAGGCCTTGATCGCGGCGTTGAGGGCGGCGGGCGTGCGGCCGGTGGGATTGGGCACGGTGTGGACGCGCGCGTCTTCCGCGACGAGCTCGGCGGCGATCTCGTCCGTGCGGTCCGTGGACGGACCGAGGGCGATCACGACCTCCATCTCGCCGGCGTACTCCTGCGCGAGGATCGCTTGGACGGCTCCGCGCAGATGCCGCTCCTCGTTGAGGACGGGCATGATGACGGACACGGCGGGGAGCTGCACGTCGGGCTTGGCGTTCATAGGGGGCTCACGTTACCGCGAACGGGGGACACGGGTGCGCCCCGCCGGGTGCGCTGCCCCGGGCGACAGATCGTACGGGCCTACGGTACTCACGGCTCCCCCGCCCGGGCCCGTACGGCCCAGGCCGTCGCCCGGAGGTGTCCCGTCATGCCCACCCCACCGCACCGGCCCCGGCGCCGACCGCCGCGCCCCCCGGTCCGCCCCGTTCGCAGGAGAGGTCCCCGCTGGGTCATGCGGGCGGCGACCACACTCTCCGTCGTCGTCCTGGCCTCGGCCGGGATCGGGCACTCCGTGGTCACCAGCCTCGATGCGGACATCGCCCGCGTCGACCCCTTCAAGGACATGAAGAACCGGCCGCGGGCCGGTCACGGCATGAACGTCCTGCTGGTCGGCACCGACGGGCGGGACAAGATCACGGAGGCCGAGCGGCGGCGGTTCCGGCTCGGCGGCGCGCCCTGCCACTGCACCGACACGATCATGATCGTGCACATCTCGGAGGACCGGGAGCGGGCCAGCGTGGTCAGTCTGCCGCGCGACTCGTACGCCGAGACACCTCCGCACACCGACCAGAACAGCGGCGACGAGCACCGCGGCCACCCCATCAAGCTCAACGCGGCGTACGCGGAGGGGGGCCCGCAGCTGACCGTGCGCACGGTCGAGAGCATGACGCGCGTGAAGATCGACCACTATCTGGAGGTGGACTTCACCAGCTTCATGAAGACGGTGGACGTGCTGGGCGGGGTGAAGATCTGCACCGCGCAGCCCCTGAGGGACACGTACACGGGTCTGGACCTGGCGCCGGGCGAGCACACCCTGCGGGGCGGCGCGGCCCTGCAGTACGTCCGTTCCCGGCACGCGGACGCCTCCTCCGACCTGGGCCGGATGAAGCGTCAGCAGCGCTTCCTGGCCTCACTGGTGGACCAGGCGACGTCGTCCGGGATCCTGCTGAACCCGCTGAAGTTCCGGGACGTGACGCGGGCCGTGCTGGGTTCGGTCCGCGCGGACCGCGGCTTCGGCACGGACGAACTCCTCGACCTGGGCCGGGCGATGCGCACCTTCTCCCCCGCCTCCTCCGAGTTCACCACGGTGCCGATCGGCCGGATGGGCCTCGCCGTCCCGGGCATCGGCTCGACCCTGAAATGGGACCCGGTGAAGGCGGAACGCCTCTTCCGGTCCCTGCGCGAGGACAAGCCCCTCGCGACGACCCCGCCGCGGCCCGGGCCCAGCCCGCGCGAGGAGGCCGTGCCGGTGGAGGTGGCGCCGCGGCAGATCCGGGTCCAGGTCGAGAACGGCACGACGACGAAGGGCCTGGGCAGGCGCGTGGACGAGGCCCTCGCGGCCACGGGCTTCCGTACGACCCACCGCCCGGTCGACGCCCCCGGCCGGACCCTCCGGCGCACGGTCGTCCTCCACGACCCCCGCTGGGACCGCTCGGCCAGGTCCCTGGCCGCCGCCCTGCCCGGCAGCGAACTCCGCCCGTCCCCGGGACTCGGCCCGGTCCTGAAGGTCCTCGCGGGCGCGGACTTCCGCACGGTGCGGAAGGTGCGGGCGCAGGAGCCGGTGGGGCGGGAGTCGGAAGTGGTGCGGGGGAACGAGGTGGGGTGCGCCTAGAGCGTGCCGGGCGCCACCTCCGCGACAGGGCCGGTAGGGCCGAAGGAGCGCACCCCGATGGCGGACGGGGCCGTGGGGGCGTAGGACGGAAGTGCACGGGGCCCGCCCCCGGGCCCCTCACCCCCCAGGAGGAGCCATGACCATGCACCAGTCCGGAGCCATGACGGCCATGAGCAAGGAGATGCAGGACTGCGTCCAGGCGTGCATGTCCTGCCACAGCGTCTGCGAGGAGACCATGAGCTCCTGCATGCAGATGGGCGGCCAGGCCCAGATGCAGATCATGCGCGCGCTGATGGACTGCTCCGAGATGACCCGCATGTGCGCCGACATGATGATGCGGCGCTCGCCCATGTCGGCCGAGATGTGCGCGATGTGCGCCAAGGCCTGCGACATGTGCGCCGAGGCGTGTATGTCCATGCCGGACGATCCGCAGATGATGCGCTGCGCGGAGGCGTGTCGCCGCTGTGCCGAGATGTGCCGCACGATGGCGGGCGCCCGGATGTGATCCGCGCCTGAACACGGCTCAGGGGCACCCGCCCGGGTGCCCCTGAGCCATGGCCGCGCTCTCACCCGAACAGCGGCTCCAGCTCGCGCTCCAGGTCCGCCGGCGCACGGAAGTGGACGGCCCGCATGCCCAGTGCGGCGGCCGCCGCGACGTTCTCCGGGCTGTCGTCCACGAACAGGCACCGCTCCGGCCGTACGCCCGCCCGGGCCGCCCCGAGCTCCAGGATGCGCGGGTCGGGCTTGGCGAGGCCGACGCGGGCGCTGCTGACGACGTCGTCGGCGAGGTCGGTGAGGCCCATCGCGGCCAGGTCGGCCTCCAGGCCGGTCGTCGCGTTGCTGACGAGGACGAGCGGTACCCGGGTGCGGGCCCGGCGCAGCAGCGCGACCACGTCGTGGTCGGCGTGGAACGGCGACTCCAGCAGCGCGGTGCCGAGCGACCAGGCCGTCTCCTCGTCCTCCACCAGCCCGGCGAGCCCCTGGGCGATGGCGGCCACCCACTCCTGCTCGGTGATCCGCCCGAGCAGCAGCGGCCCGTCGACCTCGGGGGAGAACGCCACCTTCTTGGTGGTGCCCTCCGCCAGCCCGCAGGCGCGTTCCAGCGCCTCCAGGTGGGCGGAGTCGAAGTGGCGGATCACATTGTCGATGTCACAGAGCACGGCGTCGAAGGGGCGGCCGGACGGATGTCCGTCACCGGGCCGGCCGGCGGCCCGGTCGATGATCCCGTCAGTCACTCGTCACCGTGACCTTCTCGTCGTTGTTCAGCTCCTCCACCAGCTTCTTCACCTTCGTCTTGTCCCAGACGAGGTTGCCGCCGGAGGAGCCCGAGATCGGCATGTTCATCGACACGCCGTCGCCGCCGTTGACGCCCTTCATGGCGAAGAACATGGACCCGAGGTCGTACAGCCCCATGTCCTTGTCGACGATCAGGGAGTCCAGGCCGGCGCCCATCGTCGGGTACAGCTTGAAGGGGTTCAGGACCGTCGACGGGGTCGCCACCTGGTGGGCGAGGGCGGCGAGGAACTTCTGCTGGTTCTTGGTGCGCTCGAGGTCGGACGCGGCGAAGGCGTGCCGGGTCCGGACGAAGGCGAGCGCCTCCTCGCCGTTCAGCGTCTGCTTGCCCGCCTGGAAGTCGGCGCCCGAGTACTTGTCCTTGAACGCCTTGTCGATGGTGATCTCGACGCCGCCGACCGCGTCCACGATGTTCGCGAACCCGGCGAAGCCGATCTCGACGTAGTGGTCGATGTGCAGCCCGGTGTTGTACTCGACCGTGCGGACGAGCAGTTCGGGGCCGTCCTCCGCGTAGGCCGCGTTCAGCTTCACGTGCCGGCCGGTGCCCTTGTAGGTCTTGCCGGACTCCGAGCCCACGTACGTCGGGATCTCCACGTCCGAGTCGCGGGGCAGCGAGATCAGCGTGTCGCCGTTGGACCCGACGTGCAGGATCATCATCGAGTCGGTGCGCTTGCCCTCGGCGGAGCCGGTGTGCAGCTCCTTCTTGTCCGCGGCGGACAGGCCCTCACGGCTGTCGGAGCCGACGATCAGGTAGTTGGTGCCCTCGCCGGTCCCGGGCCGGTCGATGACCTTCGACAGGTCGACCTCGCGGCGCAGCTTTCCGTCGGCCCAGAAGTAGGTGCTCACCGTGGTGACGAGCAGCACGGCGGTGACGGTGATCGCGGTCCACTTGATGCGGCGGCGCCAGTCCGGCGCGGGGCGGGCGCCCTGCGGGTACGCGCCGCCCGGTCCGCCCGGCTCACCCGGGCCGCCGGGCGCGCCGTAGACGTGGCCCGTGCTGTAGCCGCTGTCGTACCCGGTCTGCTGGGCGTTGGTGTAGTCGCCGTACCCCTGGCCGTTGACGTACGACGGCTGCTGCGGGACGCCGGGGCTGTGCGGCGGGGCGGCCGGGCCGCGGCGGACCTGGCGCATGACGCGCGCGCTCTCCGGCTGGGCACCGGCGCTGCCGCTTCCGTAGCGGGGGCCGCCGTTGTTGTCGGACCATCCCTCGGGCCAATCGTTCATGCGCCCCAGTGTGCCGGTCCGGGCCGTGTCCCTTACAAGGGGCGTCGGAGAATCAGGGCCCCGCTGTTGCCAAGCTGACACAAAATCCCGGGTTGTCCCCCTCGGCATAAGGTGGAGGTCATGACAGACCAGGTCACCGCAGCGGACTCGGGAAACCCGGACATCCCGGGCAAGCCCACCTCCGCCTCCCGCACCACCCTCAGCCACATCATGACCCACAACGACACCAACCTTCTGGGGACGGTGCACGGCGGTGTGATCATGAAGCTCGTCGACGACGCGGCGGGCGCCGTGGCAGGCCGGCACTCCGGCGGCCCCGCCGTCACCGCGTCCATGGACGAGATGGTGTTCCTGGAGCCGGTCCGCGTCGGTGACCTCGTCCATGTCAAGGCCCAGGTCAACTGGACCGGCCGGACCTCGATGGAGGTCGGTGTCCGGGTGCTGGCCGAACGCTGGAACGAGTCCACCCCGCCCACCCAGGTCGGCTCGGCCTATCTGGTCTTCGCCGCCGTGGACGCCGACGGCAAGCCCCGCACGGTCCCGCCGGTCGTCCCCGAGACGGAGCGCGACAAGCGCCGCTACCAGGAGGCCCAGATCCGCCGTACACACCGGCTGGCGCGCCGGCGGGCGATCAGGGAGCTGCGGGAACGGCGGATCGCCGAGGGCTACGAGGACTGACGTCCGCCGCAGTTCAGGGCGGGCTGAGCAGCCGCTCCAGCTTGCCGAAGCTCTGGGTCCAGCCCTCCTCGTGCAGGGCGCGGCGCCGTTCGGTGGCGAATTCCCCCTGGGTGAGCACCAGCCCGGCCGCGCCTTCGCCCAGGTCGCGCAGCTCCAGCGTCACCACCGTCTCCCTGTCCTCGGGGTCGGGCTCCTCCCAGCGGAAGGTGTAGCGCAGCAGCCGCGGGGGGTCGACGTCGAGGAACTCGCCCGCCAGATGGAACAGGGCGCCCTCGGGCGGCCGCATGTCGATCCGGTAGGCCCCTCCCGGCCGGAGGTCGCTCTCCACGGCCGGGATGGTGAACCCGTCGGGCCCCCACCACCGGGCGAGCTCCCGCGGTTCGGTCAGGGCGCGGAACACCTCCGCCGACGCGGCGGGCAGCTCGCACCGCAGATGCAGCACCAGCCCGGCGTCGTTCGTCATGACTCCATCGTGACCGCGGGTACCCTCGCACGCACGTCGCCCTCCGGCCGGTGACCCGGCGGAGGGCGACGGACGGCACTTCGGGGCGGACCCTACGGCAGGTTGCGCGCCATGACGATGCGCTGGACCTGGTTCGTGCCCTCGTAGATCTGGGTGATCTTGGCGTCGCGCATCATGCGCTCGACCGGGTAGTCGCGGGTGTAGCCGTACCCGCCGAGGAGCTGGACGGCGTCCGTGGTGACCTCCATCGCCACGTCCGAGGCGAAGCACTTGGCGGCCGCGCCCTGGAAGGTGAGGTCGGCGTCGCCGCGCTCGGACTTGGCGGCCGCCGCGTACGTCAGCTGACGGGCGGCCTCGATCTTCATGGCCATGTCGGCGAGCATGAACTGGATGCCCTGGAAGTCGGCGATCGGCTTGCCGAACTGCTTGCGCTCCTGGACGTAGCCCTTGGCGTAGTCGAAGGCGCCCTGCGCGACGCCGAGGGCCTGGGCCGCGATGGTGATGCGGGTGTGGTCGAGGGTCGCCATGGCCGTCGCGAAGCCGGTGCCCTCCTCGCCGATCATCCGGTCGGCGGGGATGCGGACGTTGTCGAAGTAGACCTCGCGGGTCGGGGAGCCCTTGATGCCCAGCTTCTTCTCCGGGGCGCCGAAGGACACGCCCTCGTCGGACTTCTCGACGACGAACGCCGAGATGCCCTTGGAGCGCTTGGTGGGGTCGGTGACGGCCATCACCGTGTAGTACTCGGAGACGCCGGCGTTGGTGATCCAGCGCTTCACGCCGTTGAGTATCCAGTGGTCGCCGTCACGGACCGCCTTGGTCTTCATACCGGCCGCGTCCGAACCGGCGTCCGGCTCGGAGAGGCAGTACGAGAACATCGCGTCGCCCTTGGCCAGCGGCGTCAGGTACTTCTTCTTCAGGTCCTCGGAGCCGGAGAGGATCACCGGCAGCGAGCCCAGCTTGTTCACCGCGGGGATCAGCGAGGAGGAGACGCAGGCGCGGGCCACCTCCTCGATGACGATCACCGTCGCCAGGGCGTCCGCGCCCGCGCCGCCGTACGACTCGGGTACGTGCACCGCGTGCAGGTCGCTCGCCACCAGCGCGTCCAGCGCCTCCTGCGGGAACCGGGCCTCCTCGTCCACCGCGGCGGCGTACGGCGCGATCTTCGCCTCGGCCAGGGAGCGGATGGCGTCGCGGAGCATGTCGTGCTCCTCGGACGGGCGGTACAGGTCGAAGTCAGCCGATCCGGCCAAGATTGCTCACGCTCCAAAGACGCTGCGATTACCGACGCTAATTACCGTTAAGTAACTCAAATTTTAGAGCCCCTACCGCGCGTCTGACACGTGAGGTGGACAACAAGGGGAAGCCTTGGGGGGAAAGCGCCCGGTGAGGGGCTCCGGCCCGCCCCGATATGCTCGGGCGCGCACCCCCGGCTTAACTTTCCTGGAGCGTCCATGAGCCTCAAGATCACCGTGATCGGCACCGGCTATCTCGGGGCCACGCATGCCGCGGCCATGGCCGAATTGGGCTTCGAGGTGCTCGCCCTGGACGTCGTCAAGGAGAAGATCGAGAAGCTGGAGCGCGGCGAGACGCCCATGTACGAGCCGGGGCTGGAGGAGCTGCTGCGGCGGCACGTCGCCGGGTTCGAGGGCTCCACCGGGCGGCTGCGCTTCACCCTGGACTGGGCCGAGGTGGGCGCCTTCGGCGACATCCACTTCGTGTGCGTGAACACCCCGCAGAAGCACGGCGAGTACGCCTGCGACATGTCGTACGTCGAGTCGGCGATCGGCTCGCTCGCGCCGCATCTGACCCGGCCCGCGCTCGTCGTCGGCAAGTCGACCGTGCCCGTGGGCTCCGCCGAGCGCCTCGCCCGGACGATCGCCGAGCTGGCGCCCGCGGGGGCCGATGCCGAGCTGGCCTGGAACCCGGAGTTCCTGCGGGAGGGGTTCGCCGTCGACGACACCCTGCACCCGGACCGGATCGTCGTCGGCGTGCGCAGCGAGCGGGCCGAGAAACTGCTGCGCAAGGTGTACGCCACCCCGATCAAGGAGGGTTCGCCGTTCGTCGTCACCGACTTCCCGACGGCCGAACTGGTGAAGACCTCCGCGAACTCCTTCCTCGCCACGAAGATCTCCTTCATCAACGCGATGGCGGAGGTGTGCGAGGCCGCCGGCGGTGACGTCGCCAAGCTGGCCGAGGCCATCGGTCACGACGACCGCATCGGCAGGAAGTTCCTGCGGGCGGGGATCGGCTTCGGGGGCGGCTGCCTCCCCAAGGACATCCGGGCCTTCATGGCCCGCGCCGGTGAGCTCGGCGCCGACCAGGCGCTGACCTTCCTGCGCGAGATCGACTCCATCAACATGCGCCAGCGCGGCCAGATGGTGGAGCTGGCGCGGGAGGCCCTCGGCGGCGGCCCCTTCCTGGGCCGCCGGGTCGCCGTGCTGGGCGCCACCTTCAAGCCGGACTCGGACGACGTACGGGACTCGCCCGCGCTGAACGTCGCCGGGCAGATCCACCTCCAGGGCGGCCAGGTGACCGTCTACGACCCCAAGGGGATGGAGAACGCCCGGCGGGTGTTCCCGACCCTCGGGTACGCCTCCTCGGCCCTGGAGGCCGTACGGGGCGCCGACGTCGTCCTGCACCTGACCGAGTGGCGGGAGTTCCGTGAGCTGGACCCGGCGGCGCTCGGGGAGGTCGCGGCGGCCCGGCTGATCCTCGACGGGCGCAACGCGCTCGACCCGGCGCTGTGGCGCAAAGCGGGCTGGACGTACCGGGCGATGGGCCGGCCCACGGCCTGAGGGCAGGGTGACGCCGGTTCGGCCGAGGCTCAGTCGGCCGAACCGGCGTCTGCCTGCATTCTGCCGCACCCGGGAGCCGTGTGCCGTGTGAACTTCCTGTGGGTTACGCGGAACGCCCGCCAGGGCACCCGTCCCGCATGGCATCCGAGGTGCGTTTCCGTTCCGTCGTGCTCGACTGTCCCGACCCGCGCGCGCTCGCGGACTTCTACGCGGCTCTCCTGGGCGGCACCCCCTGGGCCGAGGAGGGCGAGGAGGACTGGTACGTGCTCCAGGTCCCCGGCGGCCCCCGGCTGGCCTTCCAGCAGGTCGAGGGGTACACCCCGCCCGAGTGGCCGCGCGCCGACCGCAACCCGCAGCAGTTCCACCTCGACCTCGACGCCGGGGCCACCTGGGCGGAGATCGACGCCGCCCATGAGCGGGTGCTGGCGCTGGGGGCGCGGCCGCTGGACCTGGAGGACCGGGAGAAGAAGGACTTCCAGGTGTACGCCGACCCGGCGGGGCATCCGTTCTGCCTGTGCCGGATCGAGCGCCCCTAGGCCGTGTCCGCAAAGTCCCGCCTGCCTCGCGACGCCCGGCACGTGCTCTCGCCGCACCGGGCGAAAGCCCGAGTACACCCAGTACGAGGCCTTCCGCCCGGCACGCCGAGAGCACGCACCGGACGCCGCGAGGCCCGCCCTGCGGGCGAACGGCGGGACTTTGCGGACGCGACCTAGCGCGCGTCCGCTCAGCCGTCGAGGGACTCGATCGTGGCGTTGGACGGGGCACGGGTCGTGCGCAGGTCACGGGCGACGTCCTCCGCGGCGCCCAGCACCCGGACCGCGTTCCGCCAGGTCAGCTTGGCGAGGTCGGGCCTGGACCAGCCGCGGTCGAGGAGTTCCGCGATCAGGTTGGGGTAGCCGGAGACGTCGTCCAGGCCGGCGGGGGTGAAGGCCGTGCCGTCGTAGTCGCCGCCGATGCCGAGGTGGTCGATGCCCGCCACCTCGCGCATGTGGTCCAAGTGGTCGGCGACGGTCGCGACCGTGGCGACCGGACGGGGGTTCGCCTCCTCGAAGGCGCGGTGGACCTTCATCGCCTCGGGGGTCGTGTCCAGGTCGAAGAAGCCGTGGGCGCGCAGGTTCTCACCGGCCGCCGCCGTCCACTCGACCGCCGCCTGGAGGACGAACTTCGGCACGAAGGTGACCATCGCCACACCGCCGTTGGCGGGCAGCCGCTCCAGGACGTCGTCCGGGATGTTGCGGGGGTGGTCGCAGACCGCGCGGGCGGAGGAGTGGGAGAAGACCACCGGCGCCGAGCTGGTGTCCAGGGCGTCGCGCATGGTCGTCGCCGCGACGTGCGAGAGGTCGACCAGCATGCCCAGCCGGTTCATCTCGCGCACGACCTCACGGCCGAAGGACGTCAGGCCGCCCGCCCTCGGCTCGTCGGTCGCGGAGTCCGCCCAGTCCACGTTGTCGTTGTGGGTGAGCGTCATGTAGCGCACCCCGAGCGCGTACAGGCCGCGCAGGGTGCCCAGCGAGTTGGCGATGGAGTGGCCGCCCTCGGCGCCCATGAGGGAGGCGATACGGCCCTGTGCGCGCGCCGCCTCCATGTCCGCGGCGGTCAGGGCGGCCCTGAGGTGCCCGGGGTGACGGTCGACGAGCTGGCGGACGCAGTCGATCTGCTCCAGCGTCGCCGGGACCGGGTCGGGCCGGTCCGCGCGGACGAACACCGACCAGAACTGCGCGCCGACGCCGCCCTGCCGCAGGCGCGGGAGGTCGGTGTGCAGGTGGCCGGCCTGGGAGGTGGCGATGTCGCGGGCGTCGAGGTCGTAGCGGACCTGTTCGCGCAGTGCCCAGGGCAGGTCGTTGTGGCCGTCGACGACCGGGAACTCGGCGAGGAGTTCCCGGGCTGCCTCCAGAGAGCTCAAGGCCGTCACTTCCCGAAGCCGAAACCGTTGCCGGAGCCCTCGACCTTGGTGCGCAGGCGCTTGCCCTTCTCGGTGGCCTGGTCGTTCAGCTCCTGCTGGAACTCGCGCATCCGGGCCAGGAGGTCCTCGTCGTGGGCGGCGAGGATCCGGGCGGCGAGCAGGCCCGCGTTGCGGGCGCCGCCGACGGAGACCGTGGCCACGGGCACACCGGCCGGCATCTGCACGATGGACAGGAGGCTGTCCATGCCGTCGAGGTACTTCAGCGGCACGGGCACGCCGATGACCGGCAGCGGGGTGACGGAGGCGAGCATGCCGGGGAGGTGGGCGGCGCCGCCGGCGCCCGCGATGATCACCTTCAGGCCGCGGCCGTCCGCCTGCTCGCCGTAGGCGATCATCTCGCGGGGCATGCGGTGCGCGGAGACGACGTCGACCTCGTAGTCGATCTCGAACTCGTCGAGGGCCTGGGCGGCGGCCTCCATGACGGGCCAGTCGCTGTCCGAACCCATGACGATGCCAACAACGGGGCTCATTCGGTGATCGTGCCTCTCAGGTAGCCGGCTGCGTGACGGGCGCGCTCCAGCACGTCGCCGAGGTCGTCGCCGTAGGTGTTGACGTGGCCCACCTTGCGGCCGGGCTTCACGTCCTTGCCGTACATGTGGATCTTCAGCTGCGGGTCGCGGGCCATGCAGTGCAGGTAGGCGGAGTACATGTCCGGGAAGTCGCCGCCGAGCACGTTCACCATGACCGTCCAGGGCGCGCGCGGGCGAGGGTCGCCGAGGGGAAGGTCGAGGACGGCGCGGACGTGGTTGGCGAACTGGGAGGTGATCGCGCCGTCCTGGGTCCAGTGGCCGGAGTTGTGCGGGCGCATCGCCAGCTCGTTGACGAGGATGCGGCCGTCGCGGGTCTGGAACAGCTCGACGGCGAGGTGGCCGACGACGTCCAGTTCCTTGGCGATGCGCAGGGCCATCTCCTCCGCCTTCAGGGCGAGGGAGCGGTCCAGGTCGGGGGCGGGGGCGATCACCGTGTCGCACACGCCGTCGACCTGCTGGGACTCCACGACCGGGTAGGCGACCGCCTGGCCGTGCGGGGAGCGCACGACGTTGGCGGCGAGCTCGCGCACGTAGTCGACCTTCTCCTCGGCGAGGACGGGGACGCCCGCGCGGAACGGGTCCTCGGCCTCCTCGGCCGAGTCGACGACCCAGACGCCCTTGCCGTCGTAGCCGCCGCGGACGGTCTTGAGGACGACCGGGAAGCCGTCGCCCTCCGCCGCGAAGGCCACCACGTCCTGCGGGTCCGTCACGATGCGGTGCCTCGGGCACGGCACGCCGATCGCGTCGAGCTTCGCGCGCATCACGCCCTTGTCCTGGGCGTGCACGAGCGCGTCCGGGCCGGGCCGGACGGGGATGCCGTCCGCCTCCAGGGCCCTGAGGTGCTCGGTGGGTACATGTTCGTGATCGAAGGTGATCACATCGCACCCGCGCGCGAAGTCACGCAGCGTGTCGAGGTCGCGGTAGTCGCCGATGACGACATCGCTCACGACCTGCGCCGCGGAATCCTGGGGTGTGTCACTGAGGAGCTTGAACCTGATGCCGAGCGGGATGCCTGCCTCGTGTGTCATACGAGCGAGCTGGCCTCCGCCGACCATGCCGACTACCGGGAACGTCACGCCCCCAGGGTATCGGCCACGCGGGCGCGGCCGGATCCCGCGCCCGCCGGGGAGCGGGCCCACGCTTCTCACCAGGCTTTCGACCGGCTCATACCGGCCGTTTGCCGCCTTCTTCCCGACCCGTCGCCGACCTGTGAGGGGCGAGCACAGGAAACCGACAAGAGTGGTGGTTAGCATGGCTGGGTTGACGAAATCGAGACCCGGACGGGGGCCTGTACGACCATGGCACATGGTTCCTCGGGGCAAGGACGGCTGCGGCGGATGGCCCGTGAGCTGGTCAAGTTCGGGGCGGTCGGCGGTGCCGGGGTGCTGGTCAACCTCGGCGTGTTCAACCTCGTCCGGCACCTGACCGATCTCCAGGTGGTGCGGGCCAGCGTCATCGCGACCGTCGTGTCGATCGTCTTCAACTATCTCGGGTTCCGGTACTTCACCTACCGTGACCGCGACAAGAGCGGGCGTACGAAGGAACTGACGCTGTTCCTGCTGTTCAGCGCGGTCGGGCTGGTCATCGAGAACGGTCTGCTGTTCGCGGCGACGTACGGCTTCGGCTGGGACAGCCCGCTGCAGAGCAACGTCTTCAAGTTCCTCGGCATCGGGGTCGCGACCCTGTTCCGCTTCTGGTCCTACCGGACGTGGGTGTTCCGTGCGCTGCCGGCGAAGGAGACCGTGGCCAGCGCGGAGTCCTTTCTGACGGAGGAGTCGCTCATCGGCGAACAGGCCCGCAAGGCCGCGCCCCGCCAGCACGTCGGCTGACCCGCGGGGCGGAACGGGGTACGGAGCGGGAGAACCGGACCCCTACCGCACCGTCGGCTCGTCGTCCTGCGCCGTCCGCTTCTGGGGCGCCGTGCGGGAGAGGAACAGGCCGAAGACCGGCGGCTGGGCCTGGAGCATTTCGAGGCGGCCGCCGTCGGCCTCGGCGAGGTCGCGGGCGACGGCCAGGCCGATGCCCGTGGAGTTGCGGCCGCTGATCGTGCGCTCGAAGATCCGGGCGCCGAGGTCGGCGGGGACGCCGGGACCCTCGTCGGTGACCTCGATGACGGCCTGGTTGCCGGTGACGCGGGTGCGCAGGGCGACCGTGCCGCCGCCGTGCATGAGGGAGTTCTCGATCAGGGCGGCGAGGACCTGGGCGACCGCGCCCGGGGTGCCCACCGCCCGCAGGTGCCGCTTGCCGGAGCTGACGATGGCGCGGCCCGCGCTGCGGTAGGCGGGACGCCACTCGGCGAGCTGCTGCTGGATGACCTCGTCCAGGTCGAAGGAGACGGCGGAGCCGGTGCGCGGGTCCCGGGCGTTGGTCAGGAGGCGCTCCACCACGTCCGTCAGGCGTTCCACCTGCGTCAGCGCGATCGTCGCCTCGTCCTTCACCGTGTCCGGGTCGTCGGTGAGGGTGATCTCCTCCAGGCGCATCGACAGCGCCGTCAGGGGGGTGCGGAGCTGGTGGGAGGCGTCGGCCGCCAGTCGGCGCTCGGCGGTGAGCATACGGGCGATGCGCTCCGCCGAGGAGTCCAGCACGTCGGCGACACGGTCCAGCTCGGGGACGCCGTAGCGCTTGTGCCGGGGCCGGGGGTCGCCCGAGCCGAGGCGTTCGGCGGTCTCGGCCAGGTCGGTGAGGGGGGAGGCCAGCTTGTTCGCCTGGCGGATGGCGAGGAGGACCGCCGCGACCACCGCCAGGAGGGCGACCAGGCCGATGATGAGGAGGGTGCGGCCGACCTCGCGGGTGATCGTGGAGCGGGGCTCCTCGACCCGGACCGTCTCGCCGCCCTCGCCCCGCTCCTCGGCATGGATGACCTCACCGGTGGGCCGGGAGCCGACCTCGATCGGCTCGCGTCCCGGTATGCGGATCACGGCGTAACGGTCCTGTGTGACCTGGTCGCGCAGGATCTCGGCGGTGACCTCCTCGGAGCCGAGCAGCCGGCTGTCCACGATGCCGACCAGCCGCACCGCCTCGGAGTCCACCCGCTCCTGGGCGCTGTTGCTGATGGTGCGGCTCTCGACGATGACCAGGGAGACACCGAAGACGGCGATCACCACCAGCACCACGGCGAGCGTGGACTGGATCAGTCGGCGGCGCATGTGCCCGTGGCTCTCAGCTGTCTCAGCTCTTCTCGAAGCGGAAGCCCACGCCGCGCACCGTGGCGATGTAGCGCGGGTTCGCCGCGTCGTCGCCCAGCTTCTTGCGCAGCCAGGAGATGTGCATGTCGAGGGTCTTGGTGGACGACCACCACGTGGTGTCCCAGACCTCGCGCATCAGCTGGTCGCGGGTGACGACCCGGCCGGCGTCCCGGACGAGGACCCGCAGCAGGTCGAACTCCTTCGCCGTCAGCTGCAGCTCCTCGTCGCCCATCCAGGCCCGGTGCGACTCGACGTCGATGCGCACGCCGTGGGTGGCGGGCGGCTGCGCGGGCTCCGCGGCGCCGCGCCGCAGGAGCGCCCGTACGCGGGCGAGCAGCTCGGCGAGCCGGAAGGGCTTGGTGACGTAGTCGTCCGCGCCCGCGTCGAGGCCGACGACGGTGTCCACCTCGTCGGCGCGCGCGGTCAGGATCAGGATCGGCACGGCATGGCCCTCGGAGCGCAGCCGGCGGGCCACCTCCAGACCGTCCATGCCGGGCAGCCCGAGGTCCAGCACGACCAGGTCGATGCCGCCCTGCATCCCGGCGTCGAGCGCGGTCGGTCCGTCCTCACGCACCTCGACCTCGTACCCTTCCCGGCGCAGTGCGCGGGCCAGCGGCTCCGAGATGGACGCATCGTCCTCGGCGAGCAGTACACGGGTCATGCGCTGATGGTAGTCCGCACGGGGCACGGCCCGAAGTGTGATCGGCGCAGCCGTTTCTTACCCAGGGACATGCCGGACAAGCGGGGCGCCACGCCGTCGCCGCCGTTGGTACGGACCTACAGTCGAGTGATGGCAGGATGGTACGGACCTTCGAAACCCTCCCACGGCTCCTTGATCACCTGTGATCCGTGTCTCAAACCCTTCCATATCCGGCACTCTCCTGACGTATGGTGAGACAACGCCTGTAGCACCACGGGGACCTTTGGCGCACTTGACGCCGAGGGTCTCTTTTGTGTGCGGGCCGGTGCGGGATCCTTCCCCGCCGGCCTCGAAAGGAATGACCTCTGGCCGGGCCCTGCTCGCGCGACGCGCGTAGAGGCGTGGATCCCGGTGGTCGCCGTCCACCGCCCCGCGATCCGGGGCGGACTCCCCAGGGCGTGGGGCGGACGGAACGACCCGCCGGTGCCGGCCGCCCCCCACCGGGCGCGCATCCGCTCACGAACGCGTCCCGACCAGCAAGGAACGACCATGGCGTCCAGCCTGACGAAGGACTCGGTCCGTCCGGGCACCCCCGGCTCCGGGAAGACCTTCTTCGGCCACCCCCGCGGACTGGCCACTCTCTTCATGACCGAGATGTGGGAGCGCTTCTCCTACTACGGCATGAAGGCCCTGCTCCCGCTGTACCTGGTGGCACCGGGCGGCCTGCACCTGAGCGCGGCCACCGCGACCGCGATCTACTCGGTGTACCTGTCCCTCGTGTACCTGCTCGCCCTGCCCGGCGGCTGGTTCGCGGACCGTGTCCTCGGCCCCCGCAAGACCGTCGCCGTCGCCGGCGCGGTCATCATGCTCGGCCACCTCACCCTGGCCCTGCCCAGCGCCGGCACCTTCTACGCGGGCCTCGGCCTCGTCGCGATCGGTTCCGGTCTGCTGAAGGCCAACATCTCCACGATGGTCGGCCACCTCTACGAGGGCCCGGACGACCCGCGCCGTGACGGCGGCTTCACCGTCTTCTACATCGGCATCAACCTCGGCGCCTTCGCCGCCCCGCTGGTCATCGGCACCGTCGGCGAGAACGTCAACTGGCACCTGGGCTTCGCCCTGGCCGCCCTCGGCATGGCGCTGGGTCTGGCCCAGTTCCTGCTCGGCAGCCGTCACCTGAGCTCCCGCTCGAACGTCGTGCCCACCCCGATGACCCCGGCCGAGAAGACCGCCACCCTGCAGAAGGCGGGCCTGTGGGCCGCCATCGCCGCCGTCTTCTACGGGATCGTCGGCTTCACCGGCCACTACACGCTGAACTGGCTGCTGGTCCCGATCACCGTCGCCGGTCTCGTCATCCCGGTCATGGTCATCGCCCGTATCAAGCGGGACCGGGACCTGGACCGTGCCGAGCAGTCGAAGATGTCGGCGTACATCTGGTTCTTCGTCGCCGCGGCCGTGTTCTGGATGATCTACGACCAGGGCGGCTCGACCGTGTCCCTGTTCGCCGACTCCTCCGCCGACAACACCGTCTTCGGCTGGGAGTTCCCGGTCTCCTGGTACCAGTCGGTCAACCCGGTCATGATCATGGCGCTGGCGCCGGTCTTCGCCTGGGCCTGGCTGGCGCTGGCCCGGCGCGGCAAGGAGCCGAGCACCGCGACCAAGTTCGCGATGGGCCTGGTCATGATCGGCGCGTCCTTCTTCCTGTTCCTCGCCCCGCTGGCGATCGCCGACGGCGGTCACAAGGCGGCCGCGATGTGGCTGGTCGCGATCTACTTCGTCCAGACGATCGGTGAGCTGACCCTCTCCCCGGTCGGTCTGTCGGTCACCACGAAGATGGCGCCCGCGAAGTACGCCTCGCAGATGATGGGCGTCTGGTTCCTGGCGGTCACCGCCGGTGACGCGACCACCGGTCTGCTGTCGATCGCCGGTGTCGACCTCAACAAGACGGGCATCGTGGCCTTCCAGGCGGTGCTCGCCGTGATCGCCGGTGCGGCGGTGTGGATGTACCGCAAGAAGGTCAAGCAGCTCATGGGCGACGTTCACTGATCGTCTGCTGACAGAGGGCCATCCCGTTCCCGGAACGGGGTGGCCCTCTTGTGTTCCCGGCTTTCTTTCGCGGGCGGCCGGTCGCGCGGGTGCCCGCGCTCCTTCAGGCGGGCTGTGTCACCGGAGACGCCTTCTTCCCGGCATGAAGGTGAACACCGCCGCACCGAGCAGGACCGCCGTGCCGGCCACCAGGCCGAGTGCCTTCAGGGTGCCGTGGTCGCCGGCGCCCGTTTCGGCGAGGCCGCCGCTCGTCGTCGTACTGCCGCCCGACGAGGAGCCGCTGCCGCCGGACGCTCCGCTCGCCTGTTCCTCGGTGGTCAGGGTCAGGGAGACGGCCGTGCTGTCCGGGGTGCAGGTGGTGGTCGTGCCCATGGCCTCGATGACCAGGACACCCGGGGAGAGCGTGGACTCGCCGCTCGCGCCGGGCTTGTAGGTGCCGGTGAGGTCCGGGATCTCGATCGGCCGGCCCTGGGGGATCGCCTCGGAGTTCAGCGGGCCCTCCACCTTCACCGTGCCCTCGTCGGCGCCGCCCAGCACGACCTGCATGGTCGGCTTGACCTTCCCGGCCGGGATGTCGATCGGGCTGTCCATCACCGACTTCTTGAACTGCACGGTGAGGTCGTAGCTCCCGCCGTCCTTCCTGGCGTTGATCTGGATCGGCGAGGTCGCCTTCTTCTCCCCGATGGGCGACTGGCAGGTGTACGGGATGTCCACGACCTTGCCGGTGAAGTCGGTCCGGCCGTCGTCACCGCTCGCGCTCGCGGACGCGCTGGGCGTCGTGGACGTGCCGGGCGAGGCGCTGCTGGACGGGGACTGGCTCTGGCTCGCGCTCTGGGAGGGGTCGGAGGACGCGCTCGAACTCCCCTCCCCCGCGGTCACCGTGATCGTCGCGGCCGGCTGGACGCCCTCCGAGGGCGTGCAGGTGGTGTTCGTCCCCAGCGCGTTGACGACGTACGCGTCCGGCGTCAGCGTCACCTGCCCCGCCGCCGTCAGCTTCAGCGTGCCCTTCATGTCGGACAGCACCATGGCGCCGCCCTTGGGGATCGCCGGGTTCTCGCGCGGGCCGGTCATCTCGACGCTCGTGGTCTGCGCGCCGGCCGCCTTGAGGGTGCCGGACGGCTGGACCGAGTTCGCCGGCAGGTCGATGATGTCGGGGTTCTTCGACGCGGCCTGGGTGAACTTCCAGACGATGTCGACGGTGTCGCCGACCTTCGCCGTGGCCGGCGCCGTGACGTCGACCTTGGTGGTGCCGTCGATCTCGGGCAGGCCCACGCCCGAGGGCGGCACGCAGTGGGTGGCGTAGGACACCTCGGCGGCCTGGGCCTGCCCCGCGGTCACGCCGAGCAGCGCGGCGGCCCCGGCGAACAGGACGGCGGCGCCCGCCGCTGCCGCGCTCTTCCGCCCGGCCCCTCGCGGGGGTGGTACGGCTCTCTCACTCACTGGGGTCCCTTCCTGCCGGGAGTCGTGGACTCGTCGGGTGGTCGTCGTGCGGTGCGGAGAGCCGGCCCGCCGCGGCCGGACCGGCGTCCGGGGTGAACCACGGCAGGGTCGTCGAGGTGGTGGGGGCCGGGGCGGGGCTGTCCTCCGGCTGCCCGCGAGAGGTCCGGCGGCTGCCCGGGGTACGGCGGGGCCGGCGCGTCCGTGGCCGGACCCGGTCCACCACGGCCATCCCGACCCGGAACACCGCCGCCGGCACGACCAGACAGAGCAGGATCCAGAACAGGGTCACGCCCCAGGGGCGGCCCACACCCCAGGGCTGCTCCGCGAGGACCTTGCCGCCGTACTCCAGGGAGACGGTGTAGTCGCCGTGGGCGCCGGCGGACAGCTCGACGGGCAGCTTCACGCGCGCCTTCCCGCCGGGCGCGATCGTGCCCCGCCACGGCCGCTCGTCCCACTGCGGGGCGAACACCCCGTGCGCGGTGCCGACCCGGAAGACCGGGTCCTTCACGGTCGTGGTGCCGAGGTTGCCGACGGTGAAGACGAGCGTGCGGGTGGGCGGCGCCCCGAACCAGGTGAGCAGCCCGCCGGAGCCGTCCAGCCGGGTGTCGGTGAGGACGGCGAGCCGTCCGTCTCCGTCCGCTTCCGCGGGCAGGGGTTCCACGGCGTGCCCGGCCACCTGGAACACCGCGTCGGCCTGCGCCTTCGCGCCGGTCGCGGTGGCCACGTGCACCACGCAGGGGCACGGCACCGGCGGCTCGGCCACCGGCAGCCGGCGGCTGAAACGTCCGTCGGCGTCGGTGGTGACGGCGCGTCCGTCGGCGTTGGCGCAGGAGTTGGTGCCGCCGATCACCCCGCGCGCCGGGGTCGCCTGTCCGCAGACCAGCAGCATCAGCAGGGTGCGCGGGCGCCACCCGCCGCCGCTGACGGCGATCGAATCGCCGGTGCCGGCCTGGGCATCGGAGAGGGTGACCGTCGGTTCCCCGGCCGCCGCTGCCGGGGCCGTGCTCGCCAGCGCGAACAGCGGGAGCAGAAGGAGGAGAAGAGGGATGAGGAGAGGGCGGAGAAGGGGACGGACCGCCATCACGGTCCGCGGTCTGCCGTTCATGTGCCCGCTCCCCTCGCATCGGCCCGGCGCCCGGGACCGGCCGCACCGGTCGGGTCACGGAAAGGCGCCGGCACCGGGCAGGGCCGGGGAGCCGGGTCCGGCCCGTGCGGCCGGCCGGCGGAGGGTGTCGACGCGACGGAGGTGTCCCCGTGCGAGCCGGCCCGCACGTGCGAACCGGCACGGACATACGGGAGCCGGGCCCCGTCGGCGCCGCCCCCGCTGGAGGAGGACGCGCCCGGCCCCTCGGCCGCGGCGCGACCGCCCGGCCGCGTCCTGCGACGCCGTACGACCACCAGGGCCCCCGCCACGACCGACAGCACGCCCCCGGCCGCGCCCGCCGCGACCGACAACGGACCCGGTGTGCGCGTGCCCGGCCCCGCGGCCTCGGCGCGATCGCCCCGACGGCCCCTGCGACGCCGTACGACCACCGCGGCCCCCACCACGACCGACAGCACGCCCCCGGCCGCGCCCGCCGCACCCCACGGCACGAAGCGGGCCGACGCGAGGCCCGTGGCCCGCGGGGCGCCGGGCGCGGTGACCGTCAGACGTACGGTGACCGCGTCCAGGGCGGGGCGGTCGGGCCAGGGCTCGTCGAGCTTCAGCCGGCAGCCGGGCGGCAGCCGGACGGGCAGGGTGCGCGGGGCGCGGTCCAGTACGGTGCCGAGGACCCCGTCCGCGCGTACGGCGAGCCGGGGGACGAGATCCGTCGTACCGCGGTTGACCAGCTCGTACGTGATCCGGTCGCCGTGCACGGCCACATGCTCGACGGTCAGCGCGGTCAGCCGTGGGCCGCCGACCCGCACCAGCAGCCGGACGGTGACCCGGCGGCCCGTGGACTCCCGTACGACGACCGCGCCGGAGCGGGCGCCGGGGGCCGCGTCCGCCGGAACCGTCACCGTGAACGGCACCTCGGCGCGGGTACGGGCGGGGACCCGGATGGCGCTGTCGGCGAAGGCGACCGGGAGCCCTCCGAGGCCGGTGCCGCGCAGGCGTACGGTGAGCGGCCGGGTGCCCCGGTTGGTCACGGCGACCGTGTCCTGGAGCACCGCCCCGGGCGCGCCCTCCGCGTAGAAGGACGGCCGCCCGCCGCCGGAGGGCGCGGCCGACCAGCCGCCGGCGGTGGCGGGGCCGGCGGCCACGAGCAGGGGCAGGGACAGGGGCAGGGACAGCAGCAGGGCACGGGCGGCGCGGGCGTACGGCATCGGCGGCTCCGGTGGCTCTTCTTGCCGGCTCTCTCGGGAGGGTGGGGCGGACGAGGACGGCGTCAGCGGGGCTGGTTCCGCCGGGTCAGCCACAGGACGCCCGCCGCCCCCGCGAGCAGCACGGTGCCGCCGAGGGTGCCGAGGGCGATCGCCGAGTCCTCGGGGCCGGTCTGCGGGAGTGCGCCGCCGCTGCCCCCGCTGTCACCGCTGCCACCACTGCCGCTGCCGCCGCTACCGCCACTGTTCCCGCCGCTCGACGCGGTCACGTCGAGGGTGAGGGAGGGGCCGGGGCTGTTGGTGGGCGTGCAGGTGGTGGTCGTACCGAGGGCCTTGATGGTGAGGATCCCGGCCGTGAAGGTGACCTTGCCGGTCTTCTTCGGGGTGTACGTGCCGCTCAGGTCGTTGATCTTGATGGGGGTGTTCTCGGGGATCGCCGCCTGGTTGGCGGGGCCGGTGACGGCCAGGGTGCCGCTGTCGGCGCCGCCCAGCTTGATGGTGGCGCTCGGTTTCATCGAACCCGCGCCGAGTTCCACGGGGCTGGAGGAGACGCCCTTCTGCCAGGACATGGTGATCTTGTAGCCGCTGCCGCTCTTGACACCCTTGATGTCGATCGGCGAGACGGCACTCTTGTCGCCGATGGGCGTCTTGCAGGAGTAGTTGACGTCGACGACCTCGGCCATGGCCGCGGGGGCGGCCGTCCAGACCGCCGCACCGGCCAGGGCCGCGGCAGTCGCGAGCGCGGCGGTTCGCTTCCGGTTCGGCACGGTCCCCTCATTTCCTGACGAGGCATCAGATCGAGCCGTCAAGGTACGCCCGGGGGGATGAGGAGGGAAGAGAAGAGGAGCGCCGGAGTTGTGACGATCCGGCGTGCGGGTTCCGGGGGTGGTGAGGAGAGGGGTGCCGCAGGACGTCGTACGACGCCGACCGGCGCCACGGCCCTGGAGTGCGGCGCCGACCAGGGCGCAGCGCCGGCCCGGCCGCGCCGCCGACTCGCGAGCCGCCGGCTCGCGCGTCACCGGCTCGCGCGCCGCCGACCAGACGGGTGCGCCTCCGTACCTCGCGGCCTCAGCCGGGAGCGGGTGCGGGCACGCGGGGGCGAGGCGGCGCCGAGGGCCGGGCCCGGGTGGCCATGCGGCCAGGGGGCCGGGGGCGGGCCTGGGGTGGCCGGGGGGGCGGGCCAGGGTGACCGGGGGCGGGCCCGAGGCGGCCGGGTGGCCGAAGGTCGGGCCTGGCCGGGGACGGGCCTGGGGCGGGCCCGGTGGCCGGGGGGCGGGCCCGGCCGGGGGCGGACCCGGGGCGGCCCGGTGATCGAAGGCCGGGCCCGGCCGGGGGCGGACCCGGGGTGACCCGGTGGCCGAAGGTCGGGCCTGGCCGGGGGCGGGCCCGGGGTGACCCGGTGGCCGAGGGGTCGGGTCGGGGTCAGGCCGGGGCGCCCAGTTCCGCCCAGACCGTCTTGCCGGCGAGGCCGGGGCTGCGGACGACGCCCCAGTCCAGGCAGAGCCGCTGGACGATGAACATGCCGTGGCCGCCGGGACGTCCCGCCCGATGGGGGGTGCGGGGGGCCGGCTGGCCGGTGCCGCGGTCGGAGACCTCGACGCGGATCACCTTCTTGTCGCAGCCGAGGACCATCCGCTCCGGCCCCTCGGCGTGCAGGCACGCGTTGGTGACCAGCTCGGAGACGACGAGCAGCACGTCCTCCGCGGCGGCCCGCTGGTCGGCGGTGGCCGCGGGCAGCCAGCCCCACGCGTACAGCGCCTGACGCGCGAAGTCGCGGGCCGCCGGAACGACCCCGCTCACGCCGTCGAAGCTCAGTCTGCGGACCTGACGACCCGCCGACTCCCCGGAAGCGCCGCCGGCCTCCGGCTCCTGCTCCGGACCGCGGTCGCCCGGCGAGTAGGACCGGGTGGTGCTCATCAGCGCTTCACCTCACCGATTCACCGGTTCACAATTCAACATTCACTCCAGCACAGAGTGCGGTACAGAGCAGTACGTGGCCCGCCGGCATTTCCGTCGATGTTCCGTCGATGTGTCCACCGAGAGTGCCGCCGACATGTTCGCGTTCAGGATGTCTCCTGCCCGACGGAACCGGCGGAACACCCCCCGTCCACAGCACGACGGACAGAACGGCGATCCCGCCCGTCCACCGCCGCCCCAGTCTCCCTCAGCCGTCCTCGTCGGCGAGCGCCGCGGCGAGATCGTCATGGACGACGAAGACGGCGTCCGCTCCGGTGATCTCGAAGACCCGGGCCACGACGGGCTGCATCCCCGCCAGATGGACTCCGCCACCGGCCGCCTCCGCCTTCAGGCGCGCTCCGAGCAGGACGTTCAGGCCGGTGGAGTCGCAGAACTCCAACCGCGAGCAGTCCACCACCAGCCTGCTGAGTCCTCTGGAGAGGCACTCCTCAAGTGGTTCGCGCAACAGATCGGCGGTGTGGTGATCCAACTCACCCGCCGGAGTCACGACGGCACTGGAGCCCTCGTCCCGCACCTCGACCAGAAGCCGGCCCGACTGTGCGCTGCCGACCGTCCCGCCACCCATGCGTCTCTCTCCCGGGTTGCTCACTGCTTGGTGATTACCTGCCGACAGCCTGCTGAACCACCTGCCGGACGCCCTCGAACACTACGCCTTCGTCACGTGCTCCAACAGCCGAACAATCACGCACAAACGGACATAAGCCAACAAAACGCACTTGCGGAGAGCTCGGTAAAGCCGGTAGGCCTAGTAGGAACACGTAACCGACACGGCCGGCTTTGGAGGCGCCGCACACCGTAGTGCGCTCACTGGCTTCGGCAGCCATATGCCGAGAACGATGGAGGACATCATGTCACCCCGGCTCGACGCATCGCATACCCCGACAGCGACGTCGACACCCCCACCGGTTCAGGAACATCTGGATCCCATCGCGGAGCTCCCCGAGATTCCTCCGTACGAGGAGATCGGACAGATCGGCGCCGTCGACGCGCGCGCCCTGTCCAAGACGCTGTTCGAGCGGCTGGAGTCGCTCGAGGAAGGCACGTACGAGTACTCGTACGTCCGCAACACCCTCGTCGAACTGAACCTCGCCCTGGTCAAGTTCGCCGCCTCCCGCTTCCGTTCGCGCAGCGAGCCCATGGAGGACATCATCCAGGTCGGCACGATCGGCCTGATCAAGGCGATCGACCGCTTCGAACTGTCCCGGGGCGTCGAGTTCCCCACTTTCGCGATGCCGACCATCGTCGGTGAGATCAAGCGCTTCTTCCGCGACACGTCGTGGTCCGTACGCGTCCCGCGCCGGCTCCAGGAGCTGCGGCTCGACCTGGCCAAGGCGGGCGACGAGCTCGCGCAGAAGCTGGACCGCTCCCCCACCGTGGCGGAACTGGCGGAGCGCCTCGGCCTCACGAACGAGGAGGTCGTGGAGGGTATGGCGGCGTCCAACGCCTACACGGCGTCCTCCCTGGACGCGCAGCCCGAGGAGGACGACGCGGAGGGCGCCCTCGCCGACCGCATCGGCTACGAGGACCACGGGCTCGAAGGCATCGAGTACGTCGAGTCGTTGAAGCCCCTCATCGCCGAACTCCCGCCCCGTGACCGCCAGATCCTCTCCCTCCGCTTCGTCGCGGGCATGACCCAGTCGGAGATCGGCGAGGAGCTGGGCATCTCCCAGATGCACGTCTCGCGGCTGCTGTCGCGGACCCTGGTGCGGCTGCGGAAGGGACTGACGGTCGAGGAGTAGACCCGGCCGGCAGCAGCGGCCGGGCCGGGAGCGGCCCGCCGCGCCAGCCCCGGAGACCGAAGCCCCGCCGCCGGGGCCGTGCACAGCCCCGTGCACGGCCCCGGCGGCGAAGGCTTACCCCCGGAAACCTCCCCACGGCACCCCTCTCGCCACTAGGGTCACCTCCACTTCAGACTGACCAGTACGTCAGCGATGGTGAGGAGGCGGCTCGTGGTCCGTGCCGACGGAGACGGCGGACACGCCGATGACTCCACTGATTCCCCCGGCTCTCCTGGTTCGCCCGGGCTGACCGACTCCGGGGATTCGGACGCGCGGCTGACGGACCTGCTGCGGGGTGCGCCCGCCCGGGCGTACCCGGCGCTGCGCTCCCTCCGCACCCGCCATGAGCCCGCCGTCCTGGCGTACGCCCGGCTGTGCACGACGAGCGAACCGGCCGCACGCCGCCTGGCGGCGGAGGCGTTCACCCGCACGGCCCGCGAGACCGCGGGCGGCAGCGAACCGGGCGGCGCCTGGCGGCACCGGCTGCTGCTGCAGGCGGGGCGGGCGGCGGCGGACTGGGCCACGGACGACCGGGCGCGCGGCCTGGACCCGGGCCTGCTCCTCGTCCTGAACACGACCTCGGCACGCGGCGGTCCGCTCCCGCCCCTGCTGCCCGCCTTCCACGCCCTGCCCGCCCGCGCCCAGGGCCTGCTCTGGTACGGCGTGGTGGAGCGGGAGGAGGCGCACCGGATCGCCGTACTCCTCGGTCTGACCCCCGAGGACGTGACGTACGGGGTCGCTCCCGCCCTGCACTCCCTGGCCCAGGCCTGCCTGCGGCTGCGCCTCGCCGCCTCCGACGACCCCCGCTGCGGGGACTTCCGGCGGCTGATCGAGGAGGCCGTACGCCCGGAGGGCGCGAGACGCAGCCCCGACCTGGAGGCACACCGGGCGCACTGCCCGCACTGCGCGACGGCGTACGAGGAGCAGCGCACCCTTCGGGACACGCCGCGCACGGCACTGGCGGAGGGATTGCTGCCGTGGGGCGGGACGGCGTACGTGCGGGAGGAGCGCGAGCCGGCGGCCGGGGTGGCCGAGGTGGCCCGGAAGCCGGCTCGGCGGCCTCCGCGCCGAGTCGCACTGGTGTCGGCGGTGGCGGGGGTGGCGCTGGTGCCGCTGCTGCTGTTCCTGCTGCCGTCGCACGACGCGCGGGAGGAGACGAGCGCGGTCGCGGCCCGCCCGTCGACCGCCCCTCCGGTGACGGTCACGGCGACGGTCTCGGTGTCCGCGCCCGCACCCGTCCCCACCAGCGCGTCGCCTTCCCCCCGGCCGAGTTCCCCACCGTCGCGCACCAGCGCACCCCCGAAACCGACCCCGGTCCCCACCCCGTCCGCGACCCGCGCGCCCGGCGGGACGTACGCCCAGGTCGTGAACGTCGCCACGGGCCGCTGTCTGGAGGTGGCCGGCGACTTCGCCAACGGCACGGACGTGATGACGGTCCCCTGTTCCTCCTCGCCCAGTCAGCGGTGGCGGGTGGACGCGGGCCGTGGCGTGGTCCAGTCGTACGCCGACCCCGACTTCTGTCTGGACAGCCGGGGCTCCGTGGACAGGGGGGTGGGGGTCTGGCAGTGCGCGTCGGTGGACGGACGCAACGGCGACAACCTGAGATTCACGGTGGACGCCGACGGGACGATGCGACCGGCGATCGCCATCCTGACGGGCGTGACGGCAGAACCGGACGGCGGGGTGACACTGCGGCCGCTGGACGGGGGCGAGGAGCAGCGGTGGCGGGCGGGGGCCACCTGACCCGGGCGAGGGCGGGCCGACACCCCTTCGAGCGGCGGGTGGGCGGACGGCCGTCCGCCCACCCGCTGAGCGACGGCCTCTAGACCACCCGTACGCCTCGCCGCCACACGCCCGACACGAGGGGGACGCCCGGGCGGTAGGCGAGGTGGACGTGGCTCGGGGCGTCCAGGAGGGTCAGGTCGGCGTGGGCTCCGGGGGTGAGGCGGCCGATGTCCGTGCGGCGCAGGGCCGCCGCTCCGCCCGCCGTCGCCGACCAGACCGCCTCGTCCGGGGTCATGCCCATGTCCCGTACGGCGAGGGCGATGCAGAAGGGGACGGACGAAGTGAACGAAGAGCCCGGGTTGCAGTCCGTCGACAGGGCCACGGTCACGCCCGCGTCCAGGAGGCGGCGGGCGTCCGGCCACTCGGCCCGGGTCGAGAACTCCGCGCCGGGCAGGAGGGTCGCGACGGTACGGCTGTTCGCCAGCGCGTCCACGTCGGCGTCCGTCAGATGGGTGCAGTGGTCGGCGCTCGCCGCGTCCAGCTCGACCGCCAGCTGCACGCCGGGACCGTACGAGAGCTGGTTGGCGTGGATGCGGGGGTGCAGGCCCTTCTGCCTGCCGGCGGTGAGGATCGCGCGGGCCTGGTCGCCGTCGAAGGCGCCCTTCTCGCAGAAGACGTCGATCCAGCGGGCGTAGGGCGCGCAGGCGTCGAGCATGTCGCCGGTGACCAGGGCCACGTACGCGGCCGGGTCGTCGGCGTAGTCGGGGGAGACGATGTGGGCGCCGAGGTAGGTGACCTCCTCGGTGTGGGCGGCGGCGAGGCGCAGGGCACGGGCCTCGTCGGCGACGGTCAGGCCGTACCCGGACTTGGTCTCGAAGGTGGTCGTGCCCTGGTGGAGGGCCTCGGAGAGGTAGCGGGCGAGGTTCGCCTCCAGTTCCTCGTCGCTCGCGGCGCGGGTGGCGGCGACCGTGGTGCGGATGCCGCCCGCCGTGTAGCCGCGGCCGGACATCCGGGCGTTGAACTCCTCGGTGCGGTCGCCCGCGAAGACCAGGTGGGAGTGGGAGTCGACGAAGCCGGGGAGGGCCGCGCGGCCGTCGGCGTCGACCCGGTTGTCAGTGGCGGGTGCTTTGCTTGAATCACCGGTCCACACGACGCGGTCGCCCTCGATGACGACGGCCGCGTCCCGGACCAGGCCGAGAGGGGAGCCGTCACCGAGGGAGGGGTCGTTGGTGACCAGCGTGGCGATGTTGGTGATGACGGTGCTGCTGCTCATCGTGTCCTCGAGCGTGTCCTCGTGGGGGCGGGGGGCCTCGGTGGTCGCTGCCGCGGCTATGCGCGCAGGACTTCGACAGCCCGCGCCAGGGCCTGCGGCACATCCGGTACGAGCGTGTGCGCCCCGTCGCGTACGACGTGCCGGCCCGCGACGACCGTGTGCCGTACGTCCGCCGCGGTCGCCGCGAATACGGCGGTCTCGGCGCCGAGCCGGGGCAGCGGGCCCGCTGTCCTGACGGAGTCGAGGGCGATCGTCGTGAAGTCGGCGGGGGCGCCGGTCTCCAGGGTGCCCGCGTCGGGACGGCCGAGGGCCGCGTGGCCGTCGGCGGAGGCCGCCCGCAGGAGCGCCGCCGCCGTCCAGTGACCGCGGGTGCGGGTGCGCAGGCGCTCGTTCAGCTCCATCGCGCGGGCCTCTTCGAGCAGGTCGATGACGGCGTGGCTGTCGGAGCCGAGGGACAGCGGGGAGCCCTCGTTCTGCAGGGCGACGGCCGGCCCGATGCCGTCCGCGAGGTCCCGCTCGGTCGTCGGGCACATACAGGTGCCCGTGCCGCTGCCGCCGATGAGGGAGACGTCCTCGGCGGTGAGGTGGGTGTTGTGGACGCCGGTGGTGCGCGGTCCGAGGACTCCGTGCAGGGCGAGGAGCTGCGTCGGGGTGCAGCCGTGGACCTCCAGACACGCCTCGTTCTCGGCGGTCTGCTCGGACAGGTGCACGTGCAGGGGCGCCCGGCGGTCCTCGGCCCACCGCGCCACGGTCGCCAGCTGGTCGGCGGGCACGGCCCGTACGGAGTGGACGGCCGCCCCGATCCTCGCGTGATCCCGTTCCTTGAGAAGTGAACAGCGTTCGGCCCAGGCGTCCGCGCTGCCGTCGGAGAAACGGAGCTGGTGGGCGTTGGGGGGCTGTCCGAAGCCGGAGGACAGGTAGGCGGTGTCGAGGAGGGTGATGCGGATACCGGCGTCGGCGGCGGCCTCGATCAGGGCCTCCCCCATCGCGTTGGGATCGGCGTACGGCGTGCCGCCGGGGGCGTGGTGCACGTAGTGGAACTCGCCGACGGCCGTGATGCCGGCGAGCGCCATCTCGGCGTACACCGCCCGCGCGAGGGCGTGGTAGGTGTCGGGGGTCAGCCGGTCCGCGACGGAGTACATGACCTCGCGCCAGGTCCAGAAGGTGCCGGAGCCGACCTGGACGGTGCCGCGCAGGGCGCGGTGGAAGGCGTGGGAGTGGGCGTTGGCGAGGCCGGGGAGGGTGAGGCCGCGCAGGATCTCGGCGCCCGCGGGCGGGGAGCCGGCGCCCGTCCGGACGGCGGTGATGCGGCCGTCGGCCACCTCGAGGGCGACGCCCGGCTCGACGTGCGTGCCGAGCCAGGCGTGTTCCAGCCAGTAGGTCCGGGTCCGCTGCGTGGAGGTCACCTGCAGGCCAGTCCTTCCAGTACGTCGGCGAGGGCGTGCACCCCGGCCACGCAGTCGTCCTCGGCGGCGAACTCGGCCGGGGAGTGCGAGACGCCCGTGGGGTTGCGCACGAACAGCATGGCGGTCGGGACGCGTCCGGAGAGGATCCCGGCGTCGTGTCCGGCGCCGGTGCCCAGGACGGGGACCTTGAGGTCGGTGTCCCGGCCGAGGATGCGGGCGAGTTCGTCGCGCAGGGCGTGGTCGAACTCGACGACCGGTGTGAAGGACTCACGCACGACGTCGAGGTCGACGCCGTGCGCCTCGGCGTACGCGCGGGCCTCCTTCTCCACCCCGCCGACCACGGTGTCGAGGGTGGCCTGGTCGGCGGCGCGGGAGTCGAGCCAGCCGCGCACCAGGGAGGGGATGGCGTTGACGCCGTTCGGTTCGACGGAGATCTTGCCGAAGGTGGCGACGGCTCCGGCGAGTTCGGCCTCGCGGCGGGCGGCGAGGACCGTCTCGGCGTACGACAGCATGGGATCGCGGCGGTCGGCGAGACGGGTGGTGCCGGCGTGGTTGGCCTCGCCGCGGAAGTCGAACCGCCAGCGGCCGTGCGGCCAGATGGCGCTGGCGATGCCGACCCGGTCGCCCGAGAGGTCCAGGGCACGGCCCTGCTCGACATGGAGTTCGACGAAGGCGCCGATGCGGGAGAGCCGCTCCGGGTCGGGGCCGAGGGCGTCGGGGTCGTGGCCGGCGGCCTCCATGGCCTGCGGGAGGGTGATCCCGTCGCCGTCGGTGAGCCGGTGCGCCTGCTCGACGGTGAGCTGTCCGGCGGTGAGCCGGGAGCCGACGCAGGCGAGGCCGAAGCGGGCGCCTTCCTCGTCACCGAAGTTGACGATGGCGAGCGGCTTGTCGAACCGTGCGTTCCTGGCGCGGAGTTCGTCGAGCGCGGCGAAGGCGGACACCACCCCGAGGGGCCCGTCGAAGGCGCCGCCGTCCGGCACGGAGTCCAGGTGCGAGCCGGTGACGACGGCGTCCCCGGCGGCCGGGTCCCCGAGCCAGGCCCACTGGTTCCCGTTGCGGTCCACCTCGTGGGCCAGCCCCCGCGCCGCGGCCTGCGCCTCGAACCAGGCCCGGCACTCGGCGTCGGCGGGCGTCCAGGCGAAACGGCGGTAGCCGCGGGAGACGGAGTCGCGGCCGATGGGCAGCAACTCCGTCCACATGCTGTGGAACGTCACGCGTCGTCACCCTCACGCATCGGCACCCGCACGCCCCGCTCCTCGGCGACCGACTCCGCGATGTCGTATCCGGCGTCCACGTGCCGGATGACGCCCATGCCGGGGTCGTTGGTCAGGACACGGCGGATCTTCTCGCCGCCGAGCTTGGTGCCGTCGGCGACCGTGACCTGGCCGGCGTGGAGGGAGCGCCCCATGCCGACGCCGCCGCCGTGGTGGAGGGAGACCCAGGAGGCACCGGAGGCCACGTTCACCATGGCGTTGAGCAGCGGCCAGTCCGCGATCGCGTCGGAGCCGTCGAGCATGGCCTCGGTCTCGCGGTAGGGGGAGGCGACGGAGCCGCAGTCGAGGTGGTCGCGGCCGATGGCCAGCGGGGCGGCCAGTTCGCCGCTCGCCACCATGTCGTTGAAGCGCTCGCCGGCCTTGTCGCGTTCGCCGTAGCCGAGCCAGCAGATGCGGGCGGGCAGGCCCTGGAAGTGGACGCGCTCGCCGGCCATCTTGATCCAGCGGGCCAGGGACTCGTTCTCGGGGAAGAGGTCGAGGATCGCCTTGTCGGTCTTGGCGATGTCGGCCGGGTCACCGGAGAGCGCCGCCCAGCGGAAGGGGCCCTTGCCCTCGCAGAACAGCGGGCGGATGTAGGCGGGCACGAAGCCCGGGAAGGCGAACGCGCGCTCGTACCCGGCGAGTTGGGCCTCGCCGCGGATGGAGTTGCCGTAGTCGAAGACCTCGGCGCCGGCGTCCAGGAAGCCGACCATCGCCTCGACGTGCCGGGCCATGGACTCGCGGGCTCGGGTGGTGAAGCCGGCCGGGTCCTTGGCCGCGTAGGAGGCCATGTCCTCGAAGGCGACGCCCGTCGGCAGATAGGCGAGCGGGTCGTGGGCGGAGGTCTGGTCGGTGACGATGTCGACGGGGGCGCCCATGGCCAGCAGCTGCGGCAGGAGGTCCGCCGCGTTGCCGAGGACGCCGATGGAGAGCGGGCGGCGGGCGTCGCGGGCCTCGACCGCCAGCTGGAGGGCGTGGTCCAGGCTGTCGGCCTTCACGTCCAGGTACCGGTGCTCGATGCGGCGCTCGATGGCGCGCGGGTCGCAGTCGATGCAGATCGCCACGCCGTCGTTCATCGTCACGGCGAGCGGCTGGGCGCCGCCCATGCCGCCGAGGCCGGCGGTCAGGGTGATGGTGCCGGCGAGGGTGCCGCCGAACTTCTTCGCGGCGACGGCGGCGAAGGTCTCGTAGGTGCCCTGGAGGATGCCCTGGGTGCCGATGTAGATCCAGGAGCCGGCGGTCATCTGGCCGTACATGGTCAGGCCGAGGGCCTCCAGGCGGCGGAACTCCTCCCAGGTGGCCCAGTCGCCGACGAGGTTGGAGTTGGCGATGAGGACGCGCGGGGCCCACTCGTGGGTCTGCATGACGCCCACGGGGCGGCCGGACTGGACGAGCATCGTCTCGTCCTGCTTGAGGGTCCTCAGCGTGCGGACCATGGCGTCGAAGGAGCGCCAGTCGCGGGCCGCCTTGCCGGTGCCGCCGTAGACGACGAGCTTGTCGGGGTGTTCGGCGACCTCGGGGTCGAGGTTGTTCTGCAGCATCCGCAGGGCGGCCTCCTGCTGCCATCCCAGGGCGCTCAGTTCCGTACCGCGCGGCGCTCGTACGGGGCGGGGTCCTGACATGGTCTGCCTCCTTGCGGATGGTTCATCCCGGCGGATTGTTACTTTCGCTATTCACATCCTGACTCGATGAATAGAGCTAGTCAATACGTCACGGCGACACCCCGCCGGGAGGGCGGCCGGGGCCTGCGAAGTGAAGGAGGGGCGCGTGACGCCGCGGTCACCACCCAGGGCGGACGCGCGCGCCGTTGACGTATGCGGTGGTCACGGTGTTGATGGGACGCATGGGGCGTCGCGCCCCGAAACGGGGTCAGCCGACCAACCCTAGTCACTCGGCCGCATGTTCCGCTGGAAAATGCCAGATCCCTCACCCCTCGCGCATACGTTGCGTAGCGTCGTCATCACTCAGCCGAACCGCAGGCGGGAGGGGAGCCGAACGGTGCCCGGAATCGACGAGTGCCTACTGGAGGCCATGCGGCTGCCCGGGGCCCGGGGAGCAGCACTGGTCGACTGGACCAGCGGGCTGGCGCTGGGCGCCGTCGGGGAGTTCCCGGGCGGCGACCACGAGGCGGCGGCGGCCGAGGCCGCGGAGGTCGCGCGGCTCACGGCCGAGCAGCGGGCGTTCACGCCCGTCGGCTCCGACGCCCTCGGCGACGACGGGGCGGGGGCGGATCCCCCGGTGGAGGACCTGATCATCAGCAACCGGGACAGCTACCACCTGCTGCGGTTCGTGCCGACCTCCTTCGACAGCAGTGTCTTCCTGCACGTGTGGCTGAACCGGTCGGACGGCAATCTCGCGCTGGCCCGGATCCGGCTGGGCGAGATGGCCGGACGGCTGGTGCTGGGATGACGCTCGTGGGGACGACACCGCAGGGGACCACCCCGCCGCCCCGGCTGCCGGTGCGGGAGAGATCGACGGCCCGGGAGCGGGCGGGCGGCGGACTGTCGCCGATGCTGACCCGGCTCGCGGCCGAGCGGGCCACCGGCGTCCTGGAGCGCGAGCGCGGCTCGCTCTACCTCGCCGAGGGCCGTGTGGTGCACGCCGAGAGTCCGCTCGCGCCGGGCCTCGACGTGCTCCTCCTGACCCACGGCACGCTCGACGGGGGCAGCTGGCAGGAGGCGCTGGACCGGGCCGACGAGCAGCACGGCGCGCTGCGGCTGCTGATCGACGCCGACCGGATCCCGCGCGGCGCGCTGGAGCTGTGCCATCTGGGCGCGCTGTACGACGCGGCGTACTTCGCGCTCACCCCCAGCAGCACTCCGGGCCGCTTCCGCTACGGCGCCGGGCACCCGCTCGGTGGGCTGCGGCCGGTCCCGGTGGGCGCCCTGGAGCGCGAGACGCTGCGCCGCCGCGAGCTGCTGGACCGGCTCTGGCCGGACCCCCTGACGGACGGGGCGCCGCTGCTGCGCGCCGAGGCGGTCGCCGCGCCGGCGCCGACCGCGCGGCAGAGTGCCGTGCTGGCGCTGGTGAACGGGGTGCGCACGGCCTCGGACATCGCCCGGGAGCTGGGCCGGCAGGCGTTCCACACCCTGGTGGACGTCCGCCGGCTGGCCGCCGCGGGAGCGCTGACCGCCCTGTTCCCGCCGCCCCCGCCACACCTCCCGCCGAGGGCACCGGGCACCCCGGGCGCACCGCACCCCGGGGGAGCGCCGGCCGGGCCCGCGGGGCCGGCCGGGGCACCCGCCCCGGGCGGCGCACCGGGCACGCCCCCCGCCGCCAACCCCCCGCGGGGCATCTCCCTGCCCCGTGTCAACGACCCCGACATCACCTTGCTGAAGAGGCTCAGAGATGCGCTGGAGGCCCTTTGAGCGGCAGCGATCACGCGACGGGAGGAGCGAGCTGATGGCCGCCGGCCCCGAGATCCTCGACGAGCTCCGCCGGCTGCGGGCCCGGGTGCCGCAGCTGACCGGCGCGCTCGCGGCCGGCGTGGACGGGCTCGTCCTCGCTCACGACACGCCCGGCGTGGAGCCGGAGGGGGTGGCCGCGCTCACCGCAGCCGCCCTCGGCGTCGCCGTACGACTGGCGGACACCACCGGACAGGGCGACTTCCGCGAGCTGCTGGTGCGCGGGGTCTACGGCTATGTCGCCACCTACGCGGCGGGCGGCAGCGCCGTGCTGACGGTGCTGGCGCAGGACCGGGTCAACGTCGGCCGGCTGCACCTGGAGAGCCGCCGGGCCGGTGCCCGCATCGGGGAGCTCGTCGACGCGTACGAGGCGAAGGAGCGGGAGGTCCGGGCGCGCGAGCCGAAGGCCGTGCCCGCGAAGCCCCCGGCCCAGCCGCCCGTGCGCACACCCGCGAGACCCACCGCCGCACCCCTATGGACCAGATCGGCGCGCGACACATCCACGCCCGCGCGCACCACCACGGAAAGTCGAGAGGAACCGAGGAACACGTCATGGCCAACACCGAAACCGCACTGAAAGAGGCGCTCGCCTCCATCGAGGGCGCGACGGCCGCCGCGCTCGTCGACTACACCAGCGGCATGGCGCTGGGCACGCTCGGCGGCAGCAAGGGCTTCGACCTGAACGTCGCCGCCGCCGGCAACACGGACGTGGTGCGCGCCAAGATGCGCACCATGGAGCACCTCGGGCTCAAGGCGCAGATCGAGGACATCCTCATCACGCTGTCCGACCAGTACCACCTGATCCGTCTGATCAGCGGGCGCGGCGGCAACGGGCTCTTCCTGTACCTCGTCCTGGACGCCAAGCGTGCCAACCTCGCGATGGCCCGCCACCAGCTGAGGAGAATCGAGGAGGACCTGGAGGTCTGACTAGACGTACATCTCGGTACGGCGGCGGGCCCCGCCCGGGGCCGCGTCGCCCGCCGCGACGCCGGTGCTCCGGTACGCCTTGACGGCCTTGCCGGCCGGGCGGCCGCCGTACCGGCCCAGCCAGTCGACGCGCACCCACAGCAACGCGTTCGCGGCCCGCTCGCGCCGGCCGAGCCAGGCGGCCTTCAGCCGCAGGCCGGTGCCGCAGCCGGCGAGCAGCATGCCGGCGGTGGCGGGCACCGCGAAGGAGCTGCCCAGCGCGGCCACGAAGGCGAGCAGCAGCCACCAGCGGTGGCCGCGCCGCCAGGCACGGACGGTGACCGCCCGGTCCTGGAGCACATCGTGCTTGCCGGCCCGGGCGGCGCCGCCGGCGAGCGCGGTGTAGCGCCGCCGGCCGTACAGCGCCACCACGGCGGCGGCGACGAGGAACAGGGCGGCCCCGGCCAGGACCCCGATCCGGCGGCCGGTGAGTCCGGCCGGCAGCACACCGACCCCCGCCGCGAACACCCCGCACCACCACAGCGGCGCGGCCCCGGCCCGTACGACGACGGCCACCCGAGCCAGCCCCTGACCTCCGCGTGCCACGTCCGCCTCCTCGTCACTCCGGCACTGTTCTGATGACGGTTCAGACTAGTGAGCGAACGTGAGACGAATCTGAAAAAACGGCCCTACTCGACGAACAGCCCCCGTGCCGCCGCCCGCGCGTCGAACTCCTCCAGCCGGGCCTGCGCCTCGGGCAGGTCGTCGCACATCGCCTCCAGCAGGACCCGGCCCAGCAGCATCGGCGCGCAGGCCGTGTCGAAGGCGAGCCCGGTGCCGACGGCGGCCGGCAGCAGCAGGTCGGAGACCTTGGCGACCGGCGCGAACGCGGAGTCGGCGACCGTGACGACGGTCAGCCCGGCCTCCCTGGCGTAGGCCAGCGTGTCCAGGACCTCGCGCGGGTGCCGGGGCAGGGCGAAGCACAGCAGCGCGGTGGCGCCCGCGCGCACCGCGGCGTCGATACGGTCCTGGATCATGGTGCCGCCCTCGTCGAGCAGCCGTACGTCGGGGTGGACCTTGGCGGCGAAGTACGAGAAGCCGTACGCCTGGGAGGCGGCGGCGCGCAGTCCGAGCACCGGCAGCGGGCGGGAGGCGGCCAGCAGACGGCCGGCCCTGCGCACCGGGCGCGGGTCGGCGAGCAGCTCGGCGAGGTGCCTCAGGTTCTCGATCTCGGCCTCGACGGCCTGCTGGTAGGCGTTGTACGACGCCGCGCCGGCCGGCTGTTCGGCGGGCGCGACCTCGCGCAGGTGCCTGCGCAGGGCGGGGTAGCCGTCGAAGCCGAGCGCGACGGCGAACCGGGTCACGGAGGGCTGGCTGACCCCGGCCAGCTCGGCCAGCTCCACGCTGGACAGGAACGGCACGTCGGCGGCGCGCCGCACCATGCTGTGGGCGATGCGCCGCTGGGTCGGCGTCAGCCGGTGCCCCTCGAAGAGCGCCTGCAGCCGTCCGGCGGGAGTGTCCGCCGCACCCGTGTCGCCCATGTCGGTCTCCGCGCTCATGCCGCGCTCCCCCTCCAGATGTCCGTGAACCGTTCCGGCGGCCGGGCCGCCGTGCGGCGGCGACGCGTGCGCAGCCGATCACGAGACGGTACGCGCCGCCCGCGTGCGGTGGCCCACCCCCTCGGAGTATTCAGTCACCAAGAACTCTGCATGAGCCTATGCAGGCAGGCAAGTCCCGAAGGCCCGGCGCGGCCCCGCGCCGCTCGGGTCCCTCCCGGCCAGCCCGACCCCGAAGAGGGGGGATATCCCCCGTGCGAGGGGTCCGCCCGCTCCTTACCGTTGAGGTCCATGACGGGATGGGAGACCACCATGGACGCGCGCGACACCGACCTGAAGAAGGAACTCGACGCCACCCTGCAGACCCGCAGGGAACTGGGCGAGGAGTACGAGTCCGCGCTGGTGGACTCCTTCCTGGAGAAGGTCGACCAGCGCATCGACGCGGCGGTCGAGCGCCGGGTGCGCCGGGGGTTCGCGGAGGCGCAGACAGCGACCGCCCGCGACGCCCGCTCGCCGAGGGCCACGGACTCCTGGGGCGAGCGCTTCGGCTTCGGCATCGTCTCGCTGGTGCTGGCGGTCCCGCTTTCCGCGATCGGCGCGGGCACCGCGCAACTGCCCGGCCTGATCGTCTCCTGGGTGGGCATCGTCGGCGTCAACGCCGTCCAGGCCGCCCGTACCCACCCCGGCCTCTTCGGCGGCCGCCGCCGCTCCTCGAAGGACGACGACTGGAAGGACTGACGGGCACCGGACCTGCGGCCACCGGACCGGCGGGCACCGGGCGGTCCGGTGGCCTCAGCCGCCTCAGCCGTCTCAGCCGCGGAACGTGCCGGTCTCGTCGGCACAGTCGGCGAAGTCCGCGAAGTCCAGGTTGGCGATGGAGAGGTTCGCGGACACGTCGGGGAACCAGGCGGGCGGCACCCGGAACGTCCGCCCGGGCTCGTCGTAGAGGTCCAGGGCGAGCAGGAAGCGCTCCGGGCCGTCGGCGAGGGCCCGGGCGTCGGCGAGGAACACGTAGGTGAGCCGGTCGTCCTCGTCCGCCGCGGTGTCCTCGTGGATCAGCGCGGGGATGTCCGCGCCGGCGAACCGGGGGTCGCTGACCCAGGTGGCGTGCGGGCCGTCGTCGTGGTGGTCGTAGGCGGCGCGCAGCGCGTCCCAGGCCGCGTCGTCCGAGAAGTCGGTGCGCAGGACGAGCGAGGTCAGGTCGTCGGGTGGGGGCAGGGCCATGACCGTGATGCTCTCACCGGGGACTGACATCGAGGCCGGGGAGACCGGGCCGGAAAGAAGCTGTGCGCGGGGACCGCCGCACCCCCGTTGCCGGGGGGCGGGACGACGGCGGTCCCCGCGAGGGACGCGGGCCGGGTCAGGCCGGGCTTGCGCGTCCGTGGCGCCTGTGGAGGTCCGGGAGCCGCTCCGGAGGTCCGTGACGCCGTTCGGTTGCCGGCCGGGGCGGGGAGCCGCTCCCGCCCTGCCGACACCCACTAATGTGCCGGACGCGTGTTAAGCGAGTGCTGCGCGGACGTGACACGCTCGTACCACTTCCGCGAAGTCCACCACTTCGGTAGGCAAGCGGAAGTTCGACGGCCGGACGGGCGGTTCACCGGAGGTTTCCCGGAGGTTTCGGCCCGGACGCCGGCAAGTTGCACCCGCGCTCCGGGCCCCGGACGGCGTCCCCGCCGCGCGCCCGCGCGCCGTCGAAGTCCGGGCTACTTGCCGCCCTTGGCCAGGAAGGCCAGCAGGTCCTGGCGGCTGACGACTCCGGTCGGCTTGCCCTCGACGAGGACGATCGCCGCGTCCGCGCTGCCGAGCACGGACATCAGGTCGCCGACCGGCTCACCGGAACCGACCTGCGGCAGCGGGGCGGACATGTGCTTCTCCAGCGGGTCGGAGAGCGAGGCCCGCTGGGTGAACAGCGCGTCCAGCAGCTCCCGTTCGACGACCGAGCCCACGACCTCCGCCGCCATGACGTCCGGGTGACCGGCGCCCGGCTTCACGATCGGCATCTGCGAGACGCCGTACTCGCGCAGCACCTCGATGGCCTGCCCGACCGTTTCGTCCGGGTGCATGTGGACGAGGGACGGCATGGCGCCGTGCTCCTTGTCGTTGAGGACGTCGGCGACACGGGCGCTGGGACCCTCGTCCTCCAGGAAGCCGTAGTCGGCCATCCACTCGTCGTTGAAGATCTTGGAGAGGTAGCCGCGGCCGCTGTCGGGGAGCAGGACCACCACGACGTCGTCGGGGCCGAGCCGCTCGGCGACCCGCAGGGCGGCCACGACGGCCATGCCGCAGGAGCCGCCCACCAGCAGGCCCTCCTCCTTCGCGAGCCGGCGGGTCATCTGGAAGGAGTCCTTGTCGGACACCGCGACGATCTCGTCGGCGACGGTCCGGTCGTAGGCGGTCGGCCAGAAGTCCTCACCGACGCCCTCGACCAGGTACGGCCGCCCGGAGCCGCCGGAGTAGACGGAGCCCTCGGGGTCGGCGCCGATCACCTGCACCCTGCCGTCGCTGACGTCCTTCAGATAGCGCCCGGTGCCGGAGATCGTGCCGCCGGTGCCCACGCCCGCCACGAAGTGGGTGATCCGCCCCTCCGTCTGCTCCCACAGCTCGGGACCCGTGGAGTGGTAGTGGGAGAGGGGGTTGTTGGGGTTGGAGTACTGGTCGGGCTTCCACGCGCCCGGCGTCTCGCGCACCAGCCGGTCGGAGACGTTGTAGTAGGAGTCCGGGTGCTCCGGGTCCACGGCGGTGGGGCAGACGACGACCTCCGCGCCGTACGCCCGAAGGACGTTGATCTTGTCCGTCGACACCTTGTCGGGGCACACGAAGATGCACTTGTACCCCTTCTGCTGCGCCACGATGGCCAGCCCCACGCCGGTGTTCCCGCTGGTGGGCTCGACGATCGTGCCGCCCGGCTTGAGCTCCCCGCTCTTCTCGGCGGCCTCGATCATGCGCAGGGCGATGCGGTCCTTCACGGAACCACCCGGGTTGAAGTACTCCACCTTGGCCAGGACGGTCGCCCGGATGCCCTTGGTCACGCTGTTGAGCTTCACCAGCGGGGTGTTGCCGACGAGGCTGATCATCGAGTCGTGGAATCGCACCGTTGTCTCCGGTTGCTTGCAAAAACAGTGGTCGTAGTGGTGACGCCAGCCTACGGCCCGCCCGCGAGGTTCACTCCCCGTCGAGATTGGGCGACGGTCCGTACGGGGCAAGGAGTGGGTGTACGGACACGAGGAGGTGGCGTCGAGGCATGACGAGCATGTCGAGGGCGAGAGTGGCCCGGCGCATCGCGGCCGGCGCGGCCTACGGCGGCGGCGGTATCGGCCTGGCCGGGGCGGCGGCGGTGGGGCTGCTGCTGGCGGAGGCGCACATGGCCCGGCGTCACGTGAACGGCATCGGCGAGCATCCCCGGGTCCCGCACGCGGACGGCCGCTACGGACGCACCTACGACGCTCCCGGCACCCCGGCCGCGGAGCCCCTGCGTCTGGTGCTGCTGGGCGACTCCACGGCGGCGGGCCAGGGCGTCCACCGCTCCGGCCAGACGCCGGGCGCGCTGCTGGCGTCCGGGCTCGCGGCGGTGGCGGAACGCCCGGTCGATCTCCGCAACGTGGCGCTTCCCGGCGCCCAGTCCGACGATCTCGACCGTCAGGTGGCGCTGGTCCTGGGCTCCTTCGACCAGGTGCCCGACGTCTGCGTGATCATGATCGGGGCGAACGACGTCACGCACCGCATGCCGCCGACGCGCTCGGTGCGGCATCTGTCCGCGGCGGTACGACGGCTGCGGACGGCCGGCACGGAGGTGGTGGTCGGCACCTGCCCCGACCTCGGCACGATCGAGCCGGTCCCGCAGCCCCTGCGCTGGCTGGCCCGGAGAGCCTCCCGCCAGCTGGCGGCCGCCCAGACGATCGGCGTGATCGAACAGGGTGGCCGCACCGTGTCGCTGGGCGATCTCCTCGGCCCCGAGTTCGAGGCGAACCCCCGCGAGCTGTTCGGGCCCGACCACTACCACCCCTCGGCGGAGGGGTACGCGACGGCGGCCATGGCGGTGCTCCCGACCGTGTGCGCGGCGCTGGGACTGTGGCCCGCGGAGGAGGAGCGCCCGGACGTGTCCCGCCGCGAGGGCTTCCTGCCGGTGGCACAGGCCGCGGCGGAGGCGGCCTCGGAGGCCGGTACGGAGGTCACGGCGGCCATGCCGACGGGACCCCGCGGCCCCTGGGCCCTCCTCAAGCGCCGACGCCGCCGCAGGGTGCCGGAACCCCAGCGCGCCCCGGCGGCACCGTCCCCGTGACCGACCCGGCCCCGGACACGGCCGGCCCTTGGCCCACCCCGGCGAGCGGCTCCGGCCCACGGGCGCACCGACCCGAGCACGCGCGCCCCGCCCCCTCCGGCGTCACCGCTCGGCCGCGGGTCCGCAGCCCTTGGGGTCGCCGCTCGGCCGCGGGTGCGCAGCCCGAGCCCCGAGGTCACCGCTCGGCCGCGGGTGCGCAGCCCTGGCGGGCTCCGACGGCGTACCGCCCCGCGGGCGGGCCTGCGCGAGGCCGCCCCGACCAGAGGCTTCCCCGCTCGGGTGAGCGGGGCGCGGATGCCCGGTCCGGTGGGGGGCTGCGCCACGGGCCGGGCGTGGGTGCGCAGCCGCCGGCGGGCCTCGGTGCCGTGTCGGTTCGTGGGCGGGCGCGGGTGGGGCGGTCGTCCGGCGTCATACAGCCAAGCAAGCGCTTAGAAAGTGCGTTCAGGGTCACACCGCGACACCCGTGACCCCGGCCATACGGCCGGGTAACTTCCCAAGCAGTCCTGCCCGTAGAGCCCCCAGAACCCGGGACTCACCCGTACGCCAATGGAGCCGTGATGCCCGAAGCCGTCATCGTCTCGACCGCCCGCTCCCCGATCGGCCGTGCCGTCAAGGGCTCCCTGAAGGACCTGCGCCCGGACGACCTCACCGCCACGATCATCCAGGCCGCCCTGGCGAAGGTCCCCGAGCTGGACCCGAGGGACATCGACGACCTGATGCTGGGCTGCGGCCTCCCGGGCGGCGAGCAGGGCTACAACCTCGGCCGGATCGTCGCGGTGCAGATGGGCATGGACCACCTGCCGGGCTGCACGATCACCCGCTACTGTTCCTCGTCCCTCCAGACCAGCCGCATGGCACTGCACGCCATCAAGGCCGGCGAGGGCGACGTCTTCATCTCGGCCGGTGTCGAGATGGTCTCCCGGTACGCCAAGGGCAGCTCCGACGGCCTGCCGGACACGACGAACCCGCTGTTCGCCGAGGCGCAGGCCCGCACCGCAGCCACGGCCGCGTCGGAGGGCTCCACCTGGCACGACCCGCGCGAGGACGGCCTGCTCCCCGACCCCTACATCGCGATGGGGCAGACCGCGGAGAACCTGGCCCGGTCCAAGGGCGTCACCCGCCAGGACATGGACGAGTTCGGCGTCCGCTCGCAGAACCTCGCCGAGGAAGCCATCAAGAACGGCTTCTGGGAGCGCGAGATCACCCCGGTGACGCTCCCCGACGGCACGGTCGTCAGCAAGGACGACGGCCCGCGCGCCGGCGTCACCCTGGAGGCCGTCCAGGGCCTGAAGCCGGTCTTCCGCCCGGACGGACTCGTCACCGCCGGCAACTGCTGCCCGCTCAACGACGGCGCCGCCGCGGTCGTCATCATGTCCGACACCAAGGCCCGCGAGCTGGGCCTGACCCCGCTCGCCCGCATCGTGTCCACCGGTGTTTCCGGCCTCTCCCCCGAGATCATGGGCCTCGGCCCGGTCGAGGCGAGCAAGCAGGCCCTCCAGCGCGCCGGTCTCACCATCGACGACATCGACCTGGTCGAGATCAACGAGGCCTTCGCCGCACAGGTGATCCCCTCCTACCGCGACCTCGGCATCGACCTCGACAAGCTGAACGTCAACGGCGGCGCCATCGCGATCGGCCACCCCTTCGGCATGACGGGCGCCCGCATCACCGGCACGCTGATCAACTCCCTGCAGTTCCACGACAAGCAGTTCGGCCTGGAGACGATGTGCGTCGGCGGCGGCCAGGGCATGGCGATGGTCATCGAGCGACTGAGCTGACCACCCGCTGAAGGCTCGCCGGGAGCCCCTGCGTAACCGTTTCGGCACCTGCCGTCACGTCATGGCCCGGAGTCCGGGAAGCACCTGGACTCCGGGCCGTTTTGTGATCCAATCTCCCCCAGGATGTGACCTATCTCCCTTACTCAGGGATTTACGCAGCTCAGCGCCTTTCAGCACTAAACCCCAGGCTCCATCTCCTGTCCGTTTCGTGATGTTACGCACTGACAGCTGGATAGTCCGCCCTTCAAGCTGATGTAGGAAGTCGGGGGTCGACTTTGAACCGGGAGTACGTCAGTGAGCGCCATGCCGATCGCCTTGCTGGTCACCACGGCCGCCACGGGCGCCGTGGGCGTCGCCGTCCTGCGCACCCTCATGCAGCTGCGCCGGCAGGTCGCCGCCCTGCACGCCCAGCTCGCCGAGAACCACGCGGCTGAGACACGGGGCTTCGTGCCGGCCGCCCGCACCGCGGCCGACACCGCCGAGATACGCGCCGCCGTCGCCGAGGCGCTCGCGGAGGAGCGGGAGCGGGAACTGGCCGAGGCGCGCGCCTTCTGGGCGGCCCAGGAGGCCCGTGACGCCTCCGACGCCCCCTCCCTGCTGGGGCTGCCGGACAGCGAGCTGTTCCTGCCGCGCCAGGCCGACTTCGCGGGCCTGGAGCCGCTGGAGCCGGTGGCCGAACCGACCGCGGACGCCGACGAGTTCGCCGGGGAGTCGCCCGAACTGGCCGCGGCCCGCCGCCGCCACCCGTCCCACCCGGACTTCGTACCGGTCCAGTCACCGGTGGTGAACGACCACGAGCGCACGGTCGCCGCGCTCGAGGAGCTGGCCGCCTCCCGGATCGAGCTGACCGACGTGCGCCCCGGCCCGCTCGGCACCCTCGACGTGTACGTGTTCGCCGACGGCACCACCTTGTGCATGACGCCCGGCCACCGGGAGACGGCGGACCGCCTCAGCGCCGCCCTGACGGCCGGCGAGACCCCGTTCCTGCTGGGCGGCTCGGGCATCTCCGGCGCGTACACGCTGACGTTCGCGTGCGGCGAGGAGAACGTCTACATCCTGGCGGACCGGGTCATAGCCTCCCTCTGAGCCGGCCCCGCGCCGGCCTCAGACCCCCGCCCGCTTCTGCGCCTCCTCCACCAACCGCACCGCCTCACCCACCTCGGCCTCACTGGTCAGCACCACGGCCAGATCATGCACGGCCACGGTGATCTGATCAGCGGCGGCGAACATCCCGGCATCGGGCATCTCGCGCGGCTCCACTCCGGGCTCCTCGACGCGCTGCGCCCAGCGGGCCAGCTCGCGGGCCAGGCCCAGCGCCTCGGCGGCTGCTCCCCGCTGCAGCCGGCTCTGCGGGGCGGCACGCAGACGATCGGCGAAGTGATCCACCGCACGGGTCAGGGACGTCGTATCAACCACGCCGTGAGCGTACGCGTCGCACCGGGACTGTTGCCAACGGGCGAACGCTCAGGCACCGTGACCTGAAGGACCGGCTTACATCCCCTTTGCAACCGGAGGCGCCGATGTCCCATGTCCTCTCCGAGGAGACCCACCGCAACATGCTCGCCCGCATCCCGCACTGCACCGGTCGTGAAGTCTCCGACTGGCTGCGTACCGTCGACGAAGGCCCCGCTCTCCGCTTCGAGGAGAAGGTCAGCTGGCTGCGCCATGAGTACGACCTCGCGTACGGCCACGCCAAGGCGATCATCCACGAGTACGAACTGAGGAGGGCAGCGCGCAAATTCCTGTAGGGCGCGCGGACGACGAAGGGCCCCGGCCGAGGCCGGGGCCCTTCCGTGCTCGCGTCGGGCGCTAGTCGTTGCTGTTCAGGATCGCCAGGAGCCGCAGGAACTCCATGTAGATCCACACCAGCGTCAGCGTGAGGCCGAAGGCGGCGAGCCAGGCCTCCTCGCGCGGGGCGCCGTAGGTGATGCCGTCCTCGACCTGCTTGAAGTCCAGGGCGAGGAAGCAGGCACCGAGGATGATGCCGATGACGCCGAAGACGATGCCGAGGGCGCCGCTGCGGAAGCCGAGGCCGTCACCGCCGCCGAAGACGGTGAACAGCAGGTTCACGGCCATCAGCAGGACGAAGCCGAGCGCGGCGGCCATGACGAAGCCGTAGAAGCGGCGGTTGACGCGGATCCAGCCCGCCTTGTACGCCACGAGCACACCGGCGAAGACCGCCATCGTGCCCATGACCGCCTGGACGACCACGCCGTCCGCGATGTACGTGGACACCGCCGACGAGATCACGCCGAGGAAGACGCCCTCGAGGGCGGCGTACGACAGGATCAGCGCGGGGGACGGGCTGCGCTTGAAGGACTGCACCAGGGCCAGCACCATCGCGACCAGACCGGCGCCGACGGCGATGCCGTAGGACTTGCCGAGGTTGGCCTCGTCGACGGGCAGCAGCAGCCAGGACAGGACCGCCGTGAGGACCACGGTGCCGAGCGTGGTCGCGGTGCGCGCGACGACGTCGTCCATGCTCATGGCGCCGGGGGTGACCGGAGCCTGGGGCGGCGCGCCCTGCTGGAGGCCCTGCTGGGCGTAGGGGTTCTGCGCGTAGGGGTTGCCCGCCTGCTGGGCGTAGGGGTTGCCCTGCGCGTACGGGTTGGCCTGCGTGCCGACAGCGGGTCCCCCGGCCTGCGGCGCCGCGTTGAAGCCCGCGTAGCCGTTGTCGCGGCTGAACCCCCGTCGCGAGAAGACCGGGTTTCTGCTCCTCATTTCACTCCTCCATGGCCACACAGCGTGGCCTTGGCATCAAGAGTAATAGGTAGGCAAAGGATTGACCCTAGTGCTTGAGAAGGATCTTTCCCTCGTCGTGCTGCGCAACACGCTACGTGGCGTCCTGATTCCCGGTACCGGACGGCCTCATTCATGACCAAGCTGGGACATGGCCGGAACCGGCCGGAGACCGGACGGTCGATCACCCGAACGAGAAGCCGGTGTACGCCTCGGCCAGGTCGGTCTCGGCGGCGCGCGAGGAGGCGATCCGCTCCAGCCGGGCCAGCTGGAGCCGGTCCTCGAAGGGGGTGGCGCCGGGCGCGCGGTGCAGCAGGGTCGTCATGTCGTAGGAGAACCGCTCGGCCTGCCAGACGCGGCGCAGACAGGTCGCCGAGTAGGCGTCGAGCAGTTCGGCCGAACCGGTCTCCCGCCGGTGGGTCAGGGCGCGCGCGAACGTCACCACGTCCCCCACGGCCAGGTTGAGCCCCTTCGCCCCCGTCGGCGGGACGATGTGGGCCGCGTCCCCGGCGAGGAAGAGCCGGCCGTGCCGCATGGGCTCGTGGACGTAGGAGCGCATGGGGGTGACCGACTTCTGGGTGATCGGGCCGCGCCGCAGCGTCCAGTCGTCGTCGGTCTCGAAGCGGCGCTCCAGCTCGTCCCAGATCTCCTCGTCGTCCCACGCCCCGGCGTCGGTGCCCTCGGGCACCTGGAGGTAGAGGCGGGAGACGGACGGCGAGCGCATGGACAGCAGGGCGAAGCCACGGTCGTGGCGGGCGTAGACCAGCTCGTCGTGCGAGGGCGGCACGTCGGCCAGGATGCCCAGCCAGCCGAAGGGGTACGTCCGTTCGAACGCCCGGGTCAGCTCGTCCGGGATCGCCTTCCGGGAGACCCCCCAGAAGCCGTCGCAGCCCACGACGTACTCGCACTCCAGGACGTCCTCGACGCCCTCGTGCCGGAAGCGGACGCGCGGGCTGTCGGTCTCCGCCCCCTCCACGGCCAGTGCCTCCGCCTCGAAGAGCAGCGGCCCGCCCTCCTTCAGCTGGAGGGCGATGAGGTCCTTGCACACCTCGGTCTGGGCGTAGACCATCACGGACCGGCCGCCGGTCAGGGCGGGGAAGTCGACACGGTGGCGCTTCCTGTCGAAGCGCAGCTCGATGCCGTCGTGACGCAGCCCCTCCCGGTCCATGCGCTCGGCCGCGCCGGCCGCGCGCAGCACGTCCACCGTGCCCTGCTCCAGGATCCCGGCGCGCTGGCGGTGCTCGACGTAGGCCCGGTCGCGGCTCTCCAGGACGACCGAGTCGATGCCGGCGTCGTGGAGCAGTCGGGCGAGGAGGAGGCCGGCCGGTCCGGCGCCGATGATGCCGACGGTGGTACGCATCGGGCGTTCCCTTCGTGTTCGCATAGTGAAGTTTTCTTCACTCTTGCCATGCGTGAGTCTGCGCCCGGGCTCATCCGGTGTCAACGGTCGGGGTGCGGCGTCAACGCCTCAATGGAGCATGCAGCGATCGCCGAGGCGTCGGAAGTGCCCAGAGCCGGACTTGAACCGGCACGCCCGCGAAGGGGCAGCGAGGTTTAAGCTCGCCGTGTCTGCATTCCACCATCTGGGCAGGCCTTGGGCTCCGCGTTGAGCTTCCGACCCTATCGGGATCCGTCCCCCGAACAGCCGAAGAGCAGACCGATGTTGTCTTATTTTATTGAGGTCTGAGGGAGCATCAGCACCTGGAACTGGCCATCCGCACTTGCCAGTAGCCTGGCGCGCGACCACCGCGCGCGTATGCGGAATGACGGAATTTCACCGTACGAACGAGGGTGCTCCACCGGTTCTTGACGAACCGTCCCTCAGGGGACGGGGTCATCCCCAGGTATGACACGGCGGCCCGGGGTCCGCCCCGAGTCTGCCTTCAGAACCGGAACAGCGACTGACTACAAGCCCGCGCCCTGCCGGAATGCTGGTTCACGTCCCCCAGACCAGACCACCGTCCCGTCAGGAGCGCGTTTCCGTGACCACCAGCCCCCTCGCCGAACGGACCACCGCCGTGGCCGCACGCGCCACGGACCTGTCGAAGATCTACGGGCAGGGCGAGACCCAGGTGGTCGCCCTGGACCGCGTCTCCGTCGACTTCCGGCAGGCCGAGTTCACCGCGATCATGGGCCCCTCCGGGTCCGGCAAGTCCACGCTGATGCACTGCGTGGCCGGCCTCGACACCTTCTCGTCCGGTTCCGTGCGCATCGGCGACACCGAGCTCGGCTCGCTGAAGGACAAGCAGCTCACCAAGCTCCGCCGGGACAAGATCGGGTTCATCTTCCAGGCGTTCAACCTGCTGCCGACGCTGACCGCGCTGGAGAACATCACCCTTCCGATGGACATCGCGGGACGTAAACCGGACAAGCAGTGGCTGGACACCGTGATCCAGATGGTGGGCCTCAAGGACCGGCTGAGCCACCGCCCCACGCAGCTCTCCGGCGGTCAGCAGCAGCGCGTCGCCGTCGCCCGCGCCCTGGCCTCCAGGCCCGACATCATCTTCGGCGACGAGCCGACCGGAAACCTCGACTCGCGCTCCGGCGCCGAGGTGCTGGGCTTCCTGCGCAACTCCGTGCGGGAGCTGGGCCAGACGGTGGTGATGGTGACCCACGACCCGGTGGCGGCGGCGTACGCGGACCGGGTGGTGTTCCTCGCGGACGGGCGGATCGTCGACGAGGTGTACGGGCCGACGGCGGATGCGGTGCTCGACCGGATGAAGCAGTTCGACGCCAAGGGCCGCACCAGCTGACGTCCGGTCACCGACCTTCGGAGTAGACACCCTCATGTTCCGCACCGCCCTGCGCACCGTTCTCGCGCACAAGGCCCGGCTCCTGATGACCGTTCTCGCCGTGATGCTCGGCGTGGCCTTCGTCTCCGGGACCCTCGTCTTCACCAACACCATCTCCGACGCCTTCCAGAAGAGCTCCGCCAAGGGCTTCGACCAGGTCGACGTCGCCGTCACCGCCGAGGTCCAGGAGGACGTCGGCGACCGCATCGTCAAAACGCCCGAACTGACCGAGGCGCTGCGCGAGAAGAGCGCGAAGGTGCCCGGCGCGGCCTCCGCCGTGGGCGTCGTGAGCGGCTTCACGGCCATCGCCGACAAGGACGGCAAGCTCGTCGGCGGCGGCTTCCAGTCGCAGGGCGGCAACTACTGGGGCGCCGAGGACGCCCGGTACCCGCTGAAGGAAGGGACCGCCCCGCGGGGGAAGGACGAGGTCGTCATCGACTCCGAGACCGCCCGGCGGGCCGGCTACGAGGTCGGCGACACCGTACGGATCTCGGTCGACGGCCCGGTCCTCACCCCGAAGATCACCGGCATCTTCACCACGGACGACGGCAACGTGGCCGCGGGCGGCAGCCTCGCCCTGTTCGACACGGCGACCGCGCAGCAGCTGTTCGGCAAGGCCGGCACGTACGACGAGATCGACGTGAAGGCCGCCGCCGGCACCTCGCAGACCGCGCTGAAGGCCGCGCTGGACGCCGCCCTGCCCCGGGGCGAGGTGGAGACCACCACGGGTGAGCGGCTCGCCGACGACCAGGCCGAGATGATCTCCGCCTCGATGAGCGGACTGAAGCAGGGCCTGCTGGTCTTCGCCGGGATCGCGCTGTTCGTCGGCACGTTCATCATCGCCAACACCTTCACCATGCTGGTCGCCCAGCGCACCAAGGAGCTCGCGCTGCTGCGCGCCGTGGGCGCCTCGCGCCGGCAGGTGACGCGGTCGGTGCTGATCGAGGCGTTCGTGGTGGGCGTGGTGGCCGGCGTGACGGGCCTGGTGGCCGGTATCGGCATCGGCGCGGGGCTCAGGTCGCTCATGAACACGCTCGGCGCGACCGTCCCCGACGGCCCGCTGGTGATCTCGCCGGGCACGGTCGGGGCCTCCCTCGCGGTCGGCGTCGTCATCACCATGCTGGCCGCGTGGCTGCCGGGCCGCCGGGCCGCGAAGATCCCGCCGGTCGCGGCGATGAGCAGCGTGCACGCCAAGGCGACCACCAGGTCGCTGGTGCTGCGCAACACGCTGGGCGCGCTGTTCTCCGCGGCGGGCGTCGCGGTGGTCCTGACGGCCACGACGATGGAGGGCTCCGACGGCCAGGGCCCCATGGGTCTCGGCGCGGTTCTGCTGATCATCGGCGTGTTCATCCTGACCCCGCTGCTGTCCCGCCCGCTGATCGCGGCCGCGGCACCGGTCCTGCGGGTCTTCGGGGTCTCCGGCAAGCTGGCCCGGCAGAACTCGGTGCGCAACCCGCGCCGTACGGCCGCCACCGCCTCGGCGCTGATGATCGGCCTCACGCTGATCACGGGCATGACGGTGATGGCGGGCAGCCTGCAGAAGTCGATCGACAAGATGGCGTCCTCGGCGATCCGCGCCGACTACGTGGTGTCGATGGCGAACGGCAACGGGCTCTCCCCCGACGTCGAGAAGAAGCTGAAGTCCACCGGCGGCGTGACCGCCACGAGTCCGATGCGCAACGCCCCCGGCCGCATCGAGGGCACCACCGAGTACCTCACCGGTGTCAACGGCGCCGCGTTCGGCGAGCTGACCGACCTCCCGGTCGCGGACGGCACCTTCGAGGTGGACGGCGCGCGGGTCGTGGTGGACGAGGACACGGCCAGGTCCCACGGCTGGAAGGCCGGTTCGGACTTCACCGTCTCCTACGAGGACGGCGAGAAGCAGCGGCTGACGGTCTCCGGCGTGTACGAGGCCAACGAGCTGATCGGGGGCATCCTGCTGGACAGCGCCGCGCTCTCCCCGCACCAGGAGGACCCGGTCGACATGCAGGTCATGGTCAAGACGTCCGGCGGTGCCTCGGACGCGACCAAGGACAAGCTGGAGAAGGCCCTCGGCTCCAACCCGGCCATCAAGGTGCAGAGCAAGAAGGACCTGTCGGACAGCATCGCGCAGATGTTCACGCTGATGCTGAACATGCTCTACGGCCTGCTGGCCATGGCCGTGATCGTCGCGGTCCTCGGCGTGATCAACACCCTGGCCATGTCGGTCTTCGAGCGCTCGCAGGAGATCGGCATGCTGCGGGCGATCGGCCTGGACCGCCGCTCGGTCAAGCGGATGGTCCGTCTGGAGTCCCTGGTCATCTCCCTCTTCGGCGGGGTGCTCGGCATCGGCCTGGGCGTGTTCTTCGGCTGGGCGGCCGGTGAGCTGCTCGGCACGAAGATGGCGACGTACGAACTCGTCCTGCCGTGGGGCCGGATGGCGTTGTTCCTGCTGCTGGCCGCCGGCGTGGGCGTCCTGGCGGCGCTGTGGCCGGCGCGGCGGGCGGCCCGGCTGAACATGCTGGCGGCGATCAAGTCGGAGTAGCCGGCGTCCGGTGGGGGCCCCGTGTCATGGGACGCGGGGCCCCTTTTCCGTGTGCTCAGTTCCAGGTACGGCTGCGCAGGGGCATCCCGGAGTCCCCGAGCTCGGGGGTCCGGACGGCGAGGACCTGGTTGACGCCGATGCGGTTGCGTTCGAAGGCGACGGCGGAGGCGGCCATGTACAGCCGCCAGACACGGGCCCGTCCGGGGCTGGTGAGCCGGACGGCGCGCGCCCAGTCGTCCTCCAGCCGGGCCACCCAGCGGCGCAGGGTGAGGGCGTAGTGCTCACGGATGGACTCGACGTCACGGACCTCGAAGCCGGCGCGTTCGAGCTGGGTGACGGTGCTGCCGAGGGGCGCCAGCTCGCCGTCGGGGAAGACGTAGGCGTCGATGAACTCGTCGACGTGATAGGTGGATTCGTCGCGCTGGGGCCGGCGGGCGATCTGGTGGTTGAGCAGCCGCCCGCCGGGCGTCAGGAGCCCGCGCAGGACGGTCGCGTACTCCAGGTACTTCTCGGCCCCCACGTGCTCGGCCATGCCGATGGAGGAGATCGCGTCGTACGGCCCGTCGGCGACGTCCCGGTAGTCCTGCACCCGGATCTCGACCCGGTCGGTGAGGCCGGCGTCGGCGACGCGCTTGCGGGCGTAGGCCGCCTGCTCCTGCGAGAGGGTGATGCCGACGACGCTCACCCCGTGCTCGCGGGCCGCGTGGACGGCCAGGGATCCCCAGCCGCAGCCGACGTCGAGGAGCCGCCGGCCGGGGGACAGGGCGAGCTTGCGGCAGACGAGTTCGAGCTTGTCCCGCTGGGCCTCCTCGAGGGTGCTGTCGGGGCCGGGCCAGTAGGCGCAGGAGTACACCATGGACGGGCCGAGGACGATCTCGTAGAAGTCGTTGCCGACGTCGTAGTGGTGGCTGACGGCCCGTCGGTCGGTGTGGCGGGTGTGGAGGTGTCCGGTGCGGCGCACCTCCTCCTCGGGCGGCGCGGGCGGCAGCGGGGGTCCCGCCAGCTTCAGCAACCCGCGGACGGCCGCACGGAACTGGGGGTCGCGCAGGGCCTGGGCGAGGCCGCGGGCGTCCTCGCCCCGTTCCCAGAGGAGCCCCGAGAGGAGGTCGAGGGTGAGGTAGAGATCGCCCTCGACGTCCAGGTCTCCCGCGACCCAGGCGCGGGCGAGGCCCAGCTCGCCCGGTTTGAAGAGCAGACGGCGCAGGGCTCTTCGGTTGCGCACCACCAGGGTGGGCGCGTCGGGCGGGCCCGCCTGCGAACCGTCCCAGGCGCGCACGCGCACCGGGAGCGGCACTCCCAGCAGTTGTTCGACGAGGGCGTGGAGCCGCGGCGCGGCATGGGTCATGGAGCACACCTCCGTGACGGTGATCCCGGACTGTCCTGACTCCACGTAAACACCTGGCGGGCCTGGACGCAGTCCCCCACGCGCGTCATGGGTGGGCAAACTCCGCGGACGTCACCAGGGGGGGCCGAGTCGTCCGGAACAGCCGTAGGGGCCGCCCGCACCACGGATGGCGGGCGGCCCCTGCGGGGTGTGCTGTCAGGCGGAGATCAGGAGGCGTTGGCCTTCTCGTTCTCCGGCTTCGCCGCGGCCGCGGCCGGGGCGGGGGCCGGCTTGGCGGCCTCGTAGAACTCCTCGCGGGGGTTCTCCATGGCGCCGAGGGCGACGACCTCGCGCTTGAGGAACATGCCGAGCGTCCAGTCGGCGAAGACGCGGATCTTGCGGTTCCAGGTCGGCATCGCCAGACCGTGGTAGCCACGGTGCATGTACCAGGCGAGACGGCCCTTGAGCTTGATCTTCATCTTGCCCATGACGATCATCGCGACGCCCTTGTGGAGGCCGAGACCCGCCACCGCGCCCTTGTTGGAGTGCGCGTACTCCTTCTGCGGGAAGCCCCGCATGCCGGAGACCACGTTGTCGCCGAGGACCTTGGCCTGGCGCAGCGCGTGCTGGGCGTTCGGCGGGCACCAGGCGTTCTCGACGCCGGCCTTGCGGGCGGCGACGTCCGGGACCTGGGCGTTGTCGCCGGCGGCCCAGATGTAGTCGGTGCCGGTGACCTGGAGGGTCGGCTGGGCGTCCACGTGGCCGCGGGGGCCGAGCGGGAGGCCGTAGCGGGCCAGGACCGGGTTGGGCTTGACGCCGGCGGTCCACACGATCGTGTTGGAGTCGACCTCGAGGCCGTTCTTCAGCACGACGTGGCCGTCCACGCAGGAGTCCATGGAGGTGGAGAGGTAGATCTCCACGCCACGGGCCTCCAGGTGCTCCTTGCCGTACTGGCCGAGCTTGGGGCCGACCTCGGGAAGGATCTTGTCGGCGGCGTCGACGAGGATGAAGCGCATGTCCTCGCGGGACACGTTCTTGTAGTACTTGGCCGCGTCGCGGGCCATGTCCTCGACCTCACCGATGGTCTCCGCACCGGCGAAGCCGCCGCCGATGAAGACGAAGGTGAGCGCCTTGCGGCGGATCTCCTCGTCGGTGGTGGAGTCGGCCTTGTCGAGCTGCTCGAGGACGTGGTTGCGCAGGCCGATGGCCTCCTCGATGCCCTTCATACCGATGCCCTGCTCGGCGAGGCCGGGGATCGGGAAGGTGCGGGAGACCGCGCCGAGCGCGATCACCAGGTAGTCGAAAGGCAGCTCGTACGCCTCGCCCACCAGCGGGGCGATCGTGGCGACCTTGCGGTCCTGGTCGATGGTGGTGACCCGGCCGGTGAGGACCTCCGCCTTCGGCAGCACGCGTCGCAGCGGGACGACGACGTGGCGCGGGGAGATGTTGCCGGCGGCGGTTTCGGGGAGGAAGGGCTGGTAGGTCATGTACGACCGGGGGTCGACGACCGTGACGGTCGCCTCGCCGTAGCGCATCTTCTTGAGGATGCGCCGAGCTGCGTACAGGCCTACGTACCCACCGCCTACTACGAGGATCCTGGGACGCTCCGTGGTGCTCATGGCATCGAGTATCCACCCGCCTGAGGGGGGTCGCTCGTGCGCCCCTTCACAAGCTTCCGGAGGGTGTGTGCTATCCTCCGCGGCCCGCGTGATCCACGTCATGGCGCGGAGGGGGAACCAGCGTGTAGGGCGGGGCGTTGTCAATGCCGCGTGAGCTGCCTCTCCGGGTGATGAGGGGTGGGGTGAGGGGTCCGAAACACGCTCGGGGAACACCTCCGCGAAACGTCCGTGCGCGCCTCTTTTGAACACGTTCACACGGGTGCCGACCCCCCGGAAGGGTCAACCGGGCCACGTTCGTCCTCCGACAGGGCCGAATTCCTTGTGAAGAACTTCACGAACTTTTCCGACGGGGCGTCGCCGAGGGGCCCGGGAAGGCCCCCCGGCGCTGCTCAAACGGGCATCCTGCCTGCTCAGCAGAGTGCAACTAGCGCCCGGGCGGAGCCGAGGGGAGTCAGGCGGAGGAGCCCGCCACCGACCACGCGATGCCGTCCAGGATGTCGTGCTCGCTCACGACGACCTCCTCCGCGCCGATCCGCTCCATGATCGCCAGCAGTACGAGGGCGCCCGCCGCGATCACGTCCACCCGGCCCGGGTGCATCGACGGGACCGCAGCGCGCTCGGCGTGCGTGGAGTGCAGCAGCCACTCGGTGATCTCGCGGACCCTGGCCTGCGGGACACGCGAGTGGTGGATGGCCGCCGAGTCGTACGCGGGGAGGTTCTGGGCGATCGCCGAGACCGTGGTCACGGACCCCGCGAGGCCCACCAGCGTGTGCGCCTCGCGCAGCGGGACCGTCTCCTCGGCGAGGTCCAGGGCCGCCTCGACGTCGGCGCGCAGGGCCGCGATCTGCTCCGGCGCCGGCGGGTCGGTGACCTTTCCGTCCACGACCAGGTGGCGCTCGGTCATCCGCACACAGCCGACGTCCACCGAGCGGGCCGCGCCCACGTGCTCGTCGCCGACCACGAACTCCGTGGAGCCGCCGCCGATGTCCACCACCAGGTAGGGCCGGGTGAGGTCCGCGCGGCCCTTCAGTTCCTTCGTGGCGCCGGTGAAGGAGAACTCGGCCTCCTGGTCGCCGGTGATGACCTCGGGCTCGACGCCCAGGATGTCCAGCACGCCCCGCACGAACTCGTCGCGGTTCTCGGCGTCCCGGGAGGCGGAGGTGGCCACGAAGCGCAGCCGCTCCGCACCGAGCTCCTTGATCACCGCCGCGTACTCGCGGCAGGCGGCGAAGGTCCGCTCCAGCGCCTCGGGCGCCAGCCGGCCGGTGCGGTCGACCCCCTGGCCGAGGCGGACGATCGTCATCCGGCGGTCCAGTTCGACCAGTTCACCGGTCTCGGGGTCGGCGTCGGCGACGAGGAGGCGGATCGAGTTCGTCCCGCAGTCGACGGCGGCGACCCGGGTCACCGCTCGTCTCCCTCGACCGGCCCGAAGGCGAAGTGGCCGGCGCCGTCCTCGGACGTCTCCACCTGCACGCCCTCGCCCGACGGCGCCCCGGGAAGCGTCACGCACGCCCCCTTGCGCCACCACTGCGGCAGCATGGCGAGCGCCTCGTCGCCGAGCGGGTTCACACCCGGGCCCGCGGCCAGGGAGTGCGCCACGAGCACGTGCAGGCACTTCACGCGGTCCGGCATGCCGCCCGCGCTCGGGAAGCCCGTCAGCTCCTCGATCTCGTCCCGGCGCCGGATGTAGTCCTCGTGCGCGGCACGGTAGGCGGCGGCCAGCTCCGGGTCGGTGCCCAGCCGGTCGGTCATCTCCTTCATCACGCCGTTCGCCTCGAGGGTGCCGATGGCGGAGTTCGCCTTGGGGCACGTGAGGTAGTACAGCGTCGGGAAGGGGGTGCCGTCGGGCAGGCGGGGGGCCGTCTCGACGACGTCCGGCTGGCCGCACGGGCACCGGTGCGCGATCGCGCGCAGCCCGCGCGGCGGACGGCCGAGCTGCTGCTTGAAGGCCTCGACGTCCGCGTCGGTGGGCTCGGTGCGCGGGGTGGTCGGCGGGGGCTTTTCCATACCTGTCTTTCTACCTGCACGGTGTCACTGGTCGGAGGCGTCGGACTTGTCGACGCCGTCCCACACGTTCGAGTACCAGGGGCGGTCGGCCGCCCCGTGGTCGGCGCGGGTCTTGGTGGCCGCGTCCGGGTCGATCACGATGTAGCCGGTCTCCCCCGGCATCACATAGTGCAGCCGCTCCCGGATCTGCTGCTCGGCGTACGCGTCGTCCTGCCAGCGCGCCTTGAGGTCGCGCAGCTGCTCGACCCGCTCGCGGGCCTGCTCCCGCTCCCGCTCCAGGTCGGCGATCTCGGCGCGCTGGGAGACGTACTGCCGCATCGGGTAGGCCAGGGCCACGATCAGGGTGCACAGGACCAGCGCGAGGAGCGCGGCGCGGCCGGTGAGGCGGGAGCGGCGGGCCTGGCGCCTGGTCTGGGAGCGGTAGACCCGGGCCGCGGTCTGCTCACCGAGCAGCCGCAGTCTGGTCGCGGTGGAGAAACGGTCCCGGTCCTTCACGGCCATCGGCTCTGCGCCTCCCCTTTCCACACACGCGTACGTCCCCGCACACGGTACGGGACCGAGTACGGGGACGTACGTACGACTGGCTCGCGCCGACCCGGCTCGGGTCGGGCCGGGGGACCTCACCGGCCCCCTGCCGGGCCTACTGGTTCGCGGAGCGGAAGCGCGGGAAGGCGCTGCGGCCGGCGTACACCGCCGCGTCGTCGAGGATCTCCTCGATGCGCAGCAGCTGGTTGTACTTGGCGACGCGCTCGGAGCGGGCCGGGGCGCCGGTCTTGATCTGGCCGCAGTTGGTGGCGACGGCCAGGTCGGCGATGGTGACGTCCTCGGTCTCGCCGGAGCGGTGCGACATCATGCACTTGAAGCCGTTGCGCTGGGCCAGCTCGACGGCGTCCAGGGTCTCGGTGAGCGAACCGATCTGGTTCACCTTCACCAGCAGCGCGTTGGCCGCGCCCTCCTCGATACCGCGGGCCAGACGCTCGGGGTTGGTGACGAACAGGTCGTCGCCGACGAGCTGGACCTTGTCACCGAGCTTGTCGGTGATGGTCTTCCAGCCCTCCCAGTCGTCCTCGAACAGCGGGTCCTCGATGGACACGAGCGGGTACGCCGCGACGAGCTCGGCGTAGTACTCGGTCATCTCGGCGGCGGAGCGGTCCTTGCCCTCGAAGGTGTAGGAGCCGTCCTTGTAGAACTCGGAGGCGGCGACGTCGAGCGCGAGGGCGATCTGCTCGCCGGGGGTGTAGCCGGCTTCCTTGATGGCCTCGAGGATGAGGTCGAGGGCCTCGCGGTTGGAGCCGAGGTTCGGGGCGAAGCCGCCCTCGTCGCCGAGGCCGGTGGACAGGCCCTTCGACTTCAGGACCTTCTTGAGGGTGTGGTAGACCTCGGTGCCCCAGCGCAGGGCCTCGGAGAAGGACTCCGCGCCGATCGGGGCGATCATGAACTCCTGGATGTCCACGTTGGAGTCGGCGTGCGAGCCGCCGTTCAGGATGTTCATCATCGGCACCGGCAGCAGGTGCGCGTTGGGGCCGCCCAGGTAGCGGAAGAGCGGGAGGTCGCTGGCCTCGGAGGCGGCGTGGGCGACGGCGAGCGAGACGCCGAGGATGGCGTTGGCGCCGAGGGAGCCCTTGTTGTCGGTGGCGTCCAGGTCGAACATGGCCTGGTCGATCAGGCGCTGCTCGGTGGCGTCGTAGCCGACCAGCTCCGGGCCGATCTGCTCGATGACGGCGAGGACGGCCTTCTCGACACCCTTGCCCTGGTAGCGGCCCGGGTCACCGTCGCGGAGCTCGATGGCCTCGAAGGCGCCGGTGGAGGCGCCGGAGGGGACGGCGGCACGACCCGTGCTGCCGTCGTCGAGGCCGACCTCGACCTCGACCGTGGGGTTGCCTCGGGAGTCCAGGATTTCCCGGGCTACGACGACGTCGATGGACGGCACGAGCATCTCCTTCTTGGGATGTGACGCTGGTTGTGCGGGGCCCGCGGGCCATGTCGGCCTTTGGTGAGCCTTGCGACTAGAGCCTAACCGCCCCGGGGCCGTCGGCAGCCGACCGACCGTCCCGTGGACAGACTGACGGTACACATTGTTCCTGGCCGGAACAAAGACCTGGGGCGGAACTCGGGCGAACAGACGGCGAAGAACGGCCGGAGGGCAGAAAAAACCCCGCCCCGGTGCGTACGGGGGAACACGCACCGGAGCGGGGAGCCCGTGGGGACGGGGGTGACCCTCACGAGGCCTTCAGTGTGCGGGCCTCGGCTGTGAGGATGCTGTGGGCCGGCGGGGAGCCAGGTGTCACTTCAGGTGCAGCTGCTGGCCCGGGTAGATGAGGTCGGCGTCCTCGACGATGCCCTTGTTCAGCTGGAACAGCTTCTGCCAGCCGCCCTTGACCTTGTGCTTCTCGGCGATGGTGCTGAGGGTGTCGCCCTTGACGACCTTGTACTCGCCGTCGCCCTTCTTGACCTTCTTGCCGGTCGGAGTGGTGACCGTCTTGGAGGCGGCGGGGCGCTCGGCGGAGCGGGAGGCGCTCTGCTGCTCGGTCGAGCGCGTGGTGGTGCCGCTGTCCGAGGAGGAGGAGCCGGCGGAGCCGCTCGAGGAGGAGCCGGTGGAGCCGCCACCCGAGTACGGGGTGTTGGACAGACCGGTGCCGCAGACCGGCCAGGCGCCCTTGCCCTGGCCCGCGAGGACCTTCTCGGCGATGGTGATCTGCTGTTCCTTGCTGGCGAGGTCGGCGCGCGCGGCGTAGGCGGTGCCGCCGTACGCGGCCCAGGTGGAGGCCGAGAACTGCAGGCCGCCGTAGTAGCCGTTGCCGGTGTTGATGGACCAGTTGCCGCCGGACTCGCACTGGGCGACCGCGTCCCATTCGGAGGCGGTGGCGGCGGAGGCGTTGCCGGCCGCCATCAGCGGGGCGGCGATGGCGACACCGGTGACGCCGGCGAGTGCGGCGACGCGGGTGGCCTTGTTCGGACGACGGTGCTTGCCCTTGCCGGAAAACAGCATGGATCGATCCCCTCACCGACGCCTGCGAGGTGAGCTGTCGGGTTCGGGCCGGTTGAGTTGCCCGGCCACGCACCTCACGGTGCGCGGCTTCACCCCGAGCCGGTTCCGGCGGTCAACCGCCGGACCCGGCACTTACCTTGGGTCCCCCGCTCCTGCCTACGGCGCTTGACGCGACGACTGTTCCCGGGGTGCCGCTGGCAGGATTCGGCGTTGCGGCGACCGGGGCTCGGGTTGCCGAGCGGTCATGACCGTAGACACGCGATCCGGGGAATTTCAAAGACGATCACGACTTCTGAGACTCATCCCACACTTTCGCCAAAGCGGACATTCGACGCGAAGTGGGGCGTGAACTCCCGGTGTTTTTCTGGGTGTTCCAGCCCTATTCGAGCCCGGTGTCCAGCGTCTGACCGGGGGTGATGTCGCTCGGGTCGGGGCCGATGACGTCCTTGTTCTCGGCGTAGAGAGCACGCCATCCGCCGTCGACACCAAGGGAGTCGGCGATGGTGATGAGCGAGTCACCCTCCTGGACGACATAGGTGGACGCCGCGTGCCGGCCGGAGGAGGCGGTCCTGGTGCCGCCCGCGGCACTCTCGTCGGCGGTGGTGCCGCGATGGCGGCCGGAGCCGAGCGAGCCGGTGTCGACGAGGCTCCAAGAACCCTCCGCCTGCACCGTATTGTCCGAGTCGTCCCCTTCCGGGGTCGCCGTGGGCGAGCTGTCGGCATCCTGTGAGCCCTCCGAACCGGCGCCCGAAGTGTCGGACTTGCCCGAGTCGTTCGCCGAGGAGGACGAAGCGGACGAAGGGGACTCGGAGGCTGAACCAGCCTCATCACCGGAGGAGTCGGACGGACTCTCGCCGGAGTCACCGGAACCGGACGCGCCATTGGAGTCGCCGGACTTTCCGGAATCGGCCGACCCCTTGGACAGGTCGGACAATCCGGAGGACACGGACGAGTCGGACTCGCCGCCGGCGACTCCGGTGTCCACGCCGACCGCGCCGTTCTCCTTGGTGAGCCCGGACGTCAGCGCACAGGTGCCCCAGGCGCCGACGCCCTCCTCCGCGAGGAGCTGCTGGGCCACGGCTATCTGCTGGTTGCGGCTGGCGAGGTCCGGGCTGGCGGCGTAGTCGAGTCCGCCGTACGCCTCCCAGTCCTCCTGGCTGAGGCCCAGACCGCCGTACTCGCCGTCGCCCCGGTCGGCACTCCAGGAACCGCCGGTCTCGCACTGCGCCACCTTGTCCCAGACCGTTCCTTCTGCGGCGCTGGCGCCGCCGGCCGCGAACAGCGGGATGGCGATGGCGGAGCCGGTCACTCCGGCCGCGACGAGGAGGGCCGGGGCCTGACGGGGGCGACGGTGACGACCGTTCCCGGAGAGCATGCGGGGGCCTTTCTTTGGACAGCGGCAAACGGCGCGGCGTGCGAGTGAGCACACACGGGTTCGCCGCGCTAGCGAGTGAACGTATCGGCAGACGATCACTTGTCACAAGTTAATGCCGCGCAGATCACGTGAAGATCACAGACTTGAGGGTCGGTCACCTTTGCCGCGCGAGACGGTCACAATCCGGCTGACTCACGATCAGATGTCGATCAGCCACTGGTCAGTCACGGACCGGAGTGAACTCCACGGGCAAGGTGCGCAGTCCGCGCATGATGAGCCCGCCACGCCATCTCAAGTCGGCCGGGTCCGCGGCGAGTCGGAGGTCGGGGAGACGGGTGAGGAGGGTGGCCAGGGCGGTCTGGCCCTCGAGACGGGCGAGGGGGGCGCCCAGGCAGTAGTGGATGCCGTGGCCGTAGCCGAGGTGCTGGTTGTCGCGCCGGGAGAGGTCGAGGGTGTCGGGGTCGGTGAAGCGGGCGGGGTCGCGGTCGGCGGCGGCGAGGACGACGAGGACGGGGTCGCCGGGGGCGATGTCCTGCCCGCCGAGGCTGAGGGGTTCGGTGGCGAAACGCCAGGTGGCGAGTTCGACGGGGCCGTCGTAGCGGAGCAGTTCCTCGACGCCGGTCTCCAGGAGCCCGTGTTCGCCCCGGGCCAGGGACCGCTGGAGCCGGTCCCGCTGGCCGGGGTGGGTGAGAAGGGCGTAGGTGCCGTTGCCGATGAGGTTGACGGTCGTCTCGAAGCCGGCGAAGAGAAGGATGAAGGCCATGGCCGCGGCCTCGTTCTCGGTGAGGTGCTCGCCGTGGTCGGAGGCGCGGATGAGGCCGGAGATGAGGTCCTCGCCCGGGACGGGTTCCGCGGGGAGGTCCGCGCGCTTGCGGTGGATGAGCTCCAGCAGATAGCCGCGCATCTTCTTCACCGACCGCGCGACACCGCCCCGGGGGCCCTTGCCATGACGGATCATCATGCCCGCCCAGTCCCGGAAGTCGTCCTGGTCCTCGCGGGGGACGCCGAGGAGGTCGCAGATGGCGTAGATGGGCAGGGGGAAGGCGAAGTCGTGGATCAGGTCGGCCTCGCCCTTCCCGGCGAACCGGTCGATGAGCTGGTCGGTCAGCTCCTGCACACGGGGCGCGAACTCGGCGACCCGGCGCGGTGTGAACGCCTTGCTGACCAGCCGCCGCAGCCGGGTGTGGTCCGGCGGGTCGATGTTCAGCAGGTGCGTCATCAGCTCGGCCTTGCGCTCACCGGGGATGCCGGTCTTCCCCTTGGCGTGCGCGGGCTCGTCGTGATGCGCGGGGTTCTTGGAGAGCCGCTGGTCGGCCAGGGCCTGCTTCGCGTCGGGGTAACGGGTGACCAGCCAGGCCTCCACACCGCTGGGCAGCCGGGTCCGGTGCACGGGGGCGTGCTCGCGGAGCCAGGCGTAGGCGGGGTAGGGGTCGGTGGCGAACTCCCAGGTGAAGAGTTCCGGGGCCGGTGGGGTGGGGGTCGGGGGGTGGGGCTGGTCGGTCACGCATCGACGGTATCCGGGATCGCCCCGCGCACCGGACCCCGGTCCCTCCTCACCGCGAGCCCGCCGTCCTATCCCCGCACCCCCTCGGCGCCGCGTATCGCGTCCCGGTAGGCCCGGGCCGCCGCCCGCAGTGCCGCCTCCGGGTCGACGCCCTCCGACTCGGCCCGGGCGGCCAGTGCCAGCAGTTCGTAGCCGATGCCCTCCGCCGCGGGCAGCGGTACCTCCAGACCCGCCGAGCGCACACGGGACGCCAGCTTGGCGGCCAGCGCCAGCCCCGGCTGGTGCAGGGGGATGCCGTCGGTGACCGACTCGCGGCGCTTCTCCACCGCCTTCGTGCGGAGCCAGTGCTCCTTGACCTCTTCGGGCGTGGTGGCCGTGGCGTCGCCGAAGACATGGGGGTGGCGGTGGATGAGCTTGGTGACGATCGTCGCCGCCACGTCGTCGATGGAGAAGGGGGACTCCTCGTCCTCCTCGGCGATGCGGGCGTGGAAGACGACCTGGAGCAGGACGTCGCCCAGTTCCTCGCGGAGTTCGTCGCGGTCGCCGTCCTCGATGGCCTCGACGAGTTCGTAGGCCTCCTCGATGCCGTACTTCGCGAGGCCCTTGTGGGTCTGCCGGGAGGACCAGGGGCACTCCCGCCGGATGCGGTCCATCACCTGGATCAGGTCGAGGAGGCGGGCCCCGGGCAGGTCGTAGGAGGCGGGGAGCAGTTCCAGCTCGGGCATCGGGACCCTGCCCGAGCCGGCCAGGCGGGCGAGGCCGTCCGTCAGGGCCGGTTCGCCCTCGCCGGTCGCGACGATCACCACCGTGCGGCCGCCGGCGCAGGCGGTGACCAGGTCCTCGGCGGATATCGACGTCTCGTCCACCGCTGTGCCGGCCTCGCGCAGATACGGCAGCTGCGGATGGGCGCCGTCGGCGCACAGGACGCGGTCCGCCGTGCGCAGGGCCTGCCAGGCGGGCCAGGACAGCAGGCCGGGGGCGACCCGGTGGCTGGTGGTGAGCAGGATGACTCGGCCGGGGTCGGAGGGGCCGTCGGGAGTCTCGCTCGTCGCGCTCGTTGCGTTCACACCCCGAACGTAACCCACTCCCGGCGGCCGCCTCGATCGGTTGTCCACAGGCCGGGGTGACCGGTCATACCGTCACACCGCGGGCGGGGCGCCCGGGCTCACCGCGGGCGCCGCGTCGTCACGTCACGTCGTCACGTCGTCTGCTGGGTCCCCGCCGACGTGACCTCCCGTACCCACGGCGTCTTCACGTCCACGCGGCTGACCTTCTGGACGTCCCAGCTGCCGTAGCGCGGGTTGACGTCGACGTCGAGCGTCTTCGCCGTGCCGGACAGGGCGCTCCAGAAGGCGGGCTCGCTGGTGGTGGTGCCGAGCTTGGTGGCGAGCTTCTGGGCCTCCAGCTGGAGGCGGAGGTTCTCGTCGATGCGCTGCGGCGGAATGCCGTACTGCTGGAGCCACGAGGTCTCCAGGCCCTGGACGCCACCCGCCTGCTGCTCCAGTCCGGCCCGCGCCTGCTGGACCTCCCGGCGGCTGACGCTGATGCCCGCGTCCGCGGCCGCGCGGTCCAGCACCCGGTCCACGACCATGCCGTGCAGGATGTCGCGGGTGAGGGCGCCGGTCTGGGCGACGACCTGTGCGTACTGGGCGTCGTCGGCGACGGCGGCCCGCTGGGCCGTGCGCACCTCGTCCACCCGGCTCTCCAGCTGCGCGACGGTGATCCGCTGGCCGCCGACGACGGCCGCCGCGCCGGGATGCGCGTCGTTCCCGCAGGCGGTGAGAAGGGGAGCCGCCATGATCGCGGCGGACAGCAGGAACGCGGTGCGACGACGGCGGCGGTGCAAGGGAACCTCCCGGTCGGAGATTGTGCGACGGTGCACAAAGTCTTGCGGTGATCGATGGTAGGCAGTGGCGGGCCTGGGGCCAACCCATTGGACCAACGATTCACCAGGACTTCGGGCACCGCCTCACCCGTGGGCCGTCCGCTCGTCGGTGCGAGAGGTCGGCCCCGCCCGCCGCCGGGGCGCCCGCGTGCGCTCCCGCGCGCGGCGCCCACGAGGAGGAGCTCCGCCTCAGCCGACGATGGCGACCGGGGCGTCCCACGCGTCGCGGTCCACCGTGATGGTGTAACCGCCGCGGGTCTCCTTGCTGTTGACGAGGTACTGGTGGCCGCGGCTGTGGCCGGTGTACTGCGTGGAGCCCCACGGCCAGTCGGTGGTCGTGGTGTTCTGCTTGTCCCACAGCGCGTACCACAGGTTGCCCGGCAGGTCCGTCTTGTCGGTGGCGGTGGCGATCGCCTTGGCGCTGGAGCTGCTGAAGCCGTAGTAGCCGGCGCGGTACACCTTGGCGCGCAGGGTCTTGGTGAAGGAGCGGACGTAGGCGAGGACGGCGTCGTTGCACGACTTGTTCGTGATGTCGTACGCCTCCATGTCGAGGTAGATCGGGCTGCCGGCCTTCATGCCGAGCGCGGAGGCCTTGGCGACGGCGTCCGCCGCGTCCGTGGCGCCCAGGGAGGTGGCCGTGGCGGCGGTGATCTTCTCGGGGCTCGAGCCGGTCTGGCAGGGCGGCTGGGCGCCGACGTAGATCGGGATGAGCTTCCAGCCGAGCGTGTTGACCGACTTCACCCAGGAGGCGGTGAGGTTGGGCTGGTTGCAGCCGCGGTTCTTGCCGCCGACGTAGACGGCGGCCCCGCTGTAGAAGCCGTCGGCCTTCCATGCCTTCATCGCGGCCAGGGAGGGCGCGGCGCAGGTGTCGAAGGCACGGCCCGTGTACGTCTTCTGCGCGGGCCAGGTGGTGGCCGCCATCGAGGTCTGCGCGGCGATCCCGGCCCCCGCGAGGACGGCGGCCCCGGCCACACCCCAGGTGATGTATCTGCGCTTTCTGGACTGCCGGTGCTCGGCCATCCCCACCCCACCGTTCGTTCAACTGTACGTATGTATGTGCGAAGCGGATCGCACCGTAGCGTGCGGCACCCCTGTGATCGCACAACACATGATCCCCGTAGCGACAAGATTCGCTCATGTCACAGTAAAGAAAGGGAGGTCCGGGACTGCCCGGCCGTGGCCTACCCTTGCCCCTGGACGACCTGGGGGCGGGATGAGGATGGCGACGACGACAACGACGGGTGCGCAGAAGCGGCTCGAGGGCGGCTGGTTCCAGCGGCTGGCCTGGGCCGCCCTGGGGTGGTTCTCCCTGGGCCTGCTGGTGTGGGTGCCCTTCTTCTATGTGGCGCTGCGCCGCGGCCGCCCCTCCGACTGGGGAGCGTTCGCGTCGTTCGCGCTGTACGAGGTCGTGACCCTGCCGTGGGCGGTGAACTCCAACGACAGCGACGGTGACCCCTTCCTCGGCATCGCCGCGGTGGTGACGCTGCTGGTGGCGACCGTGCTGCTGCTCTTCGCGCTGTTCGACAAGAAGACCCGGCCGGTGCCGGCCATGCCGGCGTACGGACAGCCGCCGTATCAGCAGGGATATCCGTACGGGCGGTAGGGCGGTGGCCCCGTGCCGGGGGCCGTCACAGGGCGTGCCGCATCCATACGTTCGGCTCGACGTACACCGCGTAGTCCCGATCCGGCTCGCACCGCACCGGTACCAGCGCGCCGGGCACCTCGACGTCGCCCCGGGTGTCGAAGGGCAGCCCGGTCCAGCGGCGCCACTCGGCCAGTGAGGCCGACACCGTCATCGACGCCGGCGCCACCCGCTCGATGCGCGCCCCGGCCCGCGCGTGCACCCGCAGCCACGGGTCGCACGGCAGCCCGTCCTCCCGCACCCGGTGCGCGTACTCCTCGATCGGGGTGTGCGGCTCCAGATGCTTGGCGTTCGGCCGGACGGGCGCGACCACCTCGCCGAACCCCTTCGCCCTGGCGCCGTCCCGCATCGCCGACAGCATCAGCCCGGACAGGCCCAGGCCCTGGGCGTGCGGGGCGACCACGATCGAGATCGCGCTCACCGTGTCCGGCCGCGCCCCGCGCCGCCGGTCGGCGAAGGCCCACACCAGCACCTGGTCCCATCCCCGCGCCGGCAGCTCTTCCCGCCCCTCGGTGTGCAGGACGAACGGCACGCTGTAGGCGTGCGCGACGATCTCGCCCCCCTCGTCCTCCGCGAACAGGACGTACTCCGGGAACTCGACGGGGATCCGCGGGTAGTGCGCGTTGCCGACCGGGTCCTGGGTCGTGAACTCCGCCCAGGTGTCGGGCATGTCCTGGACCGGGCCGAGCATCTCGGGACGGTCGGCGAGGCTGGAGACCTTGAACGTCATGGGGCCACCGTAGGCAGGACGATGCCCGGGCGGGAAAGGTTTTTCGCGGCGGTGCGGCAGGCCCGGGCCGGCGGTCGGAGCGTGACGCGGCCCGGCCGGGGCTCAGCCCGCGTGGAAGCGCTCCGGTGCCTTCGTCGGGTTGCCGCCGGTGGGGAGTCTCTGGTCCGGGCAGGAGGAGAGGACCTTCTCCATCGCGGACTTCTCCGCCGCGGTGACCCACAGGCCGTACTTCTTCTTCACGGCGACCTGGGCCGCGACATAGGTGCACCGGTAGGCCTTGTTGGGCGGCAGCCAGGTCGCCGTGTCGCCGTCGCCCTTGGAACGGTTGGTGCTCGCGTCGACCGCCAGGAGGTTGAGGGGATCGTTGGCGAGGGCGATCCGTTTGCTCGCGTCCCAGTACTTGGCGCCCTTCTGCCAGGCGTCGGACAGGGCGACGACATGGTCGATGTCGACCTTGCTGGCGCCGCGCCGGTAGGTGACGTCCTTGCCGGAGTACGGGTCGGACTCCAGCACGCCGTAGGACACCTTGCAGGTGCCTCCGGTGAACCTCACCTCCTCCAGGTCGCGTTTGAGTATGTCGTCGCGGGTGTCGCAGCCGTTGGAATCCGTGTCCGCCCACGCGGTGCCGAACTTGTCCCGCTCGTAGCCGGTCCTGGGCGCGCGCCCCTTCACCGTGAGCGCGTCGGCGGCCGCGAGAGCCGCTCCGCCGCTCGCCTCCGGTCCCGACCCGGCATCCGCTCCGGATCCGAGCCCGGATCCTGTGGTCTGGCCGGTGCAGCCGGCCACCGCCGCGGTGACCGTCGCGCACATCAGCATGGCGGCGGTCGCCGCTCCACCCCTCAGACGCATCCCGCGCGCCCCTCCCCTTGCCTGCCGCTGCCACCCCGCACAGGGCGGTTTCCCCGGCGGACGCTGGTGCACACCGTACCGACGGGACGTGCGGCGGCGTCCGGGAGGTCCAGACCACCTGGGCCTCAAGTGGGCATCTGCCGCATCTCGGGAATATCGTCGGTGATGAGTCACCTCCGGAAGGAGCTCTCGATGGGCATCCTCGACAGGTTCAGGCACCACTCCAAGGCGAAGGACACCTCCGACGCCGCGGAACGGAAGGTCAACGAGAGAACGGGCGACAAGTACCAGAGCCAGGTCGACGACGCCCAGCAGCGGATCGAGGGCACGCTCGGCATGGACCGCGAACGGCCCGACCGGCCCGAGGGGCAGTAGCCCGGTACCGGGCCCCGCACACCACGGTGAAGAAGCCGTCCGCGCCGCCTCACCTCCCGCGGGCGGCTTCCCCGTGAACACGCCCCGGCTGCGGCGCCTCCCACGGAGGGCTCCCCCGCCGGGGGCCGGGGGCCAGGCGGCCGGTGTGCCGCTCCACGCGGCGGCGCAGACCCCGGCCCGCCTCCGTCGCCGCACCGTCCGGCTCTCCCGGGCCCCTTGCGGCCAGGCGCTCCCGTGCCACCGCGGCCACTCCTCGGCAGGCCGGCCACGGCTTCCGAAGCACTGGACGGACCCGGCGCCTGTCGCGGCGAAGGACACCGCCACCGCGGCCGGTCCGGGCCGGCGGCGAGCAGGGCCGCGAGACGACCGCCGCCGCGGTGGGCGCGCAGGATCGTGACCGACGCCCGAGCGGGAGGCGGGCCCGGCCGGCCACTCCAGCGCGGCGTCGGCCGCCGCGAGCGGCCGGCCCGCCGTGTCCGCCGCTCGGCGGCGCGCCGGGCCAGTGCGGCCGCCCCCGCCGGCACGGCCGACCCGGCCGCCGGCGTCGAGGTCCAACGCCCGCGTGAGGGCGGGAGCCGTCCTACGAGCGTCCTACGAGCCCAGTACCGACGCCAGGAACTCGCCGACCCAGCCCAGCAGTTCCCGCCCGACCAGCGGCTTGCCGCCGACCTTCGCGGTCTTCGGGCGCGGCACCAGGATCTGATGGACCGCCGGCTTGATGACGGAACCGGGGTACAGGCGCTTCAGGCGCAGCTCCTGCGACTCCCTCAACTCCACCGGCGCGAAGCGGATGTTGGTGCCCTGCAGGACGATCTCGCCGACACCGCACGCACGGGCCAGCATGCGCAGGCCCGCCACCAGCAGCAGGTTCTCCACCGGCTCGGGCAGCTTGCCGTAGCGGTCGACGAGTTCCTCGCGCACGGCCTTGACGTCCTCCTCCGAGTTGGCGGAGGCGATGGCCCGGTAGGCCTGCAGACGCAGCCGCTCGCCGGGCGCGTAGTCGTGCGGGACGTGCGCGTCGACGGGCAGCTCGATCTTGACCTCGAGCGGCGGCTCCTCCTCGATCCCGCCGGTCTCCAGCTGACGCCGGTAGTCCGCGACGGCCTCGCCGACCATCCGCACGTACAGGTCGAAGCCGACGCCCGCGATGTGGCCGGACTGCTCGCCGCCGAGGAGGTTGCCCGCGCCGCGGATCTCCAGGTCCTTCATCGCCACGTACATGCCCGCGCCCATCTCCGTGTGCTGGGCGATGGTGGCCAGGCGCTCGTGGGCGGTCTCCGTCAGGGGCTTCTCCGGCGGGTAGAGGAAGTAGGCGTAGCCGCGCTCGCGGCCCCGGCCGACGCGGCCGCGCAGCTGGTGCAGCTGGGACAGGCCGAAGGTGTCGCCGCGCTCCACGATCAGGGTGTTGGCGTTGGAGATGTCGATGCCGGACTCGACGATCGTCGTCGAGACGAGCACGTCGAACTTCTTCTCCCAGAAGTCCACGACGACCTGTTCGAGCGCGGACTCCGACATCTGGCCGTGGGCGGTGGCGATGCGCGCCTCCGGCACGAACTCGCGCAGCCGGGCGGCCGCGCGGTCGATCGACTCGACCCGGTTGTGGATGTAGAAGACCTGGCCCTCACGGAGGAGTTCGCGGCGGATGGCGGCGCCGATCTGCTTCTGCTCGTACGGCCCGACGAAGGTGAGCACCGGGTGGCGCTCCTCCGGCGGGGTCGTGATCGTCGACATCTCGCGGATGCCGGTGACCGCCATCTCCAGGGTGCGCGGGATGGGGGTCGCGGACATGGTCAGCACGTCGACGTTCGCGCGGAGCTTCTTCAGCTGCTCCTTGTGCTCGACGCCGAAGCGCTGCTCCTCGTCGACGATGACCAGCCCGAGGTCCTTGAACTTGGTCTCCGAGGAGAACAGGCGGTGGGTGCCGATGACGACGTCCACCGAGCCCTCGCGCAGTCCCTCCAGGACCGCCTTGGCCTCCGTGTCGGTCTGGAAGCGGGACAGGGCCCTCACGTTCACCGGGAACTGCGCGTACCGCTCGGAGAAGGTGCCGAAGTGCTGCTGCACCAGGAGCGTCGTCGGGACCAGCACGGCGACCTGCTTGCCGTCCTGGACCGCCTTGAAGGCGGCGCGGACCGCGATCTCCGTCTTGCCGTACCCGACGTCGCCGCAGATCAGGCGGTCCATCGGGACCGTCTTCTCCATGTCGTCCTTGACCTCGGCGATGGTGGTCAGCTGGTCGGGGGTCTCCGCGTAGGGGAAGGCGTCCTCCAGCTCGCGCTGCCACGGGGTGTCCGCGCCGAAGGCGTGCCCCGGCGCCGCCATGCGGGCGCTGTACAGCTTGATCAGGTCGGCGGCGATCTCCTTGACGGCCTTCTTCGCGCGCGCCTTGGTCTTCGTCCAGTCCGCGCCGCCCAGCCGGTGCAGCGTGGGCGCCTCGCCGCCGACGTACTTGGTGATCTGCTCCAGCTGGTCGGTGGGGATGTAGAGGCGGTCGCCGGGCTGGCCGCGCTTGGCGGGGGCGTACTCCACGACCAGGTACTCGCGGGTGGCGCCCTGCACCGTGCGCTGCACCATCTCGATGTAGCGGCCCACGCCGTGCTGTTCGTGGACGATGTAGTCGCCCGCCTCCAGGGTGAGCGGGTCGATGGTCTTCCGGCGCCGCGCCGGCATGCGCGCGCCGTCCTTGCCCGCCGCCTTCTGGCCCGACAGGTCGGTCTCGGTGAGGACGGCGAGGCGGAGCACCGGGTCGACGAAGCCGTAGTCGATCGAGCCGCAGGAGACGTGGACGAGGGAAGGGCTCAGGTCGGTGAGGTCGATGTCCAGGCGGGCCGCGACACCCTCGCCGCCGAGCACCTCGACGGTGCGGGCGGCGGGGCCGTGGCCCTCGGTGACGAAGACGACGCGCCAGCCGTCGGCGAGCCAGCCCTTGGTGTCGGCGAGGGCCTTCGCGGTGTCGCCGCGATAGGTCTCCGGGGCGTGCATGCCGAGCTGGAGGGTGTCCGCCTCCAGTTCGAGGTCCGCGGCGAACGGCGACACCGACCACCACATCATGTCCAGCTCGCGGGCCCGGTCACGGACGTCCGCGATCGACCACAGGGAGGCCGCGCCGACGTCGATGGGCGCCTCGCCGCCGCCGGCCGTGGCCGCCCAGGACGCCTGGAGGAACTCCTGCGAGGTGGCCACGAGGTCCGCGGCACGCGTGCGTACCCGCTCCGGGTCGCACACGACGGCCATCGCGCCCTTGGGGAGGACGTCGATCAGCAGCTCCATGTCGTCGACCAGAACCGGGGCGAGGGACTCCATGCCCTCCACGGCGATCCCCTCGGCGATCTTGCCCAGCAGCTCGCCCAGCTCGGGGTGCGCCTCGGCGAGGGCACGCGCGCGTGAGCGGACCTCGTCGGTGAGGAGGAGCTCGCGGCACGGGGGTGCCCACAGGCCGTGTTCGGCGACCTCCAGGGAACGCTGGTCGGCGACCTTGAAGTAGCGGATCTCCTCGACGTCGTCGCCCCAGAACTCGATGCGCAGGGGGTGTTCCTCGGTGGGCGGGAACACGTCCAGGATGCCGCCGCGTACGGCGAACTCGCCGCGCTTCTCGACGAGCTCCACGCGCGCGTAGGCGGCGGCCGCGAGGGCCGCGACGGTGTCGCCGAGATCGGCCTGCTGGCCGGTGCGCAGGGCCACCGGCTCCAGGTCGCCGAGGCCCTTGACCTGCGGCTGGAGCACGGACCGTACGGGCGCCACGACCACCGAGACCGGGCCCGTCTCGGGGTCGTCGGGGCGGGGGTGGGACAGGCGGCGCAGGACGGCGAGGCGGCGGCCGACGGTGTCGCTGCGGGGGCTGAGGCGCTCGTGCGGGAGGGTCTCCCAGGAGGGGTACTCGACGACGCCGTCCGCGGGGAGCAGGGAGCGCAGGGCGGCTGCCAGGTCCTCGGCCTCGCGGCCGGTGGCCGTCACCGCGAGGACCGGGCGGCCGGTCTCGCGGGCCAGTGCGGCGATGGCGAAGGGGCGGGCCGCCGGGGGGCCGACCAGGTCGACGTGCATGCGGTTGCCGTCCGCGGCCGCGGGGATCGCTTCCGCGAGGGCGGGGTCCTTGACGACGGCGTCGAGCAGACCGTGCAGGCTCATGAGGGGGGCTTTCGTCCGAGGGGTCGGGGCTTCGGGTCCGGGGTACCTGGCCCGGGGTGGGCAACGCGAAGGGCCCGACGCGTGTCACGGGCCGGGGGTGTCCAGAGTACGACGGGCCGGTGCGGTTCGCCGGGGGCTGTGGACAACCCTCGGGGCGCGCGGGGCACGAATCGAACATTTTCTCGCCCCCCGCCGCCGTCACCCTTCCCGTCCCCCGGGGCTCCGCCCCACCGCCCCCCACCAAGGGCTCCGCCCCCTGCCCCCTGCGGGGCTCCGCCCCAGCACCCCGCACGAGGCGGCCGCCCCCTCGACTCCGCAGCCGTCCCCACGCCCAGCACCACCCCACCCCACCCCGCCCCCCCCACAACCCCCGCGGACCCGGCGCCGAGAAGCCCCCCGTGGCTTCTCGGTGTCGGGTCCGGGGTCGGGTGAAGTGGGTTGTGGGGGAAGGGGTCAGTCGGTTGCGATGGCGTTGAGGACGTTCATGCGGCCGGCGCGGAAGGCGGGGATCAGGGCGGCGAACAGGCCCACGAAGGCCGAGCCGATGAACACGCCGGTGATGGTCGGCCAGGGGATCTCGAGGACGGCGAAGCCCTCGAGGGCGAGGAGCTGCTGGGCGGTGGCGCCCCAGCCCATGCCCAGGCCGAGGCCGAGGAGGGCACCGAAGAGGGCGATGACCACCGACTCCATGCGGATCATGCGGCGCAGCTGGCGGCGGGAGAGGCCGATCGCCCGCATCAGGCCGATCTCCCTCGTGCGCTCCACGACCGACAGGGCGAGGGTGTTCACCACGCCCAGGACCGCGACCACGATCGCCAGGGCCAGGAGGCCGTAGATCAGGTTGAGGAGCTGGCCGATCTGGTCCTTCAGCGCCTGCTTGTAGTCGGTCTGGTCGCGGACCGTGTACTGGGGATAGTCGTGCAGGGCGGACTTGAGGGCCTTGTAGGCGGTGTCCTGCTGACCGTCCTTCGCCGTGGCGAACACCAGCTGGTCCAGCGGCATCCTGTCGGCGGGGACGTACCGGGCGACCGTCGCGATCGAGGCGTACATCGCGCCCTTGTCGATGACGACGTCGTCGCTGGTGATCGCGCGCACGGTGAGCGTCCCGGTGGTGCCGTCCCTGAAGGCGACGTCGATCTTGGAGCCGAGCTTGATGCCGTGCTCCTCGGCGAATCCCTCGAAGACGGACATCGAGCCGGGGCGGTAGGCGTCCGCGAGGTCGCCGGCCACCGTCTCGGTGCGCAGGTCGGTGGCGTACGTCGGGTCGGCCGCGTTGATCGTCTCCTTCCTGGACGTCTTGCCGTCGGGAGTCTTCAGATCGGCGTCGAGGACCTTGTACTCGGTGACGCGCTCCAGGCCCGGCGTCGACTTCACGGCCTGCACGGCCTGCGCGGTGATCGGCCGGCCGCGGTCGTTCTGGATGATGAAGTCGGTGCCGACGGACTTGTCGAGCTGGTCGGTGGCCGAGGCCACCATGGACGAGCCGACGACCGACAGGCAGGCGACCAGCGCCAGGCCGATCATCAGGGCGGCGCCCGTGGCGCCGGTGCGGCGCGGGTTGCGCAGGGCGTTGCGTTCCGCCATGCGGCCGACCGGGCCGAAGGCCCTCAGCAGGACCGCGCCGAGGACGCGGACCACTCCTGAGGCCAGCAGCGGGCCGATCACCACGAAGCCGATCAGGCTCAGCACCACACCCAGGCCCAGCCACATCGAGCCCTCGCCCGCCTGGTCGGCCGCCGTCGCCGCGTACAGGCCGTAGCCGCCGCCGGCGGTCAGCAGCAGCCCCAGGACGGCCCGTACGGCACCGGCCCTGGCGTCGGCCGGGGCGCCCGCGTCGCGCAGGGCGGCCATCGGGGAGACCCTGCCGGCGCGGCGGGCCGGGAGGTAGGCCGCCAGGACGGTGACGACGACGCCGAGCACCATGCCGATGACCGGAGTCGTCCAGGCCACCGTCAGATCGTCGGTGGACAGGTTCATGCCGGTCATGCCCATGAGCTTCATCAGGCCGATCGCGAGGCCGACGCCCGCGCCGACGCCGAGGACCGAGCCGACGACGCCGAGGAGCAGTGCCTCGGCCAGGACCGAGCGGTTGACCTGCCTGCGGGACGAGCCGATGGCCCGCATCAGGCCGATCTCACGGGTGCGCTGGGCGACCAGCATCGAGAAGGTGTTGATGATCAGGAAGATGCCGACGAGGAAGGCGATCCCGGCGAAGCCGAGCATCGCGTACTTCATGACGTTCATGAACTCGCCGACGTCCGCGCGGTTGGCGTCGGCGGTCTCCTTGGCGGTCTGCACCTTGTAGTCGGTGCCGAGCCGCGCCAGCACGTTCTTCTTCAGCTGCGCGTCGCTCACACCGGACGCCGCCGTGACGTTGACGTTGGTGTAGACGTCCGGCTCGCCGACCAGGGCCTGCTGCGCCGTCCTGGTGTCCAGGTAGAAGATCGCCGCGCCGGGGTTGGTGACGGTGAAGGTGGCGATGCCGGAGATCCGCGCGGTGTGCGTGCCGACCGCGCTGATCACGCCGATCTCGTCGCCGAGCCTCAGGTGGTGCTTGTCGGCGGTGTCCGCGTCCACCATGACCTGGCCGGAGCCCTTCGGCGCCGTACCGGAGGTGATCTCCATGGTGCGGGCTTCGTTGGCGTTCCAGCTGCCGACGATGGTCGGCGCGCCGCTGGACGGCGACAGGTTGTCCTTGTCCGCGTCGACGACGGTCACCGCGCTGGAGAAGACGGACCCCTCCGCCGCCTTCACGCCCCGCGCCTCGCGCACCTCGCCGAGCACGGAGGCCGGCATGACCGGCGGCTTGCCGTTGCCCGAGGTGGTCTCACCGGTGTCCGAGGCGCCCTTGGCGCTCACCGTGACGTCGGAGGAGGTGGCGGCGAACAGCTTGTCGAAGGTGGTGTTCATGGTGTCGGTGAACACGAGCGTGCCGCAGACGAACGCCACCGACAGCAGGACCGCGACGGCCGACAGGGCCATCCGTCCCTTGTGCGCGAAGAAGTTGCGCATCGAGGTCTTCAAGACGGTCATGACGTACGCCCCCGCGCGTCGAAGTCCTTCATACGGTCCAGCACGGTCTCGGCGGTCGGCTTGAACATCTCGTCGACGATCCGGCCGTCGGCGAGATACAGCACCCGGTCCGCGTACGAGGCCGCCACCGGGTCGTGCGTGACCATCACGATCGTCTGGCCCAGCTCGTCCACCGAGCGGCGCAGGAAGCCCAGCACCTCGGCGCCGGCGCGCGAGTCGAGGTTCCCGGTCGGCTCGTCACCGAAGATGATCTCGGGCCGGGCCGCCAGGGCGCGGGCCACGGCGACGCGCTGCTGCTGGCCGCCGGAGAGCTGCGTGGGGCGGTGCTTGAGCCGGCCGGCGAGGCCGACGGTCTCCACGACCCTGTCCAGCCACGCCTTGTCGGGCTTGCGGCCCGCGATGTCCATGGGCAGCGTGATGTTCTCGATCGCGTTCAGCGTCGGCAGCAGGTTGAACGCCTGGAAGATGAACCCGATCCGGTCCCGGCGCAGCTGCGTGAGCTTCTTGTCCTTCAGGCCGGTGATCTCGGTGTCGTCCAGGTAGATCTGGCCGCTCGTCACCGTGTCGAGACCGGCGAGGCAGTGCATCAGCGTGGACTTGCCGGACCCGGAGGGGCCCATGATCGCGGTGAACTGGCCGCGGGCGATGTCCACGTCGACGTGGTCGAGGGCGACGACACGGGTCTCGCCGGACCCGTATGCCTTGACGACCTGCCGCGCCCGCGCGGCGACGGCCGTACGCCCTCCAGTGCCCCCGTGCCTGGGAATGGTCACAGCCGAAGTCACGGTAAGTCTCCTATGTCGGAAGTCATGGGGTGGCGCTCCACCGCGGTGGGTGAGTGGGGAGGAGCGCCACGTCGAAGAGTCTGGTGGCGGGAGGGGGTCCGGCGCGCTGGGGCCGGGACCCGTCTTTCCGGGGGGTTAACCCCACCCTCCGCCGCTGGGGCTGGCCACCCCCAGCGGCGTAAAGCCAGGTTAAGAAGGCATCCCGGCCTCTCTCGTCCTCCGCCGGTACGAACCCTCCCCGAGACGTAGTACGGAGGTACCCCTAGGGGCACTCCACCGCCGGGTGGAGCTCCTCTCGGGGTCGACTCCACCCTCCGGCCCGGTCAGGCTCCACCCTCACGTCGCGTGAAGGTCAAGCCGGGCGCCGGGCGGGGCCTTGTCCCGTCGCCCAGGGGCCGCCTCTCCCCCTGGGCGGCGGCGGGATGGGAAGCTGTCGTGCGGCGGATGGTTGCAAGGGGCACGGAAGAGTCGGGGAGGGCATCCGGTGGGGGACACGAGACCCGCGACGCTGGAGGTGGCGGGGCAGCGCACGGGCGCGCACAGGAGGGGCGCGGTCGTGGCCGCGCTGATGCTCTCCATGGCGCTGGCCGCCCTCGACTCGACCGTCGTCTCCACGGCCGTGCCGCAGATCGTCGGCGACCTGGGCGGGTTCGCGGTCTTCTCGTGGCTGTTCTCCGGCTATCTGCTCGCCGTGACGGTCACCCTGCCCCTCTACGGCAAGCTCTCCGACACCTTCGGCCGCAAGCCGGTGCTGGTGGCGGGCGCCTCGCTGTTCCTGCTCGGCTCGCTGCTGTGCGCGCTGGCCTGGAACATGGGGGCCCTGATCGCCTTTCGCGTCGTGCAGGGCCTGGGCGGCGGGGCGCTGCAGGGCACGGTGCAGACGCTGGCCGCCGATCTGTACCCGTTGAAGGAGCGGCCGAGGATCCAGTCGAAGCTGTCCACGGTGTGGGCGGTCTCGGCGGTCGCGGGCCCGGCGCTGGGCGGGGTGCTCGCGGCGTACGCGGACTGGCGCTGGATCTTCCTGGTCAACCTGCCCATCGGGGCGGTGGCGTTGTGGCTGATCGTCCGTCATCTGCACGAGCCGCAGCGGGCGGCAGGGCCGGAGCCGTCCGCCCGCGCGCGGGTCGACTGGGCGGGCGCGGCGGCCGTGTTCGCCTGCGGCGGGGTGCTGCTGACGGCGCTGGTGCAGGGCGGGGTGGCCTGGCCGTGGCTGTCGGGGCCGTCGCTCGGCCTGTTCGGTACGGGCCTGGCGCTGGCCGGGCTCGTCGTCGCCGTCGAACGCCGGGCGGCCCAGCCGGTCATCCCCGGCTGGGTGTGGCGCCGGCGGACGATCGCGGCCGTCAACCTGGCGCTGGGGGCGCTGGGTCTGCTGATGGTGGCGCCCTCGGTGTTCCTGCCGACGTACGCCCAGTCGGTGCTGGGTCTCGGGCCGGTGGCCGCCGGTTTCGTCCTCTCCGTGTGGACCCTGAGCTGGCCGCTGTCCGCCGCCCTCAGCCAGCACGTCTACCGGCGCATCGGCTTCCGGGACACCGCGCTGCTGGGCATCGGCGCGGCCGCGCTGGTGCTGGTGGCGTTCCCGTTCCTGCCGTATCCCGGCGCGGCCTGGCAGCCGACGCTGCTGATGCTGCTGCTCGGTGCCGCGCTGGGGCTCTTCCAGCTGCCGCTGCTCGTGGGGGTGCAGTCGACGGTCGGCTGGTCGGAGCGCGGCACGACGACGGCGTCCGTGCTGTTCTGCCGGCAGACCGGGCAGACGGTCGGCGCGTCGGTGTTCGGCGCGGTCGCCAACGGGGTGCTGGCCGCCCGCCTGGGCGGCGCGGGCGACCTGGACTCGGTCACCCGCGCACTCGACGCCGGTACGGCGCCCGAGACCGTGCGGCGCGCCGTGGCGAGCGCCGTGCACGCCGTGTACCTGGGCGCGTCCTGCGCCGCCGCGCTCGCCTTCGTGGTGCTGCTGTGCGTGGCGCCGCGGCGCTTCCCGGTACTGGGGGACGACGGGGACCTGCCCGGTGAAGGGCGGGGTTGACGCGGGTGACACCGCAGGTCAGCGGCCGAATCGTACAGTAAGCGCGTACCGACCGGCCAGTTCGGTGAAAAGGCTTCGCACACGCCGTACTCCCAAGTAACGTGCGTGGCTCGCGCCCCCCACTCCCTGCGGTCCGCCGCCACGGACCCGAGCCACGCAAGGAGCACGGGATGTCACACGACCCGTCCCGCCCGCACCCCCACCCGCCCCGACCCCCGCACACCCGCCCACCCGGGTCCCCGTACCCGCCGCCGTCCGGCCCGACCTACCCCTGGCAGCCGCAGGCCGCGCCGCCCGCCCCGGCCCGCCCGCGCCCCGACCACCACACCCCGCTGGGGCACCACAGCGACCTGCGGATCCTGCGCGGCGCCTACCGCCGCCAGCGGCGCGTGGCCACCCTCACCGCGCTCGGCTACTTCGTGGTGTTCCTGATCCTGTCCGCGTTCGCCCCGTCCCTGATGACGGCCACCGTCACCACCGGACTGCCCACGGGACTGCTCCTCGCGCTGATCCAGCTCCCCGTCACCGGGGTGGCGATCGCCGTCTACGAACAGACGGCCCGGCGCCGGGTCGACCCGCTCGCCGACCGCATCCGCAGACTGTCCGAGATCGACGCGAAGCGGGGCGGCGCGCGATGACCACCCACCGGGCCGCCTCCCTCACCGAGTTCAACGGCGACGCGCAGACCATGTCCCTCGTCGCCTTCACCGCCGTCGCCACCGTCACCCTGCTGCTGTGCGTGATGACCGGCCCCGACCGCGACGACCTCGACGAGTTCTACACCGGCTACCGCTCCCTCTCCCCGCTGCGCAACGGCCTCGCCATCGCCGGCGACTACATCTCCGCCGCCACCGTCCTGGGCACCGGCGGAGTCATCGCCCTGTGCGGATACGACGGCGTCGTCCTCGCCCTCAGCACGGCCCTGTCGCTCATGCTGCTGATGTTCCTGCTGGCCGAACCCCTGCGCAACGCCGGCCGGTTCACCATGGGCGACGCCCTGACCCGCCGGACGCCCGGCCGCGCCGTACGGATCACCGCCTGCGCCGTCACCCTCGCCGCGCTGCTGCCGATGATGCTGGTGCAGCTCGCGGGCACCGGACAGCTCCTGGCGTTCATCCTGGGGTTCTCCGGCGACGCCGTGAAGACCGGCTGCGTCGTGATCATGGGCGCGCTGATGATCAGCTACGCGGCGATCGGCGGCATGAAGGGCACCGCCCTCATCCAGATCCTGAAGATCGTCACGCTGCTCGGCTCCGGCACCGTCGTCGCCCTCGTCGTCCTCGGCCGCTTCGACTGGAACCCGGGCGCCCTGTTCGACGCGGCCGCCCAGGGCAGCGGCGTCGGCGACGCCTTCCTGCGCTCCGGACTGGAGTTCGCCGGCGGCCCGTACCCCCGCCTCGACATGATCACGTCCCAGCTGTCGGTGGTGCTGGGCGGCGCCTGCCTGCCCCACATCACCATGCGCATGTACACCGCCTCCAACGCCCGCCAGGTACGCCGCTCGCTGTCCTGGGCGGTCTCGGGCGTCGCCGTGTTCGTGCTGGTCATCACGGTCGTCGGATTCGGCGCGACGGCCCTGATCGGCCGCGCGGTGATCGCCGGGGCGGACCCCCAGGGCAACACCGCCTATCTGCTGGGCTCACGGGCCGCCCTCGGCGCGGACGTCTCCCTGGCGGAAACCCTGCTGTTCACGACGGTCACCACGGCCATCTTCCTGACCGTCCTCGCCTCCGTCGCCGGAATGATCCTCGCCTGCGCCAACTCCCTCGCCCACGACGTCTTCGCCGCACGCGCGCGTGAGACCTCACCGCGCCGCGAGATGCTGGTGGCCCGCCTGTCCGCCCTGGCCGTCGGCGCGCCGACGATCCTGCTGGCCACCCAGATCCAGCACCGCAGCCTGCAGCCCCTGGTCACCTTCTCCTTCTGCCTGGGCGCCTCCGCGCTGGCCCCGGCCCTCGTCTACAGCCTCTTCTGGCGCCGCTACACCCGGACCGGCCTGCTGTGCACCCTCATCGGCGGCACCCTGTCCGTCCTGCTCCTCATGCCGGGCACGAACCTGGTCTCCGGCTCGCCCGTCGCCGCGTTCCCCGAGGCCGACTTCAACTGGTTCCCCTTCACCACCACCGGCATCCTCACCGTCCCCCTCGGCTTCGCCTTCGGCTGGCTGGGCACCCTGGCCTCGGGCCGCAGCGGCTCCGAGGAACAACGCCGCCAGTACGAGGCCGTGGAGGGATGGATCCTGGCGGGAGCGGTACGGAAGGAGAACTGACGACACCTCACGCCGCGGCGGGCACGGGGAAACCGGCGGTCACTCCGCCGGGCGCCCCGTGAGCGCCTGCAGGCTCTCCTGCACCTGGTCCATGTGCGCCCGCACCTCGTCCGAGTCCTCGCTGTGCTTGCGCAGCACCCGTTCCGTCTCCTGGGCGACGCGGTCCGCCCGCAGCTGGGCCTCGGCGAGGATCTGGGCGGCACGCGCGCGTGCCTCCTCCTCTCTGCGCCGGGTCATCTCCGCGGCCTCCACGAGCTCTTGCTGCGCCTGGGCCAGGGCCTCCTCGGCGCGCGCCACCGCCCGCGCGTGCTCCGCCTCGAACTCGGCGACCCGTTCGACCGCCTCGCGGTCCGCCGCGGCCATCAGTTCGGCGTGCACCTTCTTCGGATCGACGATCAGGCCGGCGGTGCGCTGGCGCACCTCCCGCAGTTCGTCGAGCGCCTCGCCACGGAACTCCTTCACCTTGCGCCGGGCGGTGACCCTGATCCCCTGCGCCTCGGCACGCGCGGCGAGCAGCCGCTTCTCGGCGTGCTCCTTGGCCTCCGTACGCGTCGCCTCCGCCTGCTCCTCCGCCTGCTCGCGCAGCTGGGCGGCGTACGCCTCGGCCTGCGCGACCTCCTCCTCCGCGTCCCGCCGGGCACGGTCACGCACCTCGGCCGCTTCCGCCTGGGCGAGCTCGAACACCTGCCGTGCGCGCTCCCCGAGACTGTCGTACGACTGCGGCTGGATGCCCGTGACGGCCTCCCGCAGCCGTCTGGCCTCCACCACCATGTCCTTGGCCAGCACCGTGAGCCGGGTGACCCGGTCCCAGGCGGCGTCGCGTTCGGAGGAGAGCGCGGCGATGAACGTGTCGACTTCTTTGGGCCGGTAGCCGCGCCCGAGAACGGTCACGAACCCCGGCGATGACACCCGTGCGCTGCTCATGCTGTAGCCCCTCTCCACCAGACGGACGCGAAATGATGATTTCCCGCCTATCTTGATGTATCGGACTTAACTGTTCATAACGCGACACTCCGGGCACAGGTGGCGGTCAACAGGGCACACAAAAGGGCCGGGCCGGTCATACGACCGGCCCGGCCCCGGGCACACCGCACGTCAGCGACGCACCCGCCTCACAGCAGGCCGTCCCACATCTGCTCCAGCAGCACCGACCACCAGCTCTCCGGCGAACCCAGCGCCGCCGGATCCAGCGAAGCCAACTGGGCCTGGAAGTCGACGGTCCAGCGACCCGCCTGCTCCTGGTTCAGACCGAACCGCAGCCGCCACATCCGCCCCAGCAGCGCGAGACACCGCGCGAACTCCGGCAGACCCGTGTTCACGAACTGCGGCGGCACGGACCCACCGCCCGGCCCCGCCTCCACCGGCACCGCGACGATGTTCGCCGTCCCGTACTGCACACAGATCGCCTTGCCGAAGTCACTGCCCATGACGAGGTACGAACCCGCGTCCGGCGCCGGCTGCACACCCCGCTCCGCCGCCAGCTCCGCCAGCGTCGGCACCGGCCGCCCCGGCTGGGCCTGCGCCCAGAAGAACGGCCCCATGTCCATCGGCAGACCGGCCACCACCAGCGTCTGCGCCACGACCGGCGGCACACCCTGCCGCGACACCGCGGCCTGCTCGAACCGGAAGACCCCCGGCCCGAACGCCGCACCCAGCTCCTGCGCGATCCCCTCCGGGGGAACCGGCGGAATCGGCTGCACCGGCGGCAACGGCGCCCGCACCGGCGCCGGCCGCGCGGGACCGTCGGCCACCTGGTGCAACTCGCCCTGGTGCACCAGCAACTGCTGCATCCCCTGCTGCCGGCTCGCGTGATCCGTGCCGTACGGCGCGATGCTCGTGATCCGCGCCTGCGGCCACTGCTCCCGGATCATCCGCGCGCAGTACGCGCCCGGCAGCTCGCACGACTCCAGCTCCGTGTGCAGCTCCAGCACCTGGTCCGGGGGCACGTTCATCGCCCGCAGCTCATGGAAGATCTGCCACTCCGGATGCGGCGTACCCGGCGCCGAACGCCGGATCACCTGCTGCTCCGACCCGTCCTGCGCCCGGTAGCGCAACACGGCCTGATAGCCGGGCCCGACGGTCGGCTGCCCCGGGGGCTGCTGCGGATACCCGTACGCCGGCGGCTGCCCGGCCCCGGGCACACCCGGCGGCGGCATCGCACCCGGAGGCATGCCGTGCGGGGCGCCCGGAGCCATACCCGGGGCGCCCTGAGCCATACCGGGTACGCCGGGCGCGCCGGGCGCGTTGGGCACTCCCGGGGCGGACGGCGGCGGAGGCGCGCCGGGGGCACCCACCGGGGGCCCGGCCAGCACGGTCTGCGCATGATGAGCGGCGCCCGGGGCACCTCCCGCGGCACCGGGCCCGCCCGGCGCGCCGGGCACACCCGGGGCACCCGGGGCCTGCGGTGCACCGGGGGCACCCGGAGGCTGCGGCGCGCCGGGAACACCGGGAGGCTGCGGCGCGCCCCCGGCTCCGCCGGGCCCACCCGGACCCGTACGCCCGGGATCGGCGAACATCGTCGCGGCGTGGTGAACCGCACCGGGGGGAGTACCGCCCGGCGTATTCGGCCCAGCCGGCGTGTGCGGCCCACCGGGAGCACCGGGAGCACCCGGAGCACCCGGCGTGTTCGGGGCACCCTGTCCACCCGGACCCGCCGGGCCGTCCGGCCCGAGGGCCGACACCAACTGCGTGGGCACATAACCGCCCGCCGCGGCACCGGGCGCACCCGGACCGGGCGGCGTGGGCGCGGCACCCGGCCGCGCACCCGGCGCTCCGGGCACACCCGGCGGGGGCGGCGGCGTCGCCCCACCGCGCGCACGACGCGGGGGCGGAGCCGCCTTGCTGGTCGCGGCGTCGGCGATGTCACCGGCGTTCGGCGCGAGCGGCCGCCCCGGCGCACCGGACCCCTGCGAAGAGCCGTACGACGGTCCACCCTGCGGAGGCGGAGGCGTGGCCCCCTGCCCGGCACCCAAAGCACCGGGGCCCTGCGGATACCCGTACGACGACCCCGCCGGCCCCTGCGGCGGCGGAGGCGGAGGCGTGGCCCCCTGCCCAGCGGCAGGACCACCCACCGCACCGGACCCACCCGGACCACCCGGACCCTGCGGATACCCGTACGACGACCCCGCCGGCCCCTGCGGCGGCGGAGGCGGCGTGCTCCCGGGCGCGCCACCGGCACCCGCAGCGCCCCCGGAACCCGCCGCGCCCGCCGCGCCCGACTCGTCCAGCGCCGGAGCGACCGCCGTCGGCGGAAGCCGGCTGCCACCCTTCATCAGCGCCGTCTTGGCGTCCGGCAGCCCGGCGGGCGGCGGCACCGGATCGTCCGAACCGCTCAGCGGCGGCGCGAAGACCGTCGCGGGCAGCGGCACGGAACGGTCGTCCCCGGCATCGCCGTTGGTGTCCGTCCCCGCCCAGGGCGTCGCCCCGCCATCGCCGTTGGTGTCCGTCCCCGTCCACGGCGTCGCCCCGGCAGGCGTCGCCGCCCCACCGGCCCCGGGCCCCGTCGGCACCCCCGCCTGCGTCTCCGGCAGCCCGCTCCCCGGCACACCGGCCTGCGTCCGCGGCAGCGAGGGATCAGGCGTCACACCCCCACCCGCCCCCGCCGGCACACCGGCACCGGCACCGGCAGCGGAAGCGCCCGAAGCGGCGGCAGCCGCGTCGGCCCCGGCACCCCGCCGCTCCCCGATACCCAACTTGTCCGCCGCCTCCTGCAACCACTCCGGCGGCGACAACAAGAACGACGTCTGATTCAGATCCACCCGAGCCGCCGGCGCCGGCACCGCGTCCCGCGGCTCGTCCGGACGCCCGTACTCCTCCTCATAACGACGGATCACCTCACCCACCGGCAACGCAGGCCACAACGTGGCCTCCCCGCTGTCCCGGGCGATCACCAGCCGCTGCGCGCCCCCGTCCGACCGCGGCCCCTCCGCACGGTCCTCCGCCCACACCACGAACCCGAGATCGAACTCCCGCACCCGCACCTCACGATGCTGGTACGCCGGAACATCCCCGTTGATCCACTCTTCGGCGCGCTCCTGCGCCTGCGCGAACGTCACCATCGCCAGCTCACTCCCCCGCACCCACGGACGCCACGGGCACCGCACGCGCGAACCCGCCGTCCACCATCAGATTCGCCACCGTCTCCAACTCCGGCGGATCACCGGCCAGCCGGGACAGGAACACGTCGAAGTCCTCCCCGCACGGCAGCAACAGCCGCCGCGTGCGCTCCGCCGGCGGCCACGAAGGATCGACGTCCCGGACGTCGTCGTAAGCGCAGAACCACACCGAACCGACCCGCTCGCCCTTCACCTTCACGGCCAGCAGCCCGCCCTGCACGAACCCGACGCCCAGATAGTCCTTCGTCAGATGGTCCCGCAGACACTTGTTGACATACACCAGATCATTGACCGCCGCCTCGTCCCGCACCGTGAAGAACGGCTGGTCCACCAGCAACCCCAACTCCGCGTCCAACGCCGCCCCCACCGGAGCACACCCGCCCGCGGCCTTCAGGAACGACCGGTACGCCCCCGGCAACCGGTACCCCAGATCCTCCTCCACCCCCTGCACCTGCTGCTCCGACACCGCCACACCCGACTTCGGCAGCCCGAAATGCGCCGGACGCGTCTCCTGCAACGGCCGCGTCCCCCGCTTCGACTGATCCACCACCGACGTCGCCAGACCACCGTGATGCCGCAACAACGCCTTCACCTCGACCGGCACCAACTCCAGCCGCCGCGAACCCACCACGTGATGCCACGTCCAGCCATGCGGCGTCGCCACATTCGGCACCGTGTCCCACAACTCGTGCCCCGACGCCGCGAGCGCCGCGTTCGCCGACACATAGTCCGTCAACCGCAACTCGTCGACCCCGAAACCCTCCGGCGGCTCCGCGATCTCCGCCGCAGCCCGCGCGTACGGCGAGAAGTCCGGGTAACCCCGCTCATCCACCCGCACCCCCCTCGGATGCCGCGCAGCACGCACCGGATCCGGGAAGTGCACGACCTGCCCGGCATAGGCCGCGTTCGGCGGCGCGGCTTGTCCCCCAGCCTGGCGGCCGGGAGGTGCCCCCAGCCCGAGCCGACTCGTCGTCATGGCGGTTGCCCCCTGCGGCACTCTGGTACGGCCCGCAGCGGCCGGTTCCGCTTCCGGACCCGACCCACCACGCCCCGTATCGACTGTCTCCAACGGTTCTCCAACACGCGCCCACCGCGCGCATCACGGTGCCGACAGCCTATGCGGTACGGCGACACGGGTCACCGGGCCTCCACTTCCCGGCCCCCACAGCCGTGACCAGCCGTCACCCCACCCTTACGGACCGCCCAAACCCGGGCGTGTCGCACCGCCCCAGCTTCCGCACCCGCCACGCCATTTGGCACCCTGTGACGTCCGAGGGCATGCTCGGGAGGGGATGACGATCATGAACGCAACGCAAACGGGGCAGCACAACGGGCCGCAAACGGCCCCCACCGGCGACCCCCGCATCGGCTGGTCCGCCACCGAAACCCCCCACACCCCCACTCTCCGTCACCGCCGCGACGGCATACTCCCCACCATCGCCGCCGCCCTCTCCGTCCGCGGCGCCACCCTCACCAGCACCGCCGCCCGCGGCGACCAGCCCCCACCCCTGCACCCCCTCGTCCAGGACTTCCTCGACACCCTCACCAGCGCCCAACGCGACCGCTTCACCGGCCGCTGCGCCGAAGCACTCCTCATCTCACGCCACCTCACCGCCGCCGACGCCGCCCGCAGCAGACGCGCCGCCCGCAGACCCATGACCAACGGCGAAGCACGCAAAGCCCTCAAACAAGCCAAACTCACCACCCGCCGCATCCGCGAGGACGGCGACCCCCTCCACGGCAGCTTCGCCCCACCCTGCCGCGCCTGCACCGCCCTCAGCGCCCACTTCGGCGTCCGCATCGTCGACCCGGAAGCGACCGACTGACCCCACGGCCGCCCCACCAGCACACCCGCACCGTCGACGAACGAAGGCAGATGCACCCCGAACAGCGCACCTCCACCACCCGCTTCCCCGTACCCGTCGACGCCGCCCTGCGCGCCGCCGGCTGGCAACCCGGACGCTGGGACATCAAACAAGCCGAAATCTGGGCCGACACCCTCCGCGACCACACCTCACCCGCCGGCCACCGCCACGCCGTCTTCCCCGCCGCCGTCGAAGCCTGGGCCGAATTCGGCGGCCTCACCATCACCCCCACCAGGCCCGGCCGCCAGATCGCCCCCACCCCCCTCCACCTCGACCCCCTCCACGGCCTCCACATGGCCCGCACCCTCGCCGACCTCGGCCGCGCCCTCGACACCGACGTCAGCCCCCTCGGCACCGAGACCGACACCCACTCCCTCCTCGCCATAGACGCCCACGGCCGCGTCTACGCCCTCGACCACACCGGCGACTGGTACCTCGGCCCCGACATGGACCAAGCCCTCGGCGCCCTCGTCTCCGGCATCGAACCCGTCCGCCTCACCGCAGGCTGACCCACCCCGGAAACACCCCTACGACGCCGGAATCACCGCCGACACCCGGAAACCCCCCGCCTCCGTGGGCCCCGACACGAACACCCCGCCCAACGCCACCACCCGCTCCTTCATCCCCACCAGCCCATTGCCCCCCGACGGCAACCCCGCCGACGACGACCCCGCCTCCGACGGCGGCTCGTTCTCCACCTGCATCGCGATCTCCGCCACCCGATGCGCCAACCGCACATGCGTCTTCGCCCCCGCCGCATGCTTGTGCACGTTCGTCAACGCCTCCTGCACCACCCGGAACGCCGTCTGCTCCACCTCCGCCGCATACGACCGCACCTCCCCCTCCACCGACAGATCCACCACCATCCCCGCAGCCGCCGACTGCCCGATCAACTCCTCCAGCTCCTCCAGACACGGCCCCTCCCCCGACTCCTCCACCACCCGCGAAGCCGCAGCCGCCGCAGCCACCCCCACCACCGCCAACGGCACCGACGCCCGCTCCTGCCCGCCCCCGCTCCTGAGCACCCCGAGCATCTCCCGCAACTCCGTCAACGCCTGCCGCCCCATGTCCCCCACCAACGCGGCATTCCGGACGGCCTTCTCCGGATCCTTCCGGGCCACCGCCTGCAACGCGGCCGCATGCACCACCATCAGACTCACCCGATGCGCGACCACGTCATGCATCTCCCGCGCGATCCGCGTCCGCTCCTCGCCCCGCGCCCACTCGGCCCGCTCCTCCGCCCGCTCCGCGAGCAACTGCAACTCCCGCTCGAGACTGTCCGCCCGCTCCCGCAGACTCTCCATGAGCCGCCGCCGGGCCCCCACATACAGACCGAGCAGCACGGGCGGCGCGGTCAGCCCCAGCGACATCACGATCGCGGCGAACGGGATGAACCAGTCCCCCACCGTCAGACGCCCCTGATCCATGCTCTGCCGCACCCGCACGAACGTCACGATCAACGTCCCCACCAACTGCATCCCGGCGAGCGAGGCGATGATCCGCCGCGGCATCTCGGACGCGGCGAGCGTGTACAGCCCGACGATCCCCATCAGGAAGCCCATCTGGGCCGGCGTGATCGCGACGGCCACCAGCACGACGGCGATCGGCCACTGCCGCCGCACGAGCAGCACCAAACCCGCGAACAACCCGAAGACGACCCCCGCCTCCACCGGAATCCCGGCGTCCCGCGCGAAGGGAGCCCCCTCCATCGCGCACTCCACCGCGGACACGGCGGCAAGGCTCATATCGAACGCGGCACTGCGCCACCTGGCCCACCACAGCGGCCCCCTCAGGTCCGCCGTGGTCTCTTCCCCCGTCGTGGTCATGCCTCCAGCCTACGGGCGCCGCCCCCGCCGTTTCCGGCGACTTTCGACGACCCGATCCCGGCACTTTCCCTCGAACAGGTGAACCCCGGCCGTTCGACCCCGGAAGACCGCATTCCGCCTGGACGGTATGCGTATGGCACATGCACCCGGCACGTACGCGGACTCCGAGGGGCTACGGGAGCGGGCGGTCGCCCTGCGGCGAGCGGGCCACAGCCTCCGGCAGATCCGCGACGAGCTGAAGATCTACAACAACGACATCCTCAACAGGCTGGTGAAGGGCGAGCCCCCTCCGGAGTGGACCAGGCGCCCGAACGCGAAGGACGACCTCAGGGACCGGGCGAGGGAGCTGCGGCTCCAGGGCTGGACGTACGACCAGATCCAGGTGGAGCTGGGCTGCTCGAAGAGTTCGATCTCGCTGTGGGTACGGGATCTGCCGAGGCCGGAGCGGAGGCGAACCCGGGAGGAGGCCGCGGCGATCGCGCGACGCGGCTGGGAGGCGAAGTCACGCCTCCGGGACGAGGAGCGGCGACGCACGAAGGAAGCCGCGAGGACGTCGATCGGAGACCTGTCCCCACGGGAGCTGTTCCTGCTGGGAGTAGGCCTCTACTGGGCCGAGGGCAGCAAGGACAAGCCCTACCAGCGACGCGAGAACGTCACCTTCGTCAACAGCGACCCCGGAATGATCGAGGTGTTCCTCGCCTGGCTCGACCTGCTGGGCGTCGAACGCTCACGCCTTCGGTACTACGTCATGATCCACGAGAACGCCGACGTCGCCGGCGCCGAACGGTACTGGTCCGACCTCGTCGGCGCCGATCACTCCCGCTTCAACAAGACGACGCTCAAGAAGCACAACCCCAAAACCGTGCGGAAGAACATCGGCGAGTCCTATCGCGGCTGCCTGGTCGTCAAAGTCCTCAAGGGTGCCGACTTGTACCGTCGCATCGAGGGCTCCTGGTACGGCATAGTGGAGTCCGCACGCCAAGCCGATCAACGAAATCGGACATAGCGGGCACACCATCCCGGATCGTCTAAGGGCAGGACAAACGGTTTTGGTCCGTTGAATGAGGGTTCGAATCCTTCTCCGGGAGCCCACGACACACAAGACCTCGGTTCGGGTCCTGACAGCACTGTCAGGACCCGCTCTCATGTCGCCCAGGAAACGCCCCGGTATCCTTCGGATGTCCCCACCTTCTCCACAGCCGAAGGGCAACTTCCGTGAGCGCCATTCGCCCGGCAGCCGTCGTCGTTCTCGCAGCGGGTGAGGGCACCCGTATGAAGTCGGCCACACCGAAGGTCCTGCACGAGCTGTGCGGGCGCAGCCTCGTCGGGCATGTGCTGGCCGCCGCGCGTGAGTTGGATCCCGAGAACCTGGTCGTGGTCGTCGGGCACGCCCGGGAGAAGGTCACGGCTCATCTGGCGGAGGTCGACGCGGACGTGCGTACGGCCGTGCAGGAGGAGCAGAACGGCACCGGGCACGCCGTCCGCATCGCTCTGGAGCAGCTCGGCGGCGGGGTCGACGGGACGGTCGTCGTGGTGTGCGGGGACACCCCGCTGCTCACCGGCGCGACCCTCTCGGCGCTCGCGGCGGCTCATCATTCCGACGGCAACGCGGTCACCGTGCTGTCCGCGGAGGTGCCGGATGCGACGGGGTACGGGCGGATCGTGCGGGACGACTCCGGTGCCGTCACCGGGATCGTGGAGCACAAGGACGCCTCCGATGCCCAGCGGGCGATCCGTGAGATCAATTCCGGTGTCTTCGCCTTCGACGGGGCGCTGCTCGCGGACGCGTTGAAGAAGGTGCGTACCGACAACAGTCAGGGTGAGGAGTACCTCACGGACGTCCTGGGGATCCTCCGTGAGGCGGGGCACCGGGTGGGGGCCTGCATGGCCGCCGATCATCGTGAGATCGCCGGCATCAACAACCGGGTGCAGTTGAGCGAGGCGCGCCGGATTCTCAACGACCGGTTGCTGACGGCCGCCATGCTGTCCGGTGTCACGGTGATCGACCCGGCGACCACGTGGGTCGACGTGACCGTGACGTTCGAGCAGGACGCCGTTGTTCACCCGGGGACGCAGCTGCACGGTTCCACGCATGTCGGTGAGGGTGCCGAGGTCGGTCCGAACAGCCGGCTGACGGACACGGTGGTCGGTGCCGGCGCGCGGGTCGACAACACCGTTTCCTATTCCGCCCACATCGGTGCGCACGCGAGCGTCGGGCCGTACGCGTATCTGCGGCCCGGTACCCGGCTGGGTGCGAAGGGCAAGATCGGTACGTATGTGGAGACGAAGAACGCGTCCATCGGGGAGGGGACGAAGATCCCGCATCTTTCCTATGTCGGTGACGCGACGATCGGTGAGTACTCGAACATCGGTGCGGCGAGTGTGTTCGTGAACTATGACGGGCAGGACAAGCACCACACGACCGTGGGGTCGCACTGCCGTACGGGTTCGGACAACATGTTTGTGGCTCCTGTCACGGTGGGGGACGGCGCGTACACCGCTGCCGGCTCTGTGATCACGAAGGATGTGCCGCCCGGTTCGCTGGCCGTGGCCCGCGGTCAGCAGCGGAATATCGAGGGTTGGGTGGCTCGTAAGCGTCCGGGGAGCGCGGCGGCGAAGGCCGCCGAGGCGGCCTCTCGCCAGGGCGAGAGCGAGGACTGACCGGAAACACGTGCGTCGGACACGGCGTACCGTGATAAGTGCACACCCGCACCCAACCAGCTGAGACGGCCGCGTCGCGCCCAGCGGCGGGGTCTCTCGACACTTGGCTGAGACACCTCTGAGGAGACAGTGCTGTGACCGGGATCAAGACGACCGGCGAGAAGAAGTTGATGTTCTTCTCCGGCCGCGCCCACCCCGAGCTTGCCGAGGAGGTCGCCCACCAGCTGGGGGTCGGGGTCGTCCCGACGAAGGCCTTCGACTTCGCCAACGGTGAGATCTATGTCCGTTATCAGGAGTCTGCGCGTGGTGCGGACTGTTTCCTGATCCAGAGCCACACGGCTCCGATCAACAAGTGGATCATGGAGCAGTTGATCATGATCGATGCGCTGAAGCGGGCTTCGGCGCGTTCGATCACGGTCATCGTGCCGTTCTACGGGTACGCGCGGCAGGACAAGAAGCACCGTGGGCGTGAGCCGATCTCGGCGCGTCTGATCGCGGACCTGATGAAGACGGCGGGTGCGGACCGGATTCTCACGGTGGATCTGCACACGGACCAGATCCAGGGCTTCTTCGACGGTCCGGTGGATCATCTGTTCGCGCTGCCGCTGCTGGCGGACTACGTGGGCAGCAAGGTGGACAGCGCGAAGCTGACGGTGGTGTCTCCGGACGCCGGCCGGGTGCGGGTGGCCGACCGGTGGTGCGACCGTCTGGGTGCGCCGCTGGCGATCGTGCACAAGCGGCGTGACAAGGACGTGGCGAACCAGGTGACGGTCCACGAGGTCGTGGGTGAGGTCAAGGGTCGTGTCTGTGTCCTGGTGGACGACATGATCGACACGGGTGGCACGATCTGTGCCGCTGCCGACGCGCTGTTCGCGCATGGTGCGGAGGATGTCATCGTGACGGCGACGCACGGTGTGCTGTCGGGTCCGGCGGCGGACCGGTTGAAGAACTCGAAGGTGAGTGAGTTCGTCTTCACGAACACGCTGCCGACGCCGGGTGAGCTGGAGCTGGACAAGATCACGGTGCTGTCGATCGCGCCGACGATCGCGAGTGCGGTGCGTGAGGTGTTCGAGGACGGTTCGGTGACGAGCCTGTTCGACGAGCAGTGAGTCGCCTGATCGCTTCTGCTTGATCGATTTTTCTGCGGCCTCTCTCGCCGAGTAGACTTCTCGAGTTGCTCGGCGAGGGAGGCCGTACCCGTGTGTACGGCGGTCCGTTATCGACGCGCTCTTCGTAGCAGGCCGTTCGTGGCCGGGTAACCACGATTCGCGATTCCTACGAGGAGTGATCAACATGTCCGAGGTCAAGATCTCCGCCGAGACCCGTTCCGAGTTCGGCAAGGGTGCGGCCCGTCGCATCCGTCGTGACAGCAAGGTTCCCGGTGTCCTGTACGGCCACGGTTCGGACCCGCTGCACCTGACCCTTCCGGGCCACGACCTGCTGCTGGCGCTGCGTACGCCGAACGTCCTGATCTCCCTGGACATCGACGGCAAGACGAGCGAGCTGGCGATCCCGAAGTCCGTGCAGCGTGACCCGATCAAGGGCTTCCTGGAGCACGTCGACCTGCTGCTGGTCAAGCGCGGCGAGAAGGTCACGGTCGAGGTCCCGGTGCACACCGAGGGCGAGCTGGCCGCCGGTGGCAACCTCCTGGAGCACGTCCTGAACGCGCTGCCGGTCGAGGCCGAGGCCACGCACATCCCCGAGGCCGTCACGGTGTCCGTGGAGGGTCTGGAGGCCGGTGCCTCGGTCCTCGCCAAGGACATCACGCTGCCGAAGGGCACCACGCTGGCCGTCGACGAGGACGCGGTGGTCCTGCAGGTGCTGGCCGCGCAGGCCGAGGAGGCCCCGGAGGGCGAGGCCGCCGAGGGCGAAGAGGCCGCGGAGGCCTGAGCCCCGTAGTTTCCGTAGCGGTACATCGGCTCCAGCCGCTGCTCCCCTCGGGGGGCAGCGGCTGTCGCGTAAGGAGAGACGGACGTGACCACCCCTGCCAACGATCCCTGGCTGATCGCCGGCCTCGGCAATCCGGGGCCGGAGTATGCCGGTAACCGCCACAACGTCGGTTTCATGGTGGCCGATCTGCTGGCCGAGCGGATCGGGGGGAGGTTCAAGCGGGCGGGGAAGGCGCAGGCTCAGGTGGTGGAGGGGCGGATCGGGCCGCCGGGACCGGGGAACCGGCGGGTGATCCTGGTGAAGCCGATGTCGTTCATGAACCTGTCGGGCGGGCCGGTGAACGCGCTGCGGGACTTCTACAAGGTGCCGGTGGGGAACATCGTGGCCGTGCATGACGAGTTGGACATCGATTACGGCGCGCTGCGGCTGAAGCTGGGGGGCGGGGACAACGGGCACAACGGTCTGAAGTCGATGACGAAGGCGTTCGGTGCGGACTATCACCGGGTGCGGTTCGGGATCGGGCGTCCTCCGGGGCGTATGCCGGTGGCGGACTTCGTGTTGAAGGATTTCGCGTCGGCGGAGCGCAAGGAGCTGGACTACTTCGTGGACCGGGCCGCGGACGCGGTGGAGTGTCTGGTGATCGAGGGGTTGGAGCGGGCGCAGAGTACGTACAACTCCTGACTTGTCACCCGTGCAGGTTGACGTGCCGTTCAGGCATGGCCAATGATCCCGGCCATGCCCGCCACAGCAGCCCGCTCCCACCGCCGTAAGGGTGGCTCGCCCAGGGCCCGTCGGGCCTCCGTCGTCGCGTTGCGGTGGGGTCGGCTGGCGGCGATGGGCGGGGTGGCCGTGCTGATCCTGTTCGCCGGGGTGTGGGGTTCGTGGGGTACGGCGCAGCAGGTGATGCTGACGAAGGGGCGGGAGCACGGCACGGTCGCGGTGACGCGGTGTGGTGAGGAGATGTGCTGGGGGCCGTACTCGCCGTTGTCGGCGGGGTCGACGGCGCGGGCGCGGGTGGCGATCGAGAAGTCGGTGGCGGTGCGCAAGGGGCGTACGTACACGGTGGTGGTGAAGCCGGACGGTGATGAGGTGGTGCGGTCCGGGCCGGCGGGTGTGCTGTACGCGTGGGTGCCGTTCGGTGGTGCGTTGCTGCTCGCGTCGGTGGTGGTGGCGGGCGGGCTGGGGCGTCCGCGGGTGGGGTGGTTGCTGGCGGGGTCGGGGGTGGCGTTGGTGACGGCGGCGTTCGTGGCGATCTGAGCGGGTTGCGGGTCTCTGTTCTCGTGGAGATCCCATCTGTTGTGTGTTCGTGATTGACCGGTGGTCAGTGCGGGACGGAAGCTGAGCCGCCCCCTCCACATCTTCCCTTTCGTCACTCGAAGATGGACTGCCCCATGCGTACCCTCATTCGCGCCGGTGTCGTCACCGTCGCCGCGTCGGCGGCTCTGCTGCTGGCTCCCGCCGCGCATGCGGCCAAAGGCGACAACGGCGATGTGAAGACCCACAACTCCTCCACCGGCGAGTACGACCAGCGCGACGAGCCGAAGGTCTGCTCGTTCTATCTGGACGCCTTCGGTTTCGACGGTCTGCAGCAGGTCGGCTGGCACATCGAGGCCTGGGCGGACAACGACGTCGACAAGGGCGAGACGGTCAAGTCCGGCTCCATCACGCTGGACGCGGACGGTCATGGCCGGACGCAGGACATGTCGCTGCCCGACGGCCAGTACAAGCTGTTCTGGAACTTCGACGGTGAGAACGGGGCCGCGAAGCACAAGGTGTTCAAGGTGGACTGCGAGGACGAGGGCGGCGGCGGTTCCTCTCCGTCGCCGTCGGGTTCGGTCTCGGCGTCGTCGTCCGCGTCTCCTTCGTCGTCGGCCTCGCCGAGTTCCTCGGTCCCGGCGTCGGCCGAGCCGTCGGGTTCGGCGGGTTCGACCCCGTCGTCGGCGTCCACTCCGCAGGGCGGCAGCGGCGGTCTGGCCGAGACGGGCAACGGTGCGCCGGTCGGCGCTCTGGCCGCGGTCGCGGCGGTGCTGGTGGGTGCCGGCGGTTATCTGGTGGTGCGTCGGCGCAGGGCCTGACGCGGGGCATGAACGAGGGGGTGCCCCCGAGCCGGTTCGAGGCTCGGGGGCACCCCTGTTCGTGCTGTGCGGGCTGGTTCAGCCGGTGTTGCGCAGGCCCGCCGCCACGCCGTTGACGGTGAGGAGGAGGGCGCGGGCGAGGAGGGGGTCGGGTTCGGCTCCGGCGGCGGCCGCGTCGCGCTGGCGCTTGAGCAGCGCGACCTGGAGGTAGGAGATGGGGTCGAGGTAGGCGTCGCGGATGCTGAAGGTCTGCTTGAGGGCGGGGGTGGCGTCGAGCAGTTCGCGCTCGCCGGTGATCTTGAGGACTTCGGCGACGGTGAGCGCGTGTTCGGCCTTGATGCGGTCGAAGACGTGCTTGAGGTCGTCGGGGACCAGGGTGTCGACGTAGTGCTGGGCGATCCGCAGGTCGGTCTTGGCGAGGGTCATCTCGACGTTGGAGACGAAGTTGCGGAAGAAGTGCCACTGCTCGTGCATCTCGTCCAGGACGGTGTCCAGGCCGGCTTCGCGCAGGGCCTTGAGTCCGGAGCCGACGCCGTACCAGCCGGGGACGATCTGCCGGGACTGGGTCCAGCCGAACACCCACGGGATGGCGCGCAGGCCGTCGAGCGAGACGCCGGAGCCGGGGCGGCGGGAGGGCCGGGAGCCCAGGTGCAGGTCGGCGAGCTGGTCCACCGGCGTCGACGCGAGGAAGTACGTCGGCAGGTCGGGGTCCTCGACGAGGGCGCGGTAGGCGGCGTGGGCGGCGTCGCTGACCACGTCCATGGCGGCGTCCCAGCGGGCGAGGGCCTCGTCGGACTGGCGGGGGGCGGTGTGCAGGGCGGAGGCCTGGAGGGTGGCGGCGACCGTCAGTTCCAGGTTCTCCCTGGCGAGGGAGGGGATGAGGTACTTGTCGGAGATGACCTCGCCCTGCTCGGTGACCTTGATCTCGCCTTCGAGGGTGCCCCAGGGCTGGGCGAGGATCGCGTCGTGGGAGGGGCCGCCGCCGCGGCCGACGGTGCCGCCGCGGCCGTGGAAGAGGCGCAGGCGTACGCCGTAGCGGTGGGCGACGTCGCGCAGCCGGCGCTGGGCGCGGTGGATCTCCCACTGGGAGGTGGTGATGCCGCCGAACTTGGAGGAGTCGGAGTAGCCGAGCATGACTTCCTGGACGTCTCCGCGCAGGGCGACGAGGCGCCGGTAGGAGGGGTCGGAGAGCATCTCCTCCAGGATGGTGTCGGCGGCCTTGAGTTCGTCCGTGGTCTCCAGCAGGGGGACGATGCCGATCTTCGCCCAGCCGGCGTGCAGGTCGATCAGGCCGGCCTCGCGGGCGAGGATCGCCGCGGCGAAGACGTCGTCGGCGCCCTGGCACATGGAGATGATGTAGGACTCGATGACCTCGGGTCCGAAGACCTCCAGGGCCCGCTTGACGGTGAGGAAGACACCGAGGGTCTTCTCGCCCGCGGCGTCGACGGGTGCGGGGGTGGGGGCGAGCGGGCGGCGGGAGCGCAGTTCCTTCGCGAGCAGCTTCGTGCGGTATTCGCGGGGCATGTCCACGTAGCGCCAGGACTCCTCGCCGAGGCGGTCGAAGAGCTGGCCGAGGGCGTGGTGGTGGGCGTCGGCGTGTTCGCGGACGTCCATGGTGGCGAGCTGGAGGCCGAAGGCGGCGAGGGTGCGGATGGTGCGGTTCATGCGGCCGTCGGCGAAGAGGCCGCCGCGGTGGGCGCGCAGGGAGGTCTGGACGAGCGTGAGGTCGGTCAGGAGCTCGCTGGTGCCGAGGTAGTCCCGTCCCGGCTCGTGGGGCGTGCCCTTGGCGAGGCGCTGCTTGGTGTTCTCCAGCTTCTGCCGGATGCAGGTGGCCTTGAGGCGGTAGGGCTCTTCGGCGTTGAGGCGCTTGTAGCGGGGGCTGATCTCGGGGAGGCGCTCGAGGTCGTTCTGGAGGGAGTCCAGGAGTTCCTGGGTGGCGCCGGTGTAGCGGATGGAGTTGGAGAGGAAGCCGCGGAGTTCGTCGATCGTCTCCAGGGCGTCGTTGATGCCGTGTTCGTGCTGGAGGATCAGGACGTCCCAGGTGACCTGGGGGGTGACGTTGGGGTTGCCGTCGCGGTCGCCGCCGATCCAGGTGCCGAAGGTGAGGGGGCGCGTGTCGTCGGGGAGGGTGACGCCGACGCGTTCCAGTTCCGAGGTGAGGTCCTCCAGGACGTCTCCGACGGCGCCCGCGTGGAGTTCGTCGAGGTAGTAGATGGCGTTGCGGGCCTCGTCGGCGGGTTCGGGGCGGGCGACGCGCAGTTCGTCGGTCTGCCAGACGAGGTCGATGTTCTCGGCGAGGCGCGTGTCGTGGCGCCGGCGGTCGGAGTCGATGACCGGGGTCTCCAGAAGCGCGGCGATGCGCCGGAGCTTGTTGAGTACCGACCGGCGCGCGGCTTCGGTGGGGTGTGCCGTGAAGACGGGGCGCACGTTCAGGTGGCGGACCGTTTCGCGGACGTGTTCGGGGTCGGCGTCCTTGAGGCGGTCGGCGGTGCGGGCGAGGAGGCCGCCCTCGGCGGCGCGCCTGGCGCGCAGTTCGCGGCCGCGGTGGACCTGCTCGGTGACGTTGGCGAGGTGGAAGTAGGTGGAGAAGGCGCGGACCAGCTTGGCCGCGGTCTCCAGTTCGGTGCCGCGCAGCAGCTCGGCGGCGGCCTCGCCGTCCTCGCGGGTGAGGCGGCGGACCTTTTCGACCAGGTCGAGCAGCTCGGGGCCCTCCTGCCGGACGAGGGTCTCCCCGAGGAGGTCACCCAGCCGGCGGATGTCGGCACGCAGCTCGTTGCTGGTGGTCGCCGTGGAAACGGTCTGGTCGTCGGCACTGCTCACAGGTGCGGCTCCTTGCAGTGTTGAAGCTCGTCTGAGGCTCGTCTGGGACGGGGCCCGGGGCCGTCCGGGCGGCGGGGCGCCGCATACGGGCCGGACATCCGGGAAGAAAACAGAGCGGACCGCGCTGTCCGACCGTCTCCAAGGATAGGTGGCGGGCGGGACGCGCAGACTTTCGGGCTCTTGCCGTCGGGCAGCGCGCCGGCACACTTACGATGCCGTAGGTTACGGAACCGTAGGAAGCTGTTGTGAAGCCGACCGCGCGAGGTACCCGTGACTCGGCGCATTGCCACGACCCTCGAACCCCCCAGGGGACGCCCATGACCACGAGCTCCGATGTGATCGACGACGCCCCGCAGGCGAACGACGGCGCTCCGCTGCCCTCCGCGACGCTCGGTGGCGAGCAGAAGCGTTCGGTGGAGCAGCTCACTCTGCTCCTCTTCATCACCGTCCCGTTCCTCGCGCTGCTGGCGGCGGTGCCGCTGGCGTGGGGGTGGGGGGTGAGCTGGCTGGACCTCGGCCTGCTGGTCTTCATGTACTTCCTCGGCTGCCACGGCATCACGATCGGTTTCCACCGCTACTTCACGCACGGTTCGTTCAAGGCGAAGCGGCCGCTCCGGATCGCGCTGGCGGTGATGGGATCGCTGGCGGTGGAGGGGCCGCTGGTCCGCTGGGTGGCGGACCACCGCAAGCACCACAGGTTCTCGGACGCCGAGGGCGACCCGCATTCGCCGTGGCGGTTCGGGGAGACGGTTCCGGCGCTGATGAAGGGCCTGTGGTGGGCACACATCGGCTGGATGTTCGACGAGGAGCAGACGCCGCAGGACAAGTACGCCCCGGACCTGATCAAGGACAGGGCGATCCGGGCGGTCTCGCGTCAGTTCGTGCTGTGGACGGTGGTGTCGCTGCTGATCCCGCCGCTGGTGGGCGGTCTGGTGACGATGTCCTGGTGGGGCGCTTTCACGGCGTTCTTCTGGGGGTCGCTGGTGCGGGTGGCGCTTCTGCACCATGTGACCTGGTCGATCAACTCGATCTGTCACGCGGTGGGCAGGCGGCCGTTCAAGTCGCGGGACCGCTCCGGCAACGTGTGGTGGCTGGCGGTCCTGTCGTGCGGCGAGTCCTGGCACAACCTGCATCACGCGGACCCGACGTCGGCGCGGCACGGGGTGGAGCGGTGGCAGATCGACTCCTCCGCCCGGCTGATCCGCTGGTTCGAGAGGTTCGGGTGGGCGTACGACGTGCGCTGGCCGTCACGCTCGCGTATCGATTCGCGTCGCAACACGGGTGAGGGCGGCTCCCGGCGCCGGAAGGCGACCGCGAAGGCGGCATGATTGACGCCGTGGCGACCGACTCCAGCAGTACTCCCAGTCCGAGCAGCGAAGCGAAGCCGCGGCGCGCTCGCCGCACCCGTATGACCGGTGCCGAGCGCCGCCAGCAGCTCCTGGAGATCGGTCGCACCCTGTTCGCGGCGAAGGGTTTCGAGGGCACGTCGGTGGAGGAGATCGCGGCGAAGGCCGGGGTGTCCAAGCCGGTGGTGTACGAGCACTTCGGCGGCAAGGAGGGCCTGTACGCGGTCGTCGTGGACCGCGAGATGCGGCGGCTGCTGGACATGGTGACCAGTTCCCTCACCGCCGGTCACCCGCGGGAGCTGTGCGAGCAGGCGGCGTTCGCCCTCCTGGACTACATCGAGGAGTACACGGACGGTTTCCGGATCCTGGTCCGGGACTCGCCGATCCCGCAGTCCACGGGTACGTTCGCCTCGCTGATCTCGGACATCGCGACGCAGGTCGAGGACATCCTGGGCCGTGAGTTCAAGAGCCGTGGCTTCGATCCGAAGCTGGCCCCGCTGTACGCGCAGGCGCTGGTGGGGATGGTGGCGCTGACCGGGCAGTGGTGGCTGGACGTGCGCCGTCCGAAGAAGGCGGAGGTGGCGGCGCATCTGGTGAACCTGGCCTGGCACGGGCTGGACGGGCTGGAGCAGAAGCCCCGGCTGATAGGCCACCGCAAGAGCTGACGCGGGTCACGGCGAGCCGGGCGCGCCGAGGGCCCAGCCGGTGGGCGGGGCCCTCGGGTGCCGGGCTCGTCAGTGCTTGAAGACGTCCTTCATCTTCTCCTTGGCCTGGCGTGCGTCGCCCTTGGACTGCCCGCCGCGGCCCTTGGACTCCATCCGGGCGTCGCCGGTGGCGCGGCCCAGGACTTCCTTGACCTTGCCCTTGATCTGTTCCTTCTTGGCCTTGCCCTTCTGTTCCTTCGCCACTCTGGATCACTCCCGGCCCCGTACGACTGTGTTGTCACCCGGGTGACCCTGTGCGGCCTGCTCAAACACCGCGTTTCACGGCCACGGCGAACAGCCGGCGGAACGGCAGGACCGTGCCGTAGGCGTGGCTCGGGTAGGCCTCGCGGAGCAGGTCGCGGTACTCGGTGACGAAGGCGTCGCGGGCCTCGGGGTCGTCGGCGAGGGCGTCGAGGGCGGGGCGCAGGCCGGTGCCCTTGACCCAGTCGAGGACGGGGTCCTCGCCCTGGAGGACGTGGTGGTACGTGGTGGTCCAGACGTCGGTGGCGCAGCCGAGGCGGGCGAGGAGGTCGAGGTAGACGCCGGGGGCGTGCACGGAGTCCTCGTGGCGCAGGACCTCGCCGAGGCGGGGTTTCCAGCGGGGTGTGCCGGCGAGTGCGCGCATGAGGGCGTGCAGGGGGGCGTCGGTGTTGTGGGGGACCTGGAAGGCGAGGGTGCCGCCGGGGGCGAGGCCGTCGAGCCAGGCGGGGAGGGCGTCGAGGTGGCCGGGGACCCAGTGGAGGGCGGCGTTGGAGATGAGGAGGCCGTAGGTCTCCTCGGGTGTCCAGGTGGTCAGGTCGGCGTAGGCGAAGTCGAGGTGTGCGCCGGCGTGCGCCTGGGCGTCGGCGAGCATGCGGGGGGAGTTGTCGTAGCCGGTGATGCGGGCGGTGGGCCAGCGGTCGGCGAGGGCGGCGGTGACGTTGCCGGGGCCGCAGCCGAGGTCGGCGATGCGGGGCGGGTCGCCGGGCAGGTCGGGGACGCGGGCGAGGAGGTCGGCGAAGGGGCGGGCGCGGTGGCCGGCGTGCCGCAGGTACTGGGCGGGGTCCCAGGAGGGGTTGGTGGTCATAAGCGTCACCTTCCCCAGGATTTATCTCGACGTCAAGAGACTCGACATCAAGAGACTTCACGTCGACACAACCACTACACTGATCGCCATGGAGGACGAGGTCGATCGGCTGGTCGCAGCGTGGCGCCGGGAGCGCCCGGACCTCGACGTGGAGCCGCTGGAAGTGCTGAGCCGGGTGAGCAGACTGGCCCGGCACCTGGACCGGGCGCGCCGGCTGGCGTTCTCCGAGCACCAGCTGGAGCCCTGGGAGTTCGACGTCCTGACGGCGCTCCGGCGCGCGGGTGCCCCGTACCAGCTCTCGCCGGGGCAGTTGCTGACGCAGACGCTGGTGACCTCGGGCACGATGACGAACCGTATCGACCGGCTCGCGAAGAAGGGCCTGGTGGAGCGGCTGCCGGACCCGAGCGACCGGCGCGGTGTGCTCGTCCGTCTCACGGACGACGGCAAGGACCGGGCCGACCAGGCGCTCGCCGGGCTGCTCGACCAGGAGCGGGCGATCCTGGCCGAACTCTCGCACGCCCAGCGCGGTGAACTGGCGGGCCTGCTACGCCAGCTGACCGCCCCGTTCGACAACATCCCCGGCTAGGTCGGCGGGGCCGACCCCGGCACGGCGGGCGAGGGCGACCGCGGCGAGCGTCGAGTGGACGCCCAGCTTGCCCAGGACGTTCTGCATATGGGTGCGGACGGTGTGCGGGGAGAGGAAGAGGCGCTCGGCGACGGCCTTGCGCCCCAGCCCCGCGACCATGCACCGGAGCACCTCCCGCTCCCTCGGGGTGAGGGACTCGACCAGCCGCTCGCTCTCGGTGCGGTGCTTGCGGGCGGCCGTCAGCTCCCGCAGCACACCGGTGAGCAGGGCGGGAGGCAGATGGGTCTCCTCGCGCAGCACCCCGCGGATGACGCTCAGCAGCCGGGAGAGCGAGCAGTCCTTCGCCACCCAGCCGGACGCACCGGCCTGCAGGGCGAGGGCCGCGCGGCGCGGGTCGTCCTTCTCGGCGAGGACCACGACCCGGACCTGGGGCTGCGCGGCGCGCACCCCGGTGACCAGCGAGATCCCGTCGACGAGCCCGTCCTCCCCCACCTCCTGCACGGGCACGGCGGGCCGTATGCCCGTCGGCGCACCGCCCGGAGCACCGGTCGGCCCGCCTCCCAGGCCGGCGCCCAGGTCGGCGTCGACGAGCAGCACGTCGTAGCGGCGCCCCTCGGCAACCGCGCGCTCCAGGCTGCGCAGCGCCGCCGGGCCGCTGCCGGCCGCGGAGACGTCGACGTCGGGCTCGGCGGCGAGCGCCGCGGCGAGCGACTCGGCGAAGATGCGGTGGTCGTCGACGACCAGGACTCGGATGCGAACCACGAAACCCCCTTCCCCAAGCTCCTTGCCGGAGCCGGGGATACCCCAAGGTCCGAAGACGGAGAACGACGACCGGCGCGGGTACGACACCCGGAGGGGATGCGGCTACCGCACGGCCGCCGCCGTGCAGAGACTGCTACCCCCACTTCGGGTGCCGTACCCGACTGTCTCGCCCCCTGATCAGCACCGGCCCCCACCGGTGCTGTTCATCAGGGTAGGGCTGTGGGCGGACAGCGGAAGGAAAAACGCAGAACTGGTTGGCCAGGGCGTTTATGGTGTGCCGCATGTTTCGTCTTGAGACAGAAGTCGACAGGACTCGGCGCGATCTTCTCCGTTCGCGGCTCCGCGACACCAACACGGCGGCGTCCCCGGTCCTTCGGGCCCTGCGCGGCACGCCCGCCGAACGCGAGACCCCGCTGCACGTGTGGGCTTCGGACGCCGCCGGCGACCTGGCCGGGGGCCTGGTCGGCCACACCTGGACGACCTGGCTGCACGTCGCCTACCTCTGGGTGGACGAACGCCACCGCGGCACGGGCCTGGGCACCCGCCTCCTCGCCGAGGCGGAACGCGTCGCCTGCGAGGAACGCGGCTGTCTCCGCGTACGCCTGGAGACCTGGGACTTCCAGGCCCCGGACTTCTACCGGCGGCTGGGATACGAGGTGGTGTGCGTGATCGAGGACTACCCACCGGGGATCACGGAGTACACGCTGACGAAAAGACTGGGGTGAGGCGGGGAGCCCCTGGGAGACCCCGCCCCACCCCGGATCCGCGGAGCACCGCTCAGCCGAGCCGGCGGGCTCCCGCCGACGGCACCGCCTCGAAGACGCGGGGGGCCGGGTGGCCCGCCGCGGCGAAGGCCTCCTCGATGGCCTTGGTGAGGGTGTCGACGTCGGTGGCGTCGGCGAGGACGATCGCCGAGCCGCCGAAACCGCCGCCGGTCATGCGGGCGCCGAGGGCGCCGGCGGCGACGGCGGTGTCGACGACGAGGTCCAGTTCGGGGCAGGAGACCCGGAAGTCGTCGCGCAGCGAGGCGTGGCCCTCGGTGAGGACCGGGCCGATGGCGCGGGTGTCGCCGGACTCCAGCAGGCGCACCGTTCGTTCGACGCGCTCGTCCTCCGTCACGACGTGCCGGACGAGCCGGCGGACCTCCTCCTCGTCGCCGAGCCGGGCCAGGGCCGCGTCCAGGCCGGCGTACGGGACGTCCCGCAGGGCGTCGACGCCCAGCAGGGCCGCGCCCTTCTCGCAGCCGGCGCGGCGCTTGCCGTACTCGCCGTTGCTGTGGGCGTGCTTGACCTGGGTGTCCACCACCAGCAGACGCATGCCCTCGGCGGCCAGGTCCAGGGGGATCTGCTTCTGGGAGAGGTCGCGGGTGTCCAGGAACAGGGCGTGGCCGCTCTCGCAGCAGGCGGACGCGGTCTGGTCCATGATGCCGGTGGGGGCGCCGACGTAGACGTTCTCGGCGCGCTGGCACAGGCGGGCCAGCTGCCAGCGCTGCAGGCCGAGGTCGTACAGGTCGTTCAGCGCGAGTGCGACGACGACCTCCAGGGCCGCCGACGAGGACAGGCCCGCGCCGGTCGGGACGGTCGAGGTCAGATGGATGTCCGCGCCGGTGACCGGGTGGCCGGCCTCGCGCAGCGCCCAGACGACACCGGCCGGGTACGCCGTCCAGTCGTCGTCCGACTCGGGGGCGAGGTCGTCCAGGCGGAGCTCGGCCACGCCGCCCTCGATGTCGGAGGAGTGCAGGCGCAGGACGCCGTCCGCGCGCCGGGAGACCGCCGCGAGCGCCTGGTGCGGCAGCGCGAAGGGCATCACGAAGCCGTCGTTGTAGTCGGTGTGCTCGCCGATGAGGTTGACGCGCCCGGGCGCCGCCCAGACGCCTTCGGGCTCCGCGCCGTACAGCTCGACGAAGGCCTCGCGCACTTCCTGTGCCCCCACTACTGCTCCCTTGCGATGTGCTGCGCGAACTCCCAGGCGTCCGCGACGATTCCCGCGAGGTCCGCGCGGGACGGGTTCCAGCCCAGCCGTTCGCGGGCGGTGTCCGCCGAGGCTACGAGGACGGCCGGGTCGCCGCCGCGGCGGGGGGCCACGACCTCGGGGATGGGGTGGCCGGTGACCTCGCGGACGGTCTCGATGACCTCGCGGACGGAGAAGCCGTTGCCGTTCCCGAGGTTGCAGACGAGGTGTTCGCCGGGCTCGGCGGCCTTCAGGGCGAGCAGGTGGGCCTCGGCGAGGTCGGCGACGTGGATGTAGTCGCGGACGCAGGTGCCGTCCGGGGTCGGGTAGTCGTCGCCGTAGACGGAGATGGCCTCGCGGCGGCCCTGGGCGACCTGGAGGACGAGCGGGATGAGGTGGGACTCGGGGTCGTGGCGCTCGCCCTGCCGGCCGTAGGCGCCGGCGACGTTGAAGTAGCGGAGGGAGACCGCGCCCAGGCCGTGGGCGGCCGCCTCACCGGTGATCATGTGGTCGACGGCGAGCTTGGTGGCGCCGTAGGGGTTGGTCGGCCTGGTCGGGGCGGTCTCGACGATCGGGACCTGCTCCGGCTCGCCGTAGGTGGCGGCGGTGGAGGAGAAGACGAGCCTGCGCACGCCGGCCTCGCGCATGGCGGCGAGGAGGGCCATGGTGCCGCCGACGTTGTTGTCCCAGTACTTCTCGGGCTTCACGACGGACTCGCCGACCTGCGAGGACGCGGCGAAGTGGAGGACGGCGTCGAAGGAGGCGTCGAGCCACTTGGCGGCGTCGCGGATGTCGCCCTCGATGAAGGCGGCGCCCGCCGGGACGCCCTCGCGGAAGCCGGTGGTCAGGTTGTCGAGGACGACGACCTCGTGGCCCGCCTCCAGCAGATGCTGGGCGACGACGCTGCCGACGTAACCGGCGCCTCCGGTGACCAGGTACTTCCCGCTCATGAACTCGCTACCTCTCGCAGTCGCTCGGCCGCGCGCTCCGGCGGCACGTCGTTGATGAAGACGTTCATGCCTGATTCGGAGCCCGCGAGGAACTTCAGCTTGCCGGACGTCCGGCGGATGGTGAAAAGCTCGAGGTGGAGTGCGAAGTCGTCGCGGTTGACGCCGTCGAACTCCTCCAGCCCGCCGAACGGGGCCTGGTGCCAGGCGGCGATGTAGGGCGTGGGCGGTTCACCTTCACCGAAGATACGGTCGAAGCGCCTCAAGAGTTCCAGGTAGACCTTGGGGAACTCTGTGCGCGCGTCCTCGTCGAGCCCGAGCAGGTCGGGGACGCGGCGCTTCGGGTACAGGTGCACCTCGTACGGCCAGTGCGCCGCGTAGGGCACGAAGGCGAGCCAGTGTTCACTCTCCAGGACGATCCGGTCGTCGGCGAGTTCACGCTCCAGGAGGGCGTCGAAGAGGTTCCCCCCGCCGGTCGCCTCCTTGTGCGAGGCGACTGAACGCAGCATCAGGGCGGTGCGCGGGGTGGTGAACGGGTAGGCGTAGATCTGCCCGTGCGGGTGACCCAGGGTCACACCGATCTCGGCGCCGCGGTTCTCGAAGCAGAACACCTGTTCAACGGAGGGCAGATGCGACAGTTCGGACGTCCGGTCCGTCCACGCGTCCAGGACGAGTCGCGCCTGTTCCTCGGTCAGATCGGCGAAGGACGCCTCGTGGTCGGAGGTGAAGCAGACCACCTCGCAGCGCCCGGAGTCGCCGGCCAGGGAGGGGAAACGATTCTCGAAGACGACGACGTCGTACGACGAGTCCGGGATCTCGCTGAGCCGCTCGCCCTGGGAGGGGCACAGGGGGCACTCGTCGGCCGGCGGATGGTAGGTGCGCCCCTGCCGGTGCGAGGCGATCGCGACAGAGTCGCCCAGCAGCGGGTCCCGGCGCACCTCCGACGTGGTGACCGTGGGGTCCAGCGGGCGCCGGTCCACCGCGTCACGCACCGAGTCGTCCCGCTGGTCGTAATAGATCAGCTCACGACCGTCGGCCAGCCGGGTCGAGGTCTTCTTCACCGCGACACTCCATTGCCAAGTAAGACTTCAAACAGAACCGAACACATAGAAACATAAACACGCTCAGGAAGTAACCCCCCACAACCAAACAAAGACCACCAGACAAGGTGAGCTCCGGATGCAGACCCCCACAGACTCCATGCGCCTGGCGGCCGAGCTGCGACTCCCCACGAACGCACTCGACTACACGATCCTCGCCATCTACTTCGTCGTCGTCCTGGGCATCGGCTTCGCCGCGCGCAGATCGGTGAAGACCAGCCTCGACTTCTTCCTCTCCGGGCGCTCACTGCCCGCCTGGATCACCGGCCTCGCCTTCATCTCGGCCAACCTGGCCGCCACCGAGATCCTGGGCATGGCGGCGAACAGCGCGCAGTACGGCGCGTACACCGTGCACTGGTACTGGATCGGCGCCATCCCGGCGATGGTGTTCCTGGGCCTGGTGATGATGCCGTTCTACTACGGCAGCAAGGTCCGCTCCGTGCCCGAGTTCCTGCTCCTGCGCTTCGACAAGGGGGCGCACCTGCTGAGCTCGCTCCTCTTCGCCTTCGCGGCGATCCTGATCGCGGGCGTCAACCTGTACGCGCTGGCGATCGTCGTCGAGGCCCTGCTGGGCTGGCCGCAGTGGGTGGCGATCGTGGTCGCCGGGTTCTTCGTCCTGGCGTACATCACCCTGGGCGGCCTGTCCTCGGCGATCTACAACGAGGTGCTCCAGTTCTTCGTGATCCTGGCGGCCCTCATCCCGATCGTGGTGCTGAGCCTGAAGAAGGTCGGCGGCTGGGACGGCCTGTCGGACAAGCTGACCGCGACCCACGGCGACAACTTCGTCAGCGCCTGGGGCGGCACGGGCATCGGCAGCGCCAACCCGCTGGGCGCGAACTGGCTGACGATCGTGCTGGGCCTCGGCTTCGTCCTCTCCTTCGGCTACTGGACGACGAACTTCGCGGAGGTGCAGCGCGCCCTGTCGGCGAGGAACCTCTCGGCGGCCCAGCGCACCCCGCTGATCGCCGCGTACCCCAAGATCTTCATCGTGTTCCTGGTGATGATCCCGGGCCTGGTCGCCGCGGCCGTGGTCCCCGGATTCGGCACCGAGAAGTCGGGCTACCAGTACAACGACGCCATCCCGTACCTGATGGAGAACCTGCTGCCCAACGGCGTACTGGGCATCGCCGTCACCGGCCTCCTCGCGGCCTTCATGGCGGGCATGGCGGCCAACATCTCGTCCTTCAACACGGTGTTCACCAACGACATCTGGGGCAGGTACGTGGAGCGGGGCCGCGAAGACGCGTACTACGTCCGCTTCGGCCGGCTGATCACGGCGATCGGCGTCGTCGCCTCGATCGGCACGGCGTTCCTGGCGTCGTCGTTCTCGAACATCATGAGCTACCTCCAGACGCTGTTCAGCTTCTTCAACGTCCCGATGTTCGTGGTCTTCATCGTCGGCATGTTCTGGAAGCGGGCGTCGAAGAAGTCGGGCTTCTGGGGCCTGCTGGCCGGCACCACGGCGGCGATGATCAACTACTTCGTCCTCTACAAGCAGGACGTCATCGGCATCCCCACCGACCAGGGCGCCAACTTCGTCTCGGCGATCGCGGGCTTCGTGGCGGGCGCGGTGGTGATGGTGGCGGTCTCCCTGTTCACCGCCCCGAAGCCGGCCGAGGAACTCCAGGGCCTGGTCTACGGCACCACCTCCCCCGGCATGGCGGAGCCGCCGGCGAAGGGCGACGACGCCTGGTACCGCAAGCCGGCGCTGCTGGGCTGGGGAGCCGTGATCCTGGCCGCCGCCTGCTACATCCCGTTCTCGTTCTGAGCCCGGGCGCGCGTCACGCGTACCGAGGGAGGATGGAAAGACCATGTCCGAGCAATTCGAACCCGAACAGCGCGCGGAGGCGGCCGAGCGGCTGCGACGCGCCGGGTACAGCGAGGCCGACGTCCAGCGCGAGGTCACCGAGCTGGAGGAGAAGTCCGCGACCGCGGCCCGCATCTTCGACCTGCGCCGCATCATCGGCGGCCTGTTCGTGCTGTACGGCGTCATCGTCACGATCACCGGCCTGACCGACAGCGACGCGGAGATCGACAAGGCCCAGGGGATCAACATCAACCTCTGGACGGGCCTGGGGATGCTGGCCCTGGGCATCTTCTTCCTGGTGTGGCTGTGGCTGAGGCCGGCGGCCCCGCCGGCACCCCCGCTGCCGGTGCCGGAGGACCACGTCTCCCCCGAATAGAACGGGCCGGGGCCGGAAACGGCCCCGCCCGCCCGTGCGCCTCGGGCGGCCCGGTCGCCCTACGCCTCCGTCCCGGCCCCCGTGGGCCGGGACATGTGCGGGAGGGGGCCCGCGCGGTCCAGGAGACCCGTCCGGGCCGCCAGGGCCGCGGCCTCCAGGCGGGAGCCGACGCCCAGCTTCATCAGGACGCGCTGGACGTGGGTGCGGGCCGTGGAGGGGGCGATGCCCATGCCGGCGGCGATGAGCCGGGTGTCCTCGCCGTCGGCCACGCGGACCAGGACCTCGACCTCGCGCGGGGTCAGCATCTGCAACAGCCGCTGCCCCTCGTCGTCCGGCTGGGCCGCCGGGTTCAGGAGTTCGCCGAACGCTCCTTGCAGCAGCTGGGGGGCCACCGCCGCCTCACCCGCCCTCGCCTTCATGATCGCTCGCTCGACGCCCTCGATGCGCTCGTCGTGGCGTACGTAACCGGAGGCACCCGCGGCGAAGGCGGCGGCGATGCCCCGGGGGCTCGGGACCGGGCCCAGCACCAGGACCGCCACCTGCGGACGCTCCCGCTTGATGCGGACCACCGGGTCGAACATGCCGGGCTCGGCCGGGGCCGCCGTCCCCAGCAGGCACACCTCGGGCGCCCGGGTGATCACCAGCTCGGCCGCGCCGGCGGCGGGGGCCGCGGCCGCGAGCACCCGGTGCCCCCGCAGTTTCAGCGCCGAGGCCAGCGCCTCGGCGAGCAGGCGGTGGTCGTCGACCACCATCAGCCGCACTCCCATCGAGCAACCCCCCAGTCCCCCCACGGAACCCAACAGACCTGGCACAACAGACAAAAGGTGCCCCCCGGCACCCCGTCCCTCATGCCCCCGGAAGCTACACGCTTGTTCGACGTTGCGCTCCCCCTACTGGCGAGAAGTGCCCGGATCGCCGAAATTCCTCGCATTCGAGGGTGATGAGCGGTAAGTGCACGGCCCCACCCCTGAGCAGGGGCGGGGCCGTTCGTCCGTACGACGGGACGGGGCGCGGTGCGCGGTCAGCCGGCGGTGCCGAAGGCGACCGCCAGGTACGCCGTCTCACCGGCGCTGGTCTCGTCGGCGTAGGTGTCCGCCAGGTAGAGCCGGCCCTCGGAGTAGAGGATCTCCGAGTACTCGGCGGACATGCTGCTCTCCATCTCCCGCGCCTCCTCCGAGTCCGAGATCTCCAGCAGCGTGGTCTGCTTGAACGAGGTGCCGTCGATGCTGACGACCTGTCCGCCCTTGTCGTACGGCGGCTCCTTGTACGCGATCACGTTGCCGCCGTCCATCCGCAGCGGATAGAGGGTGTGTTCGGCCCCGGAGTCGGCGCGCTGGCCGGTCTGCTTGCCCGTGCCGAGGTCGAAGGCGACGATCTCGTTGACGTTGCCGCCGTCGGTGTCGTCGTGCTCCTCGGTCGCGATGTAGAGGCGGTCGTTGCCGACGGCCAGGCCCCGGCACGCCTCGGGCAGGTCGATGCTGTCGCACTCGGCCGCGTACGCGTCGCCCGGTGCCGAGATACGGGTGCGCAGCTCGCCGGTCTTGTTGTCGATGGAGAAGAAGTCCGAGATGCCGCTGCCGTCACCGGCGCTGTCCCCGACGTCGGCGGCCACGACCAGCGGGTCCGTCGAGACCACGCCCGCGTACTCGATGTCGGTGGCCATCTTGTACTCGGACAGCACCTTCCCGGAGGCCGGGTCGATGGTCTGGATGTGCAGCTGCGGCGCGTCGTAGGAACCGCACTTGCGCACCGCGACCAGCTTGGCGCCGCCGCCGTAACCGGCGTCGTAGCAGGTGTCGGACGTCTTGGGCGCCCAGAGCTGCTTGCCGGTGGCGATGTCGAAGGCGGCGCCGCCGTCGGTGCTGCCGACCGCGACCGTGTTCGCGCTGACGGTGACGTTGTCGAAGTCGATCAGGTCGTCACCGGAGTTGACGGTCTTCGTCCACAGCTGCCGGCCCGCGTTCAGGTCGATGGCCGCGACCTGGGAGCAGCCGGCCGTGGAGTCCTTCGGGGGCATCTTCGGCTGGAAGACGATCGCGGTCCGCCCGTCCTCGTTGGTCTGGCGGCTCGCCGCGCAGACCGGGCCGGGCAGCTTGACCGTCCACAGCTCGGTGCCCTTGTCGCGGTCGTAGCCGACGATCTCGGCGACTCCGGTCTTCACGTACGCCTTGTCGGTCAGCCAGGAGCCGTCCACGGCCACGCTGTCGTCCTTGGCGACCGTGGGCATCGGCACCTGGAAGAGGGCCTCGGCGGCGGGGTCGGCGGGCACCTTCTCACTGCCCTTGGCGGTGCCCTGTCCGCCGCCGTCGGTGCCGCCGGAGGCCGTGGGGCCGTCGTTCTTGCCGTCGCCGCCGGAGGACTTCGAGTACCAGACGCCGCCACCGATGATCAGCGCGATGGCCGCGACCGCCGCGACGATGATGACCATCGAGGCGTTCATCCTCCGCCCGCCGGCGGGGGTGGACTGCTGCGGTTGCAGCGGAACGGTGGGGTGGCCCGGGTAGCCCGGCTGCCCCGGATACCCGTAGCCCGGCTGGGCCGGCGCACCGGGCTGACCCGGGTAGCCGTAACCCGGCTGCGCTCCGGGGCCGTATCCGGGCTGCTGACCGTACGCGGGCGGCTGCGGGGCGGCCGCGGGGTAGCCGTACCCCTGAGGCTGCTGCGGAGGCTGCGGGGCCTGGGAAGGCTGGGAAGGCTGGGCATGAGGGGGCTGCGGAGCCCCGGGGGCCTGCGGGTAGCCGTAACCGGGCTGGGGCGGCCCGGCGGGCGGAGACGCCTGCGGGAAGCCGTAGCCCGGCTGGGGCTGGGAGGCCGGGGCCTGACCGGCCGGGGCCACCGGTGCCACCGGTGCCGCCGGGGCCGCCGGGGCCGCCGGGGCGGCCTGGCCCGGATGGGCTGCCTGACCCGCCTGAGCAGGCTGAGCCCCCTGCGCTGCCGGACCCGCCGGACCCGACTGACCCGGCTGAGCCCCCAGCGCTGCCTGACCGGCCTGTGCCGCCGGGGCGGCCTGACCGGCCGGGGCCGCCTGGCCCGCGTGGCCTGCCTGACCGGGCCGACCGGGCTGAGCCCCCTGCATTGCCTGGCCGGCCGGGGCCGGCTGGCTTGCCTGGCCCGCCTGCGCGGCCTGCGCCGCCTGGAAGTTCTGGGCGACCTGGGCCGCGCTGGCCACCTGGTGCGGCATGGGGCCGCCGGGGTTCTTGCTGAGCTGCGGGCCCTCGGGCGGGGCAGGCGGCACCGGCGGCCTGGACTGCGGGGTGCCGAGGCCACCCTGGGGCGGGGTGTCCCGAGGCGGGGTGTCCTGGGGCTGCGCGGCCTGGGGCTGCGCGGCCTGGGGCTGCGCGGCCTGGGGCTGCGCGGCCTGGGGCTGCGCGGCCGGAGGCGGCGTGTCCTCGGGTGCGGAGCCCTCCGGCGGGGTGTCCCGAGGCGGGGTGTCCTGCGGGGCGGAGTCCTGGGGCGCGGAGGCCTGGGGCGCGGAGGCCTGGGGGTGTGGGGGTGGGCCGAAGGTGCCCTGGGGGTGTGGGGGGTGGTCCTGGGGGGTGTCGGGAGGCCCCTGCGGGGGCTGGTGCGGCGGCGGCTGGGTCATGGCGTGGTTTACCTCGGCGGGACGCTCGGGGGACGACGGGACGGAAGGGATGTCGGGGGGATCCGGCCGGGCTCGGACGGCTGCCGCCGGTCCGCCCGGCTCGCCCGGCTCACTTGCCGTAGGCGAGCATCAGCTTCTCCTTCCCGTCGTCCTCGCCGGTCAGCTGGGTGGAGGAGAGGTACAGACGGTCGTCGACCCAGGCGCGGTCGCCGTCGTAGAAACCGTCCTCGATGTCGATCGTGCTCTCGGGCAGCTGCAGCAGTGTCGTGGGGGTGTGGGCGGATCCGCTCGTCGGGATCGACACCACCCGGCCGCCCGCGCCGGACGACGGCTCGACGTAGGCGACGAGCTTGCCGCTCTCGGTCCTCATCGGCACCATCGCCTCGTCGGTGGGCGACTTGACCCGCCACTTCTCCTTGCCGGTGTCCAGGCTGAGCGCGACGATCTCGTTGGCGCCGGTGGTCGCGTCGGTCGGCAGGTAGAGGGTGCCGGTGTCGGTGGCCGTGCCGAGGCAGCCGGTGAGGTCGCTGTCGAAGAGGGCCCAGCCGCACCGGGGGGCGAAGTCCTCGTCGACGGCGACCTGCGAGCGGAAGGAACCGTCGGCCTTGAACGTCGAGATGTTCCAGGTGTTCTTGTCGTCGTTGGTGCTGTAGACGACCAGCGGGTCGAGGGAGTACACCCGCTCGGCCGACCAGCCCTTGTCGAACTTCTGGGTCCACTTGACCTTGCCGGTGGCCGGGTCCAGCTCCTGGAGCTCGTCGTGCTCGTCGGCCTTCAGGGCGGCGCAGGACGACACCATGACGAGCCGGGCGCCGCCCGCGAACGCCGACGGGAAGCACGAGTCGCCGTACTTCTGCTTGTCGTACAGCTTCTTGCCGGTGCGGACGTCGTACGCCACGCCGGACTGCGAGCGGCCCACCATCAGCGTGTCACCGGCGAGGGACAGGCCGATGCTGCTGCCCACGCTGTCGAAGAGCTGGCCGTCCGGGACGTCGACGGTCCAGCCCTTGGCGCCGGTGGCCAGGTCGATCTGCTGGAGCTTGTCGCACTGGGCGCGGTCGCTGACGCCGCTCATGTACGCGACGACGATCTTGTCGTCGGCGGTCTTCTGCTGGGTGACGGCGCAGATCTTCTGCGGGAACGTGATCGGGTCCCAGGCCGGCTTCCCGTCGCCGACGCCGTAGGCGACGACCTCCTTGTACGCCGCCTTCACCGCCGCCTTGGACGTGATCCACATGCCGGGCGCCTCGGCGCCGTCGGCGGGCGCGTCCGGGGCCTCCTTGTACCAGAGCACCTTCGCCTCGCCCGCCTTGCGGCCCGCGTTCAGGTCCTGCGCGTCCGTGCCGCCGTCGCCGCTGCCGTCACCGGGGTTGACCGGGCTGTCGCTCGCGTTCGGCTTGTCGTCGCTGGGCCCGGCGACCGGCTTCTTGCCGCCGTCGTCGCCGCCGGTGACGGCGAACACCGCCCCTCCGACGACCAGCAGCGCGGCGACCGCGGCGCCGACGACCATCGCGGGGCGCCCCTTGAAGGGGTTGCGCGAGCCGGGGCCGGGGGGCGGGGTGCCGGGGGCGCCGGGGTACTGCGGCGGGGCGGGCGGGTAGCCGTAACCCTGCTGCCCGCCGTAGGGGCCGGCGGGCTGTCCGTACGGCCCGGGCTGCGCGGGCTGCCCGTACGCCCCCGGCTGCTGCGGTGGTCCGTACGGTCCCGGCTGCTGGGGCTGTCCGTAGGGTCCCGGTGCGGCCGGAGCGCCGTAGGGTCCGGGCTGCTGCGGATAGCCGTAGCCCGGCTGGGCGGGCGGCTGGGGCGGCATCTGAGGTGCTCCGAAACCACCCTGCTGCGGCGGCTGATCAGGCGGCTGGGCCATCAGCGTCTTCCCCCTTGTCACTGATTTTTGGCCAGCCCTTTGTATCACTCGGCACCGACGGCACAGCGGGCCGGATCCTGCCCTGTTCCCAAGGGAGGACCGGCCCGTGATGGCCTCGTTATGCGCCTTCACGCCCCCTTCACGCGGCGCGCGCGCCGTCCGCCCGTGTGCGCCTGAGGGCTATGCGTCCTCGGCCAGTTCCAGCCACCGCAGTTCCAGCTCCTCGCGCTCGCCCGCCAACGCCCGCAGCTCGGCGTCGAGTTCGCCGACCTTCGCGAAGTCGGTGGCGTTGTCGGCGATCTGGGTGTGCAGCTTGGACTCCCGCTCGGAGATCTTGTCCAACTGCCGTTCGATCCGCTGGAGTTCCTTCTTCGCGGCGCGCTGGTCGGCGGCGCTCCGCTCCGGTGCGGGCTTCGGCGCGGCCGCCGGGGCGGAGGCCGCCGCGGCCTCCTCCATGCGCTGCCTGCGCTCCAGGTACTCGTCGATGCCGCGCGGGAGCATGCGCAGGGTGGCGTCGCCGAGGAGGGCGTAGACCCGGTCGGTGGTGCGCTCGACGAAGAACCGGTCGTGGGAGATGACGATCATCGAGCCGGGCCAGCCGTCGAGGACGTCCTCCAGCTGGGTGAGGGTCTCGATGTCGAGGTCGTTGGTGGGCTCGTCGAGGAAGAGGACGTTGGGCTCGTCCATGAGGAGCCGCAGCAGTTGCAGCCGGCGCCGCTCACCGCCGGACAGGTCCCCCACCGGCGTCCACTGCTTCTCCTTGTTGAAGCCGAACGTCTCGCACAGCTGGCCGGCCGTCATCTCGCGCCCCTTGCCGAGGTCGACGCGCTCGCGCACCCGCTGGACGGCCTCCAGGACCCGCAGGTTCGGGTCGAGTTCGCCGACCTCCTGGGAGAGGTAGGCGAGCTTGACGGTCCTGCCGACGGCGATCCGGCCGCCCGCGGGCTGCGTCTCGCCCTCGGTGCGCGCGGCCTCGGCCATGGCCCGCAGCAGGGAGGTCTTGCCGGCGCCGTTGACGCCGACCAGGCCGATGCGGTCGCCGGGGCCGAGCTGCCAGGTGACGTGCTTGAGCAGCACCTTGGGGCCGGCCTGGACGGTGACGTCCTCGAGGTCGAAGACGGTCTTGCCGAGCCGCGAGGAGGCGAACTTCATCAGCTCGCTGCTGTCCCGGGGCGGCGGCACGTCCGCGATGAGCTCGTTGGCCGCCTCGACGCGGAAGCGCGGCTTGGAGGTGCGCGCGGGAGCGCCGCGCCGCAGCCAGGCCAGCTCCTTGCGGACCAGGTTCTGCCGCTTGGCCTCCTCGGTGGCGGCGATGCGCTCCCGCTCCGCGCGGGCGAAGACGTAGTCGGAGTAGCCGCCCTCGTACTCGTGGACGTCGCCGCGCTGGACGTCCCACATGCGCGTGCAGACCTGGTCGAGGAACCAGCGGTCGTGGGTGACGCAGACGAGCGCGGAACGGCGGACCTGGAGGTGCCGGGCGAGCCAGGCGATGCCCTCGACGTCGAGGTGGTTGGTCGGCTCGTCGAGGACGATCAGGTCCTGCTCGTCGATGAGCAGTTTGGCGAGCGCGATGCGGCGGCGCTCACCGCCGGAGAGCGGCCCGATGACGGTGTCGAGGCCCTGCGGGAAGCCGGGCAGGTCGAGCCCGCCGAAGAGGCCCGTCAGCACGTCCCTGATCTTGGCGTTGCCGGCCCACTCGTGGTCGGCCATGTCCCGGATGACCTCGTGCCGCACGGTCGCGGCCGGGTCGAGCGAGTCGTGCTGGGTGAGGACGCCCAGGCGCAGCCCGCCGGAGTGGGTGACCCGGCCGGAGTCGGCCTCCTCCAGCTTGGCGAGCATGCGGATCAGGGTGGTCTTGCCGTCGCCGTTGCGGCCCACGACCCCGATGCTGTCCCCTTCGGACACGCCGAGCGAGATGCCGTCGAGGAGGGTACGGGTGCCGTACACCTTGCTGACGTTCTCGACATTGACCAGGTTGACGGCCATTTCACTCCTGCGCATGGGGGTCGGTCAGCCTTCTAGCCTAGGGCCTTCCGGGCCAGGGGCGGGGCGCGAGGCGTTCGTCACTCTTCGTGATGACGTGATCGGGAAGGGGCCGCTACCTTGGAGAGCAGGCAGCAGGATCCCGTCCATGGGAGGAACCATGACCGCCGAACCCGCTGAGCAGTCCGGATGGCGGATGCCCCCGCTGGACGGCTACACCGTCGACGATCTGTTGACGCTGCCCGATCTCCCGCCGCACACCGAGCTGATCGACGGGAGCCTGGTCCTGGTGAGTCCGCTGCGTTGGTTCCACTTCACAGCGATCGACCTGCTGGTCAGCGGTCTGCGCCGTACTCTGCCGCCCGACCTGAAGGTCGCACGCGAGATGACCGTGGTGCTCGATCGCCGCAACGGCCCCGAACCAGACATCTCCGTGATCAAAGCCACCGCGTGGAAGGGGCCGGACCAGACGTACTTCGAAGCTCAGGACATCGTACTGGCCGTCGAGGTCATCTCTCCGGAGTCCGAGGCCCGCAACCGGCTCACCAAGACGCACAAGTACGCCGCAGCGGGGATCCGCTCCTACTGGCTGGTCGAGATGGCAGGGCCGCACAGGCACCCGGCGATCGAGGTCTTCGAGTTGTCGCCGGAGACGGGCGCGTACAGGTCGACCGGTACCCACCGCGACCGCATCAAGGTCGACGAGCCCTACTCCATCGACATCGACCTGACCGCCATCGACGAGCTCTGACCGAAGCCGCCCCTCAGAGCACCGTCGCCCCCGCCGCCGGCGCCGTCGCCGCACGGACCGTGCGGCAGGTGCCGGAGGCGCGCAGGGCGTCGGCCACCGCCTCCCCCGCCCCCGGATCACGCACGAGGAAGGCCGTCGTCGGGCCGGAGCCGGAGACCAACGCGGCCAGTGCGCCCGCCCCCCGCCCCGCCGCCAGCGTGTCGGCCAGTTCCGGGAACAGGGAGAGGGCGGCCGGCTGGAGGTCGTTGGAGACCGAGGCCGCGAGCGCGTCGGGGTCACCCGCGGCCAGGGCGTCGAGGAGTGCCTCGGAGGCGACCGGCTCGGGGATGTCCAGGCCCTCGCCGAGGCGGTCGAACTCACGGAACACGGCCGGCGTCGACAGCCCGCGCTCCGCCATCGCGAACACCCAGTGGAAGGTGCCGCCCACCTCCAGCGGGGTCAGCTTCTCGCCGCGCCCGGTGCCGAGGGCCGCCCCGCCGACCAGACTGAACGGGACGTCGCTGCCCAGCTCGGCACAGATGTCGAGGAGTTCACCGCGGGGGGCGTGCGTGCCCCACAGCGCGTCGCAGGCCAGCAGCGCGCCCGCGCCGTCCGCGCTGCCGCCCGCCATGCCGCCGGCGACCGGGATGTCCTTGGCGATGTGGAGGTGGACGCGGGCGTCACGGTCGTACCGCTCGGCGAGGGCGAGCGCCGCGCGGGCGGCCAGGTTGGTGCGGTCCAGGGGGACCTGGGCGGCGTCGGGGCCCGCGCAGGTGACGCGGAGTTCGTCGGCCGGGGTGACGGTGACCTCGTCGTACAGGCCGACCGCGAGGAACACGTTCGCCAGGTCGTGGAAGCCGTCCGCGCGCGCGGCGCCCACCGCGAGCTGGACGTTGACCTTGGCGGGTACGCGCACGGTGACGCTCACGCGGCGGTCTCCTTGTGCTCGGCGATCCGGGCGAACTCCTCGACGGTGAGCGACTCGCCGCGTGCCTGCGGGGACACCCCGGCGGCGACCAGCGCCGCCTCGGCCGCGGCGGCCGACCCGGCCCACCCGGCCAGCGCCGCGCGCAGTGTCTTGCGCCGCTGCGCGAACGCCGCGTCGACGACCCCGAAGACCTCGTGCTTCGACGCCGTGGTCTTGATCGGCTCGGTCCTGCGGGTGAGCGAGACGAGCCCGCTGTCGACGTTCGGGGCCGGCCAGAAGACGTTGCGGCCGATGGCACCGGCCCGCTTGACCTCGGCGTACCAGTTGGCCTTCACGGACGGCACCCCGTACACCTTCGAGCCGGGCGCGGCGGCGAGGCGGTCGGCGACCTCCGCCTGGACCATGACGAGGGTGCGCTCGATGCTCGGGAAGGTGTCGAGCATGTGCAGCAGCACGGGCACGGCCACGTTGTAGGGCAGGTTGGCGACCAGCGCGGTCGGGGCGGGGCCCGGCAGCCCGCTCACGTGCATCGCGTCGGAGTGCACCAGCGCGAAGCGCTCCGCGCGCTCCGGCATGCGCGCCGTGATCGTGGCGGGCAGGGCGGCGGCCAGGACGTCGTCGATCTCGACGGCCGTGACCCGGTCGGCGACCTCCAGGAGCGCGAGCGTGAGGGATCCGAGACCCGGCCCCACCTCGACGACCACGTCGTCGGGGCGCACCTGCGCGGTACGGACGATCCGGCGGACCGTGTTCGCGTCGATCACGAAGTTCTGGCCGCGCTGCTTGGTGGGGCGCACGCCGAGGACCGCCGCGAGTTCACGGATGTCGGCGGGACCCAGGAGGGCGTCGGGGGTGGGGCTGCTCACGGGACAAGGGTACGGGGCGGCGGTCGGCCGTTCGTCCGTACCGGTGTGCCCCTCATCGGTACAGGTGGGCCCCGCAGTGCGGCCAGGGGCTCGCCCCCCGCCGGACGTACAGCTTCTTCGCGCGGTACGTCTGTTCCGCCGCCGGGGCGTCCTGGGGGCGGCCGGTGCCGCCGAGGCTGTGCCAGGTGCGGGTGTCGAACTGGTACAGCCCGCCGTACGTGCCGGAGGAGTCGACCGCGTCGGGGCGGCCGCCGGACTCGCAGGCCGCGAGGCCCTGCCAGTCGAGGCCGTCGGCGCCCCGCACGGACGTCGGCAGCGGCTTGGTGCCGACCTTCACCACCTGCGGACGCGGCGCGCGCACGACCTCGGCCCTGACCCGCCGCGGCTTCTGCCGCACGCCGTTGACGGTGCGCAGGGAGTACGTGACCCGCCGCAGCCCCGGCCGGCCGGCCTGCTCCACGACCTCCGTGCCCCGGAAGAGGAAGGGGTCGTCGGTGCGCCGCACATGGAACGGGACCGGCTCGTCGCGCACCTCCTTGGTGCCGGTGATCCGCAGCACCGTCACCGTCTGCCCGTCGCGCGGGAAGCTGCCGGGCGGCACGGAGGTGGTGTCCTGGCCGCGCAGGGTGATCCCGGCCTCCTCGACCGCCTCGCGCACGGTCGCGGCGTTGGTGCGGATGGTGCGGGCCCGGCCGTCGGCCATGACCGTCACGGAGCGCTCGGTGCGCACCTCCAGGGCGAGCCCCTCCCGGCCGATGCGCCGGGTGCGGGCGAGGGAGAGGTGGGCGCCCTCCGCGCGCACCCCGAACTGTGCGAGCGCCGCCTCCACCGTGCGGGCCGTCGTCCACAGCTGGTGCCGCTGTCCGTCGAGGGTGAGCCGTACGGGACGCCCGTAGTGCACCGCAACCTCGTCGCCGCTGGACAGGGCCGAGCCCGGGGCGGGCGCCACCAGGTCGTGCGGGCCCAGTGCCACGCCCTCCTCGGCCAGCAGTTCGGTCACGTCGTCGGCGAAGGTGTGCAGGGTGCGCTCCTTGCCGTCGACGGTCAGCTCCACCGCCTTGTCCTCGGCGACGAAGGCGGTGGTGCCGCCGGCGAGGAAGGCGACGACGAGGGCCCGCGGCAGCAGGCGGCGCAGCGGGGAGTCGGGGCGCTCGGCGGCCCGTGCCCGGCGCCGGCGCGCGGCCCGCCGGCCCGGTCCCGGGGGCACCGGTGCGCCCTGCCGCGGAAGCAGCGGTGCCGGGAGCTGGAGCGTGGCGGGCGTGGACGGGGGCGGGGTGGGGGGCGGCGGCGGAAGCGGAGGCGGCGGCGGAAGGGGGGCCGGCTCCTCTTCGTACGCGGGCCGGTACGTGTCGTCGTACGCCCCGGGTGCCGCGTACACGCCGTAGGCGAGCGTCTCGGCGCTGTGCAGGTCCACGTACGGTCCACCGCCGCCGTGGGTCTCGTGGTCGAGGTACTGCGCGTTGCTCACGCCGACACGCTCCAGGGGTGGGTCCGGATCGGGCCCCCAGAACCTAGCGGAGCCTTTGTCACTCTCCAAAGCGACGCGGCTACCCAGCGTGTGTTCGGTGCGTCAGTAGCCGAACGCCCGTGCGGTGTTGGCGGCGAGGGCCGTGGCGAGCGTGTCCTCGTCGACGCCCCGTACGGCGGCCATGGCGCGCACGGTGACGGGGACCAGGTACGGCGCGTTGGGCCGACCCCGGTAGGGCGCGGGGGTGAGGAAGGGGGCGTCGGTCTCCACCAGGACCAGCTCCAGCGGGGCGACGGCGAGGGCGTCGCGCAGGTGCTGGGCGTTCTTGAAGGTGACGTTGCCGGCGAAGGACATGAAGTACCCGGCGCGGGCGCAGATCTCCGCCATCCCGGCGTCGCCGGAGTAGCAGTGGAAGACGGTGCGCTCGGGGGCGCCCTCCTCCTTCAGGACGCGCAGGACGTCCGCGTGGGCGTCGCGGTCGTGGATGACCAGCGCCTTGCCGTGCCGCTTGGCGATCTCGATATGGGCGCGGAAGGAACGCTCCTGCGCCTCCTTGCCCTCGGGGCCGGTGCGGAAGTAGTCGAGGCCGGTCTCGCCGACGCCCCTGACCTGCGCGAGCGCCGCGAGCCGGTCGATCTCGGCGAGCGCCTCGTCGAGCGCCGCCGCTCCCCCCGGCTCGCGTGCGCCCTGCCGGGACCAGCCGTCGGGGTCGCCGTGCACGATCCGCGGGGCCTCGTTGGGGTGCAGGGCGACCGCCGCGTGGACGTTCTCGTACGCGGCGGCCGTCTCGGCGGCCCACTGCGAGCCCTTGATGTCGCAGCCCACCTGCACGACCGTCGTCACCCCGACCGACGCGGCCTTCGCGAGGCCCTCCTCCACGGTGCCGGACTGCATGTCGAGGTGGGTGTGGGAGTCGGCGACCGGCACCCGCAGGGGGGCAGGCAGGGGCGGCGCGGCGTTCTTGTCCTGCCGGCCGGGCCGGGCGGAGCTGTGGGAAGGCATGCTCCGATCCTACGAAAGGAGCGCACTCCGCCCGGCGGGCGTCCCGCTCAGCCCGCCTTGCGGTGGAAGGGGTGCAGGAGATCCGACAGGTGCCAGTGGTGCGGCTCCCGCGGCTGCTGCTCCCCGGCCGCCGGCACCGGCGCCTCCACCGGGCCCGCCGGGGGCGTCGGGTGCTTGCGCCGGGCCGCGCCGAGGACCGACGAGACCTGTCCGGCCCGCATGATGCGCACGACGTGCCCGTCGCAGTTCTGGCAGGCGGGGCGGCTCAGCGGGGACGGCACGACCCGGCCGTCCGCCACGTACCGCACGAACTCGAGGCCGTCCGCGTCGAGGTGATGCTCTATCTCGTACGACTGTTCCCAGCCGTGCCCGCAGCGCATGCAGGCGAAGGAATACGACTCGTTGACCACGGCGGTCGCCCCGTTGCGAAGGCCGGTGTGCCTTGTGATCTCACTCATGGCCAGCTCCTGTTGTCCGCTGCAGGGACGCTCGAGTCCCGCAACCCAGTGGACTGCTCGCCTGGAGCGAATGCACCCGACCTGTGCACTGTTGAACCCGATTTGGACGTCCCTTGCCCTGGCGCCCGGCCGCCTTTGCCCGCCCATGGGGCGCCCGCTCATACGACATGCGCCCTGCTCAGAGGGGGTGTGAGTCCCTTCACAGCCCCCTGTTGACCCACGTCACAACTCCCCCGCGTTCTTCGCCGCCACCACCGCGTCGAACACCTCCCGCTTGGGCAGCCCCGCCTCCGCCGCGACCGCCGCGATGGCCTCCTTGCGGCGCTCGCCGGCCTCCTCGCGCACCCGCACCCGCCGCACCAGTTCCGCCGCGTCGAGCTCCTCGGGACCGCGCTCGGGCGCGCCGGAGACGACGACGGTGATCTCGCCGCGCACCCCCTGCGCCGCCCATGCGGCCAGCTCGCCGAGCGGCCCGCGCCTGACCTCCTCGTACGTCTTGGTCAGTTCCCGGCACACGGCGGCCCGCCGGTCCGCGCCGAACACCTCGGCCATCGCGGCGAGCGTGTCGTCGAGCCGGTGGGGCGCCTCGAAGTACACGAGGGTGCGCCGCTCCTCGGCGACCTCCCGCAGCCGCGAGAGCCGCTCCCCCGCCTTCCTCGGCAGGAAGCCCTCGAAGCAGAAGCGGTCGACGGGCAGCCCGGACAGCGCGAGCGCGGTGAGCACGGCGGACGGGCCGGGCACGGCGGTGACCCGCACGTCCCGCTCGACGGCCGCGGCGACCAGCCGGTACCCGGGGTCGGAGACGGACGGCATGCCCGCGTCCGTGACGAGCAGCACGCGGGCGCCGCCGAGCAGGTCCTCGACGAGTTCGGGCGTGCGGGCGGACTCGTTGCCCTCGAAGTACGACACGACCCGTCCCTTGGGTGTCACCCCCAGCGCCTGCGTCAGCCGGCGCAGCCTGCGGGTGTCCTCGGCGGCGACGACATCGGCACCGGCCAGTTCCTCGGCGAGCCGCGGCGGTGCGTCGGACACGTCCCCGATGGGCGTGCCGGCGAGAACGAGGACTCCGGGCGCGGTCGCGGAGCGGGTCGCGGGCGTGGATCCGGGCGGGTTTCCGGGGGCAACTGTCACGTTTCCATCCTCGCAGGGGGCGACGCACGGGACTCACACAGACCTGTTCCCTACGATGGCGCGGTGACCAGTACCGCGTCCTCCATGGACTCCACGGGCTCCACTGACCACCGGCCCGCACCGACCGCGCACGACCAGGCGTCCGACCTGCGGCCGTCGTCGTGGCAGCTGCGGCTGCGCCGTTTCGGATACACGGCGGAGCCCGCGGGCGACGTGCGGGAGCGGCTGGTGCCGCCGTACGCGCGGCCCGGCTCCCGGCTGTGGCAGACGCTCGGACTGCCGCCCGGGTGGGCCGACCGGCTCACCCGCTGGTCGGGCTGGGGCGGTCCGCTGCTGATCACGCTGATGGCGGGCGTGATGCGGTTCTGGAACCTGGGCAACCCGAAGCGGGTGATATTCGACGAGACGTACTACGCCAAGGACGCGTGGGCTCTCGTCCACCGCGGGTTCGAGGTCAACTGGGACAAGAACGCCAACGACGCCATCCTCTCCTCGGGCGGTCACGTGCCCGTCCCGACGGACGCGGCGTACGTCGTGCATCCGCCCGTCGGCAAGTACGTGATCGGACTGGGCGAGCTGGTCTTCGGGTTCGACCCGTTCGGCTGGCGGTTCATGGCGGCGTTGCTCGGGACCCTTTCGGTGCTGATGCTGTGCCGGATCGGCCGCCGCGTCTTCCGCTCCACCTTCCTGGGCTGCCTCGCGGGCGCGCTGATGGCGGTGGACGGGCTGCACTTCGTGATGAGCCGTACCTCGCTGCTCGACGGGGTGCTGATGTTCTTCGTGCTGGCGGCGTTCGGCGCGCTGGTCGTCGACCGCGACAAGGCGCGCGAACGGCTGGCGGCGGCGCTCCCGCCGGACGTGGACGGCCGGGTCCGCCCGAACGCGCACCCCGCGGAGACCACGCGGCTGGGATGGCGCCCGTGGCGCTGGGTGGCGGGTCTGATGCTGGGCCTGGCCATCGGCACGAAGTGGAACGGCCTCTACATCATGGCCGCGTTCATCCTGATGACGCTGCTGTGGGACGTCGGCTCGCGCAAGGTGGCCGGCGCCCGCCACCCGTACGCGGCGGTGCTGAAGCACGACACGGGCCTGACGTTCCTGGCCACGGTCCCGGTCGCGCTGGTCACCTACCTCGTGTCGTGGACGGGCTGGATCCTCTCCGCGGACGACGGGTCGGGCGGCTACTACCGCAACTGGGCGGCCACCGACGGCAAGGGCGGCAACTGGACCTGGCTGTTCCCGGACTGGCTGCGCAGCCTGTGGCACTACGAGCACGAGGTGTACGAGTTCCACACCCACCTCACCTCGCCGCACAACTACCAGTCGAACCCGTGGAGCTGGATCGTCCTGGGCCGCCCGGTCTCGTACTTCTACGAGTCCCCCTCGCCCGGCACGGACGGCTGCCCGGCGGACGCGGGCGAGAAGTGCGCGCGCGAGGTCCTCGCGATCGGCACCCCGCTCCTGTGGTGGGCGGCCTGTTTCGCGGTCCTGTACGTGCTGTGGCGCTGGCTGTTCCGCCGGGACTGGCGCGCGGGCGCGATCGCCTGCGGCATCGCGGCCGGCTACCTCCCGTGGTTCATGTACCAGGAACGCACGATCTTCCTCTTCTACGCCGTCGTCTTCCTGCCGTTCCTGTGTCTGGCGGTGGCGATGATGATCGGCGCGATCGTCGGCCCACCGGGTTCGAGCGACACCCGGCGCGTGGCGGGGGCGACCGGCGCGGGCGTCCTGGTGCTGCTGATCGCATGGAACTTCATCTACTTCTGGCCCCTGTTCACCGGCACCGCCATCCCGATCGACGACTGGCGTTCACGTATGTGGTTGGACACCTGGGTCTAACGATTCCGAAAACTGCCGTCCCACACGCCGGCCTTTCCGCTTACTGTGAGCCTGACCAGAGCTTTCTGAACACGTTCAGAAACTGCCCGTAAGGGCACAACGGGGAGGGTTCGCACATGCGCAAGGGGGCAAAGGCGGCGATAGTCGGCACGGTGTTCGCCGTGATGGTGGGCGGAGCCGGCTACGGCGCCTTCAACATCGTGAGCGCGGTGGGCGGAGGCGACGGTCCGGGATCGGGCGGGGGGCCGGCGCCCGTGCGGACCGGCCCGCCGAGCCGCGCCGAGGTGAAGGAGACCAGCACCAGGTTCTTCGCGGCGTGGGAGAAGGGGCAGGCCGCCGCGGCGGCCGCGCTCACCAACAACGCCGGGAAGGCGGAGCCGCTGCTGACCTCGTACGGCGCGAGCGCGCACATCACCGGGGTGAAGATCACACCGGGGGCCGCGGTCGGGGACAGCGTGCCGTTCACGGTGAGGGCGACGGTGTCGTACGAGGGGAAGTCGAAGCCGCTCGCCTACGAGAGCGGGCTGACCGTGGTACGGGGCGTCACCACCGGGAAGGCGCTGGTGGACTGGGAGCCGTCGGTCGTCCATCCCCAGCTGAAGGACATGGACGACACCCTGGTCACCGGCGACTCCGCGTCACCACCGATCGAGGCGGTGGACCGCGACGGCAAGGTGCTGACCAAGGAGAAGTACCCCTCCCTGGGGCCGATCCTGGACGAACTGCGCGCCAAGTACGGCGACAAGGCGGGCGGCACGCCCGGTGTCGAACTGGCGATCCACCACGCCGCCCCGGAAGCCGCCGACACCTCGCTGCTGACCCTGTCCAAGGGCAAGGCCGGCAAGCTGCCCACCACGCTCAGCGCGGGCGTGCAGGCGGCCGCGGAGCAGGCGGTGCGCAAGTACGGCGAGTCGTCGGTGGTGGCCGTCAAGCCGAGCACCGGTGAGGTGCTGGCAGTTGCCAACAACCGGACCGACGGCTGGAACGCGGCGTTCCTCGGGGAGGTGGCGCCCGGCTCCACCATGAAGATCGTCAGTGCGGCCACCCTCATCGACAACGGGATCACCACGGCGAACGGACCGGCGCCCTGTCCGGCCGAGGCGGTGTGGCAGAGCCAGACCTTCCACAACATCGAGGACATGGTCCCCGACGAGAAGGCCACCCTCTCGGCGAGCTTCGCCCGCTCCTGCAACACGGCCTTCGTGAAGTTCGCCGACGAGGTGAAGGTCGAGTCGCTCACCGACGAGGCCAGGGACCGCTTCGGGATCGGCCTCGACTGGAAGACCGGCATCCCCTCCTTCGACGGCTCCGTCCCGGCCTCCGGCGGCCCGGACACCGCGGCCAACCTGATCGGGCAGGGCCAGGTCCAGATGAACCCGCTGAACATGGCGTCGGTGACGGCGACCGCGATGACGGGCGCCTTCCGGCAGCCGGTGATCGTGCCGCGCAGCCTCGACGGCCGTGAACTGGCCACGGCACGCGGGCTGCCGGCCGGCACCGTGCAGCAGCTGCGCGCCATGATGAACCGCACCGCGACCAGCGGCACCGCCGCCGAGGTGATGTCCGGGCTCCGCGGCCAGGTCGGCGCGAAGACCGGCTCCGCCGAGGTCGACGGACAGGCCAGGTCCAACAGCTGGTTCACCGGCTACCACGACGACGTGGCCGCCGCCGCCATGGTCCAGGACGGCGGTCACGGCGTCGACGCCTCCGGCCCGATCGTCGCGCAGGTGCTGCGCGCGGGGTGACGCGTCTCCCGGGCCCCTGGTTCAGTCCTGTAACAGCGGGGTGGCTGACGTCACACGTGACGTCACCCCCACAGGACGGGACTCTAGGGTGGTTGTCGTCGTTGGGGTGAGTGAGGGCAACGAGGGCAGCGGGGCTCGGGGTGCCCCTGGGGATCTCGGAGGATCAGCAGTGGGCAAGAGAAGGCGCGTCGACGAGCGGCGCAGCAAGCGGCGGCCCCTCGTCGTCGGCGGCATGATCGCGGTCGTCGTCGGCGGCGCCGGGCTCGGTGTCTACGCGCTGTACGGCGGCGGTGCGGCGGCCGAGGACGGTGCGGCGGCCCAGGCCGGGAAGAAGCCGGTGGTGAAGACCGGCCCGCTGTCGGCGACGGAGGTCACGACGGCGGCGCGGACGTTCCTCACCGCCTGGCAGCGGGGCGAGGTGACCCGGGCGGCCGCCGCGACCGACGACGCCACGGCCGCCACCGCCCTGCTGACCGGTTACACCAAGGACGCCCGCATCACCGGCGTCACCCTCACGGCGGGCACCCGCACGGGCGACAAGGTCCCCTTCTCCGTGAAGGGGACGGTGACCTACAAGAAGGTCAGCAAGCCGATCGCGTACGACAGCGCGCTGACCGTCGTGCGGCGGGCGAAGGACGGCAGGCCGCTGGTCGACTGGCACGCGTCCGTGGTGCATCCCGATCTCGCCGACGGCGACACCCTGGTGACCGGAGAGGCGGGCGACCCGCCCGTCACCGCGCTCGACCGGGACGGCGGTGAGATCACCGCTGCCGAGTACCCCTCCCTGGGCACCGTGCTGGACGGGCTGCGGGAGAAGTACGGCAAGAAGGCGGGCGGCACGGCGGGCGTGGAGCTGCGCGTGGTGCGCGGCAAGGCGTCGAAGGCGAAGAAGTCCTCCGACAAGACCCTCCTGGAGCTCAGCAAGGGCACCCCGGGCAAGGTGAGGACGACGCTGAGCCCGGCCCTGCAGGCCGCCGCGGAGCGGCAGGTCGCGAAGTCCTCGCGCGCGTCCGTCGTCGTCCTGCGCCCCTCCACCGGCGAGATCCTCGCGGTGGCGAACACCAACCACGGCTTCAACACGGCCTTCAACGGCTCGCTGGCGCCCGGCTCCACCATGAAGGTCATCACGTCGTCGCTGCTCATCGAGAAGGGCCTGGCGTCGGCGGACAAGGGGCACCCCTGCCCGAAGACGTTCACCTACGGCGGCTGGAAGTTCCACAACGACGACGACTTCCAGATCAAGGGCGGCACGTTCAAGGCGAGCTTCGCCCGGTCCTGCAACACGGCCTTCATCAGCCAGGCCGGCAAGCTCGACGAGGACAGCCTGACCAAGCAGGCGCAGCAGGTGTTCGGCCTGTCGATGAACAACTGGGCGATCGGCGTACCCAGTTTCGACGGCTCGGTGCCGGTGCAGTCGGCGGCCCAGATGGCGGCCTCGCTGATCGGCCAGGGCGGGGTGCGGATGAACCCGCTGAACATGGCGTCGGTGTCCGCGACGGTGAAGTCGGGCACCTTCCACCAGCCGTACCTGGTCGCGCCGTCGGTCGACGACCGCACCCTCGCCACGGCCTCGCGCTCGATGTCCCCGTCCACGCTGTCGCAGCTGCGGGAGCTGATGAACTACACCGCCGCGTACGGCACCGCCGCCGAGGCGATGTCCGGCCTGGGCCCCGACTACGGCGCCAAGACGGGCTCGGCGGAGGTCGACGGGCAGTCCAAGCCCAACGGCTGGTTCACCGCCTACCGCGGCGACCTCGCGGCGGCGGGCGTCGTCCAGGCGGGCGGGCACGGCGGCGACACGGCCGGCCCGATCGTGGCGTCCCTGCTGCGGATGGGCGGCTGAGCCGCGACGGTCAGTGGGTGACCGGCTGCGCGGCCATGTACGTGCGGCGCAGGAAGCGCAGGAGCGTCTTGGACTCGAACTGGACGACCGAGACGCCGTGCGAGGAGTGGAACTCGACCACGGCCTGCACCCGGCCGCACGGCCACACCCGCACCTCTCCGGTGCCGGTGGGGGCGCGCAGGCCCTGTTCGAGGAGGGTGCGCTCGAAGGTCCACTCGTGCCGGCCGGGCAGCCCGACGCGCACCGAGCGGGGGTCGTTGTCGGGGTCGTAGCGAAGGACCACGGGGACGGCCGTTCTCTCGTCCTCGACAAGGTCCGCGTCCGTGACGATGTGGGCTCGTGCGTACTGCTCGACTACAGACATCGAACCGCCTCTCACCCTGCGTGAGCTGTGGGGAGGCTGTGCGTTCACTCCCCCTCCAATGTCGCATATTTTCCGGAATGCGCTCCTCCGCGCCGGCGTATCTCACATGTGCGATACCCGGAGGGGGCGCGAAAGAGGCCTGCGCGCACCCCTGAGTACCACGCACAAGCGCCTCGCTCTTGCGAACGGTTCGCATTAAGCCACTATCATCGAACGGTGCACGTACCCGACGGATTCATCAACGCCCCGACCTCCGCCGTGACCGGAGTCGTCGCCGCGGGCGCCATCGCCGTGAGCCTGCGCGGCGCGCGCCGCGAGCAGGGGGGCACCTCCCGCTCGAGCGCAGCCGAGAGTGGGGGAGAGCGGACGGCACCTCTGGCAGGCCTGGTGGCGGCGTTCATCTTCGCCGTGCAGATGCTGAACTTCCCCGTCGCGGCGGGCACCAGCGGCCATCTGCTGGGCGGCGCGCTCGCCGCGATACTCGTGGGCCCCTTCACCGGGGTCCTGTGCGTGTCCGTGGTCCTGCTGATGCAGGGCATCCTCTTCGCCGACGGCGGCCTGACCGCGCTCGGCGTGAACGTCACCGACATGGCGATCGTGACGACGGTCGTGGCGTACGCCGTCTTCCGCGGCCTGGTGAAGGTGCTGCCGCGCACCCGCCGGTCCGTCACCGTCGCGTCCTTCGTCGCCGCCCTGCTGTCCGTCCCCGCGGCGGCCGTGGCGTTCACCTTCGTCTACTGGATCGGCGGCACCACCGACGTGGCGATCGGCAAGGTCGCCACCGCGATGGTCGGCGTGCATGTGCTGATCGGCGTCGGCGAGGCCGCGATCACCGCGCTGACCGTGGGCGCCGTGATCGCCGTACGGCCGGATCTCGTGTACGGCGCGCGAGGCCTGCAGCAGAGGCTCAAGCTGCGGGTGAACGGCGCGCTCGTCGACGTACCCGCCGCCGAGGGGGCGCGCACGGCGCCCGTGGCGGCGCGCACCTCCCGCCGCACGCTCTGGGTGACCGGTCTCGTCACCTCCCTCGTCCTGGCGGGCTTCGTCAGCTTCTACGCCTCCGCTAGCCCCGACGGCCTGGAGAAGGTCGCCGCCGACCAGGGCATCGACCGCAAGACCGAGCAGCACGCGTCCTCCGACTCCCCGCTGGCCGACTACGGCGTCGAGGACGTGACGAACGCCCGGCTGTCCGGCGGGCTCGCGGGCGTGATCGGGGTGGGCGTGACCGCCGTCGCGGGCAGCACCGTCTTCTGGGTGGTGCGCCGGCGCCGCGCGGCGGACGTCTCCCCCACCGCCGCAGAGAACGTCTGACGCCGTGGGTGCCGGACACGCCCACAGGCTCTACCGGCACGGGCACTCGCCCGTGCACGGCCTGCCGTCGCACACCAAGCTCGCCGCCGCCTTCGCCTTCGTGGTCGTCGTGGTCTCCACGCCCCGGGAGGCGATGTGGGCGTTCGCGCTGTACGCCGTCCTGCTCGCGGTCGTCGCGCATCGCGCGCGCGTGCCGGCCGGCTTCCTGCTGAAGCGGCTGCTGATCGAGGTGCCGTTCGTCGCGTTCGCCGTGCTGATGCCGTTCGTGGCGGAGGGCGAACAGGTGGACGTCCTCGGTCTGTCGCTGAGCGTCAACGGCCTCTGGGGCGCCTGGAACGTCCTCGCCAAGGGCACCCTGGGCGTCGCCGCCTCCGTACTCCTCGCGGCCACCACGGAACTGCGGGAACTCCTGCTCGGCCTCCAGCGGCTGAAGCTGCCCCCGCTGCTCGTGCAGATCGCGTCCTTCATGATCCGCTACGGCGATGTCGTCACCGCCGAGATGCGGCGGATGCGGATCGCGCGCGAGTCGCGCGGTTTCGAGGCGCGGGGCGTACGGCACTGGGGTGTGCTCGCGAAGTCCGCGGGCGCGCTGTTCATCCGCTCCTACGAGCGCGGGGAGCGCGTGCACCTGGCCATGGTGAGCCGGGGGTACGCCGGTTCGATGCCGGTGATCGACGAAGTGACCGCGTCCCGGGCGCAGTGGTCGTACGCCCTCGCCCTCCCGTTCGCCGCCCTCGTCGTCTGCGTGTTGGGATGGGCCCTGTGAGTACTGCTTCCCTGGAGGTCTCCGGCCTCGCCTTCGCCTACCCCGACGGCCACCAGGCCCTGTTCGGCGTGGACTTCTCCATCGCGCGCGGGGAGCGGGTCGCGCTGCTCGGCCCGAACGGCGCCGGCAAGACGACCCTCGTGCTGCATCTCAACGGCATCCTGACCGGCGGCGCGGGCACCGTCACGGTGGCCGGACTGCCCGTCGGCAAGCGGCACATGGCCGAGATCCGGCGCAAGGTCGGCATCGTCTTCCAGGACCCGGACGACCAGCTGTTCATGCCGACGGTCCGCGAGGACGTCGCGTTCGGCCCCGCGGCGGCCGGGCTGAAGGGCGCCGAGCTGGAGGAGCGCGTGGACCGGGCGCTGGCGCAGGTCGGCATGTCCGCCTTCAAGGAGCGCCCGCCGCACCACCTGTCCTTCGGCCAGCGCCGCCGGGTCGCCGTCGCGACGGTGCTGGCCATGGAACCGGAGATCCTGGTCCTGGACGAGCCGTCCTCCAACCTCGACCCCGCTTCCCGCCGTGAACTCGCCGACATCCTGCGCTCGTTGGACGTGACGGTCCTGATGGTCACCCACGACCTGCCGTACGCCCTGGAGCTGTGCCCCCGCTCCCTGATCCTCAGCGAGGGCGTGATCGCGGCGGACGGCCGGACGGGCGAACTGCTGGCCGACGAGGCCCTCATGAACGCCCACCGTCTGGAGCTGCCCTTCGGGTTCGACCCCCGCTCCGTGACAATGGGCGCGTGACGAATGGGCGCGTGACCAACGAAGACCCGGTGGGCGAGCGTGCGCCGCTGCTCGACGAGCAGCTGTGCTTCGCGCTGTACGCGGCCCAGCGCGCGGTGACGGCCGCGTACCGGCCGCTCCTGGACGAGCTGGGGCTCACCTATCCGCAGTACCTCGTCCTGCTGGTGCTGTGGGAGCACGGCGAGACGACGGTCAAGGAGCTCGCGGCGGCTCTGCGGCTCGACTACGGCACGATGTCGCCGCTGCTGAAGCGCCTGGAGGGGGCGGGCCTGGTGCGCCGGGAGCGCTCGGCGCGGGACGAGCGCACGGTGCTCGTGGCGTGCACCGAGCGCGGCGAGGAGCTGAAGGGGCGCGCGGCGCGTGTCCCCGGTGCGCTGCTGACGGCGACGGGGCTGGAGGCGGCGGAGGTGGCGCGGCTGCGCGAGGAGTTGTGGGGGCTCGCGGAACGGGCGCACGCCGCGGCGGACCGCGGCCGGTAGTCCGATCCGAAGTTACCCACGGTTACCACCCCCCTGCCCGGTCACAACATCCCTACCGGCCGGTACCTTGTGCACGATGTAATTCCGGAAAGTTCCTGGGGGAGGTCCCGCCGTGACCGAAGGCGCCGCCGTCGACAACGCCGCCGTCGACACCCGTCCGACGAAGATCATGTACGTCGCCGAGGCGACCGCCCACGGCGGCCGCGACGGGTACGTGACCAGCCAGGACGGCCAGATCGAGCTGAAGGTGGCGATGCCGCCGGAGCTGGGCGGCGACGGCAACGGCACCAACCCGGAACAGCTCTTCGCGGCCGGCTACAGCTCCTGCTTCCACAACGCGCTGATCCTGGTCGGCAACCGGGCGGGCTACGACCTGACGGGGTCGACGGTGGCGGCGAAGGTCGGGATCGGCCCGAACAAGAGCAAGGGCTACGGGCTCGCGGTCGCCCTCAGCGTGTCCCTGCCCGTCCTCGACCAGGGCCTCGCCGAGAAGCTGGTGGACGCCGCCCACCAGGTGTGCCCGTACTCGAACGCCACCCGCGGCAACATCGATGTAACGATCATCCTCGGCTAGCGGAACCCAGGAATCGCAGGCTCGTCATCGAGGTTGACCCCAGGGTCGAAGGCGAGTCGAGAGGAACGTACGAACGTGGGCGTGGACGTGAACGGTGCGGTGGCCGACGGGTTCGAGCCGGTCCGGGAGGCGTTCGTACGGAACTTCGAGGTGCTCGGGGACCGGGGCGCCGCCGTCACCGTCTACCGGGACGGGCGCAAGGTCGTCGACCTGTGGGGCGGGACCAGGGACGTCGACGGCACGGCCCCCTGGGAGCACGGCACCGCGCAGGTCGTGCGGTCCGCGACCAAGGGCGTCGCCGCCGCCGTCCTCCTGCTGCTGCACCAGCGCGGGCACCTCGACCTGGACGCGCCCGTCGGCACCTACTGGCCGCAGTACAAGGCGGCCGGCAAGGAGCGCACGCTCGTGCGGGAGCTGCTCGCGCACCGCGCGGGCGTGCCCGTGCTCGACCGGCCGCTGACCCCCGCCGAGGCCGCCGACCCCGACCTGGGCGCGGCGGCGGTCGCGGCGCAGACGCCCGCGTGGGAGCCGGGGACCGCCCACGGGTACCACGCGCAGACCTACAGCTGGCTGACGGGCGAGCTGGTGCGGCGGACCACGGGCCGGGACATCGGGGAGTGGATCGCCGACGAGATCGCCGGCCCCGTCGGGGCCGACCTGTGGCTCGGGCTGCCCCAGGCTCGGAGCGCGCGCGTCGGGCGCGTGGGACAGGTCGACGCGCCGGTGCAGCCCGGCGGCCTGCGGACCCGCCCCAAGCAGTCCGTCACCGACGCCTACGCCGACCCCGGCTCCCTCACCCGCCGCGCGTTCGCCGCGATCACCCCGCTGCCCGACGAGAACGACCCCGCCTACCGCGCGGCCGCCCTCCCCGCTTCCAACGGCATCGCCACCGCCGACGGCCTGGCCCGCTTCTACGCCGCGCTGATCGGCGAAGTGGAGGGCGGGGTAAGGCTGTTCACACCGGAGACGGTCGAGCTGGCGCGCGCCGAGCAGTCCGCGGGGCCCGACCGGGTGCTCGTCGTGAACACCCGGTTCGGCCTCGGGTACATGCTGCACGGCGGCGCGTCCCCGCTGCTCTCCCCCGCCTCCTTCGGCCACCCGGGCCGCGGCGGCGCCCTCGGCCTCGCCGACCCCGAGTCCGGCATCGCCTTCGGCTATGTCACCAACGGCTTCCGGACGAGCGTGACGGCGGACCCGCGGGCACAGGCGCTGCTGCGGGCGGTACGGACGGCGATCGCCGGCTGAGCCGGGCCTCGCGCCGTACGGGGGCCGGGACGCGCTCTACATGTTGATGGGATGAGACGTCCGCCCCGACGCGTCGTCGATCTCCTCGTGGGCCTTGGTCAGCAGTTGCATGGCGAGCTCGTTGAGTGCGCGGGCGCCCGCGATCTCCTCGCCGACCCGGGGCTGGTTGGCGTCGATCCGGTGACGGCTGGCGCGCCCGTGCGCCCGTACCTCGCTCCCGTCGGGCAGCCGGACCAGCGCGGCTGCGCTCGTGTGCTGGTCGTCCTCCTTGAACTCCAGCTCGACGTGCCATCCCACAGCGGTGTGCATCATGTCGATCACCTCCGGAACTCCTGCTTCCAGGGTGCTCCTCAGGACGCCCGGCCGCACCCATACGGCCGGGACGGGCGGGCCCGCCCACGGGACCGCGCACCGGCCGCGTGAAGTTTCCCCGTGATGCTGGACACTCGATGCTTACGCTGCGAGGGCGTGTTCTTTCTCGTGTCGCTGTCGGGTCTCCAGCGGGGTGAGGTAGCCCCAGACTGGATGCCTCCGCAGCCGCTTGCGGTTGTAGAAGATCTCGATGAAGGCGAAGATCTCAGCGCGGGCAGTGGTCCGGTCGGGCCAGCGGCGGGTGCCGATCTCCTCTTTGAGTAGTGCGAAGGAGCTCTCGGCGCCGGCATTGTCGTAGCACGAGCCGGTTCGGCCCATGCTCTGCCGCAGGCCCATCCTGCTTATTTCCCGGCGGAGTTCGTCCGAGGTGTACTCGGCTCCGCGGTCCGAGTGCACGATCCAGCCGGTCTGGAGCCGACCACGTCCGGCGGCCATCGTCAGTGCGTCGACCACCAGGGAGACACGGTGGTGGTCCGCCATCGAGTAGCCGACGATCTCGCGGGTGGCCAGGTCCAGCCAGGTCGCCAAATAGAGCCAGCCCTCGTCGGTGGGGATGTAGGTGATGTCACCGACCAGTTTCGTGCCCGGGGCGGCGGCCGTGGAGTCGCGTCCGATCACGTCGTGAGCGGGCACCGCCTTCTTCGCCGGTCGGGTCAGCGACCGGCGCTTGTGCGCCGGGTGACCCCGGTGATGTCGCGCTCACGCATGATCCGCTCCACTCGCTTGCGGTTGACCCGCCGGTCCAGCCTGCGCAGTTCGGCATGGATACGCGGCACTCCGTAGGTGCACCGGGAGGCGATGTGCAAGACGGTGATCTCATGGGCCAGGGCGTCGTCGACGGCCCGGCGGGCGGCGCGGGCCTGCTCGCCGGCCAGCCAGGCGTAGAAGGAGGAGCGGGCCACCTTCAGCAGCCGGCACAACAGAGCAACATGGTGGGTGGTCTTCTCCGCCTTGATGAACGCATACACGTCGTTCATCGCTCGCTCTCCTTCGCGAAGAAGACCGCCGCTTTTCGCAGCACCTCGATCGTCTCGGCGTGGTCACGGTTCTGCCTCCGCAGCCGACGCAGTTCCTCCCGCTCCGCGCTCGTGAGCTCGCCCGTCGCCCCCTGTCCGCGGTCGATCGTGTCCTGCTTGACCCAGTTCCGCAGGCCCTCGGCGCTGACCCCGATCTCCCGGGCCACCTCGGCGACGGTCTTGCCGGAGGACCGGACCAGCGCGACCGCGTCGCGCTTGGACTCCTCCGAGTACCGCCTGCTGCGGTTGCTCTTACTTCCCACCTGGCACTACTTCCTCTGGAACCTCATGTCCCAGTCTCCAGGTGTCCAACATCAAGGGGAAGCTTCACATCCCCGTGCACCGGCCCCTTGGACGACTCAAACCCCAGCTCCCCGTACCTGTCCCGCAGCTCCCGCCACCGCTTCCGCAAAAATGACCGGTCATCCTCCGGGATCGCAGCCTTGTCGATCCGCAGTTCCTGCTTCCCGAAGGGATCGAACGACGGCAGGTCGAGGCCGGCCGGAACGGTCAGCGAGTGCAGATCTCGCAGAATGCCACCCAGCTCCCCGTACGTCGCCTTGCGGGCGCCCTCAACGATCAGATGCCAGAACGTCACGGGGTGCCCGTCGATCAAGAGGGGCTGTTCGACATCCTCAACGATGCGAGCAGCCGAAAACTCTTCCGCCACCAACCGCCGGGCCACGGCAACCTCTCTGCGCGCCGTGGACAGCCATTCCTTGCCCCGCGCGATGCGCACGACGACCGGCACCGAGGCCAGCCGGAACAGTGCGTTCTCCCCGAAGCGGATCAACTCCGCGCCTCTGTCATCAAGCCCCGCCGTCCGGCACGCGGCACGTAACACCCGCGCAGCCCCCTCCGACGTGAACCCCTCATCCGTGCGAGCAGCGTCAACCGCCATGCCCGTACCAGCTCCCCTAGTCGCGCGCGATCAACTGGCGCTCGCCTAAGGGCGACCAACCCGACGCGCGCCAGACATGACTACGACCGTGCCCATACCGCTCGAGTGACCGCGAGACGCTCAGACACCCCCTGAAAATTGGTAGATCTTGGACATTTCCCTCAAGATGCACAACGCGCCCTTTGACGGCATCCTGATAACAAGGGACCTTGCGCAGACTGCCTGATATCCGGCCCTGTGCAAGGGGCAGACTCTGGGGCATCAGATTGCCGGTCACGGGTTGCAGCAGCCAGGGACACTAAGCATTGATGATCAGTATTTACGCAACCATCAAGTGCGCACGCCCAGCATCTGCAGGCGTCCTCTACATTAGGTACGCCTTATGGGCGCATCCCAGATTTCCCTGGGAGGACACATGGCTACCACCAATCACACACGCCAGTATTCGCCTCGCTGGAAGGCATCTCGCGACTGGCCGCTAGCAGGAACTGCACTTTCGGCACTCATTAGCTTTGTCATGCTCTTCCCTCCCTGGCTCACCGGGGAGGGCGGCAGCGAGAACGCCTTTGGGAGTCACCTTCAGGCCGCCGGACCCGCGCTGATCATCGTGATGGTATTCACCATCATCATCTTCATAGGGATCGCGTTCAATACCAGTGACCGACGGTACCTGATAGCCGCACTTGCACCCTCCATTATCCTTCTGGCCATTTATATAGTAAAGGCCGGAGACGTGTCCGATTTGGCGGATTTGTACAATCAGCTAGCAGTAATATCGCTAGTCAGCGCACGCGTCAGCACAGGTGCTGGAGTTTGGGTCGGACTGATCTTCAGTTTCCTAACACTGCTATTTCTGCTACTGGCACTCGGTCTTAAATGGGGGATGGGAGAGACACTCGTTTATCCCGCAGCGATCACCACGCCACAAGATTCAAGGAAACCCGCCAACTACCCACCACCTCCGGTAGGCCCACCTCCAGGCGGGTCAACCGACTCACAGAAACCCCCCAGCCAGTGAAGAGGTGGCGCGAGATGGACACAAGGCGACGGCCAGTGTCTCCCGCTAGATGGCTTCAATATGCGGCAATTCTCATAGCTACGATGGCGGCAGGGACCGCGGTTACAGCTTGCGAAGACGGGGACTCTGGCTCGCCTCAGTCCACACGTACCGTCATCACCACCCCCCCGCCCGTGACAGTTACCGCAAATGACTCCTCAGCATCTAATCAGAGCGAGAGCCCAAACGCCACGTCACAGACCAGATATTTGAGCGAGTTGGAGCCACTGACATCTACCATAGGTGTGGACACCAGCTCGGCTGAGATAAATGGAAGAGGCTTCGCCCGGAGCGTGACACTAATTGCCGGAAGCGCTGGCCCTGCAAACAGCGCCGAATACAATCTCGGCCGCCATTGGAATCTGTTTTCTGCCACAGTGGGGCTCCGCGACGACTCGCCGACCGGCGGATCTCTGACTTTTGAAGTATCCGTTGATGGGGCACGAAAATATTCCAGACAAATCCCGCTCGGGCAGTCTCTGAACGTAAATTTGGACGTGAGCAACGCACTGCGTCTCAAATTGACCGTTACCTACTCTGGTCAAGATTCAGGAGCCGTTTACTATGGCTCCTGGGGTAACGCACGACTTCAGTCATCTTCGACACTGCCACCATCGAACAGCGACATGAGCTCAGAATAGTGCGAAAAGGTTCAGCCATGAGGAAAGTAGTCGTAGGCATATTGTCAAGCATTCTGGTCGGAGTCGCCAGCTTGGCGACATCATGCGGCAGTGATAATAATTCACTTCCCGCAAACACGATCACTGCGACTGCAACCGAAACAGTAGCGGCCACGCCGTCACCAACCTCCGAATTCCTCTCCGCCATCGAACGCGATCTACCAACCTATTACGGAGATACGTCCAATGATTATATGGTCGGACTGGCCTATTCTGTCTGCGAGCAGTTCCGAAATGAAACTCCACAGTATGACATATCTAGCTGGATTGTAGAGAATGAAGAATTGACCTCAACAGAGGCGGATACCTTCGTATCCGATGCCCTAGCGTACTGCGGGTAGAGGGACGGGCACCTGTTTCTGACAGGGTTGCTCACCTTCCTGACTGTCCCGCGTATGCGCGCCTGGTACCATTCTGCGTGCACGCGTTATTGACGGAGCGAACGTCATCATCGTTTCAGATGGTGCCGTGACAGCAAACAAGGCAATTGCTGTTGCCGCGGCGCGTTGGGGGGGGGTACGGACCTTCCCGAGGGCTACGGCGACTAGCTGAAACACCTGCTGACAACACGCAGCAGGGCGCCGCAGCGTCTCACTGATGGCCCGCTTCCTTTGCTTCTGATTGGCGAAGTGCCGCATAAGCGAGACTTGACCGACGTGCCCCTCTGAGCGTGTTCGAGACCTGCTGTTGCTCCAGTCCTGGCCGGGTAGCTTGATCGCATGGACCAGGGGCGGGTAGTTGAAGCGTTTTGTCTTGAGGCTGGGCAGCTCGCACGGGCGATGACCGGGGTCTCGGCGGCTGAGTGACATCTGCCGACGCGGTGCACCCCGTGGACAGTGAGCGAGTTGCTGGCGCATGTCCGTGTGGTGATTGCCTGGTTGCCTGGCATGCTGGCCGCGCCGGCGCCGACCCGTGCCGAGGTCTCAGCAGTGGAGTACTACCGGCCCGACTCCCGTTTCGCTCCAAATACCAACGCAGCTCGGATCGCTATGGCCCAGGATCATGCGGCCGAGCAACTGAGCGGTGCTGCGCTTGCCAAGGACTTCAACGTCACTTGGCAACAGGTGGACCGACTGTGCCAGGCCGAGCCAGAAGGGCGTGTAGTTCGCACCCGGTACGGCGATCCGATGTTTCTGTCGGAGTTCTTGGTGACGCGGGTGGTTGAGGTCGCCGTGCATGGTCTGGACCTGGCCGACGCCTTGGGGCGCGAACCATGGCTGACTTCCAAGGCCGCGGATGTGGTGCAGGATCTTCTTCTCGGCGGCCCGGATGGGGCGGCGCTGGAGAAGCTGGGCTGGGGACAGCTTCGCTTCCTACATAAGGCGACCGGGCGCGAACCGATCACCAGTGAGGAAGCATTGGACGTCGACCGCCTGGACATCCGATGGCTGACACTGGGTTAAGACCGTGTCCTACGTGGTGAGGCGGAGGAGTCGTTTGTAGCAGCAGAGGGCGGCGGCGAGGCCGAGAAAGGCCAGGTAGTTGCGGGGATCGCGCTCGTAGCGAGGGCTCAAGCGGCGGTAGCCGGTCAGCCAGGACATGGTGCGTTCGATGACCCAGCGGCGGCGGCCCAATCGTTCGCTGGATTCGATGCCTTTGCGGGCGATGCGCACTCCGATGCGCTTGCCGCGCAGCCATTTCCGCAGGTGGGGGATGTCATACGCCTTGTCCGCGTGGAGGCGTTGGGGCTTGAAGTGGCGGCCGCGGTGGGGGTCGTGTCTCGTTTGGTGACCGGCCACCATGGCCTTCAGGCCCTCGCTGTCGTGGACGCTCGCGGCGGAGAGGCCGACGACCAGGGGCAGTCCGTTGGCGTCCGACAGGATGTGCATCTTGGAACCCGGTTTGCTCCGGTCCACGGGGCTCGGACCTGTATGTTCGCCCCTTTTTTAGCCCTGACGTGGGCGGTGTCGAGGATGACGCGGGAGACGTCGATGAGGCCGGCGTCGTCGAGCCGGTGCAGCACCGCCTCATGCAGGCGGCCCCAGACGCCGGCTCTGGACCAGATCAGGAACCGGCGGTGAGCCGTCGACTTCGATACGCCGAAGCAAGGAGGCAGTTGGCGCCAGGCGCAGCCGGACACCAGCACATAGATGATGGCCGCGAACAGCGTCTCATCAGGGTGTCCTGCGTTCCACCGCCCTGCGGCCGCACCCTCGACGGCGGGATCAACGGCTTCGCGATCTCCCACAGCCCGTCCGGAACAATCCAACTCCACGTACCCCGCCCCATACCGAGGTCAACGACGCCTCACCACGTAGGACACGGTCTAATACTCCAGCAGCGGTTCGTGTCCTGAGCTGGTGGTTGTCGTTGTCCCGGTCATGGAGGGGATGACTGAAGTCGCTGACTGGGCGGGTGAGTTGGA
>NZ_JBIAWO010000013.1:0-172554 GCF_042895685.1 Streptomyces sp. NPDC001381 | reverse complement strand
GCGCTGGCGGGTGCCGGTCTGCGGCCGTCGGATGTGGACGTGGTGGAGGCGCACGGTACGGGTACGGCGCTGGGTGATCCGATCGAGGCGCAGGCACTGCTGGCCACGTATGGTCAGGATCGTGAACGGCCGTTGTGGCTGGGGTCGGTGAAGTCGAACATCGGTCATACGCAGGCCGCCGCGGGTGTGGCGGGTGTGATCAAGATGGTGCTGGCTCTTCGGCACGGTGTGCTGCCGCGGACGTTGCATGTGGACGAGCCGTCGTCGCACGTGGACTGGTCGGCGGGTGCGGTGCACCTGCTCACGGAGCGTGCCGAGTGGCCGGGTGTGGAGGGAAGGCCGCGCCGCGCCGGTGTGTCGTCGTTCGGGCTGAGCGGCACGAACGCGCACGTGGTGCTGGAGGAGCCGCCCGTCACGGCGGAGCCCGAGCCGGTGAGTGCGCCGCTCGGTGGCGGTGTGGTGCCGTGGGTGGTGTCGGGCCGTACGGGCCCGGCGTTGCGGGCCCAGGCCGGGCGGCTGGCGGAGTTCGTGGCGGGTGACGAGGAGCTGGGTGCCGCCGAGGTCGCCGGTGCTCTGGCGCGGTCGCGGTCGCTGTTCGAGCACCGCGCTGTCGTCTGGGGCTCCGGGCGCGCCGAGTTGCTGCGGGGACTGGAGGCGGTCGCGTCCGGCGAGGAAGCGCTGAACGCGACGACGGGCACGGCACGACGAGACGCGCGCACGGCGTTCCTGTTCGCCGGGCAGGGCTCCCAGCGCCTGGGCATGGGCAGGGAGTTGTACGACACCTGTCCCGTCTTCGCCGAGGCCTTCGACGCCGTGGATGCGGAACTCCCCTTCGGTCTCAGGGAGGTGGTGTTCGGCGAGGACGCCGACCTGCTGAACCGGACGGAGTTCACCCAGCCCGCCCTCTTCGCCCTCGAAGTGGCACTGTTCCGCCTGCTGGAGTCCTGGGGCCTGCGCCCGGACGTCCTCGCCGGTCACTCCATCGGTGAGATCGCCGCCGCGCATGTGGCCGGAGTCTGGTCGCTGGCGGACGCGTGCCGTCTGGTGGTGGCGCGGGGCAGGCTGATGCAGGCCCTGCCCGCGGGCGGTGCGATGGTGGCGCTCCAGGCCACCGAGGACGAGGTCCTGCCGTTCCTCGGTGACGAGGCGGGCGTCGCGGCGGTCAACGGACCCCAGGCGGTGGTGATCTCGGGTGCGGCGGAGGCCGTCGAGGAGATCGCGGGCCGTTTCCGCGCCCAGGACCGCAAGGTCACGGCGCTCCGGGTGAGCCACGCCTTCCACTCGCCGCTGATGGAGCCGATGCTGGCCGACTTCCGCAAGGTCGCGGAGAGCCTGACCTACGAGCGGCCGAAACTGCCCCTGGTCTCGACGGTGACGGGCAAGGCGGCCACGGCCGATGAGCTGATGTCGGCGGACCACTGGGTCAGTCATGTGCGTCGGCCGGTGCGTTTCGCGGACGCCGTCCGCGCGTTCTCCGAGCAGGGCGTGGGCCGTTGTGTCGAGCTCGGCCCGGACGGCACCCTCACCGCTCTCGCCCAGGCTTCTCTCGACGACGCCGGGGCCACGGTGCTCGTGCCGGTGCTGCGCAAGGACCGGCCCGAGGCCCCCTCGCTCCTCGCCGCCCTCGCCACCGTGTCCACCGACGGAGCTCACGTCGACTGGTCGAGTCAACTTCCGCTCACAGCACCGGTGGTGCTTCCGACCTACGCCTTTCAGCGGCGCCGCTACTGGCTGGACGCCGCCGGCCACACCGGTGATGTCACCGCCGCCGGGCTGGAGCGCGCCGGGCACCCGCTGCTGTCGGCCGCCGTCAGGGTCGCCGACACCGGCGGGCTCGTCCTCAGCGGGCGGCTGTCGGCCCGCACCCCCACATGGCTCGCCGACCACGGTGTGCTGGGCCGTACCATCCTGCCCGCCACCGCCTACCTCGAACTGGCCGTGCACGCCGGTGACCAGGTCGGTCTCGGCCAGGTCGCCGAGCTGACCCTGGAGACCCCGCTGGTGCTGCCCGAACGCGGCGCCGTACAGCTCCAACTCGCCCTCGGCGGGGAGGACTCGGACGGCCGACGCCCGTTCAGCGTGCACTCCAGGGCCGCCGACGCGACCGGCGACCAGCCGTGGACCCGTCACGCTCAGGGCCTGCTCGCCGGGGACCCCGGGCCGGTGCCGCAGGACGCCGGTTCCTGGCCGCCGCCGGACGCCGTCCCGGTCCTACCGGACCCGGCGGGGGAGACCGACTGGTACGAGCCGTTCGCCGCCGCAGGCTTCGACTACGGGCCGGCGTTCCAGGGGCTCGGCCGCGTGTGGCGGCGAGGCCAGGAGCTGTTCGCCGAGGTGGCGCTGCCGGAGTCCCACCGGGCCGAAGCGGCTCGCTACGGGCTGCACCCGGCCCTGCTCGACGCAGCCGTGCAGACCCTGCTCGTCAGGGCGCTGGACGCCCCCGGCGACGAAGAGGCCGGGGCGACCCTGCCGTTCACCTGGAGCGGCTTCTCCCTCCACGCGACCGGCGCGAGCGCGCTGCGCGTCCGGCTGGCGCCCACCGGCCGCCCGGACGAGTACACGGTCACCGTCGCCGACCCCGACGGCCGGCCGGTGGCCACGGCGGACGGACTGCTGCTGCGCAGGATCGCCGCCGGTCAGCTCCAGGACGCCGCCGAGGGCGCGCCGCCTCCCCCCGGACCGCTCCAGGTGCGGCGCTGGCGGTACGCCGACCCGCAGCCCGCCGCCCCGGCCCCCGAGACCGTGCGCTGGGCGCTGCTCGGGCAGGGCGACGGCGGTCTCGCCGAGACACTGGACGCGGCCGGCGTGCACCTGGAGTGCTACGCCGACCTCGCCTCGCTCGCGGCCGCCGTCGACACCGGCACCGCCGCGCCCAAGGTCGTCCTCACCGCCTGCACCGCCGCCGGGCCCGCCCCCGAGGCCACGCGCGCACTGCTGGCCAAGGCCGTCGGCCTCGTCCGGCAGTGGGTCGGCGACGACCGGTTCGCCGACTCCCGTCTGGTCCTGGTCACCCGCGGAGCCCTCGCCACCACCGAGGCGGAGGACGTCGGCGACCTCGCCGCCGCCGCGCTGTGGGGGCTCGTCCGGTCCGCCCAGCTGGAGCACCCCGACCGGGTGCGGCTGCTCGACCTCGTGACGCCCACCGCGGCGGACGGCGACGGCTCACCCGGCACCGTCGCGGCCGCGATCGCCGCCGCCCTCCCGGAGTCGGCCGTACGGGACGGCGCACTGCTGGTGCCCCACCTCACCGCACCGGCTCCGGCTCCCGACGACGACACCGCGCCCGTGGCCCCCTTCGCGTCCGCGGGCACGGTCCTCGTCACCGGTGCCACCGGAGCCCTCGGCACCCTGGTGGCACGGCACCTGGTCACCGCGCACGGAGCGCGCCGGCTGCTGCTGGCGTCCCGGCGCGGCGCGGACGCCCCGGGCGCCGACGCCCTGCTCGCCGAACTGGCCGCGCACGGCGCCGAGGCCACCCTCGTCGCCTGCGACGCCGCCGACCCCGACCGGCTCGAGGAGTTGCTGGACCGTGTACCCGACGAGCACCCGCTGACCGCCGTCGTGCACGTCGCCGGTGTCGTCGAGGACGCGACCCTGACCTCGCTGACCGACGCTCAGACCGACGCGGTCCTGCGGCCCAAGGCCGACGCGGCCTGGCATCTGCACCGGTTGACGCAGGGCCGGGACCTGTCCGCGTTCGTGGTGTTCTCCTCGGCGGCGGGCACCTTCGGCGCCGCGGGACAGGGCGCCTACGCCGCGGCCAACGCCTTCCTCGACGGACTCGCCCTGCACCGGCGGGCGCACGGACTGCCCGCCACCTCGATCGCCTGGGGACTGTGGGCGGCCGAGAGCGGCATGACCGCGGGGCTCGGCGCCGCCGACCGGGAACGGATGGCCAGGACCGGCATGCTGCCGCTGACCGCCGAAGCCGGCCTCGCCCTCTTCGACGCCGCCGTCACCGCTCCCGACGCGGCCGTGGTCGCCGTCGCCGGGCAGTCCCCGGCCACCGCGTCCCGTGGCGCCGTGCGCCGCACGGCGGCCTCGGGAGCGCCGGCCGACGGCGGACGGTCGTTGTCCGCACGGCTCGCGGGCCTCTCCGGCCCGGAGCGGCTCGCCGTGCTGCTGGACACGGTCCGCGACCAGGTCGCCGCCGTCCTCGGGCACGACTCGACGGAGGAGGTGCTGCCCGACCGGCACTTCGCGGAACTCGGCTTCGACTCGCTGACCGCCGTCGAACTGCGCAACCGGCTCGGGTCCCTGACCGGCTTCCGGCTGCCCGCGACCCTCGTCTTCGATCTCGACACCCCGCACGCGCTCGCCGCCGAACTGGCCGGACGGTTCGCGGGCGCGGCCTTCGCCGGGCCGGACGACCCGGCCGCGGCCCCGCCCGGCGACGAGACGGGCCGGCACACCGCCCGCCCGGAGGACACCGTGGGCGCGCTGTTCCGCACCGCATGCGAACAGGGCCGTATCGACGACGGCTTCGCGTTGCTGCAGGCGGTCGCCGAACTGCGGCCGGTGTTCGCGTCACCCTCCGACCTGACCGGACCGGCCGCAGGGCTGCGGCTGGCCGCCGGCGACGACGGCCCCGCGCTCATCTGCTTCAGCTCGTACGTGGCGCTGGCCGGCGTCCACCAGTACGCGCGGTTCGCCTCCGCGTTCCGCGGCCGGCAGGACGTGTGGGCGCTCCCCACACCCGGCTTCGGGCGCGGCGAGCCGCTGCCCGCCACACTCGACGCGGTGGCCGAGACACAGGCCGAGTGGGTGCTGCGGTGCGCGGACGGCCGGCCGTTCGTGCTGACCGGGTCGTCGTCCGGCGGCATCCTGGCCCTCGCCGCCGCCCGCCGTCTGGAACGGTCGGGGCACCCGCCGCTGGGCGTGGCCCTGCTCGACACCTACATGCCGCGCGCCGACTCGCCGTTCACCCGGTTCTCGGCCGAGATGCTGGGCGGGATGTTCGACCGGGAGTCGATGTTCGCCCACATGGACACCGACCGGCTGTCGGCCATGAGCTGGTACATCCGGATGATCGGCGAGTGGGACCCGGGCGACCTGTCCGCGCCCGTACTGCTGGTGCGGCCCGGCGAGCCGCCCGTCACCGCCGCCGGACAGGCGCCGCTCGCGCCGGGGGAGTGGCAGAGCTCCTGGGACGGCGCGGACAGCGTCGTGGAGGTCCCCGGCAACCACTTCACGATGATGGAGTCCCACGCCGCCACCACGGCGGGCGCCCTCGCCGACTGGATCGCCACGGCACTGCCATCGCACACCGCGGGCCGCGCACCGGCCCGACCGACCGAGGGAGCATGATGCGGGTCCTGTTCGTCAGCCTGTCCGAGAAATCCCATGTCTATCTGATGGTGCCGCTGGCGTGGGCGCTCAGCGCGGCCGGCCACGACGTCCGGGTGGCCAGCTATCCCCTGGCGGTCGAGACCATCACCCGCGCCGGGCTCACCGCCGTGCCCGTCGGCACCGACCACGGCGTCCACCGGGACATGTCCGCCTACCGGGAGTCGCAGGACTACGCGACCGCGAACTGGAGCCGCTGCGAACGCGACCAGGTCGACTGGGCGGAACTGAAGGAGCGCTTCGCGCTGAGCGTCCCGTACGCGTTCGCACCCTACAACGACCCCATGATCGACGACCTGGCCGCGTTCGCCCAGGGCTGGCGGCCCGACCTGGTGATCCGCGACCCGCTGGCGTACGCCGGAGCCCTCGCCGCCCGGATCAGCGGAGCCGCCCACGCCCGCCTGATGTGGTGCTCCGACGTGTGGGGCCGTACCCGGCAGACGTACCTGGAGCTGATGCGGGAGCAGCCCGAGGCGGAACGGGCCGACCCGCTCGCCGACTGGATGGCCGCGAGGTCGGAGCCCTTCGGGTTCTCCTGCGACGAGGAACTGCTGCACGGCCAGGCCACCATCACCACCCTGCCCCCGTCCCTGTCGATCCCGTCCGCGTCCCCCGACCTGCCCATGCGGTACGTCCCGTACAACGGCCCCGCGGTGGTGTGGGACTGGCTGCGGGAGGCGCCCAAGCGGCCTCGGGTCTGCCTCAGCCTCGGCACCTCCAACACCGAGGACTACGGCGGCGACTACGTCTCCATACCGCGGATCCTCGAGGCCCTCGCCGACGAGGACGTCGAGGTGGTGGCCGCCCTGCTGCCCGCCCAGCTGGAGGAGCTCGGCACCCTTCCCGACAACGCGCGGGCCGTCCACTCGGTCGCCCTGAGCACGCTCCTGCCGAGCTGCTCGGCCCTCATCCACCACGGCGGCTACGGCACCTTCGCCACCGCCATGGTCGCCGGAGTGCCCCAGATGATGCTCTCCACCCTGATCGCCGACCACGAGCAGCGCGGCGGGGCGCTCGAGCGCGTGGGAGCGGGCATCCACCTGCGCCACGGCGACGCCACCGTGGAGAAGGTCCGCGACGGGGTGCGGCGGCTCGTCGGCGAGCCCGAGGCCCGGGAGGCGGCCCGGCGGCTGCGCGCCGAGTCCGAGGCGATGCCGCGCCCGCACGACCTGGTGGCCGATCTGGAGCGCCTGGCGGAAGTGCGCTGAACACCTCGCCGGCGGCCCCTGCCGCCGCACTGAAAACCATCCCGACCACAGGAACAGGAACAACACCGTGAAGATCAACGTGGACCGCGAGCGCTGTGTCGGAGCCGGTCAATGCGTGCTGGCCGCCGCCGCCGTCTTCGAGCAGAACCGTGAGGACGGCCTGGTGGAACTGCTCCAGCCCGAACCGTCGCAGGACCTGCACGCCGCCGTGACCGAGGCGGAGCTGATCTGCCCCTCGGGCGCGATCGAGCTGCAGTCCTGACGGCCACCCCCTCACCCACGACACCAGTCAGACGGGATGGAACCGTGAAGGCTCTCGTGCTCTCGGGCGGTGCGGGCACCCGGCTGCGGCCGATCACCCACACCTCCGCCAAGCAGTTGGTGCCGGTCGCCAACAAGCCCATCCTCTTCTACGGCCTGGAGGCGATCGCGGACGCCGGGATCACCGAGGTCGCCATCGTCGTCGGCGACACCGAGAACGAGATCCGGCAGGCCGTCGGCGACGGCTCCGGCTTCGGACTCGACGTCACCTACCTGCGGCAGGAAGCCCCGCTGGGCCTGTCCCACGCCGTGCTCATCGCCCGGGACTTCCTCGGCGACGACGACTTCGTGATGTTCCTCGGCGACAACTTCGTCTTCGGCGGCATCACCGACTCCGTGGACGAGTTCCGCAAGGAGCGCCCGGACGCCCAGCTCCTGCTCACCCGGGTGCCCGACCCGTCCGCCTTCGGCGTCGCCGAACTCGACGACGCCGGGCGCCTGGTGCGCCTGGAGGAGAAACCGGAGCAGCCCCGCAGCGACCTCGCGCTGGTCGGCGTGTACCTCTTCGGCCCCGCCATCCACGAGGCGGTGCGCGCCATCCCGCCCTCCCCGCGCGGCGAGCTGGAGATCACCGACGCCATCCAGTGGCTGCTGGAACGGGACCACGACGTGCGCACCACCGTGATCACCGGCTACTGGAAGGACACCGGAAACGCCGCCGACATCCTCGACGTCAACCGCAGACTGCTGGACCTGCTGGAGTACCGCGTCGACGGGGACGTCGACGAGACCAGCGAGATCGTCGGCCGGGTGCGCATCGACGCCGGTGCCGTCGTCCGCGGCTCCCGCATCGTGGGACCCGCGATCATCGGCCCCGGCACCGTCGTGGAGAACTCCTACATCGGCCCGTCGACATCCATCGCCGAGGACTGCGTCATCCGCGACAGCGAGATCGAGTTCTCGATCATCCTGCGGGAGTCCCGGTTCGACAGCATCCGCCGGGTGGAGGGCTCCCTGGTCGGGCGCAACGTACGGGTCTCCCTGGGCCCGCGCGTGCCCGCCACCCACCGTCTGGTGATAGGCGACCACGGGCGGGTGCAGATCTCCTCATGACCCCTGCGCACCCCACCCCGCCCGCCACCCGCATCCTGGTGACCGGCGGCGCCGGCTTCATCGGCTCCCACCACGTCCGCACCCTGCTCGGACCCGGCGGTCCGGCCGGCGTCACCGTCACCGTCCTGGACAAGCTCACCTACGCCGGCAACCCGGCCAACCTGGACCCGGTGCACGACCACCCCGCGTTCTCCTTCGTCAAGGGCGACATCTGCGACCCGGAACTCGTCGACGACCTCATGGCCCGCCACGACCAGGTGGTGCACTTCGCCGCCGAGTCCCACGTGGACCGCTCGATCCTCAGCCCCGCCGAGTTCGTCCGCACCAACGTCCTGGGCACCCAGACCCTGCTCGACGCGGCCCTGCGCCACGGCATCTCCCCCTTCGTGCACGTCTCCACCGACGAGGTGTACGGCTCCATCGACACCGGAGCCTGGACGGAGCGGAGCCCGCTGCTGCCCAACTCCCCCTACTCCGCCTCCAAGGCATCCTCCGACCTGCTGGCCCTGGCCCATCACCGCACCCACGGCCTGGACGTGCGGGTGACCCGGTGCTCCAACAACTACGGCCACCACCAGTACCCGGAGAAGGTGATCCCGCTGTTCGTCACCCACCTCCTCGACGGCCACAAGGTGCCGCTGTACGGAGACGGCGGCAACGTACGCGACTGGCTGCACATCGACGACCATGTGCAGGGCATCGAACTGGTCCGCACCGGCGGCCGCCCCGGCGAGGTCTACAACATCGGCGGCGGGACCGAGCTGACCAACCGGCGCCTGACCGACCTCCTCCTCGACGCGTGCGGCGCCGGACCCGACCGCGTCGAGTACGTCACGGACCGCAAGGGCCACGACCGCCGCTACTGCGTCGACTGGTCCAAGATCCGCGACGAACTCGGCTACCGGCCGCGCAAGGACTTCGCCGCCGGCCTGGCCGAGACCGTCGCCTGGTACCGGGAGAACCGGGCCTGGTGGGAGCCGCTGAAGCAGAGTGCGGGGGGCACCCGTTGACCGGCCTGGACGCGATCGTCGTCGTCGGCGCGGGCGCCGCCGGCGCCACCACCGCCGAGACCCTCAGACGCCAGGGCTACGAGGGCCGCCTCACCGTCGTCGGCGCCGAACCCCATCCGCCGTACGACCGGCCGCCCCTGTCCAAGCAGATCCTCTCCGGCCGGTGGGAGCCGGACCGCATCCGCCTGCGCGGACCCGAGGCCTACGACCGCGCCGGCATCGACCTGCGCCTGGGCACCGCCGCCACCCGGCTGGACCGGGCCGGCCGCGCGGTCGAACTCGCCGACGGCAGCCGCCTGCACGCCGACGCCGTCGTCCTCGCGACCGGCGTACGGCCCAGGACCCTGCCCGGCGCCGACGCCCTCACCGGCGTCCACGTCCTGCGCACCCTCGACGACGCCCTCGCCCTGCGGGAGGCCCTCGGCGAAGGACGCCGGCTGGTGGTGGCCGGGGCCGGTCTGCTCGGCACGGAGGCGGCCGTCGCCGCCCGCGGCCTGGGCGCCGACGTCACGCTGGTCGGCACCGAACCCGTACCCCTGCTCGACCTGCTCGGGCCGCAGGCGGCCGGACTGGTCGCGGCCGTCCACCGCGATCTCGGGCTGAGATTCCGGCGGGGGCGGGTGACCGAGGTGCTGGGCACGGCCGGCACGGCCACCGGCGTCCTGCTGGCCGACGGCACCCGCCTGCCGGCGGACGTGGTGCTGGTCGCGGCGGGCTCGCTCACCGACACCGCGTGGCTGGCGGGCAGCGGGGTCCCCACCGGGGACGGCGTCCTCTGCGACGGCCTGGGCGCGGCCGGACCCGGCGTGTGGGCCGCGGGCGACATCGCCAACCGGCCCGACGCCCGCACAGGACGGCGCAGGCGGTGGGAGCACCGTACACAGGCCACCGAACAGGCGGTCGCCGTCGCCCGCAACCTGCTCGCCGGCAGCGGCGCCCGGCCCGGGTCACCGCTGCCGTACTTCTGGACCGATCAGCACGACCTGAAGATCCAGGTGTTCGGGGAGACGGCCGGGACCGACCGGTGCCACATCGTCGAAGGCAGCCCCGCCGAACGGAAGTTCACCGCCGTCTACTGCGTCGGGGACCACGTCCGCGGCGCGGTCGCCGTCAACCTGCCGCGCTCCGTCCAGCAACTGCGGCCCCTGGTGGAGAGCCAGGCCCGCTGGACGGGCCTGCCCGCAACGGCCCCGGCGGGCTGACGGCCCGGGCGGTGACCCGCCCTCGGGCCCCGCGACGCACCACGGCCCGGCCCCTCGATGCTGTCGAGGGGCCGGGCCGTGGTGCGTCGCGAGCAGGCCGGGCCGGTCAGGAGAGCCACGCGTCGGGGGCCGGGCCGCCGTGACCGATGGGCGGGAAGAGCTCCTCGAGCCGCGCCACGAAGGGCTCCGGCAGCGGGGAACGCAGCGCGGCGAGGGCACTCGTGACGTGTTGCTCCGTCCGCGGACCGATGACCGCGGCCGTCACCCCGGGGCGCGCCAGCGTCCAGGCGAGTCCCGCCTCCGCGGGATCGAGACCGTGCTCGGCGCAGAGCTTCTCGTAGGCCTCGATGGTGTCGCGGTACCGGTCGAGGGCGTCCGCGGCCCGGCCCTGCGCCGACTTCACGGCGTCGTTCGCCCGCAGCTTGCGCAGGACACCGCTGAGCAGACCGCCGTGCAGCGGGGACCACACCAGCACGCCCAGGCCGTACGCCCGCGCCGCGGGGATGACCTCCAGCTCGGCGTGCCGGGTCACGAGGTTGTAGACGCACTGCTCGGACACCAGGCCGAGGGTGTTCCGCCGCCCGGCCGCCTCCTGGGCGGACGCGATGTCCCAGCCCGCGAAGTTGGACGAGCCGACATAGCGCACCTTGCCCTGGGCGACCAGGAGGTCCATCGCCTGCCACACCTCGTCCCAGCCCACGGACCGGTCGATGTGGTGCATCTGGTAGAGGTCGATCCAGTCCGTGCCGAGCCGCCTCAGCGACGCCTCGCAGGCGGCGACGATGTTGCGCGCGGACAGTCCGTGGGCGTTGAGGCCGTCACCCATCGGGTCGCCGACCTTGGTGGCGACGACCACCTCGTCACGCCGGGAGGGGCTCTTGGCCAGCCATCTGCCGATGACCTCCTCCGTGTGGCCCTTGTACACGCGCCAGCCGTAGGTGTTGGCCGTGTCGACGAAGTTGATGCCCTCGGCAAGGGCGTGATCCATCAGACGGTGCGCCTCGGGCTCCTCCACCCGGCCACCGAAGTTCACGGTGCCGAGGGCCAGTCTGCTGACGCGCAGACCGGTCCGGCCCAGCTGAGTGTGCAACACGTGGACATCCTCGTGACAGTGGGTGGAAGGCGGCACCACACGGCATCACGCCGCCGTGGGCCGCCGGCAGGGGAGTCGGGTCAGCGGTCCTTGCGGCCGGAACCGGTGTCCTGGCCGCCGGCCCTGGGGGTGCCGGGCTGCGGCGACAGAATGGGCCACAGGCCGGCGCGTGCGTGGTAGACGTTGACGATCACCAGCATCAGCAGTGTGAAGACGCCGTACTGGGCGCCGTTGAGCGCGGGCACCACATGCACCGGCAGCGTGTACGCCATCAGCGTCCGGATCCCGGAGTCCACCAGCAGTCCGACGCCCCAGATCACCGTGGTGACCCGCCAGATCCGCCGGAAGTCGGGCTCCTCGTCCCACAGTTCGTCCCAGTCCCGGCCCCCCGAGGCGCGCCGCTCCAGCAGTCTGCGGGAGAAACCGAACGCGAGCGGGCGCCTGCCGCGCAGCGACACCAGGAAGCCGAGCCCGGCCACGGCCGTCAGCCAGCCGTCACGCACCAGCAGCAGCCGCGCGCTCCCCCCGGCCAGCGACACGACGATGCTGAGCACCAGCATCGTCGTCACGAACACGCCGAGCACATCCACGCGTCGCGTCCTGGCGAAGCGCACCAGCGTCGCCGCCCCGGGCACCACGGCACCGGCGGTCAGCGCGAGCACATCGCTCACCCCCGCCGCCGTCAGCCCGTAGTACAGGCCGATCGGGACACCGAGGTCGACCAGGACCGTCAGCAGCAGGGGAGGACCGGAACCGGTGCGGGACGAGCCGTGGGCGGCGTCCGCGCCGCCGGCCGGCCCGGAGGCGGCGCTGTTCGGGGAGTGTTCCGGAAGGGTGCTTCCGCCGCTGGTCATAAGTTCTCCGTCCGATGGGGGCGGTACGGAACGCGTACCGGGCCGCCCTCATGCCGAGGCCGTCCGGCACACGCACAGCGTACGGGCGGCCCCGGTCAGGGGCCCGCCGCCGGCGACCGCATCGCGTCAACACTTTGGAATTCCCTAGAACTCGGCGGCACTTCGCGGCCCCCCGCCTCCTCGGTGCTAGCGTCGGGCGCCAGGTCCACCCGGGCATATGTCCCTTTTCGCCGCGGCCGCAGGAATCCGATCCGCGCACCGTCGCCCCGGCGCCCCGAGCCCTGTCAGCCTCCGCAGACCAGGAGACATCCGTGACCGACGTTCGAACGACTCCCGAGTCGGCTGCGCCGACCGAGTCCATACCCACCCCGGACTCCCTGGGACTGAAGGAGATGCGCGAGGTCATCCGCAACATCCCGGGCTACATGTCCCGACTGCGCGACAAGCACGGCCCGGTCGTCCGCATTCCGATGGGAAAGGACGAGGTCTTCCTCCTCAGCGACTTCGACGTCGTCCAGGACGTCATCGTCGCCTCCAGCCGCCGCTTCGACAAGGACACCAAGAAGACCGGCCCCGGTCCCGACGACTGGGGTGCCAACCTGGAGACCATCCTGGGCCGCAATGTCCTGGGCAAGGGCCTGGTGACCAGCGTCGGCACCTACCACCGCAGGCAGCGACGGCTCATCCAGCCCGTCTTCCACCGCAAGCGCATCGCCGGATACGGCTCCGCCTTCGCCGCCATCGCGGACGAGGCCTCCGCCGGGTTCACCGACGGCGAGAAGTTCAACTTCCACGAGTCCATGTACGAACTCGCGCTCGGCATGGTCACCCGCACCCTCTTCGACGTCTCCCTCGAAAGCGAGGCCGCCGAGAGCATCCGCACCGCCTTCCCCCGCGAAGGCGGCCCACTGCGCTGGGAGCTGAGCCCCTTCGGCAAGATCCTGCTGCGGCTCCCGCTGCCCGCGAACCGCCAGCTGAAGCGCGGCCTGAAGAACATCGACGACATCGTCTACGCCATGATCGAGGAGCGGCGCCAGGGGTCCGGGGACGGCGCGGACCTGCTGTCCGTACTCCTGACCGTCACCGACGCCGACACCGGCGAGCACCTCACCGACCTGGAGGTGCGCGACGAGGCCGTCACCCTGCTGATGGCCGGCCACGAGACCTCCTCGGGAGCCCTGACCTGGGCGTACCACCTGCTCGGCACCAACCCCGAGACCCGCGAGCGACTGCACTCCGAAGTCGACGAGGTCCTCGGCGACCGCCTGCCCACCGTCGAGGACCTGCCCGACCTGAAGTACGCGGACGCCGTGTACTCCGAGGCGCTGCGCCTGTACCCGCCGGCCTGGAACCTCGTCCGGCGTTCCCTGGAGGACTACACGGCCAACGGGTTCCACATCCCCCGCAACAGCGTGGTCATCTGCAGCCCCTACGTCCTGCACCGCGATCCCGCCTGGTGGCCCGAGCCGGAGCGGTTCGCCCCCCAGCGGTTCCTGGCCGACGCCGACCCGTCCGACCCGCTGGCGGGCCACGCCAAGGCCGCGGGCCGCCCCCGGCTGGCGTACCTCCCCTTCGGCGCCGGACCCCGGCAGTGCATCGGCAACGTCTTCGCTCAGATGGAAGGCGTCATGGCACTGGCGACCCTCAGCCGCCACTGGGAGTTCGAACCGGTCGACAAGGGCCCCGTCCGGGTCGCGAGCGACATCACCCTGCAGCCCCGCGGCGGCCTCGAGATGATCGCCCACCGCAGGCGCTGAAGGCCGCTGACCAGGGCCGAAGAAGTAGAAGTCTCCCTAGATCGCGAGCTGCCCACGGGACTGATCCCCCGGGCAGCCGCCAGTATGACGAACACCGGAACCATCGATCGCATCGCAATCATCGATCGTCTCGCAGGTCGCGCGGGAGTCGGATCCGGCCGGAATCCGCGGCCGGAAGCAGAGCCGGATCCGTAGGGCGGAGGCAGTGGCCGTGTTGCCAGAAGACGCACACGCACAGGACAACGCGTCGGAGTTTCTTCAGGGACCCGAGAACACTCGGGAAGGGGACGCGATGCGGGGGCCGGAACGCCTGCCGGGGGAAACGGTCCCGATCTCGTCGGAAGCCGAGAACGTGAAGGCACTCGAGAACGCCGTAGCCGTCGTGGGAATGTCCTGCCGCTTTCCCCAGGCACCCGACCCCGCCGCCTTCTGGCGCCTCCTGACCGAGGGCGAGAGCGCCGTCACCGAAACCCCCGAGCACCGCCGGGACGCGCTCGCCGCACCCGACCCGGCCGCCCCCGGGACCGTCCGGCGCGGCGCCTACCTCGACCACGTCGACCGCTTCGACCCCGGCTTCTTCGCCATCTCGCCGCGCGAGGCCACGGCCATGGACCCCCAGCAGCGCCTGGTCCTCGAACTCGGCTGGGAGGCCCTGGAAGAAGCCGCCGTCGTCCCCGCGCGGCTGCGCGGCAGCCGCACCGGAGTCTTCGTCGGCGCCATCTGGGACGACTACGCCTCCCTCGCCCGCCGCCTCGGCCCCGAGACCGTCGGCCGGTACACCCTCAGCGGCCTCAACCGAGGCATCATCGCCAACCGTCTCTCCTACGTCCTCGGCCTGCGCGGCCCCAGCCTGACGGTGGACGCCGGCCAGTCCTCCTCCCTCGTCGCCGTCCACCTGGCCTGCGAGAGCCTGCGGCGCGGCGAGTCCGAACTCGCCCTGGCCGGCGGCGTCAACCTCACCCTCGCCCCCGACAGCGCCCTCGCCTCCGCCGGCTTCGGCGCCCTCTCCCCGGACGGCCACTGCTACACCTTCGACGCACGCGCCAACGGCTACGTACGCGGTGAGGGCGGCGCCCTGGTCCTCCTCAAACCCCTCGCCCGGGCCCTCGCCGACGGTGATCGCATCCACTGCGTCATCCGCGGCAGCGCCACCAACAACGACGGCGGCGGCGACGGCCTGACCGCACCCCTGCGCGAGGCCCAGGAGGAGGTGCTGCGCCTCGCCTACCGCCAGGCCGCCGTGCACCCCGCCGACGTCCAGTACGTCGAGCTGCACGGCACCGGCACCCGGCTCGGCGACCCCATCGAGGCCGCCGCGCTCGGCGAGGTCGTCGGCGGCGCCCGGACCGACGGGACCGCCCTGCTCGTCGGCTCCGTCAAGACCAACATCGGGCACCTGGAGGGCGCGGCCGGTGTCGCCGGGCTCGTCAAGACCGTCCTCTCCCTCAGCCACGGCCGGATCCCCGCCAGCCTCAACTTCGAGAAGCCCAACCCCGCCATCCCGCTCGACGCCCTCAACCTGCGGGTCACCACCGAGCCCCAGCCCTGGCCCGACCAGGACGGCCCGCGGCGCGCGGGCGTCAGCTCCTTCGGGATGGGCGGCACCAACTGCCACGTCGTGCTGGAGGAATGGCCCACCCCCGCGTCCACCGGGACGCCTGACGCCGGGACACCGACGGCCCACCCGGAGCCGGAAACGGCCACCCCCGATGCCGCTGGTCTGCCGCTGCCGTGGATCATCTCCGCCCGGACCCGCAAGGCGCTGCGCGGCCAGGCCCGCCGGCTGCTCACCCGTCTGGAGACCGACCCCGCCGCGGACCCGGCCGACGTGGCCTACTCCCTGGCCGAGACCAGGACCCGCTTCGAACACCGCGCCGTCGTCCTCGGAAGGCACCGCGAGGAACTGCTGCGCGGTCTGACCGCCCTCGCGACCGGCACCCCGTCGAACGACGTCGTCACCGGCAGGGCGGCCGACAGGGTTCGGGCGGCCGACACCGGCCAGGTGGCTGAACGCCCTCGCACCGCCTTCCTCTTCGCGGGACAGGGCTCTCAACGCCTGGGAATGGGCCGGGAGTTGTACGAGACGTATCCCGTCTTCGCCGAGGCCTTCGACGCCGTGGACCGGGAACTGCCGTTCAGCCTGCGGGACGTGGTGTTCGGTCGCGGACAGGACGACACCGTGTCCGCGGCGCGGCTGAACCGGACCGAATACACCCAGCCCGCCCTCTTCGCCCTCGAAGTCGCCCTCTTCCGTCTCGCCGAGTCCTTCGGCGTACGCCCCGACGTCGTCCTCGGCCACTCCGTCGGCGAGATCGCCGCGGCCCATGTGGCCGGCGTCTGGTCGCTGGCCGACGCGTGCCGGGTGGTCGTCGCCCGCGGACGGCTGATGCAGGCCCTCCCCGCGGGCGGCGCGATGGCCGCCGTGGAGGCGGCCGAGGACGAGGTGCTGCCGCTGCTGAACGACCAGGTCGGCATCGCCGCCGTCAACGGCCCCCGCGCGGTGGTGGTGTCGGGCACGGCCGAAGCAGTGGAGGAGGTCAGCGCCCGCTTCCGGGCCCGAGACCGCAAGGTGACGGCCCTGCGCGTCAGTCACGCCTTCCACTCGCCGCTCATGGAGCCGATGCTCGACGAGTTCCGCGCCGTACTCGCCGACGTCGACTACGGACAGCCCACCCTTCCGGTCGTCTCCGATGTCACCGGCCGCCTCGCGACGGCCGACGAGCTGGCCTCCCCCGACCACTGGACGCAGCACGTCCGGCGGCCCGTCCGGTTCGCCGACGGCATCCGGACACTGGAGGCACAGGGCGCCCGACGCTTCCTGGAACTCGGCCCGGACGGCACCCTGACGGCCCTGGCCGAGCAGAGCCTGGACGACGAAGAGACGCTCGCGGTCCCCGCCGTCCGCAAGGACCGCTCCGAGGCGACGGCCTTCCTCGCGGCCCTCGCGGCCCTGCACACCCGGGGCCTCCCCGTCGACTGGACCCCCCTCTTCACCGCACACCACGCCCGGCGTACCCCGCTGCCGACCTATGCCTTCCAGCGTCGCCGCTACTGGCTGCCGGACGCCGCCGCCGAGCCGGTGACCTCGGACGGCCCGCTGGCGTCCGTGGCGGCTCCCGGCTCCGACGACCGGACCGCCGCCGAAGCCGAGGACGACGTCGAAGCGACCTCGCCGCTGCACGACCGCCTGGCCGGCCTGTCCCCGCGCGACCGGCAGCGCGCCCTGCTGGAACTGGTCCAGGCGCACGCCGCGAGCATCCTCGACCACGACTCGGCGGACCAGGTCGAACCCCGCCGCACCTTCAAGGATCTGGGCTTCGACTCCCTCACCTCCGTCGACCTCCGCAACCGCCTCAAGACCGCGACCGACCTCCCCCTGCCCGCCTCCCTCCTGTTCGACTTCCCGACCCCCGAAGCCGTGGCCGGCTACCTGGACGGGCAGTTGTCCGGCGCCGTTGCCCCCGAAGCCGCCCCGCTCGCGCTCACGCGCGTGACCGACGATCCCGTGGTGATCGTCGGCATGGCGTGCCGGTTCCCGGGCGGGGTGGGCTCGCCGGACGACCTCTGGCGACTGGTGAGCGAGGGCGGGGACGCGATCGGAGACTTCCCGTCCGACCGTGGCTGGGACCTCGACGGCCTCTACGACGCGGAGCCCGGCACCCCGGGCCGCGTGTACGTGCGTGAGGGCGGCTTTCTCCATGATGCCGCCGAGTTCGACGCGGGGCTGTTCGGTATCTCGCCGCGTGAGGCGTTGGCGATGGATCCGCAGCAGCGGTTGCTGCTGGAGACGTCGTGGGAGGTGCTGGAGCGGGCGGGGATCGACCCGGCGGCGCTGCGCGGCAGCCGTACCGGTGTCTTCGCCGGCCTTGTGGAACAGGGCTATGGAGCATGCCTGCGCGATGCCGCCGAGGAGTCGGACGGCTATGTCCTCACCGGCACGACCCTGAGCGTGGCTTCGGGTCGTATCGCGTACACGTTCGGTTTCGAGGGTCCTGCGGTGACGGTCGACACGGCGTGTTCGTCGTCGCTGGTGGCGTTGCACCTCGCCGTCCAGGCGCTGCGTTCGGGTGAGTGCGATCTGGCGCTGGCCGGTGGTGTGACGGTGATGGCGGGGCCGGAGATGTTCGTGGAGTTCTCGCGGCAGCGGGGGCTTGCGGTGGACGGCCGGTGCAAGGCGTTCTCGGACGGCGCGGACGGTACGGCGTGGTCGGAGGGTGTGGGGCTGCTGTTGGTGGAGCGGTTGTCGGACGCGCGGCGCAACGGGCACCGGGTGCTGGCGGTCGTGGCCGGCTCGGCCGTCAACCAGGATGGTGCGTCGAACGGTCTGACGGCGCCGAACGGTCCTTCGCAGCAGCGGGTGATCCGGCAGGCGCTGGCGGGAGCCGGTCTGCGGCCCGCCGATGTGGACGCGGTCGAAGCGCACGGCACGGGCACCCCGCTGGGCGACCCGATCGAGGCGCAGGCACTGCTGGCGACCTACGGCCAGGAGCGTGAACAGCCGCTGCTGCTGGGCTCGTTGAAGTCGAACATCGGTCACACGCAGGCGGCGGCCGGTGTCGGCGGCGTCATCAAGATGGTGATGGCGATGCGCCACGGGGTGCTGCCCCGCACCCTGCACGTGGACGAGCCGTCCTCCCACGTCGACTGGACAGCGGGTTCGGTGGAACTGCTGACGGAGGAGTGCGCGTGGCCCGAGACGGGTCGTTCGCGGCGAGCGGGTGTCTCCTCCTTCGGAATCAGTGGCACCAATGCCCACGTGATCCTCGAAGAGGCTCCGCCCACGGAGGTCATCGCAGCGGACGAGGCGCAGGTGGTCCCAGGTGTCGTGCCGTGGGTGGTGTCCGCGGCCGGCGGTGGACTGCCGGCCCAGGCCGAGAAGCTGGCGGCCTTCGTCGAGGCGCAACCCGACCTCTCACTCCCTCACGCCGCGCTGGCGCTGGCCACCACACGCACCGCCCTGGAACACCGCGCGGTCGTCCTGGCCGCCGGCCGGGACGACTTGCTGAGGGGGCTCCACGCACTGGCGGAGGGCGCTGATGCCCCAGGACTGATCCGGGGTACGCAGACGCGGGCGGGGAAGACGGCTCTGCTGTTCGCGGGCCAGGGTTCCCAGCGTCTCGCAATGGGACGGGAGTTGTACGAGACGTATCCGGTGTTCGCGGACGCCTTTGACGCGGTGGATGCGGAACTCCCCTTCGGCTTGCGGGAGGTGGTGTTCGGGGAGGACGCCGAGCGTCTGAACCGGACGGAGTTCGCGCAACCGGCCCTCTTCGCCCTTGAGGTGGCGCTGTTCCGGCTGCTGGAGTCGTGGGGTGTGCGTCCGGACGTGCTGGTCGGGCATTCGATCGGTGAGATCGCGGCCGCTCATGTGGCGGGGGTGTGGTCGCTGGCGGACGCGTGTCGTCTGGTGGTGGCGCGGGGCCGGCTGATGCAGGCCCTGCCGTCGGGCGGTGCGATGGTGGCGCTCCAGGCCACCGAGGACGAGATCCTGCCCCTCCTCGACGACGAGGTGGGCGTCGCGGCGGTCAACGGACCTCGTGCGGTGGTGATCGCCGGTGCCGCGCATGCCGTGGAGAAGGTCGCCGCCCATTTCCGGGCACAGGAACGCAGGGCGACGGCCCTGCGGGTCAGCCACGCGTTCCACTCGCCGCTGATGGACCCGATGCTCGACGACTTCCGCGCCGTGGCCGAGACATTGACCTACCGCGAACCCCACCTGGCCCTCGTCTCCACGCTCACCGGGACCGCCGCGGAGCCCGCGCAGCTCATGACCCCCGACTACTGGGTGCGCCACGTCCGCCAGACGGTCCGCTACGGCGACGCCGTGCGCACCCTCGCCGGCCAAGGTGTCTCGCGGTTCGTGGAACTCGGTCCGGACGGCACACTGACCGCGCTCGCACAGGCCTGCCTGGACATGGAGGCCGACGGACCACTGCTCGTTCCCTCCCTGCGCAAGGACCGGCCGGAGGCCGAGGCGGTGCTGGCCGCGGTCGCCGGTCTGTTCACCCGTGGCGGTGATGTGGAGTGGTCCGAGGTCTTCGCCGGGACGGGCGCCCGCCCGGTCGACCTGCCGACGTACGCCTTCCAGCGCAAGAGCTACTGGCCCACCAAGGCCGGGGAAAGGTTCGACGGTGACCTCTCAGGACTCGGCCTCTCGGCCGCCGACCACCCCCTCCTCGGAGCGGCGCTGGCACCGGCCGACTCCGAAGGCGTGGTCTTCACCGGGCTTCTGTCGCTGCGGAGCCACCCATGGCTGCGCGACCATGTGGTCTCGGGCGCAGTTCTGTTCCCCGGCACCGGCTTCCTGGAAATGGTCCTTCGCGGGGCCGACCAGGTGGGGTGCGACCGGGTGGAGGAACTGACCATCGCCGTACCGCTGGCGCTCCCCGAGCACGGTGGTGTGCGGGTTCAGCTGCTGGTCAACGGCCCGGACGAGTCGGGTCGCCGTGGCGTCAGTGTCTTCTCCCGGCCGGGCGGGGCGACGGAGGACGAGGCGTGGACCCTCAACGCCACCGGTGTGGTGAGCGGCGGGACCGCGGCTGCCGGCCCGGATCGCGCGTTCGAGCGCGATCTCGGTGTGTGGCCGCCGCGGGGCGCGGTGGCGGAGCCGGTCGAGGGCGCGTACGAGGGTCTCGCCGGGCTGGGGCTGTCCTACGGCCCGGTGTTCCGAGGCCTGCGCGCGATGTGGCGGCGCGGCGACGAGGTCTTCGCCGAGGTCGCGCTCCCCGAAGCGCATGAGGAACTCGCGGACCGGTTCGGGATGCACCCCGCGCTGCTGGACTCCGTCCTGCACGCGGTCCTGCGGGGCACGTTCGGCGCCGAGAACGCGCTCAGGCTGCCGTTCTCCTGGAGCGGTGTGTCGCTGTGGGCCTCGGGCGCGCGTGCGCTGCGGGTACGCGTGGCTCCGGCGGGACCGGACGCCGTGACGCTCGAACTCGCGGACACGGCCGGCGCGGCGGTGGCCTCCGTGGACTCTCTCGTGCTGCGCGAGGCGCCCAGCGGGGTCGCACCGGCCGACGGCGGCCGGGACGGACTGTTCCAGCTCGACTGGGTGCGGATCCCGGCGGCCCCCGGACCGGTCCCTGAGGTCCACACCGGGCTCCCCGAACCGACCGGGGCCGCGGCCGGTGACCTACTGGTGCGGATCGAGCGCCCCGACGGCAGTCAGCCGTCAGCCGCCCACGCCGTCACCCGTACCGCGCTCGACCTGGTGCGGGCCTGGCTGGCGGAGGAGCGGTTCGGGGGTGGCCGTCTGGTGGTGGTGACCGAGGGGGCGGTGGCGTGGGACGGCGGGGCTGCGGATCCGGTGCTGTCGGCGGTGTGGGGTCTGGTGCGGTCGGCCCGGGCGGAGAATCCGGGGCGGTTGGTGCTGGTCGACGTGGACGGTGCGGACGAGTCGTGGGCCGTGGTGGGTGGTGCGCTGGCCTCCGGTGAGCCGGAAGCGGTGGTGCGTGGAGGAACGGTCTTCGTTCCGCGTCTGGTGCGTGCGGTGTCGGATGCGGGGCTGGCTGTGCCGGCGGGTGATTCCTCGTGGCGGCTGGACGTCGTGGAGAAGGGGACGCTGGAGGGGCTGGCGCTGTGTGCGGTTCCTTCGGTCGAGCTGGCGGAGCAGCAGGTTCGGATCGCTGTGCGTGCGGCGGGTGTGAATTTCCGTGATGTGTTGAACGCGCTCGGCATGTATCCAGGGGATGCGAGGGACTTCGGTCTGGAGGGTGCGGGTGTGGTGACCGAGGTCGGCCCGGGTGTGTCGGGGCTGGCGGTGGGTGACCGGGTGTTCGGCATGTTCTCGGGTGCTTTCGGGCCGGTGGCGGTGGCGGATGCGCGGACGGTGGCGCGGATTCCGGAGGGCTGGACGTTCGCGCAGGCGGCGTCGGCGCCGGTGGTGTTCCTGACGGCGTATTACGCGCTGACCGAGCTGGGCGTGGTGCGGCCGGGGGAGTCGGTGCTGGTGCATGCGGCTGCCGGTGGTGTGGGTATGGCGGCGGTGCAGTTGGCGCGGTATCTGGGGGCCGAGGTGTTCGGCACGGCGAGTGCCGGCAAGTGGGACACGCTGCGGGAGCTGGGGCTGGACGCCACGCACATCGCCTCGTCCCGTGACACGGACTTCGAGGCGGCGTTCCTGGCCGCGACCGGTGGCCGGGGTGTGGACGTCGTACTGGACTCGCTGGCGGGTGAGTTCGTGGATGCGTCGTTGCGTCTGCTGCCGCGTGGTGGCCGGTTCCTGGAGATGGGCAAGACGGACATCCGGGACCCGGAGGCGGTGGCTGGTGAGCACGCGGGGGTGGTCTATCAGGCGTTCGATCTGATGGATGTGGAGCCGGAGCGGATCGGCCGGATGCTGGCCGAACTCGTCGCGTTGTTCGAGGCGGGGGTGCTCAGGCCGCTGCCGGTCACCTGCTGGGACGTGCGCAGGGCTCCGGAGGCGTTCCGGTACCTGTCGCAGGCGCGGCATGTGGGCAAGGTGGTTCTGACCGTTCCGGCGCCGATGGATCGGGACGGGACGGTGCTGGTGACGGGTGGTACGGGTGGTCTGGGCGCGCTGGTGGCCCGTCGTCTGGTGACCGGGCACGGCGTGCGGCGTCTGCTGCTGGCCAGCCGGCGCGGCCTGGAAGCGCCGGGCGCATCCGAACTCGTCGATGAGCTGACGGAGTTGGGTGCCGAGGTCGAGGTGGCAGCGGTTGATGTCGCCGAGCGTGACCAGTTGGCGGCCGTGCTGGCCACGGTTCCCGACGGTCATCCACTGACTGCCGTGGTGCACACGGCGGGCATCGTCGACGACGGGGTGGTGTCGTCCCTGACCGGGGAGCGGCTCGCGAGGGTGCTGCGGCCGAAGGTCGACGCGGTGGCGCACTTGGACGAGCTGACCCGCGAAGCCGACCTCTCCGCGTTCGTCGTCTTCTCCTCGGTCATGGGCACCTTCGGTGGTGCGGGGCAGGCCAACTACTCGGCTGCCAACGCCTTCCTGGACGCTTTCGCGTCGTTCCGTCGGACTGCGGGTCTGCCCGCGATGTCCCTCGGCTGGGGTCCGTGGGCTCCCGGAGCCGGTATGACCGCTGACCTGACTGAGGCGGATCTGCGCCGCATGGCACGCGGTGGCATGGTCCCGCTGGCCCCCGACCGGGGCCTCGGCCTCCTGGACGCGGTCCTCCAGCAGGGCGCTGGACTGGAGCGGGCCGCGGTTCTGCCCATCGACCTGGATCTCGCGGGGCTGCGTCGCCGGGCGGCGGAGGAGGTTCCCGCCGTGCTGCGTGCTCTGGTGCGGATCCGTGCCCGTCGCAGGGCCGAGGCCGGTGTCGGCAACGGATCGCCGCAGGGGGATCTCAAGGCACAGCTCACGGCGGCTTCGCCGGCAGACCGCCGGCGACTCGTGTCTCATCTGGTCCAGGGCGCTGCGGCCGCCGTGCTCGGCCACGCCTCCGCCGCCGACATCGAGGTGGACCACACCTTCAAGGAACTGGGCTTCGACTCGCTGACCTCGGTCGAGCTCCGCAACCGTGTGAACGCCGCCACCGGCATGAGGCTGCCCGCCACCCTGATCTTCGACTACCCCACACCCACCGCCCTGATCCGGCACATCGGGTCAGAGCTTCTGGGAGAAGAGGAGCAGGCGGTCGTCGACGTACTGCCTGCGCCCACGAGTGTGTCCGACGATCCGGTGGTGATCGTCGGCATGGCGTGCCGGTTCCCGGGCGGGGTGGGTTCGCCGGAGGATCTGTGGCGGCTGGTGAGCGAGGGCGGTGACGCGATCGGCGGGTTCCCCACGGATCGCGGGTGGGATCTCGACGGGCTCTACGACCCCGAGCCCGGCACCGTCGGTCGTACCTACGTCCGCGAGGGCGGTTTCCTCTACGGCGCGCCTGAGTTCGATGCCGGGTTGTTCGGAATTTCGCCGCGTGAGGCGTTGGCGATGGATCCGCAGCAGCGGTTGTTGCTGGAGACGTCGTGGGAGGTGCTGGAGCGGGCGGGGATCGACCCGGCGGCGCTGCGTGGTAGCCGGACCGGTGTCTTCGCCGGCGCCATGGCCCAGGACTACGGCTCGTCGCTGCGCGGCACCTCCGAGGGAGCCGACGGCTACCTGCTGACCGGGAACACCGGCAGTGTTGCCTCGGGTCGTATCGCGTACACGTTCGGTTTCGAGGGTCCTGCGGTGACGGTCGACACGGCGTGTTCGTCGTCGCTGGTGGCCCTGCACCTGGCGGCTCAGGCCCTGCGCTCGGGTGAGTGCGATCTGGCGCTGGCCGGTGGTGTGACGGTGATGTCCACGCCGGACACGTTCGTGGAGTTCTCGCGGCAGCGGGGGCTTGCGGTGGACGGCCGGTGCAAGGCGTTCTCGGACGGCGCGGACGGCACGGCCTGGTCGGAGGGTGTGGGCCTGCTGTTGGTGGAGCGGTTGTCGGACGCGCGGCGCAACGGGCACCGGGTGCTGGCGGTCGTGGCCGGCTCGGCCGTCAACCAGGACGGCGCCTCCAACGGTCTGACGGCGCCGAACGGTCCCTCGCAGCAGCGGGTGATCCGGCAGGCCCTGGCGGGAGCCGGTCTGCGGCCCGCCGATGTGGACGCGGTCGAAGCCCACGGCACGGGCACCCCGCTCGGCGACCCGATCGAGGCGCAGGCACTGCTGGCGACCTACGGACAGGAGCGTGAACAGCCGCTGCTGCTGGGCTCGTTGAAGTCGAACATCGGTCACACGCAGGCGGCGGCCGGTGTCGGCGGCGTCATCAAGATGGTGATGGCGATGCGGCACGGAGTGCTGCCGCGCACCCTGCACGTGGACGAGCCCTCTTCCCATGTCGACTGGACGGCGGGGGAGATCGAGCTGCTGGCCGAGGAGCGTGCGTGGCCCGAGACGGGCCGCTCGCGGCGAGCGGGTGTCTCGTCCTTCGGAATCAGCGGCACCAACGCCCACGTCATCCTCGAAGAGGCTCCTCCCACGGAGGCCATCGCAACGGACGAGGCGCAGTCGGTCCCAGGCGTCCTGCCCTGGGTGATGTCCGCGGCCGGCGGTGCACTGCCGGCCCAGGCCGAGAAGCTGGCGGCCTTCGTCGAGGCGCAACCCGACCTCTCACTCCCTCAAGCCGCCCTCGCGCTGGCCACCACACGCACCGCCCTGGAACACCGCGCGGTCGTCCTGGCCGCCGACCGGGACGAGCTGCTCAACGCTCTGCGTTCACTGGCGGAGGGCCGTACCGATGCCCACGTCATCCGGAACTCCACGCAGACCAGCGGTCGTACAGCCGTCCTGTTCGCGGGGCAGGGTTCGCAACGCCTGGGCATGGGGCGGGAGTTGTACGAGGCGTTTCCGGTGTTCGCCGAGGCGTTCGACGCCGTGGACGCTGAACTGCCCTTCGGGCTGCGGGAGGTGGTGTTCGGTGAGGACGCCGAGCGTTTGAACCGGACGGAGTTCGCCCAGCCCGCCCTGTTCGCGCTGGAAGTGGCTTTGTTCCGGCTGTTGGAGTCGTGGGGTGTGCGTCCGGATGTGCTCGTCGGTCATTCGATCGGTGAGATCGCGGCCGCGCATGTGGCCGGAGTCTGGTCGTTGTCGGATGCGTGTCGTCTGGTGGTGGCGCGGGGCCGGCTGATGCAGGCGCTTCCGGCCGGTGGCGCGATGGTGGCGCTCCAGGCCACCGAGGAGGAGGTCCTGCCTCTGCTCGGTGATCGGGTGGGTGTCGCGGCGGTCAACGGACCCCAGTCGGTGGTGATTTCGGGTGCGGGGGAGGCGGTCGGGGAGATCGCGGAAGGTTTCCGTGTCCGGGGCCGTAAGGTCACGGCTTTGCGTGTCAGCCATGCCTTCCACTCCCCGCTGATGGATCCGATGCTGGAGGACTTCCGGGCGGTGGCCGCGAGTCTGTCGTACGGGCAGGCGCGGATACCGGTCGTGTCGACCGTCACCGGGGAGGTCGCGGCGGCTGAGGAGCTGGCGTCGCCGGAGTACTGGGTGGAGCATGTGCGGCGGCCGGTGCGGTTCGCCGATGCGGTGCGGTGTCTGGACGGGCAGGGCGTGTCGCGGTGCGTGGAGCTGGGTGCGGACGGCACGCTGACCGCCCTGGCGCAGGGGAGTCTCGAGGGTGACGCGGAGGGCCGTCTGCTGACCCCGACGCTGCGCAAGGACCGCTCCGAAGCCCGGTCGATCCTCTCCGCGGCAGCGGAACTGTTCGCACGAGGCGCCACGCTCGACTGGACCGCTGTCTTCGCCCGTACGACTGCTGCCGGGACGCTCGTCGATCTGCCGACCTACGCGTTCCAGCGGCGCCGCTTCTGGCCCGGTGCCTCGGCGCTCTTCACCAGGGATCTGGGTGCGGTGGGGTTGGGTGCGGCGGGGCATCCGTTGGTGGGTGCCGCGGTGGAGTTGGCCGGTGGGGATGGTCTGTTGTTGACGGGTCGGTTGTCGTTGGTTGCGCAGGAGTGGTTGCGTGATCATGTGGTGGCGGGTGTGGTGGTGTTTCCGGGGACGGGTTTCCTGGAGTTGGCGTTGCGGGCCGGTGGTGAGGTGGGCTGTGACGGGGTGGAGGATCTGACGATCGCGGCGCCGTTGGTGGTGCCGGAGCGGGGTGGGGTCCGGGTTCAGGTGCGGGTGGGTGCGGGGGACGATGCCGGCCGACGCACGCTGGAGATCCACTCCCGTCCGGAGGACCTGCCCGACGACCTCCCGTGGACCTTGCATGCGACGGGGACACTGAGTGTCCTTCCGGACTCCTCGTCCGCCGGTGGTTTCGATTTCGGTGTGTGGCCGCCGCGGGGTGCGGTGGCGGAGCCGGTGGAGGGTGTGTACGAGCGTTTCGCCGGGCTGGGGTTGTCGTACGGGCCGGTGTTCCAAGGCCTGCGTGGGGTGTGGCGTCGTGGTGGGGAGGTTTTCGCCGAGGTCGCGTTGCCGGAGGGGCAGGAGGCGGTTGCGGAGCGGTTCGGGGCGCATCCGGCGTTGGTGGATGCGGCGTTGCATGCGGTGATGTTCACGTCGGTGGTGGGGGAGGGGCGGGCGCGGTTGCCTTTCTCGTGGTCCGGGGTGTCGTTGTGGGCGTCGGGTGCGCGTGCGTTGCGTGTGCGTTTGGTGGTGCTGGGGCCGGACTCGGTGGCGTTGGAGCTGGCGGATCCGGTGGGCGGGCTGGTGGCCTCGGTGGAGTCGCTGGTGTTGCGGGAGGCGTCCGGCGGCCTGGTGGCGGCGGACGGCGGTCACGTCGACCACCTCTTCCAGACCGACTGGGTTCCCGTCCCGCTGGAGACGTCCGGGGAAGGCCCGGCGCCGGCCTCCGACCTCCTCACCGGACTTCCCGACACGGGCGTTGAGCCAGGGACGGATGTCCTGATGCGGGTGCAGCGGCCGTTCGGTCGTCCGGCCGAAGCCGCGCGCGAGGTCACGGCTGCCGTACTCGCCCACGTCCAGGCCTGGCTGGCGGAGGAGCGGTTCGACGGCGCGCGTCTGGTGTTCGTGACCGAAGGGGCCGTAGCGCTCGACGAATCGTCCCCCGATCCGGCCCTGGCGGCGGTGTGGGGTCTGGTCCGCGCGGCACGTGCCGAGGCATCGGACCGGTTCGTACTGCTCGACGTGGACGGCACGGACGAGTCCTGGGCTCTGGTACCGGCGGTGCTCGCCGCGGGCGAGCCTGAGCTGGCGCTGCGCGTCGGTATCGCCTACGCGCCCCGTCTGGTCCGCGCCACGACCGTACCGGCACTGACGGTGCCCGAGGGGCAGCCGGAATGGCGGCTGGACGCCGTGGAGAAGGGGACGCTGGAGGGGCTGGCGCTGTGTGCCGTTCCTTCGGTCGAGCTGGCGGAGCAGCAGGTTCGGATCGCCGTGCGTGCGGCGGGTGTGAATTTCCGTGATGTGTTGAACGCGCTCGGCATGTATCCAGGGGATGCGAGGGACTTCGGTCTGGAGGGTGCGGGTGTGGTGACCGAGGTCGGCCCGGGTGTGTCGGGGCTGGCGGTGGGTGACCGGGTGATGGGTCTGTTCTCCGGCTCGTTCGGGCCGGTGGCGGTGGCGGATGCGCGGAAGGTGGCCCGGATTCCGGAGGGCTGGACGTTCGCGCAGGCGGCGTCGGCGCCGGTGGTGTTCCTGACGGCGTACTACGCGCTCACCGAGCTGGGCGTGGTGCGGCCGGGGGAGTCGGTGCTGGTGCATGCGGCGGCCGGTGGTGTGGGTATGGCGGCGGTGCAGTTGGCACGGTATCTGGGGGCCGAGGTGTTCGGCACGGCGAGTGCCGGCAAGTGGGACACGCTGCGGGAGCTGGGCCTGGACGAGGCGCACATCGCCTCCTCCAGGGACACGGACTTCGAGACGGCGTTCCTCGCCGCGACCGGCGGCCGGGGCATGGACGTCGTACTGGACTCGCTGGCCGGTGAGTTCGTGGACGCGTCGCTGCGTCTGCTGCCGCGTGGTGGCCGGTTCCTGGAGATGGGCAAGACCGATGTGCGGGACCCGGAGGCGGTGGCTGGTGAGCATGCGGGGGTGGTCTATCAGGCGTTCGATCTGATGGATGTGGATCCGGAGCGGATCGGCCGGATGCTGGCCGAGCTGGTGGCACTCTTCGAAGCAGACGTCCTGCGGCCCCTTCCGGTCACCTGCTGGGACGTGCGCAGGGCTCCGGAGGCGTTCCGGTACCTGTCGCAGGCGCGGCATGTGGGCAAGGTGGTCCTCACGGTCCCGGCGCCCCTGGACCGGGACGGCAAGGTGCTGGTGACGGGTGGTACGGGTGGTCTGGGCGCGCTGGTGGCCCGTCGTCTGGTGACCGGGCACGGCGTGCGGCATCTGCTGCTGGCCAGCCGGCGCGGCCTGGAAGCGCCGGGCGCATCCGAACTCGTCGATGAGCTGACGGAGTTGGGTGCCGAGGTCGAGGTGACGGCCCTGGACGTGGCCGACCGTGACCAGCTCGCCGCCGCCCTCGCGGCCGTCCCCGTCGCGCATCCGCTGACCGCGGTGATCCACACGGCGGGCGTCCTGGACGACGGGGTAGTCGCCTCCCTCACGCCCGACCGGCTGGCGCAGGTCATGCGGCCCAAGAGCGACGCCGTCGCGCACCTGGACGAGCTGACCCGTGGCGCCGACCTGTCCGCGTTCCTCGTCTTCTCCTCCGTCGTCGGAACCTTCGGCGGTGCGGGTCAGGCCAACTACGCGGCAGCCAACGCCTTCCTGGACGCCTTCGCCGCCACCCGCCGCCGCGCCGGCCTGCCCGCGACCGCCCTCGCCTGGGGCCCGTGGGCACCGGGCGCGGGCATGACCGCCGAACTGACCGAGGCGGACCTGCGGCGCCTGGCACGGAGCGGGATGCTTCCGCTCGCCCCCGAGCAGGGCCTCGAACTGCTGGACGCCGTGCTGGAGTTGGGCGCGGGTCTGGAACGTGCCGCCGTGCTGCCGGTCGACATGGACATCACGGCGCTGCGCCGACGGGCACCGGAGGACGTTTCCCCGCTGCTGCGTGCCCTGGTGCGTAGCCATGGCCGCCGCAAGGCCGGGATCGGTGCAGGCGGTGAGGCCACGAGCCTGCGGCAGCAACTGCTCGCCCTTCCGGTGGATGAGCGTGATCGCTTCCTGCGGGGCTTCGTCTCGGCGCAGGCCGCCTCCGTGCTCGGGCACGGTTCGACGCGGGAGGTCGAGGCGGAACACACGTTCAAGGACCTCGGTTTCGACTCCCTGACCTCCGTCGAGCTGCGCAACCGCCTGAACGCCGCCACCGGCATGAGGCTCCCCGCCACCCTGGTCTTCGACTACCCCACGCCGGCCGACGTGGCCCGCTTCGTGCTCGCGGAGCTGGTGGAGGACGGCGGCACCGGCACCGTCGACGCGGCACTGCCTGCGGCGACGAGTGTGACCGACGATCCGGTGGTGATCGTCGGTATGGCATGCCGGTTCCCCGGTGGGGTCGGCTCGCCCGAGGATCTGTGGCGGCTGGTCAGCGAGGGTGGCGACGCGATCGGCGGGTTCCCGGGCGACCGTGGCTGGGATCTCGACGGCCTCTACGACCCCGAGCCGGGCACGCCCGGGCGCACGTACGTCCGCGAGGGCGGTTTCCTCTACGGCGCCTCGGAGTTCGATGCCGGGTTGTTCGGGATCTCGCCGCGTGAGGCGTTGGCGATGGATCCGCAGCAGCGGTTGTTGCTGGAGACGTCGTGGGAGGTGCTGGAGCGGGCGGGGATCGACCCGGCGGCGCTGCGCGGCAGCCGGACCGGTGTCTTCGCCGGCGCCATGGCCCAGGATTACGGCTCCGTCCTGCGCTCGGGCGAGCTCGACTCCGGCGGTTACCTCATGACCGGGAACACCGGCAGCGTGACCTCGGGTCGTATCGCGTACACGTTCGGTTTCGAGGGTCCTGCGGTGACGGTCGACACGGCGTGTTCGTCGTCGCTGGTGGCCCTGCACCTGGCGGCTCAGGCCCTGCGCTCCGGTGAGTGTGACCTGGCGCTGGCCGGTGGTGTGACGGTGATGTCCACGCCGGACACGTTCGTGGAGTTCTCGCGGCAGCGGGGGCTTGCGGTGGACGGCCGGTGCAAGGCGTTCTCGGACGGCGCGGACGGCACGGCCTGGTCGGAGGGTGTGGGGCTGCTGTTGGTGGAGCGGTTGTCGGACGCGCGGCGCAACGGGCACCGGGTGCTGGCGGTCGTGGCCGGCTCGGCCGTCAACCAGGACGGCGCCTCCAACGGTCTGACGGCGCCGAACGGTCCCTCGCAGCAGCGGGTGATCCGGCAGGCCCTGGCGGGAGCCGGTCTGCGGCCCGCCGACGTGGACGCGGTCGAAGCCCACGGCACCGGCACCCCGCTCGGCGACCCGATCGAGGCCCAGGCCCTCCTGGCCACCTACGGACAGGACCGTGAACAACCGCTCCTGCTGGGCTCGTTGAAGTCGAACATCGGTCACACGCAGGCGGCGGCCGGTGTCGGCGGCGTCATCAAGATGGTGATGGCGATGCGCCACGGAGTACTGCCCCGCACCCTGCACCTGGACGAACCCTCCTCCCACGTCGACTGGACGGCAGGGGAGATCACTCTGCTGACCGACAACACCGAGTGGCCCCAGCCCTCCGACCGGCCTCGCCGTGCCGGCGTCTCGTCCTTCGGCATCAGCGGCACCAACGCCCACGTCATCCTCGAACAGGCCCCGGCTGACGCGACCGACGAGGACAGCAGCCACCCCGACGAGACCGACAGCCGTGCCGTCCTCATCCCCCTCTCCGCCGCCGAACCCGCGGCCCTGCGAGCCCAGGCCGAACGCCTGGGGACTCTCCTGGCCTCGGACACCGAGCTGTCGCACCACGACGTCGCCCTGTCCCTCGCGACGACACGTTCCGCGCTGGAGCACCGGGCGGCGGTGGTGGCCGCGGACCGGCAGCAGGCCCTGGCCGGCCTCCGTGCCGTGGCCGAGCAGCAGACCGTCGGACAGGTGATCAGCGGCACGGCGGTCGCCGGTGGCGGCCGTACGGCCTTCCTCTTCGCGGGCCAGGGCTCACAGCGGCTGGGCATGGGCCGGGAGCTGTACGACGCGTATCCCGTCTTCGCCGAGGCGTTCGACGCCGTGGACGCTGAACTGCCCTTCGGACTGCGGGAGGTGGTGTTCGGTGAGGACGCCGATCTGCTGAACCGGACGGAGTACGCCCAGCCCGCGCTGTTCGCGCTGGAGGTGGCTCTGTTCCGGCTGCTGGAGTCGTGGGGTGTGCGTCCGGACGTGCTGCTGGGTCACTCCGTGGGGGAGTTGGCCGCGGCCCATGTGGCGGGGGTGTGGTCGCTGGCCGACGCGTGTCGTCTGGTGGCGGCGCGCGGCCGGTTGATGCAGGCGCTTCCTGCGGGTGGGGCGATGGTGTCGCTCCAGGCGTCCGAGGACGAGGTGCTGCCGTTGCTGGCGGGCCGGGAGACCGAGGCCGGCATCGCCGCCGTCAACGGTGTGGAGGCGACGGTGGTCGCGGGCACCGAGGCGGCCGTCGAGGAGATCGCCGCGCACTTCCGCGGCCTAGACCGGAAGGTCACCCGGCTGCGGGTCGGCCACGCCTTCCACTCCCCGCTGATGGAACCCATGCTCGCCGAGTTCCGTACGGTCGCGGAGAGCCTCGCGTACGGTCGTCCGCGGCTGACCGTCGTCTCGTCTCTCACCGGCGACCTCGCCGACGCCGACGACCTCATGACAGCCGACCACTGGGTGCGGCACGTCCGCCACGCCGTGCGGTTCGCCGACGCCGTTCGCCGGGTGCGTGCCGAAGGGGCCACGAACTGGCTGGAGTTGGGGCCGGACGGCACGCTCACGGCGCTGGTGCGGGCCGAGGCGCACACCGACCCCGCCGAGCCGGCGCTCTTCGTGCCCGCGCTGCGCAAGGACCGCGACGAACCCGGGACGCTCCTGACCGCCGTGGCCGAGCTGTACGTCCGGGGCACCGAACCGCGCTGGCCGGCCGTGTTCGCGGGCAGCGGCGCACGCCGAACCGATCTGCCGACGTACGCGTTCCAGCGGCAGCGCTTCTGGCCGGGTGTCCCGAGCGCCACGGCCGGAGACGCGGCCGGGCTCGGGCTCACCCCCGCCGGACACCCGCTGCTCGGCGCCGAGGTCACCCTGGCGGAAGGCGGCGGAGCCCTGCTCACCGGCAGGCTCTCCCTCAGGACCCACCCCTGGCTGCGGGACCACGCCGTGGCGGGCACGGTCCTCTTCCCGGGCACCGGCTTCCTGGAACTGGCGCTCCAGGCCGGCCTCCGTGTCGGCCGCGCCCGGCTGGCGGACCTGACGCTCGAGACGCCGCTGGTCCTCACCGAACACGACGCCGTACGGATCCAGGTCGCCGTCGGCGGCCCGGACGCGTCGGGACGGCGGACCGTGTCCGTCCACTCGCGGGCCGACTCCGCCGACGGCGAGGACCGTGCCGGGGCCGGGGCCGGGGGATGGGTGCGTCACGCGGGCGGATTCCTGGACGCGGACCTCACCGGCGAGGCGGACGGTCTCGACGGCGCGGGTCACTTCGCGACCTGGCCGCCCAAGGACGCCGACTCCGTCCCGCTGCACGGCTTCTACGACCGTCTCGCGGACGAGGGGTACACCTACGGCCCGGTGTTCCAGGGCCTGCGCGCCGTCTGGCGCCAGGGCGAGGACGTCTACGCCGAGGTCGGGCTGCCCGCCGGCCAGCAGGAGGAGGCGGGGCGCCACGGCCTGCACCCGGCCCTGCTGGACGCCGCGCTGCACGCCTGGCTTGCCGCGGACCGGGCCACGACGGGCGGCTCCGGCGACGCACCCGCCGCCGGCGGCGGGGTACGGCTGCCGTTCTCCTGGAGCGGCGCCTCGCTGACCGCGGTCGGCGCGTCCGCCGTACGCGTGCGGCTGTCGCCCGTGGACGAGGACACGATCACCCTCACCCTCGCCGACTCCGAGGGCCGTGCCGTGGCCCGCGTCGACGCCCTCACGCTGCGCGAACTGAGCGGGGACGCGCTGGCCCCCGCCGCGGACGGCCCGGTGGCGCCGCGTGACGCGCTGTTCCGGGTGGACTGGAGCGCGCTGCCCGCACCGTCCGGTCCCCTCCCCGACCGGGACGCGCGGTGGGCCCTCGTCGGACCCGGGATCGCCGGGCTCGGCGAAGCACCGGCCGGTCACTACCCGGACGTCACGGCGCTGGCCGAGGCGGTCGCCGCGGGAACGCCACTGCCGGGCGCGGTGCTCGTCGCCTGCGGTCCTTCCGGCACCGGGGGACCGGCCCCGCTGCGGGGCGCGCACGGCACCCTCGCCCCGGAGGCCGTGGACGCCACCAGGGCGGTGCTGCACCACGTCCTCTCCCTCGTGCAGGACTGGCTGGCGGACGACCGTTTCGGTGCCGCCCGGCTGGTGCTGGTGACCCGGGGCGCGGTGCCCGCCGACGGCGACCGGGCGCTCACCGACCCGGTGGCCGCCTCCGTCTGGGGGCTGGTCCGCTCCGCGCAGTCGGAGCACCCAGGACGCCTGGTCCTGCTCGACCTGGCCCCCGACGCCCCCGACGCCCCCGGGGCGATCGCCGGCGCCGCAGGCACCAGCGGGGCCGGCGGCCGGACCGACCCGGCCCCCGCGCTCGCCTCGGGCGAACCGCAGCTCGCCCTGCGCGGCGACGTCGCTCTCGTACCCCGGCTGGCCCCGGCCGGCACCGGCGGCGCACTGCTCCCGCCGCCCGGTGAGCCGGTGTGGCGGCTGGACGTCACCACGCCCGGCACCCTCGACAGCCTGGCCCTCGTCGGCTGCCCCGACGTCACCGCACCGCTCGCCCCCGGCGAGGTCCGGGTGGCGATGCGGGCCACCGGCGTCAACTTCCGCGACGTACTCGTCTGTCTGGGCATGCTCGACCGCGAGGTGCCCGGCCGCGAGGGGGCGGGCGTGGTCCTGGAGACCGGCCCGGGCGTCACCGGCCTCACCCCCGGCGACCGGGTGCTCGGACTCTTCTCCGGGGCGTACGGCCCGCTCGCCGTGACCGACCACCGGCTGCTCACACGGCAGCCGGACGACTGGTCCTTCACCGAGGCCGCCGCGGCGCCCATCGTCTTCCTCAGCGCCTACCACGGCCTGGTGGACCTGGCGGATCTGCGCCCCGGCGAGGCCGTGCTCGTCCACGCGGGCACCGGTGGCGTCGGCATGGCCGCCGTCCAGCTCGCCCGGCACCTGGGCGCAGAGGTCTTCGCCACCGCGGCCCCCGCCAAGTGGGGGACGCTGCGGGCGATGGGCCTGGACGACGACCACATCGCGTCCTCCCGTGACACCGACTTCGAGGCGAAGTTCCTGCGGGTGACCTCCGGCCGGGGCATGGACGTCGTCCTCAACTCCCTGGCCCGGGAACTCATCGACGCGTCGTTCCGGCTGCTGCCCCGCGGCGGACGCTTCATCGAGATGGGCAAGACCGACCTGCGCGACGCGCGGACCGTCGCCGCCGAGCACGAGGGCGTGGTCTACCAGGCGTTCGACCTCAGGGACGTCGACCCCGACCACACCGCCGAGATGCTGACGGCCGTGCTCGCGCTGTTCGAACAGCGGGCACTGCGTCCGCTCCCGGTCACCACCTGGGACGTACGGCGGGCCCCCGAGGCCTTCCGCCACCTCAGCCAGGCTCGGCACACCGGAAAGATCGTGCTCACCGTCCCCGAGCTGCCCGTCGACCTCGCCCGCACCCCGGCCGACGCCGGACGCACCGGAGACTCGGCCACGGCCGGACACCCGGCCACAGCGGTACACCCGGCCACGGCCGGACACTCGGCCACAGCGGTACACCCGGCCACGGCCGGACACCCGCTCACCGCCGGACGCACCGAAAACGCCGAAGGCCCGGCCCCCGCCGGACGCCCCGGACACGCCCAAGACCCGGCCACCGCAGGACACACCGGAGAAGCCGCCCACCACGCTCGCCCCGCGGCACACCCCCGCCCCCACGGCACCGTCCTGATCACCGGCGGCACCGGCACACTCGGCGCTCTGTTCGCCCGGCACCTGGTGACCCGCCACGGCGTCCGCCATCTGCTGCTGACCAGCCGCAGCGGCCCCGACGCCCCGGGAGCCGCCGAGCTCACCGCGGAACTCACCGGGCTGGGTTCCACCGTCACCGTCACGGCCTGCGACATCGCCGACCGGAACGCCCTGGCCGGCCTGCTCGCGGCGATCCCCGCCGAGCGCCCGCTGACCGCGGTCGTGCACGCGGCCGGCATCCTCGACGACGGCATCCTCGACGCCATGACGCCCGACCGCGTCGACCGCGTCCTGCGCCCGAAGTCACAGGCCGCGTGGAACCTGCACGAACTGACCCGCGACCTGCCCCTTTCGGCGTTCGTCCTCTTCTCCTCCGTGGCCGCCACCTTCGGCAGCCAGGGACAGGCCAACTACGCCGCCGCCAACGCCTTCCTCGACACCCTGGCCCAGCACCGCAGGGCCCAGGGACTGCCCGCGCTCTCCCTGGCATGGGGCCTGTGGGAGACCGACGACGGCATGGCCGGCACCCTCGGCGCCGCCGACCTGCGGCGCATCGGCCGCATGGGCCTCGCCCCGCTCCCGGCGGAGGAGGGCCTCGCCCTGTTCGACGCGGCCCTCGCCGCCGACCAGGCGCTGCTCCTGCCCACCCGCCTCGACCTGGCCGGGCTGGAACGCCGCGGCGCCGAACCTCCCGCCCTGCTCAAGGCGCTGGCCCGGACCCCGGTCCGGCGGGCCGCGGCGGACACCGCCGGCCCGGCGAGCGGCACCCAGGACGGCGGAAGCGGTACGGGGCTGTCGTTCACCGAGCAGCTGCGCCCGCTCCCCGCCGAGGAACGGCAGCGGGCCGCTCTGGACCTGGTCCGCACCCACACCGCGGCGGTCCTCGGGCACTCCGACCCCGAAGCGGTCGACGCCGACCGGCCGTTCAAGTCGCTGGGCTTCGACTCGCTCACCGCGGTCGAGATGCGCAACCGGCTCGGTACGGCGACCGGGCTCACCCTGCGGGCCACGCTGATCTTCAGCTATCCGACGCCCGCGGTCCTCGCCCGTCACCTGCTGGACCAGTGCGCACCACCGGACGAACGGCCGGCCGACGTCCTCCTCGCGGAACTCGACAAGCTCGAATCCGTCATGGCCGACGCGCACCGCGCGGCCGACGGCGCGGAGAGTGACGGCGCGCTCGACGACAAGGTGACCGCCCGACTGCGGGACCTGCTGGCCCGGTGGACGGGCGGCAAGAGCGGCACGGACGGCACGAACGGCACGAACGGCACGAACGGCGCTGACGGCACCACGACGTCCGCCACCGGACTCGAATCCGCGACGGACGACGAGATGTTCGACCTCATCAACAAAGAGCTGGGCATTTCCTGACCCCGACCCACCCCGGACCGCTCAGGACCCGACGTCTCCGGACCCCCTCGGGGCTCCTCCTAGGAAGTGGCATCGAATGGCGAGCAACGAAGAGAAGCTGCGGGACTACCTCAAGCTGGTCACGGCCGACCTTCGTCAGACACGCAAACGTCTGCAGGACCTCGAGGAACAGCGGCAGGAACCCGTCGCGATCGTCGCGATGGGCTGCCGCTTCCCCGACGGGGCCGACACCCCCGAGGCACTGTGGCGGCTCCTGTCCACGGGAACCGACGCCGTCACCCCCTTCCCGGCCGACCGCGGCTGGGACCTGGACGCGCTGTACGACCCCGACCCCGACCGGCCCGGGACCTCGTACGTCCGCGAGGGCGGCTTCCTGCACGAGGCGCCGCTGTTCGACGCCGAGTTCTTCGAGATCTCGCCCCGCGAGGCCCAGGCCATGGACCCGCAGCAACGGCTGCTGCTGGAGACCTCCTGGGAGACCGTCGAGCGCGCGGGCATCCTGCCCGCCTCCCTGCGCGGCTCGTCCACCGGCGTGTTCGTCGGCGCCATCGCCCAGGACTACCTGCCGCGCTCCCACGACTCCCAGGCCGACCTCGGCGGCCATCTGCTCACCGGCAGCACCATCAGCGTCGCCTCCGGCCGCATCGCCTACTCCTTCGGTCTGGAGGGCCCCGCCGTCACGGTCGACACGGCGTGCTCCTCCTCGCTGGTCGCTCTCCATCTCGCCGTACGGTCCCTGCGCTCCGGCGAGTGCGATCTGGCGCTCGGCGGCGGCGTGACCGTCATGTCCGGTCCCGAGATGTTCGTCGACTTCGGACGGCAGCGCGCGCTCGCCGCCGACGGCCGGTGCAAGGCGTTCTCCGCCGCCGCCAACGGCTTCGGCCCCGCCGAGGGCGCCGGCATGCTGCTCCTGGAACGCCTCTCCGACGCCCGCCGCAACGGCCACCCCGTCCTCGCCGTGATCCGCGGCAGCGCGGTCAACCAGGACGGCGCGTCCAACGGCCTGACCGCCCCCAACGGCCCCGCCCAGGAACGGGTCATCCGCTCGGCCCTGGCCGACGCCGGCCTGTCCGCCGAGGACATCGACGCCATCGAGGCCCACGGCACCGGCACCCCGCTCGGCGACCCCATCGAGGCGGAGGCGCTGCTGGCCACCTACGGCGCCGCACGACCCGAGGACCGCCCCCTGTGGCTCGGCTCCGTGAAGTCCAACATCGGTCACACCCAGGCGGCCGCCGGCGTCGCAGGCGTCATCAAACTCGTCCTGGCCATGCGCCACGGCCTGCTGCCCCGCACCCTGCACGCCGACGAGCCGTCCCGGCACATCGACTGGACCGCCGCCGACCTCCGCCTGCTCACCCATGAGCAGCCCTGGCCCCGCCTCGGCGACCGGCCGCGCCGGGCGGCCGTCTCCTCCTTCGGCATCAGCGGCACCAACGCCCACCTGATCGTCGAGGAGGCGCCCGCGCCGGAACCGCGCGACCCGCAGAGCGAGACGGACCAGACACCCGCGACCACCGCTCCCGCTCCCACGGCCGGGCGCCCCGACCGCCCGACCGGCGCACACCCCCTGCCCTGGGTACTGTCCGCGCGCACCCGCGCTGCCCTCCACGCACAGGCCGCACGCCTGCTCGCGCACCTCGGAGACGAGCCCCACCCGCACCCGGCCGCCATCGGCCGCGCCCTCGTCACGACCCGCTCCACCTTCGAACACCGGGCCGTGATCACCGGCCGCACCCTCACCGACCTGCGCACCGGCCTCACCGCCGTGGCCGCCGACGAATCCCACCCCCACACCGTCACGGGAAGCGCCCGGCCCGGCGGCCGACTGGCCGTCCTGTTCACCGGCCAGGGCTCGCAACGCCTGGGCATGGGACGGGAGTTGTACGAGACGTATCCGGTGTTCGCGGACGCCTTCGACGCGGTGGATGCGGAACTCCCCTTCGGCTTGCGGGAGGTGGTGTTCGGTGAGGACGCCGAGCGTCTGAACCGGACGGAGTTCGCGCAACCGGCCCTCTTCGCCCTCGAAGTGGCGCTGTTCCGGCTGCTGGAGTCGTGGGGTGTGCGTCCGGACGTGCTGGTCGGGCATTCGATCGGTGAGATCGCGGCCGCTCATGTGGCGGGGGTGTGGTCGCTGGCGGACGCGTGTCGTCTGGTGGTGGCGCGGGGCCGGCTGATGCAGGCCCTGCCGTCGGGCGGTGCGATGGTGGCGCTCCAGGCCACCGAGGACGAGGTCCTGCCGCTGCTCGGTGACGAGGTGGGCATCGCGGCGGTCAACGGTCCGCAGGCGGTGGTGATTTCGGGTGAGGGGGAGGCGGTCGGGGAGATCGCGGAAGGTTTCCGTGCCCGGGGCCGCAAGGTCACGGCCTTGCGTGTCAGCCATGCCTTCCACTCCCCGCTGATGGATCCGATGCTCGACGACTTCCGGGCCGTGGCCGAGACCCTCACCTACAGCGCCCCGCGCATCGCCGTGGTCTCCAATGTCACCGGCCGCCCGGCCGACCCCGACGAACTCACCTCCCCGGACTACTGGGTGCGGCACGTCCGCCGGCCGGTCCGCTTCGCCGACGGCGTACGTGCCCTGGCGGAACGCAAGGTCGGCCGGCTGCTGGAACTGGGCCCCGACGGCCAGCTGACCGCCCTGGCCCAGAGCTGCATGGACGGCGCTTCCCCCGTCTTCGCGACCGCCCTGCGCAAGGACCGGCCCGAGCCGGAGAGCTTCCTCGCCGCCCTCGCCCAGCTCCATGTCAGCGGTCTTCCGGTCCGTTGGGAGACGGCGTATCCCCACGACGAGCGGACCGGCCCGGCTCACGAGCAGGTCCCCCTGCCGACCTACGCGTTCCAGCGGCGCCGCTTCTGGTCCCGGGACGCGGGCTCGACGCACGGGGATCTGGGTGCGGTGGGGTTGGGTGCGGCGGGGCATCCGTTGGTGGGTGCCGCGGTGGAGTTGGCCGGTGGGGATGGTCTGTTGTTGACGGGTCGGTTGTCGTTGGTTGCGCAGGAGTGGTTGCGTGATCATGTGGTGGCGGGTGTGGTGGTGTTTCCGGGGACGGGTTTCCTGGAGTTGGCGTTGCGGGCCGGTGGTGAGGTGGGCTGTGACGGGGTGGAGGATCTGACGATCGCGGCGCCGTTGGTGGTGCCGGAGCGGGGTGGGGTCCGGGTTCAGGTGCGGGTGGGTGCGGGGGACGATGCCGGCCGACGCACGCTGGAGATCCACTCCCGTGCCGACGACGCCCTCGACTCCGATCCGTGGACCCTCCATGTGACCGGGGCGCTGTGCGAGGCTTCGGACTCGTCGTCCGCCGGTGGTTTCGATTTCGGTGTGTGGCCGCCGCGGGGTGCGGTGGCGGAGTCGGTGGAGGGTGTGTACGAGCGTTTCGCCGGGCTGGGGTTGTCGTACGGGCCGGTGTTCCAAGGCCTGCGTGGGGTGTGGCGTCGTGGTGGGGAGGTTTTCGCCGAGGTCGCGTTGCCGGAGGGGCAGGAGGCGGTTGCGGAGCGGTTCGGGGCGCATCCGGCGTTGGTGGATGCGGCGTTGCATGCGGTGATGTTCACGTCGGTGGTGGGGGAGGGGCGGGCGCGGTTGCCTTTCTCGTGGTCCGGGGTGTCGTTGTGGGCGTCGGGTGCGTGTGCGTTGCGTGTGCGTTTGGTGGTGTTGGGGCCGGACTCGGTGGCGTTGGAGCTGGCGGATCCGGCGGGCGGGCTGGTGGCCTCGGTGGAGTCGCTGGTGTTGCGGGAGGCGTCCGGCGGCCTGGTGGCGGCGGACGGCGGTCACGTCGACCACCTCTTCCAGACCGACTGGGTGAAGATCCCCACGAGCCCGGCCCCCGTTCCGGCGGCTGCCCGTACCGCTCTGCCGGGCCCCGACGAGACCGTGCCCGCCGATGTGCTCGTCCGGGTCGAGCGCCCGGCCGACGACACCACCGAGTCCGTCCACGAGACGACCAGGCAGGTGCTCGGCCTCCTCACCGACTGGCTGGCGGAGGAGCGGTTCGGGGGTGGCCGTCTGGTGGTGGTGACCGAGGGGGCGGTGGCGTGGGACGGCGGGGCTGCGGATCCGGTGCTGTCGGCGGTGTGGGGTCTGGTGCGGTCGGCCCGGGCGGAGAATCCGGGGCGGTTCGTGCTGGTCGACGTGGACGGTGCGGACGAGTCGTGGGCCGTGGTGGGTGGTGCGCTGGCCTCCGGTGAGTCCGAGTTCGCGGTACGCGCGGGGGGTGTCTTCGTTCCGCGTCTGGTGCGTGCGGCGTCGGCTTCGGCTCTGACGGTGCCCGAGGGGCAGCCGGAATGGCGGCTGGACGTCGTGGAGAGGGGGACGCTGGAGGGGCTGGCGCTGTGTGCGGTTCCTTCGGTCGAGCTGGCGGAGCAGCAGGTTCGGATCGCTGTGCGTGCGGCGGGTGTGAATTTCCGTGATGTGTTGAACGCGCTCGGCATGTATCCGGGGGATGCGAGGGACTTCGGTCTGGAGGGTGCGGGTGTGGTGACCGAGGTCGGCCCGGGTGTGTCGGGGCTGGCGGTGGGTGACCGGGTGTTCGGCATGTTCTCGGGTGCTTTCGGGCCGGTGGCGGTGGCGGACGCGCGGACGGTGGCCCGGATTCCGCGGGGCTGGACGTTCGCGCAGGCGGCGTCCACGCCGATCGTGTTCCTGACGGCGTATTACGCGCTGACCGAGCTGGGCGTGGTGCGGCCGGGGGAGTCGGTGCTGGTGCATGCGGCTGCCGGTGGTGTGGGTATGGCGGCGGTGCAGTTGGCGCGGTATCTGGGGGCCGAGGTGTTCGGCACGGCGAGTGCCGGCAAGTGGGACACGCTGCGGGAGCTGGGCCTGGACGCCACGCACATCGCCTCGTCCCGTGACACGGACTTCGAGGCGGCGTTCCTGGCTGCGACCGGCGGCCGGGGTGTGGACGTCGTACTGGACTCGCTGGCGGGTGAGTTCGTGGATGCGTCGTTGCGTCTGCTGCCGCGTGGTGGCCGGTTCCTGGAGATGGGCAAGACGGACATCCGGGACCCGGAGGCGGTGGCTGGTGAGCATGCGGGGGTGGTCTATCAGGCGTTCGATCTGATGGATGTGGATCCGGAGCGGATCGGCCGGATGCTGGCCGAGCTGGTGGCACTCTTCGAAGCAGACGTCCTGCGGCCCCTTCCGGTCACCTGCTGGGACGTGCGCAGGGCTCCGGAGGCGTTCCGGTACCTGTCGCAGGCGCGGCATGTGGGCAAGGTGGTCCTCACGGTCCCGGCGCCGATGGATCCCGACGGGACGGTCCTGGTGACCGGTGGTACGGGTGGTCTGGGCGCGCTGGTGGCCCGTCGTCTGGTGACCGGGCACGGCGTGCGGCATCTGCTGCTGGCCAGCCGGCGCGGCCTGGAAGCGCCTGGCGCATCCGAACTCGTCGATGAGCTGACGGAGTTGGGTGCCGAGGTCGAGGTGACGGCACTGGACGTGGCCGACCGTGACCAGCTCTCCGCCGCCCTCGCGGCCGTCCCCGCCGCCCATCCGCTGACCGCGGTGATCCACACGGCGGGCGTCCTGGACGACGGGGTGGTGTCGTCCCTCACCGGGGAGCGGCTCGCGAGGGTGCTGCGGCCGAAGGTCGACGCGGTGGCGCATCTGCATGAGCTGACCCGCGAAGCCGACCTCTCCGCGTTCGTGGTCTTCTCCTCGGTGGCCGGTACGTTCGGCAGCCCGGGTCAGGCCAACTACGCTTCCGCCAACGCCTTCCTGGACGCCTTCGCCGCCACCCGCCGCGCCGCCGGCCTGCCCGCCGTGTCCCTGGCATGGGGGCCGTGGGCACCGGGCGCGGGCATGACCGCCGAACTGGCCGAGGCGGACCTGCGCCGCATGGCCCGCGAGGGCATGCAGCCCCTTGTCCCCGAGCAGGGCCTCGGGCTGTTCGACGCCGCCCTGGAGATCGGCCCGGCACTCGAACGAGCGGCGGTGCTGCCGATCAACCTCGACCTCGCGGCGCTCCGCAGACGTGGCCGGCTCCCCGATCTGCTGCGCTCCCTCGTGCGCGCGCCCGGGCGCCGGGCCGCGGAGGCACAGGCGGCGGTCGGAGGGACGGCCGACCTCGGCCGACGCGTCAGAGGGCTTCCCGAGCCCGAGCGGGAAAAGTTCCTGCTGGACCTCGTGTGCGGACAGGCCGCCTCCGTCCTGGGCCACGCGTCCGCCGCCGACCTGGAGGCTGACCAGGCGTTCAAGGCCCTCGGTTTCGACTCCCTGACCTCGGTGGAGCTCCGCAACCGCGTGAGCGCCGCCACCGGCATGAGACTCCCCGCCACCCTGGTCTTCGACTATCCGACCCCGGTCGCCCTGGCCCGGTACCTCCTGTCCGAGTTGTCGGACGGAGACGAGACCGCCGACACGGCGTCCGCCCTGCCCGTGCCGACGACTGTGTCCGACGATCCGGTGGTGATCGTCGGCATGGCATGCCGGTTCCCGGGCGGTGTCGGCTCGCCCGAGGACCTGTGGCGACTGGTCAGCGAGGGGCGTGACGCGATCGGAGGCTTCCCGACGGATCGCGGCTGGGACCTCGACGGCCTCTACGACCCCGAGCCGGGCCTGGTCGGTCGTACCTACGTCCGCCAGGGCGGTTTCCTCTACGACGCCGCCCTGTTCGATTCCACGCTCTTCGGGATCTCGCCGCGTGAGGCGTTGGCGATGGATCCGCAGCAGCGGTTGCTGCTGGAGACGTCGTGGGAGGTGCTGGAGCGGGCGGGGATCGACCCGGCGGCGCTGCGCGGCAGCCGGACCGGTGTCTTCGCCGGCGCGATCACCCAGGACTACGGCTCCTGCATGCGCGCCGGGGAGCACGACTCCGACGGCTATCTGCTGACCGGTTCGACGGGGAGTGTCGCCTCGGGTCGTATCGCGTACACGTTCGGTTTCGAGGGTCCTGCGGTGACGGTCGACACGGCGTGTTCGTCGTCGCTGGTGGCCCTGCACCTGGCGGCTCAGGCCCTGCGCTCCGGTGAGTGTGACCTGGCGCTGGCGGGTGGTGTGACGGTGATGGCGGGGCCGGAGATGTTCGTGGAGTTCTCGCGGCAGCGGGGGCTTGCGGTGGACGGCCGGTGCAAGGCGTTCTCGGACGGCGCGGACGGTACGGCGTGGTCGGAGGGTGTGGGGCTGCTGCTGGTGGAGCGGTTGTCGGACGCGCGGCGCCACGGGCACCGGGTGCTGGCGGTCGTGGCCGGCTCGGCCGTCAACCAGGATGGTGCGTCGAACGGTCTGACGGCGCCGAACGGTCCTTCGCAGCAGCGGGTGATCCGGCAGGCGCTGGCGGGAGCCGGTCTGCGGCCCGCCGATGTGGACGCGGTCGAGGCGCACGGCACGGGCACCCCGCTCGGCGACCCGATCGAGGCCCAGGCCCTCCTGGCCACCTACGGACAGGACCGCGAACAGCCGCTCCTGCTGGGCTCGTTGAAGTCGAACATCGGTCACACGCAGGCGGCGGCCGGTGTCGGCGGCGTCATCAAGATGGTGATGGCGATGCGCCACGGAGTACTGCCCCGCACCCTGCACCTGGACGAACCCTCCTCCCACGTCGACTGGACGGCAGGGGAGATCACTCTGCTGACCGACAACACCGAGTGGCCCCAGCCCTCCGACCGGCCCCGCCGTGCCGGCGTCTCGTCCTTCGGCATCAGCGGCACCAACGCCCACGTCATCCTCGAAGAGGCTCCTCCCGCGGAGGCCATCGCAACGGACGAGGCGCAGTCGGTCCCGGGCGTCCTGCCCTGGGTGATGTCCGCGGCCGGCGGTGCACTGCCGGCCCAGGCCGAGAAGCTGGCGGCCTTCGTCGAGGCGCAACCCGACCTCTCACTCCCTCAAGCCGCCCTCGCACTGGCCACCACACGCACCGCCCTGGAACACCGCGCGGTCGTCCTGGCCGCCGACCGGGACGACTTGCTGAGGGGACTGCACGCACTGGCGGAGGGTGCCGATGCCCCAGGACTGATCCGTGGTGCGCAGACGCGGGCGGGCAAGACGGCTCTGCTCTTCGCGGGGCAGGGATCGCAGCGCCTCGCAATGGGACGGGAGTTGTACGACACCTGTCCCGTCTTCGCCGAGGCTTTCGACGCCGTGGATGCGGAACTCCCCTTCGGTCTCGGGGAGGTGGTGTTCGGCGAGGACGCCGACCTGCTGAACCGGACGGAGTTCACCCAGCCCGCCCTCTTCGCCCTCGAAGTGGCACTGTTCCGGCTGCTGGAGTCGTGGGGCGTACGCCCGGACGTCCTCGCCGGTCACTCCATCGGTGAGATCGCCGCCGCGCATGTGGCCGGTGTGTGGTCGCTGGCTGACGCGTGTCGTCTGGTGGTGGCGCGGGGCCGGCTGATGCAGGCGCTTCCGGCCGGTGGCGCGATGGTGGCGCTCCAGGCCACCGAGGACGAGGTCCTGCCGTTCCTCGGTGACGAGGTGGGTATCGCGGCGGTCAACGGACCGCAGGCGGTGGTGATCTCGGGTGCGGCGGAGGCCGTCGAGGACATCGCTGCCCACTTCCGTCACCGGGACCGCAAGGTCACGGCGCTGCGGGTCAGCCACGCCTTCCACTCGCCGCTGATGGAGCCGATGCTGGCCGACTTCCGCAAGGTCGCGGAGAGCCTGACGTACGAGCGGCCGAGGCTGGCGTTCGTCTCCACGGTGACCGGGACGGCCGCCACCGCCGAGGAACTGATGTCGCCGGACTACTGGGTGCGGCACGTGCGTCGGCCGGTGCGTTTCGCGGACGCCGTCCGCGCGCTCTCCGAGCAGGGCGTGGGCCGTTGTGTCGAGCTCGGCCCGGACGGCACCCTCACCGCTCTCGCCCAGGCGTCGCTCGACGACGCCGGGGCCACGGTGCTCGTGCCGGTGCTGCGCAAGGACCGGCCCGAGGCCACCTCGCTCCTCGCCGCCCTCGCCACCCTGTTCACCGCGGGCGCCGACGTGGACTGGAGCGCCGTCCTGCCCGTCGGCGGTGCCGGCGCCGTGGAGCTGCCGACGTACGTCTTCCAGCGGAAGCGGTTCTGGCCGCAGGCGTCGCACAGCCGTCCCGGAGACCTGGCCGCCGCCGGGCTCGACGCGGCGGGCCACCCGCTGCTCGGCGCCGCCGTCGAACTCGCGGACGGCGGAGTGGTGCTGACCGGACGCCTGGCGCTGAGCTCCCAGCCGTGGCTGCGGGACCACGACGTCCTGGGCGCGGTGGTCTTCCCGGGTACGGGCTGGGCCGAACTGGCGTTGCGCGCCGGCGACCAGGTGGGCTGCACCCGGGTCGAGGAGCTGACGATCGCGGTGCCGCTGCTGGTGCCGGAGCAGGGCATGGTCCGCCTGCGGGTCACCGTCGGCGAGTCCGACGACTCGGGACGCCGCACGGTGGAGGTGCACTCACGCCCCGAGGACGCCTCGGACGACACACCGTGGGTGCTGCACGCCGGAGGTCTGCTGGCTCCGGACACGGCGGCGGAGGCGCCCTCCGACGCGGGCTGCGACTTTGCCGTATGGCCCCCGCAGGGTGCCGAGCCCCGCCCCGTGGCCGACGTGTACGACCGGTTCGCCGCTGCCGGGCTCGCGTACGGGCCGGTGTTCCAGGGGCTGCGCACTGTGTGGCGGCGGGGCGACGAGGTGTTCGCCGAGGTCGTCCTGCCGGAGGAGCACGAGGCGCTCGCGGGCCGCTTCGGAGTGCATCCCGCGCTGCTCGACTCGGCCCTGCACGCCGTCCTCCTCGGTCCCCTCGGTGGCGCGGGCGCCGGACGACTGCCGTTCTCCTGGCGCGGGCTGTCCCTGCACGCGTCCGGGGCCCGCGCCCTGCGGGTGCGGGTGGTTCCGGCGGGCCCCGACGCGGTGTCCCTGCACGTGGCCGACCCGTCGGGTGGCACCGTCGCCACCGTCGAGTCGCTGGTGCTGCGCGAGGTGCCCGCCGAGGGGGTGGCCGGCGCTTCCCCCGCGGGCACGGGCGCCTCCGCCGGGACGTACGTGATCGACTGGACGCCGTTGCCGTCGGCGTCCCCGTCCTCGGCCCCGGCCTCCGCCGGGACGGCACCGCCCGCCGACGGCCGTACGGTCCTGCTGACGGACCACGCGGCCCCGGACGACCACCCCACGGCCGTACACCCTGCCGTCCCCGCCCGCACCTGGTCGGAGCTGACCCGGGCCGTGCACGACGGCGACCCCGTCCCCCGGACCGTGCTGCTGCCCTGGAGCAGCCCCGCCGACGCCTCGCTGTGCGGCTCCTCCGCCGCGGCCCACGCCGTCACCGCCGCCGCGCTCACCTTCGTACAGGACTGGCTGGCGGCCGACGAGCTCACGGAGGCCCGGCTCGTCGTCGTCACCCGGGGCGCGGTGGCGGTGCGGCCGAACGAGGAGTCGGATCCGGCGCTGGCCGCTCTGTGGGGTCTGACGCGCTCGGCCCGCACGGAGAACCCCGGCCGTTTCGCACTGGCCGACCTGGACGGCACGCCGGAATCCTGGAGCACACTGGTCACGCTTCTCACCGGACCGGAACTCCCCGCCGCCGAGGCCGAACTGGTCGTCCGAGGGGACGAGGTACTCGTTCCGCGGCTGGCCTTCGCAGCCTTGCCCGCCCCCTCCGCCACCACCGCCCCCTCCGCCACCACCGGCGCCGGCAGCGAGAGCGACACGGTGCGCCTCGCGGACGGCACCGTCCTCGTCACCGGCGGCACCGGCGGGCTGGGCGCCCTGGTCGCGCGTCACCTGGTCACCGAGCACGGCGTACGCCACCTGCTGCTGGCGGGCCGGCGCGGACCCGGGGCGCCGGGCGCGGCCGAACTCACCACCGCCCTCACCGACCTGGGCGCCCACGTCACCGTCGCGGCCTGCGACGTGGCCGACCGGCAGGCCCTGGAAGGCCTGCTGGCGTCCGTCCCGGCCGACCGCCCGCTGACCGGAGTGATCCACACCGCCGGTGTCGTCGACGACGGCGTACTGGCGTCGCTGACCGAGGAACGACTGCTCACGGTGCTGCGTCCCAAGGCGGACGCGGCCGCACACCTCGACGCGCTCACCCGCGACCTGGACCTGGCCGCGTTCGTGCTGTTCTCCTCTGTGTCGGCCACCTTCGGCGGCGCCGGACAGGCCAACTACGCGGCGGCCAACGCGTACTTGGACGCCATCGCCCGGTGCCGCCGCAACCTCGGCCTGCCCGCGGTCTCGCTCGCCTGGGGTCCCTGGGCACCCGGCGCGGGCATGACCGCGGGGCTGACCGAAGCCGACCTGAGGCGCATGGCGCGCGGCGGCGTACGGCCGCTCGCCGTCGAGCAGGGCCTCGCGGTGCTCGACGCCGTACTCCGGGACGGCGAGCCCGCCTTCCTCCTCCCCGTCAACCTCGACCTCCGGGCGCTGCGCGAACTCCCCGACCCGCCCGCGCTGTTGCGTGGGCTGGTGCGTGGCCCGGCCCGGCGCACCGCGCACACCGGCGGTCACGCCACCGGCGGCGACGAACTGCGCGGCCGGCTGCTGGCCCTGCCCTCCGCCGAACGCGAACCGTTCCTGCTGGAACTGGTCTCCGGCCTGGTGGCCCAGGTGCTCGGCCACGCCTCCGCCGCCGACGTGGAACCGGACCAGGCCTTCAAGACACTCGGCTTCGACTCACTGACCTCGGTCGAGCTGCGCAACCGCGTCAACGCGACGACCGGGCTGCGCCTGCCCGCCACACTGGTCTTCGACCACCCGTCGCCCCTCGCGCTCGCCCGGCACCTGCTGACCGCGCTCGCCGGCGACACCGCCGAGGCCCATGGTGCGGCGCTGCCCGCCTGGAAGGGCACGGACGACGACCCCGTGGTCATCGTGGGCATGGCCTGCCGGTTCCCCGGCGGCGTCGAGTCGCCCGAGGATCTCTGGCGACTGGTCAGCGAGGGCGTGGACGCGATCGGTGACTTCCCGGCCGACCGCGGCTGGGACCTGGAGGAGCTGTACGACCCCGAGCCCGGCCGGCTCGGCAGGACCTACGTCCGCCGGGGCGGCTTCCTCTACGACGCAGCGTCCTTCGACGCCGGACTCTTCGGGATCTCACCGCGCGAGGCACTGGCGATGGACCCGCAGCAGCGGTTGCTGCTGGAGGTGTCCTGGGAGGTCCTGGAGCGGGCCGGCATCGACCCGACCGCGCTGCGCGGCAGCCGCACCGGGGTGTTCGCCGGCGTCATGGGCCAGGACTACAACTCCTGCCTGCGCGAAGGGGAGCACGACTCCGACGGCTACCTGCTCACCGGAAACACCAGCAGCGTCCACTCCGGCCGTATCGCCTACACCTTCGGCCTGGAGGGCCCGGCGATGACGGTCGACACCGCCTGCTCCTCCTCCCTGGTCACCCTGCATCTCGCCGCACAGTCGCTGCGGGCCGGCGAATGCGACCTCGCCCTCACCGGCGGTGTCATGGTGATGTCCACGCCGGACACCTTCGTCGACTTCAGCCAGCAGCGCGGGCTGGCCTCCGACGGCCGCTGCAAGTCCTTCGGGGCCGGAGCCGACGGTACGGCCTGGTCCGAGGGCATCGGCATGCTGGCGCTGGAGCGCCTGTCGGACGCGCGGCGCAACGGGCATCGCGTGCTGGCCGTGGTCGCCGGCTCGGCCGTCAACCAGGACGGCGCCTCCAACGGCCTGACCGCACCCAACGGCCCCTCGCAGGAGCGCGTGATCCGGCAGGCGCTGGCGGGAGCCGGTCTGCGGCCCGCCGACGTGGACGCGGTCGAGGCGCACGGCACGGGCACACCGCTCGGCGACCCGATCGAGGCCCAGGCCCTCCTGGCCACCTACGGCCAGGACCGCGAACAGACCCTGTGGATGGGCTCGTTGAAGTCCAACATCGGTCACACACAGGCGGCGGCCGGTGTCGGCGGCGTCATCAAGATGGTGATGGCGATGCGCCACGGCGTTCTGCCCCGCACCCTGCACGCCGAGGAGCCGTCGCCCTTCGTCGACTGGTCGGCCGGTGACATCACCCTGCTCACGGAGAACCGGCAGTGGCCGGAACCGCCGAACCGTCCCCGGCGCGCAGGCGTGTCGTCCTTCGGCATCAGCGGCACCAACGCCCACGTCATCATCGAGCAGTCACCCGACACCGCCGCCACGTCCCCCGACCTGGACACCCCCGAACCGGCCGCGGTCCCGGAGGAGTTGCCCCTTACCCCGATCGCCCTGTCCGCCGCTTCCGAGGGCGCCCTGCGCGGCCAGGCCGAACGGCTGTGGGCTCACCTCGACGCCGACCCCGGACTGCGCCTGAGCGACCTGGGCCTCTCGTCGTCCCTGCGGCCCTGGCTGGAGCACCGCGCCGTCGTCCTGGGCGCCGACCGCGCCGAAGTGCTGCGTGGACTGCGCGCACTGGCGATCGGCGAGCAGGACACCGCCGTCCTCACCGGCACACCCGGCCGCTCGGGCCGACGGCTCGCCTTCCTGTTCGCGGGGCAGGGTTCGCAACGCCTGCGCATGGGGCGTGAGTTGTACGAGACGTTTCCGGTGTTCGCCGAGGCTTTCGACGCCGTGGGTGCGGAACTCCCCTTCGATCTGCGGGAGGTGGTGTTCGGGGAGGACGCCGAGCGTCTGAACCGGACGGAGTTCGCGCAACCGGCCCTCTTCGCCCTCGAAGTGGCGCTGTTCCGGCTGCTGGAGTCGTGGGGCGTACGCCCGGACGTGCTGGTCGGGCATTCGATCGGTGAGATCGCGGCCGCGTATGTGGCCGGTGTGTGGTCGTTGTCGGATGCGTGTCGTCTGGTGGTGGCGCGGGGCCGGCTGATGCAGGCGCTTCCGGCCGGTGGTGCGATGGTGGCGCTCCAGGCCACCGAGGACGAGGTCCTGCCTCTGCTCGGTGATCGGGTGGGTGTCGCGGCGGTCAACGGACCCCAGTCGGTGGTGATTTCGGGTGCGGGGGAGGCGGTCGGGGAGATCGCGGAAGGTTTCCGTGCCCGGGGCCGTAAGGTCACGGCTTTGCGTGTCAGCCATGCCTTCCACTCCCCGCTGATGGATCCGATGCTGGAGGACTTCCGGGCGGTGGCCGCGAGTCTGTCGTACGGGCAGGCGCGGATACCGGTCGTCTCGACCGTCACCGGTGAGGCAGCGGCGGCTGAGGAGCTGGCCTCGCCGGAGTACTGGGTGGAGCATGTGCGGCGGGCGGTGCGGTTCGCCGATGCGGTGCGGTGTCTGGACGGGCAGGGCGTGTCGCGGTGCGTGGAGCTGGGTGCGGACGGCACGCTGACCGCCCTGGCGCAGGGGAGTCTCGAGGGTGACGCGGAGGGCCGTCTGCTGACCCCGACGCTGCGCAAGGACCGCTCCGAAGCCCGGTCGATCCTCTCCGCGGTCGCGGGCCTGCGGCTGCACGGCGGCCAGGTGGACTGGCGCGCCGTCTTCGCTCCGGCCGGGGCGACCGTGGTGGACCTGCCCACCTACGCCTTCGAGCGTGAGCGGTTCTGGCCCGAGGGCGCGCGTCCGGGCGGTCAGTCCGCGGCGGGCTCCGCCGACCGCGCGGACGCCGGTTTCTGGACCGCGGTCGAGCGGGGCGACGGCCGTGCGCTGGCCGACTCGCTCGGTGTGGCCCAGGACGCGCTGGACGGGCTGCTGCCCGCGCTGTCGTCGTGGTGGCGCGGACAGCGGGAGCAGTCCAGGGTCGACGACTGGCTCTACGGCATCACCTGGAAGCCGCTCGGCGCGATGTCCGGCGCCGCGCTGCCGGGCCGCTGGCTGGCCGTGCTGCCCGCCGGGTCGCGGGAAGACGCCTGGAGCGGCGCCGTCCTGGAAGGCCTCGCCGCCTACGGGGCCGAGGTGGTGCCGGTGATGTACGAGCCCGGCGCCGACCGGGCCGCGCTCGCCGCGCTGCTGGCCGCGGCGGCGGGGGAGGAGCCGGTCGCCGGTGTCCTGTCCTTCCTCGCGCTGTCCGAGCCGCACGGCGGGCACACCGCGGATGACGGGGCGGACGCCGGGCGCTCCGCCGCCGGTGACGGTCTTCCGGCCGGCCCCGCCGCCACCGCCGTACTCCTGCAGGCGTCGGGCGATGCCCACCTCGCGGCTCCGCTGTGGGCACTGACCAGGGGAGCGGTCTCGGTGAACCGGTCCGACCGGGCGCCCGACCCGGCGCAGGGCGCGGTCTGGGGACTGGGCCGGGTCGCGGCGCTGGAGCACCCCGAGGGCTGGGGCGGTCTGGTCGACCTGCCCCAGGCCGTCGACCGGCGAACGGCGGGCCGTCTCGTCGGCGTCCTCACGGGCCGTACGGGAGAGGACCAGGTGGCGATCCGGGCGACCGGTGTCTTCGGGCGGCGGCTCGCCCGCACGGTTCCCGGCGACCTCGGCGCGGGATGGCGTCCCTCGGGCACCGTGCTGATCACGGGCGGGACGGGCGCTCTGGGCGCCAGGGTGGCCCGCTGGGCCGCCGCGCAGGGCGCCGAGCACCTCGTCCTGATCAGCAGGCGCGGCCTCGACGCGCCCGGCGCGCCCGATCTGCGCGCCGAACTCGCCGCCTCGGGCGTACGGGTGACCGTGGCCGCCTGTGACGCGGCGGACCGGGACGCTCTCGCGGCGCTGCTGGCCGAACATCCCGCGGACGCGGTGGTGCACACGGCCGGCATCCTCGACGACGGGCTCGTGGAGGCGCTCACCCCGGAGCGCTTCGCGGCCGTCCTGCGCGCCAAGGCCGTCGCCGCGCGCAACCTCGACGTGCTGACGAGGGACCGGGAGCTGTCGGCGTTCGTGCTGTTCTCCTCCTTCGCGGGCTCGGTCGGCTCGCCGGGCCAGGGCAACTACGCCGCCGCCAACGCCTACTTGGACACCCTCGCCGAGCAGCGCAGGGCGGCCGGGCTTCCGGCCACGTCCGTGGCCTGGGGGCCGTGGGCGCAGGACGGCATGGCGGCCGACGGCGGTGTCGAGGAGTACCTGCGCCGCCGCGGACTGACCGGACTCGACGCCGAGCCGGCCCTGGTGGCGATGGAGCGGCTGGTGGGCGCCGGCGATCCGGCCGCCGTCGTGGCACGGGTCGACTGGACGCGGTTCGCCCCGGCGTTCGCCGCCGGGCGGACCACGGCCCTGCTGGGGGAGATCCCGCAGGCCGAGGCCGCGCTGCGGGACGCGGCGTCCGGTGCGGACGCCGACGCGCTGCGGCAGCGGCTGGCTGGACTGGGCGCCGACGAACGTTCCGCTGCGCTGGTCCAGTTGGTGCGGGAGCAGGCGGCCGTGGTCCTGGGCCACGCCAGGTCCGACGCGGTGGATCCGGTCCGTGCGTTCCGCGAGGCCGGGTTCGACTCGCTGACCGCCGTGGAGCTGCGCAACCGGCTCGGCGCGGCCACCGGACTCCGGCTGCCGGCGACCCTGGTGTTCGACTATCCGGCACCGGTGGACATCGCGCGCCATCTGGGCGCCGAACTGGCCGGCTCCGACGACGGCCTGGACGCGAAGTCCGGGGTCGTCGCCGAGATCGACCGGCTGGCGGGGGTCCTCGCGACCGAGGCCGGGGCCGGCGGCGAGGCCCACCCGGAGATCACGGCGAAGCTGCGCGGACTGCTGGCGATGTGGACCGGCGCCGACGCCGCCGACGAGACGGACGACGCGATCGCCGAACTGGACGGGGTTACGGACGACGAGATGTTCGACCTGATCGACAAGGAATTCGGGATCTGACCACCCGGCTCGGGCGACGGGACCGTTCACGGCTTTTTCGCGAGGAAGTGGAGCACGATGGCGAGCAATGAAGAGAAGCTGCGGGACTACCTGAAAAGGGTGACGGCGGACCTCCGCCAGACCCGCAAGCGTCTTCACGACATCGAGACGAGCCGCCAGGAGCCCGTCGCGATCGTCGGTCTCGGCTGCCGCTTTCCCGGCGGTGCGGACACGCCCGAGGAGTTCTGGCGGCTGCTCACCGAGGGCCGCGACACCGTCGCCGACTTCCCCGCCGACCGCGGCTGGGACCTCGACGGTGTCCTCGACGCGGCGGGCGGCGTCGGCACCACGTACGCCCGCCAGGGAGCGTTCCTCTACGACGCACCGCTGTTCGACTCCACGTTCTTCGACATATCGCCCCGCGAGGCCACGACCATGGACCCCCAGCAGCGGCTGCTGCTGGAGACCTCCTGGGAGGCACTGGAACGTGCGGGCATCGACCCGGGCGCGCTGCGCGGCAGCCGTACCGGCGTGTTCACCGGCACCAACGGCCAGGACTACCTCGCGCTCATGCTCGACCGGCCCGAGGAGTCCGACGGCCATCTGACCACCGGCATCACCGCGTCGGTGCTGTCGGGGCGGGTGTCGTACGTGCTGGGCCTGGAAGGCCCCGCGGTGACGGTGGACACCGCCTGCTCGTCGTCGCTGGTTGCTCTGCATCTGGCGGTGCAGGCGTTGCGGGCGGGTGAGTGTGATCTGGCGTTGGCGGGTGGGGTGACGGTGATGTCGACGCCGGGTGCCTTTGTGGAGTTCTCGCGGCAGCGGGGGCTTGCGGTGGACGGGCGGTGCAAGGCGTTCGCGGAGGGTGCCGACGGCACGGGATGGGGTGAGGGCGTTGGTGTGGTTGTGGTGGAGCGGCTGTCGGATGCGCGGCGCAACGGGCACCGGGTACTGGCGGTGGTGCGGGGCAGCGCGGTCAACCAGGACGGTGCGTCGAACGGTCTGACGGCACCGAACGGTCCTTCGCAGCAGCGGGTGATCCGGGCCGCGCTGGCGGCCGGTGGTCTGGTGCCGAGCGATGTCGACGCGGTGGAGGCGCACGGCACGGGTACGGCGCTGGGTGATCCGATCGAGGCGCAGGCACTGCTGGCCACCTACGGCCAGGATCGTGAGCGGCCGTTGTGGCTGGGGTCGGTGAAGTCGAACATCGGGCACACCCAGGCCGCCGCCGGCGTCGCCGGTGTGATCAAGATGGTGCTGGCCATACACCACGGCCTGCTCCCGCGCACCCTGCACGCCGGCGAGCCCACCACCCGCGTGGACTGGACGGCCGGTGCCGTCGGGCTGGTGCAGGAGAACACCGACTGGCCGCGGCAGGCGGACCGTCCGCGCCGGGCGGGGGTGTCCGCCTTCGGCGTCTCCGGCACCAATGCCCACGTCGTGCTGGAACAGGCCCCGGACGAGCCCGGCGCGGATCCCGGCACGCCCGGGCCCGTGCCGCAGGCCCTGCGTCTGCCGTCCGGGGCGGTGCCCTGGAGGGTCACCGGCCGTACCCCCGCCGCCCTGCGCGACCAGGCCCGGCGGCTCGCCGACTTCGTACGGTCCCGCCCGGCGACGGACCCGGCGCGCACCGCCGCCGCGCTGCTGACCACCCGGTCCGTGTTCGAGGAACGCGCCGTGGTGCTCGGCACCGACCGCGACGAACTGGTGCGCGGCCTGGACGCCCTGGCCGCCGGCCACGCCCGGCCCGGCCTGGTCACCGGCTCGGCCTCGGGAAGCGGCCGGACCGCCTTCCTCTTCGCCGGACAGGGCTCCCAGCGCCTCGGCATGGGACGGGAACTGCACGAGACCTTCGAGGTGTTCGCGGACGCCTTCGACGAGGTGTGCGCCCAGGTCGACTCCACCCTCGAACGCCCCTTGCAGGACGTGGTGTTCGGCACGGACGCCGATCTGCTGAACCGCACGGGGTACGCGCAGCCCGCGCTGTTCGCCCTGGAAGTCGCCCTGTTCCGGCTCGCCGAGTCCTTCGGCGTACGTCCCGACGTACTTCTCGGGCACTCCGTCGGCGAGTTGGCGGCCGCGTACGTGGCGGGGGTCTGGTCCCTCGCCGACGCCTGCCGGCTGGTGGTGGCCCGCGGCCGGCTGATGCAGGCGCTCCCCGAGGGCGGTGCCATGCTCTCCCTCCAGCTCCCCGAGGCCGAGGTGCTGCCCCTGCTGGAGGGACGCACCGACCGGGTCGGTGTCGCCGCCGTCAACGCGCCCCGCGCCACGGTGATCGCCGGCGTCGCCGCCGACGTCGAGGAGATCGCGGAACAGGCCAGGGCGAACGGCCACCGCGCCACCGCCCTCCGGGTGAGCCACGCCTTCCACTCGCCGCTGATGGAACCGATGCTGCGCGACTTCCGGCGGATCGCCGAGTCGCTGGAGTTCCACCCGCCGCGCCTGACCATCGTGTCCGACCTCACCGGCCGCCCGGCCGACCCCGACCACCTGGCCGACCCCGGCTACTGGGTGCGGCACGTCCGGCACGCGGTCCGCTTCTCCGACGGCGTCCGTACCCTGGCCGGCCTCGGCGTCACCCGCTGCCTGGAACTCGGCCCCGACGGCACCCTGTCCGCCCTCGCGGCGCAGAGCCTGCCGGCCCAGGACGAGGTGCTGGCCGTTCCGGCCCTGCACAAGGACCAGCCAGGACCCCGTGCCTTCGAGACCGCCCTCGCCGCCCTGCACACCCGCGGCGCCGCCGTCGACTGGACCGGCCTCCTCACGGGCACGGGCACGGGCACGAGTACTCCCGCGGGCACGGACACCCCCGCCCCACCGCCGGAAGCCCTGCCCACCTACGCCTTCCAGCGGCGTCGCGCCTGGCTGCCCGCCACGGCGTCCGGCGCCGCCGGGATCCGAGCCGCGGGCCTCGGGGCCGCGCGGCACCCGCTGCTCGGCGCCACCGTCGAACTCGCCGGTGCCGGTGGCGTCCTGCTCACCGGCCGGCTGTCCGTGCGCTCGCACTCCTGGCTCGCCGACCGCGAGGTGGCGGGCAACGCGCTGCTGCCCGAGTCCGTCCTCGTCGAACTGGCCGTACGGGCGGGCGACGAGGCCGGCTGCACCGCCCTGGAGACGCTGACCCTCCGTGAGCCGCTCCCGCTGCCCCCACGGGGCGGGGTGCGGATGCAGATCCTGGTCGGAGCCGCCGACGACACGGGACGGCGCACGGTGACGGTCCACTCCCGCCCGGACGACGACGGCGACCAGCCCTGGCGCTGCCACGCCGAGGGCATCCTCTCCACCACCACCGGCCAGCCCCCCTCGGACCCGCCGGAGACCGGCCTCTGGCCCCCCGAGCAGGCCGAACCCGTCGACGTGGACGACCTGTACGACCTGCTGGCCGTGCGCGGCCACTCCCGCGGCCCGGCCTTCCGCGCGGTACGCGCCCTGTGGCGCCGCGGCGGTGAGCTCTTCGCCGAGCTCGCCGTCCCGGAGGAGCCGCGCGAGGGAAGCGCCGCCGCCTTCGGCCTGCATCCCGTGCTGCTCGACGCCGCGCTCCAGACCGTCCTGTGGGCCGCGCCCGAGGCGGGCGAGGGCCGTGTCGCACTGCCGCAGGACTGGCACGGCGTGACCGTGCACGCGACCGGAGCGGGCGCCGCCCGGCTGCGGGTCACGGGCGCGGGCACCGACCGCGTCTCGCTCACCCTGGCGGACACCCACGGGCTGCCGCTGGCCACCGTCGACTCCGTCTCCCTGACCTTCTCCGCCGTCTCCGCGCCGGCCGCCGACCGGCGGGCCGACGGACTGTACGTGCTGGAGTGGGCGCCGGTGGCCGGTCAGGCCGCCGACGCGGGACCCGCGGCGGGCGAGGGCGGCGACTGGGCGGTGCTCGCCCCGCAGGGCGCTGCCCTCGCCGCCCGCCTCGCCGAGCAGGGCGTCCCCGTGCAAGTCCACCACGACCTCGCCGCGCTGCGGGCCGCCCTGGACGAGGGCACGCCGGCGCCCACGACCGTGCTGCTGCCGGTGGCCTCCGCCGACCACCCCGGCGACGGTCCGGGCCTCGCCGCCGCGGCCCAGGACGCCACCGCGGCCGTCCTGGCCGTCCTCCAGCAGTGGCTGGCCGACGAGCGGCTCGACGGATCCCGTCTGGTGGTGCTCACCCGCCACGCCGTGGCGGCCGCACCGGAGGACCGCGTATCCGACCTCGTCCACGCCCCTCTCTGGGGGCTCGTGCGCACGGCTCAGTCGGAGCACCCCGGCCGCTTCCTGCTCGTCGACCGTGACACGCCCGACTCCCCGCCCCTGTCCGCCCTCCAGGGCGAGGAACCCCAACTAGCCGTCCGCGGCGGTGTGTTGCTGGCGCCCAGGGCCGTCCGCGCGCCGCGTCCCGCCGAAGGAACACCGCCGGCGTTCGGACCCGAAGGGACCGTGCTGATCACCGGCGGCACCGGCGGGCTGGGCGCCCTGACCGCCCGGCATCTGGTGGCCGAGCACGGCGTACGGCGGCTGCTGCTGGTCAGCCGGTCCGGGCCCCGGGCCGCGGGCGCGGCCGGGCTGCGCGACGCACTGACCGGGCTCGGCGCCGAGGTGACGGTCGAGGCGTGCGACGTCTCCGACCGCGCGGCGCTGGCCGCCCTCCTCGCCGCCGTCCCGGCCGAGCACCCGGTCACCGCGGTGGTGCACACCGCCGGTGTGCTCGACGACTGCCTGCTCACCTCGCTCACGCCCGAGCGCCTGGCCACCGTCTTCGACGCCAAGGCCACCGCCGCCGCCCACCTGCACGAGCTGACCCGGCACCAGAACCTCTCCGCGTTCGTGGTGTTCTCGTCGGCGGCCGGCCTGCTCGGCAATCCCGGCCAGGCCACCTACGCGGCCGCCAACACCTTCCTCGACGCCCTCGCCCAGCACCGCCGCGCGGCAGGACTGCCGACGACCTCACTCGCGTGGGGGCCGTGGGAGCGCTTCGGCGGCATGACGGCCGCCCTGGACCCCGCCCACACGGCCAGAACGGCCGCCCAGGGCGTCATCCCCCTCTCCGCCGAGCGGGGTCTGTCCCTGTTCGACGCCGGTACCGCCGCCGACCGGGCGCTGCTGCTCGCCATGCGGCTCGACCAGCGCGCCCTGCGCTCGCGCGCCGAAGCCGGTGAACTGCCCCCGCTGCTGCGCGGACTGCTGCGCGTCACCGTCCGGCGCGGCGCGGCGGGCGCGACCGGCGAGGGCGGCGGATTCGCCCGGCGGCTCGCCTCCCTGCCCCGGGCCCGGCGGCACCGCGCGCTGGCCGAGCTCGTCACCGGACAGGTCGCCGCGATCCTCGGTTACGACAGCGCCGACCTCGTCGGCTCCGACAAACCGTTCAAGGAACTCGGCTTCGACTCGCTCGCCGCCGTGAACCTGCGCAACCGGCTCGGGCAGGAGACCGGACTGCGTCTGCCCGCCACCCTCGTCTACGACCACCCCACCTCCGGCGCCCTGATCCGGCACCTGGCCACGGAACTGGGCCTGGACGGGGAGCGGACCGAGGACGAGGACACCCCCGACCGCCTCGACACCGGCCGACCCGACGACGACCCCGTGGTGATCGTCGGCATGGGCTGCCGTTTCCCCGGCGGGGCCGACTCGCCCGAGGCGCTGTGGCGCCTGGTCGCCGCGGGAGCCGAGGGACTGGGCCCGTTTCCCGCCGACCGCGGCTGGGACCTCGACGCGCTGTACCACCCGGACTCCGACCGCCCCGGCACCACCTACGTCCGCGAAGCCGGATTCCTCTACGACGCGGGCGAGTTCGACGCCGGGCTCTTCGGTGTCTCGCCCCGTGAGGCGCTCACCATGGACCCGCAGCAGCGACTGCTGCTGGAGACCTCCTGGGAGGTGTTCGAACGGGCCGGGATCGCCCCCACCTCCCTCAAGGGCAGCCGCACCGGCGTGTTCGCGGGCGTGACCTATCACGACTACGCGTCCGGGATGCAGATGGGGACGGCCGGCAACGTGGCCGCGGGCCGGGTGTCGTACGCCTTCGGTCTCGAAGGCCCCTCGGTGGCCGTGGACACGGCCTGCTCGTCCTCCCTGGTCGCCCTGCACCTGGCGGCGCAGGCCCTGCGCGCCGGGGAGTGCGACCTGGCGCTCGCCGGCGGTGTGGCGGTCATGTCGCAGCCGGACCCCTACCTGGCCTTCAGCCGGGAGCGCACCCTGGCCGCCGACGGCCGGTGCAAGCCGTTCTCGGCCGACGCCGACGGCACCAACTGGGCCGAGGGCGTCGGCCTGCTGCTCCTGGAGCGGCTCTCCGACGCCCGGCGGCGCGGCCACACCGTCCTCGCCCGGATCGCGGGCAGCGGCATCAACCAGGACGGTGCCTCCAACGGCCTGACCGCCCCCAGCGGACCCGCCCAACAGCGCCTGATCCGCCAGGTGCTGCGCTCCGCCGGACTCGCCGCCGCCGACGTGGACGCCGTCGAGGCCCATGGCACGGGCACCCCGCTCGGCGACCCGATCGAGGCACAGGCGGTCCTCGCCACGTACGGGCAGGACCGTGCGCGGCCGCTGTGGCTGGGCTCGATGAAGGCCAACATCGGACACACCCAGGCGGCCTCCGGCGCCGGCGGGGTCATCAAGATGATCATGGCGATGCGGTACGGCGTCCTGCCCCGCACCCCGCACACCGACCCGCCCTCCCCGCACGTCGACTGGTCCGCCGGCGCGGTGGAGCTGCTGCGCGAGGACGTGCCCTGGCCGCCCGGCGACCGCCCGCGCCGGGCCGGCGTGTCCTCCTTCGGCATCAGCGGCACCAACGCCCACGTGATCATCGAAGAGCCGCCCCGGGACGGGGAAGACGCCATCGGCGCCACCGGCACCCCCGCCGACGCCCGGACCGCCGACGACGCCCCGGCCGGGACTCCGCAGCCGCCCGGCGGCATGCCGCTGCCGCTCTCCGCGCGCAGTGCCGAGGCACTGCGCGGCCAGGCGGCCCGCCTGCACGCGTTCCTGACGGACGAACCCGCGACGCGGCTGGCGGACGTGGCCCTGTCGCTCGCCACCACCCGCTCCGCCCTCGAACACCGCGCGGTGCTCACCGTCCCCGACCACGACACGGCGCTGCGCACCCTGAAGGCGCTGGCGGACGGGACCGAACCCGACGCCCCCGTCGTCAGCGGCACCGCCCCGGCCGGCTCCGCACAGCCCGCCCTCGTCCTCGCCTTCCCGGCCGCCGACGCCCGGTGGACGGCGAGCACCGCACCGCTGGCCGACTCCGCCCCCGTGTTCGCCGAAGCACTGCAAGCCTGCGGACGTGCCCTGTCCGGGCTGGTCGACTGGGCCCCCGCCGACGTCCTCGCGGGACGCACCGCCCCCGACTGGCGGCACCGGCCGGAGATCGCCGGACCGCTGGGCTGGGCGGTAGCCGTCGCGGTGACCGAACTGCTGCGCTCGTACGGCATCGAGCCCGCGGCCGTGACCGGCCGGGGCGACGGCGAGATCGCGGCGGCCTGCGCCGCCGGACTGCTCCCGCTCGAAGCCGGCGCCCGGCTCGCGGTGCACCACAGCAGGACGACGGACGAGCCCGCGCCACAGGTCGGCTTCACCCCCGCCGGCACGCCGTTCTGCTCGGCCGCGACCGGCGGCTGGCTGGACGGCGAGGAGCCCGGCGCCGCCCGGTGGGCCACCGCTCTGGCGGATCCCGGCCGGCCCGGGCAGGCGCTGCGGGCGCTGCTGGACAGCGGCCACCGCACACTGGTCGTCCTCGGCGAGCCGGACGGCGACGGCCATCCCCTTCACGACGACGCCGAGCCCGACGCGTGCCCGGACCTGCTGCCGCTCACCGGCCCGGACGGGCTCGACGTCGTGACCCTCCTCGCGCAGCTGCACGTCCGGGGCGTCGACGTCCGCTGGGACACCGTGCTGGCCCCCACCGGGGCACGCCGGATCCCGCTGCCCACGTACGCCTTCCACCGCCGCCACTACTGGATGGCGGCCGCCCCGCACTCCGGCGCCGACCCGGCCACCACGGGTCCGGCGGACCGGCACCCGCTGCTGGACTCGGTCGTCGAACTGCCCGAGCCGGGCGGGCTCGTGCTGACCGGCACGCTGTCCCGCGCCGCGCAGCAGTGGCCGGCCTCCCACGCCGGGGCCGCCCCGCGGGCCGTGCCCGGCACGATGCTCGTCGAACTCGCCCTCCAGGCCGGCGAACGGGTCGGATGCGACCACGTCCTCGAACTGACCCCGGAGGAACCCCTGGTCCTGCCCGAACGGGACGAGATCCGGCTGCGGGTCACGGTCGGCGAGGCGGAGCCGTCGGGGGAACGCCCCCTGCGGGTGTACTCCCGGCGCGCGGGCGCCCTGCCCGGCACGCCCTGGACCCGCCACGCCCGGGCGGTGCTGTGCCCCGCGGACGGTCCGGCCGCCTTCGACCTGGAACTCTGGCCGCCCGCCGACGCCGAGCCCGCCGACCCGGCCGACCTGCCCGTGCCGGCCGGCGAGGGCCTGCGGGGCCTGTGGCGGCGCGGCGACGACCTGTTCGCCGAGGTCGCCCTGACCGCCGAACAGCGGCCGCAGGCCGGCTCCTACTGCCTGCACCCCGCGCTGCTGGACACCGCCCTGCGCACCCTCACCCTCACGGGGGACACCCCCGGCGCCGACGCACCGCGCCTGCCGGACACCTGGCACGGGGTGGCGCTGCACGCCGTCGGGGCCCCGTCGTTGCGGGTCCGGCTGACCCGTACCGGGACCGACACCATCGCCGTGGAGGCCGCCGACGACACAGGGCTGCCCGTCGCGTCGGTCGGCGGGATACGGCTCGGGGCAGCCGACCCGGCACGGCTCACCGGCGCCCGCACCGCACAGCACGGTCCGCTCCTGCGTCTCGCGTGGCCCGAGACCGGGTGCGCGGCGCCCGCGGAGAAGCCCCGCTGGGCACTCGTCGGACCCGATCCGCTCGGCGCTCGCGCGGCGCTGATGAAGGCGGGCGTCTACACCGAGGCCTACGACAGCCTCACCGCGCTCGCCAAGGCGCTGGACTCCGGCGCGGCCGTGCCCGAGGCGGTCCTGACCGGCTGTGTGCCCGCGCCCGGGGACGTCACCGGGGCGACCGCGGTGCGGGACGTCGCCGCGCTGGCGGGGGAGTGGCTCTCCGACGACCGGTTCGCCGACGCGCGGCTCGTCGTCCTGACCCGCGGCGCGCTCGCCGACGACGGCACCCGGGCGCCGGACCCGGCGGTCGCCGCGGTCTGGGGCCTGATCCGGTCCGCCCAGTCGGCCGACCCGGACCGGCTGGTCCTGGCCGATCTGGACGGCAGGCGCGCCTCCTGGCGCGCCCTGCCCGCGGCGTTGGCCCTCCCCGAACCCCAACTGGCGCTGGTCCAGGGCACCGTGCGCGTTCCACGACTGGCCGCCGTCCCCGCCGTCGCCGACGGGGCGGGCCTGGCGATCGACCCGCGCGGGACCGTCCTGGTCACCGGCGCCGACCGGCCGGCCGGCGCCGAGATCGCCCGGCACCTGGCGGACCGGGCAGATGTGCGCCGACTGCTGCTCGGAGCCCCGGCGAGGGGCGGGGAACTCGCCCGGCTCGCGGCGGAACTGACCGGGAGAGGAGCCGAGGTGACCGTCACCGAGTGCGACCCGGCCTCGCCGGGGGCGCCGGCCGCGCTCCTGGCCGCGGTGCCCGCCGGGCACCCGCTGACCGCGGTCGTGCACGCGGCCCAGGTGCCGCACCGCCGGGAGAGCGGCGACCCGGCGGACGCGGACGAGGAGCCGCTGGAGGCGGAGCTGAGGGCGGCCCTGCACCTCGCCGAGCTGACGGCGCCCGGCGGGTCCGGGCCCGCCGCGGTGCCCCTGGTCCTCCTCTCGTCCGCCGCCGGCACGCTGGGGGCGGCGGGACGGGGCGAGGAGGCCGCCCTGGGCGCCTTCCTCGACGCCCTGGCCCGCCGGCGCCACGCCGAGGGCCTGCCCGGGCTGTCGGTGGCCTGGGGCCCCTGGGACGGCCAGGACCGTGCCGCGGACGCCACGCCTGCGGGGATCGGCCGGCTGACCCGGACCGCGTGCCGGGACCTGTTCGACGCCGCGTGCGCGGCGCAGGCCCCCACCGCCGTCCTGCTCCGCCCCGACACCGGGACGCTCCTCGGCAGGTCGGGCGACGCGAGCCTGCCCGCGCCGCTGCGGGGCCTGGCCGGACCTCCGGCCCGGCGCCGGGCCGGCCGGCCGGGAGCCGCGGGCGCCCTCAGCCTGCTCCGGCGCCGCCTCGCCGGGCTGGCCGACGCCGAGCGCGACGCCGTCCTCCTGGACCTCGTGCGCACCGACGTGGCGGCGGTGCTCGACTACTCCTCGCCGGAAGCCGTCGAGGACACCCGTGCCTTCCGCGACATCGGCCTCAACTCGCTCACCGCCTTCGCCCTGCGCAACCGGCTGCGCGAGACCACCGGGCTCCGGCTGCCCGCCGCCCTGCTGTTCGAGGCCGACACGCCCGTACTGCTGGTGACGCGTCTCAAGGAAGAACTGCTGCGCCGATGACCCCGGCACCCTCGCCCGTGCGCGTCAGCCGCCCGGCGTCCGACACGACCCCCCTCACGACAACCAAGGAGAACAGCCACAGATGAAGACGAACGGCGTCTATGTCGACACGGTCGGGGTCTACATCCCGGAGCAGCGGGTGACCGTCGAGGAGGCCGTCGAGCAAGGCCTCTACGACGAGTTCTCCATCCAGTACGCGACCGGGCTCACCACCGCCTACATCGCGGGCGACCTGCCCGCGCTGGACATGGCCGTGCTCGCCGCCCGGAACGCGTTCCGGCGGTCCGGCAACGAAATCGACGACCTCGACTTCCATGTGCACTGCACCGCCGTCCAGCACGGCCCCGAGGGGTTCTACCCGCCCGGGTACGTGCTGCGTGAGCTCGGCGCGAGCGGAGTGGCGAGCACGGACGTGCGCCAGCACTCCAACGGCCTGCTGGCCGGCATCGAGGTCGCCGTCGGACAGCTGACGGGAGCCGCGGGCGCCGAGACCGCGCTGGTGACGGCGGCGGAGAACTTCACCAGCCCGCTGATCGACCGGTGGCGCGGCTTCGGCACCGGCTTCACCGCCAGCGACGGCGGCGCCGCCGTCCTGCTCAGCCGCGAGGGCGGGTTCGCGGCGCTGCGGGCGGTGAACTCCGGCACCATGCCGGAACTGGAGCAGTGGCACCGGGGAGAGGAGTCACTGCTGCCGTTCCGTGGGGAGGAGCGCAAGGCCTCCGGCACGCTGGACCTGCTGATGTACTTCAACCAGCACGTGATGCCGCTCGACAAGTGCATGGAGATGATCCGGGACTTCGAGCTGGACCTGGTGCACCGCTCGCTGGTGGACGCGGGGCTGAACGCGTCGGACCTGCGCTGGGTGGTCGCCGCGAACAGCGACTCCCTCATGGTCGAGCAGACGAAGATGCAGCCGCTGGGCCTGCCGATGTCGCGCTCCACCGCCCACTTCGGCAAGGAGTACGGGCACATGGGCGCCTGCGACATGGCGGTCTCCCTCAACCACCTGCTCGTCAACGGGCTGGTGTCCCCGGGCGACAACATCCTGATGACGACGTCCGCGGCCGGCTGGGTCTCCACCTCGGCCGTCCTGACCGTCCTGGAGATCCCGGACTGGGCCCGGGACTGACAGCCGAAGACCCGGCACCACGAGCACGCGGTGCCGGGTCTTTCGCCGGGTGGGACTACGCGTCCCGGTTGCGCAGCACGAGGTAGCCGCCGAGCAGCGCCGCGGCCACCCACAGCAGCATGATGACCAGACCGCCCCCCGGCCCGTAGGGCACGTCCGACCTCGGCACCACCCGTGCCATCGCCGCACCGGCCTGGTCGGGGAGGTAGTGCGCCACCTTCTTCGCGCCGGGCACCGAGGTCAGGATCTGGGTGACCAGGAAGAAGAACGGCATCAGAATGCCCATGGACAGCATGGAGCTGCGCAGCATGGTGGCCACGCCCATCGAGAACACGGCCATCAGCGTCATGTAGAGCCCCGCGCCCAGTGTCGCGCGGAGCACGTTGTGCGCGCCGATGGTGGTGCTGTGCGAGCCGAGCACCGCCTGTCCGGCGAAGAAGGTCACGAAGCTGGTGGCCATGCTGACGACGAGGGCGGCGGCCGTCGCCACCGCCATCTTGCTCACGTAGAACAGGCCGCGCCGCGGCACCGCCGCCAGCGAGTTGCGGATCGCCCCGGTGCTGTACTCGCCGCCGATCACCATGACCCCGAACGCGATCAGCGCCAGCTGGCCGAGGAGCCCGCCGGTGAAGCTGGTCCCGGCGGCGTCGAAGGCCTGCTTGTCCTGCTGCGACAGGTCGTCGTAGTTGGCGTTGGACAGCGCGCTGATCAGCGTGCCGAAGACCACGGTGACCGCGAAGGCGGCGAACAGGGTCCACCCCGTGGAGCGGACCGTGGTGAGTTTGGCCCACTCGGAGCGCAGGGTCGCGGTGGGTGCGGACATGGGTCAGGACTCCGTTCCGATGGTCTGCGGCGTGCTCCCGGCGGCGCCCGGCGCGGCGTCGGCGGTGGGCGCGCCCGTGCGGTACTCGGCCGACTCACCGGTCAGGGCGATGAACGCCTCTTCCAACGAGGCGTGCTGCGGGCTGAGTTCGTGCAGCAGGACGCGGTGCTCCAGGGCCAGCTCACCGAGCCGCTCCGCCGGTACCTCGGTCACCTCGAACGCACCCGAGGCGGTCTCGGTGGCCGTGATGCCGGCCGTGGCGAGGGCGTCCCGCAGCTTCTCCGGTTCGGGGGTGCGGATCCGTACGGAAGAACGGGAGTTGCGGTCGATGAACTCCTGCATACCGGTGTCGGCGAGCAGCCGGCCGCGGCCGATGACGACCAGGTGATCGGCGGTCAGCGCCATCTCGCTCATCAGATGGCTGGAGACGAACACCGTGCGGCCCTCCGCCGCGAGCCGCTTCATCAGGGTCCGGATCCAGTGGATGCCTTCCGGGTCGAGACCGTTGACCGGCTCGTCCAGCATCACGATCTCCGGATCACCGAGCAGTGCCGCGGCGATGCCGAGCCGCTGCCCCATCCCGAGCGAGAAGCCCTTGGGCCGCTTCGTGGCCACCGCGCCCAGCCCGACCTCCTCGAGCACCTCGCCGACCCGCGAGAGCGGTATGTCGTTGCTGAGGGCCAGACACCGGAGGTTCTGGTACGCGCTCCGGCCGCCGTGCATCGCCTTCGCGTCCAGCAGGGCGCCGATGCGGCGCAGCGGTTCCCTGAGCCGGGCGTAGGGCTCGCCGTCGATGAGGACCCGGCCGCCCGTGGGGCGGTCCAGACCGAGCATCATCCGCATCGTGGTGGACTTGCCCGCTCCGTTGGGGCCGAGGAATCCGGTGACACAGCCCGGCCGGACGGTGAAGGTGAGGTCGTCCACCACCACCTTCTCGCCGTAGCGCTTGGTCACTCCCGCAAGCTCGATCATGCGGTCCACGCTAGGCGGAACCACCGCTTCCCACCGGTGCCCACGGGGACATGTCTAGGGGTTCTCCCAGTCTGTGCGCGATCACCGCGATCACCGCGACGGCAGCACGGCGCGATCCCGCGACTGGGCGGTGTAGTACGGCAGATACGAGTCCAGCAACGCGCCCAGATAGTCCTCATCCGCGGTCGCCGCACGGAAGTCCGGCACCAGCCGCCGAAGGCGCTCGACGGACGCGCGCGTGACGGCCGCCGGGCCGGGACGGTGCACACGGTGGGCCCTGACGCCCAGACGGTCCTCGATGGCCGTCACGATCGACTCCACCGGTTGCGGGACGCCCGACGCCACGTTCACCACCTCGCCGCACACGCCGTCCGTCAGCAGTCTGTCGACCGCGTGCACGAGATCCCGTACGTCCAGCAGGTCCCGGTGCGCGCCCTGATGGACCGTCACCCGGCCCTCGGCGATGTGCCGGACCAGGGTCGGCAGCAGCTGGTGCGGCCGCTGGTGACGGCCCACCGCGTGGCTCACCCGCAGGATCAGGTGCTCGACGCCCGAGGAGCGCACCACGGTCTCCAGCGCCAGCTTGTGCCGGCCGTACGTGGTCGGCGGCCGCAGCGGACCGGACTCGCTCACCGCGTCGTCCGTGAAGCCGTACAGCGAGAAGGAGGCGGTCGAGAGGAACAGCAGCCGCCGGTCCGCCGAGCGGCACTCGTCCAGCACCTCGTAGAGGAGCCCGGCCTCACGGTCGTACTCGGCGGCGGCCGTGGTGGCCGTGCTGGAGACCCCGGAGGCGATCGCGGTCACCCCGGGGAAGCGGTCCCCGAACGCGTCGGTCAGGTTGCGGGCCAGGAAGCCGTCACCGATGATCCGCACGGCCGCCCCCCTCTCCGGCCGGAACCGCCCCGCCACCCCGCACGCCCGCCAGGTGCAGGCCGGTCGGGATCCCCGTGACGCTGCGCAGGGCCGCGACCAGCGTCCGCGCCTGCACATTGACGTAGTGGCTGTACTTCAGCAGCTCCCCGAGCTGACGCAGGGTCACCCAGCGGTAGTCGCGGGGGACGTCGGCGGGGACGTCGTCGTCGGCCTCGATGATCAGGTACCGGTTCTGCGCGTTCAGGAAGCGGCCGCCCTCCTCCGACAACACCGTGTCGAACAGCACCTGTTCCGGACGGGCCCGCGTCACCAGGTCGAGGAAGCGGGGGCGGGCCGACGCCGGCAGATGGGCGTAGTTCTCCGGGGTGCACTGCACGGTGGGGCCGAGTTCGACGACGTCCAGGTAGCCCGGCTCGACCCGGGCCTGCACCAGACAGTGCGGCACGCCGTCGATCCGGCGCACCAGCATCGCCACCACCCCCACGCCGTGCGGTTCGAGCAGCGGCTGCGACCAGGACGTCACCTCACGCCGGTTGGACAGGACGTCCACCGGCACGATGCTGAAGAACAGGCCCCGCTCGTGGGAGATGCGGTCCTCGGCGCGGTACCAGTCGCGTTTCTCGACCTCGCTCAGCGGCAACAGGGAGGCGCTGGCCTCCCGTTCGCTCTGCTGTGTGGTGATCCAGCTGCGGATCGCCACGTCCGAGTGGACGCCCGTGGCCGGGCCGGCGCCGTGGTGCCAGTCCGGCAGGCAGGACAGCACCGTACGCGCGTCCATGTTGACCAGGTTCTCGTAGTGCAGCAGCGCATTCACCTGACGGAGGGTCAGCCAGCAGAAGTCCTCGTCCGCCTCCACCTCCGGGCCGACCTCCACGATCATGTTGCGGTTGCGTTTGCAGAAGAACCACGAGCCCTGCTCGGACTGGAGCACATCGGCCAGCACCCGGTGACCCCGCGCCTCCGGCTCCCGGAAGCAGTCCAGATAGGGCACCGACGCACCGCCGTGCACCCTGGTGTAGTTGCTCTTGGTGGCCTGCACGGTCGGCGACAGCTGCACCCCGTTGACATTGCCCGGCTCGGACTTGGCCTGCATCAGGCAGTGCAGCACCCCGTTGGTCTCGCGGACCGCCAGACCGAGGATGCCTATCTCCGGTTGCCGGATGATCGGCTGGGTCCACTCCGGCACCGGACCGAAGTCGGTGCGCACCCGCATGCCGCGCACGGTGAAGAACCGCCCGCTGCGATGCGCCAGATCACCGGTGTCCGGGACGAAGTCCCAGCCGGACATCGCGGCGAAGGTGCTGCGGCGCACCTCCTGGCTGTGGCTGCGCCGGCGCCGGTCGAACCATTCGAAGAACTCGACGTCCGACATCACCTCGCCCCCGGTGGCCGTCGCGGAGACGGCCAGCCGCGCGGCGAGGACCGCATCGGTGTCGGACTCGGGACCGGTCGTGTCGAGCTGGGGCATCGCTGTCTCTCCATCGGATCGTCATCGGTTCGACGCCCCACGGCGGCTGCCCGCGGCCCGTGGAGCGGGGGGCTGACGCGGCGGGCAGGAGGTGCCGGCCGGCCGTCACCCCGGGTGCCGGACCGCAGCCGGGCCGGCCGGCTCGAAGGAGTCCGGCCCGTCACCGGACCGGCGCACGACGGGTGCCAGCGCGGTCAGCACCAGCCCCTCGTCGACCAGCCACCGGCCGGTGAGCCCGGCACCGCCGACCGGACCCGAGAACTCGGCGGGAACCGGCACCAGCAGCCTGGCCTCGAACCTCCCGCACACCGCGCCGGCGGCGTCCCGCTCCCGTGTGAAGCGCAGCCGCGCCTCCTCGAACCCGAGCGGCCGGCGGGTGAGCGGGAACCACACCTTGTAGACCGATTCCTTCGCGCTGAACAGCAGCCGGTCCCAGGGCACTTCCGGGGCCGTTCGTCCCAGCCGGGCGAGGTCGGCGCGCTCCTCGGGCAGCGACACCGCCTCCAGGACGCCGTCCGGGAGACGGGCCGCCGGCTCGGCGTCCACGCCGAGCGCCGCCAGATCGGTGGCACGGGCCACCGCAGCCACCCGGTAGCCGTCGCAGTGGGACATCGCACCGACCACCCCGGCGGGCCAGCGGGGCTCTCCTCGCGGGCCGGGCAGCAGCGGTCGCGCCGCAAGGCCCAGCGCGGCCAGCGACAGACGGGCGCACCTCCTCCCGGTGGCGAACTCGCGCCGGCGGCCGTCCACGGCCCGCGCCACCACCGCCTCCTCCTCCGGGAACAGCGGCGGTGCGGTCAGCTCCCCGCGCACCTCCGTCACTTCGACCGTGTCCGGCAGCAGGCGGCGCATCAGCGACGTCATCGGGCACCTCGCCGGGGCAGGATCTCGCGCAGCAACGGATCGGGCATGCCGCGGGCCTGCCACTCGCGCGGGTAGCCCAGCGACACCTCACGGTGCGGCACCCCGTCGTGCCAGGTGGTGCGGGGGATGTGCAGATGGCCGTAGACGACGGTGGCCGCCCGGTAGCGCCGGTGCCAGTCGTGGGTGGCGGTGGTGCCGCACCACAGCGCGAACTCCGGGTAGCGCAGGATGCGGGTGGGCTCGCGGACCAGCGGGAAGTGGTTCACCAGCACGGTCGGCAGGTCGGGCGGACAGGCGTCCAGCCGCCCGCGGGTGTACTCCACCCGGGCCCGGCACCAGGCCGCCCGGTCCGGGTAGGGGTCGCTGTGCAGGAGGAACTCGTCGGTGGCCACCACCCCCGCCTTCTCCGCCCGGGCCAGCGCATCGGCGGTGCCGGTGGCGCCCGGCGGCAGGAACGAGTAGTCGTAGAGCAGGAACAGCGGCGCGATCACCACCGGCCCGTCCGGGCCGGGCCACCGGACGTACGGGTCCTCCGGGGTCAGCACCCCGAGCGACCGGCACAGTTCGACCAGACTGCGGTAGCGGGCCTCACCGCGCAGCGGCACCGGATCGTCGGGGTGCGTCCACAGCTCGTGGTTGCCCGGCACCCACACCACGGTCGCGAACCGCTCCGCCAGCAGCCGCAGCACCCACTCGACGTCCGCCGTCAGCTCCCCGACGTCCCCGGCGACGATCAGCCAGTCGGAGGAATCGGCGGGGCGCAGTCGCCGCACCACCTCGCGGTTGCGCTCGTAGGCGACGTGCAGGTCACTGACCGCGTAGAGCCTGCCGCCCGGGACGCCGCTCACCGCTGTCGTGCTTCGCCCGTCGCGGGCCGTGGATCCGTGGTGGTGGGCATGGGGGCTCCTCGCTGGGGGTCGGGCGCCTCGGATGCGCGTCCGGCGCTCAGCTTTATGCCACCGCGCCCTCCCGCCGCACAACGCACAGCCGCCCCACGGAGGCAAGTACGGGGGAAACGACCAGACTTCGGGCCGCGAGGGCCCGAACGGCAGAGCGGTGCCGGATAGTTGCGGCACACCCGCAGGAGCACGCCAGTGATCCAGACCCGCAATCCCCTGACAGAGGACGGACGAACAGCGTGAGTGCTTCCCCCGCAGACGACGGCCTGTGGTGCCGGCGGTTCGACCCGGCTCCCGACGCCGCCCACCGCCTGGTCTGCTTCCCCCACGCCGGCGGCTCGGCCAGCTACTACCTTCCCGTGGCCACCGCGCTCAGCCCGCGCGTCGACGTCGTCGCCGTGCAGTACCCCGGCCGCCAGGACCGGCGCAACGAGCCGCTGATCGACGACATCGGCACCCTCGCCGACCAAGTGCACGAGGTCCTGCGCGGCTGGGACGACCGCCCGCTGACCTTCTTCGGGCACAGCATGGGCGCGCTCGTCGCCTTCGAGACCGCCCGGCGGTTCGAGCGGGAGGGCGGCGGCCCGGTACGGCTGTTCGCCTCGGGCCGGCGCGCCCCTTCCCGCTACCGCGACGAGCAGGTCCACCGCCGTGACGACGACGGCATCATCGCCGAGATCAAGTCGATGAGCGGCACCGACGACCGGCTGCTGGGGGACGAGGAACTGATCCGCATGATCCTGCCGGCGCTCCGCGGCGACTACCGGGCCGTGGAGACCTACCGGTGCGCTCCGGACGCCACGGTGGGCTGCCCGGTCACCGCGCTCGTCGGCGACAGCGACCCCAAGACATCCGTCGACGAGGCCCGGGACTGGGAGAAGCACACCACCGCGGACTTCGACCTGCGGGTCATGCCCGGCGGCCACTTCTACCTCAACAGCCGTGCCGCCGACGTGCTGAAGGTGCTCGACGAGCACTTCACCGCACGGGCCGCGCTCCAGGACACCTGACCGGCGTCCCCCGTCCGCGCGATCGCCCGCCGCCCACGATCCGCCCCGCGCTCACGCCGCTCCCTGGGGGCGGATCGTTTCGGCGGGCGGAGCCGACGCGCCCGTCGGCTCGAACAGGCCCGCGTCCTCGAGCGCGCTCGCCAGCCCGGATCGGCCGGACGTCGACATCTTGCGGTAGCAGTTCGTCAGATGCTTCTCCACCGCCCGCCGGGAGACGCCGAGCGCGTCGGCGATGGCCTGATTGGTCAGCCCCTCCACGGCCATCTGCGCCACCATCCGCTCCGCCGACGTCAGCCGCCCCCGCGTCGGGACACCCACCGCCGCCGGCCCCAGCATCTCCTGCGCGCGGGCCGCGATCCGAGAGGCTCCACAGTCCACCGCCAACTCGTACGACGTGCGCAGCGCCGCCTCCGCCTCCGCGGCATGGCGGGGTGCCACCGCCTCCGCGAGCCGCAGCAGGACCGACGCCCGCGTGAGGAGATCGGCGGACCCCTCCAGCACCCCGGCCGCCTCCCGCAGCAGCCTCGGCGCCGAGGCCGCGTCCGTCACGGCCGCCCGGAGCGCCAGCGCACGGCCCAGACCCGACGGGGCACCCCAGACACGCGCCTGTTCGAGGTGCTGCTCGCACAGCTGCTCGGCCCGCTCGGCCTCGCCCATGCGGTGCAGGGTGCGGGCCGCCCAGTACGCCGACGGCGCCAGCACCGGATTGCGCCAACCGGCCCGCTCCAGCGCGTACTCGGCGTCGAGGAAGTGCTCCACGGCCATGGCCGGCTCGTGCCGCCGTTCCGCCTTCATGCCCCGCACCATGGTGAGCAGCCCGGCCAGCACGCAGTTCTCGTGCACACCGCGGATCCGCTCCGGCAGCTCGTCGACCAGTTCCGGCTCGCGGGTGCGCAGCGCCACCATGGCCAGGGCGATGAGCGAGAGCGTGCTCGCCTCCTGCGGTCCGATCACCGAGCAGGCCCGCACCGCCCGTTCCCGCGCCGCCGACAGCCTGCCCTGGGCGAGCAGGACCAGCGCCTGCTCACTGAGCACCACCGACTGCTCCAGCCGTCCGCCCCGGCGCTCCGCGTCCGCCAGGGCCGTGTCCAGCCAGGACATCAGTCCCGTGACGGAGTCGGTGGTGACCGAGACCGGCACCACCAGCGGCAGCATGGTGTGCACATGGGCCGCGCGCGCCGGCTCGTGCGCCAGCACCCGGGCCGCGAGTGTCCTGAGCTGCGCGGCGGGCAGCGCCGCGGACACCGTCACCGTGTACATCAGGGCCACCAGCAGCTCACGCTGGCCCGCGTGCGTCATCTCCGGCCGTCCGCCCAGTCCGGTCAGACGGCCCGCGGCCGACGCGAGCACCGACGGATCGATGTCGCAGAGATGGTGCAGCCGGGCCTCCAGCCGCAGTTCCAGCAGCCGCCGGTCGGCCGGCCGCGCCTCCGCGGCGGTCAGCTCCCGTGCCGTCTGCCGCATCGCGTCCCCCAGCGGCAGCAGCGTGGCACCGGTCGCCACCGGGGTCAGCGTCAGCAGCGCCTCGGCCCGGGCCCGGGCCGAGGCCAGCAGCGGGAACGCCTGGGTGATGTGCCTGACCGCCACCGACGGCGCGAAACTGCGCTCCACGGCCGCCAGTTCCACGAGCAACCCGGCCCGCTCCTCGCTGTGCGGCGGTACGTCGCGCAGCGCCCGGCGCACATAGCGCGCCGCCGTCTCGGGGGCGCCGCGCAGCGTGGCCGCCTCGGCGGCGTGGCGCAGCGCCGCCACCGAGTCGTCGTCCAGCGGGGCGGTGGTGGCGAGGAGATGGCCGGCCACCCGTTCGGGCGTGCTGCCCCGGTACCGCAGCAGCGCGGCGGCCTTCAGGTGCAGCCGGTTGCGTTCGCCCGGTGGCATGGCGTCCTCGATCACCTCGTGCACCGCCCGATGGGCCAGCGCGAGAGCGGTGCCCTGACGCACGACCAGCGTCAGCCGGCGCAGCCGCCAGAGACTGGCCTCGCGGTCCACCCGGTCCAGTCCGGCCAGCTCACCCACCACCTGCGGATCGGCACCGTCCCCGAGGACCTGCAGCGCACGGGCCGCGGCCAGCACGGACGGCGGCTGTTCCTGAAGACTCAGCAGCAGTCGCCGGCGCAGCGCGGGCGGCACCAGCGAGGCCGCCCTGGACGCCTCGGCCGCCACCGGGGCGATGCCGCGGGACTGGCACTCCTGCAGGAGCGACACCAGGTGCAGCGGATTACCGCGCGTGGCGTCGTGACACGCGGAGACGAACTCCGGGTCGGCGGGCACGCCCAGGCGCTCCAGGATCAGGGCGTCGACCGACGCCGTGCCCAGCGGGGCCGGGAACAGGATGTGCTCGGCGGCGGCGACCGGACGCACACCGGGCGGCTCCGTCGCCGGTTCTCCCTCGCAGACGGTCGCCGCGACCAGGATGCCCCGATGGGGCACCTGCCGCACCAACTGGTCCAGCCAGTCCAGTGTGCCCTCGTCCGCCCAGTGCAGATCGTCGATGAGCAGGACCGGTGTCCGCTCCTGGCTCATGTTCTCCACCATGGCCAGCAGGGCGCGCACCGCCGTGGCGGTGTGCTGCCGGGGCGACTCCGGGTCGCCCTGGAGGAAGGCGAGCGCGGGCCGGGCGGGTCCCGAGCACCATCTGGCGGCGAACGCACCCGACTTGAGCACCGGTTCCAGCAGCTGCCGGGTGACACCGAGGGAGAAGGAACGCTCAGAGGGGGCGGCGTAGGCACGCATCACCAAGGGGCGGCCGGGCACCACCGACCCGGCCGTCGGGCCGGTGGCCAGACCGGCGGCGAGTTCGCCGATCTCCGACAGAACGGCCGACTTGCCGCTTCCGGGCGGCCCGCTGATCACGACCATGGATCCGTTGCCGTGTGCCGCGAGCCGAAGAGCCTCGGCCGCCTCTTTCAGTTCGTTCTGCCGCTCGAGCAGCATGCCAGCGGCCTCCTTGCGCGATGTGGTTGAGCTGGGGGGGTGAGTGCGGGGTGGGTCGGTGCGCGGCGTCATGGGCCCATCGGAGTGCCGCCGTCCTGGGTCTCGGAGGCCGGCGACGCGCTGTCCGCCCGTTCCCCCCGGCGCGATCCGGCAGCCTCCCGGGCGACGACGGCCTGGACGTATCGCCGGGACGCGGGGGTGGGCCCCAGCCGACGCAGGGCGCGTTCGGTCAGCCGTGCCGCCCGTGGCGCGGGCGAGCCGAGGCCACGGCGCAGGTCGGTCCAGGCCAGTGCGGAGCCGGTGCCCCACCGTTCGGCCAGCCGCGCCTCCTCGGCGAACAGCTCCGCCGCCCGGTCGTCCTCCCCGCAACCCAGGTGGGCCAGGGCCGCCAGCGAGCGCCAGGCCACCAGTGCGGGGTTGGACCACCCACGCGCCGCCGTGCGCCGGCCGCACTCCTCGGCCTCGGCCAGTGCCTGCCGGGGACGCCCCTGGCAGAGATACAACTGGGCGCGGGCGTAGAGCAGATGAATCCAGGGGCCGCTCTCCTCGGCACCGGGCGGCGGCTCCGCACCGGCCAGTCGGCCGGCCTCCGCGTACCGCTCCCGCGCCACCAGCAGACGGATCTCCGTCGCCCGGAGCAGGGTGAGCCGGGTGGGATCCCACACCTCCAGCGGCGCCAGGGACCGGCAGGAGGACAGGTCGTGCGCGGCGGTGTCCGGGGCACCGGCCTGCAGACTGAGCTGGGCGCGCAGCAGCCGCCCCCACCCCACCAGCGCGGGGCTGCGACGACGTGCGGCCTCGGCGAGGGTCACGTCCAGCGCGTCACGGGCGGCCTCGTGGGCGTCCGCGACGGACAACGCGCAGCAGAGGGTGAACCGGGGGAACAGCGCTTCGTCGAGCGGCGCCCGCAGGGCGTCCAGGCACAGCGCGCGCACCGCGGCCGCGTCGTGTCCCCGCACCGTCCGCCGCCACGCGTCCGCGGCGAGACGGGCCGAACGGGCGTCCGGCCCCGGCTCACCGCGGGCGGCCGTCCTGGCACCGCGTGCCGTGGTCCCGGGCTGCGGGACGCCGGTGGGCCGGCTCCGGGAGGGGACGCCCGCCGGTTCCGCGCCGGGCGTCCCGTACAGCCGGGCCGACAGGGACAGCATGGCCTGGGGTTCGCCGCGGCTGAGCAACAGGTCCGCGGCGGCCGCGCGCACCTGTGGTCGGGCCTGCGCCGCGGACAGCAGCTCCGCGATCCTGCGGTCCGCGGCCTCGGGCGCGATCATCGCGTACGCCTCGGCCGCCTCCAGAAGCACTTCGGCGCGCTCCGCCGGGGGCAGCGGCTCGCGCAGCGCCCGCTCCAGCAGCTCCGCGGCCCCGGCGTGCCGGCCCCGGGCGAGCAGGGTGCGCGCGGTGCGGCGCAGTACCGGCGGCACCCAGGGCTCGCCCAGCGGCACGGTGTTCAGCAGCAGGACGGACAGCGCCTCCTCGTCGGCGTCACAGCGGTGCGCCCAGCGGGCCGCCTGCGCGTGCAGCCGCTTGCGCTCGTCGCCGTCCGTACCGGCCAGCAGCCCGGCCGTGCAGCCCGTCATCCGCAGCCGCGGGGGATCGCCGGGGCCGATCAGCCCGTGTACCCGCAACGTCCTGACGGCCACCGACAGTTCGGCCTCGTCCAGCCCCACGAGCGCGGCGACCCGGTCCAGCGGCAGCAGATCCCGGGCGACCGCGAGACCGCGGATCAGCGCGAGCGGTCCCTCGGTCAGTTTCGCGGCCGACTCGGTGGCCCGGTCCCGGTCCGCGGCCTCGATCTGCTGGGCGAGCGCCGTTCGCAGCCCGACGGCGGACACCAGGGCGGGCTCGCGGCGCAGCTTCTCCAGGGCCCGCAGCATCACCCAGGGGCTGCCACGGGTGAGCCCGGTGACGTCTGCCCACCAGGCGTCGTCCGATGCCGCCGGGACGGGCAGTCCCGACGCGGTGCACATCGCGTGCATCTCGGGCACGCCGAGCGGCGCCAGGTCCAGCAGCAGCCCTCGGCCGTCGGGGAAGACGGCCGCCTGGTCGAGGAGTTCCGCGCAGTTGTCGGGGAACTCGCCGTCGGCGGAGGCGACGGTCAGCAGCACCCCGAGCGGGGCCGAGGCGAGCCGCCGCAGCAGCCCCGCGATCACCTGCACCGACTCCGGGTCCGCCCACTGGACGTCGTCCAGGGCGAGGAGCGTGGGCCGGGACGCGGTGGCCAGGAGGGAGCGGCACCACCCCTGCACCGAGTCCTGCGCGGGCGGCTCCGCGGCAGGGGCCGGGCCGCCCGCCGTGGAACGGACCGGCCGCAGCTGTCGTACGAAGGCGTAGGGGGCGGGCGAGGACGGGGCCGTGCCCAGAGCGGTCAGCACCTGGACACCGGAGACCCGGGCGAGGGCCATGCCCCGCCGCAGCAGGCGGCTGCGTCCGGTGCCCGGGACGCCGTGGATCACCGTCACCCCGGGCTGTCCGACGGCGAGCCGGTTCATCATGCGCAGCAGCGCCGCCTGTTCGGCCTGCCGTCCGTACAGCGGTGTGAAGCCGTCCAGCGAGGCCAGTTTGAGCAGGAAGGGGTTACGGGGTGTGGTCCGGCGGTCCGGTGCGGTGCTCATCGTCCCCCGTCACCGGCCTGGGCCGCACAGGGCCGGGGGGTGGCCCGCAGGACGCCCACGAGCTCCTCCCGGCCGCTCACGCCGAGCTTCTGATAGGTGTGGGTCAGGTGGAGTTCGACCGTCCGCCGGGTGATGTAGAGCGCTTCCGCTATCTCCCGGTTGGAGCGGCCGGCCATCGCCAGGGCGGCGACCCTGCGCTCCCGTGTCGTCAGGGCGTCGTCCGGGCGGCTGGTGGGCTGGCGCGGGCGCCCACCCGCCTCGGCGAGCCGGAGCCGGACGCCTTTCGCGGCGTTGCCCGCCCCGCACCCGGTCATCAGGTCCAGCGCGGTCCGGAGCCGGGGCCGGGCGGCCAGGGGGTCCCCGTCGTCGAGCAGGGCGGCGCCCAGCGCGTATTCGGCGCGGGCCCGCAGCAACCGGGCGGGGGAGTCGGCCAGTCGCGCGCAGGCCTCGTCGAGGAGCCGGTGGCCGGCGCGGCCCGGAGTGGCCAGACCGCGGGCCAGCAGGGCCAGTCCGGCGCTGCGCGGGGTGTCGGAGCGGGCTATGTGCGCGCCGCCCTGGGCCGCCACCCGGCGTGCCTCGGCCGGGCGGCCGAGTTCCGTCAGCAGGTCGGACGCCTCCAGCCACCACGGCAGCACCAGCGGGGACTCGGTGCCCTCCGGGCCCAGCGCCCGGCCGCTCGCGCGCAGGGTGATCAGCGCGCCGCGCAGGTCGCCCTCGGCTCGTCGCACGGCGGCCGTCGCCCACCAGTACACGGGGTGGATGTAGGAGAGCCGTCGCAGTTCGGTGCAGGCGACCTCGGAGAGGACGGCCGCGGCGGCGGCCATGGTGCCGCGCTGGGCGAGTACGTAGGCGAAGACGACGGCGGACGTGACGGCGGGGCCGTCGCCGCGCCGGCGCTCCAGTTCCAGAGCGTGCCGGCTGTCCCGTTCGGCCGCGAGCAGGTCGCCGGTCGCGCTGAGCACCAGAGCCCGGACCGTGAGGGCGTGGATCCGGCTGGGGTCCAGCTCCCCGCGGAGCCGGCTGCCCAGGAGCCGGTCGAGTGTGTCCAGCGCCGCGGTGTTGTCGTCGGTGAGGTTCGCGACGACGGCGGAGGCGATCAGCGACAGGTCGTCCAGGGGGGTGCCGGGGGCGTCGACGGCGCGGAGGCGGGGGTGCTCGCGCACGGGGCGGCCGCTGAGCACCGACAGCGCGGCGCGGGCGAGCCGCAGCCGGCGGTCGCCGGGGCTGTTGCCGGCGGGTTCGCCGGAGGCGAGGGAGCGCTCCCGGACCCAGTGCACGGTCCCGGGGCCCAGTGCTCCGGTGAGCAGCAGCGCGGACTCCAGCGCGGGGCGGCTCTCCTGCGGGACGACGACCTTCCCGATACCGGCCCGGTGGTCCAGCACGTCGGCGAGCAGCCGGGCGGCCTCGTCACCGCGGCCGAGGACGACGAGGGTGTCGGCGTACCGCAGCGCGATGTCGGCGAGTTCGTGTCCGTCGGTGCTGCTCGCCAGCAGCGTGTTCAGATGGTGGACGGCCAGTTCCGGAGCGGCGGTGCTGAGGGTGTCGGCGAGCAGGGCCCTGATCCGGCGCAGCATGCGGGTGTTCTCGCCGGCGCCGATGTCCAGCGCGTGCGACAGGTAGCGCACGGCGGCGTCCGGCGAGTCGCTGGACAGGGCCGCGCTGTAGAGGGCCTCCAGCATCCACGGCGCGGCCCCGTAGCGGATCCGCAGCAGCACGTCCGCCACCTGGGCCGGTGGGCGGCCCGCGTCCTCCAGGAGCCGGGCGGCGCGGGCGTACAGCGGAAGGAGGTCGTCGCTCGACAGGCCGTCCGGCACGACGGCGGCCGGTCCCCGCGAGGGGGCTCGCGGGCCGCCGAGCGGGAGGACCCGGCGTTCGGTGAGCTGGTGCAGAGCGCGCCGCACGGCGGGCAGGGGCATCCGGATCAGTTCGCTCACCAGCTCGGGGTCGGCGCACCCCAGCACGGCCACGGCCGACAGGACGGCGGAGGCGGAGGAGGGGAGCGCTCCCAGACCCTGGGAGGTCGTGGGGCCGTTGCCCGTCTCGTCGTCCGTCGCGTCAGGTGTGCCGGTGTGCCGGTCGGCGAGCGCGTGCACGGCCGAGGGGTTGCCCTCGGAGCGCTCCAGGCACTCGCGCAGCAGGGTCGCGCAGGGTTCGTGTCCCAGCCGCCGGGTGAGCAGTTCGGCGATGTCGGCGTCGGACAGGGGGGTCAACTCGACCGTGGTCCACGCATGGTGGGTGAGCAGCCGGGCAAGGGCCGGTGGCTCGGCGACGGGGGCCGCCGTGATGACGGGCAGCAGCGGCAGCCCGAGGGATCTGCGCAGGACGTAGTCGAGTGCGCGCAGCGACTGCGGGCGGGACAGGTGCGCGTCGTCCACGGCCAGCACCACGGGCCCGCGCCGGCAGAGCTCCAGCACCGTCTCGTGGAGCTGATGACACGACAGCGGGCCTCCGCCCGGCGAGGGCCGGCCGAGAGGGGCGTCGCCGCGTGCGGATCCGGCCGCGTCGTACCAGGTTCCGTCCAGCGGTCCGGCGAGGAGCACGGACGCCCGGGGGGCCACGAGGTCGCAGAAGGCCCGCAGCACCGAGCTGCGGCCCATTCCGGCGGGCCCGGTCAGCATCACGCCGGGGGCTGATCCCGAGTCGGTCCGGGGCATGTGGTCGATCAGTGCCGAGAACACGCTGGATCTGCCCACCAGGAGGTCGGCCGGGATCTCAAGCGTGCTGGGTGGTCGATGGGCCGGTAAGGCCGGGATGCGGTTCACGGGGCCACCGAATGTTCTGTGGGGGACGGACACTTGATGGGCTCTGTGCGGGGAGGTGAGGGGAGAACGAGCGGGCCGCGGGGTCTGCACGGCGGCGTGTGGCTCTAAGTCCACAGGGGCCCATGGGTGAAGGGCGTAAGGCGCTCACCGCTTTGTAAACGGTTTCTAGCGCTTTGTTCTTGGTTCATGGTTGGCGCACACACAACGCTCTGGATTGTAGCGGATTCGCCCTGTCCGCTTGTATGTCATGTGAAAAATGCGGTGCCGGGAATGGTCTTGGGGGCATCGCGACAGCGCCCCGGAAAGGCCGGAAGAATCCGTGTTGGCGGGTATTGCTGTCCGGTTCATCCAATTCGCGCCGATGTGGAGCAGGTGTGAATGAGCCGTGGCTAGTGAATCGCCTAGAATTTAAGTCAGTTTTCCGGGCAGCTGCTTCGCGACGATTGAATGTGCGACATTCCCTGTGCGCTGCCGGGCTCCCTCGAAGTTCTTTCTCGCCGGACATGGCACCTTCTTGCTCCCTGCCGGGACCGGTGCGTCGCGCCGGAAATCCGGCGGCGGAGCGGCGGGGCCGGCCCGGCTCAGGCGGGCAGCCGGATGCGGAACCACGCCCCCCGGCGGCCGGGTTCCAGGGACACCGTGCCGCCGTGGGCGGTGACGATGGCCGCTACGACGCTCAGTCCCAGGCCGTTCCCGCCGCCCGTGTCCGTGACCACCGTCCCGGCCGGCGTCTGCCCGCCGTGGACGAACCGTTCGAAGGACGAGTGGCGCAACTCGACGGGTATGCCCGGCCCGTCGTCGATGACCTCGATGACCCGGAAACCGTCCTCGGTGCCCAGACCGAGCGCGGTGCGTGTGCCGTCGGGCGTGTGGTGCCGCACGTTCGCCAGCAGATTGGCGACCGCCTGGTAGAGGCGGTCCCGGTCGCCGGTGACCGCGTGGGTGCCCGGCAGGATCGTGAGCCGGATCGGATGGTGCGGTGAACAGGCCTGGGCGTCGGCCACCGCTTCACGGCACAACTGGGCGAGGTTGACCGGCTCACGGCGCAGCGGCTGGCCCAGGTCGAGACGGGCGAGCAGCATCAACTCGTCCAGGAGGCCCGACATACGGCGGTTCTCGTCGGCCATGCGGGCCATGACCAGGTCGAACTTCTCCAGATCGGCCAGCCCGCCCAGTCGGGCCAACTGGACATAGCCGGAGATCGCGGTGAGCGGAGTGCGCAACTCGTGGCAGGCGGTCGCGACGAACGCCATCATCCGCTGCTCGGACTTGCGCCGGTTCTCGCGCTCCCTGTGCAGTTGGGCGCAGAGCCCGACAGCCGCCAATAACGGCAGGAAGAGCAGTGCCAGCTTGAGCAGCGCCCGCGAACCAGGGGCCCGCAGGGTGGGTATCGGCCCCACGATCCCCATGCTGTGCGTGCCGCCGCCGATCACGGCCACGCGATCGCCGCCGCGACCGGTGGCGCCCGAGTGGAGGGTCGTCGCGCAGGCGGTGGCCGGTCTGACCGCCGACGGCCCGCCGCTCTGCACCGGCCCGGCGGACAGGGTCAGGAGAACGGCCACGAGGAACAGGGCCCCTACCGCCGCACGTCTGTGGGGGCTCCGCGCCGAGTTCAGGGGGTGAGGCACCGACACCTCGGTCTCCTCGCCGGTCCGTCGAAAATACACCTCACCGCCCGATCCGGGTGCCTTGCGCCAACGCGATGAAAACAAGCCTTGCTTGGCGGCACGATACCCAAGGCCCCTCTCGGGTCGGCAAGTCTCCGCGTGACGAGGGTGTTACAACGCGCTATGGCCGTCGACAGGAAAGGAAGACCAGGTGGGAAGGGGGGAGTCGGACATACGGGGGATTCGCCGCGCAGTCGGGGGGCTGCGGCCCCGACTCTTCGAAGGACCCGCCCCGCCGACCGCGTGTCCGTACACGAGCACCGCACCGCCGCCCACCGACCCCGCGGCGCCCGTCGGAAAAGCGCTGCTCAAGGCCGTCGTACGGATTCGGAGCGCCGCGGCGCACGGTCACCCCTTGCCGGATTCCGCCCCTCAGCCGGATCACATGCGACTGGCGCGGACGTGACGCACTCCCGCTCGGTAGATCTAGGGGAATCCCTGGTTTTCGCCGGAATGCCCGGCGCCGGTCCGGCCGGGGTGAAGAGGCGTACCGCGTCGGTCGCGGCTCAGGGCAGTGCTCCGGGCGCCGCGGCGTCCAGAACGCGCTCTCGTCCCGCAGCCGGCAGGCTGACCCGCAACCAGGCGCCCCGCTCGGTCGGTTCGAGACCGATGGAACCGCCGTGTGCGGTGATCACCGCCGCCGCCACGCTCAACCCGAGTCCGCGGCCCGGGCACCGGGGCGCCCGAGGATTCGCCGGTGCGGCGCTCGCCGCGCGGAAGAACGGCTCGAAGATGCGGTCCCGCACCGACTCGTCGATGCCGGGGCCGTCGTCGATGACGTCGATGACGTGGCGCTCCCCGTCCAGGCCCAGCCGGACCACGGCCGAGGTGTCCTCGGGGGTGTGGGCCAGCACGTTGGCCAGCAGGTTGTCGATCGCCTGCTCCAGCCACCGCCGGTCGCCCTCCACCCAGTGAGGGAAGGACTCCACCACACAGCGCAGCGTGCGCGGAGCACCGGAGCTCTGAGCCCGGGGCACCGCCTGAAGGCACAGCTGGGCCAGGTCCACCGGACGCTGTTCGAGCATCCCGCCGTGCCCCAGCCGGGCCAGCAGCAGCATGTCGTCCACCAGGCTGATCAGGCGCCGGGTCTCCTTCTGGACCTGCTCCATCGCCTGGTCCAGCCGGCGCGGGTCGTCCAGCGCCCGGATCAGGGCCAGTTGCGTGTACCCGGTGATGGTGGTGAGCGGGGTGCGCAGTTCGTGACTGGCGGCGTCGACGAGCTCGCACAGTCTGTTCTCCTCCTTCCGGCGGCGCACCGAACCCTCTTCGATGCGCCGCAGCAGATAGTTGTAGGTGTCGGCGGCGCAGCGCAGTTCCCTCAGCGGCTGGGTCAGGACCGGGATGCGTTCCGACGGGGCGCCACTGCCTTCCGCGATCCGCCGGGCGTCGCGCGACATCTCGCGCAGGGAGACGAAGGCCCACCGGCTGGTCCACAGGGCCCCGAGAGCCAGCACGGCGATCAGGGGGATGCTGGTGGCGGTCTCGATGCCCATCAGCGTCCGCACGGTCGCCTCGTCCGCGCCCGTGGACCGCGCGGTCACCAGATAGGTGCCGTCCGGCAGACGGTCCACGAGCGCCCGTGCCGCTCGGCCCGCCACCGGCAGCGGGTGACCGGCGCGGTCCCGCTCGCGCAACTGGTCCGCCGATGTCGGAAGGCCGGCGAGGAGCGACGGGGGCCCCGTCGCCAGGCGCACGGCTCCACGACCGTCGGTCACCAGGGACGCTGATCCGTCCCGGTCCGGATACAGGCCCTTCCCGGCACGCAGTGCCTCCAGCCGCGCGTGGTGGGTCTGCGCGATCTGCCGGTCGGTGCGCTCCCGGAGGCGGTACGACAGCGTGGACACGCAGTAGAGGTCGGCACCGAGCACACCGATCGCGGCGATCACGAGGAAACCCCAGGCGAGCCTGCGGAGGGAGCACGGGGCGACCGCGCGGAACCGGGCCCCCCGGTCCTCGCGACGGCTCGGGGCGGCGTACGCGGCGGTGGACACCTCAGTCCTCCTTGAGGTGTCCGGGAGGGGCGGAGCGCACCAGATAGCCCGCGCCGCGAACGGTGTGGATCAGCGTCTGGTCGGTGTCGCCCAGTTTGCGGCGCAGATAGTAGATGTACGTCTCGACGATTCCCGACTCGCCGCGGAAGTCGTAGCTCCAGACGTGGTCCAGCATCTGCGCCTTGGAGATGACCTGGTCGGCGTTTTCCAGGAGATAGCGCAGTAACGCGAATTCCGTCGACGACAGCTGCACGAGCTCGCCGTGCCGCCAGACCTCGCGCGTGTCCCGGTCCAGCTCCACCCAGCCGGCGCGCAGCCTGCGGCCGTTGACAGGCGTCAGTTCACGTCCGCGGCGCATGACGGCCCGGATCCGGGCCACCACCTCGTTGAGGTCGAACGGCTTGGTGACGTAGTCGTCGGCGAGTTCGAGGCCCCGGACCTTGTCCTCCACCGCGTCGCGGGCGGTCACGAACAGGACGGGAGCGTTGACGCCCGCGTCCCGCAGCCCCCGGCAGACCTCGAAGCCGTCCATGTCGGGAAGGACGACATCGAGCAGCACGACGTCCGGGGCACGGTCGGCCGCCAGAGTGAGAGCCTCACCCCCCAGGCCGGCGGTGATCACCTCGAATCCGAGGAACTGCAACGCCATGGTGAGCATGGAGGCGATGCTGGACTCGTCCTCCACGACGAGCACGGTCGTTTTCGAGGACGTGTCGCTCTGGTTCATCGTGTGCGCACCATGAAGTCGGTAAGAACCCATTGTTGTCGAGATCTGCCCGCGGAATCGAGGAAGACGGGATCACCTGCTGTCCTCGTCATGATGGCACAGGGATGATCCCTCGGTTCGTTTTCCGATCGTGCTCTGAGCGGACTTTGATGTATCTCTGAAGTTCGTGGACTTTGCTGTCCTGACATGACCACACACGCGGGGGCCGTACCTGATCTTCACCCACTCTTCGCGTCGGAGGGGATCGAGGATGTCGACGAAGGATGCCGCAGAGTCCGCTGGGAGATCTTCTCGGCTCTGACCGAGGTGGTGTCCGGCCAGGGCGAGTGGAGCTGGCAGAGCGCGGCTCGTATCCGTGCGGAGGGCCGGGCGTGGGCGAGACGCGGCCGGTCGCTCGACGAACTGCTCGCCATGGTGGGCGGCATGACGCGCCATCTCATCAACCGGTGCACGGTCGGCGCCCATGACCAGGACGCTCTGACGCACGAGGTGATGGTCCTGCGGCTCGGGGACGCCGGCCGGCTGGTGGGCCGGGAGCTGAACTGCGGCTTCTTCGAGGTGGGGACCGGCGGTGAGGACGATCCGGAGCCTCCCCGGCAGGCCCCCGCGCACCTCACCCAGGAGACGTCCACCAAGGCCCGCGCGGTGCTGGCCGTGCGCGCCCTGTCCTGCACGATCGCCGACATCCACCGGGTCTTCCGGGGGCTGGCCGCCGCGGTCGTACCGGCTTCCGACGAAGGCGCCCACGTCCTGCTGCCGGCCGCCGACCAGGAGGAGGCCGTCTCCCTCGCCCGCGAAGCCCACAAGGACCTGCCGGGCGACGTCTGGATCGCGGTCCACTGGCAGGACCCGGCCGTCGGCGCGCCGGACGGGCGGGCCGAACTGGAGGCGGGCGGAGTGACGGTCGCCGACGGGATCTGCGCCACGCTCCTCGCCCTCGACTGTCCGCCCGGGGTGTACGGACTCGACGACGTCCTGGTGGAGTACGGCGCGGCGGAGACCCCGGCCGTTTCCGAGCGGCTCCTCAAGATGGTCGAGCCGCTGAACGAGCACCCCGTCCTCTGGGACACCCTGACCGCCCTCATCGCCGCCGACGGTGTCCGCCACCGTGCCTGTGAGCGGCTGGGCATCCACCGCAACACGCTGGACCGCCGCCTGCAGCGGATCGGTCTGCTCACCGGCCAGCGCCTCGACGGGCTGCGTGGCCTGTGCACCCTGCGCGCGGCCCTCGCCGTCGCCGCCGTCACCCGGTTCCAGCGCAGCGCGGGCCTGACCTGGCCCGAGCCGACGACGACTTCGGGTGCGTCCGCGCTCGGGGACACCTCCCACGTCAGCGACCACGCAGCCGTTGCCGACGGCCCGCCCACCCGCGGCGCGGGCGCGCCCCGCCCCCGCATCCCGGCTCCCCGCGGTCCGTCCCCCCAACCGCCGCTGCACATGGCGGCCCACCCGGCCCGAGCCCGCCTGGGCGTCCCCCCGGTCGCCACGGCCTACGCTCCCACCTGACCGCAGCGGACCTGCCACGCCCGCTGGCGGTGCGGTGCACTCCGGGCCGCACAGGACATGTGCCCCACATCCACACGACCTCGGCGCTGCGCACGGCCTCGTCGAACAGGTCCTCACCGGACGGCGAACCCTCCGCCTCCCGCAAGGCGCAGGCGACCACCGCGAACGCGGTCGGTCGTCCCCTTCCAGCTAGCCACGAGCCAACGCCACTCCGCGTACGAACTCGCCGCACTGAGCCGGCACGCCCATCACCTCGGCCATCACCTCGGCCTCAGCGAAGGACCTTCACCTCACCGGCAGCATGTCAGCCAGCTGGTGGTGGGAGCACCCGACCCAGCCCCCTGAGCTCGGCGGTGGCGTCACGGACGGTTTGAAATGGCGGCGGTTATCTTCCGGCTTCCTGTGCGTGACTTCGCCATCAACATCAGCAGCGACGCGCCCTGTTTACCGAGTAGGTCAGGGCGGAGTGACGCTAGTGACTGCGGTCGGCCCCCGCTCATGCTGCTCACACGCGACGACGGCCGCCCACTGGCATCGAAGTCCAGGGGCGGCCGGGGCTCCTCCCGGCCGAACTGGCGAACGCCGGGAAGCGGGAGGGTCAGACGTGCCCGAAGAACAGGCTGCCCGGCGCGTCCGGGTCGTTGGAGAGGAAGTGCTCACGCACCGCCCGAATGAACTCGTGGCGCGAGATCGCGCCGTCCCCGTCAGTGTCCAGCTTGGTGAACGCGTCCATGGCGTCGGGCGCGTCGCTCATCCACACGTCCCTCAGGAAGCGGGCGAACTCGTCTTTGCTGATCTCATTGTCGCCGTTGACGTCGATGACGTCGAAGATCGCGTGGCCGCCGCCCTCGGTCACGTTGAGCCGGCTGGTGTCGATGACCGCGAGACGGTTGGCCGTGACGAACTGGTCCTTCGTGAGCCGGTCCGCTTCCACACCCGAGTGGCGCAGCAGTTCCAGCCAGTAGATCTGGCAGAAGGTCTGGATGGCCCTGGCCCGGCGATCGCTCTTGTCGAGCTTGTATGCCTGGATGTAGCGGTCGGCGAGCTTCTGGTAGTCCGTCCAGTCCACGTAGCCGTCGTGGTCGGCGTCCATGGCGTCGAAGTTGCGCTCGAGCTTGAGGGCGATGACGTCCTGTGCCGTCGTGGTCATGGGCTGACCTTTCATGATCTTGTCTTGCGGGCTTCTCCAGCATGGGACCAATCGCGCTGAAGGCACGTAGACCTGCGCATATGCCACCCGATCTAGTGATCGTCTTCCTGTCACTGCCACACGGCCGGCTGCGGTCGGTCGGCTGAGCGGAGCCGGCGGGTGACCTGATCTCGGGTCCTGCTCACAGGAGTCGGCGGGTGCGAGCCGGGTCGTCGAGGCATCGGTGTGGACCACGTAGGGGATCTTGAGACCAGGAGCGGCCCGTGGCAGGCTCATGCCGCATGATCGATGAATTCGCGAAGGGCGACCTGCACGGGAGACTGCGGCGGGACCGCATGGCGCTGCTCTGGAAACTCGACGGTTTGTCCGAATACGATGCCCGCCGGCCTTTGACAGTGACCGGGACCAACCTTCTCGGCCTGGTCAAACACGTGGCCACCGTCGAGGCCAGGTACTTCGGCGAGGTCTTCGGCCGTCCTTCCCCGGAACCGCTGTCCCGGTGGCAGGACTACGACGGCAGCGATCTGTGGGCGACCGAGGACGAGACCCGCGATCAGATCATCGGGTTCTACCGGCGCACGTGGGAACACTCGGACGCGACGATCAACGAGCTTCCGCTCGACGCCCCCGGCCATGTGCCGTGGTGGCCGGAGCCTGCTCCCAACACGAACCTGTTCGCCGTCATGGTTCATGTCCTCGGCGAGTCCATCCGGCATGCCGGGCACGCGGACATCCTGCGTGAGGGCCTCGACGGCCGGACCGGATTGCGCGCCGAACACGAGGGGCAGATCGACGAGGAAGCCCGTGCAGCCTACTGCGCGAAGATCGAGCAGGCTGCCAGGTCGGCCGCGCCGATCAAGGCTTAGAGGTCTCAGGTGACTTACCGGGTCAGGGGCGGCTGGTACTCCAGCCGTAGATCGTGATCTCGATGGTGAGGGGCGCCGAGGCGACAGTCGGACAGCGTCGACCAATTGGCCGAGACCGCCCACGCCGTCGGCTCCTTCTCCCTCTACCCGAGTTCACCGAGACGGAGGGCGTCCCTGGTCTCGCTGAGCTTCGCGGTCGTCGCCGGGGACTGCTCCAGCGCTTGTCCAGCAAGTCGGAGGGCATCGTCGATCTCGCTGAGCTTCGCCGGGGACAGGACGGCCGCCCGCTCTATCAGGTCGTCCCGTGAAACAGTGGTCAGCCACGTGCAAGGGGTGAAGCCCGGACGCGGGAACGCGAGCCGCAGCACGCCTTCGAACGGCACTCCTTCACCGGCGCCCACCGTCACTTCGATGCCCAGACCGCTGATGTCGACGCCCGCCGGAGCGACGACCTGCATCACCCGGATCCCGGACGCGTCGTCTCCCGACAGCAGTACGACCAACCTCCGCTCGTCGAACTGGACCCACCAGACTTCGCCACGTTGCACAAGTCCTCCAGACACAGGACGCAGACAGACGCTGCGCGAGCCTGACGCGCTGTGGAGACGGGTGCGGCCGCCGTTGATCATCGGTGTGTGAAGACTGAAGATCACGCGGTGCGCCGCAGGTCACAGCGTAAACCCTGCCCACTGGCAGGAGGCGTTCGAGGGCCTGACGAGCCGGACAGCGGGACGGTTCACGCGGGTCGAATCCCGGTGCCGAGCCCGGAAGTTGGTACTCGGCCTGCTGTCGGACCTGCCGCGCGAGAACTGCTGGACCATCGCCGAGCGGGCCGGGGACAGGACCCCGGACGGCATGCAGCACCTGCTCAGGCGGGCCAAGTGGGCCGCCGACCAGGTCCGCGACGACGTGAAGAAAGGCACCGACACTGTCGGTGTCCAGCGCCAGTACACCGGCATCGCCGGACGCGTCGAGAACAGCCAGGTAGCCGTTTGCCTCGCCTACTCGACCCCGCGAGCACCGGCTACGTCCCAGCGGTGGCCTGCTCGCACGAAGTCACCACAGGCGCCGGGAAGTTCCGCGCGGACACGCTGGCCGGGAAGGTGCCCAAGAGGGCCTGGCAGAAGCTGTCCGCAGGGGCCGGAGCCAAGGGCCACCGCTTCTACGACTGGGCCGTCATCGACCTCACCGATCCCCGGCCCGGGAGCCAGCAGTCGCTGATCCGCCGCAACCGCAGCACCGGCGAACTCACGTACTACCGCTGCTGCTCGCCGGCCGCAGTGCCGCTGACCACCCTGGTGCGCGTCGCTGGATCAAGGTGGCGGGTCGAGGAGTTTTTCCGGTCCGGCAAGGGCTTGGCGGCCTTGGACGAGCACCGGGTCCGGCGCTCCTCGTCCTGGTTCCGCTGGGTCACCCTGGCCATGCTTGGCACGCCTTCCTCGCCGTCGTCCGCGCGAACGAACACGACCGTCATCCCTCACCCGACGAGCTGATACCGCTCACCTGCAACGAGACCCAACGACTGTTCATCACGCTCGTCATCCTCATGAAGATCACGATCTACGGCTGGAGTACTAGGCGAGATCGAGGAATCGGTCGATCCGCTGATCGTCTTCGTCGAGTGCCAGCCACTTCGCGCAGGGGAAGGCCCACTCCTTGTCGGCGTCCTCGTCGCGAACGGTGATGCGGTCCAGGAACCAGCCGGGCCAGTGGCCCGAGTTGTCGTGCCGGATCCTCACTCGGTAGAGGTCTCCGAGGTTCTTGAGGGTGTGGGTGAACGTGTCGACCTGGCCGCGTTCGAAGTCGTCCCTGCCGCTGTCGAGTTGCAGTTCGTCGCTGCTCGCGTCGCTGCCGAAGAGTGTGATGTACACATTCGAGTCGGTGCCGGCGTCGTTGATGTTTCCGGTATGGACGTTGATCCTGTAGTCGGGCATCTCCCACCCCCTGGGTCGAGGAGACATCGTCACCCGTCGATCTCGTGCGGCACAACGCGTCATCGACGCGGCTCGAAGCACTCCCGCGCACGAGGGAAGGAGCCGTGCTGCCGGTGCCTCCTCCTTGCCGCATTGACCGGCGGCCGGCTGTATGAGTTCGGGTACATGTCGGGTCGTCTGCCGGCCGCCCGCACGTGGCCCAGCGGCGGACGGACGTGTCGGATCGGCGGTGGAAGGCCCCGTCCACCTCGTGTACGGGAGCGTGCGGACGGGCCGGCCGGGGCGGTGCCGTGAAGCTGCGCCGGTGTTGAGGAGTTCGTGCCGTCAGGGCCGGGTCGCGGCGATCTGGCCCTGGCGAGGCGACAGCCCCGCACGCGGGACAGAGGGCGCTGCGGGGCGCCGAACGCGCCGGGCACGGGGAATTCTTCAGGCACGATGCCGTTGGCGAGTGCTGGAAGCTCGCGGTGCATCTGGGTGTTGGCTGCAGATCTGAAGATCGGCGAAGCTTCCCGAGTCAGCGGTGTGAGTGCGAGATCGTTGCGGCACTACGAGCATGAAGGCTTGATCGTCCCTGGCCGTCGCAGCAACGGGTTCCGCGACTACTGCCCGTCCGCTGTCGATCGGGTGCTCGTGATCCGCTCGCTGCTGGAGTCGGGGCTGCCCGTGCGGCTGATCAGGGAGGTCCTGCCCCGTCTCATGGACGAATCCGATGCCGGCACCGAAGGGGTGTGCGCACAGTTCGCACCGTGTCCAGGTCAAGGGTCTGCACATCGGTGCGATGGCGGCTGCAGCGCCGTCCCTCTACCGGTCGTTGCTCGATGAGCCTGGGGTCCTCATAGCCCGCGGCGTGTACCCGCCGGGCACCCCCAGGGCCATCCCCTGGCCGGTGGACCGGCGGTGCTGCGGCGACTCGCAGCGGGCCAGATCTGCGGCAAGCACGCCCTCGATCCTTGGCGTGAGGAACGCCTGTGCCTCACCGCACACGCCCCGCCGTCCGTCCAGGGGCGGCTGCGTCTCGTCGGGCGTTGCCGGTACCGCCCGGTCGCCCCGGTGGCGGCCGAGGCGGGCATCTCCCGCGCGTGCGCGTCGGCATGGGCATGCTTGGGTCAACGGCGACCGCCGGCACGGTGACTCGGGCTGCCGGACCGTTGCGCGGCACTTCGGCGCCGGCCGACGGCGACGAGCTCTGACGCCGGGCCCGGAGTCGGGGCACTGCGCCGGGCCGGGACGTAGTGGTCCGCGTCCCGGCCCGCACTCGAACTCCAGGCGGACGGGATCTGGCTCTGTGGCCGCTGGCGGGTGCGCCGTGGCTCTGGCCCGTTCGCCGCGTGCTCAGGTGTGGGAGGGATGCGTGGTGAAGGCACGCTCCAGGAGGGTGTAGAGGGTGTCCCGCTGCTGGGCGGTGAGGTTGTCCAGGCCGGCGCGTGTGGTGTGCATCTTGCCGCGGATGACGTCGATGACGCGTTCGCCTTCGTCGGTGAGGACGACGTTCTTGACGCGGCGGTCGGTGGGACTGGGTTCGCGGCGGACCAGGCCGCGCTTTTCCAGCCGGTCGATGATCCCGGTCATGTTGGAGGCGTCGCAGGTCAGGATGGAAGCCAGGACACGCATCGCGGCGGGTCCGCGGCGCAGGACGTTGAGCGTCTTGCCCTGGCTGGCCGTGAGGTTCTCGCTCGCCGCGGCCGCCGTGAAGTCGCCGTAGTAGGCGGCGAGCGACACCGAGAGCAGCTCCATGAGCTGCGCGGTGTCGACACCGCGGGTTCCTGTCATGTGGGTCACCCTAAGCCAGCAAGCTTGACCATCTCAAATATTGCCGGATACCGTCTGCGCCATTGCTTGAAGTTATCAAGCATCGAGGTTCTCAAATAGTTAGGGCAGAGCTTCCCGTGTCTCACGCAACGCACGCACCGACGTCGAGGCCCTCCGGGCATACCGGGCTCGTCCTGGTGCTCGGGCTCGCCTCCATGGTCGTCTCGATGATGCAGACCCTGGTCGTCCCGATCCTGGGCATCATCCAGAGCGACCTGAAGGCCACCACGGCGAACGTCAGCTGGGTGACCACGGCCACCCTGCTGTCAGCCGCCGTGTTCACCCCGCTGCTCGGCCGCTTCGGCGACCAGCACGGCAAGAAGCCCACACTCGTCGGTGTGCTGATCGTGATGATCGCCGGGTCGGTGCTCGCCGCGACCACCAGCTCTCTGACGTGGCTGATCATCGGGCGGGTGATGCAGGGTGCGGCGACCGCGATCTTCCCTCTCGCCCTGTCCGTGCTGCGTGAGGAGATCAGGCCGCAGAAGCTGCATGGAGCGATGGCCTTGGTCAGCGGCACGCTCGCGTTCGGAAGCGGACTCGCCCTGGTGGGCGCGGGGCTCCTCACCCAGGGCTCCGATCCCGACTACCACCGGGTCTTCTGGCTGGCTGCCGCGCTTGCCGTGGTGGCACTGGCCGGCGTGCTGGTCACGGTGCCCGCTTCCCGGACGAAGACGGGCGGACGCACGGACTGGCTGGGGGCGCTGACCCTGGGGATGCTGCTGGTGCTGGTGCTGCTGCCGATCTCGCAGGGGCACGAGTGGGGGTGGACGTCCGGCCGTGTGCTCGCAGCGTTCGCCGGTGCCCTCGTCATGACGGGTGTGTGGGTCTTCACCGAAAGCCGGGTCGAGGACCCGATGGTGGACATGAAGATGTTCGTCCACCGGCCCGTGCTGTTCACCAACCTGGCGGGCCTGCTGCTCGGCTTCGCGATGTTCACTCACTTCATCGGTGTCTCCTACCTGGTGCAGATGCCCGAAGACCTCGCCGGCTACGGCTTCGGCGCCTCCGTCCTGGCCGCGTCCGTGGTGTATCTGCTGCCGACCACGCTCGTTTCTCTCGTCGGCGCCCAGTTCGGCGGGGTGCTGGTGGGCAGGCTCGGCGCACGCGTCACGCTGGCCGCCGGGGCCTGCTTCGGAGTGCTCGGTTTCACCTGGCTGACCGCCGCGCACGACACCAGCCCCTCCGTCATCGGCGCGGGCATGCTCATCGGTGTGGCGATCAGCTTCGGCTACGCCGCCATGCCCGCGCTGATCGTCGCCGGCGTTCCGGCTCACCAGACCGGTATCGCCAACGGCATCAACTCCATCTCCCGCTCGGTCGGCAGCGCCGTCGCGAGCGCGGTGATCACGTCGCTTCTGGCGTCGAAGACCGTCCCGCTGCCGGCCGGCATGCCCGTCCTTCCGCAGGAGAGCCAGTTCACGCTGAGCTTCGCCATCGCCGGAGCCGCGTTCATCCTGGTCGCCGCCGTCGCCCTCATCGGACTCAGGACGGTGTCCGCGCCTCGTACTCCGGTGATGCGTATGCCCGTCGAAGCCGAGACGGCCGAGCTCGCGGAGGCGACATCCGCGGCCGAGCCGGCGTGACCAGGGCGGCGCTCAAGTCCTGACCGGGCGAGACGGTCCGTACGCGCCCGGCGCACCGCCGCCCGAAGCCGCCGCCCGAAGCCGCCGCCCGAAGCCGCAGCCCAAAGCCGGCACCCGAAGCCGGCACCCGAAGCCGCACCAGAGAAAGGCCCCGAGTTGACCCCCTCCGACCACCCCGCCCCCGGATCCACAGCGGTCGACCACCGCGCCGCGATCGCCACCGAGACCGCCCGATTCGTCGCGGCGCTCAAGGACACCGACCTGACCACTCCCGTGCCGAGCTGCCCCGAGTGGACACTCGCCGACTTGGTCAAGCACACCGGCAGCGTCCAGCGCTGGTTCTCCAGCCTTCTGCACGCGCGCATCCAGGAACCCCCGCGCACGCGGAAGGTGGACCTGCAACTCCCGGACCGGCAGGAGGAGTACGTCGACTGGCTGGCCGAGAGCGCGACCGTGGCCGCGCGGGCCTTCGCGGCCACCGACCCGGACCTGCCCATGTGGGCGTGGGGCGTCGACCAGCACGCCCGCTTCTGGGCGCGCCGGATGCTCTTCGAGACCCTGCTGCACCGGGTCGACGCCGACCTGGCGCTCGGCCGCCGGCCCGCGATCGACCGCCCGCTGGCGGTCGACGGGATCGACGAGTTCCTCGTCAATCTGCCCTTCGCCGCCTTCTTCGCACCCGACGTCGCCAACCTGCGCGGTCCCGGCAAGACCATCCGCTTCCGGGCGACCGACGGTGACGGCGACTGGTTCGTCCGTCTGCGGCCCGACGGCTTCGGACTCGACACGAGCCCCGCCGCGACCGGCACCGCCGACGCGACCGTCCAGGGCACCGCGGCCGACCTGTTGCTGCTCCTGTACGGCCGCCTGCGCCACGACGCGACGCCCTTCACCCACGACGGGGACAAAGATCTGCTGGCGCACTGGTTCGCCAACTCCGCCTTCTGACAGAGCAGCCGGCAGACAAGCCATCGACGCACAGGGCAGCGCCTGCGTCCCCGCCCCGCCGGTTCCACGGCGACCGAGCGCCCGGACGCAGGCGCACCAGCCCACTTCCGAGAACTGACAAGGGCTGTCCCGCAAGTCCGGCCGGGCTCTGGCCTCAGGCCGGCTCGACAGGGGCAGGACCGCAGCCGACGGAGGAGGACCGCTCGATGGCGACGTACGACCAGCTGACCGAATGGGCCGGTCTCGGGCACGTCACGCGAGCCGAACGGGACGTGGTGGTCGGCTGGCCGATTCCGGAAGTCATGAGCCCGCCACGGACTGAGCAGCACCTTGGTCCACCCGGGTGGTCGGCAACGCCGGGCCGGGGAGATGCTGTACGAGCTGCTGCGCCACGTTGCTCCCGCGCTCGACGCGTCCGGCGACAGTCACCAGGTGACGGCACTGGTCCACCGGGCGCGCCCCGTACATGTCCACTGGCACCGACAAGCCGACGCCGCCGGAGCGCGGGCATGCACCGCCTCGCACCTCGGGGCGCTCTCCGATCGGCAGCAATGCGAACGTCAGCAGCCAACCTGGCACGGCCATCAGCGAGTGGTTCTGACCGGCACGGTCGGTATCACGCACGGGTCGCCGAGTCCTCTGCGCCCGGGCTGCGGGTGAGCAGCTCGGCGACCCGGGCGATCGTCTGGCTCTCCTGGCCGTTGCGGGCGGTCGTCGGGTGGTACGCGAGTACGAAGCGGCGCCGCTGGTCACGAGTGGAGAATGCGGCGTTCTTGTACCCGTACGTCTCGCCGGTCTTGCCCCATAACGTCACGCCGTTGACGGTGGCCTGCTGCAGACCGGTGCTGTAGCGGGCCGGAGAGCCGTCCAGCATGCGCACGTCGTCGGGCGGCAGGGTGAACATCAGCTGAAGCAGCTCAGGCGGGAGCAACTCGCCGGAGAACAGCGCAGCCAGCATCCGGTCGACATCGCTCGTGGTGGAGACCATGTCGCCTTCGCCGCGGGAGGACGACTGGTCGCAGGAGGTTATGTCCCGCAGGCTCCCGTCGGTCATCTGCAGGTAACCGTGCACATACCGGCCGTGGATGCGCGGGTCGTCGCCGGGTACGACGGTGCCCGCCAGGTCCAGCGGACGCAGGATGCGGGCCGTGACGGCCTCACCGTACGGGCGGCCGGTCACCTTGTCGACGATCAGGGCGGCCAGCACGTAGTTGATGCCGCGGTACTCCTGTCGGGTGCCCGGGGCGAACTTCAGCGGCCCGTGCGTCGCCGTCGCCACCCACTCCCGCGGCGTCCAGTGATCGAAGCGGTGGCGGAACACCTCCTCCGCGGTATCCGGCTCCGGGACGCCGACGTGGTCGGGCAGTCCGCTGGTGTGGTTCAGCAGATGTGCCACGGTGACATCCGCGAAGCGGGTCGGCAGCAGCCCCGGCAGGACGCGTCGCACCGGCGAATCCAGGACGACCCGGCCCTCCGCCACCAGCTGCAGCACCACCGTGGCGACGAAAACCTTGGTGATGCTGCCGATCCGGACCTTGTCACGTGTCGTCACCGGCCGCCGCGTCCGGATGTCGGCCACGCCAGAGGTGCCGTACCAGTGGCCGGCCCTGCCGCGGACTCGCAGCTGGGCAGCCGTCGACGGCGGGTGCTCCAGGTCGTCGATCGCCGCCTGCAGGGCCCTGGGATCCAGCGGAGGGAGACGTGTGGGCGTGGCATGGGCGCGGCGCGCGGGAAGAGCCGCGGTGGCAGCCAACGCGGCCGTCCCTGACAGGGCCACGCCCGCAAAGGCCCTTCGTGACATGCGTGGTGAAGTCATGCCTCTACGCTGTCAGCGGGCGCCCGCCCGAGCATCGGGGTTCATCCCGGAGCGGCCCCCGATCACACCCTGACCCGTCCCGCACATGGATCATCTTCCCCCGTGGCACTGGACCACAATACGATTCCGCAGTAGGGGTGTTGACGACCGGATCAGGTGCGTCACACTCCTGATCGGTACGCGGTGCAAGCCGGATCCCGTGCATGCTCGTGTGCCTGCGGCGAAGGGGGAGAGCGTGAAGAAGGCGCCGGACATCGAGCGGCAGTACCGACTGGGGCTCGGGTGCCTCATCGACGCCAAGGTTCGCGGGAGCGTAGTCACATCGAAGTGGCAGCTCCTCACCATCGCGTCGCCCGGATTCGTGCGTCCGGAGACGGGCCAGACCTCGGTCAAGGTCGAGTGTCCGCGGTGCGGACGCGTCTTGTCCGTGACCGTCGAGAGCATGCGGAAGGCGCGAGCGAAGCAGGGTGTCTATCGGCGCGTGGGCGCGCTCCTTCTGTGGTCGCTGGTCGTATGGCTGCCGATGCTGTTCCACTACGGTGCCAAGCCGGTCGACGAAGGAAAACCGGAGCAGTCGCCAAGCATGCTGCTGATGGGAGGTCTTCTCGCCGCGACCTTCGCTTCCTTCGTGGTCGGGCTGACGCTCTTCCAGCTCGGAGGCGAGTACAACGGCCTCAAGAAGCTGCGTTGGGTGCGGCCCGACGGATCCTTGTCGGTCTTCGTCAAGGGGCACAAGATCTAGCCTGCCGTGTTCGCCGGGACAAGCGGGCCAACGGGGGTGACGGGGCGCTCCCTGCTGACCGTTCCACGGAGCCGTGCCGCCGCGATGACGCCCCGCGGCACTCCCGACGCAGGACACCTGGCCACCCGCGAGGAGGCCGAGGCCATTTTCACCGCCCACTGCCGCTTCCTCGCCGAGCACGCCGGCTGAACCGTCTGACCGTGCTCCGACCGGCTCCGGACCGGACCGTCCGTGTCCGCCGGCCTCATCTGGCGCGCCCCGCAGACGGTGGACCGGTGGTCGTACGGTGCGGAGCAGCACCGTCGCGCGCTGAGGTTCCGCACCGAGGCCGCCCTCGCCCGGCGCCCGAGGACGATGACAGGGCCGTCAGCGTGGCCCGTCGGCGCGACCCGGCGGTGCGGCGGCTGGCGTCGCCTCGTAGGCTGCGGACCATGACCGCGATCGAGAGCCCGACGCCCCGTGACGCCTTTGAGCTGCTCCTTGCTGGTAACCAGCGCTTCGTCGCCGGCATTCCCGAGCACCCGAACCAGGACGCCGCCCGCCGCGCCGAGACCGCGCCCTCCCAGCAACCCTTCGCCGTGCTGTTCGGGTGTTCCGACTCGCGGCTGGCCGCTGAGATCATCTTCGACCGCGGCCTGGGCGATCTGTTCGTGGTGCGCACCGCCGGTCACGTCATGGGCCCGGAGGTGCTGGGAAGCATCGAGTTCGGCGTGGAAGTGCTGGGCTGCCCGCTGGTCGTGGTCCTCGGCCATGACTCGTGCGGCGCGGTGGGGGCGGCGTGCGCCGCTCTGGAGGACGGGCAGACCCCGGGCGGCTTCGTCCGGGACGTTGTCGAGCGGGTGACCCCGAGCGTGCTGGCCGCCCGGGCCGCCGGACGGGTGCAGCCCGAGGAGGTCCTCGCCGAACACGTACGGCACACGGTCGACCTGCTGCTGGACCGGTCCCGGGTCCTCGCCGAAAAGGTGGCCGCCGGCCAGGCCGCCGTGGTGGGCCTGCGCTACCGCCTGGCCGACGGCAGTGCACAGTTCGTCGCCTCCCGCGGCCTCGACGGGGCAGTCCCTGCCGCATCCTGACCGCTCCGCTCCGCCGGCGGTTGTGGTGCCGCTGCTCACCCCCGGCACTGACACCCCCACCGGGTGGTAACAGCTGTTACCATGCCGGCATGGCGAAGACGCAACTGGGTGCACGCGTGGACGAGGACGTGGCGGAGCTCGCGAAGAAGCGAGCCGCCGACCTGGGGCTGAGCATCGGGGACTACCTCGCCCGGCTGGTGCAGGACGATGCCAGCGGCCTGCGCGCCCGCGCGGTGGACGCGGCCACCCGCTTTCTCGCCGACCACCAGAGCGTCTTCGACGAAGCCGAGAACGCTCAGCAGACGGCACGGGGAGCGCGCGCGGCCTGATGGACCTGCACATCGACGTTCCCTGGATCCTGCAGGTCGCGGAGGCCGCCGGGGCGAACGATCCGGCCCCCGACGACTACGGCGTTCCCGTCTCGGCGGTCGCCCGTCACCGCGCCGAGCTGTTCGAGCAGCCCGTCTACGACGGCCCCTACGCCAGAGCCGCCGCCCTCGTGCACACGCTGGGCCGGTGCCGCTGGCTGGAGCGCTCCAACATGGCCGTCGCCGCGGCGACCGGCGTCATGTACCTGGAAGCCGCCGGAATCACGGTCAAGCCCGCCCGTGAGGACGCCGTGGCCCTCAAGGACCTGCTCCTCGACCCCGCCTGCACCGCGGGGGAGATTGCCGCCCTGCTGCGGGCCTGGCCCACCACCACCTGAAGCAGCTCGCCACCCCGCCCGGCACACCGGCGTGGGCCGCGCTGCGGCAGGACACCAACCAGCAGGGGAGGCAGTGCAGATGGAAGTGGGTCCGGTGCTCGGCAGCATAGGACGAGTGGCGGCCGGAGTCGGCCGGCTGGTGTGGGGAGTGATGACCGCGCCGACCACGGGCACCGAGTATGACGCCCAGTCCAAGATCGACAGGCTCGCGGAGAAGATCGAAGCCGAGGTACCGGAGGAGCTGCGGGACCGGGCGTGGGGTCTGGTCCTGGACGCGCTGCACTGGGTTCCCCAGGAGATCGAGCAGTTGGTGGAGAAACACCAAGAGCCGGACGACGAGGGGACCGAGGAGCCCTCGGGCAAGCACTGATGCCGCAAGGGGCCGGGAGGTCATGCCCGAGGCTGAAACGGCGGGCGTGGTCCGTCCGGTTCAGCCTCTAGGGCGGGCTCCTGACCGCGGTTGAGCGCGTGGGCCAGCCGTGCGCCCGCGTCTCCGGTGAGGTGGTGACGCGAGCGACTGGTCGGCCACGTCGAGATCCCGTCGTCCACCCGGCGGGGGACCACATGGAAATGCAAGTGCGGCACGGACTGCTCCGATCCCGGCCCACTGGCGCGCAGGATGTTCACGCCCGTAGCGCCCAGGACCGTTCGCATGGCTGTCGCCACGCGTCGGACCAGTGCGAGGGAGGCGTTCAGGACATCGGGCGGGGCGCTGAAGACATCCGTGTAGTGGCGGGTCGGAATCACCAGCGTGTGACCCGGCGCGAGCGGGTTCAACGGGGTGAAGGCGCAGACCTCACTCTCCCGGGCCGTCCACTGTGCCGAGTCCTCCCGGATGAGTCGGCAGAAAACGCAGTGCCGGCGCCCAGGGCGCGCAGTTCCTCGGCGAGGGCGCTGTCGGGGCAGGACCCGCGTCCGAACTGCCCGACCCGTCATGCGCCGCACGATGCTCGGCCGCGGCTGCAAGATCGTCCTACGGTGCGCAGGTGCTGTTCGGAGTACGTCGGAACTGTTCGGTCCGTGCGGGGCGAAGCCAGGTGGGCGGGCAGGGTGAGCGGCATGAATCCGAACCCGCAGGCAGACCGAGGCCTCCCTGCCGGCTCCGCGCCGGAGCCGCCGCCGTTCCTCTCCGTACACACCACTGTCGTCCTGCTGTACGCCGTCGTCATCGGGTTGGTGACCGGCAGCCTGACCGCCCTGACCGGCGCTCCCGGTGCGGGCGCGGTGCTGGCCGGGCTCGCGGCCGCCGGCCCGGCGGTGCCGGTGCTGCGCTCGCTCGTCGGACCGCCCCGGGACGGCCCCTCCGCATGAGCTCACGTATGCCCCGGGGCGCTACGGGCCCCGGCGTCCGCAGCCCGCGCGCAGCCACGGGCTCCCCGGGTGCAGCGCTCGGCAGGCATTCCTCTGCGCGGGCATGCGACCCGTGACCGCGGTCAACCGGACGGGCCCCGGGCGCGTTCACCGGTCGGGGCGCTCACCCGTGCGCAGGACGTGCAGTGCCAGCAGGACGCAACACACCGTGCCCGACGCGCCTGCCGCGCAGACGACCACGCTGACCGGCCAGAACTCGGCCGCCGCACCGGCGAGGGCCATGCCTCCTCCCTGGGTCGTCATCAGTCCCGCTGTCTGCGCGGTCATGGCCCGACCGCGCAGTTCTTCCGGGACGGCCCGCACGAACCACTGATCCAGACCGAGCGTGTACGCGCCCGCGATTCCGGTCAGCGCCAGAGCGAGCAGCACCCACCCGAGACCGGGCAGAACGGGAACGGCGAGCAGGGGGAGCAGTCCGCTGGCCGCCAGGGGCAGGGTGATCCGGGCGCGGGCGGCGGGGGAGAACAGTGCCCCCGCGATCAGCTCGCCGGCGATGGTCCCGACGGGCATCGCACACATCAGCAGGCCGACGCCTGCCGCGCCGACACCGATCTCGTCGGCGAACGCCGCGGCCAGCGCTTCGGGAGCCACGACGAACAGGGGCGGTCCCCACGTGAGCAGCAGCACAGCTCGGGTCCGGCGATCCTCCAGCACCTGGCGAGTACCGGACAGCGAGTTCCGTACGAGCGCCCCCTTCCCGGTCCAGGCGGGTCGGCGGCGGGTCCCGAACCGCAGCAGCAGCGCGGAACTCGCGAACGTGCACACGGTCACCACGAGGGCACCGCGCGGCGACACGACCGTGAGCAGCACCCCACCGAGGCCGAACCCGATGAGCAGGGCACCCTGCGACACGATCCGCAGCAGCGAGCGGCCCAGCACGAACAGGTCGCCGTCTCCGAGTATGTCGGCGAGCGTCGCGGTGCGGGTGCCGGTGAAGACCGGCGCGGTGACCGCGATCAGGCATCGGAGCACGAGCAGGACGGCGATGGGCGTGCCGGGCAGCGCCATGGCGCCGGCGCAGGCCGCGCAGAGCAGGTCGCACACGACCAGAACCCCGCGCGGGGGGTACTGGTCGGCCACCCCGGACAGAAGCGCTCCGCCCACCAGGTGGGGCAGGAATCCGAGAGCGAGGACCAGTGAGCTGAGCAACGGCGATCCGGTCAGTCCGTACACCAGCACCGTGAGGGCGAGCTCGCTGACGACGACGCCGAGGAGCGAGAGGGCGTGCGCGGCGAAGACGAAGCGGAACTCCGCCACGGCGAACACCCGCCGGTACCCCGTGGGCTCGTGTGAGGAACCCTTACGGGCGGCGGGTTCCGGAGCGGAGAGCTGCGCTGAGGGCGGAGCCGTCTTTCCATGCATGGGGGCATGCTGCGTCGAGGCCGAACCGACGCCGTAGAGTTTCGGTGTCAGCCGAATCTCTGCCCGAGCCCGCGGCTGCTCGCCTGGCCGGGTAACGGGAGAGCCTTGTATGCCCCTGCACATGAGATTCGGCGAAGACGACTTCTTGCGGTGCCGCTTCGCCGTGTCGCCTCTGTGGGAGACCCAGGAAGCCATCCGCACCCTGAACCGGCCCGACCGGCATGGCTTCCACGGACCGTGGCTGCGCCGCATCCAGGAAGACGCCCGACGGCTGGACCTGGCCCCGCTGTGGCTGCTGATGCCCAGATTCGGGCACTCCCCGGACTGGCTCAGCCCGCCACCGCTCGGCCCGGCGACGGCGTTCGACGAGGAGATCGCACTGGTCCGCCGAGCGGATCGGCAGGCCGCGTATCACGACACCGCACGGTCACTGAAGGACACACCGGGAGCCCTGGGCTCCCGACTGGGCAGGGTCCTGTTGCGGGACATGGAGCACACGGTCACCTGGCTGGCCGACCTCCTGGAGGAGGCCTGGCGCGTCCTGGTCGAGCCGTACTGGCCCCGGTTGCGCGCCCTGCTGGAGGCGGACGTCGCCTTCCACTCACGACGCCTGGCCGAGACGGGACTGGGCGGGCTGTTGCCGCAGCTCGACCCCCGGATCACCTGGCGGGCGGGAACCCTCACCGTCGACGCGAGGACCGAGCATGTGCGCGACCTCGACGGCCAGGGGCTGGTCCTGATGCCCAGCGTGTTCTCGTGGCCGGACGTGGTCGGCGGCTTCGAACCACCCTGGCCCCCCATGCTGGTCTATCCCGTCCGGGGGATCGGCGGCCTGTGGGCCCGGCAGGCCGCCGATGCCCCCGACGCGCTGAGTCGACTCCTCGGACGCGGACGCGCCGCCGTGCTCGCCGCCCTGAACGAACCCGCGGGGACCACCGCCTTGGCCCGCCGACTGGGGCTCGCCCCGTCCTCGGTCTCCGCCCATCTGTCCGCCCTGCGCGACGCCGGCCTGCTGACCTCCCGCCGCTACGGCCACGAGGTGCTGTACGAACAGACCCCGCTGGGCATCGCGCTCGCGGCGGGCGGCGACCCGGCCTGAGCGAACGGCGCAAGCGACCCCGTCCGTACGCCCGCTGAACGCGCTGCTGCGAGCGGGGCCATGGCTCTTCACGCTCCGCGCGCAGACCCCGACCGCCTTGGCTGGGTGAGGTTCAGGCCCACCAGTCGGTCCTCCGGCCGAAGACCGCCGGCGAACGGCCGCAGGCCGCCGGACGCAGCCGAGCACGACCGCTCATGCCAGGAGGGCTGGGTACCGCCGCGGGTACCTCCGGGTGACGTGTCGCCCATTCTTCCGATTTCCGCCAACTCGTCAGACGGCGGCCCCACTTGCTCTTACATACGTCAGGGTTTCCTCCTCCCACCGCATCGAAGGACGAACCATCGTGCACCATCTCGCCCCGAGCGCGACCCCGGTGGTCGGCCCGCCGGCTCACCCGCGGGTGCTCTGCCTGTGGGGTCGCGAGCGTTCTCGTCAGCGGCTCCATCACGCCGTTCGCCGAGACCTCGCCCGCATCGGCGGCACCGACCACCGGCGACACCGCTCGCGCACAGGCTCGCGTTCGGTCGGGGAACCTGCGCTGCCGGAGAGCCGTAACGACGGGCGTGAGAACCCTTCTCCCCGCAGGATGCGCGCTGCGGGGCCGCCCCGCCGTCGCCGGTGCGGTGCGGCCCCCGGCCCGCACTCCCGGAGGACGACCCGCCCCGCCCGCGCGCGTGCAGCGGGCGGGAGCCGGTGACCGAGCGCAGCTGCGACGGTGAGCCTTCGGAAAAGGAGTCTCATGCCGCATTCACCGGCCTGTTCAACGCCTACTACAGACAAGCCGTGACGTTCGTCCACATGGAAGACCCGAGCGTGGACGTCGAGGAGATCGTCGAGGAGGCGTTCGTAGAGATTCTCACCCGTTGGGCCTCGATCGAGAATCCGCCCGCCTATCTGTTCACGGTCCTCAGGAACGGCATCAGAAAACACCGACGCAACCGCTCGAGGGAAGAGCATCTGCGAGAGCAGTTGCGCGCCACGAGGCCGCGCGAGACCACGGCCGACCCCCTGGAGGGGAAGATCATCTATGACGACGTCATCGCCGCCCTCCAAGAGCTTCCGGCGGCCGTGCGCGAAGTCGCCGTCATGAGCTGGATGCTGCACAAGCCGGCGGACCAGGTCGCCGAGGAACTCGGCAAGAGCCGCAGCACCGTGACCACCCAACTGACCTACGCCGCACGGCGGCTGCGGACGTTCCTCACCGCCCAGGAGGAGGAGCGATGACCGAGGAGATGCCCGACGCGCAGCCTGGCGGCGTTCTGGACCCGTCGGTCGCCGCACGCCTCGCGGTGGCCGAGAACCACCTCGCCTCCCAGTATCCGCTGCTCACCCCGGAGGCACAGGCGGCCATGCTCGCCAGGGTCCTTCAGGCCGCCGCGGCCGCCGACCCTGCTCCTGTCACAGCGACGGTCGCCGCGACAGGAACCCTCACGGCTGCCCCTCCCTCCAGCGGTGCGACGGCGGTGTCCTCGCGCCGCAGGGGCGGTGTCCGCGTCCTGGCCCCGCAGCGTGCGGACCGCGCCGCGAGCGCCTTCGCCCAGGCGTTGGAGGAGGCGGGCGGAGCCCCCCACCGGCGAGAAGCCGACGAAACGGGCCCGGCACATGCCGACAGGGAACCCGGACATTCCAGGCTGGTCAGCCTGGCGAGCACTCTGGGCGCACTGCCGCGTCCCGAACTAGATCCCGAGGTCAAGGCTATTCAGCGGGCGCGGTTGGTGGCCGCCATGGAGCAGACGCTCCTGAACGGATCCAGCGAGGACCTCACCGTACCGGCACAGGACGCACGACGGCGGACCGCTCGGGGCCGCGTCCACGGCTGGGGCAGGCTGCCAGGCCTCGACCGTGCCGCACCGCCGAGGCCCAGGTCCCGGTTCGCCCGAACGCTCGCCGCACTTGGCCTGGTCGCAGGACTCACCTTCGGAGGCATGAGCGGGCTCGCCGCCTCCAGCACGGACGCGTTGCCGGGCGACGCGCTGTACGGAGTGAAGCTGGGCGTCGAGTCCTGGCGCCTCGGCATGGCCGACGGGGCCACCGAGCGTGGCGCGGTCCACCTCGGATTCGCCTCCACACGACTGGCAGAGCTGCAGGAACTCGAAGGCCGCGTGGCCCGGGACAACATTCGGGCCGAACACGACGCGGGCGTTGCCGCCGACCCTTACACGGACAACCTCCGCAGGGCACTGATCGGCCTGCTCCGCGAGACCACGGCCGGAAAGGAGCAGCTGGTCGGCGAGTACCGGAGAAGCGGATCACAGGAGCCGATCAAGGTACTCACCGGCTTTTCGGAGGCCCACCGCGGGGACTGGGCGCAGGTCCGCGCCCGGCTTCCGGCACGGCTGGAGGACGTGGCCGACGCGGTCACGGTCGTCTTCGACTCCATCGAACGGGCGACGACGACGCTTCGAGATCCCTCGGCCCCCACCACCGGCCCGTCCCCCGCACGGCATCCTCGCTCCGCGGAGCCGGGCGGGACCCCTGATGCCAGAACACACCGGGTGGCCGAGATCTAGGTCCGTGTCCGCACGGTCCCACCTGGCTCTCGGCGTCCGGGACGCCCGCGCACGTTCAGTGTGCGGGCCCCCGGTCCGGTCCGCCTCGGGAAGGGGTGCGCACGAGCGGGAGGGTGCGTTCTCCACCGGCCGCCCGGTGAGGACGCTGCTCGCCGGGCCGTGCGGCACGCCCGGCCTTCCGTCGGCCTGCCCGTCCTCACCTGCCGGATCGTCCCGCGTCCGCGACCAAAGCCACGCCGATCCCGCTCCCGCCAACTGAATGTGCACGTCAGAGTCCGACCGCAGGTCTGATGAGCCGCCGCCCCGTGACCCAGGGGGTGGACCCGCTCAGGCAGACCCCACGCCGCATGCGACAGGCGCATGCCCGCACCCAGGGGGAAACGCCCAGTGAACATCACGTTCGACCTCGCCACCGCTCTCGTCGTGGTGGCGGCACTGGCCGTCGGCTGCCAGGTGTACCGGTGGACGGCGCCGGCCCCCGGGACCGTCGGTACGACGACCAGAGGGGAGCGGCTGGTGGCGGCGTTCACCACGGCAGCGGCTGTCGTCGCCATCGGTGCCTACCTCGTCGGCGGGATCAAGGACGTCGGGCCCTCGTCGGAGGGCCCGGCTCCCGTCCCGACGGCCACCCGCACCGGCAGCGCTCCCTAGGCAGGACGGCCTCCGGTGCGCGCACAGGGAGAGACGAGAGAGGGCCGTCAGCGATCGGGTCGGGCAGGCCGACGAGTGCCACAGCCCGAGCGCATGGGAGCCACCCCCGCTCTCCACCACTGCCCTGGCGGGGTCACGGCGCGTGAAGCGACATCGCGAAGAGCCGCGCGAGGATGTGCACTTGGTAGTGGGCGGGGCCGACGGCCACGAGCAGGCCGGTGTCGACCAGGCTTTCCAGCAGGTTCTCCGTCTGGGCCACGCCGCGGTCGAGAAGACCCGCCGCTTCGGTCAGGGACATGAACGGGTTGGTGGAGGAGCTCAGCAGCCGGAAAGCACGCGCCTGTTCGGCATCCAGACGGGCGTAACCGCGTTCGAAGACAGGCGTCATGGCCAGGTCGCCCGCCTGCAACTCGGCCAGCCGGCCGGTCTCGTCCGCGAGCCTCGCCGCCAGCATCGCGACCGTCCAGGTACGGCGGGCCGCCAGCCGGGAGGCTGCGATACGGACGGCCAGCGGCAGGAATCCGCACGCGGCTACCACATAGCGGGCCGCCTCGCGTTCGACGGCCACCCGCTTCTCGCCGACGATCTGTGTGAAGAGACCGAGCGCTTCGTCCGGGGACAGCACATCGAGTTCCACCAGGTGCGCGCCGGCCAGGTCGATCATCCTCCTGTGCGACGTGACCAGTACGCCGCAGCCTTCATAGGCGGGTAGCAGCCACCTGACGTGTGCCGCGTCCTGTGCGTGGTCCAGCAACACCAGGACGCGACGGCCGTCCAGGACGGAGCGGTACAGAGCTGAGCGCTCGCCGAGACTGTCGGGGACGTCGTGCCCAGCGACCCCAAGGGCGCGCAGCGCCGCGCCGAGCGCGGCAGCGGGCTCCTGTCGTTCCAGGTCGACATAGAGCTGGCCGTCCGGGAAACTCTGCCGGACTGCCTGCCCGACCTGCACCGCCAGGCTCGTCTTTCCCACGCCGCCGGTGCCGGAGATCGCCGCCACCGGCAGACTCGTGCGCCGTGCGGTGGCCAGCACGCGGACCAGTTCCGCCGCAGCGGCCGCACGTCCGGTGAAGTCCGCGACGGAGGGCGGAAGTTGTGCCGGTCGGACGTGTGTGCGGGCGGGATCGACCTCGTGGAACGTCGAGGGTTCATGAAGCGTCGGATCCGCTTGCAGGATGCGTCGCTGGAGCTCTGCGAGCTCCGGACGCGGATCGACTCCCAGCTCGTCGGCGAGCAGCCGGCGAGTGTCCGCGTAGACCGCGAGGGCCTCGGCCTGCCGACCGCTGCGATACAGCGCCAGCATCAGCAGCTCACGCAGCCGCTCGCGTAGCGGGTGCCCCGCGGTCAGCGCCGTCAGTTCGGAGACCGCCTGGGCGTGCCGGCCCTGCTCCAGATCCATGTCCAGACAGGCCTCGAGTATCTGCAGCCGCCACTCCTCCAGACGGACGCGCTGTGATTCCGCATAGGGTCCGGGAACGCCGGCGAGCGTCTCGCCCTCCCACAGACCGAGCACTTCTCGAAGCAGGGCACGCGCCTGATCCAGGTCGCCCGTGGCACGGGCCTTTTCCGCCCGCGTGCACAGGGTCGTGGCGTTGGCGACGTCCAGGGCGTCAGCGGGCAGCCGGATGGCATAGCCACCGGACTCGCTGATCAGTACCCCGGGATCCAACTGCTTGCGCAATCTGGAGGCGTAGGTCCGCACGGCGGCCAGCGCCTGCGAGGGCGGCTCCTCACCCCAGATCGCGTCGATCAGCTCGCCCGCGGTGGCGGTGCGCCCTTCACGTAACAACAGGGCTGCCATCATGGCCCGTTGTTGCGGAGAGCCGGTCGCCAGCGGGTGGCCTTCCTGCCATGCGCGCACCGGGCCCAGCAGCGCGAAGTAGAGCCCTGACGCCGGCACCGCGGGCTTCGGCGTCGCGCTGACGGGTTCGATGCTCCTGCGAGCCGCCGGTCGTGTGAGCTGCGGCGCGGGGGACAGGGGCGCGGGTGAGACAGGGGTTTTCAGCCCAAGTACGCGCCGCCAGGCGTCGATCCACAACGGATGCTCGGCCGGCACGACGGAGCACGCCGTCAGAAACCCGGTCAGCTGGTGGACATCACGCGGTACGGTCTGGCTGCGGACGATGCGGTGGGCCGTGCTGTGCGGAAGGCGGCCCGTGCCGGCTCGCTTCTCCATCTCACGCATCGAGGGCCGGCCGGCCAGCTCGTACAACGCGCGCAGACCCGCCTGGAACGTGTCGGTGCCGTCGATGGCCAATGGATTGGGTGAACTTCCCGCAGTGATACGGAGGCTGCGCCTGCGGGCCCGCAGCCACAACTCCAACGCCTTCGTTTCCGACGCGCCGCAGGCCCGTGCGTACGCCCGCACACTCTGCACACTGGGGACCGACCGCCCCGACGCCGCCCGCTGGAGCGTGGTGGCATGGCACTCCGCGCGACCGGCCAACTCCGCATACGAATATCCGCGGGCCGATCGCTGGTCGCGCAGCCATTGCGCCAACGCGACCAGTGCCTCGTTCGACGAGGAGATCGGCTTCTCTCTGCGCCCCACTGCCGCAATCTTCAGGGCGTGGCGACCGCGTGCACGACGCGGACCAACCTGCGGCCCAGCCTCTGGCCCCCTCCCCGCAAGGCCATCACGGTGCCCACGGCCACCGCTCCGGCGCCGCCCAGCACCGCCAGGACCGACGACAGCTCCAGACCGCTCACGGACAGCCGACAGGCCAGCACGGTGATCACCACGATGACCACGGCATCGGGCATGGACGGCCGCTGTGGGCAGGACCCACCGTGCACCACACAGCGGACCGGGACGGACATGCGTGACATGGTCGTGCCTCCTGAGATCAAGAAGCCCCCACGCAGCGCAGCGCGCGAGGGCGATTGCGGGCTCCAAGTCCTTGCGTCCGCACGGCGTTTGCCGACACCGAGCGGAACTGCATCGTGCCACCCGGCCCGCGATCCGGGGGATACCCGCCAAACCCTTTGATGCACCGGTGTCCACGCCTCCCCCTGCCGGTGCCGGTCCGGCTTCGGTGACGAACCCACCCCCGACCAGCCGGTTCGTACCCGGGCGTGGAGTCATGCCCGGTCGGGCCGCCCGAAGATGCAGGGGGCATCCCAATCACCTCGCGGCCGGGTTCATCAATCATTCAGGGCCAGAGGGCAATCTCATCCAGCGTCGAAACACCGCTCCTGAGCGTTGCGGGCTCCACCAAGGCGATCAGGAAGTCAGGCGTACTCACGTTGCCGCGTGAAGCCGCCGACGGCCGGCGCCCTCCCGGAGGGCGCCGGCACGCACCACTGACCACCGAGCGTCCGCCACCGCGCACGGACACGCCGGCCGTGGGTCCGCCTGGCGAGCACGGCTCGCTCGCCGACGTGCGCGCCACCCGGAAGGCGGATGCCGACGAGTAGCCGAGCCCTGAGCCACGTCATGCGGTCCGTCATGGCAGCTGACTCCGGACAGCATGCGACTGTACGGCGCAGCACTCTGCGGAGCCGAATGCTGCTGCAGCCGGGCTCCGGGCTCCGGGCTCGTCGACGACCACGGTTCACAGGGGTCAGTGGACCGCGATTCCTCCCTCGACTTCTCTGTCAGACGTGGCGCCTACGCTGTCCCCAAGAATTGATCAAGGAGTGGGGCAGTGCGAATAGAGCGTCATCAGGTGGGCGAGGCCGTCGTGTCGGCTGCGCGCGAGGACTTCACGAACCGGATCGGGGGCCTGGTGCGATCCATGTCGCGGGCCGGCCGCATGGCCACCTACGAATGGCAGTCGATCGCCCGAGAGTTCCTCCACTACCTGGGCGCTCTTTCGATCGACACGCCCGACCTCGACACCCCGGAAGCGAGGGCCGCACTCAAGGACGCCTCCGAGGCCGCGGCCGGCGCCGTCGCCTACGCCGCCTACCACCCGCACTGCACCTTCCAGGTGTTCCTGGAGTACGTGAACTTCGGTATGAGCTACGACCCGGGTGAGGACGCCCCTGAGGAGAGCGTCACACCGGGGGAGTGGATCGGCGCTCTGTGTCTGGCGATCCTTCGGGACAAGGCCAAGTGGCACGGCGAGGCATTCCACTTCGCCCGGCACAAGTTCGCCGAGGAGGCGACAGGAACGCCCGCCGGTGAACTCGCCACTGGATTGACGGCCGTGGTCCTGGACGACACCGGCGACGACGAGGAGTACCCGCCGAGCGCGCAGGCCAAGCTCGCCGCAGTCGACGCGGCCCTCGACCGGATCCGTATCCGCGCGGAGGAGACCGGCAAGCCTCTGCTGGACCGGCCGGACAGCGCGGCGCTCCGCACGCTGCGTGCCCTGGCCGCCGAGGACCGGGACGCCTTCAACGGCGCGCTGTCCGACCTCCTGGTCAGCCACTCCTCCCTGCACACCTCCTCGCTCTCCCCGAGCAGTCTTCTCCCTCTGGTTCCCATCGCCCTTGCGGCGCTTGCCTACCGGACGCTGGGCTGGGCGCCTGCCGTCGATACCGACTACCTCCCGCACGCCCTGGTCACCGGTTTCGAGACCCGCGGGCCCCGGGTCGCGGGGTTCGGCCGGAACCGGCGGCCGGACGCGGTCGCAGCGCTCGCCGCCGGCCCCCTGGTGGTGGAGCGGCCGGACTGCGAGCGGACCGTGCACCCGCAGACCGAGGCCATGTACGAGGAGGAACTCCGGGAGATGTTCACCTCCGCGGGCGGGGAGCCGCTCGACGTCTCACGGCTCGACTGGGTCATGGGCGACCAGGAGCGCCTGTTCAAGTGGCACGCGGGTGACCCCGGTGGCATCACGGACGCCCAGCTCGCACGGCTTCGGCTGACCTCCCAGATGGGGGCGGCCCTGTTCCGCGTGGCCTTGGCGGAGCCGGACACCGAGGCGGAGGTGACCATCGACGGCCGCACGCTGCGCTACCGGGCCGAGCGGGGCGCGGAAGTCTGCGCCCACAATTGGCAGAAAGCCACTGCCCTCGCCCTGATCACGGGCGCACGCGAGGACCTGGCTCCCCTGGTCCTCACCGGACCCGACTTCGCCGGGCCGGACGGCTCCGCCGTCGCCGCGTACCGCGAGGCCCTCCACGCCTACCTCAAAGGCACCGATCCCGAACCGGCCGCGCAACGGGCGCTGGAGCAGACGGAGAAGGCCGAAGACTGGGGCGTCGCCATGCCGCCGGCCGTGCTGCTGTCTCAGCTCGTCGAGGGCGACGAGGAGAGCTTCAACCTGGCCCTCGCCGACGCGCTCGAGGCCCACCGCGACTACTACGGGATCGCCGACCGCGCAGACGATCCGGACGCCTCCATCAACCTGGACATCCTCGCTCTGACCTGCCACGCCCGTCGCCGCGGCTGGACGATCCGCGTCGAATCCCCGTACCTGCCGCAGAGCCTCCTGCAGGCCGCTCAACCCCTGTAGGGAGGTGATCTCCCCACTACTTGGTTCGCAACATGAGGGCGTGACGAGTGTTGTCGCCGTAGACGCCGCTCTCGTCGCCGCGGATGCCGTACCTCTGCTGGAATCTGGCCACGGCCGCCCGGAGTTCCGTGCCGTAGCGGCCGTCGATCGCGCCGCCGGCGTAGACGTTCGGGACCTGGAGCAGACGTACTTGCAGCTCGTACACCCCGTGACCGCTGTCGCCCTGGCGCAGTACGCCCGTTCCAGGGATCTCGGGGAGCGGGGAGTCCGGCAGGTCGGGCGCGGGCCGATCAGGCTGTCCTGCGGGCGGGGTGGAGGCCTCTGGCAGAGGGCTGCCGTCGACCGTCAACGACGAGGCGAGGAGCAGCCCGCTGACCGCGCCCACCCCGAAGACCGCGGCGAGCCGGGTTGCCCGCCGGTCGGTGAAGCGCAGCCATCCCCGGCTTCTTCCCGTCGCGTGCGCCCGGGCGCGCGGCGGGGACGTCTCGGAAGGCGGGACGACGGTCTGGTCGGACGGCGGGAGCGGGCGCCGGGGAGTCGGTGACGGCGGGATCACCGGCGGTGCTTCATGTGTCGGCTCGGCGTCACGCATCGTCGCCGGCGTCAGCGCCGGCGGAGGCGGAACGGCCTGAGGATGCGTCCCACGCGCCCAAGGCGGCTCCACGACAGAAGGTGATGGGGCCGTCGGCCTCGGCCTTTCCGGATCCGGCTCGGGCTCATGCCTGATCGGTTCGCTGTGCTGTTCCCGGGACGGTGGCGGAAGGCCGGCCTCGTTCTGCCGCTCGTCGACTGCGTAGAGGTTGGCGCGGGCGGCGTCCAAGGCATCCAGTACGGCCTGGAAGGAGTCCTGAATGTCCTGCACGAGGTCCGCGCTTGATCCATGAGCCGGTTCCGGTTCGGTGTCGTCGAGGCCCATCGGCAGTCCTCCTGAACCCTGCGTCCCACGTCACGTCTGGCTGTTCCAAGGACGTTCCCGTCACTGGCAGTTGAGCCTCACGGAGCCGAACGCGCCTGCAGTTCCGTCGTGATGCGGTACGCAGCGCGTGCGGCCCCGTCTCATCCGTTCCGCCTTATGGGACGCAGACCACAGCAACAGGCTTCGTCCATGGGCACCCCGCGCCGGGATACGGCGGCCGCGTCCACGGCAGAGGGAGGGCGGGCGCGGATCATGTCCGCCTGGGCAAGCACCAGTTGTCCGTACCCCCGTCGGGAGGCCCGGCGGAGGGGAAAGGTTCGGCACGGTGCGCGGGCGCGCCATCAGCGATGAAGAGCCCCGCTTCCGGCGGCACCAGGACACGATCCGCAGGAGACGCCCCCTCCGCCTGGCAGCACAGGTTGTGCCCGTCCTCGGTCCGGGTCCGCATGCGGCGTCCCAGTGCGTTCGCCAGGCATGTTCCGTTCACGGGAGACGCGGTCGTTCGCGGCCGCGGACAGGACGTGCAGGGTGCGCTCCGCCTTGATCACGCACGGCCCCGCAGTTCGGCCAGGAGCCGGCTGCACTCGACAGCGACCGCGTCGACCTCGGCCCGGTCGGCCGGGGTGAGGGTCAGGCGCCGGGCGGACCAGCGGCGCTGCTCGGCGGTCAGGGCCTCGACTCGCTCGGCGTCGGCCGTCGTCTCCGCCTCGGCGATCAGCCTGGAGTAGGCCCCCACCACGTGGTTGATGCCCTCCAGCGCGACCTCGTAGGCCGCGCCGTCCTGCGACGACCACGTGCCCACTTCGATGTTCTGCAGAACCCATTCCGGTTTCGTCATGATCCTCCCTCGGGTCGCCCCCCCGGGTGGCCCTCACCACGGGCGCACTCTTGACTCTGTCAGACGCGATGGGCGGCTGCACGGGCGAACTTCACCCTTGCGAGTTGAACTGCAGCTCTCAGGCGTCCTGTTTTGACGACCGGGTGGGCATCACCGGAGTGGCCTCCAGCCTGCCGGAGAGAGAAGTGACTTCCCGGCCGCAGTCGCCGGCACGTGCCAGAACCAACCGAGCCAAGCTCCTGCGGCAGCTACTCCCGCAGATGCCGGGGCGGCACGCACAGGATCCCGCCCGGCGCCTGCTCCCCGGGCCGGTACCGAGCCCTCGCCTCAAGCGTCTTCGGGCTCGCGCCCTGCGGGGGTTCACCGGCGGACGGTTGCGTTCAGGGGGCGCATCCATCGGGGAGGAGGTCCTGGCCGCCCTCAGGCTCTAGCATCCCGTCCGGGGCTGCGTGAATTGTTCGAGGGGGAGCGACATGGCGCGTGTCGTGGGGATCGACTTGGGCACGGCCACTTCAGTCGTCGCCGCGCTTGACTTCAGGGACCCGCGGCATCCCAAACCCTTCGCCGTCCCCAACACGGAGGGTTCGCGCACGACCCCTTCCGTGGTCGCTTTCACCGCGAACGGCCACACCCTGATCGGAGAGCCGGCCAACAGGCAGGCTCTCCTCAACCTCGACGGCACCGTCTCCTCCGTCAAGCAGTACATGGGCACCGACCAGACGTTCGCGTGCGGCGGTCACGCCTACGGAGCCGGCCGGATCAGCGCACTGATCTTGGGCAAGCTCAAGCGTGACGCTGAAGAGTATCTGGGTGAGGAGGTAACCGGCGCCGTCATCACCGTCCCGGCCTACTTCTCCCACGCCGCTCGCCTGGCCACCAAGGAAGCGGGTGAACTCGCGGGTCTGCGCGTGCTTCGCATCATCAATGAGCCCACGGCGGCTGCCCTGTACGACGGAATCGACCGCGACGACCAGACCGTGCTCGTCGTGCACTGCGGCGGCGGGACTTTCGATGTTTCGCTGGTGGAGGTGGGCGACGGCGTCAACGAGGTCAAGGCGACATGCGGCGACGCCCGGCTCGGGGGTGACGACTGGGACATCGAGACGGCTCGGCACCTCGCCGCCCGGTTCAGGAGCCTGCACGGGGTGGACCTCACAGCCGATCCGACGGCGTGGCGGCGACTGCGTGAGGCCGCCGAAAGGGCCAAGATCGAACTGTCCTCGGCCACTGAGGCCACGATCGAGGTGGCCTGTGTCGCCGCCTCTGCGCGGGGCCACCTGCATCTTCACGACCGGATGAGCCGACACGCCTTCCAACAGGTCACCCAGCCCCAGCTGGACCGGTGCGCGGCACCCCTGAAGCAGGTTCTCACGGACGCGGGCATCCCCGTGTCGGAGGTGTCGAGGGTCGTCATGACCGGAGGGTCGACCCGCATGCCCGCCATGATCTCCTTGGTCCGGGATCACTTCGGCGACCACACCCCCACCATGGTCATGCAACCGCGCGAGAGCGTCGCCTACGGAGCCGCGCTCCAGGCGGGAGTGCTCACCGGCGAGGTCAGAGACGTCCTGCTCCTGGATGTGACCGCCCGCTCCCTGGGGATCGCCATCGGGGGCGGCGTGATGAGCAAGCTCATCGAGCGCGGCACCACCATCCCGACGAAACGCTCGGAGACATTCGTACCGGCCCCGGACGCGGACACGACGGCGACCCTACACATCCCCGTCCTTGAGGGGGAGGAGAAGATGGCCGCGGACAACGAGCAACTCGGTGTCCTGCCCCTCATCGGCCTGACCCGTCCGGCGAACGCCGGGACGGCGCACATCGAGGTGACGCTCGAGATCGACGCCAACGCCTTGCTGCGCGCCTCGGCGACGGACTCGGCCACCGGCACGACGTGGTCGATGAACGTCGACGGCGCCTGCGTGGTGCAACGCACGCAGGCTCCACGAGAGCCTCTGAGGCCGCCGGCCCCCAGGCGACGGCGGTCCAAGCAGTCAGCCCCCAAGCAGGACCCACCTACCGAGCAGCAACCGGCTCACGAGCCGCAGACGAGCAGCGCGCCGACGTCCTTCGCCCTGACACTGCTCGGCGTCCTGATCGCGCTGGGCCTGCTCGGCGGCGTCTTCTGGGCCTTCTTGTGAGATCTCGCCTGCTCCTGTCACTCGGCTCCCGACCTGGGCCCCGCCCGGGTGCCGCCGCCAGACGAGCCCGGGTTCGCCAAGTCGATGGGGTCTGGATGGGTGTGCCGTTCGTCGTCGGACGTTGAGAACCGGGTCCGGGGGTGTTCGCGTCTTCGCTGGTGCAGGTCATGCCGCGGCAGTTGCTGGGGCCGGCAGCGTATGGGGAGAGGCGAGTGCGCTACGACGATGTGGTGTTCGGGAACCCGGTGGGGCAGTGGTGACGACGAGTGGTGGGCTTCGGCCGGGTAAGTCGATGGCGTGGTTGGTCAGTTCGTTCTTCCAGCTGGACGGTGAACCGGTCGGTGCGTTCTCGGCGCAGGCCGGTCGTGGTCGTCAGGATGTCCTGGGCGGCACGGACCGGGTCGGTGACGACGCCCGTCTCGTCCTCGACTTCAATGAGGGGAGGCCCCTGTTGTCTGCGGGCGGACAGCGGGTGGGGGAGCGTCGTGGGAACACGGTGCTGCTGTGGGAACAGGAATACCGCATCTGCCGTGCCCGGTTGCGCAGGAAGCTGCACTTCTCCGTGACATCCCGGGACGGAACCGTACTTGAGGTCAGGGAGACGTCCCGGCCCGACCGCACTGTCCACACGTACCTCACGCGCAGTGATCCCGCGCTGGACCCGGTGGTCGTGCTCGGCCTCATCCTGCTGGAGGCACGACCTGACAGGATGACGGTGCTCAACGAACTGTTCACGAGGTGACAGAAGTACTCCCGCCTTTCACTGTCTGACGGCCCGCTGAGAGTACCGCTGTCGGTGGGATGACAGTGGGGCCGAGGCGTGCCCCGCCCACACGGTGGGACGATCACCAGGGCTCGATGGGCCGGGGAGCTGCGCAGCTGGAGACTGCCGCTGATGTGATCAGCGGCGTGTCGTGAGGCGCAGGCGGAGGGGGAGTGCAGCGGGAGTGCTCCCGACGGTCGTCGGGTGGTCCTCGGCTTCGGTGCTCATCCGGGGGGAGTCGGGTCATTCGGGGTTGGGTGCTGTTCCCGCTTCGCCGTCCACGCGCAGGAGTCGGTCGGGGGTGCCGCCGGTACCGCGGTGCAGCAGCAGTAGGTCGTTGCCGCACTGCACCGGCGGGATGTCTCCCGCGGCTCGCTGCCACAGGATGCGGCCATGGCGCAGACCGACCAGGGCGGCCCCGTGCTGCCGGTGGGGAAGCTCCGCGTAGACGCGGTCGCCCGCCATGGTGAGGCTCTTGCGCACCGCCTGGTGCACAAGCCCGCGGACCCGGTCGCCCTCCACCCGCAGCCGGCGGGTGCGGCCGTCACCGGCGTGAGCCGTCCACAACCGTCCGGCGTTGTCCTGTGCGTACAGCCAGCCGTCCGCCACGGCGAACGCTGCCTCCCGGTCGGCCAGGCGGCGCGGCAGCCGGTACACATCCGGCCGTACGGTGACCGCGTACGGACGCATCCGGCGGACTCTGGAACCGCTGCGGTGGCCGAGCCACACCGTCTCCCCGAAGTCGGCGATCTCCAGGAAACACCCTGGTAGCCCCAGCGTAATCGGACCGTGCCGAGCGTCTCGCCGGTCGTGGGGGACAGCCAGTGCAGTCGGTCGCTCCTGCTCTCGAGCGCGAAGACCAGTGCGGATCCGCGGCCGTGTGCCCGCCGGGGGACGACCAGGTTTGCCACCCCGACAGACCGACGCCACAGCCGTGTGCCGGTGCGCAGGTCGTAGCCGTGGAAGGGAGCCAGGTAGCCGGGACGTACTTCGTACCGGGGCACTTCCCGCTCCACGCCCTGCACCACAAGGACGGAGCCGAACACCGGCAGGAGGCCGGAGTAAGCGTACGAGGTGTGGAAGAAGGGGCGCTCCCACAGCGCCTTCCCGGTCAGTAGGTCGTAGGCGGATATCCGGTGACAGCCGCTCGGCTTCGGGCCGAAGTGGGCGACCACCAGGGTTTGGCCGTCGCTCATGAGATCGGTGAATTCGAGGAAGCGGTGGCGGTGCAGGGTGGTGCCGGATTCCCCCTCCAGCACGGCAAGCCGCGCCGGAGCGCGGTGGGTCCCGTTCACAGAGAGGGCCAGGAGGAACCCGCCGGCCGCGGTGAGGGCCGGCCGTGGCATGGTGGCGGAGCCTGCCCTGGGCGTGACCTGCCAGAGCACTGCGCCGCTGTCGCGGTCCAGAGCGGCGACACGGCGCCCCACCCTCAGATAGACCCGCCGCTCGCCCACGATGGGGGAGCTCAGGCTTCCCGCAGGCGCTGTCAGGGCCCACCGCGCGGTCCCCGTCTCCCGCACCACCTGTAACGGCATCCGGTCCTCGGTCACCCCGGCACCCCCTCGTCCAGTGGGATGAGTATCGCCGCAAACCCTCCGAGGAAATCCTGCGGCCTGCGCCGGTCGGGGTGCTGCCAGGGTGCTGTACCGCCGGGGAGCCGCTGCCTCTTCCCAGCGAGGCCGACCAGGCCGTGCACTCACCCACGACGGTGTGCTCCCGGCAGCCGGGCACCGCGGGAACACGACCTCGACGGTGACGCCCCACGGCCGCCGAAGCCTTGTGCCGTCCAAAACGGGGAGGCATCCGGCCAGGCTGACGTTGGGACAGTGACCGGTGGAGTGGACGCTGACGTCCCCCACGGCCTGTCGGCCTGCCGCACGGGTGGAGTGGTTCTCGCCGACGGCCGGAACCACTGCCCCGCCGGCTCGGGCGGTGCGCGCTTCGCCGCGGGTCCGGGCGAAGCGCACGGTGCGGCCGGCCCGAGCACGCCCCTGGCCGGTCAGAAAGGGCGCACGGTCCCCGGATTCATGGCCTCTCCGTCAGTCTCCAGCCGTCACCGGCGCTGCGCAGGTAGCCGCCCTTCGGAAGGTGGCTGGGGAGGAACAACGTGCCGGTGTCGGCGTATCGACGGAGTATCCGCCTGCGGGTGATGGCGGACTGGTGAGGGTCGGTACACATCGCGGCGGACACATCGGGGCGGCGCAGTTGCAGGGGGTGGTGGATCAGGTCGGCGGCGAGTACGGCGCGTTGGCCTTGGCTGTCGATCTCGACCACGACGTGGCCGGGGGTGTGTCCGGGCGCGGGGATGAGTCTCACTTCTTGGTCGATGCGGGTGTCGGGTTCGCAGGTGTCGAACTGCTTGGTGGATTGGAGCGGGAGCAGGCTGTTGGTGATGTGGTCTTGTGGCTTGCCGCGGGTGGCGTGGACGAATTCTGCCGTGGTGGTCAGATAGAGGGCCCTGGGGAAGGTGGGCCGTAGCTGTCCCGCCTCGAAGGTGGTGTTCCAGCCGACGTGGTCGTGGTGCAGATGGGTGTTGATCACTGTGTCCACGTGGTCCGGCCTGATCCCCGCTTCGATCAGGGCGGAGGGCCAACGCGAGACGAAGTCGCCTCTGGGATGGGGCCGGTTGGGCTTGGGCCCGCCGAGACAGGTGTCGACGAGGATGACCCGCCCTGCTCCGAGGATCGCGAAGCCCTGGCAGACGACGCGCAGACGGGTTCGGGAGGAGTCGCTGAAGGTGTCTCCGAAAGCCTCGATCAGATCCTGCAGTTCGTCCTGGTCGAGCTGCGGGTAGGTGGCGCGGGCGGGTAGGGCCGGGCCGACGGCTTCCACGCGGGGCACGATGGTGCGGCCTCCCACCCGGATCGGGGCGGGCTGGGTGGCGGGGGTGTCAAGGTTGGGCACGGTCGCCTCTTCGGGGTGTGCAGGCGTCTGGTGGTGGATCAGTGGCCGTGGGGGTTGAGGCTGCTGAGGGCCGGGATGCCGTTGATGGTGAAGTGGATGGCCGCCATCAGGAGGGCGATGCCGAGAAGGGTCAGCAGGATCGTGCGGCTGCGGCTCATGGTGTGTGTCCTCCGGGACAGGTGCTACAGGGTCGGGACGGGGGCTCAGAGACCGGCGAGGGCTTCGCGTACGGTCGTCAGTGAGGCGCGTCGGGCAGCTGCGGCGCTGGCTGCGGCGGCGCCCACCAGGGTGAGCAGGCTCCACAGCACCAGCGCTGGGAGCGAGAAGTCGAACGGGAGGTCCTGTCGGAAGGCCTGGTTGCCGATGAAGTTGCCGAACACCCGGGTCAGGGGCAGGGCCGCGACCGTCGCGAGCAGCAGGCTGAGCGCGGCCGTCAGCACGCCTTCGGTGACGACGACGGTACGGATGGCGGAGGCGGTGGCGCCGAGCGTGCGCAGCACGCCGAACTCCCTGGTGCGTTCGAGGACGCTGGTGCTCAATGCGGAGGCGAGGCCCAGCAGCCCGACGAAGCCCATCAAGACCGCCAGGGCGATCAGGGCGTCGGCCAGGACCAGGACGTGTCCGTCCAGCGCCACGCGCAGCGTGTCGATGGTGGTGGCCTGCTGGATGCCCGTGCCCTCCCGGGTCAGGGCGGTGTCCAGCCGGTCGAGGACCGCCTGGCGGCTGGCGGGGTCGTGGCGGTCGGTGACGACGCGCAGCATCTCGGCCTGGCCGGGGGTAGCGGTGACGGTGGCGTAGTCCCGGTCGGTGAGGTAGGCGGCGCCGAGGGTGCCGAAGTCGGAGACGATGCCCACCACCCGGCGGGTGACGGGGTGTCCGGCGATGGTGACGGCGATGGTGTCGCCGACGGTGGTGCCGGGAGCCTGCTGTGCGGGCACCAGGTTGTTCAGCACGACGGCGTCGGTGTCGTCGGGTCGCAGCCACCGGCCGGCCATGAGCGGCAGGCGCATCAGGCGGGTGTCGGCGGGTGGCGCCATCACGGTGAAGCTGTCGTGGGCTTCGTCGGGGTAGACGTGCGCCACGTCGACCTGTTCGGCCGTGTGGACGGTGGCCGGGGTCCGGCCCCAGGCCTCGGCGGCCGCCACGCCTCGGGTCGAGCGTGTGAGTGCCACGAGCCGGTCGGCGGGGTAGGGCTTGTCGAGCCGTACCTCGATGTCGTAGTGGCGTCGGCTGATGCTCTGGGCGACAAGGGAGCTCCAGCCGCCCGCGGTGTTCAGCCCGGTGAGGAACATGGTGCCGGCGACCGCGAGCAGTCCGACACTGAGCAGCAGGCGCCCGCGGCGCCGGAACATGTTGCGCAGAGCCATCAGCTGGGTCCGGCTGGGGCCGCGCAGGCGAGTCAGGAACCGCTCGGGGAAGCCGCCCGGCGCGGCGGAATCGGCCCCGTGGTCGTCGATGGCCTGGCGAACGGTGATGCGGCTGCCCCGAAGCAGCGGCACCAGGGCCACCAGCAGGGGTACGGCGACTCCGGCACCCAGCGCAACCGCGTACACCCAGGCGGGTACGGACTCGCTGGCGATGTCGAGGTTGAGCAGACGGGCGCCCTGCCCGGCCAGGACGCGCCCCAGGGCGAGTCCGGGGGCGAGCGCGAGCGCAGTCGCGGTGAGCGCGATGACGGCGGCCAGTGCCAGGTACATCTGGAGTATCTGGCCGGTGCGGGCGCCGACCGCCTTCATCGCCCCGATCTGCCGGATCTGCGCGGTCAGCATGCCGCCGAGCATGGTGGCGACCAGGATCGAGGCCAGCAGCAGCGCCATCAGCCCGAACGCCAGCAGCACGAACCCGACCATCACCATCTGTCCCTGGTGGGGATGGCGTCCCGGGGGCGGGATGTCGATGCTGCTGACCGGGTGGCCCAGCGCCTTCATCCGGGCGGCGACGCGCTGCGCGGTGCGGTCGATGACTGAGGAACTGGTGGCTGCTGTGGAGTGGTCGCCGACGACGATGCGCAGTTGGTCCGGGGTCCGGGGCCGTCCCAGGGTGGCCAGAGAGGTGGTGGTGGCGTAGCCGTAGGCGGTCTGCTCCTGCCCGGCCGGCGCCACTCCGCCGTCGTGCACCGAACCGGCCACCGTCATGGGGGTCGGAGCGCCACCGGGCGCTTCGACCGTCACTCGCTGACCGGTGCTCACCCCCAGGAAGCCCAGGGCGGTGCGCTCCAGCAGCAGGGACCCCTCGGGCGGGGGCCAGCTTCCGGTCTGCACGGCGACGGTGTTGATCCGCAGGGGATCGGCCGGGTCGCCGGCGAAGAGCACCAGGGTGCGCCAGGGCCCGTCACCGACCCTGATGCGGGCCTGGAGGGTGCTGCGGGCCGTGGCGTCCAGGACGCCCGGCTGGGCACGTACGGCGGCGAGGGCGGCCGTGTCGACGCCGCCGGGGACGTGCAGGGTGGCCGAGGCCGGGCGGGTGGCCTGGTAGTTGCGGGTGATCTCCCGGCCGATGATCGCCCGGGCGGAGAGGAACGCGGTGACCGCGAGCACGCTGACCGCGATCGCGATCGTCATCATCGCGACCCTGGAGCGCGTGGCCCACAGGTCGCGGCCCAGTTTCCGTAGCCGCAGGCGGGTCACGAGGCCGCGCCCCGTCGTGCGCTCCGGGTCGTCGTGTCCTTGCTGACCAGGCCGTCGGCGAGGGTGATCTGCCGGGTGGCGTGGCGGGACAGGTCACGCTCGTGGGTGACCATGAGCACGGTCCGGCCGTCCGCCGCCAGGTGAGCGAACAGGTCGAGCACGCTGTCGGAGGTGGCCGAGTCGAGGTTGCCGGTCGGTTCGTCGGCCAGCAGCACTGGAGGCTCGTTCGCCAGGGCCCGCGCGATCGCGGCGCGCTGCTGCTGTCCGCCCGAGAGGGCCGAGGGCAGTTTGTCCGCCTGTTCGCGGATTCCGACCTCGGTCAGCAGTGCCAGCGCCCGGGCGCGGCGGTGCCGTGCCGGGAAGGTGTCGCACAGGTCCATCGGCAGCATCACGTTCTCCGCCACGGTCAGGGTGGGCAGCAGCTGGAAGAACTGGAACACCAGGCCGATGCACCTGCCCCGCCAGGCGGCGAGCTGCGAGCCCTTGAGCGTGTGGACGGCCGTCGCCGCCATGACGATCTCTCCGGCGGTGGGCCGGTCGATCCCTGCCAGCAGGTTCAGCAGCGTGGTCTTTCCGCTGCCCGACCGGCCCACCACGGCGACGAACTCCCCTGCGCCGACCTGCAGGTCGATCCCGCCGAGCGCGGTGACCTCCCCCGAAGGCAGCGGATAGGTCTTGACGAGTCCGCGAGCGGCGATCACCGGATCGCCTGCGGAGCCTTCCATCGAGTGCGGCATGTGGCACCACCTCATCCTGCGCAGAGCGTTTCTGGACATGTGTTCACTAGGGGATTAAGGTCCAGAAACGGAAGCCGGACAAGAAGCAGGCCACGGCGTCGTGTGCGGAATCGAACAACATGTGCAGCCGGTGGCCAGGAACACGGGGTGACGATGGTCACAACGCCCGACCGCAGGATCCGCCGCACACGGCAGGCTCTGCACCAGGCTCTCCTCCAGCTCATGGCGGAGAAGGGCTATGAGAGTGTGACGATCCAGGACATCATCGACCGCGCCGACGTCGGCCGCTCCACCTTCTACAACCACTATTCGAACAAGGACGATCTGCTGAAGGACGGCTTCGCCGACCTGCGTTCCCTGGTCGGCCGGCAGTCGCCGAAGGCCACCGCGGCACAGAACCGCGGCCCGCTGCGTTTCAGCCTGCCCTTCCTCCACCACATCCAGGAGCAGCGGCACCTCGCACGGGCCCTCTTCACCCAGAGCGGCCTCCGCCCCGTGCGGAAGCACATGGAGGAACTGCTCGCCGATGTCGTCCGCGACGAGATCCCCTCCACCACCCCCGGCGTTGCGCCCCGCGAGGCGGTCGTCCGCTTCATCGTCGCCTCACACCTCGCCTGTCTGGAGTGGTGGCTCACCGAGAGCCCCCAGAGCACACCGGAGGACATCGACAAGATCTTCCGCACCCTCACCCAGCCCGGCATCGAGGCCGACGGACGGTGACCGGCATCCCGGCACACTCAAGAGGCTCGCGCGAGCAGGCGTGGTAACCGTTGTGGGCGCAGGCGGCGTCGTACCAGTCGCCGCCGACGCCGGCCGGTCCGGCGGCGCTCCCACTGCGGCGCCGCAGAACGGGGCGAGCCCTCAGCCCCCGCGGAGCTGGTCGTCGAGCGCGTCCTGGCGCTCGGCCGCCGGCTTCACACCGGCGGCCGGCGGACTCCTCGACGCGGACGCCCGCTCCGACTACGGCACGTCGTTCGAGCTGCTGCTGTCGAGCACCTCGAGCGCGGGTGACTGAGCGTGCAACGGGATCCGGACGGACGCGCCCAGCGCTTCTACGTCACAGTCAAACCCGACCGGCGCTCGCGGGCTGTTCACCAGAGCGGCTCAAGGCGGTCCGGCACACGCGCACAGCAGGCTCCGGACCGAGGGCGGCCCTCCACCCGCGGGTGGAGGGCTCATCCGGCCCCCGGGTCGATCCGCGCGCGGTCGCCCGGGCCGTCGCCGTCCTCGAACGCTTTCAGCCGGTCGGTGCCGGGTGCGGGGGATCAGGCCTGGTAGGCAACCAGCGCCATCATCCCCGCCTCGCCGTGGTAGGCGTTGTGGCAGTGCAGCATCCATTGCCCTGGGTTGTCGGCGTCGAAGAACACCGACACGGTCTTCTTCGGCAGCACGATCGTGGTGTCCTTGCGGGGGCCGCTGTTGCCGAGCTGGTAGGTGTGGCCGTGCAGGTGCATCGGGTGCCACATGGTGGTGGTGTTGACGAAGTCGAGGCGGACCCGCTGGTCCTGTTCCACGGTGATCGGATGCGCGGTCGGATCGTTCATGTCGAACCGCTTGCCGTTGATGGCCCAGTTGTAGGTCATCATGCCGCCGGTCAGCTCGATGCGGTGGACCCGATCGGCCTTCTTCGAGGCAAGCCGGACGTCGTCCGCCGCGTGCAGTTGGGACGCGACCATGACCTTGCCGTCCAGTTCCGCCGGACGCACGGTCGCCTTGGGAGTGCTGCCGGAGCCGGTGCGGATGACGGCCATTGCGGTGGCGTTCTTTCCCTCCGCCGACGCCACCAGGGGGAAGACGCCGTCGTCCAGTGTGACGAGGGCGTCGTAGCGTTCGCCCATGCCGATCAGCACGGCATCGGCCTGCTGGTGCCGGACGGGGAAGCCGTCGGTGTGGGTGATGGTCAGCTTGTGGCCCCCGAGGGCGACGCGGTAGGCGGTGTCGCCGCCGGCGTTGATCAGGCGGAGCCGGACCCGCTCGCCGGGCTTGCCGCGGAAGACCTGCGGATCGGCCGGAACGCGGCCGTTGACCAGGTGATGGGGGTACTTCACGTCGCCGGCGTCGCCCCCGAGCAGCGCGCTCCGGGCGCCCATCAGCATGAACCTCGTGGACATGCCTCCGCCGGAGGACGAGGCGGAGGGGGAACCGCTCGTCGCGTCCATGCCGCTGCCGCTCATGTCCATGCCGCCCATGTCACCCATGTCGTGGCCGGAGGAGCCGGATGAGCCGCCGGAGTCTTCGCCCATGTGCATGCCGCCCATGCCGTGCCTCAGCTCGGCGAAGACGTCGTCCGGGGTGCCGGTGACGCCGTCGAGCCAGTCGTCGAGGACGACCACCCACTCCTCGTCGTACGACAGCGGCTCCCTCGGGTCCTCCACGATCAAGGGCGCGTACAGTCCCCGGTCGAGCTGGACCCCGACGTGCGGGTGGAAGAAGTAGGTGCCGGGGGCGTCTGCGGTGAACCGGTAGGTGAAGTTGCGTCCTGCCCGGACCGCGGCCTGGGTGGCCGGCGGCGCGCCGTCCATGTCGTTGCGCAGCGCGATGCCGTGCCAGTGGAGGGAGGTGGTGATCTGGTTCGGCAGCTGGTTGGACAGCGTGGCGGCCAGTGTGTCACCGGCAGAGACGCGCAGCTCCTTGCCCGGGGTCTGGCCGCTGAAGGCCCAAGTCCTGGCCGTGATGCCGGCGCCCAGGTCGACCATGGCCTGTGCTGCGGTCAGGGTCAGTTCGTGGGTCTTGCCGCTCTGGGTGCGCTTCTTGTCGGCGGCTGCGACGGCTGACCCGGAGGGGTTGATCAGAGCCGGCGTGCTGCCGGAGCCGCTGCAGGCGGCGAGCGCGCCCGCGCCCGCGACGCCGAGACCGGCCAGCAGGACAGAGCGGCGGTTGATGCTGTTCACAGAGAGGTGTCCTTGTCTCGATTGCTTCTGTTCGGTCGCGTGCCGGCACGGCTGGGCTCACGCGTGAACGCGCGCAGCCGTGGGCGCGGCCTACAGCAGCAATCGAGAGAGGGCGGAAAGGTCGGGTGGTGCACGGCCCGTTGTTCCCTGGACGACCCGGCCGATGGCTGCTCCGGAACGCAGGCACGGAGCGCGGCCGGTGGAGGGCAGATGCGGAGGCGCGAGCTTCATGCTGTCGACGCCGGCGGCAGAGCAGTGCTGCATCACCATGCCGGAGCACGCCCCGGCGTCGTCGGACGCGGCAGGGGCTGTGACGCCAGGGGACACGGCGTGCCCGCTCGTGTGTCCGGGCATGGCCAGGGGAGCTGCGTGGTGCATGCCCGCGATGCTGCTCGTCTGCGAGGTGCCCGTGGGCGGCACATGGGTGATGGCCGCGGTTGTTTCGTGGTGGACGAGAACGGCAAACGTCGCCACCAGCGCGATGACGGCAGCGCGAGTCCACCGGAGCGCGGCGCCGCGAGCGCCGCCTGGCCGGTGATCGGCTGTCGTCATGGCTTCCGTCCGTGCTCGATCTGTGACGCCTTAACGCCGTCAATGTACCCCGGAGGGGTAAGAAGTGACTGGGCCGGACTGGTCACGTCGGAGGACAAGGGGCATGAGCTGAAGCTCGGCTTGCCCACTGTGCTGCCCGGGCCTCGGCTCGACGGCGCCCCGCCACCTACGCCGGAGTCCTTCCGGACGTCGATCTGAAACTGACGGCGCTGGGCTCCGCCTCGGTGCTCGTGGTCAAGACCGCTGAGGCGGCGAAGAACCCGGCACTCGCGACGGCAACGCCGGCCTGCGGTCGGGCTGGCGAGTATCTGTCCGGCGGGCGGAAGCACATAGGGTGTCCGTCGCATCCTCGATCAGTCGCGGCGACCACGCGGCCGACATTCTGGCGGGCTTGCTCAGGCCAGCCGACCAGCCCGATCGCTCAGCGCCGCCGGGCCATCCAGGGCTTCGTCCGCGCACTGCATGCCCGCGCCATCACCGGCTACACCGAACCCGGCCTCGGCCCCGCCCGGCTCCGGCACTCTCTCTTCGGCGGCGTGGGCACCGACACCCGGAGCGCGTACACCGAACTCGCCGCCGGTGAACTCCACGCCCGGGTCAGCGGCCTGCTGCTGCCCGCCCCGACGGGCGGCGGTGCCGACGACCTGCGCAAGCGATTGGAGGAACTGCGCCGCCCGGCGTCGCCGGACCTCCGGCGGCTGAACGCCATCGGAGTCACAATCTCCGCCGACGGGGTACCGCCGAACCGCACGGTCTGTGAACGAGCCGTACCCCCGAGTGCGGCCACGGCTGCCTGTGCGTGCACGGCGACAGCCCCGCACTCCAGATGGAGGAGTCGCGCGAGGTGATCGGGCTCGCACACGAGGCCGGTTTCCAGCTCGGCGTGCACGTCACCGGCGGCCGGGCCGTCGACACGGTCGTCGACGCCTTCGTGGCCGCCAAGGCGGCCGCACCCCGCCCCGACGCCCGGCGGCCGCGTCACCCACGGCGACTTTATCGGCGCCGGCAGCCTGGCGAAGCCGGCCGCGCACGGCTACGGCGTCAACATGACCCCGGCCATCAGGTGGACCATCTCCGACTTCATGGACGAGGTCGTCGGCCCGGAGCGCTCGGCCTACCAGAGGCCGGTACGGTCTGCGCTCGAGGCGGGCGTGCGTGCGCGTGTGCGCGAGCTTCGACGCACCGATCAAGGAGCCCAACTGGCGGCCGGGGACGCGGCGATGCTGCTCCGCGAGTCCGGCCAGCGGCGGAACGAGCGGCCCCGAACAGCGCGTGACGCCCGCCGACGCCCTGCGCGCCTACCCGTCCACCCACCCACGTGTGGCAGGACGTCGCCGGCGACTGGAAGGGCAGGACCGGGCCGGGCAGGGCAGCGGACCTGTGCGTTCTGGACCGCCCGCTTCTGGACCTCGACCCGCACGACATCACCGGCGTCCAGGTGGACCTCACTGTCGTCGGCGGCCGCGCCGTCCACGAACACCGAATCATCGATCTCCTGTTCGGAACCGCTGGCGGCCGTTCGCCATCAAGCAGGTGGACAGGCTGTGGCGCACGGATGGCATGGGGGAACCCGATGGACAGGCGGATCAGAGGAGCGGCGCTGGCCTGCGCCCTTCTAACGGCGGGCTGCACTGCCGAGCCCTCGGCCGACCCCCGCCCCGCCGCGCCGTCCCGCTCCGCGGTGTCCGCACAGCCTTCACACGGCGCCGCGGATGCGCGCGCGGCCGTCGAGGCCGCCTACCGCAAGTGGGGCCTGAAGCCGCTGGCCGCTCCGCCCGCGCCACCGGCTGCCAAGCCGGTGCAACTCCGGGCCGGCGGCGGCCAGGTGCCGGTGATCAGCGAGATACCCACCGACAAGAAGATCGTCTTTCTCACCTTCGACGACGGGGCGGAGAAGGACCCGCGGTTCGTGACGATGATGCGGGAACTGAAGATCCCGTTCACGATGTTCCTGACGGACTCCGCCATACGCTCCGACTACGGCTACTTCAAGAAGCTCCAGGCCCTCGGCAACGGCGTCCAGAACCACACGCTGACGCACCCGAACCTGCGCACCCTGGGCGCGTCTGCTCAGAAACAGGAGGTCTGTGGCCAGCAGATCAAGCTGAAGGACCATTACGGCACCATGCCGCGTCTGATGCGTCCGCCCTACGGCAACTGGAACGAGGACACCCGCGCCGCCGCCGCGTCCTGCGACATCCAGGCGATCGTCCTGTGGCGCGAGTCCATGCAGATCACGAACATGCAGTACCAGCGCCCCGGCAGGAAGCTCCACCCGGGCGACATCATCCTGGCCCACTTCCGCGGACCGTCCGAACTCAAGGGCACGACGATGACCGAGATGACGGCCAACCTGCTGCGCCACATCCAGGAACAGGGCTACACGGTCGCCCGTCTGGAGGACTACCTGTAGGCCCGGTGCCCCGTGCCGAACATGGCAGATCCGGCGGGCCGCGGCGGCCGGTTCCGTGGCCCGCTCCTGACCGACGCCACCGAGTTCCAGCCTTGAGCCGTCGAGCGTGTGCATGGCAGCAGCGCGGGGTCGGGCCCGGGGCGGCGGGCATCGGTTCCGGCAGTGTCCGCGGCCCAGCCCGTGCCTTCCGCCCAGCCCGCCCGTCGGCACACCGGGTGCGCGTACGTCCCCGGCCACCGGCCCGGCCGTGGCAGGTCCGCGCACCCAACACCCCGCCGGGGCTGTGTGCTGAGCTCCTGGCGCACGCCCCGGCCAGCAGCGCAGCCGGCTGCCCCGGATCCCGTGTCGTACGGTCTGATGCCGCGGCCGCCCACCGTCCGGGGCGGATCTCACCGAACCCGGCGGTGGCGCCGGTAGGGCCGGGAGACCTGAACCACGACCGGGAATCAGGCGGCGACGAGCTCCTGCTCGCGGTCCGGCGTTTTGACCTTGGGCTTCTTGTTCGGCAGTGAGAGCCGGAAGACCTTGTGCCACGCGGAGAACACCTGCTTGGGCAGCGGGCCGGTGACGTATTCCAGCTCGTACTTCTCGAACAGCGCGCGCACCTTCACCGCGACCTCGGCGTACCGGTTGCTCGGCAGGTCAGGGAACAGGTGGTGCTCGATCTGGTGGGACAGGTTGCCGGTCATGAAGTGCATGGCCTTGCTGCCGCTGATGTTCGCCGAGCCCATCATCTGGCGCAGGTACCACTGGCCGCGGGTCTCGCCCTTGATCGACCGGCGCTCGAAGACCTGCACGCCCTCGGGGAAGTGCCCGCACATGATCACCGAGTGGGACCAGAGGTTGCGGACCAGGTTCGCGGTGAACGTGGCGGCGAGCGTGGTGAAAAACGACGGGCCCGACAGCAGCGGGTGGATCACGTAGTCCTTGAGCACCTGCTTGCGGATCTTGCGGCCCACGGCCCTGGCCCGCGCGCGGAACTCCGGGTTCTTGCGGCGCCGCTTGTGCAGGTTCTTGCCGAGCTCCAGGTCGTACGCGGCGATGCCGTACTCGAAGAAGCAGGCGTTGATGAAGTTCCACAGCGGCTGGCCGAGGTGGAACGGGTGCCACTTCTGGTCCTCGTCGACGCGCATGATGCCGTAGCCGAGGTCGTTGTCCTTGCCGATCACGTTGGTGTACGTGTGGTGCAGCTCGTTGTGCGAGTGCTTCCACTGGTCGGCCGGCGAGACGTGGTCCCATTCCCAGGTGGTGGAGTGGATCTTCGGGTCCCGCATCCAGTCCCACTGGCCGTGCAGGATGTTGTGGCCGATCTCCATGTTGTCCATGATCTTGGCCACGGACAGACCGGCGGTGCCGAGCAGCCACGCGGGCGGGAAGAACGAGAACAGCAGCACGCCCCTGCTGACCAGTTCGAGCTTGCGCTGCGCGGAGATGACCTTGCGGATGTAGGCGGCGTCCTTCTCGCCGCGGTCGGCGATCACCTCGTCGCGGATCGCGTCCAGCTCGCGGCCGAGCTCCTCGATCTGCTCCGCGGTCAGGTGGGCGGTGGGGTCGATGGCGGTCAAGCTGTTCCTACCGTTCGATGTCGCAGGGGCCCGCCGCGGCGGACACGCAGGTCTGGATGAGGACGCCCGGCTCGGCCTCGGTGATCTCGCCGGTGCGCAGGTCGCGGACGGCGCCCGCCTTGAGCGGCGTGACGCAGCCGAAGCAGATGCCCATGCGGCACCCGGAGGGCATGAGCACGCCGGCCTCCTCGCCGACGTCCAGCAACGGCGTGGCGCCGTCCGCGTCGACGCTCTTGCCGGTGGCGCTGAACGTGACCTCGCCGCCGTCGCCGGCGACGACGATGCCGGGGCGGAAGCGTTCGGTGTGCAGGCGCTCTGGTACGCCGTGCTCGCTCCAGTGCTCTTCGGCGGCGTCGAGCAGGCCCGCGGGCCCGCAGGCCCAGGTCTCGCGCTCGGCCCAGTCGGGCACGAGTTCGCCGAGACGGGTGATGTCGAGCATGCCGTCCGTGTCGGTGTGCACCTCGGTGAGCCGCAGCTTCTTGGCCGCGACCAGATCGTGCAGTTCGTTGCGGAAGATCACGTCGTGCGGCTGTGGCGCGCAGTGGACCATGACGACGTCGTCGAACTCGGTGTCGCGCAGCATGCCCATCACGGGCGTGATGCCGCTGCCGGCCGTCAGGTAGAGCACCTTGGCGGGCTTGGCCTGCGGCAGCACGAAGTCACCGGTCGCCTGGTCGAGCTGGATCAGCGTGCCCGGTTTCGCCCTGCGGACCAGGTGGTTGCTGACCTTGCCGTCCGGGATCGCCTTCACGGTGATCGTGACGCGGCCGTCCTGGCGGTTCGTCGGCGAGGTGATGGAGTAGGCACGCCACAGACGCACCCCGTCGACGTCGACCCCGATCCGCACGTACTGACCGGCTGTGTGGCCGCGCCAGCCCCGTCCCGGCCTGATCACGACAGTCGCGGCGTCACCCGTCTCGGGATGCACGGCCTCGATGCGCCCCCGCAGGTCAGCGCCCGCACGCAGCGGGCTGACCAGGTCGAGGTAGTCCGACGGCAGCAGCGGCGTCGTGACCATCTCCAGTAGCTTCCACGCCCTGCTGCGGAGGGCTGTACTCGTCATGACTCCAGCTTGCTGCGCCTCAAGGCGTAAAGTCCTGACCACAGGACGTAAATCTGGTCGGCTGAATTGTTCGCAGGAAACAAAAAGATGAGCCATGCAATCCGGAGGGCCAGCGAACTGGCCCTGGACGACACGACGGTCACCGCGCTTCGGGCCGCGCTGAAGACCACCGCCGACGAGGTCGTCCAGGCGATCATCGACGAGGTCCCTCCCTACGCCAACGCCCTTTCGGGCCACATGGGCGCCACCATCCGCCGAGCCGTCCGCACCGCCCTGGGCCACTACCTGGACCTCGCGAGCGGGAACGCCACAGGCGGCGACGCCGGTGACGCAGCCTACGAGCTGGGCCGCGGCGAGGTCCGCGACGGCCGTTCGATGGACGCCCTGCTCAGCGCCTACCGCGTCGGCGCCCGCGTGGCCTGGCGATGCCTGGCAGCGGGTGCCGTACCCGCAGGCCTGCCCGCCGCCGAGGTCGCCAAGTTCGCCGAGCTGACCTTCGCCTACATCGACGAGCTCTCCGCCGCGAGCGCCGCGGGCCACGCCGACGAACTGGCCGCCCAGGGCCGCGCCCAGGAGCGCCACCTGGAACACCTGGCCCGCGACCTCCTCGCCGGCGCGAGCCCGGACGTCCTGCTGGCCTCTGCCCAACGAGCCGGATGGCAGCCTCCGACTTCGCTGACCGCGGTCCTGCTGCCCGCCGCCCAAGCCCGGCCCGCCTACCGCGCGCTCGACCCCAGCACCCTCGTCCTCGACGATCTGCCGGACGCCACCGGTGCGCTGCTCGTCCCCGATGCCGACCGACCACACCTCTTGCGGCAGCTGACCGGCCGCACCGCCGTGGTCGGCCCCGCCCGGCCATGGACTCGTGCGTCCGCCTCGTACGCACGAGCCGCACGCGCGCGCTCCCTCTCCTCCGATATCCGCGACACCGAGGACCACCTGCCCGAGCTGGTGCTGAGCGCCGACGCGGACGCGTACGCAGACCTGCGTGCCCGAGCCCTCGCACCGTTGCGGGCCTTGCCTGCCGCGACCGCACGGCGGCTGGAGGAGACGTTGCGGGCGTGGCTGCTGCACCAGGGCAGGCGGGACGAGGTGGCGGCGGCGTTGTTCGTCCACCCCCAGACCGTCCGGTACCGGATGTCGCAACTGCGGGAGCTGTTTCCGGATCTCGCAACGCCCCACCGGGTCCTCGAACTGACGCTGGCGGTCGGTCTTCGGGCCGGCTGACGCGTACCTCGACCGTCCACGACCGCGTCCGCGGGCGTTCTGCGACGGCCCCGTGCCTCCCTTCCGACCCTCGTCGTGGGTGGCGTCGCCGCCGACTGCGCGGGCCGCCTGACGGCCGTCCGCGCCGACATCACGCGTTGTCCTCGCCGAGGTACGGACGCAGTCGACCGCGGTCGCGTCCGGCAGCCGCCGGGCTGCGGCCACGATCTCGGGGAGGGCCGGCCCCATGTCGGTGCCCCGGCGCGAGTGCAGCACCACGGTGTCGGCCTCGGCGGACAACGCCCCCTGGCAGTCCAACACTGCCCCGTGCAGGCGCCTTGGCCGGGGCAGGGAGGCCGAGCTCGCGATGGGACAACGGACAACACAAAACCCTGTCGATGACTTCGGTTCAGCGGCCCCGCCCGGCCGTAGATCGGGTCCGGGCACGGGAGTGCTCAGCATCGGCTCCGGCAGGGTCCACGACACGAGCGCAGCACGATGCCGGGTCAGGCGGCGCTCTTCTTGCGGCGGCGCCCACCGAGGGCGAGGGCATCGATGAGTTCCTCACGGCTCATCTTGGAGCGGCCGGCGATGTCGTACTCGGCAGCCCGCTGGTACGGCTCCGCCTTGCTCAGCTGCCGCAGCTCACTCTTGGCGGTGCTGCGCTGGGTGCGGGATGCAGCCGACGCGCGGGCCGTCTTCGGCCGCGCCTCCTTCCTGGCGGTGGCCTTCTTCGCCGCCTTCCCGGCAGGCTTCCGTGCCGCTCTGCGGGCCGGGGACGGCTTCTGCTGGTGTGGTTGACTCTCTGTGTTACGTCCGCCACGGGTCTGGTCGATGCTGCCCTGCAGAACCGTCATCAAGTCGATGACGTCGGTGGCCGCCGACGCCGCCTCGGCCGGCGACCGCCGCCTCGACAACGGCCGTGCTGGGACCCGCGGGCGTCCGCGCCAAGCGGCGGTATGGGGCTCCGTGACGGAGCCCGCGCTCCGCCCTCAGGGGATTTGCATGTCGACCGTGCCGGGGCCCTGGCGCGGGGTACGAGGCCCGGCGACGGCGGCGGGCGCTCCGCAGGCGTGCGTGGGACGATTGCGGAAGACCGGAAGGGGCACCTCCTGGAGGCCTCGTTGCACGTTGTGATCGTCGGTGATCGTTTCATTCCTGCCGAGTTCTACGTCGACGCCCTGGCGGAGACCTGCGGCCCGGGCTTCGGACCGGTGCGCGGCGTGGAGTGGCCCGGAACCAAGGCGGAACAGCACGCGGCGCAGCAGACCATGGAGTGGCACGGTCCGGAGGCTCAGCCGGTGCCCGATGAGATCTTGCAGGCCGTGGGAGAGGCCGAGGTGTTGGCTCTGCACTTCGCACCGGTGTCCCGTGCGGTGCTCCGGGCGGCCCCGGCGCTGAAGGCTGTCTGCGTGGCACGAAGGGGGCTGGAAAACGTCGATGTCGCTGCCGCGACCGCCCTTGGAGTAGGGGTCGTGCCGGTGTTCGGCCGCAACGCCACGGCCGTGGCCGAGCTCGCGGTCGGTCTGATGCTGACGGAAGCCCGGGACATTGCCCGGGTGGATGCCTCGGTGAAGGCCGGTGGCTGGCGCGAGACCCTCAGCCGTCCTGGCCGCGAGCTCGGTGACAGCACGGTCGGGATGGTCGGCTTCGGCCATGTGGGGCGCGCGTTCGCCAGGGTGCTGCGCGGCTTCGGCGCACGGCTGATCGCCTACGATCCGTACGTGTCCGACGCCGTGATGGCCGAGCACTCCGTCGCACGGGCCGACGGGCTGGACACGGTGTTCCGGGAGTCCGACTTCGTCCAGGTCTTCGCACGGTTGACGGGTGAGACCGAGCGCTTCATCCGCTCGCACCACTTCGCATTGATGAATCCGACCGCCTACTTCGTGAACACCGCGCGCAGCCGCCTGGTCGACACCGCCGCTCTCTACGACGTCCTGGCGGCCCATCGCATCGCCGGGGCCGCGCTCGACGTCCACGACCAGGAACCCCTCCCCGCGGACAGTCCCTGGCGCCGACTGGACAATGTCACGATCACCACGCACTTTGCCGGTGACACGACGACCACGAGCATGCGTTCGGCACGGCTGGTCGCCGAGGCCATAGCGGAATTGTCCGCCACGGGGCGGTGTGTCTGCGCCGTGAATGCCCGTGAGCTGGGGTGGGTGTGAGCGGTGGCCGGCGATCTGGTGCTCGGCATCGATGCCGGGCATACCGTGACCAAGGCCGTGCTCTTCGACTCCGCCGGCCGACAGGTGGCGCAGGGCGCCGGCACGGTCCCGCTCGACACCCTGCGTCCCCACTGGGTCGAGCGGGACATGGACGACGTGTGGCGAACCACCCACCGGGCCATCAGAACCTCCCTCGCCGCAGCGGGCGTGGACGGGCGGGCCGTCGCCGCCGTGGGGCTGGCCGGACACGGCGACGGCCTGTACGCAGTTGACGAGTACGGCAGGCCGGTGCGGGCCGCGATCGTCGCCATGGACACGCGTGCCGAGCCTGTACTGGCCGAGTGGCGTGACACTCCGGTCTGGGACCGTGCCCTCATCCTGTCCGGCACGGTCCCCTTCGCGGGCTCTCCGGCCGCCCTGCTGGCGTGGCTCGAACGTCACGAGCCGGCCGTGCTGGAGCGGGCCCGCTGGTTGCTTTCGTGCAAGGACTGGTTGCGCTGGCATCTGACGGGCGTGGTGGCCACCGATCCGACGGACGCCAGCGCCTCGTTCACCGACATGCGCCGGGACGGCTACTCGCAGGAGCTGCTCGACTTGTTCGGCCTGGGACGGCTCGTCGACAAGCTGCCGCCCGTGCGGGCCTGCGACGCGGTGTGCGGAACGGTGACCCGGGAGGCCGCGGCCCTCACGGGGCTCGGCGTCGGCACACCCGTCATCACCGGCGCTCATGATGTCGATGCGGCGGCGCTGGGCATCGGTGCCACGGAGGTGGGTGAACTGTGCCTGATCGCAGGGACGTTCAGCATCAACCAGGTGGTCTGGGATCGCCCGGTCACCGACCTCCGGTGGCAGTGCCGCAGATTTCTCCGCCCCGGGCATTGGATGATCATGTCCACCTCGCCCGCCTCGGTGGCGAACCTCGGCTGGTTCCTGCGGGTCATCGGTGCACCAGCCGGACACCGTGAGGACATCTACGGAGCCATCGGCCAGGAGGTGGACGAACATCTGCAGGGCCCTTCCGAGGTGCTGTTCCATCCCTTCGTCTACGGTTCCCCCCACCCAGGTCCGGCCTCGGGTACCTTCCTCGGCCTGCGCGGGTGGCACGGCCGTGGGCACCTGCTGCGGGCGGTGCTGGAAGGTGTCGTCCTCAACCACCGGTGGCACGTCGACGTCCTCCGCTCCCATCTGCCCATCACCGGGCCGGCCAGACTGACCGGTGGTGCCGCGCGCAGCGTCGTCTGGAGCCAGATGTTCGCCGACGCGCTGCGGCGACCGGTCCTGGTGACGGACGTCGAGGAGAGCGCCGCCCGGGGAGCCGCTCTGCTCGCCGCGGGAGCCGTCGGACTGATCGGCGGCGGGCCGGACCCGGTTACCGACCCTCCGGTCATCAGGCGCCACGAACCGGCCCCGGACCGGGTCGCGGTACTGGAGGAGGCTTACCAGATCTACCGGGAAGCGCAGGAAGCCCTCTGGCCCGTCTGGGGCCGCCTCGGCTCGGCGAGTACGTCGGAGTGACCAGACCGATCCCTGGTTATCACATTTTCTGTGATTTTATCTGAGTTTCTATTGCAAATGGGTTAGGTCGGGCGTAGACAGGCAGGAAGGACAAATCCCTGACCCGGCTCTCTGGGCCGGCCCCCGCCATCCGACGGAACACCGACTCCCGATGTCAGCCCGAAAGCAACGGCCATGCCTTCCGAGACCGCCCCGCCGATCGATCACGGCGCCCCGCTCGCGACTTCGTGGAGCGGCATCCCTTCCTCTGGCCCCCGCTCCTCGCCCCCGCACCACCCGGCCAAGGCTCGTTTCACGCTTCCGGCGCACAAGGCACTCGTCGGCTGCCTGCGACGTGCCGCCGGAACCGTGCTCAAGCGCTGGCAACTGTCCGACGAGGAACAGGACTCGGCTCTTCTGATCGTGGGGGAACTGGCTGCGAACGCGGCCGTCCACGGGCGCAGCGAGATGTCGCTCCATCTGGTGCTCGCCCGAGGCACTCTCGGCATCATCGTGGGTGATCACGGTGACCCCGCTCCGTCGCGCCGGCGCGACGCAGACGAGGATCCGGACGAACACGGCCGCGGTCTCGACATAGTCCACACCCTGGCGGCCCGGGTCGACCTGCACCACGACGACCGCGGGACGTGGATTCTGGCCTGCCTCGCCGTTCCGGCCCTCCGTCCGGGGGCGGACTGAGACCGGCGATGCCCGATGAACGGAAGGCAGGCAGAGCCCGAAGCGCTGATCGGCGCGCTACGGCTGCCGCGAAGGGGTGGGCATGCCGTCGCGAAGGAACGGCGGCTGGGCGCCCGCCCGCGTGCAGGTGTCAGCCGCGACCCCGACGGCGTGAGCGAGCAGCCCGGTGAGTTCCTCCGCGCCCAGTGTGGCGACGCCTTCCCTGCTGAGACGCCCGGTCCGGTGCAGATGGGCGAGCGCGCCCGCGGTGAAGGCGTCGCCTGCCCCGACCGTGTCGACGACCTTCACCGCCGGTGCGGGCATGTGGGTGCGAGCAATGCGCCCCACCGCGCAGGCTCCTCGGGAACCCAGTGTGACGAGGACGAGCGACACCCCGGCAGCCAGCCAGCGCTCTGCCACCAGTTCGTACGGCTCACCGGGGCAGAGCCAGGCCAGATCCTCCTCACTCGCCTTCACGACGTCGGCGAGCGCCACCCACTCGGTGAAGCGCCGGAGACAGTGGGCGCGGTCGGTCACCAGTCCCGGTCGCACGTTCGGATCGAGGGACACCACCCTGTGCCGCGCCTCCCGGCGCAGCAGTCCGTCGAGCGTCGAGGCGAGGGGCTCCAGGACCAGTCCCAGCGAGCCGAGGTGCAGCGCCGCCCCCCGGGGCAGGCGGCCGGCATCCGGCAGGGTGGCGAGATGCTCGGGCCGCAGACCGCGGTCCGCCGCACCGTTCGCATGGAAGGAGTAGGCGGCCGAACCGTCATCGCTGAGCCGGACGGCGGCAAGGGCGGTCGGGTCGGAGGTCGGCACCACATAAGTGAGCTGCGTGCCGGATTCCTCGAGGTGTGCGCGCAGCAGGTCGCCGAACTGGTCGTCGGAGATGCGCGCCAGAAGGCCGGCCGGCACGCCGAGGCGTCCGAGGCCCGCCGCGACATTGAGGCAGGAGCCCCCGGGCCGCGGCTGGTAGGCGATGTCGCCGGTGACTGTCCGGACGGGCGTGAGATCCACCAGGGCATCTCCCGCCACGACGACCGCGGGGGCTGCTGGGGGATTCGGGCTGGCTCTCATGCGGGATTCCTCGGGGCTGGGGGCAGGGCGGGGGAGTGGAAGGCGGGTCCGGAGCTTCGGCGAGTGTGCCGCCGACGGCTGCGTCGGCGACCGTCGGACGCGAGGCGCCGGAGCCTCACGCTTGCGAGACGAGCAGACGATAGATCTCATAAGTTCTTCTCGCAAGATGTGTTAACAACGCCGCGCTTTAGTGCTATTAATTGCGGCATCGATGCCCCGCCCACACCCAGGGAGGCATCCGTCTTCCTCAGCCGAGCCTCGGTCGACGTCTCGGAGAGAGCCCCGGCTGAGCCGTTGAACCAACGAGCCGTGCCGCCACGAGTGCCTCACAGGCCGTTTTCCCCGACCCACCCGCACGAGAGGTCCCCGTCATGCGTCCGACAAGCGTCACCCGATCGACGAGATATGCCCTGATGGCCTGCGCCGCCACCACCGCCCTGCTCGCCACTGCCTGCTCCGGAGCCGGAGCCGGCGGCTCCTCGTCGGGCGGCGACAGCATCAACGTCCTGATGGTCGGCAATCCGCAGATGGAGGACATCGCCAAGCTCACCAAGGACACCTTCACGAAGGACACCGGCATCAAGGTGAACTTCACGGTCCTTCCCGAGAACGAGCTGCGCGACAAGGTCACGCAGGACGTCGCCACCAAGGCCGGGCAGTACGACGTCGCCACCATCGGCGCCTACGAGGTACCCATCTGGCACAAGAACGGCTGGCTGCACGAACTCGGCTCCTACGCCGACAAGGACAAGGGCTTCGACACGGGCGACCTGCTCAAGCCGATGGTCCAGTCGCTGTCCGGCTCGGACGGCAAGCTCTACGCCCTGCCGTTCTACGGCGAGTCGTCCTTCCTCATGTACCGCAAGGACGTGTTCGCCCAGAAGGGCCTGAAGATGCCGGAGCATCCGACCTGGCAGCAGGTGGCCGACCTGGCGGCGAAGGTCGACGGTGCACAGCCGGGGATGAGGGGCATCTGCCTGCGCGGCCTGGCGGGCTGGGGAGAACTCGGGGCGCCGTTGACCAGCATGGTCAACACCTTCGGCGGTACGTGGTTCACCAAGGACTGGAAGGCGCAGGTCAACAGCGGCGGCTTCAAGGATGCCACCAAGTTCTACGTCGATCTGGTCCGCAAGCACGGTGAGGCAGGCGCCGCACAGGCCGGATTCACCGAGTGCCTGAACGCGATGAGCCAGGGCAAGGTCGCCATGTGGTACGACGCCACCAGCGCGGCCGGCTCTCTGGAGGACCCGAGCACCAGCAAGGCCGCCGGCAAGATCGGTTACGTCTACGCTCCCGTGGAGAAGACCAAGAGCAGCGGCTGGCTGTGGGCCTGGGCGTGGGCGATGCCGAAGACCACCAAGAATGCCGACGCCGCCTCGAAGTTCATGCTCTGGGCCTCCAGCAAGGAGTACGAGAAGCTGGTCGGAGAGAAGCTCGGCTGGTCGCGGGTGCCCGCGGGCAAGCGGGCCAGCACCTACCAGGTCCCCGAGTACCAGAAGGCTTCCGCCTCGTTCGGTGACATCACCCTGAAGTCCATCCAGCAGGCCGACCCCGCGAACCCCGGCGTCCAGCCGCGGCCCACGGTGGGCATCCAGTTCGTCGCCATCCCCGAGTTCCAGGACCTCGGGACCAAGACGACGCAGGAGATCTCCGCCGCCATCGCCGGCAAGACCAGTGTGGACACAGCACTCGACGACGGCCAGAAGCAGGCCGAGGACGTCGCCAAGAACTACAACTGAGTCACTTGCTCCGGCCGGTCCCGAGCCGGCCGGAGCCGCCCTCCCAGTCCCCACCGCTCCGCCGCGGAAGAAAGTCATTCCATGATCACGCTAGACCGGCCCCCCACGAAGCGCCTGCGGCCACCCGTCCGACCGCTCAAGCCCCAGGGTGAACGCGCGTGGCGGCGTCGCCTTCCGCTGCTGCCCGCACTGATCTTCACCATCGCCGTCACGCAGTTGCCCTTCGTGGCCACGCTCGTCATCTCCACGTTCCAGTGGAACATCCTGCGGCCGGACGACCGCCACTTCACCGGTCTGTCCAACTACGCCTTCGTCTTCACCGACGAACGGTTGCGCAACGCAGTCCTGAACACCGTCGTCCTCACCGCGTCCGTCGTCGTCCTCAGCGTGGTGCTGGGCCTGGGCCTGGCCCTGCTGCTCGACCGCCACTTCTTCGGCCGCGGCCTCGCCCGCACCCTTCTCATCGCGCCGTTCCTGGTCATGCCCGTCGCTGCCGCCCTGGTGTGGAAGCACGCCATCTACAACCCCGACTACGGGCTCCTCAACGGCACACTGAACGCCGTCTACCGGCTGTTCGGGGCGGCGAACGGCCCCACCGTGGACTGGGTTTCGTCCTTCCCCATGCCGTCGCTGGTGGTCGCGCTCGTGTGGCAGTGGACGCCGTTCATGATGCTCATCCTGCTGGCCGGCCTGCAGGCGCAGCCCGGAGACGTGCTGGAGGCCGCCGAGGTCGACGGGGCCTCGGCGCTGCAGACCTTCCGCCTCATCACGCTGCCGCACCTGCGCCAGTACATCGAGCTGGGCGTCGTCCTCGGCAGCATCTTCGTGGTGCAGACCTTCGACGCCGTCTACACCATCACCCAGGGCGGCCCCGGCTCCCAGACCACGAATCTGCCCTATGAGATCTACCTGACCATGTTCCGCAAGTTCGAGTACGGCCAAGCCGCAGCCGCGGGTGTCGTCGTGGTGATCGGCTCGATCGTCATCGCGACGTTCGCCCTGCGCGTGGTCGCCTCCCTGTTCCGTGAAGAGGTGTCCCGATGACCGGCACGATCGCGGCCGCCCGCACCCCGTCCAGTCCCGTCATGCGCCGCCTCCGTCGTCGGCGTCACAACGACCCCGGGCAGTCGCCGCGGCTGTCACCCCTGTGGACCTTCGTCGCGTGGCTGGCCACCCTGGCCTTCTTCGCGCCGGTGGCCTGGATGGTTCTCACGTCCTTTCACCAGGAGTCCGACGCGGCGACCAACCCCCCCAGCCCCCTCGCGCCGCTGACGCTGGACCAGTACAGGCTGCTGCTGGGCCGTGACATCACCCCGTTCCTGCTCAACTCGGCCATGGCCGCCGTCTTCTCCACCCTGCTGGTCCTCGCCCTGGCACTCCCCGCGGCGTACGCGCTGTCCATCAAGCCGGTCAAGAAGTGGACCGACGTGATGTTCTTCTTCCTGTCCACGAAGTTCCTGCCGCTCATCGCGGCACTTCTGCCGATCTACATGATCGTCAAAGACATCGGCATGCTGGACAACATCTGGACCCTCGTCGTCCTCTACACCGCCATGAACCTGCCGATCGCGGTCTGGATGATGCGGTCGTTCCTCGCCGAAGTACCCAGGGAGATCCTGGAGGCGGCAGAGGTCGACGGCGCGGGACTGCCCACGGTACTGCTGCGGATCGTTGCCCCCGTCGCCATGCCGGGGATCGCCGCCACCTCGCTGATCTGCTTCATCTTCAGCTGGAACGAGTTCATGTTCGCCGTGAACCTCACCGCCACCCAGGCGTCCACCGCGCCGGTCTTCCTGGTGGGGTTCATCACCAACGAAGGCCTGTTCCTGGCCAGGCTGTGCGCGGCGGCCACCCTGGTCTCCCTGCCTGTCCTGATCGCCGGTTTCGCCGCCCAGGACAAGCTGGTGCGCGGGCTCTCCCTGGGAGCCGTCAAGTGAGGCCCGCCGCGCGTGAGGCCCTGCGGCCCCCCGGGGTGATCACTGATGCCGCGGACAGCGTCTTGGGAGCGGTCGTCCGCCGCCACACCGTCCGTCCACCCTCGGCGGCACCGCACACCTGTGCCCGTCCCACAGCGAGCACCGTCGGCAAGCGCCACACCCCGTCCGGCCTCCTCACCCCGTGAACGCCCGAACCGAACGGAACCCCGTCACCATGACCCAGCTGATCCGCCGCGTACTGGTCCGCTCCCTCGACGACATCGTCGTCGAGAAGGCGCCCGCCCCCGTCCCCGGGAACGACGAACTCCTGGTACGCACCTCGCTCGTCGGCGTGTGCGGATCCGACACCCATGCCGCCGCCGGACACCATCCGTTCATCGACCTTCCCTACCACCCCGGCCACGAGGCCGTGGGCGTCGTGGTGGCCACCGGCCCAGAGGCCGAGGACTTCGCGCCCGGCGACCGGGTGATCGTCGAACCCAACCTGTACTGCGGCCAGTGCGCCCAGTGCCGGTCCGGCCGCTACAACATCTGCCAGAAACTGAAGGTCTTCGGCTGCCAGACACCAGGCGCCCTCGCCGACCTGTTCACCATCCCGGCCGACCGCGTCCACCGCGTCCCCGATGGCATGCCCGACCTCCGGGCCGTCCTCGTCGAGCCCCTGGCCACCCCCGTGCACGCCGTGGCCAAGGCCGGCGACCTCACAGGCCGTACGGTGGCCGTCCTCGGCGCCGGCCCCATCGGACTGTTCACGCTCATGGCCGCCCGCCACGCCGGTGCCGACCGGATCGTCGTGACGGACCTGCAGCAGGGCAAACGGGGCAGAGCACTGCGCCTCGGCGCCGACGCGGCCCTGCCCGCCGACGCGCCCGCCCTGGTCTCCATGGCCCATGCCGCACTGGGCGGCCCGGCCGATGTCGTCTTCGACTGCGTCGCCCGGGAACAGTCCATAACCCAGGCCACCGACCTGGTCGCCAAGGGCGGTCACGTCCTGGTCGTGGGCGTGGGGGCCGCTGGTACCACGCCGGTCCGCCTCGACCTGGTCCAGGACCGGGAGATCCGCATCGAAGGCACCCTCATGTACACCACCGAGGACTATCGCGTCGCCCTTTCCCTCATCTCCTCGGACTCCTTCGACACCGCCGAGATCGTCACCGCCACCTATCCCCTGGAGGAAGCGGCTGCGGCCTTCCGCGCCTCCCTCGATCCGGAACACGTCAAGGTTCTGGTGACCATGGATGGTCCCTAGTGCTTCGGCACAAGCACACTCGGTCGGCGCCCGTGCCGCACCGCTCCCGCGGGGAGCACCGCACGGGGCCGAGGCACGGGCTCGGCCGGCCCCGCCCCATGTGGGAAACTGCGAGACTGGCGTCACCGACCGCCTCCACGTCGACAACGCCGCAATCGCAGCCGTGCGTGAGGGCGGCTTCCGTTCCCCGCCGCCGCACCAGCACAACCGAAGGGAAGGAGGGGCACTGTGGCCGCCCGCACGCGATCGTCCCATGCCGTCGTCGAGGAGCGGCGCAAGGCCGTCCTGCGTTACGTCGCCGAACACGGCGAGACCCGCATCGACGACCTCGCCGAGCAGTTCGGCGTGAGCCTGATGACGATGCACCGGGACCTGGACGACCTCGCCGGGCGTCACCTGCTGCGTAAGGAGCGCGGACGGGCCCTCGCTTTCCCCGCCCTCACCATGGAGATGGCCACCCGCTTCCGGGAGGGCAGCGCCCGCACGGCCAAGAACGCCCTGTGCGCTGCCGTCGCCGACCGGATCAAGCCGGGCACCACGGTCCTCATGGACGACTCGACCACCCTGTTCCCGCTGGTCCCCCTACTGGCCCGGCTGGACCAGCTGCATGTCGTCACCAACTCGATCGGCCTGGCACAGCGCCTCGGCTCCGAGTCCAGGGCGAACATCACGCTCCTGGGCGGCCGCTACCGTGGCGACTTCAACTCCTGCACCGGCCCCGCGGTGACCCGCGCGCTCTCCCGGATTCGCGCCGACATCGCCCTGATGTCCGCCACCGCGATCCTGGAGGGCCGGCTCTTCCACCCCATGAACGACTACGTCGAGGTCAAACTGGCCATGCTCGCCTCCGCCCGGCACGCCCTGCTTCTGGCAGACCACTCGAAATTCGGCAAGACCGCCACGTACGCCTACGGCACCGTGACCGACTACCAGGCGGTCATCACCGACACCCACACTCCCGAGGCCGAGCTCGCCGCCATCCGCGACCTGGGAGTGCCCGTGGAGACGGTGGCCCCCGAAGAACAGCCCCCCTCGTGATGATGCAGACACTGTTCGAAACACCAAGTGCCTACCGCCCCAGCGACGCCGAAATGGCCGCGCCAGTACCTGACGTGCAGGCCGTGCTGTTCGACTTCAGCAACACGCTCTTCCAGATGATCCCTCTGGAGACATGGCTGCGCCGAGTGGGACACGCGTCCGGCCGTCTCGCTCTGCTCGACGAACCCGGGGCCGAGGCCGAGATCTCCCGTCAACTGCGCACCGCCTTCCGACTGCCTTCGGTCGTCGCACTGCAGCAGGGCCGCGATCTGTCGCCCGAGCGGCACCGGCAGGCCATGCACGGGTGGTGGCGACATGTGGACTTCCTGCGCGACGCCGAGGAGATGGCCTACCGGGAACTCACCGCCCCCGACGCGTGGATCCCCTACCCCGACGCCGAACCCACTCTGCGTACGCTCCGCTCCCGCGGCCTGCGCATCGCGATCGTCAGCGACTTCGCCTGGGATCTGCGCGCCCACCTCGCCCGCCACCGGATGGACGGCCTGATCGACGGCTGCGTCATCTCCTACGAGCACGGTCGCGAGAAACCCGATCCGCACCTGTTCCTCCAGGCGTGTGCAGACCTCGGCACCGACCCCCGGGCCACGCTCATGGTGGGCGACAATCCGGTCCGTGACGGCGGTGCGACCGCCTGTGGCCTGCGGACGTACATCCTGCCTGCCGAGAACCGCACCGGCGAACGCGGCCTCACCGACATCCTTCGGCTGGTGCCGAACGGCAGCCGAACCGAGTCTTCGCTCTAGTGAACGACCGGGCTCCGCACTGCCTGCCGGGGCGCCCCCGCGGACGACCCGAACGGGTCGTCGCCGACAAGGGTCATTCAGCCCGCTCCTTCCGTGTCCACCTGCGCAGACGCGGAATCAAGGCGACCATCCCCGAGTACGTCGACCAGCTCGCGGGCCGGGCACGGCGCTGCGAGCGTCGGTGGCCGGGCCGTCTACCGGCGCCGCAACGTCGTCGAACGCTCCTTCCACCGCCTCAGGCAGGGGCGGCGCATCGCCACCCGCTACGACAAGGACCCGACCGCTCCCGTGCCGCTGTTCCCGCTGCAGCCGCCACGGATCGTCCCTCCACCCGGGCGGCCCGCCTTCACCGCGCCTCCGGCGGATGACAGCGCGCATCCAGGCCAGCAGAGGCCCGCCGCCGACAGCGGCTCCAGCCAGTTGCGTCCCACCCGCTCGCCCAGCCTGCGGCAGAACATCCCGTCGGCGGGCAGCGGCCGCGGCCGCCCGGCGCCGCTGTCAGCCCGCACCAGCTCGGCCATAGCCGGGTCCAGCAGCGCGTCGGCCACGGCCACCACCTCCGGGAAGACGGCCGCGTCCCTGCCCACGATCCGCCACCGCTCCAGATCAACACCTGCATCCCCGCCCGCGACCTGGTGCAGGCGCTGCGGCCAGATCGTCTCCTGCTCCCACTGCAGGGCCTGTTCCCACCATCGGGCCACCACCGCCTGCGCCGGCGTGAGCGCCTGCTCCGGCTCCACCTGGGCCCGCACCGCACGCCGCGCCACGCCCGGCCACCGCCGCTGCGCGGCCACCACCTCGGGGACACCGCGCAGGTCGAGGTGTTCCAGCGGCTGGCCGGCGTCCGCGTCCAGCAGTCAGCGTCCGTGCCTGTGGCAGACCCGATGCCGGCCCGGCAGGTAGCGCACCGCCCGTAGTGCCTGTCCGGTGCGCCGCGCGGTGCACAGCCGGCAGCCGAACGCGGCCGGACCCGCCACCGTGCCCGCCGCCCGCCACCGTGCCTGTGCCATCCCGGCCTCCCGGCCGGTGCAGATCTTGGGGTCGTCCATGGTGAAGGCAGGCAAGGCGCGCGCCAGTACCTTGGGCTCCACCCTGCACAGCTCGGCGAGCACCCGCCGCCCGGCCCCGTTGAGGACGACCTCCGCGTCCGCCGGTGCACCGCCGCCCTCGTGCCGGGCGGGGGAGTTGCGGCATGTCCAAAGCCGCAGCACACCGGCGGTCGGGAGACCGTAGCGGGCCGCCACACGGCTGATCAACGATGCGGTCAGCTCCCCGGCCAGCGGCACGGCCCGCGACTTCGAGCAGGCGCTCGTCGCCATTACCGCCGAACTCCTCGCCGACCCTGTCATTGACTACCAGCGCCGACGCGAGGCCCTCGGCACCTGGGTCCTGGAACCCGATAACTGGCAGCACATCCTCGCCCTGCTCCCGGTCCTCACAAGCCATCGAAAACCCATCAGCGACGACTGCAGACGCCTGGCCGTCAGCGCCTACAGCTGGAACCCGCGCCACCGAAGGCGAGCCCGACTTCGTCCCCTGCCCACCGCATATCGCCCCCGCCCCAGCGCTACGCGCCATCTGGACCCGGGAGCGACACGACGTCTTCCACTGGCTCCATAAAGCGGACCACCAGCCCTACTACGGCGCCCTCAAACCACTACTCGAAGACCACGCCAAGCAACTCGCCAAGGCGATCGACCGCACCTCCTCCGGGGTCGGTGCGGCTCTCCTGAAGTGAGCTTGTCGGTCGCATTACCAGGCTCCTGACGGCTTCAAAAGCCGTACCCCCATGGCCCGGCCGAGCGATAGGGTCCAGATGTGCGTTGATCTTCCGGGCGGCAGCCACGTGCAGCCGCGGACGGTGCAGGGCGCCTCGTAATGGGGTCGCCCCAGCAGGCATACCCGCCATCACCACACCGGAGTTCCACACCATGACTGCTCAGCAGCCGCTCACCTACGACGCGTTCGTCGAACTCGCCGTCGCCGACTCAGCCGTGCTCGGTCTCGTCCTCAAAGGTTCCCATGCCCACGACGGCATGATCACCCCGCACTCCGACCACGACCTGTACGTGATCGTTGCCGATGACGCCACCACCGACCTGTCCCGGTTCACGGGGCACCGCAGTGCCGAGCTCGACCTTGTCATCGTCACTCTCACCGAGTTCCGCGGAACCGGGATGCCCGGTCGGGAACGCTATGCCCTCGCCCGTGGTCGGGTCGTTGTCGACCGGCTCGACGGAGGCATCGCCCGCATCCTTGCCGGCTGGGCCCGGTTGGATGCCGATGAGGCGTTCCGGGACGCCGGCGGATGGCTCGACGCCTACATCAACTCTCTCTACCGCTCGGTCAAGAACCACCGGGACGGCCTTGCTCTGGCCGCCCGCCTCGACGCGGCAGACAGCATGCGGTTCCTGCTCGAATTGCTCTTCGCTCTCCACCGTCGCCCTCGCCCTTACAACAAGTACCTGGAGTGGGAGCTTGCCCGGTACCCGCTGCCGGGCTGGGACACCGACGTGCTGCTGCGTGCTGTGGACCGCATCTCGGCAGCAGGCGAGGTATCCCTGCAACGGCAGCTGTTCACCCTTGTCGAGAACGCAGTCCGAGAAGCCGGACACGGCCAGGTGCTGGACGCATGGGGCGACGACCTCGTCCTCATGCGACCGCAAGAGGCAGGCGAGACTGCCTGAGCTCTGCATGCCTCTCCGGCATCAGAGCCGCCCAGGAGGGCGCCGATGCCGGGCTGAGTCTGCGGCCCGGTTCACCGGATTGATCAGGGCACTGCGGCGCGAGGGTGCGCCGATCCGGTCCCCACGGCTTCAGGCCACCATCCCGGCCCGGACGGGGAGGGCCAAGCCGCTCATGGAAAGGAAAGCCATGCTTGAACACTCCGACGATCGAGCAGTGAGTGACTGGTGCATCGAGCACTTGGGCTACCCGGTCGCCGAGCACACTTTCACGGCGGGGAACCTGTCCGTGGTCCACGGCCTGCGGCTGACGAACGGCCGCGAGGTGGTGCTGAAGATCCGCGACGGTGATGCGCGGCTGGGAGCCTGTGCCTGGGTGCAACGCCGGATGTGGCAGGCGGGCTTCCCATGCCCGGAGCCACTGGCCGGTCCGTTGCCGTTGGGTAGGAAGGTCGCCAGCGCCGAGACTCCCCTGCCAGGGGGTGGAGAACCCGCGCCCGCCGATGCTCCCCGACAGTTCGCCGGTCTTCTGGCCGACTTCGTGACCCGCGCAGAGGATCTGGAACCGCAGCCGCTGCTACGACCAGCTCCCGCATGGATCCAGTGGTACCACAAGGAGGACGGCGTCTGGCCGGTCCCGGATGACCGCAACGTCGACCTCAATGCTGAACGGTGCTCTGCCACGGCGTGGCTCGACGAACTCGGTGCGGCCGTACGCGAGCGGCTGGAAGAGGTCCGCGACGCTGCCTGCGTGCTCGGACACGGAGACTGGGACGGCCGCAACGTGAAGTTTCGCAACGGCCGGCCACTCGCGGTCCACGACTGAGACAGCGTGGTCTACGAGCCCGAGGTGGTCATCATCGGCCAGGCCGCCGCCATGTTCGAGGGCGGGCCCACCGGTGCAGGCGCCTCGGTCGAACGGACGGCGGCCTTCCTGGAGGAGTACCAAACCGCGCGCGGACGGGCGCTGAGCAACAACGAACTGCAGCTGTGCTGGGCGGCAGGCCTGTGGGTACGCACCTTCAACGCCAAGAAGTTCCATCTCGACAACTTCGATGCGCTGGGACGCAACGAAGCCGAGACGAGGATGAGACACGCCGGGATCTGATGACGGTGGAGCTTCGAAACTCCCCGCATCACGGGGGATCAGTTCATCTGAAGTGCACTGGATGCGGCCCTTACCTCGCAAGTGACAACAAGCCTGCCCATGTGTCACCTATCGTGCTTCGGCTCATCAACGATGAGCCGAAGCTCGGTGCTTGTCACTGACAGCGCCGTCTGAGCTGGTGAATGGGGACGGTCGAAGCAGCCTGGTTGTCACCAGTGAGGCATCCGGCTTGTCACAGGCGCTCATCCGGCCTGCCTCCTCCCACCGTGAGGCGGGTCTCGCCGCCGAGGCTGGAAGAACTCGGCGGCGCTGCGTCCGCGGCGACCACTGGCGGTGACTACGGCTCGCCAGACGCTGCTTGACCTTGCCGCTGGCTGCAGGGTTGAACGATGACCGGTATGAACAGCACCGCCCCGCGGACCCGCAGAATCGTTGCCGTCACCGGAGCCGGCACCGGGATCGGCCGGGCGACCACACGCGCCTTCGTCGCCGAGGACGCCCACGTGGTCGCGATCGGGCGGCGAGCCGAGCCGCTCCTGGAGACCGCTGCCGAGACTACATCCGGCATAGATGGATGATGCAGTTGAGAGTCCCGGAAATATGAGCAACAGGTAACACAGTCCATGTTTCCCTCTCACGGCGCGCACAGCGTGGACAAGCTGTGTGCGCGGCCGGTCCGGCCGCCACTCGCACACCGCACCCGCTCCCCGCACCGTCTGGGGGACTCCTTGTCCGCATCCGCATGTGTTTCCGCCCGCCGTCTGGCTGCCGCCGCGCTCGCGGCCGGAGTACTCGTCTCGGTGGCGGCGCTGCCCGCGTCCGCGGCCGACCACGCCCGGCCCAGCCGTCCGAAGGTGGAGATCTCGGCTGTCCAGTACGACTCCCCGGGACGCGACGACCGCTCAAACCGCTCCCTGAACAAGGAGTGGGTGGAGCTGACCAACACCACCCGCCGCGCGGTCAACCTCGACGGCTGGACGCTGGAGGACGCCTCCGGCCACACCTACACCTTCGACGGCTACCGCCTGGCCGGCCGCGTCACCGTGCGCATCCACACCGGCCTGGGCCGCGACACCCGCACCGACCTCTACCAGGACCGTCGCCACTACGTGTGGAACAACGACCACGACACCGCCACCCTGAGCGACCACCGCGGCCGCGTCATCGACGAGGAGTCCTGGGGCTACCACCGCGGCGGCAGCAGGCACTGACCCCGGCGCGGCCGGCCCGACACCCGAAAGCGGCGCACCGTCCTGGGACGGTGCGCCGCTTCGTGCCCGTGGTCGCACGGCTACTGCGGTACCTGCTCGTAGCTGACTGTGGTGTCGGGGCAGCCCTCGGCCAGGCGGGTTAGGGCGTCGCGTTCGGCCGGGTCGGCGGGCAGCTGCCAGCGCAGCTTCGTGGCCACCCACGCCCCGCCCTACTCACACCGGAACGCCTCGACCGGCAGCCATTCGGCCGGGTCCTTGTCGCTCTTGGAACGGTTGGAGCTGCCCGATACCGCGATCAGCGACGCCGGAGCTCCCTTGTCGTTGGCGTAGGCCTCGCGCCGGGGGCCGTCCAGGCGGAGGCGCCGGAGTCCCACGCCTCGGCCAACGGGACCACGTGGTCCACGTGGTCCACGTCAAGCGAGGACGCCGACGTCACCCACACCTGGTCGTACTCGGAGAACCAGCGGCCCCCCGACAGCGCGCACCGCGCGCCGACCTCCGGGGCCAGCTTCGCCTCCGCGAGGATCACTTCCCGGCGGGTGTCGCACCCGTCCGTGGGGTTGAGGCCCTTGTTCCAGTGCCTGAACAGCTCGTGGCTGTAGCCGTCCCGGCTCTCGGCGGCTTCGCCGAGCCACTCCAGTGCCTGGAACAGCGGCACGTCCTGGGCGGCCTGCGGGGCCGGCGCGGCGACGGCCCCGGCGGCTGGGCGGTGGGCCACACAGGTGCGGCCACGGCGGGGGCCGCGAGCGGCACCGTCGCAAGAGCCAGGGCATCTCCAAGTCATCCGCCGACCGGATAATCGGCCACATCGGGCCGCTGCTGGCACTCAAGCAGCGGCAGCGCTTCCACGCCGGCACCGTGCTCAGCGTCGACGGCACACTGGTGCCTACCCGCGATCACAGCATCGCCGAGCAGTCCAAGAACTACAGGTACTCGACCAACCACCAAGTGGTTGTCGACGCTGACACACGGCTGGTCGTTGCGGTCGGACGACCAGTGCCGGGCAACCGCAACGACTGCAAGGCGTGGGCAGAATCGGGTGCGAAGGCAGCCGTCGGCAGGACCACGACCATCGCCGACGGCGGCTACCAGGGCACTGGCCTGGTGGTCCCGCATCGTCGGCCCGCGGGCGGAGAACTGTGCGGATGGAAGCAGGAGCACAACCGCTCCCACAAACAGGTCAGGGCTCGTGTAGAGCACGTCTTCGCGCGCATGAAGACCTGGAAGATCCTTCGCGACTGCCGACTCAAGGGTGACGGTGTCCACTACGCGATCTTGGGTATCGCCCACCTGCACAATCTTCGCCAGGCCCGCTGATCGGACGGCCGATCGGCAACCAGGAGCGCACAAGATCAATTACGGGACAGCCCTTAGCAGCCGAACCGCAGGTGCTTCCCAGGAATATGCATCCACGCCTCATGAAGGGCGAATCAGTGGCTAATCGTGTCCGGACGAGCTCGGTTCCAGGGAGCCTACCCAGGGAACCAACGATATCCCCCTCAACCGTCTTCGTAGCCCCGCAGGAGGTTTACCGGCCTTCGGACATGGCATGACTACCTTCCCCCTTGTCGAGTGCACGGCCCGGGGGTGGTGTCACCAGCTCAGAGGCACTGACAGACCGCTGCTTACTGATGGGGCTGCACGGGCCGGGCCGTCCGGGATCAGGCGGACCGGCGGTGATGGATCGGCCTGTCGGAACCGGTGAGCGGCAGACCCGTCCCGCCCCGGCGGGCGGCGACGATCTCCGCCGTGATCGACAGGGCGGTCTCCTCCGGGGTGCGCCCTCCGAGGTCCAGGCCGATCGGCGACCTCAGCCGCGCGAGTTCGTGCTCCTGCAGGCCGATGTCGCGCAGTCGCCGGTGCCGGTCGGCGTGGGTGCGACGCGAGCCCATGGCGCCGACGAACGACGCCGGCAGCCTCAGCGCGACCTCCAGCAGCGGGACGTCGAACTTGGCGTCGTGGGTGAGGACGCACACCACGGTGCGTCCGTCCGTCCTGGTGCCCCGCAGATAGCGGTGCGGCCAGTCCACGACGACCTCGTCGGCCTCGGGGAAACGCTCCGGCGTGGTGAAGACGGGCCGGGCGTCGCACACGGTGACGTGATAGCCGAGGAACTTGCCGGCACGGACGAGCGCCGCCGCGAAGTCGACGGCGCCGAACACGATCATCCGGGGCGGCGGCACGCTCGGCTCGACGAGCAGGGTGAGTCCGCCGGGGCAGTGCGACCCGTCCTGCGACACCTCGACCGTGCCGGTGCGGCCCGTGTCGAGCGCGGCCAGGGCCTGCGCCGTGGCGGCGCTGTCGAGGTCCTCGTGCCCGCCGAGTGCGCCCTCCCGGGAGCCGTCGGCGTGCACGAGCAGCGCGGCGCCGAGAAGCGCGGAGGGACCGCGGACGACCCTGACGAGCGCCACGGGCTCGCCTCGTGCGGCACTGTCGAGGGCGGAACGCAGCAGCGCGGCGACCGGGCCGTCCGCCGTGACGGGGGTGACCAGGACGTCGAGGACGCCGCCGCACGTGAGTCCCACGGCGAAGGCGTCCTCATCTCTGTAGCCGAAGCGTTCGAGGACGCTGTCGCCGCTCTCCAGTGCCTGCGTGCACAGGTCGTAGACCGAAGCCTCTACGCAGCCGCCCGACACCGACCCGACGACGGTTCCCTGTCCGTCGACGGCCAGGGCGGCGCCCGGACCGCGCGGCGCGCTGCCGCCGACGGACACGACGGTCGCGACGGCGGCCTTGCGGCCCTCGGCCAGCCAGTCGCCCAGCTGCGGTGCGAGGTCAAGCATCCCGGCCGCCCGTCAGGACCCGGTCGGGGCGGATGGGCAGGCTGCGGTGGCGTACGCCGGTGGCGTGCCACACGGCGTTGGCGACGGCGGCGGCCGCGCCGACGATGCCGATCTCGCCGATGCCCTTGATCCCCACCGGGTCGTCGGGGTCGTCGTCCGCCACCCAGTGCGCCTCGACGCGCGGGACGTCGGCGTGGGTCGCGACGTGGTAGCCCGCGAGATCCGCTCCGACCGGTCCGCCGGAGGCGGCGTCGCGCGCGGCCTCCTCGTGCAGCGCCATGGAAATGCCCCAGATCATGCCGCCGGTGAACTGGCCCCGTGCCGTGAGGGGATTGACGATGCGTCCCGCGGCGAACACGCCGAGCATGCGCCGCACCCGCACTTCGCCGGTGGCGGTGTCCACGGCGACCTCGGCGAACTGCGCGCCGAAGGAGTGCCGTTCCTCCTGAGCGAGCGCGGCGACCGCCTCGGTGGTGTCGGAGCGCACGGTGACGCCCTCGGCCGGGATCGGCGCGCCCGGCACGAGCCGGTTGCGCAGTTCGGCCGCCGCGGCCATGACGGCCCAGGCCCAGGACCGGGTGCCCATGGAACCGCCCGCGATCATCGCGGGCCCGAACGCGCTGTCTCCGAGGAGCACGCGGACGCGTTGCGGTGGCACGTCCAGGGCGTCGGCGGCGACCAGCGCGAGGGCGGTCCGCGCGCCGGTGCCGATGTCCGCCGCCGCGATCCGCACGGTGAAGCGGCCGTCCGCCTCGGCGGTGATCGAGGCCGTGGAGGGGGCGGCGCCTGCGCCGAAGGAGGCCGCCGCGGTGCCGGTGCCCAGCAGCCAGCGCCCCTCGCGCCGGACCCCGGGCCGTGGATCGCGCCCTTGCCAGCCGAAGCGGCGAGCGCCTTCCTCGAAGCAGGCGCGCAGGTTGCGGCCGGCGAAGGGGAGGCCGGAGACCGGGCCCCGGTCCGGTTCGTTGCGCAGGCGGAGTTCGATCGGGTCGACGCCGCACTCGTGGGCGAGTTCGTCGAGCGCGGCCTCCAGCGCGAAGGAGCCTGGCGCCTCGCCCGGGGCACGCATCCAGGTGGGGCTCGGGACGTCGAGCGGTACGACCTGGTTCTCCGTGCGGTGCGCGTCGGCGTCGTACATCACCCGGGCCACGCCGGCGCTCGGTTCGACGAACTCGTACACGGTGGAGGTGCGGCTGAGCGAGCGGTGGTCCAGGGCGCGCAGCCGTCCGTCGGCGTCCGCCCCGAGCCTGATCCGCTGGAGCGTGGGGCTGCGGTGTCCGGCCAGCGTGAACATCTGGCGGCGGGTCAGGACGACGCGCACCGGGCGCCCGGTCATTCTGGACGCCATCACCGCGGCCACCTGATGGGCGCGCACGCCCTTGCTGCCGAAGCCGCCGCCGACGTGTTCCGAACGCACCCGCACCGACGCGGGATCGAGGGAGAAGAGGTTCGCGAGTTCCCCGACGACCCAGGTGGCGCCCTGGTTGGAGTCCACCACCTCGAGCCGGTCGGCCTCCCAGCGGGCGGTGGCCGCATGGGGCTCCATGGGGTGATGGTGCTCTTCCGGAGTGGTGTACGTGGCCTCCACGACGACGGGGGAGGCGGCGAGTTCGGCCTCCAGGTCGCCCTTTTCCGTCACGGCGGGCATGTGGCCGTCGGACGGGTGGGCGTCGGGGTGGTCGCCGGTGAACCCGGTGTCGTGCGGGACCTGTTCGTAGTGGACGACCAGGGACTCGGCGGCCTCACGCGCCTGCTCGGACGTCTCGGCGACCACCAGTGCCACGGGCCAGCCCAGATGGGGCACCCGGTCGCTCTGGAAGACCGCGCACGTCGGGTCCGGGACCGTGCCCAGCAGGCCGACGTAGTCGGTCTTCAGGGGTGGGGCATTGCGGTGGTCCACGACGGTCAGGACGCCCGGCATCGCGAGGACGGCGTCCGCCTGGATGTCGCGGATCCGGCCGCGTGCCACGGTGGACAGCACCAGCCAGCCGTGGGCCAGCCCGGCGAAGGGGACCTCGCCCGCGTACCGGGCCGCGCCGGTGACCTTGTCCCGCCCCTCCAGGCGGACATGACCGGTGCCGACGGCGCGGACGGCGGCGAGGGGCGCCTCCGTCACCGTCATCGGGCGGCCTCCTCGGCGAGTTCGCTCAGAACTGCCACGGTCAGGTTGCGCATCAGGGTCACCTTGAATCCGTTGTGCGACAGGGGCCGGGCAGCGGCCAGTTCGGCGTCCGCGGCGGCCGCGAACGACTCGGCGACGGCGTGCGCCCCGAGGAGAGTGCGCTCGGCGGCTCGAGCCCGCCAGGGCCGGGAGGCCACCGCGCCGAACGCCAGGCGCACGTCGTGCACGACGCCGTCGCGGACGTGCAGTGCGGCGGCGACCGAGCCGACGGCGAACGCGTAGGAGGCGCGCTCACGCACCTTGCGGTAGCGGGAGTTGGCGGCGACCGGAGCCGGCGGCAGGGTGACGCCGGTGATCAGCGCGCCCGCCGGCAGGGCGGTCTCACGGTGCGGGGTGTCGGAGACCGGGAGGTAGAACCAGCCCAGGGGCAGTTCGCCCGGCCCCTGGGCGGTCTCGTAGTGCACCACGCCGTCGAGGGCCGCCAACGCGACGGCCATGTCGGAGGGGTGCACGGCCACGCAGTGGGCGGAGGCGCCGAGGACGGCGTGGTTGCGGTTCTCGCCTCGGACGGCAGGACAGCCGCTGCCGGGCTCGCGCTTGTTGCAGGGGCCGGTGACGTCGGCGAAGTAGGCGCAGCGGGTGCGCTGGAGCAGATTGCCGCCGACGGTGGCCATGTTGCGCAGCTGGCCGGAGGCGCCGGCGAGAACCGCCTGCGCGAGAGCGGGGTAGCGGGTGCGGACCAGGGGGTGGGCCGCGAGGTCGCTGTTGGTGACGGTGGCGCCGATCCGAACGCCGCCGTCCTCGGTCGCCTCCACGCGGTCCAGCGCCAGAGCGCGCACGTCGACGAGGTGTCCGGGACGTTCGACGCCGGTCTTCATCAGGTCGACCAGATTGGTGCCGCCGGCGAGGTAGCGCGCCTCGGGGTCGGCGTCGAGCAGTGCGACGGCGCCCGCGACGTCGGGAGCCTTCCGGTAGCCGAACTCCCTCATGCGGCAGGCTCCTTCGGCTCGGGTCCGACGCCCGGGCGCGCCGCGGGCGCGGCTTCGGCGGCCCTGGTGACGGCCTCGACGATCGAGGTGTAGGCGGCGCAACGGCACAGGTTGCCGCTCATGCGCTCACGGATCTCCTGCGCGGTCAGGGGAGGTGTTCCGGCCGCGGGCCGGACGTCGGCGGTGGCGGCGCTCGGCCAGCCGGCGGCGTGCTCGGCGAGCACGCCGATCGCCGAACAGATCTGTCCCGGCGTGCAGTAGCCGCACTGGTAGCCGTCGAGGTCGAGGAACGCCTGCTGCACGGGGTGCAGGCGGTCGCCGTCCGCCACGCCCTCGATGGTGGTGATGTCGCGCTCTTCGGCCGCGACCGCGAGCTGGAGACAGGCCAGGGTTCTGCGGCCGTCGACCAGAACGGTGCAGGCTCCGCACTGTCCCTGGTCGCAGCCCTTCTTGGTGCCGGTGAGGTCGAGCCGTTCGCGCAGTGCGTCGAGCAGGGTGGTGCGGTGGTCGACGGGCAGGGTGTGCCGCTCGCCGTTGATGTTCAAGGTGATGACGCTGGACGTCGGTAAGGCCATGAGAGCTTCTTTCGCGCTTCCTGGAAACCTGGGCGGCGGTCGCCGGTGCCTGGCGGCTGCCGGGGTGCGTCGGTCGTGGAGGGGCGGGACGGGCGCGTGGGACGGCGTTGACGGTGAACGCGGACTCCCGCGCGGTCCGGCCGGGGCTATGGTGAACCCAACCGGACAGTCGTCCGCTGCCGGCAAACGTAACGGACAGCTGTCCGCTTAGCAAGGGTGGGGTTCCCGCGCACCCCGAGGAGAGTCGAGTGCAGCACAACAAGGACGCGCCCCTGCGCTCGGACGCACAACGCAACCGTGAGCGCATCCTCGAGGTCGCCCTGGTCGAACTGACCCTGTGCCCGGACGCGCCGCTCAGCGCGATCGCCAAGAAGGCGGGCGTCGGTCAGGGCACCTTCTACCGCAACTTCCCCAACCGGGAGGCCCTCGTCCTGGAGATCTACCGCCACGAGATGAGCCAGGTCGCCGCCAGCGCGGCCCAGTTGCTCGAGCAACTGCCGCCCGACCGGGCCCTGCGCGCCTGGATGGACCGGCTGGCCGAGTTCGCCATGACAAAGGCCGGTCTCGCCGACGCGATCCGCCTCGCCACCAGCGCACCGGGCAGCCCCGCGAAGCCGGCGCACACCCCCGTCACCGACGCGGCCGAACTCCTGCTGCGCGCCAATGAAGCGGCGGGCACCATCCGGCCGGGCCTGACGTCCGACGATCTGATCCTCGCCATCGGAGGCCTGTGGCAGATGGCGCCCACGGACGACTGGCGCCCGCGTGCCGCCCGCCTCTTCGACCTCCTCATGGACGGACTGCGCACCGGGGCGCCCGGAGCGGGTGGCCCGCCGGCGTCGTCCTGACCCACTTCCCGGCTCGTGCCCCCGGCCCGTGCCCTTGGCTCCCGCCCCTGGGCTCCCGGTGCACGGCGATCGCCGGCTCCAGAGCGCCGTGCCCCGGGCCGTCGGCCCGTCCAGGTACGAATCCGTCGTCAGGTTGGAGGGACGCGGGCTGATCGCCACCGGCCACCTCTTCTGCCGGGCCGACCGGCGGGTGCAGTTGCACGAGACCGACGCCTCGGTCCTGATCCACCCCGGAAACCAGTGCACGTTGAGTCTCACCCTCGTCGGAGCAGCGTTCCTCCTTCGGCACCGCATGCGCCTGCACCGAATTCAAGGCGGCATCGGCATCCGCGCCTCGCCCCCGCCCGTCGGAGGGGGCCGTGAGGTCAGGGACAGCCAGATTCCTCCGCGGCTGAATGCCTGCAGCGCAACAGGCTCAGTCGCCTGGCGGCGACCGACCCGCCGTCACCAGAAGCCGTCACCCAGAGAAAGGCTCGCATGATGAACTCGTTGACCCGCCCCGTACACGGACCCACTCCAGTCGACCACCGCGCCGCAATCGCGGTGGAGACCGGCCGACTCGTCGCAGCGCTCGAGGATGCCGACCTGACGACCCCCGTGCCGAGCTGCCCCGGCTGGACACTGGCCGACCTGGACAAGCACACCGGCAGTGTGCAGCGTTGGTTCTCGAGTCTTCTGCACGCGCGCATCCAGGAGCCCCCGCGCAAGCGGGAGGTGGACCTGCGGCTCCCGGAGCGGCAGGAGGAGTACGCGGACTGGCTGGCCGACAGTGCGACGGTGGCCGCGCAGGCCTTCGCGGCCACCGACCCGGACCTGCCCATGTGGGCATGGGGCGTCGATCAGCACGCCCGCTTCTGGGCGCGCCGGATGCTCTTCGAGACGCTGATGCATCGGGTCGACTCCGACCTGGCCCTGGGGCGCCACCCCACCGTCGACCGCCCGCTGGCGGTCGACGGGATCGACGAGTTCCTCGTCAATCTGCCCTTCGCCACCTCCTTCGCGCCCAACGTCGCCCAGCTGCGCGGTCCCGACGTGACCATCCGCTTCCACGCGACCGACGGTGAGGGAAACTGGCTCGTCCGCCTGCGGCCCGACGGCTTCGGGCTCGACGCGAACCCCGATGCCGCCGAAACCGCCGATGCGACCGTTCATGGACGGGCGGCCGATCTGTTGCTGCTCGTCTACGGCCGACTGCGCCGCGATGCGGCGGTCTAGGTCATCCGCCGACGAGCACCCTGCTGGGGGGTGCCGACCCGGGTCCGCAGCACCGTGTACGGAACCCTGTACCTGGCAGACAAGGCCAACAGCAGGGCGTTCACGGACAACGACGAGGCCGTCGTCACCGCCCTGGCCAGCGCCGCCGGCGTGGCGATCGAGAACGCCCGGCTGTCCGAACAGCTGCGCCAGGTCACCGTGGAGTTCCAGCGACGCCTGCTCCCGGACATACCGCAACTGGACGGCCTTGAGCTGCATCCGCACCAGGGAGGCGCCGCGGATCGGCGGCGACTGGTACCACTTCATCCACCTGCCCGACCGCGTGCCGTGCCTGATGCTCGGCGACGTCATGGGCCACGGCATCCCCGCCACGACCGTGATGAGCCAGATCAGCGACATCCTCCGGGTCATCGCGTTCGACGAACAGGAACGCTCAGCCGCATCCGATACGGCATCCCCCATCACCCTGGGGTTGTGCCGCCCCGATGCCAGTTGGCCGGTGGGATCCAATCGCTGTTGCCTCGCGCCCGGCAGTCCAGGAACTCAATCAGCCGTGTCTCCGAACGTGCAAGGTTCTCCCGTTGCTCGAGGGGAAGCGAAGCGAGGACGTCGACCAGGACCCGCTTTCGCGGGACGTGCACCATGTTTCCGGAGTAGATCCGGCAATTGGAACACCAGGCGAGTCCGACGCACCGCTCGAACATGGAGGACTCCGGCGGATGGAATCGATACGCGTACGAACGGACGGGCGTTTCGCAGGCGGCACAGATTCACTGGTCCCCGTCGGAGACGGTGTCCCGGGTCCCGACCTTGCGCCAGTGCTGCCGCCCGGCAGGCGGTCTTCAAGTCGTCATGCCCAGCATTGTCTCCCATGCCGAGTCGCTCAGCACAGCCGTCCTGGCGAAGTCGGGGGCAGGAACAGACCGGAAGCCGGGACCACTTCAAGCCCAACCAATGCCGCACCAGCCCCGAGTGGGGCCGGTTCAGGCCGGTACCGCCGCTGGGTGAGAGGTGCATAGGTCGGCTATGGGGGCTGCGGCCGACTCGGAAGAGGGCAGGGAAGGATCTTCGACCGCCCCCGCAGCCAGTGCCGGCGCCGAGCCCGGATGGAGTCCTCGGGCGTGGTCGGCGATGACCGGCAGCCAGTTGCGGTGCACGGCGGCCGGGTCAGGACTGCTCACCACCACCGGTGTCCTCATACCAGAGGTGAACCCGGGCCTCGTTCCGGATCTCAACCTCTGCCGGGAGGTCGGCGAAGACCTCCTTGCCGGTCTCGATCACGGCAACTTCTGCTTCCCATGACAGATCATCGGCGTCGAGGTAGAAGACGTCGTAGTCCCTGACACCGCAGGTCGGTGGTCTGTCCGTGGCCACGTTCCACACGGTCTGGAACAGACATCCCGCGATCACGTACCACCCAGACCGAACGTCGCGGTCCGCGCCAGCGCCTCCGTCAACACGTCGATACGCGACAGCACCACACGCAGGGACTCGAGTTGCTCGTCAGAGGCAGTCTGCTGATCACCATCCCGCCTACCGCAACTCGCCCAGGACCACGGCCGATCCACTTCGCGAATCCCCTCCTGGCTGTATGCGACGACTTCGGGAGGTCGATCCACCGAAAACAGGCCAACCGAGCAGAACCAGCTGGGAAGCTGTCTTCATGATGGACAAGGCCGGCGGGGTTCAAGGTCGGACGGTTCACCCGGGAAAGTACGCGCGCATCGAGCGGGAACGGCGGTTCTTGCTGGCTGAAGCGCCGGGACCGTCAGCAGTGACGGTCACCCGGATGATCAACGACCGCTATCTGGTGGGGGACGCGCCTGCGCCTGCGACGCGCCGAACGGTCAGACGGCAGCTGCGAACTCAAGCTCACCCAGAAGGTGCCGGTCTCTCGGCCGGGCGCGATTCAGGGGCTGATCACGAATACGTACTTGTCGCCGGCCGAGTACGACCTGCTCGCCTCACTACCGGCTGCAGTGCTGACGAAGACGCGCTTCAGCGTGCCGCCCTTGGGCGTCGACGTCTTCGACGGCCCTCTGCAGGGCCTGGTTCTGGCGGAGGGCGAGTTCACCACTGACGAGGAGGCCGAATCTTTCAGGCCCCCTCCAGAGTGCGTCGCAGAGGTGACCGACGACGCCCGCTTCACCGGAGGCCGCCTCGTCGAGACCTCTCGCCAAGACCTGCTCCAGTGGCTGGCCGAGTACGGGCTTCATCCAGCGGCTTCCTAGCAGACGAAGCCTTGCGGGCCCAGGCATTCAGACAGTTCCAATACCGACTTCACCGTTAGCCCGCCCTGGCGGACACCTGGCTGCCTTCGCCGCCGAGGAAGAAGCCGAACGTCTACGGCCGACCGTTGCCGCCTACGAGTACTTCCAGCGCGGGATCCTGCGCAGTGGCCTGGGTGCCCGCGACCTCATCGTCGCCTTCAAGACCGTTGACCAGATCCTGGAACGGCACGACGCCGGGCCGGTCACCTCATCGACGACCGGCGCGTCGAGCGTGTCCTCAAGGCCAAGGCGAAGACTCTGCACTTCGGCATCGGTAACGACTGCTGGTTCTCCGATCCGGGGAAGGCAGCGTGCCTGAAACTCGCCGGCACCCCGGACGCCGACGAACCCCTCATGGGGATGTGTGACTCGGCGCGCTGCCCGCAGGCCACCCATCACTCCCAGCACCGGCAGATCTGGGCCGATCACGCCGAGAACACCCAGGCCGTCTTCCTGGGCAACCCCAGACTCTCCAAGCCCGAACGGGCCCGCGACCAGGCCGCGTTCGGCCGCGCCACACGCCAAGGTCAGGACGTTCCCCTCCCCGGCGAACCGTTGACCAGGTGCACACGGCAGACTGCTTGACCTTGCCACTGGCGGCAAGGTTGAACGATGACCGGCATGAACAGCACCACATCGCAGAGCAGCAGGACCGTCGTCGTCACGGGAGCCGGCACCGGGATCGGCCGGGCCACCGCCCGCGCCTTCGCCGCCGAGGGTGCCCACGTGGTCGCGATCGGGCGAAGGGTCGAGCGGCTCAAAGAGACCGCCGCCGAGAACGACCGGATCATGCCGCTGTCCGTCGACATCACCGCCGAGGGCGAGCCTGAGCGGATCGTCCAGACCGTGTTGGAGACATACGGCCGATTGGACGTGCTGGTCAACAACGCCGGCATCGTGCACAGCGGAGCCATCGGCACGCTGACGGTGGAGATGATCAGGGCTCAGCTCGCCACCAACCTCGTCGCCCCCACCCTGCTGGCCCAGGCTGCGCTGCCGCCCCTGGAGACGTCGGGCGGAGTGATCGTCAATGTCACTACATCGGTGGGGCAGCGGGCTTGGCCCGGCAGCTCGGTCTACGCGGCGACCAAGACCGCCCTGGAACTGCTGACCCGCAGTTGGGCGGTCGAGCTGGCACCCCGAGGGGTCCGGGTGGTGGCGGTCGCCCCCGGCGCGATCGACACGCCCATTGGCGAGCACCAGGGCCTGACGCGGGAGCGGATGGCCGCAGTGCGGGAGTGGCAACTGGCGCACACCCCGTTGGCCCGGATCGGCCGACCCGAGGATGTGGCCTGGGCGGTCACCCAGCTTGCCGCACCGGCGGCATTGTTCATCACGGGAGTGGTACTCCCAGTCGACGGTGGAGCGGTTGTGGCGTGATAGGAGTGGCCCCGGAGGTGGAATGGATGCGGATCGGTGAACTGGCCAGGGCAACTGGGACGACCGCTCGTGCACTGCGGCACTACGAGCAGGCCGGGCTGATTTCCTCCGAACGTGCCTCCAACGGCTACCGCGTCTACGACGAACGGGCCGTGGTGCGGGTCCGCAACATTCGCTACCTGCTGGCTGCCGGGCTCACCCTGGACGACGTGCGCGTGTTCCTGCCATGCCTGGACGGCGACGTGGCTGCCGCACCGCCCTCCACCAAGGGTCTTCGGGTCGCGCTGGAACGGCTGGCGGTCCTCCATGAGCGGATCGCCGCCCAGACCGAGGCCCGCGACCGACTGGAAGCCGCACTCCGGGAGAAGACTGGCGATCGGATCCGCCCAGTGGCCTGACCAGGTGTCTCGCTGCAGAGGGCGAAGAACTCGCGGAACATGATGAGACAGCCTCGACCCCGCGATCAGGCCGTCCGCCTGGCCGAGGTGGTGAGCAGCGCGTTGCTCGTCGCCGAGGGCGGTGGGTGTGGACGCGGGTGTGGACCTGGCCGGTTTGGGAGGCGACCAGCGCCTTCGTGGCGGGCAGGGTGGCCTTCGCCGTGGCGACACCGAGCAGTCCCAGGGCGTCGCTGAGGTGGAGAGGGGCATGTACCTCTTCGCACGCTCCACCGCCCTGCTCGGCGACCTCAAGCGCGACCAGGGCGTCGTCCTCGGCCCGCTCTGCGCCCAGCTCGACCTCTCCCCGGCCGTGGTCACCGAGATGTCCGGCACACTGGAGGTCGCCGCCCGCAACTACGAAAACCCTCGTCGTCGACGACCGGCTCTCCCGCCGTGACCGGGCCCCAGCGAGGTCGTGGGTGGGGACCGCGTTGAGCAAGGACGGCCAGCACGACTCGCGCGTCATGCAGGCCGCGACCCGCGACGTCGAAGCCGATGCCGCGGTGGGCTTGGGCGGCAAGCAGCAGAGCGTCCTGCGGGTCCGCCCGGCGAAGTTGATCGTGCAGGGACTCCAGCCGCCGCTCCAGGATGCCGGCGTCCGACCCGCTACCCGGGTGAGCCGTTTCTCACCGCGGCAGCGTTGCTATGCAACGAGGTGCATACGAGGATCGTGTACATGGCGCTCGAGCACGCGATCCTCGTTTCCCTGATCGAGAAGCCGGGCTCCGGCTATGAGCTGGCCCGGCGGTTCGAGCGATCCATCGGGTACTTCTGGACCGCCACCCACCAGCAGATCTACCGCGTGCTGAAGCGGATGGAGAGCGACGGCTGGGTCGACGTCCGGGACGTCCCGCAGTACGGGCGTCCGGACAAGAAGGAGTACTCCGTCGCCAGGCCCGGACGGGACGCGCTCTCAGCGTGGATCCACGAACCGACCGAACCCGAGAGCGTGCGGCACGACCTGGCGGTGAAGGTCCGGGGCGCCGCCTTCGATGATCCGGCTGCCCTGATCAGTGAGGTCGAGAGGCACCGGCAGGCGCACACCGACCGCCTCGCCCACTACCTCGCGGGCGAGTCCCGCGACTTCGGGGAACCCCCGGCGGACGGTCCGCTCGACGCCGAACGGGAACTCCAGCACGTCGTACTGCGCGGCGGCATCGCGTACGAGCGCATGATGATCACCTGGCTCGACGACGTCCTCGCCACACTCGGCGGCTTCGCCGCCGGTCGCTGACCGCCGAGCAGGCTCCCCGGGACCCATACCCATACCCGTACCCACCCTCACCCTCCCAAGCCGAAAGGCGGCACCATGACCGACGCGCTGCTCTTCAACCCGCGGACATACGACCCCGCGCACTTCGACCCGGAGACCCGCAGGCTGCTGCGCGCCACCGTCGACTGGTTCGAAGAGCGGGGCAAGCGCCGGCTGATCGAGGACTACCGGACCCGCGCCTGGCTCGGCGACTTCCTCGCCTTCGCCGCCAAGGAAGGGCTCTTCGCGACCTTCCTCACCCCCGCCTCCGCCGCAGAGGGCGAGGGCGACAAGCGCTGGGACACCGCCCGCATCGCCGCTCTCAACGAGATCCTCGGCTTCTACGGCCTCGACTACTGGTACGCCTGGCAGGTCACCATCCTCGGCCTCGGCCCCGTCTGGCAGAGCGACAACCCCGCCGCCCGTGCCCGTGCGGCGGAACTGCTCTCCCAGGGCGAGGTGTTCGCCTTCGGACTGTCCGAGAAGGCCCACGGCGCCGACATCTACTCCACCGACATGCTCCTGGAGCCCGACGGGGCGGGCGGCTTCCGCGCCACCGGTTCCAAGTACTACATCGGCAACGGCAACGCCGCCGGGCTCGTCTCCGTCTTCGGCCGCCGCACCGACGTCGAAGGCCCCGACAGCTACGTCTTCTTCGCCGCCGACAGCCGCCACCCGGCGTACCACCTGGTCAAGAACGTCGTCGACTCCTCGAAGTACGTCAGCGAGTTCCGCCTCCAGGACTACCCCGTAGCCCCGGAAGACGTCCTGCACACCGGCCGCACCGCCTTCGACGCCGCCCTCAACACCGTCAACGTCGGCAAGTTCAACCTCTGCACCGCCTCGATCGGCATCTGTGAGCACGCGATGTACGAGGCCGTCACCCACGCGCAGAACCGCATACTCTACGGCCGCCCCGTCACTGCATTCCCGCACGTGCGGCGCGAGTTGACGGACGCGTACGTCCGGCTCGTCGGCATGAAGCTGTTCAGCGACCGCGCCGTCGACTACTTCCGCACCGCGAGCCCCGACGACCGCCGCTACCTCCTCTTCAACCCGATGACGAAGATGAAGGTGACAACCGAGGGCGAGAAGGTCATCGACCTGATGTGGGACGTCATCGCGGCCAAGGGCTTCGAGAAGGACAACTACTTCGCCCAGGCCGCCGTCGAGATCCGCGGCCTGCCGAAGCTGGAGGGCACCGTCCACGTCAACCTGGCGCTGATCCTCAAGTTCATGCGCAACCATCTCCTCGACCCGGTCGCGTACGAGCCCGTCCCGACCCGCCTCGACGCGGCCGACGACGTCTTCCTCTTCCGGCAGGGACCGGCCCGCGGTCTCGGTTCGGTGCGCTTTCACGACTGGCGGCCGGCCTTCGACGCGTATGACCACCTTCCCAACGTGGCCCGGTTCCGCGAACAGGCCGACGCCCTCTGCGAGTTCGTACTCACGGCCGCGCCTGACGAGGAACAGAGCCGGGACCTCGACCTGCTCCTCGCCGTCGGGCAGCTCTTCGCGCTCGTCGTCCACGGCCAGTTGGTCCTGGAGCAGGCAGCCCTGGCGGACCTCGACGAGGACGTGCTCGACGAGCTGTTCGCCGTCCTCGTGCGGGACTTCTCCGCGCACGCCGTCGAATTGCACGGCAAGGACTCCGCGACCGAGGAGCAGCAGCTCTGGGCGCTCGGCGCGGTCCGGCGCCCGGTCGCCGACGGGGCGCGCTCGGGGCGCGTCTGGCGGCGCGTCGAGGCTCTGTCGGGGGCGTACGAGATGATGCCCTGAGGCATCGACGCGCGACCTCGCACCCGCCCGCGGAGTACGGTGGCCGCCACCGTACTCCGCGAGGTGTTCACCGGTGGGTGCGAAGCGGTTGGCCGACGGACGACGGAGTTCGGGAAGAACGGACAGCGGTCGCTGGGTGCCCGGTTGACGGTGACCATCGGAAACCGGCTACAAGGTCCGGTGCTCCCTGCGCCCACTGCCGACCGGACACGGCTCTCCGGCGTCCTCGACGGGTGTCCGGCGGAGCAGGGCCCGGTCAGGTGGTGGGCAGCGGCCGGTTCCCGTGCGGGTGCAGGCGGTCGGTGAGGAAGGCGAGGATCTCGTCGCGGGCCCGGACCGTGGGGTGGCCGGCCTCGTCGACGAGATGGGCGGTGACGACGCTGTGCGGGGTGCCGACCAGGTCGCCGAAGAAGGGCGGCGGGGCCGGATTGGCGGCGCTGTCCGGGAGGACGCGTCCGTCGAATGCGTCGCCGAGCAGCGCGCGATAGGCGGCGAAGCGCTGCCCCGTGCACCAGCGGTCGCCCTCGAAGCGGTAGGCGAGGACGGTGAGTCCGTCGCGGTCGAGCCGGTCGCGCAACGCGCGCGCGTCCGCCGCGTCGAGTTCGAGTCCACCGGGGTCGTCGAGAGGCAGCGACGGGTGGTTGACCACCGGGGCGATGACTGCCGGCTCCAGGGCCATGGTGAGGGCGAAGTTGCCGGTGAAGCACAGGCCGATCGCGCCCACCCCCGGCCCGCCGCACGCTGTGTGGGCCTGGCGCGCCAAGCCGCGCAGCCAGACCGTCACCGGGCTGGTGCCGCCCCCGGCGAAGGCGCGGAACTCAGCGCTGACACAGGCGCGGCGGACGACCTCCCGGCCGCCCTCGACCGTGGGGAAGGCGCCGTCCGTCCCGAACAGGGAAGGCACATGGACCGTGAAGCCCGCGTCCCGCACCCAGCGCGCGAGCCGCAGGACGTCGGGACTGATGCCCGGCATCTCGGGCAGCACCACGACCGCGGGCCCGGCCCCGGCCACGTACACCGTCTTCTCCACCCCCTCCACGGCCACGCTCCGGCGGGTGAAATCGGTGATCGGATCGTCGTCGCTCATGGGATCAGCCTGGGCCCGGGCCCGGCCGCCGGGTGAGGGGCGGGATCGCCAAGACCAGGGGTAATCTCGCCACACGCGAGGGAGGCGAGCGGTACCCGGTCGCAGACCCGGGGCCGGGGGCGCCAGAGGGGATACGGGAGCGATGGCGGAGGCGCCGCGGCAGGCGGAGGACGGTGCGGCTACGGGCGCCGGAACGGGTGCGCTGCGGGTCGGGATCCTTGCGTACCCGGACTGCTTCGCGTCCGAAGTGTTCGGCATCCCCGACCTGTTGACGATGGCTGGGCATGTCGCCGGACCGGCCGCGCCCGGCTACCGGGTGTCGGTCGTCTCGCCCCGCCGCCGGGTCACTGCCTCGGGCGGCGCGAGCCTCGGTGTGTGTTCCGTACGCGAGGTCGACGTCCTCGTGGTCCCCGGCTTTGAGCTGCACCCTGACACGGACCTCGACGCGCGGCTCGCCCGGCTCGCCCCCGAGATCGCGGCGATTCGCGCGCAGGCCGCCGCCGGCACCGCCGTCGTGTCCCTCTGCGTCGGCGCGTTCCTCCTCGCCGAGGCCGGGCTCCTCGACCGGCGCCGGGCCACCACGTCCTGGCTGCACGCCGGCGAACTGGCCAGGCGGTGCCCGGGCGCCGACGTGCGGCCTGAGCACCTGGTCGTCACCGACACGGGGGTGACGACCACGGCCGCCTTCAGCGCCATGTACGACTTCGCGCTGGACCTGATCCGCCGACACGACGGCGCCCGGGTGGCCCGCACCACCGCACGGTTGACGCTCGTCGACGACGCGCGGACGTCCCAGAGCCCGTACGTCGACCCGCGACTCCTCCCGCAGCCCGGCCAGGAGTTCTCCCAGCGGGTCATGCGGCGGCTCGACCAGAACCTCGCCGAGCTGTACGACCTCAGCGCGCTCGCTGACGCCTTCCGGGTCAGTACCCGCACGCTGCTGCGCCGCTTCGCCGAAGAGACCGGACGCAGCCCGCTGGCCCATCTGCAGGCATCTCGCGTCCGCCGTGCCCGCCATCTCCTGGAGACCACCGACCGCACCGTCGCCGCTGTCGCCGCGACCGTCGGCTACCAGGACGCCGGCACCTTCGCCGCCCTCTTCGCGCGCCACACCGGCCACCGCCCGAGCACCTACCGGGCCGCCTTCCGCCGCACGGACCGGGCTTCCGCCCAGGACGGCGGAATATAGGTGTCACTCCGGTCACCGGATCTCCGGTCCGTCGTGAGGGAATGGGGCCATTTCTCCACCCCGCGCGGGCAGTGGTCGCGCCGTTGCTGCCGGCCGTGGGCCGGGCACGTGGCCGGTGGCGGGATCACCACTACGCCTTGAGGCGCCGTGTTGAAGTTCCGCACCGGCATGCCCCGGGGAGACCTGCCCGAGCGGTTCGGCCTCTGGCAGACCCTCCACAGACGCTTCCCCCGGTGGGCCGCCGCAAGCATGCGGCGTGACCCGCCAGGACCTCGATGTCAGGGCGATCGGGCACCAGGGCGCGCATCGCCTCGGAGGGCTCGACCGCGACCACTCTTGCGGTGAGCCAGTCGCAGAAGGCTGTCGCGAAGGCTCCGATGCCCGCGCCGATGTCCACAATGGTCATGCCCGGGAACGGATTCAGGTGCCGCCGCACGGCGTCCTCCCAGGCCGCCAGCCCGTCGCGCGGGATCTCTCGAACGGCCCTGAACGAAGTCGCTGTTGCGGCGTCATAGGTGATTCTGGCCATGACCATCCCTTCAGTTCAGGCGCGCTGGGACGTGAGCCGGATCAACAGGCGATTGCCCAGTCGCCCTGGCAGGATCGACTGAGCGAGAATAGCCTCTGCCCGTGATCAACGAGAGTGCGCCGCTTCTGCCGACCGTGCACGTCTCTCCCCCCGACGCCAGCCGTGACGACGGGTGAACAGGGCCAGGAGGTCACGCCCAGCGTCTCGCGGAAGAGCAGGCCACCGCAGCCTGATCACCCAAGATTCCACTTCTCTCATCAGGGAAGCATCCGAGCCACAGAAGGCGGTAGGAGCGTGACCGAGCAGGCACTGGCGATGTTGCAGACGGCCGGAGCCGAGGCGATCGACCATCCGGGCGGCAACCTGCTGGCCCATCTGGAGCGGGTCAGCGCCCTTCTCTCCTCGTGGGGCGCCCGTCCGGCACTGGTGTCGGCCGGGTTGTGTCACGCCTTCTACGGCACCGACGGATTCCCCGCCGCGCTGCTGTCACTGGACCTGCGGGGCGAACTGGTGCAGGCCATCGGCGAGGAGGCCGAGGCGCTCGTCTACTTCTACGCGTCCTGCAACCGCAAGGCGTCCTACTGGACCCTCGCTACGGAGGATGCCGCGTTCACGGACCGCTTCACCGACGGGCGGACCCGGCCGACCGGCCACCAGCGCCGGGACTTCGCCGAACTGACGGCGGCCAACGAGCTGGACATCGCCATGGTCAGCCCAGAAATACGCGGCCGCTACGGCCCCGCACTGCTCGAGCTGTTTACCCGCTGGCGGCACTTGCTGTCCGAGCCTGCCTGGGAATGCTGCCGCAACGTACTGGGCTGATCAAGACATCCACAGGAAATCCAGCCACGGCGATAGATACCGGCCGCTCCTGATCCCAGCGATGGACGCTGCGCCCAGAGGCAGCCGTCCCGCCGCGCCGCGGCTCCTGCTGTCAGTTGAGGACTTGGAGTTCTACGACAGGGACCGAGACCTGGGACTGGCGGGTTTGGCCGGCCTGCCCGCTGCCGCCGCCGGCCGTGGTCTGCCGGTCGAGGGTCCAGGTGGACGTCGCGGTGATCGGTAGCGGTGTTCGGGTTGGTGGGCGGAGGCGTGGGTGTAGGTGTGGCCGCAGGTGGGGGAGTCGCTCTTGCCCGCGGCTGCGGTGTAGGGGGTGCCCGGGCCGGCGCACGTCACCGTCGCTCCGTCGCCCATGGTCCACACGATCTTCGGAACACCCCCGCGTCGGTGAGGAGGACTTGCGTGGTGTGCAGGTGATGGTCGGCGAGGAGGTTCGATCGTGTCGGGACCGGGGGCGAGGGTGGGATGATCTTTTCCTCTCCGGTATGCCTGGCATCGCCACGTTTACCGGATTGCCGGTGACCGACGAGGAGGACGAAGGATCGATGACGTTGAGCGTGGGCCAACGGGTGCGGCTGGCGGCGGACCTGTGGTTGGCGGGGGCGGCGACCACAGCCGAGGAGCCCTCGGAGGAGACGGGTGCCTTCGCCGCGTCTGTGGCCTTGGCAGCAGGCATTGAGGGCACTGTCGAGCGTGTGGAGGAGCATCACCGCCGGCAGAGCCACGAGGTCGGTGAGTACCTGCGCCTCAAGTCGCTCCTCGACGACTTCGGCCACCAGATGCCGCCGGAGAGCAGAAAGCAACTCAAGGAGCAGGTGGGGGCCTTGGAAGAGCACTGGGCCGCCTACCAGCGACGCAGGCTCCGCGTCACGGTCCGCGTCCGGCTCGACAACGGATTCGTCCTCGACGAAGCCCCCGAGGAGGCTTTCACCTCTGCCTGACCAGGCATCGCAGCGCTCGCCGCGCGCACTGCTGGGCGTCGCCGCAGCGAAGGCCAGCCTGCCCGCGACCAGAGCGCCGGCCGCCTCCCGGACCGGGCGGGTCCACGCGGCGGCCGTTGGCGACGAGCGCCAGGCCGAGAAGCACCTCGGCGCCGCCGAACACGCCGGCGCCCGTGAGGGATCCGTGCTCGGTGTCCACAGCGAACATCGCCGCTGCGGCTTCGGAACAGCACTGGCTCACGCCACGCTCGCCGCCGCGGATGCCCTCGACGCCCCCATGGTCGTCGTGCTCAGATGCAGGACGGAGTGCTCAGCATCACCGTCCCCAAGGCCGACGTCGCAAAGCCGCGGCTCGTCGAGATCAGCGAGACGAGTGAAGGCACCGGGAGCAGCGGCTGAGACGCGAGCACCAGGGATCGGCCGTCTCGCGAGGCATTGATCCGGACGTCTGGACACCTGGGGGAGGCGACGCACTGTAGACGTAAGGCTGCCTGGCTGACTGCGGCCGGAGGAGTTGTGATCCGGCTCGCGCGTCGGTGCCTGGCGGGCCGCGGCAGGCAGCGCACTGCTGCCGTTTTCCGCAGTGCCTCGCGCTGGACGGCGCTGAGGGAGGTCCGGCGCAGGGGATCCACCGTGGCCCAAGCCGAGCAACGCCTGCCGACGGACGGCCCATGTGCGCCAATCACGTGCGCCGCGGTCGCGGTCAACATCGTCCAGCTGCGCACCGACTGGTTCGACGGCGCGAAATGCCTCGGCCCGGTCGACGCCGAAGCCATGCACCGCGTGGACCAGGCGCTGCGGGCCGTTTCGTCGTCGAGACGGGTCAGGCGTTGTGCGGCCCGGCCATAGTCGAAGCGGGGCCGGCAGTTCAGCTCGAACGGCATGCTCCGGCGCACCACCCGCGAGACCCGGATCAGTCGGTGCCGGGCGGACGGCGTCGGCGAGGTGTCGGGAGGCATGAAGTCGACGACTTCGCCGACCCCGCTCGGGGCCATGAATCGGGTAGTGAGGATGGCAGTGTCGGGAAGGTAGAGCTGGCGGACGGTGGCGTCGCCGCCGACATCGGCGCCGGACGGCAGAAATCGCCGCGGTCGCTGCCGAGCAGCGAGGCGAACACCCTGGGGGAGTCGAACTGGGGCGTGCACCACCACTCGACGGTGCCGTCGGCGGCGATCAGCGCCGCCGTCGTTTACGGGACAACCCTTAGCCGGACGGATCGAGGAACTCCTTGAGGCCCACCCTCTTTCCAAAGTTCTGACGTCCATGCCGGGAGTCGGCGTCAGGACCGGAGCCCGCATCCTCATCGAGGTCGGCGACGGCAGCACCTTCCCGACCGCCGGCCACCTCGCCGCCTACGCGGGTCTCGCCCCAGCGACCCGGAGCTCGGGCTCATCGATCCGTGGCGAAGCACGTGCCCGGGGCCGCGCCGATCGGAGCCCTTCGCCGGCACCTTGGACAAGCCCTTGGCGGGACGGCGGGTTTTGGTGCTCGGCGGCGTCCATGTCGATGCGGCGGCAGCTCGTGCCCGCGTCGTCGAGCTGGGCGGATCTGCGGCGGTCAACTTGTCCGCCAGCCTTTCTGACGTCGTGCTCCTGCCGGGAGGAGAAGGCGACCGACGCATGAAGCACATCACCGCCCTTGAACTCCTTGTGCGCGATCTGCACAGGCTGGCCTCTCCGACCACAACCGACCAGAACGCGGCAGAGTTGCATACGCACCGCGTCCGGGACGGCCTGCTCGACGAATGAGTGGTGTGCATCGTGAAGTTGCTGGCCACGGGCATGGTGTGAGGGGCTGGAGAGATACTCGCGCTGGTCGTCGGCCAGTGTCCATGGTGAAGATCGTCCGACTTGCCGGCCGGTGCCCTTCTCGGGTTCTGCTGCGCTCGCCGTCCTGCCGCTCCTACGATCCGTGACCGGGGCCCCGGTACGCCGGGAGAGCGCGGGGAGGATGCGGGGATGCAGGAGCTGGAACGGATCACGGCTCGCCGGAGTGAACTGAACGCGCTCGCCGAGGAGTTGGCCAAGCAGTTGCAGGAGGTCCAGGCCGAGCGGGAGGAGTTGGTGATCGCCGAGCGGGTCCTGCGTCGGCTGGCTGAGCAGGACCGGGCCGCGACGGAGGCCGCCGCGGCCGTCGCCCGGCTCCCGCCCGGGTGGCGGGGCGGGCGGTGCTGCTGATCCCGCACCGCAGCGAAATTCCCGACGAGGCCGCCCTGCCCGGCGACTACCGCAAGATCCTGGCGATCGTCCGGGCTGCCGACGGCCCAGTGCGGGTCAGGACGGTGGGCGAGGAGCTGGGCCTGGAGGTGACGGCGCGCGGCAAGCTGGAACCGCTGCGCGCGAAGTTGACCAAGCTCGCCGACCGCGGCTGGCCGCACAAACGACCTGACGGCAGGTTCACCGCACGCCTGTAGCCGCGCGAGATGGGCACGGAAGCGGCGTAACCAGAGGGCCCCCGGCGGCAGTTGAGTTTGGTGTGAAGAAAAACAACCACGCCGTCGAGGGCCCTGACGGCCTTGTCTACACCGCCCGCCTGCCGCTGCCGAGTGCCACCCTGAACTGGCTCGCCGACCTGATACGCGGTCACCTGAAGAAGGTCGGCTCGCGGTGGCGGGCCCTGCCCGCGGGCAAGATCGCCGCCGTCGCCATGGCGGTACTGCGCTGTGACCAGCGGCCCGGCGATCTGGCCGGCGGCAACGGGGTGCACCGCACCACCGTTGGCCGGTGAGCCTGGGAAGTCGTCGGCCTGCTGGCCGCCCGCGCTCCCAAGCTGGACCGCGCCCTGAGGAAGAGCGCCCGAACGGGTGGTGGCGTCGTGGTGCTGGACGGCTCCCTGATCCGTACCCGGCGGCGCACCGGGACGGAGAACCGGAAGAACTACTCCGGCAAGCACAAATGCCATGGCCTGCTCGTGATCGCGCTCACCGACGATAAGGGCCGACTGCTCTGGGTCCCGACGGCCCGGCCCGGGCGGACCTCGGAGATCACCGCCTGCCGACACGACAAGCTCACGCAGAAGTTGCGGGCGGCCGGGCTCGGCGCCATCGCCGACCTGGGATTTGTCGGGCTCGACGACAGTGATCCCGACGCCGGCCCGGCGGTGATCACCGGCTACAAGGCCGCCCGGAACCGGCCTCTGACGCGAGGGCAGAAGCTGTCCAACAAGGCGTTGGCGGCCGTCCGGGCACCGGTCGAGCACGGCTTCGCCCACCTGAAGAACTGGCGCGTCATCGGCAAAGTACGCACCGATCCGACATGGGCGACCGCGCTGGTGAGGGCCCTGCTGGTACTGACGAACCGCGAAGTCGCCCGTTAACCGACGATCTTGAAGGGAACATCCGCCCGCAACCAGCCCGAGCGGCCCACGCACACCAGACCCGCGACCTGCAACTTCACGATGCACACCGCTCACTCAGGGTTAAAAGGTACGAACCCCGCTCAGCCGACTGCGGCCGGGCGGCGGAAGGACGAGCTGAGATATCCGAGACGATACCTTCGAGGCAGCCCTGACCATGAAGGATCCGATCGCGGTATTTCAGGTTCCCGTCGCAACGAACTCAGGGCACGGTCCCCCTACTGACCTTGAATGCGTGATGTCGTCATGGTGGCTGGCGTCGGAGGCCGGTGCCGGTAAGGCAGCCGTCGAGGACGTCGTGGCGGTATTGGAGC
>NZ_JBIAWO010000012.1:0-213046 GCF_042895685.1 Streptomyces sp. NPDC001381 | reverse complement strand
CGCCCACCACCGCGAGGTGTTCCAGCGCGGCGGCATGTGGCTCACCGCCGGCGAGTGGGGCGGCCCCAAGGACGGGGAGACCGTCGAGAAGCGGCAGATCCGCTACCGCACGGTCGGCGACATGTCCTGCACCGGCGCGGTGGACTCCGAGGCCGACACCCTCGAGAAGGTCATCGCCGAGATCGCCGCCTCCCGGCTCACCGAGCGCGGCGCCACACGTGCCGACGACAGGCTCTCCGAGGCCGCGATGGAAGACCGCAAGCGCGAGGGGTACTTCTAGACATGACGGTTGACACGCTGCGGTTCGCCACCGCCGGTTCGGTCGACGACGGCAAGTCCACCCTCGTCGGGCGGCTGCTGCACGACTCCAAGTCGGTCCTCGCCGACCAGCTGGAGGCCGTGGCGACCGCCTCCCGCAACCGGGGCGGGAACGCCCCCGACCTGGCCCTCCTCACCGACGGTCTGCGGGCCGAGCGCGAGCAGGGCATCACCATCGACGTGGCGTACCGCTACTTCGCCACGCCCCGCCGCCGGTTCATCCTCGCCGACACCCCCGGCCATGTGCAGTACACCCGCAACATGGTGACGGGTGCCTCCACCGCCGAGCTGGCGATCATCCTGGTCGACGCCCGCAACGGCGTCGTCGAGCAGACCCGCCGGCACGCGGCGATCGCGGCGCTGCTGCGGGTCCCGCACGTCGTCCTCGCCGTCAACAAGATGGACCTCGTGGGCTACGAGCAGGACGTCTTCGAGCGCATCGTCGAGGAGTTCGCGGGCGACGCCGCCGAGCTGGGTCTGCCCGGCTTCACCCCGGTCCCGGTCTCGGCGCTCGCCGGCGACAACGTGGTCGAGCGGTCGGCACGGACGGACTGGTACCCGGGTCCGGCGCTGCTGGAGTTCCTGGAGAGCGTGCCCGTCGGTGCCGGCCCGGCCGACGCGCCCGCCCGCTTCCCCGTCCAGTACGTCATCCGGCACGGCGATGTCCGTCACTACGCGGGCCAGTTGGTGTCGGGGTCGCTGCGGGTCGGCGACCGGGTGACGATCTCCCCGTCCGGCGAGACCGCCGAGATCGCGGCCATCGACGCCCTGGGCGAGGACGTGGAGGCGGCGTACGCGCCGCAGTCGGTCGGGGTGCGGCTGACGGACCAGCGGGACGTCTCGCGCGGCGACATGATCACGGCGGGGGCGGACGCCCCGACGCTCACCCGGGACGTGCGGGCGGCCGTGTGCCATCTGGCCGACCGTCCGCTGCGGGTGGGTGACCGGGTGCTGCTGAAGCACACCACCAGGACCGTCAAGGCGATCGTGCGCGACCTCGGCGGTGCGGACGCGCTGTCGGTGAACGACCTCGGCCGGATCACGCTGCGCACCGCCGAGCCGCTCGCGCTGGACGACTACCGGGTCTCGCGCCGCACCGGCGCGTTCATCCTGATCGACCCGGCGGACGGGGCGACGCTCACCGCCGGCATGGCCGACGTCAACTCGTGAGGGTCAGACGCGGTTTGGGGGCGTCCGTACGCCCCGTGCGCGGGGGCCGGCTGCCCGCCCGGTAGGGGGCGGGCCAGCCGGCACCCGGGCCGGCGTAGCCCTGCTCGGCCGCCGCGTGCAGGGTCCAGTTCGGATCGTGGAGATGGGGCCGGCCGAGGGCGCAGAGGTCCGTACGGCCCGCCAGGATCAGCGAGTTGACGTCGTCCCAGGAGGAGATCGCGCCGACGGCGATCACCGGGACGCCGGCCTCGTGGCGGATGCGGTCCGCGAACGGCGTCTGGTACGACCGTCCGAACTCCGGTGTCTCGTCGGCGACGACCTGCCCGGTGGACACGTCGATCGCGTCGGCGCCGTGCGCGGCGAAGGCGCGGGCGATCTCGACGGCGTCCTCGGCCGAGGTCCCGCCGTCGGCCCAGTCGGTGGCGGAGATCCGCACGGTCATCGGGCGTTCCGCCGGCCACGTCGCGCGTACGGCGTCGAAGACCTCCAGGGGGAAGCGGAGCCGTTTCGCGAGCGAGCCGCCGTAGGCGTCCGTCCGCCGGTTGGTCAGCGGGGAGAGGAAGCCGGACAGCAGGTAGCCGTGGGCGCAGTGCAGTTCGAGCAGATCGAAGCCGGCCCGGCCGGCCCGCCAGGCCGCGGCGGCGAACTGCTCGCGCAGATCGGTGAGCTGGGCGCGCGACAGCTGGCGCGGGGTCTGGCTGCCGGGCTTGTACGGCAGCGGGGAGGCGGCGACGAGCGGCCAGTTGCCCTCGGGCAGCGGCTCGTCCATGCCCTCCCACATCACCTTCGTCGATCCCTTGCGCCCGCTGTGGCCGAGCTGCACGCCGATCGCGGTGCCCGGTGCCCGGGTGTGCACGAAGTCGGTGATGCGGCGCCAGGCGTCGGTCTGGCGGGCGGTGTAGAGGCCGGTGCAGCCGGGGGTGATGCGTCCCTCGGGGGACACGCACACCATCTCGGTCATGACCAGCGCGGCCCCGCCGAGGGCGCGGGCGCCCAGGTGGACCAGGTGGAAGTCGCCGGGGACTCCGTCGGTGGCCGAGTACATGTCCATCGGGGAGACGACGACCCGGTTGCGCAGGGTCAGGCCGCGCAGCCGGAACGGGGTGAACATCGGGGGTGTGCCGGGCGGGCAGCCGAACTCCCGTTCCACCGCCTCGGTGAAGTGCGCGTCGCGCAGGCGCAGGTTGTCGTGGGTGACGCGGCGGCTGCGGGTGAGCAGGTTGAAGGCGAACCGGCGGGGCCGCTGGCCGACGTAGAGACCGAGGTTCTCGAACCACTCCAGGCTGGCCCGGGCGGCCCGCTGGGTGGAGGCGACCACGGGTTTGCGCTCCTCCTCGTAGGCGCGCAACGCCGCCGGCAGACCGGGCTGTTCCTCCAGGCAGGCGGCCAGGGCGAGGGCGTCCTCGACCGCGAGCTTGGTGCCGGAGCCGATGGAGAAGTGCGCGGTGTGGGCGGCATCGCCCAGGAGCACGACGTTGCCGTGCGACCAGCGCTCGTTGACGACCGTGCGGAAGGTGGTCCACACGGAGTTGTTCGACCTCAGGGGGCGTCCGCCGAGCGCGTCCGAGAAGATCTTGGCGCAGCGCTCGACGGATGCGCGCGGGTCGGGGTCGTCGAAGCCGGCCGCCTTCCACACCTCCTCGCGCATCTCGACGATGACGGTGGAGGCGCCGCACGGGTCCTGCGGCCCGGAGGGCCTCGTCGAGGGGTGGTGGCCGGAAGACGGGCGGGCGTACGGGTAGCCGTGCAGTTGCATGACGCCGTGCTCGGTCTCGGCGATCTCGAAGCGGAAGGCGTCGAAGGCGAAGTCGGCGGCGAGCCAGATGTAGCGGCAGCGGTGGGACGTCAGACGCGGGCGGAAGGCGTCGGCGTAGGCGTCGCGGGTCGTGCTGTGCACCCCGTCGGCGGCGACGACCAGGTCGTACGTCCCGGAGAGCCGCGCGGGGCAGGGCGCCTCGGTGCGGAAGCGCAGGTCGACGCCGAGGGTGCGGCAGCGGTCGTGGAGGATCTGCAGGAGGCGCTTCCTGCCGAGGGCGGCGAAGCCGTGGCCGCCGGCGGTGTGGCGGATGCCCCGGTGGCCGATGTCGATGTCGTTCCAGCGGACGAAGTGCTGTTGGAGGGCCTCGTGGACGACAGGGTCGGCGTGTTCTATGCCGCCCAGTGTCTCGTCGGAGAGGACCACTCCGAAGCCGAAGGTGTCGTCGGGGGCGTTGCGTTCCCAGAGGGTGATCTCGCGGGCCGGGTCCAGGCGTTTCAGCAACGCCGCCGCGTAGAGGCCTCCGGGGCCGCCGCCGATGATCGCGACGCGCAGGGGGCGGGCGGGGGTGTGGGGCGGCTGCGGGTGCTCCGGGAGCGGTCGGGCCCCGCCGCGGGGCCGTGCGCCTGCTCCGCCCCGCGCCGCCGTGTCCGGCGTCCCCGTGGCCGGCCTCATCGGCCCTGCCACTTGGGAGGGCGCTTCTCCTTGAACGCCGCGTGGAACTCGGCGTAGTCCTCGCCGTTCATCAGCAGCGCCTGGGTCGAGGCGTCCAGTTCCACCGACGCCGCCAGGGGCATGTCCAGCTCGGCCGTGAGCAGGGCCTTCGTCTGGGCGTACGCCAGCGCCGGGCCGTCGGCGAGGCGGCGGGCGAGCCTCTGGGCGGCCTCGTCCGCACTGCCGTCCTCGGCGAGTTCGCTGATCAGACCGATCCGCTCGGCCTCGGGGGCGCGCACGGGTTCGCCGAGCATGAGCAGCCGGGTCGCGTGGCCGAGGCCGACGACCCGGGGCAGGAGGTAGGCGGCGCCCATGTCGCCGCCGGACAGGCCGACGCGGGTGAAGAGGAAGGCGAAGCGGGCGGTGGGGTCGGCGACCCGGAAGTCCGCGGCGAGGGCGAGGACCGCACCGGCGCCCGCGGCGACGCCGTGCACGGCCGCGATCACCGGGAACGGGCACTCCCGTACGGCGCGTACGACCTGGCCGGTCATCCGGTTGAAGTCGAGGAGCTGGGCGGTGTCCAGGGCGAGGGTGGCGCCGATGATCTCGTCGACGTCGCCGCCGGAGCAGAAGCCGCGCCCCTCCCCGGCCAGGACCAGGGCGCGCACCGACCGCTCCCGGGACAGTTCGGCGAGCAGGTCGCGCAGGTCGGCGTAGGCGCCGAAGGTGAGGGCGTTGAGTTTCGCGGGGCGGGTGAGCGTGACGGTGGCGACCCCGTCGGTGTGCTCGACACGGAGGTGTTCCCAGCGGGCGGTGCGCGCGGCGGATCCGGTGAAGGGACTCATCAGGGCGGCCTCCTCGACGGTCACCCTCGAAGTTATCACTCTTGCGTGACTGTCGTCACGATGGCGCGACATACGGCCGCGGGGCAGGGCCGCTGACAGTGTCACCGGTCGTCGATAACGCCGTAACAACGGGATCCGGGGAGCGAGACGAGCCGTTGTCCGGGGTAAGTCACCCGGCAGCGGGGCCGCAGGCCCCGTACGGCGCCCGACAAGCGCACCCGCCGGGGGCCCCGTACCATTCCTGAAGTTGAAAGCAGGACCGCCTGATGTCGATCACGGGACCCTGCGCCATGAACGGACTCGCCTTGCAAGATCGCCCCGCCGACTCGGCCGCCTCCTGGCGGATCGCACTGCCGCACTCCGCCGCGGCCGTGCCGGTGGCCCGTGCACTGGTCCGTACGGCGCTGACCGAGCTGGAGCACGGAGCGGACAGCGACACGGCGGAACTGCTGACGGCCGAGCTGGTCGCGAACGCGGTGGAGCACACCGCCGCCGGGGACGCCCCGATAGAGCTGGTGGTGGAGCTGCGGCCGACCGGCTGCCAGGTCGAGGTGCACGACCACGACCCGATGCCGCCGGGCGACCTCACCCGGCCGCACGGCGGGGAGCCCGACCCCTGGCAGGAACACGGGCGCGGTCTGCTGCTGATCCGCGCCCTGAGCTCGTCCTGCGGGCACCGCCCCACCGACAAGGGCAAGGCGGTGTGGTTCCGGCTGGCCGTGGTCCCGCCCCAGTGGCGGCCGCGTCCGGAGTGACCCGGGCCGGCCGGGGACTCAGCCGAGGGTGGCGACCAGGACCGCCTTGATCGTGTGCAGTCGGTTCTCCGCCTCGTCGAAGACGACCGAGTGGGCCGACTCGAAGACCTCGTCCGTCACTTCCAGGGACTCCAGGCCGTGGGCCTCGTGGATCTCGCGGCCCACCTTGGTGCCGAGGTCGTGGAAGGCCGGCAGGCAGTGCAGGAACTTGACGTCCGGGTTGCCGGTGGCGCGCAGGACGTCCATGGTCACCGCGTAGGGGCCGAGGGCGGCGATCCGCTCGTCCCAGACCTCCTTGGGCTCCCCCATGGAGACCCAGACGTCGGTGGCGACGAAGTCGGCGCCGAGGACGCCCTCGGCCAGGGACTCGGTGAGCGTGATCCGGGCGCCGCTGGTCCCGGCGAGTTCGCGGGCGCGGTCGACGATCTCCTGGGCGGGCCAGTAGGTCTTCGGGGCGACGATCCGCACGTCCATGCCGAGCAGGGCGCCGGTGACCAGGTAGGAGTTGCCCATGTTGAAGCGGGCGTCGCCGAGGTAGGCGAAGGAGACGTCCGTCAGGGGCTTGCCGGTGTGCTCGGTCATCGTCAGCACGTCGGCGAGCATCTGGGTGGGGTGCCAGTCGTCGGTGAGACCGTTGTAGACGGGCACACCGGCGTGGGCGGCCAGCTCCTCCACCTTCTGCTGGCTGTCGCCGCGGTACTCGATGCCGTCGTACATCCGGCCCAGCACGCGCGCGGTGTCCTTCACCGACTCCTTGTGGCCGATCTGCGAGCCCGACGGGTCGAGGTAGGTGGTGGAGGCGCCCTGGTCGGCGGCGGCGACCTCGAACGCGCAGCGGGTGCGCGTCGAGGTCTTCTCGAAGATCAGCGCGATGTTCCTGCCCCGCAGGTACTGGGTCTCCGTCCCGGCCTTCTTGGCCGCCTTCAGTTCGGCGGCCAGCTCGATCAGACCGCGGAACTCCTCCCCGGTGAAGTCCAGCTCCTTGAGGAAGTGGCGGCCGGCGAGGGCGGTCGGGACTGTCGCCATGGGGCGCTCCAAGAGATGCGTGCAGAGGTGCAGTGACAGGGACCCTTGGAAGTCTATACGACACTCAGCATTTCTATACAGACACCTGTGCGAGTCAGACGGCCTCCCGCTCGACCGGACAGCTCATGCAGCGCGGCCCGCCCCTCCCCCGGCCCAGCTCGCTGCCCGGGATCTCGATCACCTCGATGCCCTGCTTGCGCAGATGGGTGTTGGTGGTGGCGTTGCGCTCGTAGGCGATGACGACACCCGGTTCGACGGCCAGGACGTTGCAGCCGTCGTCCCACTGCTCGCGTTCCGCCGCGTGCACGTCCTGGGTGGCGGTGAGCACCCGGACCTCGCTGAGGCCGAGGGCGGCGGCGATCGCTCGGTGCATGTGCTCCGGCGGATGGTCGGTGACCTTCAGCTCCTTCTCCGCGGCGCCCGGCTCGATGGTGTACGAGCGGAGCATGCCGAGGCCGGCGTACTGGGTGAAGGTGTCGCCGTCGACCATCGTCATGACGGTGTCGAGATGCATGAAGGCGCGTCGCTTCGGCATGTCCAGGGCCACGATGGTGCGCGCCGACCCCGCCGCGAAGAGCTTGTGCGCGAGCAGTTCCACGGCCTGCGGGGTGGTCCGCTCGCTCATGCCGATCAGGACGGCGCCGTTGCCGATGACGAGGACGTCGCCGCCCTCGATGGTGGACGGGTAGTCGGCCTGCCCCTCGGACCAGACGTGGAACGCTTCCCCGCGGAACAGGGGGTGGTGCCGGTAGATCGCCTCGAAGTGCACGGTCTCGCGCTGCCGCGCGGGCCAGCGCATGGCGTTGACGGCGACGCCGTCGTAGATCCAGGCAGAGGTGTCACGGGTGAAGAGGTGGTTGGGCAGGGGGGCGAGGAGGAAGTCGTCGAGTTCCATGACATGGAAGCGCACGGAGGTCGGCTCGGGGTGCGCCTCCAGGAACTCCCGCTTGGTCATGCCGCCGACGAGACTCTCGGCCAGCTCGGCCGCGGAGAGGTCCTCGAAGGCGGCCCGGAGGTGGTCGGTGGCCAGCACCCCGTACTCCTTCTCGTCGAAGACGCGGTCCAGGACGAGCGCGCGGGCCGCCGGGATCTCCAGGGCCTCGACGAGCAGGTCGCCGAAGAGATGGACCTCGACGCCGCGGTCGCGCAGGACGTCGGCGAACCCGTCGTGCTCGGCGCGCGCCCGGCGCACCCACAGCACGTCGTCGAAGAGGAGCGCGTCCTTGTTGCTGGGGGTGAGCCTTTTGAGCTCGAGATCCGGCCGGTGCAGGATGACGCGGCGCAGCCGCCCGGCCTCGGAGTCGACATGGAATCCCATGCCTCCATCCTGACCACCGGGACCCGTCTTCACCCTCCGCGAGACCGTTTCGCGTCCCCTTGTTTTCGTCCCCTTGACGACAACCGGCTCCTTGATTATCGTCCTACTGACGAAAATCGCGAGGGCGAGGGGGATCACTCATGGCCGACATCACCCGGCGGCTGGGCTGGCGCCATCTGCGCGGCGCCCCGACGGCACACATCCGCCACCACCGCTCGGGGACGCTCGTGCACGACGGGACCGGACTCAGCTTCTGGTTCCGCTCGCTGACCGCGGCGCTCTCCGAAGTGCCGGTCGACGACCGCGAGCTGGCCATGACCTTCCACGCCCGTACGGCCGACTTCCAGGACGTCGCCGTACAGGCGACGGTGACCTACCGGATCAGCGACCCCGCCGTGGCCGCCGCCCGCCTGGACTTCTCCATCGACCCGGACACCGGGGTCTGGCGCGGCGCGCCCCTGGAGCAGCTCGGCACCCTGCTGACCGAGACGGCCCAGCAGCACGCCCTGGACGTCCTCGCCCGCACACCGCTGGCGGAGGCACTGGTCGACGGGGTGACGGCGGTGCGGGAGCGGGTCGCGGCGGGGCTGGCGGCGGAGCCGCGCCTGCCCGCCACGGGCATCGAGGTGGTCGCCGTGCGCGTGGTCGCGCTGCGTCCGGAGCCCGAGGTGGAGCGCGCGCTGCGCACGCCGGCCCGCGAGCAGATCCAGCAGGAGGCCGACCGGGCGACGTACGAGCGGCGGGCGGTGGCCGTCGAGCGGGAGCGGACCATCGCCGAGAACGAACTGGCCAGCAAGATCGAACTCGCCCGGCGCGAGGAGCAGCTGGTCGAGCAGCGCGGCACCAACACCCGCCGCGAGGCGGAGGAGAGCGCGGCCGCGGACAAGGTGCGGGCGGAGGCCGAGGCGACCCGGACGGTCCGGCTGGCGGAGGCGGAGGCCGCGCGCTCGGTGAAACTGGCCGAGGCCGAGGCGGCCCGGGCCGTGAAGCTGTCCGAGGCGGAGGCGGCCACGCAGGTCCGGCTGGCCGACGCCGAGGCGCTGCGCTCGGAGCGGCTGTCCGAGGCGGAGTCGGCGCGCACGGTCAGGCTCGCGGAGGCGGAGGCCGCCCGTTCCGTACGGCTCGCCCGCGCGGAGGCCGAGGCGGCGCGCGAGGTCGGCGAGGCACGGGCCCAGGCCCAGGCGGCCTGGCTGCGGGTCCACGCGGACGTGGACGTGGCGACCCTGCACGCCCTCACCGGAACCCGTCTCGCGGAGAACCTGCCGCACATCGACAGCGTGACCGTCTCGCCGGACGTGCTGACCGGGCTGCTCGCCAAGCTGGGAGCCCGGGAGTGAGCCTCGCCCCGCGGGCCGTGCTGGTCCATCGCACCACGGAGTACGAGGAGTTGGTGGCCCGGCACGGCACGCACGGCCAGGCCGCCTTCTTCCTCTCCTCGCGGGGCAGGGACATCGAGGAGGTGGCGGAACGCCACCGCCGTACGAGGCGGGCCCTGGCGGAGGTGACGGCGGCGATTCCCCTGACCTGGCGTCAGACCCGGGTCGAGCGCGCCGACCTGGACCGCTTCCTCTTCGCGCCGGAGGACGTGGTGATCGTCGTCGGACAGGACGGTCTGGTGGCGAACGTCGCCAAGTACCTCGCCGGACAGCCGGTGGTGGGCATCGACACCGACCCCGGCCGCAACCCGGGCGTCCTGGTCCGTCACCGCCCGGGGGACGCCGGGGCGCTCCTGCCCTCGGTGTTCGCGTCCGCCACCGGCGGGTCCGAACTGACCATGGTCGAAGCCGTCGCCGACGACACGCAGCGGCTGCTGGCCCTCAACGAGATCTACCTCGGCGCCGCCGGTCACCAGACCGCCCGCTACCGCCTGGGCCTCGAGGACGACGGGGGTGTCGTCGAGGCCCAGGCATCCTCCGGGGTACTGGTCGGCACCGGCACGGGGGCCACCGGCTGGATCCGCTCGGTCTGGCAGGAACGCGGCGGCGGCCTGCGGCTGCCGGGGCCGACGGAGGAACGGCTGGTGTGGTTCGTACGCGAGGCGTGGCCGTCACCGGCGACGGGGACGTCGTGCGTGGCGGGCGAGCTGGCCGCCGGGGGCCGGCTGACCCTCACCGTCGAGTCCGAGCGGCTCGTCGCCTTCGGGGACGGCATCGAGAGCGACGCCGTGGAGCTGACCTGGGGGCAGACGGTGCGGGTCGGGGTGTGCGGGGAGCGGCTGCGACTGGTGGGATGAACGGCGGTTCCGGCGTCACCTGGGGGCAGGGACACGGCCGCCGGTGGCGCGGGGGCCGGTGACGCGGGAACTGGTGCGCGGAGTCCTGTGCGCGGAGTCCGGTGCGCGGGACATGGTGCACGGGACCGGTGCACGGGAACCGGCGGCACGGGCACGAGTGCGCGGGAACCGATGACGCCGGAACAGGTCACGCGGGACCGGGGACCCGTGACGCCGGAACAGGTCACGCGGGAGCGGGTGCACGAGAACCGGTGACACCGGAACCGGTGCACGGGAACCGGTGACACCGGAACCGGTGCGCCGGAACCAGTGACGCCCGAACCAGTGCACGGGAACCAGTGACGCCGGAACCGGTGTGCGCGCACCGGTGTGCGGCGCCCGGGGCGAGCCGGAGGGCCGGGCAGGTCCTCCGGCTCGCGCGGGCCGTCGGCCCGGCCGGGGTCACAGCCTCGGGTCCACCGGCTCCGACTCCAGCGCCAGCACTCCGAACACCGCCTCGTGGACCCGCCACAGCGGCTCGCCCTCGGCCAGCCGGTCCAGGGCCTCCAGACCGAGGACGTACTCGCGGATCGCGAGGGACCGCTTGTGGTTCAGGAAGCGTCCGCGCAGGCGTGCGAGGTGGTCGGGGCGCGTGTACTCCGGGCCGTAGATGATCCGGAGGTACTCGCGGCCCCGGCACTTGATGCCGGGCTGGACCAGGCGGCCCTGCCCGTCGCGCACGACCGCGCCGAGCGGCTTGACGACCATGCCCTCGCCGCCCCGGCCGGTCATCTCCAGCCACCAGTCGACGCCGGCCCGCACCGACTCGGGGTCGCCGGTGTCGACGTACAGGCGGCGGGTGGTCTGCAGCAGACCGGTGCTGTCGTGCTCCACCAGGCGGTCCAGCAGGGCCAGCTGACCGTCGTGGGGCAGGCTCGCCAGACTGCGGCCCTGGACCGCCAGGATCTGGAACGGTGCCAGGCGCACGCCGTCCAGGCCGTCCGTCGACCAGCAGTAGCGCCGGTACGCCTCCGTGAACGCCGCCGCGTCCGAGGCGCGTTCACGCTGCCGGGTCAGGAGGTCCGTGACGTCGACGCCCCTGGCCGCGGCGCCCTCCAGGGCGGCCAGCGCCCCCGGGAAGACCGCCCCGGAGGCGGCGCCCACCGCCGCGTACTGCGAGCGCAGCAGCCCCGACGCCTTCAGCGACCACGGCATCAGCTCGGCGTCCAGCAGCAGCCAGTCCGTGTCGAGCTCCGTCCAGATCCCCGCCTCGTCGACCGCCGTCCGTATCCGGCCGAGGATCTCCTCGGTCACCGACGCGTCGTCGAAGAACGGGCGGCCGGTGCGGGTGTACAGCGATCCCGTCGGCCCGTCCACGCCGAAGCGCCTGCGCGCCGCGTCGGCGTCGCGGCACACCAGGGCCACCGCCCGCGAGCCCATGTGCTTCTCCTCGCACACGACCCGCTCGACACCGTCCGCGGCGTACTGCGCGAACGCCTCCGCCGGGTGCTCCAGATAGCCCTCCACCCGGCTGGTCGCGGTCGGGGCCATGGTCGGCGGCAGGTACGGCAGCAGGCGCGGGTCGACCGCGAAACGGCTCATGACCTCCAGGGCCGCGGCCGCGTTCTCCTCGCGGATCGAGATCCGTGCCTGGCCGTCGTACCGGGTCTCGACGATCCGCCGGCCGTGGACGTCCGCCAGGGCCAGCGGACGTCCGTCGTGCCCGCCGGGCGCCTCCGACCTCAGCGGCCGGGCCGGCTCGTACCAGACCCGCTCCGCCGGTACGTCGACCAGCTCGCGCTCCGGCCAGCGCAGCGCGGTCAGCTTGCCGCCGAAGACGGCACCGGTGTCCAGGCAGATGGTGTTGTTCAGCCAGGTCGCCTCCGGGACGGGCGTGTGGCCGTAGACGACGGCCGCCCGGCCCCGGTAGTCCTCCGCCCACGGGTAGCGCACCGGCAGGCCGAACTCGTCGGTCTCGCCCGTGGTGTCGCCGTACAGCGCGTGCGAACGGACCCGGCCCGAGGTGCGGCCGTGGTACCGCTCCGGCAGACCGGCGTGGCAGACCACCAGCCGGCCGCCGTCGAGGACGTAGTGGCTGACCAGTCCGTCGATGAACGCCCGGACCTCGGCCCTGAACTCCTCGCTCTCGCCCTCCATCTGCTCGATCGTCTCGGCGAGTCCGTGGGTGTGCTGGACCTTGCGGCCCTTGAGGTGACGGCCGTACTTGTTCTCGTGGTTGCCGGGCACGCACAGGGCGTTGCCCGACTTGACCATCGACATCACGCGCCGCAGCACGCCCGGGCTGTCCGGGCCGCGGTCGACGAGGTCGCCGACGAACACCGCCTGCCGGCCCTCCGGGTGGACGCCGTCGGCGTAGCCCAGCTTGCCCAGCAGCGACTCCAGTTCGGCGGCGCAGCCGTGGATGTCACCGATGACGTCGAAGGGGCCGGTGAGGTGGGTCAGGTCGTTGAACCGCTTCTCGGTGACGACGGTGGCGTTCTCCACGTCCTCCACGCCCCGCAGGACGTGCACCTTGCGGAAGCCCTCACGCTCCAGGTGGCGCAGCGAACGCCGGAGTTCGCGGGTGTGGCGCTGGATGACCCGGCGGGGCATGTCGGCGCGGTCGGTACGGGCCGCGTTGCGCTCGGCGCACACCTCCTCCGGCACGTCGAGCACGATGGCGATGGGCAGCACGTCGTGCTTCCTGGCCAGCTCGACCAGCTGGCGGCGGGAGTCCTGCTGGACGCTGGTCGCGTCGACGACGGTGCGGCGGCCGGCCGCGAGCCGCTTGCCCGCGATGTAGTGCAGGACGTCGAAGGCGTCCCCCGTCGCGCTCTGGTCGTTCTCGTCGTCGGAGACCAGGCCTCGGCAGAAGTCGGAGGAGATGACCTCGGTGGGCTTGAAGTGGCGTCGCGCGAACGTCGACTTGCCGGAACCGGACGCGCCGATCAGCACGACGAGGGACAGGTCGGTGACGGGCAGCACCCGGCCCCCGGCCCGGGTCTGGATCTGGGTCTGGGTCTCGGTCATGCCGCCTTCGCCTCCTTCTCGTGCGTGGTCTTCGTGGTGGGCGCGCTCAGTTCGAACACGGCCATCTGCGTGGGCGGCCCCACCTCGGGGTCGTCCGGGCCGACGGGGCCGAACCGCACGTCGTATCCATGCCGTTCGGCCACCGCGGACGCCCAGGCGCGGAACTCCTCGCGGGTCCACTCGAAGCGGTGGTCGCCGTGCCGGACGTGTCCGGCCGGGAGACTCTCCCAGCGGACGTTGTACTCCACGTTCGGGGTGGTCACCAGGACCGTACGCGGGCGGGCCGAGCCGAACACCGCGTACTCCAGGGCCGGCAGCCGGGGCAGGTCGAGGTGCTCGATCACCTCGCTGAGCACGGCGGCGTCGTAGCCCCCCAGGCTGGTGTCGGTGTACGCGAGCGAGCCCTGCAGGAGCCGGACGCGGGACGCCTGCCGCTCGCCCATCCGGTCCAGCTTCAGGCGCCGGGCAGCGATGGTGAGCGCGCGCATCGACACGTCGACGCCGACGATCTCGGTGAACCGCGGGTCCTTCAGCAGCGCCTGTACCAACTCGCCCTGGCCGCAGCCGAGGTCGAGCACGCGTGTGGCCCCGGACGCCGTCAGCGCGGCGATGATCGCGTCCCGCCGCTGCACGGCCAGCGGGGTGGGCTTCTCCTCGGTCTCCGCCTCCGCCCCGACCGCGTTGTCGATGTCCTCGACCTCGCTGTCGTCGGTCTCGGCGAGCCGCACCAGCTCCAGGCGCTCCATCGCCTGCCGGGTCAGCGACCAGCGGCGCGAGAGATAGCGGCTGGTGATCAGCTTCTGCTCGGGGTGCTGGGGCAGCCAGCCCTCGCCCGCGCGCAGCAGCTTGTCGACCTCGTCGGAGGCGACCCAGTAGTGCTTGGCGTCGTCCAGGACCGGCAGCAGCACGTACAGATGGCGCAGTGCCTCGGCGAGGGTCAGCGTCTCCGACTCCAGGACCAGGCGGACGTACCGCGAGTCGCCCCACTCGGGGAACCGAGTGTCCAGGGCCACCGGGTCGGCGGTCACCGTCCAGCCGAGCGGCTCGAAGAGCCGGCTGACGAGACCGGCGCCGCCCCGGGCGGGCAGCGCGGGCACCTCGACGCGCAACGGCCTCGGCTGCGCGGGGAGTTCGGGCCTGGCGGTGCACACGCCCCGCATCGCGCTGGAGAAGACGGCGCTCAGCGCCACGGCGAGCAGCGAGGAGGCCGCGTAAGGGCGGTCGTTGACGTACTGGGCGAGCGCCGCGTCGGGGGCGCCGCCGCGGCCCTTTCCCTTGCCGCGCCTGACCAGCGCCACGGCATCCACCTCCAGCAGCAGCGCCGCCGTGCACCGCTGGGCGTCGGCCTCGGGGTAGAGGACGTGCGCCTTGCCGTAGGAGGTGGAGAACGCCTGCGATTTGTCGGGATGCTTGTGCAGCAGGTAGCCCAGATCGGTGGCGGGGCGTTCGGGGGTGCCGGTGGCGGTGATCGTCAGGAACACGGTGGTTGCCTCGAAAGAGTTCGGTAGAAGCGAAAGCGCTGGTAGTGCGCTCGCGCGCGCCTCCAACGTACAGAGATCGGCCGGGGTGCACGCGGGAATTTCCCGGCGTCCTCGCCGGCCTCGGTGGTGGTGCGGCGGAGCGGGCCGGCCGGGGACGGCGGACGCGCCGGGTCTCGCGGTGACCGGGCGCGGCGGGTCGTCGGGGGCGGCCGTGTCATGTGCCGACCTGCGGGAGACGGCCCGCCGGACCGGATCCGGCGGGCGTCCGGCCCTACGGCAGCTGTGACTGCACCTGGGCGGAGATCAGCTCCAGGTGGTCCAGGTCGTGCAGGTCGAGGACCTGGAGGTAGATCCGGCGGGAGCCGGTCCCGGCGTAGCGGCCGATCTTCTCGACGACCTCGGCCGGGGTGCCGGCCAGGCCGTTGGTCTTGAGTTCCTCGACCTCGCGGCCGATGGCGGCGGCGCGGCGGGCGACCTCCCGGTCGTCCTTGCCGACGCAGACGACGAGGGCGTTGGAGAAGGTGATCGCGTCGGCGTCCCGGCCGATCTCCTCGGCCGCGGCCCGCACCCGTCCGAACTGACGCTCACTGTCCTCGGGCGAGGAGAAGGGCATGTTGAACTCATCCGCGAACCGGGCCGCGAGCCGGGGCGTGCGGCTCGTACCGTGGCCGCCGATCAGCACCGGGATCTTCGGCTGGGCCGGCTTGGGCAGCGCGGGCGATTCCCTGAGGTCGTAGTACTCGCCGTGGAAGTCGAAGGTCTTGCCCGGCCGGGTGGCCCACAGGCCGGTGACGATCTCCAACTGCTCCTCCAGGCGGCCGAACTTCGCCTTGGGGAAGGGAATGCCGTACGCCGTGTGCTCCTCCTCGAACCAGCCCGCGCCCAGGCCGAGTTCCACACGGCCGCCGGACATCTGGTCCACCTGCGCGACCTGGATGGCGAGGACGCCGGGCAGCCGGAAGGTGGCGGCGGTCATGAGCGTGCCGAGGCGTATGCGCTTGGTCTCACGGGCGAGGCCGGCGAGGGTGATCCAGGCGTCCGTGGGGCCCGGAAGGCCGTCGACGTCGCCCATCTTCAGATAGTGGTCGGAGCGGAAGAAGGCGTCGAAGCCCAGGTCTTCGGTGGCCTTCGCCACGGTGAGGAGGGTGTCGTAGGTGGCACCCTGCTGGGGTTCGGTGAAGATACGAAGATCCATGTCCTCCATCCTGCCTGGCGAGGGCCCGCGCCGATGACCCGCCCGGGTTCATCTCTCCGGTAAGGCGGCCCCTTCCCTCTCCTCTCTCTCCTCTCTCGCCGCCAGCTTGCGCAGCATCTCCAGGACGCGGTCCCTGGACTCGTCGGCCGCGTCGATGGCCTCCATGCACTGCCAGTACGTGCCCTGGTCGTCCGCCGCGCTGGCGAGGGCGACCAGGGCGATGCCGACCTCGCCGAGCAGACCGCCCAGGTCGAGCAGGGCCCCGCGGGCGTCCTCCAGGGCGGTGAGCTGGGCGGCCCGCAGGTCACCGGGGTCGAGGTCGGGGGCGTCCAGCACTCCGCAGCCCCGGCCCGCCAGCTCCGTCAGCCCCAGGGCCTCGCCCCGCAGTTCGGGCGGGCCCGAGACAGCCAGGCGGCTTCCTATCGCCTGGGCCAGGGCCTGTGCCTGCCACACCTCCGTGAGGATCTCCGTCCTGCCGCCGCCGCCCGCGAGCGCACGCCTGCTCGTCAGGATGAGCCGCATCGCGTCCATGCGCAGCCCCCGTCTGTCCAGACGCGCTCCTCGCGCGTCCACCTGAACTCCCCTCGCGCACAGGGAGTGTTCCACTACCCAGAGTGAGGTCCAGTGGGACGAAAAGCCAGAGGAAGACGGAAATCTGTGGACAACAAATCGGTTTCGGACCGTTCGATGACTCCGGAGAGTGAAAGCGGACCGCGGAAATCCAGAGTTGTCCACAGCCGCTCAGGGTGCGGGGAACCTCCGCTCGTTGCGGTCGATCTTCGCGTCGAGGGCGGCGAGCGGGTCGATGCCGAGCACCTCGCACAGTTGCAGCAGATACGCGAGGACGTCGGCGACCTCGTCCGTCACCCGGTGGGCGGTCTCCGGGTCGTCCATGACGCGCGCCGACTCCTCCGGGGTCAGCCACTGGAAGATCTCGACCAGTTCGGAGGCCTCCACACTGAGCGCGGCGACGAGGTTCTTGGGGGTGTGGAAGGGCTGCCAGTTCCGCGCGGCGGCGAACTCGGCCAGCCTGCGCTGCAGGGTCGCCACGTCGAGGGGTTCGGGATGTTCGGTCACGGCCCCAGGTGTACCACCGTCACTCCCTCGGTCCGGACGGCGTACGACGGGTCGCTCACGGCGCCGACACAGCGGATGTGCCCGCGGTCGGCCATGCGCACGGCCAGCCGCAGCAGTCCGGTGCGCTGCCGGACGTCCAGGCCCCGGTCGAGGTTGTCGGTGAGCAGGGTGAGGGTCTGCATCGCGGAGGGCACCTCGCCGGCCGTGTCCAGGTCGAGGACGCCGGGGCCGGTGAGCAGGACCAGGGCGAGGGCGAGGTAGCGCAGTTCGCCGTAGCCGAGCCGGGCGAGTTCCGTGGCGGTGCCGTCGCCGCGGTCGAGCAGCGCGCGGACCGTGCCGTCGGACAGGAGCTCGGCCCGCAGGTCGGCGACCCGCCCGGCGCACCCGGCCTCCAGGGCCGTGACCAGGTGCGCGTGCCGGTGGGCGCACTCCTCGCGGGTGCGCAGGACCACGTCGGCGAGGTTGTCGCAGCCGCCGAGCAGCCGCCCGGAGCCGGTGGGCACCGGGGCTGCCATCCACTCCGGCTGCGGGTCGCACACGAAGACGGACCGCAGCGCGACGACCATCTGCTCGGCGGCGGCGAGCACCTGCCGCTGCCCGTCGGTCCTGCCGGCCACGCGCAGCGGCAGCAGGGCCGTGCCGAGCCGGTCGTCGGGCAGCGGGGCGCGGGTGACGGGCGCGGATCCGGCGGTGTGCCAGGCGGCCTGCACCGTGCGCCGGCCCGGATCACGCAGGGCGGTCTCCAGGAGCACGAGCCCGTCGGCGCTCAGCCGCTCCCCCACGACGCGCAGCTCGGGTTCGGCCTGGACGGCGACGTCGAGGCGGACCGGGCCCTCGGGGCCGTCGGCGGTGCAGCCGATACGGAACCCGCGGCGCCGCTGGGCGTCGGGCCGCGCCCGCTCGGGCACACAGGCGAGGGGGTCGGGGAAGACGTCGGCGAGCCGGGCTCCGCCGCCGAGCCGCGCCAGCGCCTCGTAGGCCCGCACGGCGGTGCTCTTCCCGCTCCCGCTCGGCCCGGCCAGCACGGTGACCACCCCCAGCGGGAACCGGGCCCGCCGGTGCCCGGCGAACGCGGAGAGCCGCAGCTCGGTGAGACAGGGGCGGACGGGGTGCCGGGGAGCGGGCCCCGGTGCGGGGGCCGGTGCGAAGGACGAGGCGCGTGGCGCGGTCATGTCCGGACCGTAGGACCGCGGGTTCCCGGCGAACCGTTCCGCCCCCGGGAGCTTCCTACGATCGGGCGACCACCGACGCTGACGCCGCAGGCCCCCGACCGGCCCCTGTCAGACCCCCGGCACCCCGGCTCCCTCCATGATCCCGCTCACCTCGGTGCCCGGTGGGGTGAGGAGGAAGACGTTGCGGTCGACGCGGTGCATGCCGCTGGCGAGGCCGAAGACTACGCCGGTGGAGAAGTCGAGGACGCGCTTGGCGACCTCGGTCTCCGCGCCGGTGAGGTCGAGCAGGACCGGGATGCCGGCCATGAGGGTCTCGGCGACCTCCCGGGCGTCCGCGAAGACATTGACCCGCAGGACGACGAAGCGGCGGCGCGTCTCCGTCTCGGCGTCGGGGAGCGCGCGGTGGTTCACCGCCGACGGCCACGCGTCCCGGCCTCTCAGCGGAACGACCTGGGCGAGCCCTTCCCACTGCTCATCGGTGACGTCGTACCGGTTCACCGGCTCCCCCCGAACTGACTCGCACTCAATGCCTGCACCGGCCAATTCTTACGCCAAGTCACCCGTTCGGCCCAACAGCGACACGGACCGCGACCGCCACAGAGACCCCACGGAGGCTTCTCGCCTCCCGCCCACCGGAACGTTCACGGCCGGGAACAACGCGCTCACCGGACGCAACTCCGTTCCTGTGCCATGCACTTGGCAGCCGGCGTCGCGACGAGTGGGTTCGCGAGCGGCGGGGGGGGGCGTGCTGCCGCGATTCACCGGGGTCGGCACAGCGTATGAAGGTGTCCTTTCCGACACAGCGGCCGCGGCCCCGGGTCCGGGGTCCGGGTCCGGGTCCGGGGTCCGGGGCCGGGTCCGGGGTCCGGGTTCGGGGTCCAGATCCGGGTCCGGGTCCGGGTCCAGGGGCCGCGCGGCGTGCGTCTCCGGTGCGCCGGGGCCGGGGCGCCGCGTCAGGCGGCCGTGGTGCGTGTGAAGCGGAGCGTGGCGGTGACCGCGGTCAGGCCCCGGATCATGCCCAGCTGGTTCCAGCCCAGGCCGAACTCGCCCCGGTCGACGGTGAATTCGGTGTCCAGCGTGAGGGCGTCGGCGCTCGCGCCGGTCAGCTTCGCGGTGCAGGTGTGGGGCCTGCTGATGCCCCGCACGGTGAGCTGCCCGGACACCTCGACCGTGTCGCCGGAGCGGAGTTCGGCGGACCGCACGGCGTAGGTGATCTCGGGGTGGTGCGCGGTGTCGAAGAAGTCGGCGCCGCGCAGGTGCTCGTCGCGCTTGGCGTTCTTCGTGTCGAGGGAGGCCACGTCCAGGGTGAGCGTGCCGGTGGCGGTGCCGTCGGCGGCCACCTCGCCGGCGCCGCTCACGGCGGCGAAGGTGCCCTTGACGGTCACCAGGCCCCACATCGTCCTGTGCCTCAGGGCGACGGCGGAGGCGCTCGCGTCGAGCTGCCACAGTCCGGTTTCCACGGCGACGGTCATGGTCTTCCCCTTACGAGTGGTTCAAATTTGGATGACTCACGCTAGCGGGTTATCCAAAATTGGACAACACTGTCGTTCAAAAATGGACAACAGGTACACTCGGACCATGGCCGACCTCGATGAGCAAGCCTCCGACCTGCCCGAATGCCCGTCCGCGAAGGGCACGGGACTGCTCCCGCCCGAGCTGCGCGCCTGGATGCTGCTGCTGGCCGCCACGGGAGCGGTGGAGCAGCGGCTGCGGTCGGTGGTCAAGGAGCGGCTCGATGTCTCGCACGACGAGTTCCTGGTCCTGTGCCTGCTGGCGGAACACCCCGGGGAGGGCCTGCGGATGACGCGGGTCGCGGAGCTGCTGGGCCGCCCGAAGACCCGGCTCACCTACCAGATCGCCTGCCTCCAGCACGCCGGCCTGGTCACCCGCAAGGCGGTCTGCGGCGACCGGCGAGGCGTCGAGATCGCCCTCACCGACAAGGCCCGCACCCTGCTGCGGGAGGCGTCCGGCTCCCTCGCCGAGACGGTCGCCGGGGCGCTGACCCACGTCGTGGGGCCGGACCAGTGCGCCGCGGTGCGAGGACTGCTGAATCTGGCGGGAGAAGCCGATCCGGGGCCGGCCTCCGAGGCCGTCGGCACGCCCGACTGAGCCTGCTTGGCCGTACGCCCCCTGGCACCCGGCGCCTGCCACGCGCGTCGACGGGAGGTGCGGGTACGACGCCGGGAGCCGGGCCGCGTGCTCCACCGACGCCTCGGCCTTCCGGCCGACCGTCGCGGGGCGGCGGGACCGGTCTGGCCGGACGGTGCGCCAACCCCGCCGGCCGTGGCGATCGACTGGTCGACGTACTGCGCCGCGCGGAGGCCGACGCCCGTACCTGTGTCGTCCAGCCCGGCATCGTGCCGGACGAGCTCAACCAGCGCCTCGCGCCGACCGGAACGGGGCTCGCGGCGGGCGGCGTCGCGGCGCGGGCGGCGCCCAAACGGCTGCGGGAGGGACGGGCGCGGGGGATCTCGGCGGAACCGGCCGTCGGCCGGGGCCCGAAAAGCCTTGCGGGAGCGGCCGTCGGCCGGGGCCCGCCGGGCCTTGGCGGACGTGGTCCCCGGAGTCTGTCCGCAGGGCCTTGCGGGAGCGGGCGGCGGGCGCCAGCCGACGCGGCGGAGGCCGGGCGCGAGATGCCCGGCCTCCGCATGAGTCCCTCGGGGGCTGTTCCTCAGCGGGCGTCCACCGGCTCCTTCGTACGCTCCGTGTCCGCCGGCTGCTGGGTCCGTGCCGTGCCGGAGGCGGCCCGGCGGCCGGGCAGTACGGCGAGGACGATCATCGTGCCCGCGGCCATGATGATCCCGCCGATGAGGCTGGTCTGGGCGACGCTGTGGGCGAAGGCCTCGTGCACGGCGTCGATGAGGGCCTGGGCCTGCTGGGGTCCGCCGGCCGGGTTCGTCGCTATCTGCTCGGCGACCGCGATACCGCCGCCCACCGAGTCCTTGGCCGTGTCCAGCGCGGCGGCCGGAAGGTGACCGCCGACCAGGTCGGACAGCTTGTCACGGTAGGCGGTGCCCAGCAGCGAGCCGAGGACGGCGATACCGAGGGAGCCGCCCAGTTCCAGCGCGGTGTCGTTCGCGCCGCCGCCGACGCCCAGCTCCGACTCGGGGAAGGAACCCATGATGGTGTCGGTGGCCGGGGAGACGCTCAGGCCGATCGCGAAGCCGAGCATCAGCAGCGACGGCAGGAAGTCGGTGTAGCCGGAGCCCGACTCGATCCGGGTCAGCAGGAACACACCCGCGCTGCCGATCGCCATGCCGGCCACCACCAGGGGCTTCATGCCCAGCTTCGGGGTCAGCCGGCCGGTGACCGCGGCGCCGGCGAACACGGCTCCGGCCAGCGGCAGCAGCCGTACGCCGGTCTCCAGCGCGTCGTAGCCGAGCACGAACTGCAGGTACTGCGTCGCGTAGTAGATGGAGCCGAAGGTGCCGAAGAAGAAGAACAGGACCGCGAGCATCGACCCGCTGAACGGCCGCCGGGCGAACTTGCGCACATCCAGCATGGGGTGCGGGTGGCGCAGCTCCCAGGCCACGAAGGCCGACAGACCCACGCCTGCGGCCACGGCCGCGGTGATCGGGCCGGTGCCCCAGCCGAAGTGCGGGCCCTCGATCGTGGCGTAGACGAGGGAGCCGACGGAGACGATCGACAGCAGACCGCCGACGTAGTCGATGCGGCCCATGGCCTCCGCCCTGGACGGCGGGACCAGAGCGAGCGCGCCGACGACGGCGGCGACCGCGATGGGGACGTTGATCAGGAAGGTCGAGTCCCAGGCGTGGTCCTCCAGCAGCCAGCCGGCCACCAGCGGGCCGACGGCGATGGCCAGACCGGAGGTGGCGGTCCAGGCCGTGATGGCCTGGGCCCGCTCCCGCCTGGGGAACATCGCGACGAGCAGCGACAGCGTCGCCGGCATGACCACCGCGGCGCCGACTCCCATGATCGCCCGGGCCGTGATGACGAGGGCCGTCTCGTCCACGAGGCTGCCCATGACCGAGCCGCCCGCGAAGACCAGCAGACCGACGATGAGCGCGCCCCGGCGGCTGTACTTGTCGCCGATCGAGCCCAGCACCAGCATCAGCGCGGCGTACGGGACGGTGTAGCCGTCGATGACCCACTGTAGGTCACTGCTGGACAGGCCCAGGTCGGTCGTCATGTCCGGCGCGGCCACGATCAGCGAGGTGTTCGCCATGACCACGATCAGCAGACTCAGGCACAGCACGAGAAGGGCCCACCAGCGCCGCTGATACGGCCCCGTCATCTTCTCCACGGGTGTGGTGGCAAGGAAAGGCATGGGGACTCCTAGCGGCGACGAGATAATTGCCCACTGGTGTGCAGAGTAGGTGATTGCTCAGCAGTGTGCAAATAGCGTGGGCCGGAGAACGCCGAAGGGGGCCCTCCGGGAGGGCCCCCTTCGTCACGTTCCTTCGCGCCGGACCTGCCGTACGCCCCTCAGTCCTCGCCGCGGGACCCCATCACCGTCACGACCGCCGCCTCCGGCGCGACCTCCGCGACCACGGCCCGCGCACGGTCGACCGGCACCCCGGCCGCGATGAGCGTGACGACGGCCGCCCGGGTCCCGTCGTCCTCCAGGGCGCCGGTGTTGACCTGCTCCAGCAGGGCGAAGTGCATGGCCTCCAGGCCCGCGCTCAGCACGGCGGGCGGCAACTGCGCATGGAAGACGCCGGCATCCCGGCCCCGCTCCAGGATGGACGTGACCTCGTCACGGGCCGGCGCCAGGATCTCCGCGACGCGCTCCACGCCCAGGTCGCGCCGGGCCAGCGACAGAAGCAGCCGGTAGCGGTCGCCGACGGGCCAGATGCAGCGCACGAAGTGCGCGAGCGCCCGCTCGGCCGGCTCCTCGGGCCGCCTGGCGGTCTCCAGCACCCCGCGCAGCGTCTCGGAGGCCTCCTCCGCGAGCGCCTCCAGCAGTGCCGCGCGCCCGGGGAAGTGCCCGAAGAGGGTGCGCCGCACGACACCGGAGGCGCGCGCCAGCTCCTCCAGGGTGATGTCCGGGTTCAGGCCGAGCTCCCGGCGGGCCGTGGCGAGGATGCGCGCCCGGTTGGACCGCGAGTTTCGGCGCTGCGGCTCGCGGGCCACGGGCTTGGTCACGGGGGAACCTCGGTGGATCGGTACGAACGTCGGCCCGCCCATTCTGGCACGCCGTTTCCGGTCACACCCCTGACGGCCCAGCCGCCCCACGGGCCGCATCCACCCCCTTCCCGTATCGACCATAAAGGGACGAAACGGGTACGATGTGACACGCCAAACTTGGCGCGCTCGTTTTCTTGAATTATTCGTGTTTAGCGAAGTAGGTTGTTCCCCATGACTGCACCCCAGCCCCGAACCGTCGCCGAAGAGCTGCGCGGTGCCGGCCTGCGGGTGACGGCCGCCCGCGTCGCACTGCTCGAGACCGTCCGCGACGGCGATCACCTCGACGTCGAGACGATCGCGTCCGGAGTGCGCGACCGCGTCGGCCACATCTCCGTACAGGCCGTGTACGAGGCGCTGCACGCGCTGACCGCGGCCGGACTCGTGCGCCGCATCGAGCCGCCCGGCAGCCCGGCGCGGTTCGAGGGGCGCGTCGGGGACAACCACCACCATCTCGTGTGCCGGTCGTGCGGTGTCGTCGCCGACGTCGACTGCGCGGTCGGCCACGCCCCCTGTCTCACCGCGGCCGACGACCGCGGCTTCGCGATCGACGAGGCCGAGGTCATCTACTGGGGCCTGTGCCCCGCCTGTTCCACCGCCGGTACCGCAGCACCGTGACCCCCCAGTCCGGAAGGATTCCCATGTCTGAGAACACCCCCGCCGAAGCGAAGTGCCCGGTAGCGCACGACCGGGCCGCGCACCCGACCCAGGGCGGCGGCAACCGCCAGTGGTGGCCGGAGCGGCTCAACCTGAAGATCCTCGCCAAGAACCCGGCGGTGGCGAACCCCCTCGGTGAGGACTTCGACTACGCGGCGGCGTTCAAGGCCCTCGATCTGGAGGCCGTGAAACAGGACATCGCCGAGGTCCTCACCACCTCGCAGGACTGGTGGCCGGCCGACTTCGGCAACTACGGCCCGCTGATGATCCGCATGGCCTGGCACAGCGCGGGCACCTACCGCATCAGCGACGGCCGCGGCGGCGCCGGCGCGGGCCAGCAGCGCTTCGCCCCGCTGAACAGCTGGCCGGACAACGCCAACCTGGACAAGGCCCGCCGTCTGCTGTGGCCGGTCAAGAAGAAGTACGGCCAGTCCATCTCCTGGGCCGACCTCATGATCCTCACCGGCAACGTCGCGCTGGAGCAGATGGGCTTCGAGACCTTCGGCTTCGGCGGCGGCCGCGAGGACGTCTGGGAGGCCGAGGAGGACGTGTACTGGGGTCCCGAGACCACCTGGCTCGACGACCAGCGCTACAGCGGCGACCGCGAGCTGGAGAACCCGCTCGGCGCGGTCCAGATGGGCCTCATCTACGTCAACCCGGAGGGCCCCAACGGCAACCCGGACCCGCTGGCCGCGGCCCGCGACATCCGTGAGACGTTCCGCCGCATGGCGATGAACGACGAGGAGACCGTCGCGCTGATCGCCGGTGGTCACACCTTCGGCAAGACCCACGGCGCGGGCCCCGCGGACCACGTCGGCGCCGACCCCGAGGCCGCCTCGATCGAGGACCAGGGCCTGGGCTGGAAGAGCACCTACGGCACGGGCAAGGGCGGCGACACCATCACGTCCGGCCTCGAGGTCACCTGGACCGCGACGCCCACCCGGTGGAGCAACGGCTTCTTCAAGAACCTCTTCGAGTACGAGTACGAGCTGACCGAGTCCCCGGCCGGCGCCAAGCAGTGGGTGGCCAAGAACGCCGAGGCGATCGTCCCCGACGCGCACGACCCGTCGAAGAAGCACCTCCCGACGATGCTCACCACCGACCTGTCGCTGCGCTTCGACCCGGTCTACGAGCAGATCTCGCGCCGCTTCTACGAGAACCCCGACCAGTTCGCGGACGCCTTCGCCCGCGCCTGGTACAAGCTGACCCACCGTGACATGGGCCCGAAGTCGCTGTACCTCGGCCCGGAGGTCCCCGAGGAGACCCTGCTCTGGCAGGACCCGCTGCCGGAGGCCGAGGGCGAGACCATCGACGCCGCCGACGTCGCGGCCCTGAAGGCCAAGCTGCTCGGGTCGGGTCTGACCGTCTCGCAGCTCGTCTCCACCGCGTGGGCCTCGGCCTCGACCTTCCGCGGCAGCGACAAGCGCGGCGGCGCCAACGGCGCCCGTATCCGCCTGGAGCCGCAGCGCGGCTGGGAGGTCAACGACCCCGACCAGCTGCGGCACGTCCTGAGCGTCCTCGAGGGCATCCAGTCGGAGTTCAACTCCGGCGCCAAGAAGGTCTCCCTGGCCGACCTGATCGTCCTCGGCGGTGCCGCCGCGGTCGAGAAGGCCGCCAAGGACGCGGGCTTCGACGTGGAGGTCCCGTTCACGCCGGGCCGCGTGGACGCGACCGAGGAGCACACGGACGCCGAGTCGTTCGCCGCGCTGGAGCCGGCCTGGGACGGCTTCCGCAACTACGTCGGCAAGGGCACCCGCCTGCCGGCCGAGTACCTGCTGCTCGACAAGGCCAACCTGCTCACCCTGAGCGCCCCCGAGATGACGGTCCTCGTCGGCGGTCTGCGCGTCCTGGGCGCCAACACCGGCCAGTCCTCGCACGGCGTCCTCACCGACAGGCCGGGCACGCTGACCAACGACTTCTTCGTCAACCTGCTCGACCTGGGCACGACCTGGAAGTCGACCTCGGCGGACCAGCACACCTTCGAGGGCCGCGACACCGCCTCGGGCGAGCTGAAGTGGACCGGCACCCGTGCCGACCTCGTCTTCGGCTCCAACTCCGAGCTGCGCGCCCTGGCGGAGGTCTACGCCGGCGACGACGCGAAGGAGAAGTTCGTGAACGACTTCGTCGCGGCCTGGGTCAAGGTCTCGAACCTGGACCGGTTCGACCTGGTCTGATCCCCACGGGGTCGATCGCGGGACGACGGAGGGCGTCCGGGGTGTCCCGGGCGCCCTTCGGCGCGTCCGCCGCACCGGGGACGGGCCGCGTCCAGACGCGGCCGGCCCAGCCGAAGTCGGCCAAGTACTCCCTCGGACACCGGCCCGAGGTCGGCGAACCCGATGTCGTCCGCGCCGATCACCGGGTCCGGAGGTGAACGGGCGGTCAGCGACCGCATCCGCGACCCGGGGAGGCCGCGCTCCCCGATCTCCGCGAAGAGCCGTTCGGCCTTCGCCTGGCTTCGCACCCGTGCCGCGCGTGGGTTCGTCGTCCGCCGTGGCCCCGAGGCAGGCCGCCCGGTCGTTCCCGGCAACCGTGGGACGTCCCGCCGGACGGGGCCGTCACGCACCGGTTCGCCAACTCCCCGCGCCCGTACCTAGGCTGCTGCGGCACCCGGCGTCAGCACCGGGAGCCCGGCGCGCGGAACGCTTCGACGACACCGGACCGCACCAGGAGGAGCCCCCACGTGACCAGCCGTGTCAGTTTCGTCTCGCCCGCCATGAACGCGTCGGCGCGTCAGGTCCGCTTCGACGACGGGGGCTCGATCGACGCGGGCGGCAGGGCGCGGGCCCGTGCCGCGGCCGGATCCCTGCCCGCCGCCGTACGGGTCGTGGTCTCGCCCAGTGTGCGCTGCCGGGAGACCGCGGCCGCCCTCGGCCTCGACGCCGCGGAGGCTCAGGAGCTGGCGGGGCTGGACGTGGGGCGCTGGCGGGGCCTGACCCTCGCGGAGGTCGGCGCGGACGAGCCGGAGGGGCTGGGCCGGTGGCTCACCGATCCGTCCTCCGCGCCGCACGGCGGGGAGTCCGTGGAGGACCTGTGCGCGCGGGTGGGACGCTGGCTGGACGCGGCCCTGGAAACGGACGGCCGTACGCTCGCGGTGGTCGAGCCGGAGGTCGTACGGGCCGTGGCGGCGCAGGTGCTGGGGGCGCCGCCGGCCGCCTTCTGGCGGGTCGACGTGGCGCCTCTGACGGTGACTTCGGTCAGCGGACGCGACGGCCGCTGGAATCTGCGGCTGGGCCACCCGCTGGACTCGCCCGACCCCGAGCCCGCCGGATCCTGAGGTGCCCGACCGCACACGAGAGGGCCCCCGGATGTTCCGTGGGCCCTCGCGTCGTCCTGGCCGGCCGCTCTACCGCGGGGCGGCCACCGCCGCGCCCGCGGACACCGCCGCGGGCTTCGGGTGCAGCAGCCGCTCGGCCAGTTCACCGAAGACGAGGCCGAAGCCCGTCCACAGCGTGACCTGCATGGCGAGGGTGGAGAGGCGGAACCGCCACAGCAGGGTGGCCGGGAAGTCCGCCGGGACCTCGTTGACCGAGGGCAGGAACGCGTACGCCAGACCGATGACGGCGACGAAGCCGAGCACGGCGGCCACGGTGGCGTACCAGTTGCCCAGCGCCGGTGCGAGCCGCTTGCCGACGATCACCGCGGCGACCGAGAGCAGGACGCCGAGCACCATCATCAGGAAGAACAGCGTGGTCCGCTTGGCGATGGTGTCGTGGTCACCGACCGCGGGCGGGTTCGCGGGGTACTTCAGGAACGGCACGACGTACACGGCGAGCAGCGCGGCACCCGAGAGCAGCAGCGCCGTGGCCCGTGGACCGAAGCGGCCCACCCGGCCGAGGGCGAAGCAGTACGCGAGGGCGGCGATGCCTCCGAAGGCCACCCCGTAGACCAGTACGCCGGTGGCCAGACCGGCGGTGGACTGCAGGCTGCGGGAGACGAGTTCGACCTCGTGCTCGTGTCCTGGAGCGTGGGACTCCTCGAAGCCGATGGCGCTGTCGACGTTCGGCTCACCGAGGAAATAGGCGACGATCAGGGCGAGCACGCCGGCACCGAGGCCGGCGAGCATGCCCCGCACGAGAAGGTTTCTCACCGTTGCGGAGTTCATGGGTGTGCGGCGTCCCTCGTCAGTGGCAGGGGAAGCCGAGCAGGTGGCGGGCGTCATGCACCCACTCGTGGACCTCCTCGCCGGAGACGACGGATGTGGCGCCCTGCTCGGCGCCGACGAAGTAGAGCAGGACCAGCATCAGGACGCCGAAGAAGACCGCCCAGGGAGCGATGGCCCTCAGCGGCAGCTTGGCGGGTACGACAGGTGCGGTGGTGGTCGGCTGGGCGACATGCTGCGCCATGGCAGGGCCTCCTCTGGGAGTTCGCGTCCCATCTCGGTGGTGCACAGGACGACGGCCCCGGGTCTGACTCGCGAACGCCCCCTCCTGGGGCGCCCGTCCACAGTGGCGCGACCGTGCCGGATTCACACCGGCTTCCGTGATGCCGTCGTCGATATCAGAGCGACGGTACCCTGTGCCGCGCCTGTGGCCAATACCGCCCCACCTGGCGTGATCCTGCTCGCCCCCGCCGAGTGGCCCGGATCACCGGCTTCAGTCGAAGTCATGGGCGGTGAAAGCGACACAGACGACCGTGCCGTCCTCCTCCTTCACCTCGTAGCCGTCCCGCTCCTCGCCCACGACCGGGAAGAACAGGACGTTGCCCTCCCGGTCCGGATCGGTGACGATCTCCGCGTAGTTGGCCCGGCGGCCCTCGTGGTCCCCGGCCGCGATGACGCGCCGGGCCTCGCGGAGGTCGGCCTCGGCGTCGCGCCCGGCGACGGACGACGGGTCGAACGGGGGGCTGCACAGGACGGCGTACCCCTCCACCGGCGCCGGTTCGTAACCGCCGTATCCGTCGCCCCAGTCGGCCGCGACGATCCGGGCCGGATCCGCCAGGGGCACGACGACCACGCTGACCCGGGCGACGGGCGGCCCGCCGTCCTCCTGGTGCCGGTGGAAGCCGGCGTACACGGGGGCCTTGCGCACACCGGAGGGCAGGTCACCGTGCCACCAGGCACCGGCGGTCGCCATGCCGAACCAGGTGATCTCCTCCGCCACCGTCAACTCTCCGGCGCGCGCGAACCATTCCGGCCGGGGGATCGCCCCGCCGTGGCCGTCGATGTGGTCGACCCACCGCCACAACAGGTCCTCCACCGTGTCCACGGCGGCGGAAGCGGTCGCGTCCTCGGCTGCTGTCATGCCGTCAGCATGGCAGTGGGGTCTGACAATCCCCGGGGCGAAGCGGCGCCGGTGCCCCGGTCGCTACGCCGTCGTGCGCGCCGCCGCGGCCCGGGTCAGGGTCGACGCGGTCCGTACGGCGCTGGTGACGGCCTCCTCGGGGTCGAGCCCGCACGGATCGGTGAGGGTGAACAGCGCCTCGGCGCTCATGACCACCGCGAGGTCCCGTTCGAGCTGGGTGAAGGCGTCCGGGTCCGTCGCGCCGAGCGTGTCCCGAAGAGGCAGGAGTGCGTGGTCGATCAGCCCGAATCGGATCCCGGGCCGGTTCGTCACCGTCTCGGGCCGGGTGATGGTGGCGGCGATCATCGCCCCGAGGGTGAGAGGCGGTCGCCCGGGCGGTCCCTGGCGGACGGCCGGAGTGACACGGTACGGGCCGGGCATCCGGTTGTTCGGGCTCGTCCGGCAGCCCGTGAACCTCCGTTTCATGGACCAGTGGGAGATCCGACGTGATACTCGACGGCGTACCGACATCCCCTGCGCGCAACACCGCGACAGGCTCGCCAGACCCGGCAGGCTCGCCAGACGTGGCGGACGCCGCAGCGCGCAAACAGCGCCTGCGCCGTCGCCTCGAGCGGCTGATCGGCGTGGCCGCCACCGAAGGCAACGAACTCGTGCCGCTGCGCAACGGTGACGAGATCTTCCCCGCGATGCTCGGGGCGATCCGTTCGGCTCGGCACACCATCGACATGATGACGTTCGTGTACTGGCGGGGGCAGATCGCCCACGACTTCGCCGCCGCCCTGGCCGACCGCGCCCGCGCGGGAGTGCGGGTGCGGCTGCTGCTCGACGGGTTCGGCGCCAAGGAGATCGAGGGGCGGCTGCTGGACCTCATGAGCGGCGCCGGTGTGCAGGTGGCCTGGTTCCGCAAACCCGTGTGGCTGTCGCCGTTCAAGCAGAATCACCGCTGTCACCGCAAGGCGCTCGTCGTCGACGAGCAAACCGCCTTCACCGGCGGCGTCGGCATCGCGGAGGAATGGTGCGGTGACGCCCGCGACCCGGGCGAGTGGAGGGACACCCACGTCCAGGTGCGCGGTCCGGCCGTGGACGGCATCGCGGCCGCGTTCGCGCAGAACTGGGCGGAGTGCCACGACGAACTCTTCGACGACCGCGACCGCTTCACGGCGCACCCACAGGCCGGCTCGTCGGTGGTGCAGGTGGTCCGCGGTTCCGCGAGCATCGGCTGGCAGGACATGCAGACCCTCATCCGGGTCATGCTCACCTCCGCCGAGGAACGCTTCCGGCTGGCCACCGCCTACTTCGCCCCGGACTCCTACTTCATCGACCTGCTGTGCGAGACCGCTCGGCGGGGCGTGCGGGTCGAGATCCTGCTGCCCGGTCCGCACACCGACCAGCGCGCCTGTCAGCTCGCCGGGCAGCACCACTACACGCGTCTGCTGCGGGCCGGTGTGCACATCCGTCAGTACCAGCCGACCATGATGCACGCCAAGATCATCACCGTGGACTCGGTGGCCTCCCTCATCGGATCCACCAATTTCAACCGGCGGTCCATGGACCACGACGAAGAGGTGATGCTCGCCGTCCTGGACGAGGAGTTCACCGCCGTGCTCGACCGCGACTACGAGGCGGACCTGAAGCGCAGCGTGGAGATCGACCTCAGCCGGTGGAGACGCCGGGCGATACTGCAGCGTGCCAAGGAAGCCGCCGTCACCCCGGTCCGGCGCTTCCTGTGAGCCGGCCGGCCCTCCGGCCGCCACCGCGCCCGTCATACGTGCGGGGCCCGGCCGACGGTGTCGGCCGGGCCCCGGCATGAGAACGCGTCAACAGGTCAGGTCACCATCGGTACCAGCGGCCCCGGCCACCACCTGCCGTGGTGGAGCGCATGACGAAGCCGAGCAGCCACAGCACCAGGACGACGACGGCGACCCACCAGAGGACCTTGACGGCGAAGCCGGCACCGAAGAGGAGCAGGGCAATAAGCAGAACAAGAAGCAAGGGAACCATGTTTATCAACCTCCTGAAGACCGGGTTCCCTGCAATTCCTCCGCCATTCCCTCAGGACCCTTTGTTTGTGAAGGAAATAAGCCCTCGGCACTGCCCAGCATTGCCCCGCATTGCCCATCGGAATACGAAAGGGGCCTGCCCGGAGTGATTCCGGGCAGGCCCCTTCGCGGCGGTACGACCGAGGGCCGGGCACGCGGCCGTCAGGTGGTGCTGAGCATGCCTTCGCGCAGGCGGACCAGAAGACGGGAGAGCAGCCGGGAGACGTGCATCTGGGAGACGCCGAGACGTTCCCCGATCTGGGCCTGGGTGAGTTCCTCGACGAACCGCCAGTGGATGATCTTGCGCTCGCGTTCGTCGAGTTCGGCGATCATCGGGGCGAGGGCGTGGAAGTCCTCGATCAGGCCGAGGGCGGCGTCCTCGTCACCGATGAAGTCCGCCAGCGCGGCCTCTCCGTCCTCGCTGCCGTTGATCGCCGCGTCCAGGGACGTGGACTTGTAGCCGTTGGAGGCCAGTTGGGCCTCGACGACCTCGTTCTCCGGAAGGCTCATGAGCTCGGAGAGCTCCTTGGTCGTCGGGGTCCGGCCCAGTCGGCTGCGCAGTTCCTCGTTGGCGCGGGCGAGCTGGACGCGGGCTTCCTGGAGCCGGCGCGGGACGTGCACGGCCCAGGACGTGTCGCGGAAGAACCGCTTGATCTCGCCCACGATGTACGGCACGGCGAAGGAGGTGAACTCGACTTCGCGGGACAGCTCGAACCGGTCGATCGCCTTGATGAGTCCGATCATGCCGACCTGGACGATGTCCTCCATCTCCTCCGGCCCCCGGCTGCGGAACCGGCCGGCCGCGTAGCGGACCAGGGACATGTTCATCTCGATCAGCGTGTTGCGCGCGTACTGGTACTCGGGCGTGCCCTCCTCCACCACCGCCAGCTGGTCGAAGAACAGCCGCGACAACTCACGCGCGTCCTTGGGTGCGACCTTGGAAGGGTCCGCGATCTCCGGAACGTCCACCGTCTGCCCAGCGGTCTGCACGGTCGTCGTCATCATGCGTCCCTCCCCATCGATCGGCCTTGTGCCTGCCGGTCCGTCGTCCGGCAAGCTCGCGTCTACCCCGCCCCCGCACCTGCATGCCTCGAACGGCTGTCAATCCTGTCCGGGCTCTCCGTGGCTGCGTACGATCTCCTTCACCTTGGCGACCGCGAAGCCCCACCCCTGCTCGACGGTCGGCTTGGCCGGAACGGCGATCTCGTCGGGGTTGGTGAGGACGTCGAGCAGGACCGGGCCCGGACTGCGGAAGGCGCGGCGCACGGCGCTCTCCAGGCCGGCCGCGTCGGTCACGCGGATGCCGGTGACGCCCATGGCCTCGGCGACGGCGGCGAAGTCGGGGTTGTCGAGCACGGTGCCGAACTCGGGCAGACCGGCCTGCTCCTGTTCGAGTTTCACCATGCCCAGGCGGCGGTTGTCGAAGACGACGAGCTTGACGGGAAGGCGGTACGTCTTCAGGGTCATGAGGTCGCCCAGGAGCATGCTCAGTCCGCCGTCGCCGCAGAAGGCCACGACCTGGCGCTCGCGGTCCAGGCACTGGGCGCCCAGAGCCCGGGGTGACGACCGTCCGTCCCTCGGGCACGTCCCGGACCCGGGCGATCTCGGCGTTCACCTTGGCCCCCGGCAGCACCCCGCCGATGCCGGGCTTCGCGCCCTGCGACAGTTTCAGGGACACGCACTTGACGTGATCGTGCGCGGCCTTGTCGGCGAACTCGGCCGCGTCGAAGTCGCCGTCCCCGGTGCGGCAGCCGAAGTACCCGGTGCCGATCTCCCACACGAGGTCACCGCCCGGTCGGAGGTGATACTCGGACAGCCCGCCCTCACCGGTGTCCTGGGCGAAGCCCCCGGCCGCGGCACCCCCGTTGAGCGCGAGGACCGCGTTGGCGGACAGCGAGCCGAAACTCATCGCCGAGACGTTCAGCAGGGCCATGCCGTACGGCCGGCCGCAGTCCGGGCCGCCGATCCGCACGCGCGGCGGGGCCTTGGGCACCGGGCAGGGCGCCATCGACCGGACCAGGTACTCGTGGCCGGGCTGGTACACGTCCCGTTCGGTGCCGAACGGCTCCTCCGCGTCGGTGCCCTTGGCACGCTCGTAGACGATGCTGCGCACGTCCCGGTCGAAGGGACGCCCGTCGTAGTTCCGCTCGATGAAGTACTGCTGCAGTTCCGGACGTATGCGCTCCAGGAGAAAGCGGGCATGGCCGAGGACGGGATAGTTGCGCAGCACCGAGTGCCGGCGCTGCACCAGGTCCCGGACACCCAGCACGCCCACGAACGTGAGCGGCAGGGCCACGAGCCACCAGGAGGGCGAGACGCCGACCGCCGCGGCCGAGGCCCCGAGGGCGGTCACCAGGGTCAGGACGACGATTCCCACACGGATCACACCTGGCGCATTGCCCGGTTGCCGGCCACCATGCGTGCCGACCGGTCACGGATGCTCCCGGTCGCCGGGGCCGTCGGCCGATTCCCGCTCGGCGCCGGAGCAGCGCGCGTACGGGTCCCTGCGAGCCCCGCGCCCCGGGACACCGGCCCCCCCCGTGGACATCCGCCGCGTTCCGCGATCGCGTCGGCCGTCGTCCGCGGGTTCACCGCCAGGCGACCGGCAGGGTCCGTACCCCGTGGACCGTGCTCGTCGAGAGGGCGAGGGAGTCGGGAGGGGCCGTGAGGCGGAGGGCGGGCAGCCTTCGGAAGAGGGTCGACAGGCCCAGGCGGAGTTCGGCGCGGGCCAGCGACTGGCCGAGGCACTGGTGCGGGCCGTGCCCGAAGGCGAGGTGGCCGCCCGTCTCGCGGCGGATGTCGAGGGCGTCGGGGTCGGGGTACGCCGACGGGTCGCGGTTGGCGGCCTGGAGCGCCACGATCACGCCCTCCCCCGCGCCGATACGGACCCCGGACAGCTCGACGTCCTCCGTGGCGATCCGCCGTATCCCCGCATGGATGACGGTCAGATGGCGCAGGAGTTCCTCGACGGCGGACGGCCACAGCGAGTCGTCGGCGCGCAGGGCGTCGAGCTGGGCCGGGTTCTCCAGCAGCGCCACCACGGCCAGCGGGAACATGTTCGCCGTCGTCTCGTGACCCGCCAGGAGCAGCAGCGAGACCATGCCCGTCGCCTCCTCCAGGGTGGCCTCGCCGGTCGCCACCCGCTCGGTCGCGAGCCGGGAGATCAGGTCGTCGGCGGGGTCGCCGACGCGTCGTTCGATGAGGGCGCGCAGATAGCCGTAGAGCGCCCCGCGGGCGGCCATCGCCTCGGCCGGATCGCCGGAGACGCTGGTGAGGGCGTCGGCCTTCTCGCGGAAGAAGCCGCGGTCCTCGTAGGAGACGCCGAGGAGTTCGCAGATGACGAGGGTCGGGAGGGGGAGCGCGTACGACGCGACCAGGTCCGCCCCGGTCGCGCCCCCGGCCGTCATGGTGTCCAGCAGGTCGTCGCAGATCCCCTGGATCGCGTCTTCCAGCCGCTCGACGCGCCGGAAGGCGAAGTCGGGGATCAGCATGCGGCGCAGCCTGGTGTGGTCCGGGGGGTCCATCTGGTGGAAGAGGCCGGGCGCCTGGGGCGGTGCTCCCGGGCGGGTGTGGGGGAAGTCGGGGTGGCGTGCGTCGGCGCTGAAGCGGGGGTCGGCGAGGACGGCGCGGGCGTCCTCGTAGCGGGTGATCAGCCAGGGGGTGTGGCCGCCCCGGATCGCGACCCTGCGGATCGGTTCCCCGGACCGCCAGGTGGCGTACTCGGGGGCCGGGTCGAGCAGGGGCCGGATCGTGGGGAGGGACGGACAAGTGGTCAACGCGCGGTTCCTTCCATGAGGCCGGGGGTCCTCCCGGTGAGGCCCGCCAGGTCCAGCAGCAGGGACTTGACCTCCGTCGCCGCGTACGCCTCCCTCTCCTGTTCCGGCCGCGAACACAGGAGCACGGGGCCGTGGCCGGGGTCGGCGGGAAGGCGGCCGTGGCTGCCGCGGACGCCCGAGGGGTTCAGGGGAACGGTCCGGATGCGGTAGCGCAGGCCGAGCTTCTTACGGGCGACCTGGCCGACGGCACGCAGCTTCACCGCCGGGACGGTGTCGTCGTAGAGGAGTTCGGCGGGGTCGTAGCCGGGCTTGCGGTGGATCTCGACCTGGCGGGCGAAGTCGGGGGCCCGGTCGTCGTCCAGCCAGTAGTAGTACGTGAACCAGGCGTCGGGGCCGGCGATCGCGACCAGCTCGCCGGAGCGCTCGTGGTCCAGGCCGTGAGCGGCCTTGCCCTCGGCGTCCAGCACCTGTTCCACGCCGTCGAGTTCACCGACCAGCTTCGCCACCCGCTCGGTGTCGGCCGGGTCCCGTACGTAGACGTGGGCGATCTGGTGGTCCGCGACCGCGAAGGCGCGGGAGGTCCAGGTGTCGAGGTACTCCATGCCGTCCTGCGTGTACACCTCGAGCAGTCCGGCCCGGCGCAGGGCGCGGTTGATGTCGACCGGGCGGGAGACGGGGGTGATGCCGTACTCGCTGAGCGCCACGACGGTGGCGCCCTCGCGCAGGAAGTGGTCGAGCAACGGGCGCAGGGCGTCGTCCAGTTGGCGGGCCGCGCGGTGAGTGGCGGGTGAGTCGGGGCCGGAGCGCTGGGGTTCGTAGTCGAGGTGCGGGACGTAGACGAGGGTCAGGTCGGGGCGGTGTTCGTCGAAGACCTGGCGGGCGGCGGCCAGGATCCACTGGGTGGAGGGCAGGCCGGCGTTCGGGCCCCAGTAGGTGAACAGGGGGAAGGGGCCGAGCCGGTCGGTGAGTTCGTCGTGCAGGGACGGCGGCCAGGTGTAGCAGTCGGGTTCCTTGCGGCCGTCGGAGTAGTAGACGGGGCGCGGGGTGACCGTCCAGTCGACATCGGCGCCCATCGCGTACCACCAGCAGATGTTGGCGACCTTGTAGTCGGGGTTCGCCCTGCGCGCGGTGTCCCAGATCTTCTCACCGCCGACGAGGGCGTTGTGCTGCCGCCACAGCAGGACGTCGCCGAGGTCGCGGAAGTACCAGCCGTTGGCCACCGCGCCGTGGCCGGAGGGGGGTTCACCGGTGAGCAGGGTGGACTGGACGGTGCAGGTCACGGCCGGGAGGACGGTGTCGAGGCGGGCCCTGAAGCCGCGCTCGCCGAGGGCGGCCACGGCGGGCATGTGCTCCAGCAGCTTCGGGGTGAGGCCCACGATGTCGAGGACCACGAGACGGTTCCCGGCGGGAGGGGGTGCGGCGGAGCCGCTCGTCACAGGGGTGGCGGCGGGAGACGGGTCGGCGGTCATACGGGGTTCTCCTTGAGGCCGAGGCCGGTCAACCGGTCCCGGGCCCAGCCGAGTTCGGCGGCGATACCGGCCGCGAGGTCGACGGGGGGCTCGGGAAGGACGGACCATGTGTAGGTCTCGACCTCGATGTGGTGGCAGTCGGCCGTGGGTCCCGCGAGCAGCCCGGTGAGAACCTGGGCCAGCTGGTCGGCGGTGGTGCGCAGCGGGGGTTCGGGGGCGGTGTGCAGCGGGGCGTGGAAGTGGACGCGCCAGGGGCCGCTGTCGTCGGGGAGTTCACCGTTCAGCGCGTCCGGGAGGTCGTCGACACCACGGACGCCGTCGGCGGTCGTCGTCCGCGTCTGGTGCAGGAACCGGGGTTCGGCGAGCCGGCGCAGCGCCGCGCGGGCGGCGGGGTCGGCCGGATCCCGGGCCTCCACGGCGCAGGACGCCTGGAGTTTCACCACGGGCAGCCCGGCGTCGGCGAGCCGTCTCAGGGCCGCGGCGGGTTCCTCGAACTGGACGGCGAGATGGCAGGCGTCGAGACAGACTCCGAGCCGGTCCGGGTCCAGGCCGCCGAGTTCCCGCGCCGCCTGCGCGGTGGTCTCCACGACACAGCCGGGTTCCGGTTCGAAGCCGACGCGGACACGGCGGCCGGTCCGCGATTCGAGCGCCGCCAGGCCGGCGGCCAGCCTGTCCACGGCACGCCGGGCGTCCTCGGCGCACTGCCGTGGCCAGGGGGTGCGCCAGGCCAGCGGCAGGGTGGAGACGCTCCCGAGGCCGGTGTCGTCCGGGAGGAGGGCGGCGAGGACGCGGGCGCAGTCGAGGGTGTACTCCAGTCGCGCCTCGTCGGCCCAGTCGGGTGCGTAGACGTCCTTCTTGACGACCTCGCGGTGGAACCCGGCGTACGGGAAGGCGTTGAGGGTGACGGTCTCCAGACCGCGGGCCGTCAGCTCGGTCCTGAGTCGGCCCAACGCCCGCTCGCCGTCGACGAGTTCGGTCACGACACCACGGGCCAGCCACAACCCGATGCCGAGCCGGTCGACGCCGAGGTGTTCGCGCACGGGTTCGGCGTGGTCGGCGAGCTGGGCGATCACGCCCTGGAGGTCCTCGGCCTGGTGGACGTTGCTGCAGTAGCCGAGGTGGACGGTGGTGCCGTCCGGGTGCAGGAAGCGCATGGGACGGTCACTCTCCCCCGCGGCGGATGGAGTTGCCCTGGAAGGTGGCTTCCTCGCCGGGCTGGGGTTCGCCGGGGGCGGGGTCGAGGTCCAGCCGTCCGCTCTGGCCGTAGAAGGCGACGGGGTTGCGCCACATCACCGCGTCCACCGAGTCGTCGTCGAACCCGGCGGCGAGCATGGCGTCGGCGGTCCTGCGGGTCTTGAGCGGGTCCGAACGACCCCAGTCCGCAGCCGAGTTGACGAGTACGCGCTCGGTGCCGGACTTCTTGAGGATCTCGACCATCCGGTCCTCGCTCATCTTGGTCCTCGGGTAGACCGAGAAGCCGGCCCAGCAGCCGCTGTCCAGGACCATGCCGACGGTGAGCTCATTGAGGTGGTCGAGGACGACCAGTTCGGGGGCGATGCCCGACTCCCGTACGACGTCCAGGGTGCGCCGGGTACCGGCCGCCTTGTCGCGGTGCGGGGTGTGGACGAGAGCGGGCAGACCGTGCTCGACGGCGAGGTGGAGCTGGCGGGCGAGCGCCTCGTCCTCCTCGGGGGTCATGGAGTCGTAGCCGATCTCGCCGACGGCGACGACCCGGTCCTTGACGAGATAGCGGTCGAGTTCGTCGAGGACCGGGGTGCAGCGCGGGTCGTTCGCCTCCTTGGGGTTGAGCGCGATCGTGCAGAAGTGCTGAATGCCGAACTGGGCGGCGCGGTACGGCTCCCAGCCCAGGAGCGCGTCGAAGTAGTCGTAGAAGCTCTCGGGTGAGGTCCGGGGCTGGCCCAGCCAGAAGGCGGGCTCGACGACGGCACGCACGCCGGCCGCGTGCATCGCCTCGTAGTCGTCGGTGGTGCGGGAGGTCATGTGGATGTGGGGGTCGAAGATGCGCACGGTCAGATCTCTTCCTTGCGGTCGCGCTCGAGCTGCTTCTCGACGATGGCGAGTTCTTCGGTGACGACGTCCGGGAAGGCGCGGACGACGGGCCGGACGTCCTGCGGGACATCACGTCCCGCGACGATCCGTTCGTGGGCGAAATCGGCGAGCATCCGGGCCAGTTCACGGTCGGCGCGGGCGGGGAGCCCGTGGACGCGGTCGAGCGGGATCTCGTGGAAGACGCACTTCAGAACGGCCTGGCGGTACTCGGCGTCCGGGAGGTGCGTGGCGCCGTACGGGCCGAGGGCGGCCTCGATCAGGGTCGTGTCATTGCCGCGCAGGGCGTCACGGACGACGGGGAGGGCGAGGTCGCCGAGGTCGAGCAGCGGGAGGGTGCGCAGGACGGCGCGCCGCTCCGCCGGTGTGCCGTGCCGGTGGAGCCGGGTCACCTCGTCGGCGAGCGCCGGACCGGTCCGGGGCAGTGCGGTGAGCAGGACGGCTCGGGCGGCCTCGTCGACGGTCCAGTGCTCGGTGAGACGGGCCTGTCCGCAGCGCCTTCGCGCGGCGGGGAAGAGTGTGCGGATCGTGACGGGTTCGGCGGCGATCGTCGCGGCGGCCTCGTCGAGCCAGAGGCGGGCGGTCGTGTCCAGCGCGGCGCGCAGGGCGGTGTGAGGGACGGCCGGGGTGGGGCGGAAGGATTCGGCGACGCTCATGGCAACCTTCGCAGAAGACAGGAGGGGTTCGCTGGGGAGAGGGCGGCTGTCAGGCCGATGCCGCGCGCAGGAACTCGATCGAACGCCGGGCGATGTCGGGGGCGTCGAGCGACCCGCCCTGGATCTCGACGGACACCAGCCCCTGGTGCCCCAGGTCGCGCAGGGCGGCCAGCACGGGCGGGAAGTCGATCTCGCCGGAGCCGAATTCGAGATGGTGGTGGATCCCTCGCCGCATGTCCTCGATCTGCACGTTGCGCAGCCTCGGCGCGGCCTGGCGCACACAGTCGAGGACGGGCCGTTCCTCGACGCAGTGCGCGTGGCCGATGTCCAGGGTGATCCCGAACAGCTCGTGCCCGTCGACGAGTTCGGCGAGGTGCAGACAGCGTTCCACGGTGTCGACGAACATGTACGGCTCCGGTTCGAGAGCCAGCGCCACGCCGTACGTCTCCGCCGTCGGCAGCAGGGTCTCGATCGCGGCGGCGAGCCGCTTCCACGCGTCCTGTTCGGGCAGCCCGTCCGGTGCCGGCCCGCTGCACCAGTGGACGGTGGGCGAGCCCAGGTCGGCGGCGATGCGCAGGGCGCGGCGCAGCAGGTCGGTCCTCGGCTCGGCGTCGTCCGACATCAGCGTCGGCAGGTGTTTGCCCGAAGGGTGGAGGAAGTAGGGCGCACCGGTCTCCACCGTGATGTCGAGGCCGTGCCGGGCGAGTTGCCCGGCCAGCACGCTCACGCGGCGGTGCAGGTCGTCGGCGTACGGGTCGAGATGGATGTGGTCGAGGGTGAGGGCGACTCCGTCGTAGCCCAGGTCGGCGAGGACGGCGAGGGCGTCGGCCAGCCGGTGCTGGGTGAAGCCGTTGGTGCCGTAGCCGAATCTGAGCGGGGTGGGGGGAGGTCTCATCTGCCGTTTCCTCACGGGGAGATGGTGGGTCTCAGGTGGGGGACATGCGGCGGGCCAGCCGCCGCGCGAGAGGGTGGACGACGCCGAGCGCCGCGGCGAGGGCGGGCGCCCCGCCCCGTGCGGTCAGTGCCGCCTGCAGGGGCATCAGGGCGAGGACCCCGGCGCCCACGGCCCGCCGTACGTTCTCCCCCGAGGGCTCCTGTACGGCGCGGACCTGGGCGGTTCCGTAGGTGGCGAGGTAGGCGAGGGCGCCGGCGGCGGCGAGGCCGGCGCGCGCCTTCGCGTTCGTGGAGCGGGCCCTGGGCGGGAGCGCCGTGGCCAGTGCCATGGCCGTCGAGACGGCCAGCGTCGCGGCCGGCACGTTCGGCGGGGCGCCCGAGATCTCGTGGCGGCTGAGGGCCATCAGCGTGCCGGTGTGGATGCCGACCAGCGCGGCGGGCACGGCACCGCGGCGCAGCGCCTCGGCGGCCGGTACGGCACCCGGGCCGGGAACGAGCGCTCCGGCCAGGACGTCCAGGGTGCGGGCTCCCGCCATGGCGACCGCGCCCGCCGGAGTGGTCTTGAGCTTCAGGTCGTAGGCCCAGACGAGGCCCGCCAAGGGGAGCGCTCCCCGAAGGCTGCGGCGACCGCCCGCGGCGGCGGCGAGGCCGAGGCCCGCGGCCGTGAGTCCGCCGGCCACGGCGAGCGCGGCACGGCGCGGGACGCGCCCCGAGGGCACCGGGCGCTCGGGGCGTTCCACGGCGTCGACGGTGGCGTCGGCGTAGTCGTTGAGGGCCATTCCGGCCCAGTAGAGGCACACGGAGGATCCGATGATTCCGAGCGTGCGGGCGTCGGGCGGGCGTCCGACGGCAGCCCCTCCCGCGATCACATCACCGGGCACGCTCAACGCGGCCGGCGCTCTCACGAGCAGCGCGAGGTCGGCGAGGCGCACGGCAGACCGGGATCCGAATCGGAGTACCGCCTTCCGATCTTTCATGCCCGCACTCTACCCAGGAAACTTGAACGCTCAAGCAGACACTTCCGGGTGAGTGAAGTGACAAAGAAGACACGGACTTTCCATGGCCGGGAGCCTCAACTCACCTGTATAGAGCGCTAGTTGAGGCGACCTGACGATTCCTTTCCCCACCGCCGTGCCACCCGCCGCAGACACCTCCGGTCCGGAGCCCAGCCCGGCCCCCTGCCCGGTCGCTTCTTCGGCGGCCACGAGCGCGGTCGATGTGCACCCGCACCGCGCCCGTGATCAGCCCGCTTCGGTCAAGGCCGCGCGCGCGGCGGCGAGGATCTCCTCGGAGAGCGGGGAACCCTTGGTGGCCCGGGACAGGACCAGTGCACCGAACAGGGTGCAGAGGCGGACGATGCCGTCCTGGTCGCCATCGGCCAGGAAGTCGACGAAGTCGGCCACCCCCTCGGCGTAGACGCGACGGGCCTCGCGCCCCCCGCCCTCGCGCGCGATGTCGGTGGCGAGCGCGGCGACCGGGCAGCCGTCCGCCGGGGCGTCGCGGTGCTCGACGGAGAGGTAGGTGTCGATCAGCGCCCGCTGGGCGGCGGCGCGCTGCCCGTCGTACCGCTCGAGCCCGGCGCTGTGGCGTCGGGCGAGCTCGGCGAAGGCGTGGGCGGTGGCCTCGTCGACGAGCGCGTCCTTGGAGGCGAACTGCTTGTAGAAGGCGCCGTGGGTCAGACCGGCCGCCTTCATCAGGTCGGCGACGCTGACCTGCATGCCCTGCTCCCGGAACAGCCGGGATGCGGTGTCCACCACCCGCCTGCGATTCTCCTCCGCCTGCGCCTGCGATACGCGGCCCATGACCACCTCACATTTGGATGTCGACTGGCATCTATCATAGACCCGTGTTTAGATTGTCTTCATAATCTAACTGTTGCGGGTGGCCGACGGCGCCCGCCACCACCAGGAGCGAGCATGGAACTGAAGAACGCGGTCGCGGTCGTCACCGGCGCCAACCGGGGCCTCGGGCGGCACCTGGCCGCCCAGCTCGTCGAGCGCGGCGCGAAGGTGTACGGCGCGGCTCGACGCCCCGAGACGGTCGATGTGCCGGGCGTCATCCCGCTGCGGCTGGACGTCACGGACGAGGCGTCGGTACGAGAGGCCGCGCGCGTGGCGTCCGACGCGACACTGCTGATCAACAACGCGGGCATCTCCACCGGCGCGACGCTGGTCGGAGGCGACGTGACCGAGGTGCGCCGGGAGATGGAGACCAACTTCTTCGGCCCGCTCGCCGCGACCCGCGCCTTCGCCCCCGTGATCGAGGGCAACGGCGGCGGCGCCGTGCTCAACGTCCTGTCCGCCCTGTCCTGGTTCCACCCGGCAGGGCTCGGCTCCTACGCCGCGTCCAAGGCCGCCGCTTGGGCGCTGAGCGACGCGACCCGTGAGGAGCTGGCACCGCGCGGGATCACCGTCTCGGCGCTGCACGTCGGCTACATGGACACCGACATGGCCGCCGGCGTGCCCGCCGATCAGAAGGTCGCCGCCGCCGACGTCGCGGCCCAGGCCCTGCACGGCGTCGAGACCGGTCTGCCCGAGATCCTCGCCGACGAGACCAGCCGGTACGTCAAGCAGAGCCTGTCCGCGGCACCCCGGCCGAACACGGACTGACGCTCACCCCTCCCCACCGAGAGCACCGGCCGGAAGACCGCCGTCGTCGCCACCGCCGCCGACCGCGTCACCGCCCGGGTCGTGCCGGTGGACTGACGGATGAGCGCGGCTGAGGACGCGGTGCGCCCGCGCCGCAGCCGGAAGGAAACCCGAACCATCTCGTACGGGGAGAAGCCCGGGGCGAGCGGAGACCCCGACCTTTCACGGACGGGAAACGGAACGGAGACGACGACGATGAAGGCTTTCATGGTCGAGAAGTACGGCGACCAGGCCGGGATGCGCGCCGCCGACATACCCGAACCCCAGGTAGGCGCCGACGACGTCCTGGTCGAGATCCACGCGGCGGGCGTGAACCCGCTGGACCTCAGGATCCGCAACGGAGACTTCAAGGCGTTCATGCCCTACCGTCTCCCGCTCGTTCTGGGCAACGACCTCGCCGGGACGGTCGTCCGGGTCGGCGCGTCCGTCACCCGCTTCGCGGTGGGCGACGAGGTCTACGCCCGGCCCGACAAGGACCGCATCGGTACCTTCGCCGAACTCATCGCCGTCCACCAGGACGACCTGGCGCCCAAACCGGCCACCCTCACCATGGCCGAGGCCGCCTCCCTCCCCCTGGTCGCCCTCACCGCATGGCAGGCACTGGTCGAGCGAGCCCGCGTGCGGCCGGGCCAGAAGGTCCTCGTCCACGCGGGTGCCGGCGGCCTCGGCTCCATCGCCGTTCAGCTGGCCAAGGCGCTGGGCGCGCACGTGGCCACCACCGTGAGCACCGCCAAGGTCGACCTGGCCAAGGACCTCGGCGCGGACGTCGTCGTCGACTACCGCGCCCAGGACTTCGCAGAGGTCCTCGACGGCTACGACGTCGTCCTCGACAGCCTCGGCGGCGAGAACCTCGCCCAGTCCCTGCGCGTTCTCAAGCCCGGCGGCACGGTCGTCAGCGTCGCGGGCCCGCCCGACCCGGCCTTCGCCCGCGAACTGGGTGCGAACCCGATCCTCCGCCTGGCCATGGCCGCCCTCAGCTTCAGAACCCGGCGCAACGCCAGGCGCCGCGGTGTGACGTACTCGTTCCTGTTCATGAAGGCCGACGGCGACCAACTGCGCGAACTCACCACCCTCATCGACACGGGGAAGATCCGCCCCGTCGTCGACCGCGTCTTCCCGTTCGAAGAAACCCTCCAGGCCATGGAGTACGTCGAGAAGGGGCGGGCAAAGGCCGGCAAAGTCGTCGTCACGATGACGTAAGGGCGGAATCGAGTCCCAGGCGCCAGTCACCTCCGACAACGGCCGGTGTTCCGCACCCTCATCGGTCGCACCGTACGCGTCGTGCGGGAAGGCACCCCCTGCTCGCCTCCCGATCAGTCATCTGGGCGCCCCGCCCGGGGCGACCAGCCCCGTCTCGTAGGCGAAGACGACGGCCTGCACGCGGTCGCGCAGGTCCAGCTTCGACAGGATGCGGCCGACGTGGCTCTTGACCGTGGTCGGGCTGAGGAACAGCCGGGAGGCGAGTTCGGCATTGCTGAGGCCCGTCGCGAGCAGGCGGAGCACCTCGAGCTCGCGCGGGGTCAGGCCGGACAGATCGCGGTGCGGGGCGACGGTCCGCGGTTCGTCGTGAGGGGCGAAGCGCTCGATCAGCCGACGAGTGATCGTGGGGGCGAGGAGAGCGTCGCCGGTCTGTACCAGGCGTAGGGCGGAGACCAGATGTTCGGGGGTGACGTCCTTGAGCAGGAAGCCACTGGCGCCGGCCGTGAGCGCGGCGTAGACGTAGTGGTCGAGGTCGTATGTGGTGAGGATGACGACCCGCGTTCCGGCCGGACCGGCGTCGCCGACGATGCGTCTGGTGGCCTCGATACCGTCCATCTCCGGCATCCGGATGTCCATGAGGACGACGTCGGGCCGCGTACGGCGGACCGCTGCGACAGCCTCGGCCCCGTCGGCCGCCTCGGCCGTCACTTCGATGCCGTCCGCCGCCAGGATCATCTTGAAACCGGTGCGTACGAGAGCTTGGTCGTCGGCGATGACGGCGCGCAGCGGATTCATGCGGTGCTCCGCGGGATACGGGCCGTGACCCGGTAACCGCCGGCGTCTGTCGGCCCGGCCGTCAGCTCGCCCCGGTAGACGGCCAACCGCTCGCGCAACCCCATGTGGCCACGGCCATTGCTGTCCACCGGCGGGGAATCCTTGGCGCCGCCGGTGTCCGTGACCTCTATCTCCAGACAGGCGTCGGTGTAACCGATGACGACGGACGCCTGCGCGCCGCGCGCATGCTTGATCGTGTTGGTCAGCGCCTCCTGTACGACGCGATACGCCGCGAGGTCCACCCCCGGTGGCAGCGGATCCGGCGGCAGCGACACTCCGACGCTCACGGGCGTCCCGGCGGCGCGTACCCGTGCGACCAGCGCGTCGAGCTGCGCGAGCCCGGGCTGGGGCTCCAGGCTGTCGGGCCTTTCGTGGTCCGGTGCGGCCAACAGGCCCATCACGTGGCGGAGTTCGGCCATGGCGGCCCGACCGCCCGCCTCGACGGCCAGCAGTGCTTCCTTCGACTGCTCGGGCATCATGTCCATCACCTTGCGGGCCGCGCCCGCCTGGATCACCATCACGCTCACATTGTGGGTCACGACGTCGTGCAGTTCGGCGGCGATGCGGGCGCGCTCTTCCTCGACTGCTCGGCGCGTGGCCTCCTCCTGAGCGGCCTGCAGTTCGGTGATCCGGTCCCGGCTGGACGCCAGCCGCAGGTGCAGGAAGCGGACGAGGCTGGCCAGCATCCCGGCCACCAGCAGCACGAATCCCGGGCTGGACCATCCCGGGAGCACAGGGTCCGCGTTGCGGAAAGCGAAACCGGACAGCACGGCGGCGATCACCAGGACGGCGATCGCCGATATCCGGTAGCGGCTGTGTACGACGGCGCTGTAGGCGCCGATGACACAGGCGAGGACGGTGATCCAGGAGGCGGAGCTGCCGAGGGCCAGTGCTGCGCCCAGCACCGCCACGAAGAGGGTCAGCGGATACCGGCGCCGGGCTGCCAGCGGCAGCGTCGACAGGACGACCAGAGCCCAGGGTACGGAGGGAGGCTCGTCCTCCGCGGGTGCCCGACCGGGGTCGGGAGGCAAGGGCGGATCCGGAACCCCGGTCCCGACGTCGGCCGTCGGGTTGATGTTCACCGGCCCGTCGCCGGGACAGCGCACGGCCACGAACAGGGCGACGACGGTCAGTACGACCGCCAGCACCACATCGGCGCGCACCGCCCGCCGGGACAGTGGGGCGGCCTTCGCCTCCGGGCGTAACGCGTCGATGAGCCGCTGATGCCGGCTTCGCCGGTCTTCCGTCACCATCCGTGCATTGTGCTGCGCTCTCCGCCCTGCCTGCGTCCGCCTGTCCGACCAGGGAACCGCCCCAGCCGCCTACTCCTCAGGTATGACTCCGCGGCCGGATCCTCCGCGGGAAGGACCTGATGTTGGTTCCGCGGCCGACGCGCCCCGTACGCGGCACCCCTAGGTTCGCAGGACCGGCGACGGCATGTGCCGCTCGCGACCGCACGGACGGAGAACCCGTATGCATCACGTGATCGAACTGGAGGGTGTGGCGAAGCGCTACGACAGCGCCGGCGCGCCGGTGCTCGGACCGCTCACGCTCAGCGTCGCCAAGGGTGAGGCCCTTGCCGTCACGGGCCCTTCCGGCAGCGGCAAGTCCACGCTGCTGAACCTCGTCGCGGGCCTGGACAAGCCGACCGATGGCGCTGTGATCGTGGCCGGGCGACGGATCGACCAGTTGAGCGAGCATGCCCTCGCGAAGTTCCGTCGCGAGCACATCGGCATGGCCTTCCAGTTCTTCAATCTTCTCGACGACCTCACCGTCACCGACAATATTCAGCTCCCGGCCCAGCTGACCGGGACCGGTCGCCGCAAGGCCGCGGCCCGCGCGGGTGAGCTCATGGAGATGCTGGGCATCCGGAAACATGCCCGCGCCTACCCGGGCCGACTGTCCGGAGGCGAACGCCAACGGGTCGCGGTCGCCCGGGCCTTGGTCAACCGGCCCGCGCTGCTGCTCGCCGACGAGCCCACCGGTGCGCTCGACACCGCCTCGGGCCACGACGTCCGCGATCTGCTGATGGATCTGCACCGCGCCGGACAGACCGTCGTCCTGGTGACGCACGACGTGACGCTGGCGGAGGCGTGCGCGAGCCGCACTCTTCACCTGGTCGACGGTCACGTCGCCCTCGACTCCTGCGCGCAGCCCGTCCGATGAGCCTGTCCGGTACCGGCGCGACAGGCCGGGTCGTACGCTCCGGGGTGGGCCGGCGGCGGGTGCAGACAGTGGTGATCGCCGTTGCCACGATGATGGCCGTGGCGTCGGCGGTGGTCGCCGGGTCGCTGATGGTCGCCGCGGCCGCGCCCTTCGACCACGCCTTCGGGAAGCAGCAGGGCGCGCACATCATCGCCCAGTTCGATCCGGCCGAGGCGAGTGCGGCGCTGCTGGCAGAGACCCGAAAGCTGCCCGGCGTCACCGCGAGTTCGGGGCCGTACCCGTCCACGGTGTTCCGCCCGGTGGCTCAGGCGGGTTTCCCACTGCCGACGCTGACCCTGGTCGGGAGGTCCGGTCCGGACGGCGACGTGGACCGGGTGGATCTGAAGTCCGGCCGGTGGGCGCAGAAGCCGGGCGAGATCGTGCTCGCCGCGTCGTTCGAGGGGCCCGGCATCGGGATCGGCGCCGCTGTGAAGGCCTCGGACGCCACGCGCGCCCCCACTCTTTCGATCGTCGGCTTCGCTGTGTCGGCCAGTGGGACGGCCGACTCCTGGGCGACTCCCGCACAGGTCGACGCGCTGGCGTCGGAGGGCAGCCCGGTCACGAGTCAGATGCTCTACCGCTTCGACTCCGCGAGCACCGCGGAGCAGATCCTCGCCGACCGGAAGAGGCTCGCCGCCTCCGTGGGGTCCGGGGCGCTGCTGGGTACCCAGTCCTGGCTGGACACGAAGCGCGCCGCTGATCAGGGCGCGGCGGCGACCGTCCCGTTCGTGATGGCTTTCGGCGTGCTCGGCATCGTGATGTCGGTGATCATCGTCAGCAGTGTGATCAGTGGTGCGGTCGGCACCGGCGTGCGCAGGATCGGCATTCTCAAGGCCATCGGCTTCACTCCGGGCGAGGTCGTACGCGCCTACGTGGCCCAGGCGCTGATTCCCGCCTGCGCCGGCATCACCGTGGGGGTCGTCCTGGGAAACCTCCTGGCAGTGCCGCTGCTGACCAACACCGAGGCGGTGTACGGCACCGTCTCGCTCTCGGTGGCCTGGTGGGTGGACATCGCGGTGCCGGCCGCCGCCCTGGTCGTCGTGGGGCTCGCGGCGCTGATTCCCGCACTGCGGGCCGGAAGACTGCGTACGGTCGAAGCCCTCGCGGTCGGCCGGTCGCCGCGCAGTGGGCGCGGCCAGTGGGCGCACCGGGCGATGGGAGTGCTGCCGCTGCCGCGACCGGTGACCTACGGTCTCGCCACCCCCTTCACGCATCCGGTCCGTGCCCTCGCGATGCTGCTCGCGGTGGCGTTCGGCACGGTCGCGGCAACCTTCGCAGTGGGGCTGACCTCTTCCCTCGCCGCGGTCGGCACCTCGCAGGACCCCGAGAGCCGTGCCGCGGTCACGGTCGCGACCACCAAGGCGAACGACGTCGCTCCCCCTCCGCCTCCTTCCGCGGGGGGCAGTGTGGCAAGCCCGTCCCCCGTGGGCGGCAGCGTGGCAGGCCCGTCCGAACCCAAGGTTGCCGACCCGGCGAAGGTGCGGTCTGCCATCACGTCACAGGCGGGCACCAGGTCGTTCTACGGCAAGACCCAGGCCGAGGTCGCCGTGGCCGGGATCTCCGGTTCGGTTCAGGCCGCCCTCTACGAGGGCGATTCGCCCTCCGGCGGCTACGAGATGATTTCCGGGCACTGGATCACCGGCACGGGGCAGGTCGTGGTCCCCACGCGCTTCCTGGAAAGGACCAGCACCAAGATCGGTGACACGGTGCGGGTGACCTACGAGAACGACATCGCGGACCTGCGGATCGTGGGCGAGTCCTTCGACACCTCGGGCAGCGAGCTGCAGATCCACGCGGACATGGCCAACTTCGCGTCGGCCGAGCCCAGTACGTTCCTCGTCGAGGTGAAGTCCGGCGTCTCCGCCGACGAGTACGCCCAGAAGGTCGCCGCGATCGTGCAGCCGCTGGGCGGCGACGCCACGACCGACGCCCCCTCGGGGCGGGAGGGCGTCCTCCTCATCATGTCCGCGATGGCGGTGCTGCTCACCCTGATGCTGGTCGCCGTGGCCGGCCTCGGCGTACTCAACTCCGTGGTCCTGGACACCCGGGAACGCATCCACGACCTGGGCGTCTGCAAGGCGATCGGCATGTCGCCGCGGCAGACCATGAGCCTCGTGCTCTCCTCGGTGGCCGCGATCGGCGTGCTCGGCGGGCTGATCGGCGTGCCGACGGGGTACGCGCTGCACAGCCTTGTCATGCCGATGATGGGGCGTGCCGTAGGCACCGGACTGCCGTCGCCGGTCCTCGATGTGTACGAGCCTGTTCAGCTGCTCCTGCTGGGACTGGGCGGGGTCGTGATCGCGGTGCCGGCCGCGCTGATCCCGGCCGGCTGGGCGGCCGGGGCGCGTACGGCCGTGGCGCTGCGCACCGAGTAGGTCCGGCGGAGCGCGAGCAGACGAGCCCCTCTCGCACGACGTTCACGCCACACCCGGAAACAGGTCGGCGGCCATCCGACGGCCTGAAGGGGCCGGGGGACCGGGGAGAGGGATCGACCTGCGGCTCGGCCAGAGGAAACAGCGGGTCAGCGGCCCTTGTCGGCAGGCTCCAGGATCGCCACGCACTCCACATGATGCGTCATCGGAAACAGATCGAACGCCCGCAGGGTCCGCACCCGGTACCCCCCGTCCCGGAAGTACCCCAGGTCCCGGGCCAGGGCCGCCGGGTCGCAGGCCACGTAGGCGATCCGCCGGGCGCCCAGCGAGGCCAGGTGTTCGACCGTCTTCCGCCCCGCTCCCGCCCGCGGCGGGTCCAGGACGATCAGGTCGACCTCGGTGATCCCGGTGCGCGGGAGCACGCTCTCCACCTTGCCCTGTTCGATCCGCACCCGGTCGAACCCCGCGAGGTTGTGCCGGGCGTCCTCGACCGCGCGCTTGCCGGACTCGATGCCGAGGACCGCGCCCTGCTCGCCGAGCCGGTCGGCCAGCGCGCCCGCGAACAGGCCGACGCCGCAGTACAGGTCGAGGGCCATCTCGCCCTTGCGCGGCAGCAGTCCCTGCATCACCGCCGTCACCAGCGTGTCGGCCGCCTTCGGGTGGACCTGCCAGAAGCCGCCGCTGCCGACCCGGTACGTACGTCCGTCCGCGCGCTCGCGCACGAAGGGGCGGCCGTGGACGCGGTGCACGCCCCCGTCCTTCTCGTCGACCCTCATCACGGACACCGGACGGTCGAGTTCCACGATGGGCAGCCGGGCGCCCGGACGCGGCGTCAGAATCACCTGCCGGTCCTGCGAGCCCGTCGCCGCGATCGCCTCGATCGACGCCATGCCGGTCCAGTCGCGCTTCTCGACGCCCAGTTCACTGACCCCGGCAGCCGCGATCATGCAGTGGTCCACCGGCTCGACCTCGTGCGAGCGGTGCCGGCGCAGCCCCGCCCGCCCGGTCTCCGCGTCCACCGCGTACTGCACGCGTGTCCGCCACTGCGGCACCTGCCCGGCGGGCAGCTTGTCGCCCTCGGCCGGCATCACGGTGCCGTCCCAGCCGGCCTCCTCCGGAGCGAGGCCGGCGAGCCGCTGGAGCTGCTCGGCGATCACCTCGCCCTTGAGCCGGCGCTGGGCACCCGGCTTGGCGTGCTGCCAGTCGCAGCCGCCGCAGCGGCCGGGGCCGGCGAAGGGGCAGGGAGCCTCGACCCGGTCCTTGGACGCGGTGAGGATCTGCACCGCGTCCGCCCGCAGGAACCGCGCGCCCTCCTCGCCCTCCGTCACCCGCGCCACGACCCGCTCACCGGGCAGCGCGTGGCGTACGAACAGCACCTGGCCGGAGTCGGTACGGGCGATGCAGTGGCCGCCGTGGGCGACCGGGCCGATCTCCACCTCGTACTCGTTCCCCACCAGTGTCTTCTTCGGTTCTGCCTGCATGGCGGGGTGACTCCACAACGTCGAACGAGGAACGGCCGGACAACAGCCCACCAGTCTACGTGGCTGTCGTCCGGCCGTTCACCACCAGCCGGTGGACGCTACGAGCCCGAGGAGCCCGACGGGCCGGAGGAACCCGAAGGGCCCGCCGAGCCCCGGGATCCCGGAGCGGGAGGGGCACCGGCGCCCGAGGACTCCTTCGGCCGCCCCTGTTCCGCCGGACCGCGCCGCACCGAACCCGGCGCGTTCCACTCCTGCCGCTTGCGGGCCCGCATCCGGGCCGCCTCGGAGGACTCCAGCTGGTAGGGGACGGACGTCACCATGACACCGGGCGTGAACAGAAGCCGGCCCTTCAGCCGCAGGGCGCTCTGGTTGTGCAGCAGGTGCTCGTACCAGTGACCGACCACGTACTCCGGGATGATCACCGAGACGGCGTCGCGCGGCGACTCCTTGCGCAGGCCCTTGACGTACTCGATGATCGGCCGCGTGATCTCGCGGTACGGCGAGTCGAGGACCTTCAGCGGTACGTCGATCCCGCGCCGCTCCCACTCCTCGCGCAGCACCTTCGTCTCCGCCGGGTCGACGTTGACGGTGAGTGCCTCCAGGGTGTCGGAGCGCATCAGCTTGGCGTAGGCGAGGGCCCGCAGCGTCGGCCGGTGGATCTTGGAGATCAGGACGACCGAGTGGACCCGGGACGGCCGCACGCTGTCGTCGCTCGGGCCCTCCGGGGCGGCGATCTCCTCGGCGACCCGGTCGTAGTGCTTACGGATGGCCGTCATCGTCGCGTAGAAGATCACCATGCCGAGCAGGGCGACCCAGGCGCCATGGGTGAACTTGGTGACGAGGACGACGACCAGGACCAGGCCGGTGAAGAAGGCGCCGAACGCGTTGATCGCGCGGGAGCGGACCATGTGGCGGCGCGCGGCCGGGTCGGTCTCGGTGGCCAGGTGGCGGTTCCAGTGGCGGACCATGCCGGTCTGGCTGAGCGTGAAGGACACGAACACGCCGACGATGTACAGCTGGATCAGACGCGTGGAGTCGGCGCCGTAGATCACGATCAGGAAGGTGGCCGCGCCGGCCAGGAGCACGATGCCGTTCGAGAACGCGAGCCGGTCGCCCCGGGTGTGCAGCTGGCGGGGCAGGTAGCGGTCCTGGGCGAGGATCGAGCCGAGCACCGGGAAGCCGTTGTAGGCGGTGTTGGCGGCGAGGAACAGCACCAGGGCGGTGGCCGCCGCGAGCACGATGAACAGGAAGCTGCCCTTGCCGAACACGGCCTCGGCGACCTGGGTGATCACCGGGTTCTGGACGTAGTCGGCGCCGACCGCGGCCCCGTTCTTCAGCAGGTCGACGGCCGGGTTCTCGGCCATGCGGACGTCGGTCACCAGGGCCAGGACGATGATCCCGCAGAACATGGTGACGGCCAGCAGGCCCATCGCCGCCAGCGTGGTCGCCGCGTTCTTCGACTTGGGCTTGCGGAAGGCGGGGACGCCGTTGGAGATCGCCTCGACACCGGTGAGCGCGGCACAGCCGGAGGAGAAGGCGCGCAGCATGAGGAACACCAGTGCGAAGCCGGCCAGGCCCTGGTGCTCGGCCTTGATCGTGTACTGGGCGGTCGGCGCCCGCATCTCGTCGCCCAGGATCAGTCCCCGGAACGCGCCCCACGCGATCATGATGAAGACGCCCGCGACGAACACGTAGGTCGGGATGGCGAAGAGCTTGCCGGACTCCTTGACGCCGCGCAGGTTCATCAGCGTCAGCAGGACGACGACGGCGACCGCGCAGGTCACCTTGTGCTCGACGACGAAGGGGATGGCGGAGCCGAGGTTCTCGATGCCGGAGGCGATGGAGACGGCGACGGTGAGGACGTAGTCGACGAGCAGTGCGCTGGCCACGGTCAGACCGGCCTTGGGGCCGAGGTTGGTGGTGGCCACCTCGTAGTCGCCGCCGCCGCTGGGATAGGCGTGGACGTTCTGACGGTAGGAGGCGACCACCGTGAACATCAGCACGACGACCGCGAGCGCGATCCACGGGCTGAAGTGGTAGGCCGACACACCCGCGATGGAGAGGACCAGCAGCACCTCCCCGGGCGCGTAGGCCACGGAGGACAGCGGGTCGGAAGCGAAGACGGGTAGGGCGATGCGCTTCGGCAGGAGCGTTTCTCCGAGCCGATCACTGCGCAGTGCGCGCCCGATCAGGATCCGTTTGGGCACGTCGGTCAGTTTGGACACAACAGTGGATCGTAAGCCTTCGAACTGGGGGCCGCCCACCCTCCCCCGGGGTGAGCCGGGTTCCGTCGTGCCGCATCTGCCTCACGGGTGAAATCAGCCACGCGTCGGCTGCGGATTCCGCACGCCGCGCCGATCGTCATGCCTATATGACAACCCCCGTACGCCGCCGCCCATCGGAGGCCCCATGCACACGACCGCGGAGCTGATCGGCGCCGCCGGCACCCTCGTCGGCCTCGGAATCCTTGCCCTTCTCAGTCTTTGGAGCATCAGCCGGCGCGGATCGCGCAATCCCCGCACGGGGGGTGCCCTGCACGGACCGCGCATGTGTAGCTTGGGCGACGGTCTGAGACCCTGTTCAGAGCCAGGCCAGAAAACTATTTGACTTCTTGACTTCTTTACTCCGGAAGGACGGTCGTGCACATCGTCATCATGGGCTGCGGCAGAGTGGGTTCCGCTCTCGCCCAGACCCTGGAGCAACAGGGGCACACGGTCGCCGTGATCGACCAGGACCCCACCGCCTTCCGACGACTGGGCTCCGGTTTCGGCGGCCGTCGTGTCACCGGGGTCGGCTTCGACCAGGACACCCTGCGCGAGGCGGGCATCGAGGAGGCCGGCGCCTTCGCCGCCGTCTCCAGCGGTGACAACTCCAACATCATCGCGGCCCGGGTGGCCCGCGAGATGTTCGGCATCGAGAACGTCGCCGCCCGTATCTACGATCCCCGTCGCGCCGAGGTCTACCAGCGGCTGGGCATCCCCACCGTCGCCACCGTCCGCTGGACGGCCGACCAGATGCTGCGCCGGCTGCTGCCCTCGGGCGCCGAGCCCCTGTGGCGCGACCCCACCGGCGGCGTCCAGCTCGCCGAGGTGCACGCCGCCCCGTCCTGGGTCGGCCACAAGATCAGCAAGCTGCAGGAGGAGACGGGCGTCCGCGTGGCGTTCCTGACCCGCCTCGGCGAGGCGATCCTGCCCACCTCGCAGACCGTGCTGCAGGAGGGCGATCTGGTGCACGTGATGATGCGCACCGACGAGGTGGAGAAGGTCGAGGCGTCGTTCGCCGAGGGCCCGAAGGAAGGCGGTCACTGATGAGGGTCGCCATTGCCGGAGCCGGCGCCGTCGGCCGCTCGATCGCGGGCGAGCTGCTGGAGAACGGCCACGAGGTCCTGCTCGTCGACAAGGCGCCGACCGCCATCTCGGTCGAGCGCGTCCCGCAGGCGGAATGGCTGCTGGCCGACGCCTGCGAGATCACCTCCCTGGACGAGGCGGCTCTGCAGCGCTGCAACGTCGTCATCGCCGCCACCGGCGACGACAAGGTCAACCTGGTCGTCTCGCTGCTGGCCAAGACCGAGTACGGCGTCCCGCGCGTCGTAGCCCGCGTCAACAACCCCAAGAACGAGTGGCTCTTCAACGAGTCCTGGGGTGTCGACGTCGCCGTCTCCACTCCCCGGCTGATGTCCGCCCTGGTCGAGGAGGCGGTGAGCGTCGGCGACCTGGTCCGCCTGCTGCGCTTCAGCCACGGCGACGCCAACCTCGTCGAACTGACCCTTCCCGAGGAGTCGGCCCTGGCCGGCACCCAGGTCGGCGACGTGGAGTGGCCGGAGGACACCTCCCTGGTCACCATCATCCGCGGCACCCGCGTCCTCACCCCCACCCGCGAGGACTCCCTGGAGCCGGGCGACGAACTCCTCTTCGTCGCCGCCCAGGCCAGGGAGGAGCAACTGGAGGACCTGCTGTCGGTACGCCGCGAGGACACCGGCAAGTAGCCCCTGCGCGACCACCTTCCCGCGCCGGCACCACGGCGGAGGGCGCCCTGGAAGCCCGGGGCGCCCTCCGCCGTCCGACCACGCGGTCGGGAGCGCGTTCGGCGATCACGACGCGTTGCCCGGGACGCCGAAGGCCCGGAACCCCGTGAGGTTCCGGGCCCCGCGCTTCGGCCGGCCGGGCGGGGGTGCCGCCCTCGCCGCTACGCTCCTCGCCGGTGCCGTCCGCCCGTGGACTCGCCGTCTTCCGCCGCCAGTGCGGCCTTGCGCTCCTCCTCGGCCTTCTCCTCGGCCTCCATCTCGGCGAACACGTCGATCGGCGCCGGTGCCTTCGCGAGGAAGACCCAGGTCAGCCACACCGCGAGCAGGAAGGGCGGGATCTTCAGGGCGACCAGGACCCAGCCCAGCTGGGTGGTGTCGGCCCACCAGTACAGCGGGAAGAGGATCGCGCACTTGGCGAGCAGGATCAGGCCCCATGCCCAGCTGGCCTTGGCGTACGCCGTCTTGCGGCCCGGGTTGCGGGTGCGCCAGGAGAGGTTCTCCTTGAAGACCGGGCCCAGGATCAGGCCGATCAGCGGAACCCCGCACAGGGTCGTGATGATGTACGCCAGCGCCAGGCCCAGCGTGTAGAGCATGCCGGGAAGGTAGAAGTCCTTGGCGTTGCCGGTCATCATCGCGAAGACGACACCGAAGGCGACGCCGAAGACCCCGCTGAACGCGTGCTTGACCGTGTCCTTCATCGCCAGCCGGACCACGACCAGGACCAGCGACACCGCGAGCGCGGCGATCGCGGACATGTGCAGGTCCTTGTTGATCGTGAAGATGGTGACGAAGAGCAGGCCGGGCACCACCGTCTCGACCATGCCCCGCACCCCGCCGAACGCCTCGAAGAGCGCGGCCTCGGTCAACGCCCGGGCGTCGTCCTGCTGAGTGTCTTCGGTCGGCTTGTCGAGCGACGTCACCGGCTACTCCCTACCGAGGGGTCTCAGTTCGTACTTCGGGTTGAACAGCACCCGGCGGCCCCGGCTCATGGAGACCCGGCCCGATGCGATGAGCCTGCGTCCCGGTTCTATCCCCACGATCGAGCGCCGGCCCAGCCACACCACGTCCAGCGCGGCGCTGCCGTCGAACAGCTCCGCCTCCAGGGCGGGGACTCCGGCGCGCGGACGCAGGGTGACCGTGCGCAAGGTACCAGTAACCGTGACGATCTGGCGGTCCTGGCAGTCTCCGATGCGGACACAGCCGGCCGTCTCGGCGTCCTCCCGCAGCTCCTCCGACTCCAGGTCCTCCTGGGACGAGGAGAGCCGGTCGAGCATGCGCCGGAACCGGCCCACCGGCTTTTCGGAACGCGGAACACCACTCATATCTGAAGCGTACCGGGGCTCACCGACACACCCGTAACCACGGTCCGGGCGCCGGTGCGGCCCCCCTGTCCCGGCTCACTTCTCGAAGCGGTATCCCATTCCCGGCTCCGTGATGAAGTGCTTCGGGTGCGAGGGGTCCGCCTCCAGCTTCCGTCTCAGCTGGGCCATGTACACCCGCAGGTAGTTCGTCTCCGTCCCGTACGACGGCCCCCACACCTCCTGCAGCAGCTGCCTCTGGCCGACCAGGCGCCCCGTGTTGCGCACCAGCACCTCCAGCAGATGCCACTCCGTGGGGGTCAGCCGGACGTCCTTCCCGGCCCGGTGGACCTTCTTCGCGGCGAGGTCGACCGTGAACGCGTCGGTCTCCACCAGGACGTCGTCCTCGCCGCCCCCGGCGGGCTCGGCCCGCCGCACGGCGGCCCGCAGCCGGGCCAGCAGCTCGTCCATGCCGAAGGGCTTGGTGACGTAGTCGTCGGCGCCCGCGTCGAGCGCCTCGACCTTCTCGTCCGAGGAGTGCCGGGCGGACAGCACCAGGATCGGCACCCGGGTCCAGCCGCGCAGCCCCTTGATCACCTCGACGCCGTCCATGTCGGGCAGGCCCAGGTCGAGGACCACCACGTCCGGGTGCCGGGTGGCGGCGAGCTCGAGGGCGGTGGCACCGTCGTGGGCGGCGTCGACCTCGTACCTGCGCGCCTTGAGGTTGATCACGAGGGCGCGCACGATCTGCGGCTCGTCGTCGATCACGAGCACCCTCGTGGCGGTCTGGGGCGTCCCCCCAGCGGGGCTCACCATGCGGCCTGCCTTTCCGGGTCTGGCGAATGTCCGTCCGCCGGCGGTTCGTCCGCCGACGGTCCGTCCGCCGACGGTCCGTCCGGCGGAACTCCGTGGGGCGCGGTCGCCGCCGCGGCGTGCTGGCCGGCCGGCTGCGGCAGGGGTCCTGCCGCGCGGAGCGTGAGGACCATGGTGAGGCCTCCGCCGGGCGTGTCCTCGGCGTCGAGGGTGCCGCCCATGGCCTCGGCGAAGCCCCGCGCGACCGCGAGGCCGAGCCCCACCCCCGCCCCGCGCGGCGCGTCACCGTACCGCTGGAAGGGCGCGAAGATCCGCTCCTTGGCCTCGTCGGGCACGCCCGGACCCCGGTCCACGACCCGCACCTCGACCCGGCCGGGCATCGCGCTCGCCGCGACCAGCACCGGCGCGCCCTCCGGGCTGTACTTGACCGCGTTCTCGACCAGGTTGGCCACCGACCGCTCCAGCAGCCCGGCATCGACGGCGACCATGGGCAGCGTCTCCGGGATGTCCAGCTCGACGCTCTCCTCCGGGTCGGGGACCCCGCCGAGCGCCTTCGGCACCACCTCGTCGAGGTCGATCTCCCGGATGATCGGCGTGACCGTGCCGGTCTGGAGGCGGGACATGTCGAGCAGGTTGCCCACCAGGTGGTCGAGCCGGTCGGCCCCCTCCTCGATGCCCGCGAGCAGCTCCGCCCGGTCCTCCTCGGACCAGGCCACGTCGTCGGACCTGAGGCTGGAGACCGCCGCCTTGATCCCGGCCAGCGGTGTCCGCAGATCGTGGCTGACGGCGGCCAGCAGCGCCGTGCGGATCCGGTTGCCCTCGGCCAGCGCGCGGGCCTGCTCGGCCTCCTCCTGCAGGCGCCGCCGGTCCAGTACGACGACGGCCTGCGCGGCGAAGGCCGCCAGCACCCGCCGGTCCTCGGCGGGCAGCACCCGGCCGGTGAGCGCCAGCGCCATGCGGTCGCCGACCGGCACGTCCACGTCCGCCTCGTCCGGCCGCCGCACCGGCCGCCCGAGGCCCACATGGCCCGCGCAGCTCCACGGCGCTCTGTCGTCCGCCCGCTCCAGCAGGGCCGCCGACTCCATGCCGAAGGTCTCCCGCACCCGCTCCAGCAGCGCCTCCAGGCTGGTCTCACCGCGCAGCACGCTGCCCGCGAGATAGGACAGGATCTCCGACTCTGCTCTCAGCCGGGCCGCCTGGTGCGTGCGCCGGGCCGCCAGGTCCACGACCGACGCCACCGCCACGCCCACCCCGACGAAGATCACGATGGCGACGATGTTCTTCGGGTCCGCGATCGTCCACCGGTGCAGGGGCGGGGTGTAGAAGTAGTTCAGCAGCAGCGAGCCCAGAGCCGCCGAGGCCAGCGCCGGCAGCAGTCCGCCCACCAGCGCGGCCGCCACGGTCACCGCCAGGAACAGCAGCATGTCGTTGGCGAGGCCGAGGTGGACGCTGCTCAGCAGGACCGCCAGGAGCGCCGGTCCGGCCACGCCGACCAGCCAGCCCAGGACGATCCGCCTGCGCCCGAGCCGGGCGCCCCGGGCCACCGGGAGCCCCCGTCCCCTGGCCGCCTCCTCGTGGGTGACGATGTGCACGTCGAGGTCCGGCCCCGAATCCCGGGCGACCGTCGCGCCGACGCCCGGCCCGAAGACGTACTGCCAGGCCTTGCGGCGCGAGGAGCCGAGGACGATCTGCGTGGCGTTCACCCCCCGGGCGAAGTCGAGCAGCGCGGCCGGTATGTCGTCGCCGACCACATGGTGGAAGGTGCCGCCCAGATCCTCGACGAGGGTGCGCTGGACGGCCAGCTCCCTGGGCGAGGCCGAGGTGAGCCCGTCGCTGCGCGCTATGTACACGGCGAGCACCTCGCCGCCGGCGCCCTTCTCCGCCAGCCGCGCCGCCCGCCGGATGAGGGTGCGCCCCTCCGGACCGCCGGTCAGTCCGACGACGATCCGCTCGCGCGAGCCCCAGATCGCCGAGACCCGGTGCTCGCTGCGGTACTGCTTCAGGTACTCGTCGACCCGGTCGGCCACCCACAGCAGCGCCAGCTCCCGCAGCGCGGTGAGGTTGCCCGGCCGGAAGTAGTTCGACAGGGCGGCGTCGACCTTGTCCGGCCGGTAGATGTTCCCGTGCGCCATCCGCCGCCGCAGTGCCTCCGGTGACATGTCCACCAGCTCGACCTGGTCGGCCCGCCGCACGAACTCGTCGGGCACGGTCTCCTGCTGCCGCACCCCCGTGATGGACTCCACCACGTCCCCGAGGGACTCCAGGTGCTGGATGTTGACGGTCGAGACCACGTCGATCCCGGCCGCGAGGAGTTCCTCCACGTCCTGCCAGCGCTTGGCGTTGCGCGAGCCGGGGACGTTGGTGTGCGCGAGTTCGTCCACCAGGGCGACCTGTGGGTGACGGGCGAGCACGGCGTCCACGTCCATCTCGGTGAAGACACCGCCCCGGTGTTCCAGCTCGCGGCGCGGGACCAGCTCCAGGCCGTGCAGCAGCACCTCGGTGCGCCGCCGATCGTGGTGCTCGACGAAGGCCACCACGCAGTCCGTGCCGCGTTCCACCCGGCGGTGGGCCTCGGACAGCATGGCGTACGTCTTGCCCACGCCCGGTGCCGCACCGAGATGGATCCGAAGCTTGCCGCGCGCCATGGCCTCATTGTCTTCCTGTGACTCCTGCGTACGCAGCGTCGACCCTACGACCAGTGTTTCCGGCAAAACGGACGAGCTGCGGGGTGGGGGACGCCTTTGACGCAACCCTGACGCGACGGGACCGCCCCGCGGCCCTCCGTACCACACTCCGGACATCGGCATCCCCCCTCACCCGCTTCATCGGACGAGCCCCCCGGATCGGTTCACGCTTGGCGGTTGCGCTCGGTCAGCGGGCGTGTTCGTCATGGCCACGCCCAGCCGGTGGTGCAGCGCGTCGTAGCCGACATCGGTGCCGTGCAGGTCGTGGCCCTGGATCCGGCTGGTCTCGGCGAAGGTCCAGGTCGGCGTACCTGCTCGCCGTCGTCTTCCGCGCACGACGAAGGGCCGCGTCCCCGCCGGGACCCGGCCCTCGTCTCAGGTCGTACGGTCAGCGGACCTCGGTGATCTCCGGTCCGCGCTGGAGCTGGCCCATGCCGCCGGAGAAGCGGGAGCCCTCCTCCTGCTGGACGCCCTCGGGAACCATCTGCGCGTCGTTCGGCAGCTTGAGGACGATCGGGTCGCGGGGCGCCATCGGGCCCTCGCCGCGGACCACGACCGTGTCCCGGAAGATCTGCTCGAGCAGCCCGGCGGCCTGCGGCTGCACCGCGCCCTGGCCGGAGATCACCCCGCGCAGGAACCAGCGGGGACCGTCCACACCGACGAACCGCACGACGTGGAAGCCGCCCGTGCCGTCCGGCAGCTGTACCGGCACCTGGGCCCGCAGCTCCCAGCCGAGCGGGCCCTCGACCTCGTCGATGATGCCGCCCTGCTGGGTGATGCCGGAGCCGATCTCCTCGCGCACCTCGGCCCAGATGCCCTCACGCTTGGGCGCGGCGAAGGCCTGCAGCTGGATGGCGCTGTCGCGCAGCACGACGGTCGCCGCGACGATCGCGTCGCCCGCGACCTCGACGCGCAGCTCCATGCCGTCGACGCCCGGCACGAACAGACCGCCCAGGTCCACCCGGCCCTCGGCCGGGTCGCGGACCTCGGAGCTGTCCCAGGGTCCGTCGGGCCGCGGCTCGGGCTCGAGCCGGACGCGCTCACGCTCGCCCGTTACCTCTTCGTCCGCCTCAGTGTCGACACTGTCGACGACCTGCTCGGCCTCGCCGGCCGCGTCCTCGGCGGCACCCTTCTTCTTGCGACGTCCGAACACGTCACTGTCCTTCCCGGTCGGATACGACCGAAGCGTATCGATACCCACCCACACTGCCGCCCATGGCGGCCTGACCGCTTGCGTCGCCCACCGCGGCATGCCCGCCGGTGGACCCGAAGCCCCCCGCGGCCCGTGCCGATTCGGGAAGCTCCGCGACCTCCTGGAAGCGGACCCTCTCGACCTGCTGGACGACCAGTTGGGCAATCCGGTCGAAGCGCTCGAACCGCACGGACTCGCGCGGGTCGAGATTCACCACGATCACCTTGATCTCCCCACGGTACCCGGCATCAACCGTCCCTGGGGCATTCACGAGGGCGACGCCGCACCGGGCGGCCAGCCCCGACCGGGGGTGCACGAAGGCGGCGTACCCCTCGGGCAGCGCGACGGCCACCCCGGTGGGCAGTACGGCCCGCTCCCCCGGCCCCAGTTCACAGCTCTCGGTGGTCCGCAGATCCGCCCCCGCGTCCCCCGGGTGCTCGTACGCAGGGAGCGGTACGTCGGGGTGGACGCGCCGGATCAGGACGTCGAGGGGAGCGCGGCTCACGGGTTCACCTCGAAGGCGCGGGCCCGCCGGATCTGGTCGGGGTCGCTCATGGCCGCCTGGATCTCCTCCGTACGGCCGTGGTTGACGAAGTGCGCCACCTCGACCTCGATGAACAGCGCGTCGGCGCGGACGGCGACGGGCCCGCCGGGGCCGCCGATGCGTCCGGTGGCGGTCGAGTAGATCTTCCGCCCGGCCACCGCCGTCACCTCGGCCTCCAGGTGGAGCGTGGTGCCGACGGGCACCGGCCGTACGAAGTCGGTCTCCAGCCGTCCGGTCACCGCGATGGTCCGCAGCAGCCAGTTCAGCGAGCCCAGCGTCTCGTCGAGCGCGGTGGCCAGGACACCGCCGTGCGCGAGCCCCGGAGCCCCCTGGTGGGCGGGCTGCACGGTGAACTCGGCGGTGACGCTCACCCCTTCGCCGGCCCGCGCCTCCAGGTGCAGCCCGTGCGCCTGACCGTCACCGCACCCGAAACAGTGTTCGTAGTGGGCACCGAGAAGCTCGCCGGGAACGGGGGCGTCGGGGTGCCGGACGGGTTTCACGGCGTCGGCCGGAGGCTGAAGAGCTGCGGAAGTACCACTCACAGGCGCAGACCTTACCCGCGCGTCGGCCAATACCGGACACCATGCCAAGCTTGGCTGCATGCAGCTCTCCGCCACCCCCTACGAAGAACGCCTCACCGCCCCCCGCACCTGGTGGCTGATCTCGTTCCTCGTAGGCGTCTCCTTCGCCCTGATCCTGCTGCCCTTCGGCACCCTGCCGCTGCTCGGCGGCCTGGTCGGCGGCACCGCGGCCGCGGCGGTCGTCGCCAGCTCGTACGGCTCCGTGCGGATCCGCGTCGTGGGCGACTCGCTGATCGCCGGCGAGGCGAAGATCCCGGTCGCGGCCCTGGGCGAGGCGGAGATCCTGGACCCGGAGGAGGCACGCGCCTGGCGCACGTACAAGGCCGACACCCGCGCGTTCCTGCTGCTGCGCGCCTACATCCCCACCGCGCTGAAGGTGCAGGTCACCGACCCGGCCGATCCCACGCCGTATCTGTATCTGTCGACGCGGGAGCCGGAGCGGCTGGCGCAGGCGCTGCGGGCGGCGCGGGAGGCCGCGGCGTAGGCGGGGATCTCTCCGGCCGCGGCGTGGGCGGGGGTCTCTCCGGCCGCGCCGGGACCGCTCAGTCCCCGAGCCCCCTGGGTCTGCCGGGGAGCTCTCGCATGTCCAGCGGGTCGGCGGGCCTCTCCAGCGGCGGCAGGTCCTCCAGCGCGTCCCAGGGCACCTGGGCCCTGCGCAGGTCGGCGCGGATCTTCGCGGCCAGTTTCTTGGTGTCCCGCCGGTTCATGGCCGCGCCCACCACGGCGCCGATCAGGAACGGCACCAGCATCGGCAGGTCACGGACGATCCGCTTCATGATCTGCTGCCGCAGCTCACGCTTCATCTGCCCGCCGAGGGCGTTGTTGATGGAGGACGGCTTGAGCGGGTCGACGCGGCGTTCGCCCGACCAGGCGCGCAGATACGCCGTGCTGCGGTCCTTGAGGTTGCCGGGCGGCCGGAGGCCGTACACCTCGTGAAGTTCGGCGATCAGCTTCAGCTCGATCGCCGCGACCCCGGTGATCTCCGCGGCCAGTTCGGTCGGCATCGCGGGCGGCACGGGCAGCATCGCGGCGGCGCCGACGCCCGCGCCCACGGTGGACGTGGCGTTCGCCGCGCCCGTGACGAGCTTGTCGGCGATCTGCTCCGGCCCGAGGCCGGGGAACTGTCTGCGGAGGGTCCTGAGGTCCCTGACGGGGATCCTCGGGGCCATCTCGATGATCCGGTCCGCCAGGTAGGCGAGGCCAGCCCTGGCGCGGTCACCGCCCTTGCGGACGCCTTCCCGGGCCAGGCCCTTGGCCTTGTCCGCGACCGAGGCCGCCCGCCGCCTGGCGACGGGAGCGGGGCCTCGCCCAGGCGCCGGGAGGTCACCCCCGTCGCCTGTCGCCGCGAGCGAGGCCGATCCCGCAGGGAGCATTCCCTGACCGGATGAGCCTCGCTCGTCGTCACGCACGCCGTGCGGGCCGTCGGACGGCCCGTTGTCCGCTCCCGGCAGGCGGAAGCGGCGCTTCCGAGAAGGGGTCGAGCCAGTCACGGCCGACCCCGCCTCAGTCGCAGTCGCGGCAGATCGGCTGACCGTTCTTCTCCCGGGCCAGCTGGCTGCGGTGGTGCACCAGGAAGCAGCTCATGCAGGTGAACTCGTCCTGCTGCTTCGGCAGCACCCGGACGGCCAGCTCCTCATTGGAGAGGTCGGCTCCAGGGAGCTCCAGCCCCTCCGCGGCCTCGAACTCGTCGACGTCGACGGCCGAAGCGGACTTGTCGTTCCGCCGGGCCTTCAGCTCTTCAAGACTGTCGGAGTCGACATCGTCGTCGGTCTTGCGTGGGGTGTCGTAATCGGTTGCCATTTCGCCTCTCCCCCTCTGGGTGAATGCGGTGTCTCCAGCGCACGTAACGCGTGAGAGGCCGGACTTGTGCCCGCCTCGAGGCGGAGATTTTGCCTCACATCAAGGTCTGTTACTCAATCGACACCCAACCGGACTCCTCATGAGTGATCGGCTTGGATGGCGATCGGGACCGTACACGGTCCTGATGTCGCACTTCAAAGGCGTCTCACCGTGTACTTCCCGTGATCGCGACCCCCGAAAACCCGGATTTTCCGGGCTTTACGGCAGCCACCGTGATCACGGAGGGTAGATGGCCGGAAAATCGCCCTTGTGATCGATCACACACGGGGTAGCGGGTGCGGACTCCTGAGAATTCCGCGCAAAGCGAACATCCCCGCGTGTGTCGGCGACATGATCTCAGACGGGCAGCGTGACACGCATCATGAGCCCTCCTCCCTCGCGCGGCTGGGCCGTGATGTGCCCGCCGTGCGCCCGGGCCACGGACCGCACGATGGACAGCCCGAGCCCGACCCCCTTGTCGCTTCCCGTGCGCTCCGTGCGCAGCCGCCGGAACGGCTCGAAGAGGTTGTCGATCTCGTACGCCGGCACGACCGGCCCCGTGTTCGACACGACCAGGACCGCCTGCCCGTGCTGGACCTCGGTGGTCACCTCGACCCAGCCGTCCTCCGGGACGTTGTAGCGCACCGCGTTCTGCACCAGGTTCAGTGCGATGCGCTCCAGCAGGACGCCGTTGCCCTGGACCACCGCGGGCTTCTGCTCGCCGCGGATCGTCACACCCTTGGCCTCCGCCTCCGCGTGCACCTGGTCGATGGCCTGCTCGGCGACCTCCGCGAGGTCGACCGGCTTGCGCTCGACGATCTGGTTGTCGCTGCGGGCGAGCAGCAGCAGGCCCTCCACCAGCTGCTCGCTGCGCTCGTTGGTGGCCAGCAGGGTCTTGCCGAGCTGTTGCAGCTCCACGGGCGCGTTCGGATCGGACAGATGCACCTCGAGCAGCGTGCGGTTGATCGCCAGCGGCGTCCGCAGCTCGTGCGAGGCGTTGCCGACGAAGCGCTGCTGGGCGGTGAAGGCTCGCTGGAGCCGCTCCAGCATGTCGTCGAAGGTGTCGGCCAGCTCCTTGAACTCGTCGTCCGGGCCGTCCAGCTCGATCCGGCGGGACAGGTCCGAGCCGGCCACCGCGCGGGCCGTGCGGGTGATCCGGCCGAGCGGGGACAGGACGCGTCCGGCCATGGCGTAGCCGAAGGCGAAGGCGATCACCGCGAGGCCGAGCAGGGCCAGCAGGGAGCGGCTGAGCAGGTTGTCGAGGGCGACCTGACGCGAGTGGTCGATGCATTCGCTGATCGCCGAGTTGAACTGGGTGAGGGTCAGGCCGGTGGCGTTGTTGACCGCGGGGCAGTCCGCGCTGGCGACCTTGATCTCGTTGCTGGCGCTCACGATCTTGAACGGCGGCTGGTTGCCCGTGCTGATCGCCTGGGCGGCCAGCAGGTAGATGATCGACAGCAGCAGGATGCCGGCGATCAGGAACATCCCGCCGTACAGCAGCGTCAGGCGTATGCGGATGGTGGGGCGCAGCCACGGGAAGGGGGTCTGCGGCCTTCTGGGGTCCCAGGTGGGTTTCGGCGGCGCCTGGGGAGGCGCGGGTGCGGCGGCCACGGGGATCAGATCCGGTAGCCGGAGCCGGGGACGGTGACGATCACCGGGGGTTCGCCCAGCTTGCGGCGGAGCGTCATGACCGTCACGCGTACGACGTTGGTGAACGGGTCGGTGTTCTCGTCCCACGCCTTCTCCAGCAGCTGCTCCGCGGAGACGACGGCGCCCTCGCTGCGCATCAGCACCTCCAGGACGGCGAACTCCTTGGGTGCGAGCTGGACCTCCTTGCCGTCACGGAAGACCTCGCGGCGGTTCGGGTCGAGCTTGATGCCGGCGCGCTCCAGGACGGGCGGCAGCGGCACGCTGGTGCGCCGGCCGAGGGCCCGCACCCGGGCGATGAGCTCGCTGAAGGCGAAGGGCTTGGGGAGGTAGTCGTCGGCGCCGATCTCCAGGCCCTCGACGCGGTCGCTGACGTCGCCCGAGGCCGTGAGCATCAGCACGCGTGTGGGCATGCCGAGCTCGACGATCTTGCGGCAGACGTCGTCGCCGTGCACGAGGGGGAGGTCGCGGTCGAGGACGACCACGTCGTAGTCGTTGACTCCGATGCGTTCCAGGGCGGCCGCACCGTCGTACACGACGTCGACGGCCATGGCCTCCCGGCGCAGTCCGGTGGCCACCGCATCGGCGAGCAGCTGCTCGTCCTCGACGACGAGTACGCGCACGTCGCTTGTCCTTCCTGTGTCCACCCGCGTAGCGCTCGGCGAGCGCACGTGGGCAGGGGTGGTGGTGAGTGTGTGCTTCCATCCTGCCCTTTTCGGCCATAAGTCGGCGGTAAGACGGTGAGCGGGCGATGAAGGGCAGGTATGAACCCCGGGAATGCGAGATTTTCTCGTCCGGTTGAGGTTTCCGTGGAAGAGAGCGGGGGGAGGACGGCTTTACACCCCGCGATCACGCTCTGCATGTGCCACAACACCAGTGGTGCTCCGCGTTCCGCTTGCCGCAGAGCGGGCGTGGGTGTCCGGCACCGTCGCCGCCCGGCAGGGCAGCGCTGGGCACCTACTGGAGACGTGATCGCCCCTTCCCGAACCGGCACACCCCTGTGCCATCGACCCACGACCCAAGGACGAGGGGGCGCAGCATGGACGCATTCACCGCAGGACTTCTGCAGCGCATAAGGGCGACCGAGTCCGATCTGACGCGGGCTCGTGACGAGGGCGACGACTTCCTCGTCGAAGTGGAGCAGGCAGAGCTCGACGACCTGCGCCGCCTCGCCGCCGAACACGGTGTGGAGGTCGGCGCGTCGATCGTCTGAGCGTACGCGTTGACGGAGGGGCCCCGGCGAATCCAGCGCCGGGGCCCCTTCGCGTGCCGGGCGGGAGCGGCCTGCCGGCCGGCTCCGCCCCGCGGCGCTCAGTCGTGCCAGGCGCCGAAGTCCTCCAAGAGGCGCTGGAGGGGCTCGAAGACCGCCGGGGTGGCCGCGATCGCCAGATCGCGTGAGGGGAGCTCTCCGGGGCGTCCACCGGTCAGCGCGCCCGCCTCCCGGGCGATCAGGTCACCCGCGGCGAGGTCCCACGGGTGCAGGCCGCGCTCGTAGTAGCCGTCGAGGCGGCCGGCGGCCACGTCGGCCAGGTCGACGGCGGCCGAGCCGCTGCGCCGGATGTCCCGCAGGAGCGGGATGAGCCGCTGCGCGACGTCGGCCTGGTGCGTGCGGACCTCGGTGACGTAGTTGAAGCCGGTGGAGACCAGGGCCTGGTCGAGGGGGGCCGGGGCACGGCAGGTCAGCACGCGCTCTCCCTCCCAGGCTCCGGTCGCCCGCGCCCCGGCGCCGCGCACCGCGTGGTACGACTCCCCGCGCATCGGGATCTCGACGACCCCGACGACGGTCTCGCCGTCCTGCTCGGCGGCGATGGATACGGCCCACGTGGGCAGCCCGTACAGATAGTTGACCGTGCCGTCGAGGGGGTCGATCACCCAGCGGACGCCGGTGCTGCCGGGGCTGGCGGCGCCCTCCTCGCCGAGGAAGCCGTCGTCGGGGCGGTGCTCGGAGATCAGGCCGGTGATCAGCTTCTCGGCGGCGATGTCCATCTCGGTGACGACGTCGATCGGGCTCGACTTGGTGGCGGCCACCGCGAGGTCGGCCGGCCGGCCGTCCCGCAGCAGCTCGCCGGCCCGGCGGGCGGCCTCCTTGGCCAGCTCGAGCAGGTCCGAGTGCAGGGGGTCGGTCACGGGGCTCCTCACGCGTAGGGGCTGTCGGCGCCCGCGGCGGCCGGCCGGGGAGCGCGGGCCGGGCAGCACCCGACGGGGCAGAGGTCGTGGCTGGGGCCGAGGGCGCCCAGGGCGCACGGCGTGACCTGCCGGCCGCTCTCGGCGGCGGCGCGCTCCAGGACGAGGTCGCGGACGGCGGCGGCGAAACGCGGGTCGTCGCCGACGGTGGCCGAGCGGCGCACCGGCAGCCCCAGCTCGCCGGCCCTGGCCGTGGCCTCGGTGTCGAGGTCGTAGAGGACCTCCATGTGGTCGGATACGAAGCCGATGGGAGCCATCACCACGGCGGGGACGCCGGCCGCGTGGCGCTCCTCCAGGTGGTCGCAGATGTCGGGCTCCAGCCACGGGATGTGGGGGGCTCCGGAGCGGGACTGGTAGACGAGCTGCCACGGGTGGTCGACTCCGGTGCGCTCGCGGACGGCGTCGGCGATCAGGCGCGCCACGTCCAGGTGCTGCTTCACGTACGCCCCGCCGTCGCCGTGGCCCTCGGGCGGGCCGGAGGTGTCGGCCGAGGCCGTCGGGATCGAGTGGGTGGTGAAGGCGATGTGGGCGCCGTCGCGGACGTCTTCCGGGAGGTCGGCGAGGGAGGCGACCACGCCGTCGGTCATGGGCTCCAGGAAGCCGGGGTGGTTGAAGTAGTGCCGCAGCTTGTCGATCTTCGGCAGCGGCAGGCCCTCGGCCTCCAGGGCGGCCAGCGAGTCGGCGAGGTTCTCGCGGTACTGGCGGCAGCCCGAGTAGGAGGCGTAGGCGCTGGTGGCGAGGACGAGGACACGGCGGCGGCCGTCGGCGACCATCTCGCGCAGGGTGTCCGTGAGGTACGGGGCCCAGTTGCGGTTGCCCCAGTAGATCGGCAGGTCCAGGCCGTGTTCGGCGAAGTCCTTGCGCAGGGCGTCCAGGAGGGCGCGGTTCTGGTCGTTGATGGGGCTGACCCCGCCGAACAGGAAGTAGTGCTGCCCGACTTCCTTGAGGCGTTCCTTGGGGATGCCGCGCCCGCGGGTCACGTTCTCCAGGAACGGGACCACGTCGTCCGGGCCTTCCGGGCCGCCGAAGGAGAGCAGGAGCAGGGCGTCGTAGGGGGTGGCATCGAGCGCGTCTGGCATGAGTCGATCCTGCCACCCGCCTCCGACAGCCGGGAAACGGCGGGTGACCGGGTGAGTCGGCGGACCGGGGGCAGCTGGGCGGGGAGGTGCGCGAAGGGTGCGTTAGGGTGACCTAACTCGTAAGCTGTATGGGCTGTCTTCACGCCTTACCGAGTGTTACCGCACACCCACGAGCCGCCTTTTCCTCGCGCCGCGCCGAGCCGCCACGCGCGCGTGACCGGACCCTTCGGAGACACCCGTGCCGAGCCCCTACCGCGCCCTGTTCGCCGCTCCCGGCTCCAAGGGCTTCTCCGCCGCGGGGTTCCTCGGCCGGATGCCGTTGTCGATGATGGGCATCGGCGTGGTCACGATGGTCTCCCAGCTCACCGGGCGCTACGGACTCGCGGGCGCCCTGTCGGCGACCATCGCGCTGGCGGCGGCGCTCGTCGGGCCCCAGATATCGCGCCTGGTGGACCAGTACGGTCAGCGCCGGGTGCTGCGCCCCGCGACGCTGGTGGCGCTGGCCGCGGCGGCCGGACTGCTGCTGGCGGCGCACTTCAGGTGGCCCGACTGGGTGCTGTTCGTGTGCGCCGCGGGCATCGGCTCGGTGCCGAGTCTCGGCGCGATGATCAGGGCCCGCTGGGCGTCCCTGTACCGGGGCACGCCGCAGCTGCACACCGCGTACTCGTTCGAGTCCGTGGTCGACGAGGTGTGCTTCATCTTCGGGCCGATCATCTCCATCGGCCTGTCCACCGCCTGGTTCCCGGAGGCGGGCCCCCTGCTGGCGGCCTGCTTCCTCGCCGTCGGCGTCTTCTGGCTGACGGCGCAGCGGGCCACCGAGCCCGAGCCGCACCCGCGCGCGCAGCGGGGCGGAGGGACCGCGCTGCGCTCGCCCGGTCTGCAGGTCCTGGCGGTCACCTTCGTGGCTACGGGCACGATCTTCGGGGCCGTCGACGTGGTCACCGTCGCCTTCGCCGACGAACAGGGCCACAAGGGCGCCGCGAGCGTCGTCCTCGCGCTCTACGCGGCCGGTTCCTGCGTCGCCGGACTCGTCTTCGGTCTGCTGCGGCCGCGAGGGGCCCCGGAAAGGCGCTGGCTGCTGGGCGTGTTCATGATGGCCGTGAGTATGATCCCCCTCCTACTGGTCGGAAACTTGCCGTTTCTGGCCGTGGCGCTGTTCGCTGCGGGTCTGGCCATCGCTCCCACGATGATCACCACCATGTCCCTCATCGAAGAGCACGTACCACGCGCACAATTGACCGAGGGCATGACCTGGATCAGCACCGGGCTCGCGGTCGGGGTGGCGCTCGGCTCCTCGATCGCCGGCTGGGTCATCGACGCGGCCGGCGCACGGGCCGGGTACGGGGTCCCGGCGGTGTCCGGGGCCGTCGCGGTCGCGGTCGGTTTCCTCGGGTACCGCCGGCTCAGCAGGCCGGCTCCGGGTCGGGGAGGCACCGTTGAGCAGCACAGCGAGCGGGAAGAACGGCACGTGGCGTAACTGGGGCGGCAATGTGTCGGTCCGTGCCGCGCGGGAGGTCATGCCGGCCTCCGTCGACGAGCTGGCCGCCGCCGTGCGCCGGGCCGCCGAGGACGGGCTGAAGGTGAAGGCGGTCGGCAGCGGCCACTCCTTCACGGCGATCGCCGCCACGGACGGAGTGTTGATCCGCCCTCAGCTGTTGACCGGCATCCGCAAGATCGACCGGGACGCCATGACCGTCACGGTCGAGGCCGGCACTCCCCTCAAGAGACTCAACATCGCCCTGGCGCGCGAGGGTCTGTCGCTCACCAACATGGGCGACATCATGGTGCAGACGGTTTCCGGGGCGACCAGCACCGGCACCCACGGCACGGGCCGCGAGTCCGGCTCGATAGCCGCCCAGATCAAGGGCCTGGAGCTGGTCACCGCCGACGGCTCGGTGCTCACCTGCTCCGAGAAGGAGAACCCGGAGGTCTTCGCGGCCGCCCGGATCGGCCTCGGCGCCCTCGGCGTCGTCACGGCGATCACCTTCGCCGTGGAGCCGGTCTTCCTGCTCACCGCGCGCGAGGAGCCGATGCCGTTCGACAAGGTCCTCGCCGACTTCGACGAGCTCTGGGCCGAGAACGAGCACTTCGAGTTCTACTGGTTCCCGCACACCGGCAACACCAACACCAAGCGCAACAACCGCAGCGCGGGTCCCCGCAGGCCGGTGGGCCAGATGTCGGGCTGGATCGAGGACGAGTTCCTCTCCAACGGCGTCTTCCAGGTGGCGCAGTGGGTCGGCCGCGCGGTGCCCGCCACGATCCCGGCGATCGCCCGGATCTCCAGCAAGGCCCTGTCCTCGCGCACCTACACCGACCTTCCCTACAAGGTCTTCACGTCCCCGCGCCGGGTGCGCTTCATGGAGATGGAGTACGCCGTCCCGCGCGCGGCCGTCACCGAGACGCTGCGCGAACTGAAGGCGATGGTCGACCGCTCCGGCCTGAGGATCAGCTTCCCCGTCGAGGTGCGCACCGCGCCGGCCGACGACATCACGCTGTCCACCGCGTCCGGCCGCGACAGCGCGTACATCGCCGTCCACATGGTCAAGGGGTCCCCCTATCAGGCGTACTTCACCGCCGCCGAGCGCATCTTCACCGCGCACGAGGGCCGACCGCACTGGGGGAAGATCCACACGCGCGACGCGGAGTACTTCGCCCAGGTCTATCCGCGTTTCGGCGAGTTCACCGCGCTGCGGGACCGGCTGGACCCCGACCGCCGCTTCCAGAACGACTACCTGCGGAGGGTTCTCGGGGCGTAGCGGCGCTCCGGCCCCCGCGAGGCGCTCCGGAGCGGGAGCGGCTTTCGGCCCCGGAGCGGAAACGCACGAACCGGACCCGATGGTGGAGTTCGCGGAAAATAGCGTGAAATGCGCCACTTTCAAGATCACAGAAACCGCTTAACGGACGGCCAAGTCCCACCTCTTGCCAGAAGTTGGGCGGCGCGCCAATCCACGCACGTGGCCCAAATGGAGTACTGTTGCGAGCCCTGGGCCCGGCCTCCCTACAGGGTGTCCGGGGCCTTGCTGGACCGCCAGGAGGGGACTAGTTGCACAGGGTGACGGCGTTGGTCACTTAGCGTGGCGAATAGGTAACCGTGCCATAACGGCGATCCAGGGCCCGCGCCCGACACGCCGGGCAACTCGGCAAGGTTGTGGCAGGCTGCACCCGGGCAGGCCACACTCGACTAGCGGAAGCAGCGACGCACGTGACGTCGGCAGGCACCACCCGGGAGGTCCCCATGCCCGAACTGCGTGTCGTGGCCGTCTCGAATGACGGCACACGGCTGGTGCTGAAGGCTGCGGACAGCACGGAGTACACGCTTCCGATTGACGAGCGTCTGCGCGCCGCCGTACGCGGCGACCGTCCCCGCCTCGGCCAGATCGAGATCGAGGTGGAGAGCCATCTCCGCCCCCGCGACATCCAGGCGCGTATACGAGCCGGCGCGACCGCGGAAGAGGTCGCGCAGATGGCAGGCATCCCCGTCGACCGCGTTCGCCGGTTCGAGGGCCCCGTGCTGGCCGAGCGCGCCTTCATGGCCGAGCGGGCCCGCAAGACACCCGTCCGCCGGCCCGGTGAGAACGCCGCCGGGCCCCAGCTCGGCGAGGCCGTCCAGGAGCGGCTGCTGCTGCGCGGCGCCGAGAAGGACACCGTGCAGTGGGACTCCTGGCGCCGCGACGACGGCACCTGGGAGGTCATGCTCGTCTACCGGGTCGCGGGCGAACCGCACTCGGCGAGCTGGACGTACGACCCGCCCCGGCGGCTCGTCCAGGCCGTCGACGACGAGGCCCGTTCGCTGATCGGCGAGTCCGACGACCTCGCCGCGCCCGAGCCCAGCTTTCCGTTCGTCCCGCGCATCGCGCGACTGCCGCGCGACCGCACGATGGACCGTGCGCTGGAGCGGCCGAGCCCGCCCGCGCCGTCGCCCGAACCGGCCGAGGAGAACACCGGCGAGCGGGAGCGGGACTCGCTGACCAGCCTGCTGGAGGCGGTGCCGAGCTTCCGGGGCGACATGGTCGTCCCGGAGCGGCCTTCGGAGCCGTCGGAGGAGCCCGAGGAGCAGGAGCCCGCGGCCGAGGAGCCGCCGGCGCCCGCCGCCTCCGCCGGTTCCGCCTACGCGGACGTCCTCATGCCCCGGTCCGTCGGCAGCCACCGCGACCGGCTGATCGGTGCCACCGACCGCCAGGCCGAGGCGGACGGCGTCCGTCCGGGCCGCCGGGCCGCGGTGCCGAGCTGGGACGAGATCGTGTTCGGGACACGCCGCAAGAAGCAGGAGTAAGCAGCCCTCCGGCAACTCTGCCGGGGCACACTCCCGTTCACCGCCATCGGTTCGCACGAAGGTTCATACGTACGAAGGGGCCGCGCCTACTCGGCGCGGCCCGTTCGTATGCCCCTGTGCGAGCAAGGTCACTGCGGCTCGGGTCCCACGGCGACCGGCCGGGACGGGTCCGACGACCACTCCGACCAGGAACCCACGTACAGAGCGGCCGGAATGCCCGCCACCGCCAGCGCCAGCACCTCGTGGGCGCCGGAGACGCCCGAGCCGCAGTACACGCCCACCTCGGTGCCGTCGGACACTCCCAGCGCCTTGAAACGGTCGTGCAGTTCCTCCGCGGGAAGGAAACGGCCGTCCGGGCCCACGTTGTCGGTGGTGGGCGCGGACACCGCGCCGGGGATGTGTCCGCCGACCCGGTCGATCGGCTCGACCTCGCCCCGGTACCGCTCTCCCGCCCGCGCGTCGAACAGCACACCGGACCGGGCCAGTTCGGCGGCCCCGTCCGCGTCCAGGAGGCCCGTGGCGCCCGGCACCGGCTCGAAGTCGCCCTCCACGCGCGCGGGGACGTCGACCGACAGCTCACCCCGCCACTGCGGCAACCCGCCGTCCAGGACCCGCACGTCCGGGTGACCCGTCCAGCGCAGCAGCCACCACGCGCGGGCCGCCGCCCAGCCCTGTCCCCCGTCGTACACGACCACGGGCCGCCCGGCCGACACCCCGGCCCGGCGCATCGCCGCGCCGAACTCCGCGAGGCCGGGCAGCGGGTGCCGGCCGGCGGCGCCCGCCGCTCCCGCGAGTTCGCTGTCCAGGTCGACGTAGACCGCCCCGGGTACATGTCCGGCCTCGTAGGCGGCCCGGCCGTCGAAGGGCGGCTCCCCCGCCGCCTTCGCCACGGTGAGCTGCCAGCGGACGTCGAGAACGACGGGCGGGTTCTCCCCCGCCAGGTCGCCGGCGAGTTCGGTTGCGGTGATGATGGCGTTCATGGCCACCATCCTCCCGCACGGGGTGGCCCCCACGCTCAGGTCCGGCTACTCTGCTCGGCCGGACACGCTCGATCACGAGGCGTACGGGATCGAGCACATGCCGTACAGGCGATCGACATACGTCGACAACCGCGCGTAAACCGACGAGAAACCCCCCATCAGGCATCCTCCGAGGGCGGAAGCGACACGGTCACCGAGAGGGGCCGAGGAGAGAGGGACGATGACCGAGGCACGTGGGTCGGCCGGTCTGAACGGCACAGCGCACGCCCGGTACGCGCCCGGTACACCCTGTTGGGTGAGTCTGATGGTGCACGGATTGACGGCCACCCAGGAGTTCTACAGTGAGCTGTTCGGTTGGGAATTCCAACCCGGTCCGCACCAGCTCGGCCCCTACGTACGCGCCCTGCTCGACGGCCGCGAGGTGGCCGGCATCGGCCAACTGCCCCCGGACCGCCACCTCCCCGTCGCCTGGACGCCCTACCTCGCCTCCGACGACGTGGACGCGAGCGCGGAAACGGTGCGGCTGTGCGGCGGCACGATCGGGGTCGGCCCCCTGGACGCCGCCGACGCCGGTCGCCTCGCGATCGGCTCCGACCCCTCCGGCGCCGTCTTCGGCATCTGGCAGATGGCGGCCCAGCGGGGCACGGACCTCACCGGGGTGCCCGGTACGCCCGCCTGGAACGAACTGCTGACCTTCGAGACCGCGGGCGTCGTCAAGTTCTACGAGACGGTGTTCGGCTACACGCGGGAGGCGAAGGTGTCCGCCGACCTCGACTACGTGACCCTGAACATCGGCGGGCGGCCGGTCGCCGGCATCCACGGTATGGGCACCGCGCTGCCCCGGGACCGGGGGCCGCACTGGGTGACGTACTTCGAGGTGGCGGACGCGGACGCCGCGCTCGCCCTCGTCGTCGACCTGGGCGGGCACGTCCTCGGACCGGTCCACGACAGCGCGCACGGGCGCGTGGCCGACGTGGCCGATCCCGAGGGGGCCCGCTTCGCCCTGATCGAGCAGCCCCGCTGACTCACGCTCATGTGCCGAGGACGCCGTCCGCGGCCGACCGCTGCCTGAGGAACAGCGCGGTGCGGTCCGCGAGGACGTCGGGGTGCGCGTCCAGCCACCGCTGCTGGGCCGCGGCCAGCCTGGCGTAGGCGGTCTGCAGGTAGCCGGTGCCGGCCTTGCAGCGAAGGTCGGCCCGGACGGCCGGGTGGGTGCGGGCATCGGTCCCGGCCGGCAGTGCCCTGAGCAGATCCACGGGTGTCCGGGCGCCGAACCCCGCGTGCGCCATGCACCGCTGCCAGCGCGCGCCGACCGTCCGGAACGCCGTGTCCCGCTCCAGGCTCTGCAGCGACTCCCGCTCCCCCTCGCCGAGCCGCAGCCGCAACGTCAGCCATCGCCCGCGCCCGTCGCCCAGCAGCCGCTTCTCCGCCTCGGCCTGACAGCCCGTCGACGGCTGCGCCACGTCCACGAACCTGCCCTTCACCGACACCTTGTCGTCCGGGTCTCCGAAGAGCGCCCGGGTGAACGCCTTGCTCTCGGGCCGCTCGGGCGGCATCGACTCGGCCGCCTCGTCCCCCACGTCCCCCTGGGACTCCAGGGTTTCGACCCCGAACGGCTTCGGACGGGGGATGTCGGTCTCGCCGGCCTCGGCCACGGGCGCAGCACGATAGGTGAACCCCTTGCGCGCCATGCACGTGGTGATGAGCCGCTGCTTGGCGGTGGCGATGCGTTCCTTCTCCGGGCCCCAGCTGTAGACCAGTGCGTAGATCGGCGGTCTCGTGCCGAGCTCGTTCAGCTCCGCCGGCGAGAGGGCCGCCGCCTGCCCGGCGTCCGTCCTCGGGTCCCCGGCCCGGGCGCTGAAGGCCCATGCCGTCGCGCCCACGACCAGGACGAGCAGGAGCGCGGCGACACGGCGGCCACGGCTGCCTTGTGTGATCAGCAACATGAATTCCTCGGCGGGGATGCGGCGGGGACGCGGTGCGGAGCGCGCGGGTCCCGGCGGTCGCCCGTCGGGACCCGGCGCGTTCGCGGGTGGCGGCGGTGGGGATCAGTAGCAGTCGATCGACGTCGTGCCGCGCAGCCGCAGCGAGCTGGCCTTGTTGCGCAGGGAGGTGGGCAGCGGGGCGCCGTTCGCCCTGCTGTTCGTGTCGCCGTCGTCGTAGTGGGAGTTGGCGTAGTCGCCCGGGTTGACGCAGAAGAGGAAGCCGTTCGCGCTCCAGTCACTGCCGGTGTAGTTGTAGTAGTGGCTCTCGTAACCGCTGTTGCTGGAGTTGCTGGCGGACCACACCTGGTTGCTCACCGTCACGCCGTTGCTGAACGTGTCGTTGCCGAAGTCCGTGTCGGTGTCGAAGTACGAATGCTTGGCCGAGTTGATGTCCGTGAAGAAGACGCAGTGGTAGCCCGAGGCGCAGTTGGGACCCGCCGACGCCGGCGACGCCGCGACCACACCTCCGGCGGCCAGCATCGCGGCCAGCCCCGCGACGACCGCCGCCTTCCTGCGCAGACCTGACACCGTGGTTCGTACCGTCATGTCGTTTCTCTCTCCGTCGTCCGGCCCCGGGCGGACCCGGGGGGAAGGAGGGCGGCACACGGGCATCGCGCCGCCCCTCGCCGACCCACCGTGAACCCGTGCGGTGCAGCGGTGGCACAGGGCGAATGCCGTTCCGGTGCAGTCCCGGTGCAGTGGGCCCGGCGGACCGTGGTTCGTGGGCCCGGTGGCTCGGGTGGGACCGGCTGGACGCGACGGGGCTCTGGCGCCACGCGTGTAGCGCGCGGCATCGTTGGCCGCAGACCGAACGGCGGCGCGCGCACGCTCGGGCGCGTCGGGGGGATTCATGGGGGGACGCATGGAATTCCGTGTGCTGGGACCGGTGGAGGTGTGGGGAGCGGGACGGCGGCTCCCGTCCTTCGCGCGGAAACCGACCGCGCTGCTGGCCGCGGGGCTGGTCGACGCCGGCCGCGTGGTACCGGTGGACCGGCTGGTGGACGCCGTGTGGGGGGAGGATCCGCCGGCCACCGCCGCGAAACTCGTCCAGAGCTATGTGGCGGCCCTGCGCCGGGTGCTGCACCGGCCGGGCCGCGCGCCGGTGATCGTGACCCGGCCCAGCGGCTATCTGTTCCAGCCGGAGGCGGAGAAGCTGGATCTGTGGCTCTTCCAGAACCTGGTCGAGCGGAGCCGGCTGGAGCGGGAGCGGAGCCGGCACACGGCGGCCGCGGACACGCTGGAGCGGGCGCTCGGCCTGTGGCGCGGCCCTGCCCTGGGCGGCGCGAGGAGCCCGGCGCTGCGGGTGGAGGCCACCCGGCTGGAGGAGATGCGGACCGCCGCCGCCGAGCAGCTGATGGACGCCAGGCTCCAGGCCGGCGGCGGCGCGGAACTGGTCGGTGAGCTGACCCGGCTGGTGTCCGGCCATCCGCTGCGGGAGCGATTACGCGGGCTGCTGATGGTGGCCCTCTACCGTGCGGGGCGCCGGGCGGACGCCCTCGCCGTGTACCGGGACAGCAGCCGGCTGCTGCGCCAGGAACTGGGGGTGGAGCCCGGCCGCGAACTGACCGAGCTGCACGCGCAGTTGCTGGCCGCCGACGCGCTCGGCCCCGGCAGCCGCCTCCCCCGGCTCACCCCGGAACCGGCCGTGGTCACCGTCACCGGCGGGCTGCGGACGCCCCGGCAGCTGCCCGCCGCGGTGGGGTGTCTGACGGGCCGCCGGGCGGAGACGGAGCGTCTGGTCACGGCGCTCACGCGGACCGGCGGCGGCACCGAGGAGGTCCCCGGCCAGGTCTGTGTCGTACACGGGATGGGCGGTGTCGGGAAGACGGCCCTCGCCCTGCACGTCGCCCACCGGGTGGCGGCGTCCTTTCCCGACGGGCAGCTGTACGCCGACCTGCGCGGCGCCGACCCCGCCCGGTCGGCCCACCCGGGTGAGGTCGTCGCGGAGTTTCTGCGGGCCCTGGGCGTACGGGCGGAGCAGGTACCGGGCGGACTCTCCGAACGCACCGCGCTCTACCGCACCGTGCTCGCCCGCCGTCGGGTCCTGGTGGTCCTGGACGACGCCGCCGGGGACCGCCAGGTCCAGCCGCTCCTGCCCGGGTCCGGCGGCAGTGCCGCGCTGGTCACCGGCCGCCGGCACCTGACCGGTCTGGACGCCTCGGCACGGGTCGGGCTGGGAGCCCTCGGCCCGAGGTCCACGGTCGAGCTGCTGGGGAGCCTGGTGGGAGCCGACCGGGTGGCCGCGGAACCGTCCGCCGCGCTCGACATCGCGCGGCTGTGCGGTGGACTGCCGCTCGCGATCCGCGTGGCGGGTTCCCGGCTCGGCGCCCGCGGCCGGTGGCCCCTCGCCGGCCTGGCCGCACGGCTGCGGGACGAGCACCGCAGGCTGGACGAGCTGCGCACCGGCGACCTGGACGTGCGCACCTCGATCGCGCGCAGCTACCGGGGACTGTCCGCGCCGGAACGTCTGGCCTTCCGGCGCCTGGCCCTGCTGGGACCGGTCGACCTCGCGCCCTGGCTCGGCTCACCCCTGCTCGGGATCTCCCTCGCCGAGGCCGAACGACTGGTCGAGGCGCTGGTGGAGGCCCATCTGCTGGAGATGCCGGTTCCCGACGACACCGGCCGCATCCGCTACCGGTTCCACGAACTGGTACGCCTGTACGCCGAGGAACGGGCGTGCGCCGAGGACTCCGCGGCCGACCGCTGGGCCGCGATCGAACGTGCCGTGCGACTGTGGCTCACCCTCGTCCGCCACGCCGCGCACCAGGAGCCACCACCGGGGCGCGCCTCCTGGGCACCGGACGGCGACGAGCGCGAGTGGGGCAGACCGGCGGACCGGCAACGCCGCCTGCTCGACCGTCCCGGTCCCCCGCCGCCCCGGCACTCCGACGGCTTCCTGCCGAGCGGCGCGGCCCTGCGGTGAGGGGCGGCCATGCGGTGGGGTCGGTCCGCACGCGGTCGTCGGTGGATCCGCACGCGTGCGTGCCTCCAGCGAGGCCGACACACACGGCTCTCCAGCGAGCCGGCACGTACGCGGCCCGCCCGTGGCATCGGCCGGCACGCGGCCCCGCCGGTCGGTTGCGTGTCCGCGCGGGCGCGCGGAGCGCACTCAGAAGGGCGGGACCGGCAGGACGTCCGGCGAGAGGGCCCCGGCGCGTGCGGAGGCGCTCGTCATGCGCCGGCGGTGGTGCCGGCGGCACAGGACCTCGTAGCCGATGGTGTCCGCCTGGTTGACGTCGCCGACGACGACCTGCGCGCCCTCGACGACCATGACGCCGCCCACCGTGCGGGCGTTGTGCGTGGCGCGGGCGCCGCACCAGCACAGGGCCTCGACCTGGAGGACCTCGACCCGGTCGGCGAGTTCGACGAGCCGCTGGGAGCCGGGGAACAGCTTGGAGCGGAAGTCGGTGGTGATGCCGAAGGCGTACACGTCGATGCCGAGGTCGTCGACCACACGCGCGAGCTGGTCGATCTGCTCCTCGGCGAGGAACTGGGCCTCGTCCGCGATCACGTAGTCCGCGCGGCCGCCCTGGGAGAGGTGGTCGACGAGGTACGCGTACAGGTCCTGGCCGTCCTCGACCTCGACCGCGTCGGTGACCAGGCCGAGGCGGGAGGACAGCTTGCCCTGGCCGGCGCGGTCGTCGCGGGTGAAGATCATGCCCTGGAGCCCGCGCGCGGAGCGGTTGTGCTCGATCTGCAGAGCCAGCGTCGACTTCCCGCAGTCCATGGTTCCGGAGAAGAACACCAGCTCGGGCATGGTGAGGTGAGCACCTTTCGGTGAGTGGGGAGAGGACGAGGACAGCGGGGGCCTGGCTTCAGGAGCGTACTTCGAGCAGGGGGACGAGCTGCTCGGCAGGGGTCATGGAGCCGTGGTTGCCGACCATGGCCGACTCCTTGGGCTCCCGCTCGGAGGCGATGATCAGGACGTCGTCCCGGGCGGCCGCGATCACGTCGCCGAGGCGGTGGTACACGCGTTCGTCGATCTGCGGCCCGAACCAGCCCGCGGCGATCGCCTCGTCCCGCGAGGCCACCCAGAACTGCTCGCCCAGCACCTCGCGCCAGCAGGTCAGCACGTCGTTCTCGGCGCCCGGTACCGCGTAGACGTGGCGGGCGCGGCCCTCGCCGCCCAGCAGGGCGACTCCGGCGCGCAGCTCCCAGTCCTCGTCGAAGTCGATGCGGTGCTGCTCGTCGAAGGGCACGTCGACCATGCCGTGGTCGGCGGTGACGTAGAGCGCGCTGCGCGGGGGCAGCTGCTCGGCCAGGCGCTGGACGAGCCGGTCCACGTACATGAGCTGGCCGCGCCAGGTGTCGGAGGCGAGGCCGTAGCGGTGGCCCGCGCCGTCCAGTTCGGCGTAGTACGTGTAGACCAGGGAGCGGTCGCCGGCGGCGAGCTGCTCGGCGGCGAGGTCCATGCGTTCCTCGCCGGTCAGCCGCCCGTGAAACGTTCCGCCGCTGAGCGCGACCTTCGTCAGCGGGGTGTTCTGGAACGCGGGCGACGAGACCTGCGCGGCGTGCACACCGGCGGCGTCGGCGAGCTGGAAGACCGTCGGGTACGGCTGCCAGGGGCCCGGCGCGGTCCACGGCTGCCACCGGAGCTGGTTCATCAGCTCGCCGGTGGCCGGGTTGCGGACGGTGTAGCCGGGCAGTCCGTGGGCGCCCGGCGGGAGACCGGTGCCGACGGAGGCGAGGGAGGTAGCGGTGGTCGCCGGGTAGCCGGCGGTGAGCGGGCGTCCGGTGCCGCCGCGCGAGCCGCCGAGGAGGGCGTGCAGGTACGGCGCCTCGTCCGGGTGGGCCTTGATCTGCTCCCAGCCGAGGCCGTCGATCAGGAAGACGCAGTTGCGGTCGGCCGGGGTGAGCTCCGGGATCGCCGCGGTCATACCGGGTACGCCGAGGCCCGCGGCCAGCGTGGGCAGCAGGTCGGCGAGGGAGCCGGAGCCGTATGCGGGGACGGGGGCGGAGGACACGTCGAGGAACTCCACGTCGTCCCAGGCGGACTCGGCGGGGGCGGGATCGGCGGGGCGCCCTCGGTCATGGGCGGCGGGGGGCGACGGGTGGGACATCAGCGGGACAGGTCCGCGGTCGCCTCGGAGAGCGCCTGGGCGAAGGCGAGCGCCTGGCGCACCGTCTCCGGGCCGTCGCCCGCCTCGCTGACGCGCAGGCTGAGGTCGTCCGCCGTCGAGTTGCCCGTGTAGCCGTGGTCGGCGTCGCAGTTGGGGTCGCCGCAGGCGGCCGGCTCCAGGTCGATGCGGGAGACGGCGCCCCAGCCGATGGTGAGCACCACCTCGCGCGGCAGGGTGCCCGGCGTGTACGACTCGGGGTTGGCGACCACGCGGCTGACGACGACCGAGGAGATCCGGCCGAGCTTCACGGACTCCGTGGAGGTCGTGGCGTACGGCGTCGGGGAGGTGGTGTCGGCGGCCTGCTCGTCGGTGTGGCTGACGATGAAGCGGTTGCCGGTGAGGACCAGCACCGTCACATGCCGGCGCACCTCGTTCTGGTCGAACGTGGTCTCCTGGTGAACCAGGTACGACCGGATGGGCTCGCCGCCCACAGCGGCCTCCACCGCCTCGGCCACGAGGGCCGGGTAGTAGCCGCTCCGCTCGATCGCCGCGCGCAGCCCCTGGGTCGTCGTACTGGTCTTGGCCATGCCGTCCATCCTACGGGGACCCACTGACTGCGAGGCACCGCTCGCGGGTGCTTCCCCGCCTCCGTCGGCATGCCCGGGGCCGGTCCCGTCGCCCCTGCGGATCCGCGCCCACGAGGCGGATCCGGAAGGCCGGGCGGCCGCAGCCACGGGGCGGACCTCCGACCGGGCGCCGCGTCCTCGCGCCGGTGCCCCGGGACGGGCTCCTGGGGGGGGTCTCCGGACGTTCCGCGGCCACGAGGCGGGGCACCTGCCCGGTACCGCCCCCGTCCGGGCCGGGGGCGATCACCGGCAGCGTCGTTCAGTACGCCGGCAGGGTCCGCGGGCCGAGATCGTCGCGGGCCGGGGGCGGGGCGAGGCGGACCGAGGCGCCGAGCACGCTCAGACCGTGCGGGGCGACGACGACCGGCTCCAGGGTGACCGCGACGACCTCCGGGTGGTCGTCGACCAGGCGGGAGACACGCAGGAGGAGTTCCTCCAGGGCGGGGGTGTCGACGGGGGTGGAGCCGCGCCAGCCGAAGAGGAGGGGAGCGGTGCGGATCGAGCGGATCAGGGACGTCGCGTCGCGGTCGGTGACCGGGACCAGCCGGTGGGCCATGTCGCCGAGCAGCTGGGAGGCCGCCCCGGCGACCCCGAAGGACAGGACGGCACCGGCCGCCGGGTCGATGACCGCGCGGACGACCGTGTCGACCCCGCGCGGGGCCATCGCCTGGACGACCGGACGGAGTTCCTCCGGCTTCCCGAACAGCTCGGTCAACTCGGCGTACGCCCGCCGCAGTTGCTCTTCGTCGGCGAGGTCGAGGCGTACGCCGCCCAGGTCGGCGCGGTGCCGCAGGTGCGGGGCGGTGGCCTTGAGGGCTACGGGGTAGCCGAGGGTGCCGGCGGCCCGCACCGCGTCGTCGGGGGTGGGCGCGGGGAGGGCCCGGCGGGTGTGGACGCCGTAGTGGCCGAGCAGCTCGCAGGTCTCCTCGGTGCCGAGGGTGAGGCCCTGGCCGCGCGAGAGGAGCCCCTCGATCAGCCGGGCGGCGCCCTTCTCGTCGATGTCCTCGTACTCGGGCACCTTGCCGGGGTCGGCGGCCTCGCGGCGCCATTGCGCGTACTTCACCGCTTCGGCGAGGGCGCGCACGGCCCGCTCGGCGGCGGGGTAGGCCGGGATGAGGTGGGCACCCTCGGGGGCCGCGACGGCGGCGGGTCCCTCGGGGGTGTCGCCGGCGGCCGGCGGCTGCGTCCCTCCGTCCGGCGTCGCGCCGCGCGCGCGTGCGGCCGCGCCGGAGCGCGGTGCGGTGCTCGTGGCGGCGGACAGGGCGGCCGCGAGACCGCCCAGTTCCACGTGGACGACGAGCACCGGCTTGGCGGGGGCCGCGGCCGCGGCCGAGCGCAGTGCCTCGGCGAGCGCCGCGTCGCTCGGCGAGGCCTCGCCGATCGCCGGTATCGCCGTCACCACGACCGCGTCGCAGGTCTCGTCGGCCAGCGCCCGGGCGAGCGCCGCGTGGAAGTCCTCGGCCGACGCCTCCGTGGTGAGGTCCAGCGGCGGCAGCGGGCGCAGGCCCTCGGACAGACAGGCGTCGTAGGTCAGCAGTCCCAGCGACTCGGAGTTGCCCAGGATCGCCACCCGGGGCCCGGTCGGCAGGGGCTGGCGGGCGAGCAGCAGCCCCGCGTCGACCAGTTCGGTGATGGTGTCGACGCGGATCACGCCGGCCTGGCGCAGCAGCGCCGAGACCGTGGCGTGCGGGAGCCGGGTCGCGCGGACGGCGTGGCCCTGCGGGGCGGAGCCGGAGCCCTGGACGACCACCAGGGGCTTGGCCGCGGCGGTACGCCGCGCGAGGCGGGTGAACTTGCGCGGGTTGCCGATGGACTCCAGGTACATCAGGGCGACATCGGTGTCCGGGTCGTCGTACCAGTACTGCAGGACGTCGTTGCCGGAGACGTCCGCGCGGTTGCCGGAGGAGACGAAGGTGGACACGCCGGTGACACCGGTGACGCCTCCGCCGCGGCGGTGCAGGCGGGACAGCAGGGCGATGCCGATGGCGCCGGACTGGGCGAACAGGCCGATGCGGCCGGGGCGCGGCATCTCCGGGGCGAGCGAGGCGTTGAGCCGCACCTGTGGGGAGGTGTTGATGAGGCCGAAGGCGTTGGGGCCGACGATCCGCATGCCGTACGCGCGTGCGTGCCGTACGAGTGCGCGCTGGCGCTCGCGCCCGTCGGGGCCGCTCTCGGCGTACCCGGCGGACAGGACCAGGAGTCCCTGGACGCCGTGTTCGCCGCACTCGGTGACGACCTCGGGCACGTGCTCGGCGGGTACGGCGACGATCGCGAGGTCGACGGGGCCGGGTATGTCGCGCACGGAGCGGTGGGCGGGGACCCCGTCGAGCTCCTTGAGGTCTTCGGGGAACGCCCGGTTCACGGCGAACAGGGGTCCGGTGAAGCCGGCCTGCCGGAGGTTGCCGAGGACGCTGCGGCCGACGCCGCCGGGGGCGCGTCCGGTGCCGATCACGGCGACGGAGCCGGGCGCCAGCAGGCGCCGTACGGAGTGGGACTCGGCGCGCTGTTCCCGCGCGCGCTGCACGGCCAGGGAGCGTTCGGTGGGTTCGAGGTCGAACTCCAGGCGGACGACGCCGTCCTCGAAGCTGCGCTGCTGGGTGTAGCCGGCGTCCGTGAACACCTTGATCATCTTGTTGTTGGCGGGGAGCACCTCGGCGGCGAACCGGCGGATGCCGCGCTCGCGCGCGACGGCCGCGATGTGTTCGAGGAGGGCGGAGGCGACGCCGCGCCCCTGGTGGGCGTCCTGGACGAGGAAGGCGACCTCGGCCTCGTCGGCGGGCGCGGAGGCGGCCATGCCGTCGGCGCCAATGCGGTCGTAGCGTACGGTTGCGATGAACTCGCCGCCGACCGTGGCCGCGAGTCCCACCCTGTCCACAAAGTCGTGGTGCGTGAAGCGGTGGACGTCCTTGGCGGACAGTCGCGGGTAGGGCGCGAAGAAGCGGTAGTACTTCGACTCGTCCGACACCTGCTCGTAGAAGCTGACCAGGCGCTCGGCGTCATCGACGGTGATGGGGCGGATGCGCGCGGTGCCGCCGTCGCGCAGCACCACGTCGGCCTCCCAGTGGGCGGGGTACTCGTGCCGGTCCGAGGCGCTCTGCATGGGGCCCAGAGTACGGCTCGCGTCCGACAACGGCGCGAGGCAGTCTGTGGGAGGACGGTCGCCGGATCGAGGCCGCGATCCGGCGACCGCCCGAGGGACGGCCGTTCGACCCGTTCCTCCCACGCTTCACGTGTGGAACACTGGTCTAGACAACCTGAACACCGAAGGGCAGCAACACATGGCTGAGCGCCGCGTCAACGTCGGCTGGGCCGAGGGCCTCCACGCCCGCCCCGCCTCCATCTTCGTCCGAGCCGCCACGGCCGCAGGCGTCCCGGTGACGATCGCCAAGGCTGACGGCAACCCCGTCAACGCGGCCTCCATGCTGGCCGTCCTCGGCCTCGGCGCCCAGGGGGGCGAGGAGATCGTCCTCGCCTCCGACGCCGAGGGTGCGGACGCCGCCCTCGACCGGCTGGCGAAGCTGGTCGCCGAGGGTCTCGAGGAACTCCCCGAGACCGTCTGAGTCACGCGCGAAGCCGCGTCACCCTCTCGGGTGGCGCGGCTTCGCCGTTTCTCGCACGGATTTTCGCGGCACCCCTGTGGAATTACCGGCGGCATAACCGGAAACCCGCCCCCGGGCACACGAAGAGCGCGCCACCGAGAATTCCGGGCGCGCACGGAAAAGGGCAGCGGAAATACCTCTCCGCCGAATATCCCTTCTTTGTATACGGCCCCCGTGTTAATGCCGCAGCCCCGTCATGTTTACGGGAGGTTGCGAAGTCCTCACACGGTCCGCGCGGTCCGCTCCGCCGGAGAAACGCAGCCGGTGCGCCGCCGTCGCCCGCTCGGTGTGCAGGGCCGTGACCGTCCGCGCGCGCTCCTGGTCGCCGCGCGCCACCGCGTCCACGATGGCGCCGTGTTCGGCCCAGGACTCCGCGGGGTTGGCCGGCGCCTCCACGGCGTACATCCAGGCGATCTTGTGGCGCAGCTGGGTGAGCATCGACGTCAGGGCCTGGCTTCCGGAGGCCTGGGCGAGCGTCTCGTGGAACCAGCCGCCCAGGGAGCGCAGATCCTCGCTGTTGCCCCTCCTGGCCCGCTCCTGGCCCAGCCGGACCAGACCGCGCAGCACCTTCAGATGGGCCTCGGTGCGGCGCTGGGCGGCCCGCGCGGCGCCGAGCGGCTCCAGGAGCATGCGCATCTCCAGCAGGTCGGCCGCCTCCTGCTCGGTCGGCTCCGCGACGCACGCGCCCGCGTGCCGCCGGGTGACGACGAACCCCTCGGCCTCCAGGGTGCGCAGTGCCTCCCGGACGGGGACGCGGGAAACTCCGTAGCGGCGGGCGAGGAGTTCCTCGGTGAGGCGGCTGCCACGCTCGTAGACACCCGCGACGATGTCGTCCCGGATGGCCGTGCACACCGAGTGCGCCGGAATACGCATGACCGACCTCCGCCTTAATCCCCGTGAAACGTCGACGATTGACGTGTGTTCCGTGACTCTATTGCAATGAGCCGGAATTTCCGATGGCGGACCGGAATCCAGGGATATTTTTTGGACAGCGGGGGGTCGTAAACGGCGAAAGCCCCGGCCGCGCGGGCCGGGGCTGGACGGTCTGTCGCCGTGTGTCGTCAGACGTTCACGCCGTGCTTGCGGAGGTAGGCGACCGGGTCGATGTCCGAGCCGTACTCCGCCGTGGTGCGGGCCTCGAAGTGCAGATGCGGGCCGGTGACGTTGCCGGTCGCGCCGGACAGGCCGATCTGCTGCCCGGGGGTGACCTGCTGCCCCACGGAGACCCCGATGGAGGACAGGTGACCGTACTGGGTGTAGGTGCCGTCGTTCATCTTGATGACGACCTGGTTGCCGTACGCCCCGCCCCAGCCCGCCTCGACGACGGTGCCCAGGCCGACCGCGTGCACGGGCGTGCCGCTGGCGGCGTGGAAGTCGATGCCGGTGTGGCTGCCGGAGGACCACAGCGAACTGCCGGCCTGGTAGCCGGTGGAGACGTAGGAACCGGTGATCGGCAGCACGAAGGCGTTCAGGCGCTTGCGCTCGGCCTCGCGGGCGGCGCGCACACGTGCCTCGCGCTCCTCCGCGGCCTTCTTGGCGGCGGCCACGCGTGCGGCCTCCTCGAAGGCGGCCTTCTTCTGGACGGCGACCTGGTCGTCGATCTGTTCGGCGACGGACTCGCCGGCGGTGACGACGGGGATCAGTCCCGTCTCCTCGGGCGTGGGCTCGGCGGCGAAGGCCGGGGCGGAGGCGACGGTGGCCATGACACCGGTGGTGGTGAGCGCCGCGACGCTCGCCGCGCGCGCGGTGGTGCGCTGCATCCGGCTGGGGCGACGGTGCTTGCCGGTGGCGCAGGTGAACGCCATGAAGTCGAGCGGTCCTTTCCTTCCTTCTCGCCTACCGGGTTAGCTGACGGGTTCGGAGCAGGAAGGTCTCCTACGGGCCCCCTCGCGTTCGCGCGGGCGTCCGATTCACCCCAGGGACTTCATGGGTCCCCGGCTCCCCTGGCTCGCGCCGTACGGGGACTCGGCGATGACTGTCCGGTGCCGCGGGTGCGGCGCACTGCCTGACGAACAGCCCGCATGAAGCTATGCGGCGCCGCTTTCAATCCTCAAACGGATCAGGGTTTTTGTAGCGCATCCCACAGTGCAGACAGGCAACCTCTGCCTCAATTCGGACATCTTGCGGCCCTGGCGGCCGTCGCCGTCCGCCAGGGCCCGTACGCGCGTGTGCCGTTGGCCTCGGCGGCCGCGGGCCCGGTCGTCCCTACTCCGCCGGGACGACCTTCACCTCGCCGATGCCGAGCGCCTCGACGGCCTCCTTGATCTGGGCGGCGTCACCGACGAGGACGGTCACCAGACGGTCCACCGGGAAGGCGCTCACGGCCGCGGCGGTGGCCTCGACCGTGCCGGTCGCGGCGAGCTGCTGGTACAGCGTGGCCTGGTAGTCGTCCGGCAGATGCTGCTCCACCTGGTCGGCCAGGGTGCTCGCGACGGCCGCGGCGGTCTCGTACTTCAGCGGCGCCACGCCCACCAGGTTCTGCACGGCGACATCGCGCTCGGCGTCCGTCAGACCCTCGGCGGCGAGGGTGCGCAGCACCTTCCACAGATCGTCCAGGGCGGGACCGGTGTTCGGCGTGTCGACGGAGCCGCTGATGGCCAGCATCGCGGCGCCCGAACCGTCCGGCGCGGACCGGAGCACCTGCCCGAAGGCGCGCACCCCGTACGTGTAGCCCTTCTCCTCGCGCAGGACGCGGTCCAGGCGGGAGGTGAGGGTGCCGCCGAGGCAGTACGTGCCGAGCACCTGCGCGGGCCACACGCGCGCGTGCCGGTCGGCGCCGATACGGCCGATGAGCAGCTGCGTCTGGACGGCGCCGGGGCGGTCCACGATGACCACACGGCCGGTGTCGTCGGCGGTCACCGGCGGGACGGGCCGCGGCTGGGCCGAGGAGCCCGTCCAGGCGCCCAGGGTGTCGCCGAGGAGCGCGGCCAGGTCGACGCCCGTCAGGTCGCCGACGACCACCGCGGTGGCCGTGGCCGGCCGGACGTGCCTCTCGTAGAAGGCCCGTACGGCAGCGGAGTCGATCTTCTCGACGGTGTCCGCGGTGCCCTGGCGGGGGCGCGACATGCGCGCGCTCGCCGGGAAGAGCTCCTTGGAGAGCTCCTTGGCGGCACGGCGGGAGGGATTGGCCAGCTCGTGCGGGATCTCGTCCAGACGGTTGCGGACGAGGCGCTCGACCTCGCTGTCGGCGAACGCGGGCGCGCGCAGGGCGTCGGCGATCAGGCCGAGCGCCTTGGGCAGGCGGGAGGCGGGCACCTCCAGGCTGAGGCGGACACCGGGGTGGTCGGCGTGCGCGTCGAGGGTGGCTCCGCAGCGCTCCAGCTCGGCGGCGAACTCCTCCGCCGAGTGCTTGTCGGTGCCCTCGGAGAAGGCGCGCGCCATGATCGTGGCGACGCCGTCCAGGCCGGCCGGTTCGGCGTCCAGGGGCGCGTCGAGGAGGACCTCGACGGCGACGACCTGCTGGCCGGGGCGGTGGCAGTGCAGAACGGTCAGGCCGTTGTCCAGCGTCGCGCGCTCGGGTGCGGGGAACGCCCACGGCTTGGCCTCGCCCGCCCTGGGCTGGGGGTGGAAGTCCATCGTGGCGAGCTCGGTCACTGGGCCGCCTCCTCGTTCTCGTCCTGGTCGGCGGGGGCTTCGGGGGCGGTCGGCTCGTAGACGAGCACCGCGCGGTTGTCGGGGCGCAGGCGGGCCTTGGCGACCTCCCGCACCTCCTCGGGCGTCACGTCCAGCACGCGCTGGACGGCGGTGAGCGCGAGCTGCGGGTCGCCGAACAGGACGGCGAACCGGCACAGTTCGTCGGCACGGCCGGCGACGGTGCCGAGCCGGTCGAGCCACTCCCGCTCCAACTGCGCCTGAGCGCGCTCCATTTCCTCGGCGGTCGGGCCCTCCTCGGCGAACCGGGCGAGCTCCTCGTCGATGGCCGCCTCGATGACGGGCACCTCGACGTCCCCGGACGTCTTCACGTCCAGCCAGCCCAGGGAGGGCGCCCCGGCGAGCCGCAGCAGCCCGAAGCCGGCCGCGACGGCCGTACGGTCGCGGCGCACCAGCCGGTTGTAGAGGCGGGAGGACTCGCCGCCGCCGAGGACGGTGAGCGCCAGGTCGACCGCGTCGCACGCGCGCGTGCCGTCGTTCGGCAGGCGGTAGGCGGCCATCAGGGCGCGGGCCGGGACCTCCTCCTCGACGACCTCGCGCAGCTGCTCGCCGATGACCTCGGGCAGGGAGCCGTCGCGCGGCTCGGGCTTGCCGTCGTGGCCGGGGATGGAACCGAAGTACTTCTCGATCCAGGCGAGCGTCTGCTCGGGGTCGATGTCGCCGACGACCGACAGGACGGCGTTGTTGGGCGCGTAGTACGTGCGGAAGAACGCGCGCGCGTCCTCCAGGGTCGCCGCGTCCAGGTCGGCCATCGAACCGATCGGCGTGTGGTGGTAGGGGTGGCCCTCCGGGTAGGCGAGGGCGGTGAGCTTCTCGAAGGCGGTGCCGTACGGAACGTTGTCGTAGCGCTGGCGGCGCTCGTTCTTCACCACGTCGCGCTGGTTCTCCATGGACTCGTCGTCCAGGGCGGCCAGCAGGGAGCCCATGCGGTCGGCCTCCAGCCAGAGGGCGAGCTCCAGCTGGTGGGCCGGCATGGTCTCGAAGTAGTTGGTGCGCTCGAAGCTGGTGGTGCCGTTGAGGGAGCCTCCGGCGCCCTGGACCAGCTCGAAGTGGCCGTTGCCCTTGACCTGGGCGGAGCCCTGGAACATGAGGTGCTCGAAAAGGTGAGCCAGGCCGGTACGGCCCTTGACTTCGTGGCGCGAGCCGACGTCGTACCAGAGGCACACCGCCGCGACGGGGGTCAGGTGGTCCTCGGAGAGCACCACGCGCAGGCCGTTGGCCAGGCGGTGCTCGGTCGCTGTCAGGCCCCCGGAGCCTGCCTGGGCTGTGGCCGTGTGACCCATGGGCATGTACGTCCTTCCGATCGCGGACGCGGTCGTGGAAACCGCGCGTTTCCTGCCGGTCCTGTCACTGTATGCAAGCGTGCGGTCGGTCGGCGAAGTTCCCGGAGGCCGTACGCCGAGAGCGAGAAACCGGGAGCGGGGACGCGGGCGGTGATGGCGTACCCTGCGGGCAATCATGGGAGGCGGCCCCCCGCACCGGGCCGGCAGCCCTCACGGACCGCCTGCCCTCCGGGCCCGGCGGTCGAAACCGGGTCCTGAGCCCGGCCTGTCAGTGCCACGGTCCACAATGGTCCGCGTCAGATACCGTCCCACGCTTGAGCAAGGAGCCGGCAGCGATGGCCCGCCGCAGCACGAAGACCCCGCCGCCCGACGACTCGTACGAGGAGCGGATCCTCGACATCGACGTCGTCGACGAGATGCAGGGCTCCTTCCTCGAGTACGCGTACTCGGTCATCTACTCCCGAGCCCTGCCCGACGCCCGCGACGGTCTCAAGCCGGTGCACCGCCGCATCGTCTACCAGATGAACGAGATGGGGCTGCGCCCCGACCGCGGCTATGTGAAGTGCGCGCGCGTGGTCGGCGAGGTCATGGGCAAGCTGCACCCGCACGGCGACGCGTCGATCTACGACGCCCTGGTGCGCATGGCGCAGCCCTTCTCCATGCGCGTGCCGCTGGTCGACGGCCACGGCAACTTCGGTTCGCTGGGCAACGACGACCCGCCGGCCGCCATGCGGTACACCGAGTGCCGGCAGGCCGCGGCGACGAGCCTGATGACGGAGTCGATCGACGAGGACACCGTCGACTTCGCGCCGAACTACGACGGCCAGGAGCGGGAGCCGGTGGCGCTGCCCGCCGCCTTCCCGAACCTGCTGGTCAACGGCGCGTCCGGGATCGCCGTCGGTATGGCCACGAACATGCCGCCGCACAACCTCGGCGAGGTCATCGCGGCCGCCCGCCACCTGATCCGCCACCCGAACGCGGATCTGGAAGCCCTGATGAAGTACGTCCCGGGCCCCGACCTGCCCACCGGCGGCCGGATCGTCGGCCTCTCCGGCATCCGGGACGCGTACGAGTCGGGCCGCGGCACGTTCAAGATCCGTGCCACGGTCTCGGTGGAGACGGTGACGGCCCGCCGCAAGGGCCTGGTCGTCACCGAACTGCCGTTCACGGTCGGTCCCGAGAAGGTCATCGCCAAGATCAAGGATCTGGTGGGCTCGAAGAAGATCCAGGGCATCGCCGACGTCAAGGACCTCACCGACCGTGAGCACGGCCTGCGCCTGGTCATCGAGATCAAGAACGGCTTCGTACCGGAGGCGGTCCTGGAGCAGCTGTACAAGCTGACGCCGATGGAGGAGTCCTTCGGCATCAACAACGTGGCGCTGGTGGACGGCCAGCCGCTCACGCTGGGCCTCAAGGAGCTCCTGGAGGTCTACCTCGACCACCGCTTCGACGTGGTCCGCCGGCGCAGCGAGTTCCGCCGCGGCAAGCGCCGCGACCGGCTGCACCTGGTCGAGGGCCTGCTGACGGCGCTCGTCGACATCGACGAGGTCATCCGGCTGATCCGCTCCAGCGAGAACAGCGCGCAGGCCAAGGAGCGCCTGATGGAGCGCTTCTCCCTGTCGGAGATCCAGACCCAGTACATCCTCGACACTCCGCTGCGCCGCCTCACCAAGTACGACCGGATCGAGCTGGAGGCGGAGAAGGAGAGGCTCAACGCGGAGATCGCGGAGCTGACCCGGATCCTGGACTCGGACGCGGAGCTGCGCAAGCTGGTCTCGTCCGAACTGGCCGCGGTGGCCAAGAAGTTCGCCACCGAGCGGCGTACGGTCCTGCTGGAGTCGTCGGGCACCCCCGCCGCCGTTCCGCTCCAGGTCGCGGACGACCCGTGCCGGGTCCTGCTGTCGTCCACGGGCCTGCTGGCCCGCACGGCGAACGGGGATCCCTTCGCCGAGGACGCGGACGGCAAGCGCACCAAGCACGACGTGATCGTCTCGGCGGTGCCGGCCACCGCGCGCGGGGAGATCGGCGCGGTCACCTCGACGGGCCGGCTGCTGCGGATCAACGTCGTCGACCTGCCTCAGCTCCCGGACACGGCCTCGGCACCGAACCTGTCGGGCGGTGCCCCGCTGACGGAGTTCGTCTCCCTGGAGGGTGACGAGACGGTGGTCTGCCTGATCACGCTCGACGAGTCGTCGCCGGGGCTGGCGCTCGGCACGGAACAGGGTGTGGTCAAGCGGGTGGTGCCCGACTACCCGTCGAACAAGGGCGAGCTGGAGGTCATCACCCTCAAGGAGGGCGACCGGATCGTCGGCGCGGTCGAGCTGCGCACCGGCGAGGAGGACCTGGTCTTCATCACCGACGACGCCCAGCTGCTGCGCTACCAGGCCGCGCAGGTGCGCCCGCAGGGCCGTCCGGCGGGTGGCATGACCGGCATCAAGCTCGCCGACGGCGCGAAGGTGATCTCGTTCACGGCGGTGGACCCGGCGGCGGACGCGGTGGTCTTCACGGTCGCGGGCTCGCGCGGCACGCTGGACGACTCCGTGCAGACGACCGCCAAGCTGACGCCCTTCGACCAGTACCCGCGCAAGGGCCGCGCGACCGGCGGCGTGCGCTGCCAGCGGTTCCTGAAGGGCGAGGACTGCCTGTCCTTCGCCTGGGCGGGCCCTGCCCCGGCGAAGGCGGCGCAGAAGAACGGCATGCCCGCGGAGCTGCCGGAGATGGACCCGCGGCGCGACGGCTCGGGCGTCTCGCTGGCGAAGACGGTGGGCGTGGTGGCCGGACCGGTCTAGGGGGTGTTTCGAAAGTCCTGTGCGGTGCCCGCGGTGTCCGGTGCGTGCCCTCGGCGTGCCGGACGAAGGCCCTCGTAGCGGAGCTACTTGGGTCTTCGGCCGGTGCGGCGAGGGTGCGTGCCGGGCGCCGCGGGTGCTGTGCGGGACTCTCGAAACACCCCCTAGGCCACTTCCCCGGGATCCATCGCGTCATCCGGATCCCGTACGTAGCGCAGGACGCCCCACATGGCGTGTTCGTCGGCGTGTGGGGCGTCGCTCCTGCACCCCTCCAGCTCCTTGTCCAGGGCGGGTGCGTCGATGCCGGAGCCGATGAGGACGAGCTGCGTCAGGCGCGGGCCGGCGAGGGGCCAGGGCTCCGGACGGAACCGCAGGAAGCGCCCCACGGCGTGCACGGCGTAGCGGTTGCGCGTGTCGTGGGCTCCGAAGTCGACGTATCCCTTGATCCGGTACAGCCCCTGGGGCCTGCTGTCGAGGAACGCCATCAAGCGACGTGGGTCCATGGGCGTCCCCGAGGTGAACGAGAGGCTGTCGTAGGCGGTGTGCAGGTGCTCGGCGTGCTCCTCGCCCTCGTCGTGCTCGTGCAGGTCGTCGAAGGACAGCTGCCCGATGCGCTCCTCGCTCGGCCGGCAGTCGAAGAGGAACTCCGGGTCGATGCGGCCGTAGGCGGCGGGCACGACCGCGGCGCGGTCGACGAGCGACCGGACGAGCCCGAGGACCCGCTCGCCGTCGGCGGCCCGGTCCAGCTTGTTCACCACGACCAGATCGGCGAGGGCGAGATGCCGGTCGATCTCGGGGTGCTTCGTACGGGTCTCGTCGAACTCGGCGGCGTCGACGACCTCGACGAGCCCGCCGTACACGATCCCCGGGTGCTCGCTGGCGAGCACCATGCGCACCAGTTCCTGGGGCTCGGCGAGGCCGCTGGCCTCGATGACGACGACGTCGATGCCGGCGGACGGACGCGCGAGCCGCTCGAGGTAGACGTCCAGCTCACTGGCGTCGACGGCGCAGCACAGGCAGCCGTTGCCGAGGGAGACGGTGGAGTCGCCGAGCGCGCCGGCCACGGCCATGGCGTCGATCTCGATCGCCCCGAAGTCGTTGACGATGGCGCCGATCCGGCTGCCTCCGCTGCGGTGGAGGAGGTGGTTGAGGAGGGTCGTCTTGCCGGAGCCGAGGAATCCGGCGAGGACGACGACCGGGATCTGCTGCGGAGTGCGGCTCTGCGTCACCGTGCGACCTCTCTGGCACCTGCGCGTACTCCGGCTCACGGCCCAGGAGCGCGTACGGGGATGGAACGCGCCCCAGGATACGAGCCGGAGGAATCCTCGCCGAAGTGAACGATTGTTAGCTGCACTTGCGGGGCAGACGTCTGGCAAGGCGCCCTGGCGTGCGACCCTCGCTTCCCTCCGTGCGCCTCCCCTCCGCCTCCCCCGCCGATCAGAGCCGCTCGGCACCCTGGGAGGCGGCAAGCGCCGCCCACCGCTCGCCGGTCCCCGTCACTCCACCCGCACCCCGACGACCGGCGCACGGCCGCCTGACCGGGGGTATGTGACATGGCCACACGGAAGTTTGGGGTTCGCGGACTGTGCGCGGCCGCCGCGGCGGCCCTCGGCGTGACCGCGGGGGCCGCCGCCGCCATGGCGGCACAGCGCCAGGCGCTGGAGGTGCTTCGCACACGACTGGAGCGCCTGGAGCGGACCGCCCACTCCCAGAAGCACACCGACCTGGCCAACCAGCAGCGGTTGCACTGGGAACTGCTGAGCAAAGCCCTCGACGATCCCGAACTGGCGGAAGTGCTGGACCTCTTCGAAGCGCCGGTGTCCGCCAAGCAGCGACGTCAGTACATCTACGCCAACGCGCTGTACACGAACGCGCTCTTCTATTACCGGATCGGCAATATCTCCCGCGAGGAGTTCTTCGGTTACATCCGGGGCATCCTGCAGAATCCCGTCGTACGGGAGTACTGGCATGCCACCAGTCATCAGCGCGCCACGATCGCCGACGGCTCGGACGAGGCCGAACTCGGGCGCATGGTGGATGACCTTCTGACGCAACTCGAGGAGTCGGACACGGAGGAATGGTGGGTCGTCGGAGAGCCTCCGAGCGCGTAGACGTCCGGCGCACCGGACGCGTCCCCACGACCACGGGCTCACGTTCCCGGCCGCGCACCCCCTTCCGCCGAATCACACCCTCGGCCCATAACGAACAGGTCAAGTCGGGAGTTGAGTGGGTTGCCAGGGAGTTGACTCGCGCTTGATCGCGTAGAGGACCCCACCAAGACCGTCGCCTACGCCGCCGGATGACGAGCGCACCCCACAGGGCCTGCCTTGCACCGCGCAGTCGTCGTGCGCAAGCCATTGGACCAAGGGAAACGACAGTGAGTCAGATCATCCGTCGGATCGGTGCATCTCCGCGCGCTCGGGGAAGCGTAAGCGGAGCGAATTGCCCCGATATTTTCGAGCTTGCCGACGGGAATTTCGCCGTCATCGGCACGGACGCCACGGATTCACTGGACCCCGACCTTCCGTCCGACGCCTCGCGCGCCGACTACGAACGCATCGTCGTCATCACCCGCGAAACGTTGATCCGAGCAAAGGCCGACATCCCGGACGCGTGAGAATCCCATGGGCATAGACATCATCCTCGTCATAGCCGCGGTCATCAGCGCGGCCGGCAGTGCCACTGGCGCTTACGTGGGCATCAGGATGCTCCGCCGGCATTCGAAGGCCGAAGCGCGCCGCCAGGCCGACCAGTCCACGTGACGAGCGCCTCTCCGGTCCGGCACCTCTCGAGGTGCCGGACCTTCCGCGCCCCCTTCAGGCCGCTTTCGGCACCTCCACCGGCGCCCCCGGCCCCACATACCGCGCCACAGGGCGGATGATCTTCGAATCCTGCGCCTGTTCCAGGATGTTGGCGCTCCAGCCCACCACCCGGGCCGCCGCGAAGGTCGGGGTGAACATCGCGCGGGGCAGTCCGCACAGCTCCATGACGACGCCGGCGTAGAACTCCACGTTGGTGTGCAGCTCACGGCCCGGCTTCAGTTCGGCGAGGATCGACTCCACGCGCCGCTCCACCTCTACCGCGAACGCGACGCGCGCGCCTCCGAACCGCCGCGCGGTCTCGCGGAGCATCCGCGAACGGGGGTCCTCCGTGCGGTAGACGGCGTGACCGAAGCCCATGATGCGCTCACCGGCGAGCACACGTTCCCGGATCCAGGAGTCGATGCGATCGGGGGAGCCGATCGCGTCCAGGGTGTCCAGCGCCCGGCTGGGCGCACCGCCGTGCAGTGGCCCCGACAACGCGCCCACCGCCCCCACCAGGCACGCGGCCACGTCGGCCCCGGTCGAGGCGATCACCCTGGCCGTGAAGGTTGATGCATTGAATCCATGGTCAATGGTGGAGATCAGGTACTGCTCGACCGCCCGGCCCCGCTCCGCGTCGGGCTCGGCGCCGGTCAGCATGTAGAGGTAGTTCGCCGCGTACGACAGGTCCTCGCGCGGCTCGACGGGATCGAGGCCCTTCCCCAGCCGGTACAGCGCGGTGAGCAGGGTGGGCACGGCGGCGGCCGCGACGACGGTGTCCGCTCGGCGCCGGTCCGCGTCGATGTCGTACACGGGCCGGAAGCCGTGCTCCGCGCCCAGCAGTGACAGGGCGGTCCGCATCCCGGCGAGCGGATTCGCCCCGGCACCGGCGGCCGCGATGGCGGGCAGGGCCGCCGTCACCGCCCGGGGAAGCCGCCGCAGGGCGGCGGTCTCCGCGGCGAAGGCGGCGCTGCGCCGTGCGTCCGGCAGGTCGCCGTGGACCATGAGATGCCAGACGTCCTCGAAGGGGCGGGTGTGTGCCAGGTCGACGGCCGAGTACTGCCGGTAGTGGTAGAACCCCTCGCGCCCCCGGACGTCACCGACCTCCGTGTCGGCGACGACGACGCCGGCGAGGCCGCGCGGGGCGTCGAGGAGCGCGGGAGTGGACGGGTTGACGGACGTGGCGCCGGACGAGGTGACTGTCATGACTTCCTCCCTGATATTGATTCGACTGTCCATGCTTGACCAAATCTCTGTCAATATTGATTGACTCAATGTTCGATCAATACCAACGCTCTGCGGATACGGTGAGCCCCATGCGCGATCACGACCCCGCCTCCGGCCACGAAGACCCACGGCTGAGCACCAAGGAGGCCGCCGAACTGCTCGGCGTGAAACCCGAGACCGTCTACGCGTATGTGAGCCGCGGTCAGCTGAGCAGCAGGCGCACGCCCGGCGGCCGGGGCAGCACCTTCGACGCCGGGGAGGTCGAGGCGCTCGCACGGCGCAACCGGCGCGAGACCGGCGGGAGTCCGGGCTCGGGCGGGGAGCTGTCCGTGCGTACGCGGCTGACGTTCATCGACAAGGACCGGTACTACTTCCGGGGTGTCGACGCGACCGAACTGGCCGCCCGGCACTCGTACGAAGAGGTCGCCGAATGGCTGTGGACCGGCCGGACGAGCCCGGGCACCACCTTCACCGCGCCGGCCTCCTCCGTCACGGCCGCCCGCCGCGCGGCCGACGCGCTGCCCGAACACAGCGGCCCCACCGACCGGTTGCGGGTCGCCGCCGTCGCCGCCGCGGTCGCCGACCCGCTGCGCTTCGACCTGACCGAGGAGGCCGTGCTCGGCACCGCGCGCATCCTGATCCCCACCCTCGTGGCCGCCCTGCCGCCCAGGCGGCGCGACCACCGCGACGAGGGGTCCCTGGCCCAGCACCTGTGGGGCAGACTCAGCGTGCACCCCCCGACCGAGGCGCGCCTGCGGGTCCTCGACACGGCCCTCGCCCTGCTCGTCGACCACGACCTGGCCGCCTCCACGCTCGCCGTGCGCGTCGCGGCCTCGGCCCGCGCGCACACCTACGCGGCCGTCTCCGCCGGGCTCGGTGTCCTGGAGGGGCCGCTGCACGGTGCCGCGAGCGGGCTCGCGCACCGACTGCTGCAGGAGGTCCTCGACCTGGGCGACGCGGCCCCCGTCATCGCCCAGGAGCTGCGGGCCGGCCGCCGCATCCCGGGCCTCGGCCACCGGCTCTACCCCGGCGAGGACCCACGCGCGCGTGCCCTGTTCGCCCTCCTGGAGGAGATCCCCGAGGCCGCTCCCGCCCTCGCCGCGGCCCGGGACATCGTCGCCACGACCGCCCGGCACACTCCGCTGCACGCCAACGTGGACCTCGCGCTCGGCGTCCTCACCGCCTCCTGCGGCATGGAGTCCTCGGCGGGCGAGACGATCTTCGCCGTGGCCCGGACCGCCGGGTGGATCGCCCATGCCCTGGAGGAGTACGGGGAGCGGCCGCTGCGGATGCGGCCCAGCGGGCACTACGTGGGTCCGAAGCCGCCCCAGCCCCTTCCCGGCTAGGAGGCGCGGACCGTGGACGGCGCCGGGCACGCGCGCGTGGCCCGGACGGTGAACAGGAGTCACAGCCCCGGCCCGAGGAGTCCACAGCCACCCACAGGGGCCGAGGGAGGTGCGGCGCGTCAAGTCAGGTTAGGCTCACCTCTGTGAGTACGTGTGCGACCGACTCGCGGAACCTCGGCGAGCCCATGCCCGGAACCGCGGCCACCGCCTCGACCTGGCTCCTGCTGGAACAGGCCGGTCCGTGGGGTGCCAAGGCGCTCACCTCGAGTCACCTGGACCCCGCCCTGGGCCGGGCGCTGGAGGCGGCCGCCCACGGCACGGGCGTGCGCATCGCGCTCATCCGCCGCCCGGGCCGGCACGCCGACCCCGGCCTGCCGCCGCCCGTGCGGCATGTGTACGCGGCCCACACCACGCCGGGGAACGCCTGGGTGCGCACCGCCACGACCACCGACCCCGGGCGACTGCTGGACCTCGACTTCGCCGCGCTCGGCCGGGGCGACCACCGCACGTTCGACACCGCGCTGCGCGGCGGCCCGCACACCGGTGATCCCCTCGCCCTCGTCTGCACCAACGGCAAGCGCGACCGCTGCTGCGCCCTGCTGGGCCGCCCGCTCGCGGCCGAACTGGCCGCCTCGGGCGTGCGGGGCGTCTGGGAGGTCACTCATCTGGGCGGTCATCGCTTCTCCCCCACGGTCCTCGTCCTGCCGCACGGCTACGTGTACGGCCGCGCCGAGGCCCACTCCGTCAAGGAGGTCCTGCACGGCGTCCAGGAGGGGCGGGTCGTCGTGGACCGGTGCCGGGGGCGTTCGGCCTGGGAGCGGCCCGCACAGGCGGCGGAGCTGGCCGTGCGGCGGGCGACCGGCGAGGACGGGGCGGACGCCCTCGATGTCGTCCTCACCACCGGCGGGGCACCGCGCTGGGAGGTGACCGTCGCGCACACCGACGGACGCCACTGGCGGGTCGTCGTGGCGCAGGGCGCCTCCCAGCCGCCCCGGCCCGAGAGCTGCGGGGCGTCGGTCCTCGGGTCGCCCGCGCGGATGGACGTGGTGGCGGTGCACGAACTGGCGGTGGCGGCGGCCGGCTGAACCGGCCGCTTCCCCGGCCGGACACCGACCCGCGCGGACCCGGCTGAACCGTTTCCTCTTGAGTCGGTCAAGAGATCCACACCACAGACCCCTACGGCTGCACCGGCTCGCCCACGTACCGTCTTGGGTATGAGCCCCTCTCCCCCCGCCCGCCGCCTGCGTCTCGGCATGCCGCGGCGCATGTTCTCGCAGGTGCTGCTGATGCAGCTGGCGATCGCCGCGGGAGTCGTGGTGCTCGCCACCGGCCTGTTCCTCGCCCCGCTCAGCGACCAGCTGGACGACCAGGCGATGCGCCGCGCCCTCGCCATCGCGCAGACCACGGCGGCGGTGCCCCAGATCGCCGAGGACCTGCAGAGCACGCCCCCCACCGTCGGCGGGCCGGTCCAGCGCGAGGCGGAACGGATCCGCAAGGCCAGCGGTGCCGAGTACGTCGTCGTCATGGACCTCCACGGCACCCGCTGGTCGCACACCGATCCCGACGAGGTCGGCGGCCATGTCTCCACGGACCCCAGCCAGGCTCTGGCCGGGAGGAACGTCATGGAGATCGACAGCGGCACCCTGGGCCGCTCCGCCCGCGGCAAGGTGCCCCTGCGGGACGGCGCCGGCAAGATCATCGGGGCGGTCTCGGTCGGCATCGAGTACGACAGCGTGCGGGCCCGTCTGATCCACGCCATCCCGGGGCTTTTCGCCTACGCGGGCGGGGCGCTCGCCGTGGGCGCGCTCGCCGCCTGGCTGATCTCCCGGCGGGTCCAGCGGCAGACGCGTGACCTGGCCTTCTCCGACATCTCGGCGCTGCTCGCGGAGCGCGAGGCCATGCTGCACGGCATCCGCGAGGGCGTCGTCGCGCTCGACCGGTCCGGCCGGGTCCGGCTGCTCAACGACGAGGCCCAGCGGCTGCTCGGCATCGGCGAGGAGGCGGTGGGCCGCTCGCCCGACGACGCGCTCGGCGAGGGGCGCACGGCCGACGTGCTGGCCGGCCGGGTGACCGGCACCGACCTGATCGCCGTACGCGGACAGCGCGTCCTGGTCGTCAACCGCATGCCCACCGACGACGGCGGCGCGGTGGCCACCCTGCGCGACCGCACCGAGCTGGAGCAGCTGGGCCGTGAGCTGGACTCCACCCACGGTCTGATCGACGCGCTGCGCGCCCAGGACCACGAGCACGCCAACCGTATGCACACGCTGCTCGGCCTGCTCGAACTGGAGATGTACGACGACGCCGTGGACTTCGTCGGCGAGGTGGTCGGCGATCACCGGGCCACCTCGGAACAGGTGACCGAGAAGATCGAGGACCCGCTGCTCGCCGCTCTCCTGGTCGGCAAGGCGACCGTCGCGGCCGAGCGCGGTGTCGCCCTGTGGGTCTCGGACGGCACCCGGCTCCCGGACCGGCTGGTCGACCCGCGCGGGCTGGTCACGGTGGTCGGCAACCTCGTGGACAACGCGCTCGACGCCGTCGCCGGCACCCCGCACGCGCGCGTGGAGGTCGAACTGCGCGCCGAGGGGCGCACCGCCGTCCTGCGGGTCCGGGACACCGGGCCGGGGATCCCGGCGGAGCAGCGTGAGTTGATCTTCACGGAGGGCTGGTCCACGAAGAAGCCGCCCGCGCACGGCAAGCGCGGCATCGGGCTGTCCCTGGTCCGCAGGCTCGCCGAGCGGCAGGGCGGCGGCGCGACGGTCGGTGAGGCGGCCGGCGGGGGCGCCGAGTTCACCGTCGTCCTGCCCGAGGCGCTGGCCGGGCCCGACCTGGAACCCGCCCTGGCCGCACCGGCGAAGGGCACGGCCGAGGAGGAGTCGCGATGATCGAGGTCCTGGTCGTGGACGACGACACCAGGGTCGCCCAGGTCAACGCCGCCTACGTCGAGAAGGTGCCCGGCTTCCACGTCGCCGGCGAGGCGCACAGCGCGGCCGAGGCGCTGAGCCAACTGGAGCGGCAGCCGCGTCTGGACCTGGTCCTGCTGGACCACTACCTGCCCGACGAGACCGGTCTGGAGGTCGTCCAGGAGATGCGCCGGCGCGGTCACCAGACCGACGTGATCATGGTGACGGCGGCGCGGGACGTCTCGACGGTGCAGGCCGCGATGCGCCAGGGCGCCCTGCAGTACCTGGTGAAACCGTTCAACTTCGCGGGTCTGCGCGCCAAGCTGGAGGCGTACGCCGAACTGCGCCGCACCCTCGACGGCGGCGGCGAGGCCGAACAGGCCGACGTCGACCGGATCTTCGGCGCGCTGTCCGCCCCGTCGGAGCCCGGGCTGCCCAAGGGGCACTCCCCCACCACCGCGGAACTGGTCCGCCAGGCCCTGATGAGCGCGGAGGGCCCCCTGTCGGCCCAGGAGATCGCCGACCGGACCGGGGTGAGCCGCCAGACCGCCCAGCGTTATCTGAAGCTCCTGGAACGGACGGGACGGGCCCGGCTGACCCTGAAGTACGGCGACGCGGGCCGCCCGGAACACCGTTACGTGTGGGCGACCCGCGCCTGAGGGCACGGCCCGGTGCGGCCGTCAGCCGGCCGCCTTCTCGACGAACTCCGTCGTGTAGGTCTTGCTCAGGTCGACGTCGGCCTTCTGGATGTTGGGGTTGAACGCCTTGAGGACCTTCTCCACGGTCTCGGGGCCGTCCTCGGGCATCACGCCGTCCTTGGTGAACATCGGCAGGGTGCTCTTGATGGCCACCGCGTACAGCGTCTTGTTGCCCTGCGAGTAGTCGGCGGGCATCTTGTCGGCGATCTCGGCGGCGCTGTGGGTGGACATCCACTTGAGCGTCTTGACGAATGCATTGGCCAGCTTCTGGACGGTGTCCTTGTGGCTGTTGACCCAGTCCGTCTGCATGTACAGGCTGGACGACGGGTACGGCCCGCCGAGCGCCTCCATCGAGCCCTGCGGGGTGCGCATGTCGAGCAGGACCTTCCCGGCCTTCTTGTCCAGGATCGTCGCGACGGTCGGGTCGGTCGTCATACCGGCGTCGATGGCGCCCTTCTGGAGCGCCGAGATGAACGTCGGCCCGGCACCCACCGCGACCGGGGTGAAGTCGCTGACCTTCACGCCGTTCTTGACGGCGAGGTACTTCGTGAGGAAGTCGGTCGAGGAGCCGAGGCCGGTGACGCCGAGCTTCCTGCCCTTGAAGTCCTCGGGCGAGGTGATGTCGCCCTCGGCCTTGGTGGAGACGATCTCCACTTCGCCGGGCGCGTGCGAGAACTGCACGACGGACTCGACGGCCTTGCCCTTCACCTGAAGGTCGAGCGTGTGGTCGTAGAAGCCGACGGCGCCCTGGACCTGGCCGGAGACGAGCGCGGTCTCGGCCTGCACGCCGGCCGGCTCGCTCAGCAGCTCGACGTCGAGGCCCTCGGCGTCGAAGTAGCCGAGCCGCTGGGTGAGCATCGCGGGCAGGTAGATGACCTTGTCCAGGCCGCCGACCATGATCTTGACCTTCGTCCCCTTTCCGTCCCCGCCGGAGCCGGTGGACGCGGTGCTCGCCGCGTCGTTGGCGCAGGCGGTGAGCGAGGAGAGGGCGAGCAGGCCGGCGGCGGCCAGGGCGGTGTGTCTGGCGGAGAAACGCATGGCGGGTTCACGTCCTTGTGAGAGGGGTGGTGCGGAGGGAGGGGAATCGTGCGACGAGGGTCAGCTGTCGGAGCCCGAGGGCTTCCAGCGGAAGATGCGGCGCTCGGCGAAGGTGAGCAGCCCCTCGGCCACGAGCGCGACGACGGCGAGGATGACCATCGCGGCGTACACGCCGGCCGTGTTGAACGTGCCCTGCGACTGGGCGATGAGCAGGCCGACACCCTTGGTCGCGCCGATGTACTCGCCGACGATGGCGCCGATGAGGGCGAAGCCGAAGCTGACGTGGAGGCTGGTGAAGATCCACGAGGTGGCGGACGGGATGACGACCTGAAGCGTCACCCTGCGGTCGCTCGCGCCGAGGATGCGGGCGTTGGCGACGAGATTGCGGTCGACCTCGCGGGCACCCTGGAAGGCGTTGAAGAACACCGGGAAGAACACCAGCACGACCGCCGACGCGACCTTGGAGGCGGGGCCGAGCCCGAACCAGATCACGAAGATCGGCGCGAGGACGATCCTGGGTATCGAGTTGAGGACCTTGATGTAAGGACCAAGGACATCGGCGAGGAAGGTGATCCGCCCGAGCAGGATGCCGAACACGACACCCGCGACCACGCCGAAGACCCAGCCGAGCAGCGCCTCGTAGAGCGTGTACCAGATCTGCTCGCCCAGGGACCCGATGGCGGTCCCGTGGGTCACCCAGGTGTAGATCTGGTCCCAGACCTTCGAGGGCATCGAGAAGTTGAACGGGTCGATGATCTTGGCGCGGGAAAGCGACTCCCACAGGGAGAGCACGGCCACCAGGAGCACGACCCGGGACGTCCCTACGACGATCTTGCGTCTGCGGGCGGCACGCGCGCGTGAGTGCGCGCGGTCCGGCGCCTTGACCGTGTCGACGACGGGTGTGCTGAGGACGTCAGGCGACATGGGCGGCACCTCTTTCGCGGGTGATGCGGACCTCTTCGCCGAGGGACTCCCAGATCTCGCGGTAGATCTCGATGAACCGCGGCTCCAGGCGCACCGACTCGACCTTGCGAGGCCGCGGCAGGTCGATGTCGAAGACGTGCTTCACGGTGGCCGGTCCGGCGGTCATGACGACGACCTTGTCGGCCAGCGCGATGGACTCCTCCAGGTCGTGGGTGACGAAGACGACCGAGGCTCCCGTGCCCTCCCACAGCTCCAGGAGCTCGTCCGACATCAGGGCCCGCGTCTGGACGTCGAGCGCGGAGAACGGCTCGTCCATGAGCAGGATCTCGGGATCGTTGACGAAGGTGGAGGCGAGGGCGACGCGCTTGCGCTGGCCGCCGGAGAGCTGGTGGGGATAGCGGTCCTCGAAGGCGGCGAGCCCGACCCGGGCCAGCCACTCGCGCGCCTTCCGCTTCGCCTCCGCCTTGGGTACGCCGCGGAAGCGGGGGCCCGCCATCACGTTGGACAGCACCGTACGCCACGGGAACGTCGCGTCCTGCTGGAAGACGAAGCCGACCTTGTCGCCGACGCCGCGCACCGGCTCCCCGGCGACCAGCACGTCGCCCTGCGTCGGCTCCTCGAGGCCGCTGACCAGGGTCAGGGTGGTCGACTTGCCGCAGCCGGTCGGACCGACGACGGCCACGAACTCGCCGCGTCCGACGGTGAGGTCGAGGTCCCGGACGGCCGTGTGCAGACCCCCCGATGGGGTCCTGAAGACCTTGCTCGCGCCCCGCAGCTCGATGGCGGGGCTGGTGTGTGCGCTCATGGCCGGGGACGGTAGATGTGAGCCGGGACACGGCATCAGCCTTGTGAGCGCATGCGCTTCTTTTGCTTGCAAGAGGCTGTTGTGCTCATTTTGCGCGCGCTACAACAGCGGAGCCGAAACATGGGCTTAACGCCCACCAGGCCTTGAGGGAAAGAGGCCCGATGATTGACGTCCTGGTCGTGGACGACGACTTCCGCGTCGCTGAGATAAACGCCAAGTACGTGGGGAAGGTTCCCGGATTCCGGGTGGCCGCCCGCGCGCACAGCGCCGCCCAGGCGCTGGCCACCGTGCAGCGCGGAACCATCGACCTGGTCCTGCTCGACCACTACCTCCCCGACGGAACGGGTCTGGACCTCGTCCACCGCATGCGGGAGCAGGGCCACGGCACCGACGTCATCATGATCACGGCGGCCGGTGACGTCAGCACCGTGCAGACCGCCATGCGCCTAGGCGCGCTGCACTACCTGGTGAAACCGTTCACTTTCGCCGCGCTGCGCACCCGCCTCGACTCCTATGCCGCCCTGCGCCGCACGGTGGACCGGGTCGGGGGACGGGGCATCGCCGGCCAGGAGCAGGTCGACCGGATCTTCGGCGCCCTGCGGACCGCCCCGGTGCCGTCCTCCCCCGGTCTGCCGACCGGCCACTCGGAGCCGACCACGGATCTGATCTGCGCCGTCCTGCACCGCGCGGACCACCCGCTCTCCGCCCACGAGGTGGCCGCCGAGACCGGTCTGAGCCGTTCCACCGCCCAGCGCTACCTCCGCCACCTGGAACAGGCCGGCCGGCTGCGTCTCTCCCTCAAGTACGGCGACACCGGCCGCCCGGAACACCGCTACGCCTGGGTGGCGCCGTAGCTCCACGGACGGCCGGTGCGTACGGCGTCAGACGGCCCCCGCACCGGTCAGCGACCGTACCTCGGCCTCCGCGTGTCTGGCCTCGTCCGCGATCTCGGCCGAGGTGACCGTGCCGAGCCAGCCCGCCAGGAATCCCAGCGGGATCGAGACCAGACCGGGGTTCTGCAGCGGGAAGTACTGGAAGTCCACGCCGGGGAAGAGCGACTCGGGACTGCCCGACACCACCGGTGACAGCACCACGAGGACCAGGGCCGGCACCAGGCCGCCGTACACCGCCCACACCGCGCCCCGGGTGGTGAAGCCACGCCAGAACAGCGAGTACAGCAGCACCGGCAGGTTCGCGGACGCCGCGACCGCGAACGCGAGCCCCACCAGAAAGGCGACGTTGAGATCGCGGGCGAGCAGCCCGAGGCCGATCGCGACCACACCGATGCCGACGGCGGCGATCCGCGCCACCGCCACCTCGCTGCGGGGTTTCGCCTGCCGCCGGCGCAACGAGGCGTACAGGTCGTGCGCCACCGACGCCGAGGAGGCGAGCGTGATCCCGGCGACGACCGCGAGAATCGTCGCGAACGCGATCGCCGCCACCAACGCGAACAGGACCGTGCCGCCGGTGGATTCGGCCCCGCCGCCCAGATCGAGCGCCAGGAGCGGAACGGCGGTGTTCCCGGCCGCGTTCGATCCGCGCATGGTCTCCGGGCCGACGATCGCGGCCGCCCCGAAGCCGAGCACGATCGTCATCAGGTAGAAGCCGCCGATGAGCCCGATCGACCAGACGACGGACCGCCGAGCGGCCCGCGCGGTGGGGACGGTGTAGAAGCGCGACAGGATGTGCGGCAGCCCGGCCGTGCCCAGCACCAGCGCCAGCCCGAGGCTCATGAAGTCGAAGCGGGCGGTCCAGTCGCCGCCGTACTTCAGCCCGGGCGCCAGGAACGCGGCCCCGTGTCCGCTGCGCTCGGCCGCCGTCAGCAGCAGTCGGTCGACGTCACCGTGGAAGCGCACCAGGACGAGCACCGTGAGCGCGATCGTGCCGCAGAGGAGCAGGACCGCCTTGACGATCTGGATCCATGTGGTGGCCCGCATCCCTCCCAGCGACACATAGATCACCATCAGCGCGCCGACCCCGATGACGGCCCACGCCCGGGCCGCCTCGCCGGTGTTCCCGAGCAGCAGCGCTACCAGGCTGCCCGCACCCACCATCTGCGCCACCAGATAGAGAACGGACACGGTGACCGAGGAGGTTCCCGCCGCGATCCGCACCGGCCGCTCGCTCATCCGCGCCGCGACGACGTCCGCGAGCGTGAACCGTCCGCAGTTGCGCACCAGTTCGGCGACGAGGAACAGCACCACCAGCCAGGCCACGAGAAAGCCGACCACGTACAGCAGGCCGTCGTAGCCGAAGAGCGCGATGAGTCCCGCGACACCGAGGAAGGACGCGGCCGACATGTAGTCGCCCGCGATCGCGAAACCGTTCTCCATCGGGGAGAACAGCCGCCCGCCGACGTAGAACTCGTCCTCCGACCCCTGCCGGTTGCGGCTCACCCAGGTGGTGATCCCCAAGGTGACCGCGACGAACGCACTGAACAGCAGCAGCGCCAGAGCCTGGTGGTGGCCGATCACAAGGCACCACCCCGTGTCCCGCGCGTCAGCTCCTGGGTGTCCCAGCGCAGTTCGAGCGCCGCACGGTCCCGGCGCAGCCGCGCGTGCCGGGCGTAGGCCCAGGTGAGCAGGAACGTGCTGAGGAACTGGCCGAGCCCCGCGAGCAACGCCACGTTCACCGCGCCCGCCACCGGCCGCGCCATGAATCCGGGAGCGGCCGTCGCGGTCACGACGTAGCCCACGTACCAGAGGAAGAACCCCGCCGTCGCCGGCCCCACGAACCGCCGGTACCGGCTGCGCACTTCCTGGAAGGCCGCGCTGCGCTGCACCTCGAGGTAGACCTGCGCCGCCGCCACGGCCCGGTCGTCCTCTCCGTGGCGGGCCGCGGGCACCCCGGCGAACGGCGACGCGCCCACCGGGCCCCTCGTGCCCGGCTCCCCCCAGCCCGACGCGAGCGTGTCGTACCAGGGGTCCTCGTAACGCGCCTCACCCGGCGCTTCGGCGAACTCCGGGCCCTGGCCCGGGTGGTGTTCGCCCGATCTCTCAAGGCCGTCTCCGCGGCCGCGGACACAACCGTTGCTTGACTGCATGCCCAAGGATGGACAGAACGGGAAGATCCCCGACTCTTCTTCCCGCCTACTTCACCCCATCAGGTGACGAAATGGCCATTCATCCCGTCGGCGGCCGTACCAGCCCCTTTCCGTACGCGTAACGCACCGCCTGCGCACGGTCCTTCAGCCCTGTCTTGGTGAACATGTTGTTGATGTGGGTTTTCACCGTCGCCGTGGAGACCTGGAGCCTGCGGGCGATCTCCTGGTTGCTGAGGCCTTCGGCGATCAGCGTCAGCACCTCCGTCTCCCGGGTGGTGAGCCCGTCGGGTGGAGCCGCGGGCACGGCCGGTTCCGGCTCGGGCGCCGACAGGCGCTCCAGCAGCCGCCGCTGGACGCTCGGCGACAGTCCCGCGTCCCCGGACAGGACGCTGCGCACGGCCCGCACGATCTCGTCGCCGTCGGCGTCCTTGGTGAGGTATCCCCGCGCCCCCGCCCGCAGCGCCGGGAACAGGGACTCGTCGTCCGCGTACGTCGTGAGCACCACGACCTGTGTTCCGGGGTGCCCGGCACGGATGCGCCGCGTCGCCTCCACGCCGTCGCAGCGGGGCATGCGCAGGTCCATCAGCACCACGTCCGGAGCGAGTTCGGCGACGAGCCGCACCGCCTCGTCGCCGTCGCGTGCGGCCCCGACGACCTCCACCCCCGGCAGCAGCCCGAGCAGCATCACGATGCCCTCCCGGACCACGGTCTGGTCGTCCGCGACGACCACCCTGGCCGGCTTCTGCTCCGCCTCCTCGGTCATACCGGCACCCTCGGCGTCACCGCGAACCCTTCCTCGTCCGGCCCGGCGTCCAGCGATCCGCCCAGCAGTTCGGCGCGCTCCCGCATTCCGAGCAGACCGTACCCGCCGCCGGCCGCGGCCGGTTCACCCGGCGAGCCGCCCGAGTCGCTTATGTCCAGGCTCACTTCATGCGGGCCGTAGTCCAGCCGTACGCGAACCTTCGCATCCGGCGCGTGCTTCCGTGCGTTCGTCAGAAGCCTCCTGGGCGACTTTGCGCACGGCCTGCGACGCTTCGGCCGGCAGGGCTCCGCGTTCGCCTCCCACGGTGACCTCGGCACCGTGGGCCGCCCGCGCGAGGCCGGTCAGGAAGTCCTCGAGCGGCGTCAGGTCGCCGCGGCGCGCGGGCAGTGTCTGCCGGGTCTCGTCGAGGCCGTCGCGGGCCATCCCCCGGGCCGCCACCACCCGCTCGAGGACCTGCTCGCGGCCCGCGCCGCACGCTCCCGCGCGAGCAGCCGCCGGGCGTTGCCCCGCGCCCAGGCGTCCGGGCGCGGCGCGAATCCGGCGAGGGTCATTCCTCCGACGGTGGCGGCCGTGCTCACCCACCCGTCGCCGTTGACCCCGGCAGCGGCGGCGAGTCCGAGGGAGGCCACCGGCAGTGCGGCCGCCACCGGCAGTCTCTCCAGCGCCGCGACGGCACAGCCGCACCAGGCCACGTCCGCCGGAACGCATGGGTGGAGCCCGTGTGCCCGGTGGTTCCACCCGTAGGTGGAGCCACCGGGCACGGGGCCGGGCCGGGCCCGGCCGCTACGCGTCGATGCGGGACCGGTCCAGGGTCGCCGCCGAGCTGGAGATGAACTCCTTGCGCGGCGCCACGTCGTTGCCCATGAGCAGATCGAACACCTGCTCCGCCGCCTCCAGGTCGGAGAGGTTGATACGGCGCAGGGTCCGGTGGCGCGGGTCCATGGTCGTCTCGGCCAGCTGGTCGGCGTCCATCTCGCCGAGACCCTTGTAGCGCTGGATGGAGTCCTTGTACCGGACGCCCTTGCTCTGGAACTCCATGAGCTTGTCGCGCAGCTCACGGTCCGAGTAGGTGTACACGTACTTGTCCTGGCCCCGCTTGGGCTGGACGAGTTCGATGCGGTGCAGCGGCGGCACCGCGGCGAACACCCGGCCGGCCTCGACCATGGGCCGCATGTAGCGGTGGAAAAGCGTCAGCAGCAACGTGCGGATGTGGGAGCCGTCCACATCGGCGTCGGTCATCATGATGATCTTGCCGTAGCGGGCCGCGTCGATGTCGAAGGTCCGCCCCGAGCCCGCTCCTATGACCTGGATGATCGCGCCGCACTCGGCGTTCTTGAGCATGTCGGTCACGGACGACTTCTGGACGTTGAGGATCTTGCCCCGGATCGGCAGGAGCGCCTGGAACTCGGAGTTACGGGCCAGCTTCGCCGTGCCGAGCGCGGAGTCGCCCTCGACGATGAACAGCTCGCTGCGGTCGACGTCGTCACTGCGGCAGTCGGCGAGCTTCGCGGGCAGCGAGGAGGACTCCAGAGCCGTCTTCCGGCGCTGGGCGTCCTTGTGCTGACGGGCCGCGATGCGCGTACGGGCGGCGGCCACCGCCTTCTCCATGACCACGCGGGCCTGGGCCGCGGCGTCGCGCTTGGTGGAGGTCAGGAACGCCTTGAGCTCCTTGGAGATCACGGTGTTGACGATGCGCCGGGCGGCCGAGGTGCCGAGGACCTCCTTGGTCTGGCCCTCGAACTGGGGCTCGGCGAGGCGGACGGTGACGACGGCGGTCAGGCCCTCCAGGGCGTCGTCCTTGACGATGTCGTCCTCGGCGACGCGCAGCAGCTTCTTGGCCCGCAGCACCTCGTTCATCGTGCTGGCCACGGCCTGTTCGAAGCCCGCCACGTGAGTGCCGCCCTTGGGGGTGGCGATGATGTTCACGAAGGACTTCACGGCGGTGTCGTATCCGGTGCCCCAGCGCATCGCGACGTCGACGTCCAGCTCGCGGGTGACCTGGGTGGGCGTCATCTGCCCGTGCTCGTCCAGGACCGGGACGGTCTCCCTGAACGTGCCCTGCCCGGTGAAGCGGAGGACGTCGCACACGGCCTTGTCGGTGGCCAGGTACTCGCAGAACTCGCTGATACCGCCGTCGAAGCGGAAGGACTCCTCACCCTTGCTGCCGCCCTCGCCCAGGCCGTACTCGTCGCGGACGACGATGGTCAGGCCCGGCACCAGGAACGCGGTCTGGCGGGCGCGCTGATGGAGGTTCTCGAGGGAGAGCTTGGCGTCCTTGAGGAAGATCTGGCGGTCGGCCCAGTACCGCACGCGTGTGCCGGTGCGGGTCCTGGCGATCTTCTTGGCCTTGCGCAGGCCGCCCTTGGCCTCGAACTTGGCGTCGGGCCCGTCCGCGGCGAAGGCGCCCGGCACACCGCGCCGGAAGCTGATCGCGTGCGTGTGGCCGCCGCGGTCCACCTCGACGTCGAGGCGGGCCGAGAGGGCGTTGACGACGGAGGCACCGACGCCGTGCAGACCGCCGGAGGCGGCATAGGAGCCGCCGCCGAACTTGCCGCCGGCGTGCAGCTTGGTCATGACGACCTCGACGCCGGAGAGGCCGGTCTTGGGCTCGACGTCGACGGGGATGCCCCGGCCGTTGTCGCGCACCTCGACCGAGGCGTCGTCGTGGAGGATCACCTCGATGTGGTCGCAGTAGCCTCCTAGGGCTTCGTCGACGGAGTTGTCGATGATCTCCCACAGGCAGTGCATCAGACCCCGACTGTCGGTCGAGCCGATGTACATACCCGGGCGCTTCCGCACGGCCTCGAGGCCCTCGAGGACGAGCAGGTGCCGCGCGGTGTAGTTGGAACCGTCCCGGTCTGCTCCTGCCAGCAGCGCTGTGGACGGCACGGACGTCTCGGCGGTCACGCGGTTCGCTCCTCGCTGAATTTCAGGTGGGGCCCTTCTGGGTAAGGGCGCGGCTTCATTCGCCGCCAAGAGGGTACCGAGGCCTGGTAGAGCCGTTGTAACGCCACCCTCGTACGGAACTCAGCCTAGTCCAGAGTCGTATGGGTGTTCGATCCCTCGTTGGAGTGAAGTACATATCACGTTCCCTTCGAGGCATGAACCATTTAGGCTCCGGGCACGTCCTCATGAACAAACCGGCAATCCAGCCGGGAGGACCGAGCCATGACCGACAGCGCGAAACCGTAAGCACCACAGACACGCAATACGGCACATTCGCCGCCAAACCGGCAGCAGACGGCCACCTCGAAGATTTTTTTCGAGGAAAAGCCACGAGCGGGAACGTTTTGGGGCTGGTTGGATGTTGACCCTGGTACGACAGCTCGTCGAGCTAGAGAAGAGGCGACGTGACTACTGTTCTGACCCCCGCGAGCCCGCTGACGGCCGCTGACCGCTGCGACCGCTGCGGCGCCCAGGCGTACGTGCGCGTGGTCCTGCTCAGCGGCGGAGAACTGCTCTTCTGCGCCCACCACGGCCGCAAGTTCGAGCCGGAACTCAAGAAGATCGCCGCTGAGATACAGGACGAGACGGAGCGGCTGACGACCGTTCCCGCAACCGCCTCCGAAGAAGAGCGCTGATCCCGCGCGTTCACGACGAGCCAGAACCGGCACAGGCTGGTGTGAGGGCGGCGGCCCCTGGAAACAGGGGCCGCCGCCCGTTCTCGTGGTCTCACGGCCCTGCTCCGCGGAGCCCGCGGCCGGGCTGCGAAGGGGATCGAGCCCAGGACGCCGTCAGGGCGCCGTGGCGGTCCCCTGAGGAGCCGCGGCGGCCCCCTGAAGCGTGACGGCTCCCGGAGCGGCCTGGCCCTGGCTCAGGGCCCGGACGATCTCGGAGACCCGTGTGTAGACCCCCGGGCTTCCCGCCCGCCCGCAGCCGCTGCCCCACGACACGAGTCCGATCAGCCGGCCCTGTGCGACCAGCGGCCCGCCGCTGTCCCCCTGACAGGCGTCCCGCCCGCCCCTCGCCTCTCCGGCGCACACCATGCTCCCGGAGAGGTAGGTGCCGTCCGCCGAGCCCGGATACGCCCGCTCACAGAGCGCGTCGGCCAGCACATGGACCCGGGCGGCCCGCAGCCGGTGCGGATAGGCGCCGAATCCCGTGGTGTCGCCCCAGCCGGTGATGACGGCCTCCGTCCCGGGCCGGTACGCCGCGTCGCCCGCCGCGGCCAGGGCGATGGCCGACGTCGCGGGAAGGGGTTCGGCGAGGGTGAGCACGGCGTAGTCGCCGGCGTTGCTGACGCTGTCGTAGGCCGGGTTCACCCAGGTCTCCCGGACGGCGATCTCGCGGCCCTGGTCCGAGTACAGGTCCGTGCGTCCCGCGACGACCTTCAGATCGCGCACCTGGTCCGGCGGCCCCAGGACGTCCTCGGCCATGCAGTGGGCCGCCGTGAGCACCGTGGTGGGACCGACCACCACACCTCCGCAGAACTGTCCCGACCGCGTACGCCCGAACCGGTCACGGCTGGACAGCGCGACCGTCCACGGGCTCTGGGCGGCTTCGACGGGGAAGCCGCCCAGAACGACGTCGGAGGCCGCGGGAGCGGCGGACAGCAGCGGTATGGCCACCGCTGTGGCCGCCAGAGCCAACGGCCGGGCCAATGCCCGGACAAAGCGACGACGCATACACACTCCTCACTCCGATGTGATCGATGAACACCCAGAGTGATTCACTGTGCGACGCGCCGCACCCGCGCGCTCACGCCGAAGGCCCGGCTCCCCGAGAGGGAATCCGGGCCTTCGGCGTCGGGATACGGCCAGAACCTGGTCGTGCGACCCCGGTCTAGTCGAGGTAGTCGCGCAGGACCTGCGAACGCGACGGGTGGCGCAGCTTCGACATGGTCTTGGACTCGATCTGGCGGATGCGCTCGCGCGTGACGCCGTACACCTTGCCGATCTCGTCGAGGGTCTTCGGCTGACCGTCGGTGAGACCGAAGCGCATGGAGACGACGCCCGCCTCGCGCTCGGACAGGGTGTCGAGGACGGAGTGCAGCTGCTCCTGCAGGAGCGTGAAGCTGACCGCGTCGGCGGGCACGACGGCCTCGGAGTCCTCGATGAGGTCACCGAACTCGCTGTCACCGTCCTCGCCCAGCGGGGTGTGCAGCGAGATGGGCTCGCGGCCATACTTCTGGACCTCGATGACCTTCTCCGGGGTCATGTCGAGTTCCTTGGCCAGCTCCTCCGGGGTGGGCTCGCGGCCCAGGTCCTGGAGCATCTGGCGCTGCACGCGCGCGAGCTTGTTGATGACCTCGACCATGTGCACCGGGATACGGATGGTGCGGGCCTGGTCGGCCATGGCGCGGGTGATCGCCTGACGGATCCACCAGGTGGCGTACGTGGAGAACTTGTAGCCCTTGGTGTAGTCGAACTTCTCGACCGCGCGGATCAGACCGAGGTTGCCCTCCTGGATGAGGTCCAGGAAGAGCATGCCGCGGCCGGTGTAGCGCTTGGCCAGGGAGACCACCAGACGGAGGTTGGCCTCCAGGAGGTGGTTCTTGGCGCGGCGGCCGTCCTCGGCGATGATCTCCAGCTCGCGCTTGAGCTTGGGGGCGAGCTTGTCGGCGTTGGCCAGCTTGTCCTCGGCGAACAGACCGGCCTCGATGCGCTTGGCGAGCTCGACCTCCTGCTCGGCGTTGAGCAGGGGGACCTTGCCGATCTGCTTGAGGTAGTCCTTGACCGGGTCGGCGGTGGCACCGGCGGCCGCGACCTGCTGGGCGGGCGCGTCGTCCTCGTCCTCGTCGGACAGCACGAAGCCGGCACTCTCGGTGCCCTCGGGCTCGTCGCCGGCCTTGGGGGCGTCCTCGAGGACCTCGTCCTCGAGCAGCTCGGCGTCGTCCTTCTTCGCGGTGGTCTTCTTCGCCGCCGCCGCGGTCTTCTTGGTGGCGACGGTCTTCTTCGCGGCCGCCTTCTTGGCGGTCGTGGTCTTCTTGGCAGCCGCCTTCTTGGCGGGGGCGGCTTCCTCTGCGGGGTCGTCCACAGCGGGTGCGGCCGGGGCGGCCGGCGTGGTGGCGGTGGCCTTCCTCGTGGTCACCGTCTTCGCCGCGACCGTCTTGGTGGCGGTGCGCTTGGCCGGACTCTTCGCTGCGACGCTCTTTCGGGTGCGCTTGGGCTCCGCGGCACTGACCATCAGCGTCACACCCTCTTCCTCGAGGATCTGGTTGAGGCTGCGCAGTACGTTCTTCCACTGAGTGGCCGGAATCTGGTCAGCTTCGAAGGCCCGACGCACATCGTCGCCGGCGATCTGCCCCTCAGCCTTTCCCCGCTCAATGAGCGCCATGACAGAGACGGACTCGGCGATCTCCGGCGGGAGCGTACGGGATGTGCTGGCCGACACGAACAACCTCTCGGAACGTTGGAAAACGGCTTCCGGCCCCGTCCACGGCGGACGAGAGCCGACCACCGGCCTGGGGTGGGCCGACGGCGCGGGCGGGGGGCCGGGGAGATGCACAGCGCCTTGAACGGCGTCCGTATTCCCTCCGCGGCTGTCACCTCTTAGGTCATCGCGTTGTTTCCACAAGCGTTACGCCCAATCTTCGTGGCCCGAGTCACACCCCGTAAGCGCCTAAAAACGGTCAGACGCGGGCAGAGGTGGTCACTCGTAGTACGTACCCAGGTTGCCCCGATCCACCCCGATCCGTGTCGCGCCGTCGGACCCCGCAGACCCTGTGCGGGGTTCTGCGGGGTCCGACGTGGGGGCGGGCGGCCGGCCGACGACGCAGGAGGAAGGACGTCCCCGGGCCGGGCACCCGCAGTGTGCGGTCAGTGCTCGCGCGGCGCCGGCACGACGCGCTCCACCTCGGGGTGCACGGTGAGCAACTGGCGCATGGCCGCCTCGGCCGCACCGCCGTCGCCCGCGGCCAGGGCGTCGACGATCCTGCCGTGGTGCGCGAGCGAGGCCTCGTTCGGCCGGTCACAGCCCGTGACCGGGCCGCCGGACACATGGAGGGCGGCCGAGACGATCCCGGAGAGGTGCTCCAGCATGCGGTTGCCGGCGATCTGGATGAGCAGCGTGTGGAACTCCGTGTCGGCCCGGGAGTAGGTGAGCGCGTCGCCCTGCCCCATGGCATGCCCCATGATCTCGACCATGTCGCCCAGCCGCTGCTGGATGTCGTCCCGCCCGTGCCCCGCGGCCAGGCGGGCGGCGAGCGGCTCGATCGTCCAGCGCAGCTCGCTCAGCTCGCGCCGCTGGTCGTCGCGCTGCGGGCCGAAGGCCCGCCACTCGATGATGTCCGGGTCGAGGAGGTTCCAGTCGCTGACGGGACGCACCCGCGTGCCGACGTTCGGCCGGGCGCTGACCAGGCCCTTGGCCTCCAGGACGCGAAGCGACTCACGGACGACGGTACGGGAGACCTCGAAGCGCTGGCCGATCTCCTCGGGCACCAGCGGACGGTCGGCTCCCAGGTCACCCGAAACGATCATCTGGCCCAGCTGCTGGACGAGTTGGCCGTGCAGCCCGCGGCCGCGGCTGCCCGCGGCACGTCGGCTCACGCGGCCCAGCTCGGGGTCCGCGCCCTCCCAGACGTGGGCTCCCACGCGGTCGGCGGCGGAGGCCTCGGCGTAGGGGTAGCGGTCGAGTTCGCCCGGGCCGGCCAGACCGGAGTCGGTGGAGCGGGCGGCGGTCATCATGGTGTGCGCAAGGGTACTCACGGATCCTTTGTCGGCGCCGTCTCCAACTCCCTTGAGGTCTTTGGTGAAAAGCACACGAAAGGGTGATCGCTCACCCCGTCGCAATTGACGCCTTATCGGAAAGAAATGGGCTTTATCCGGGGAGTTGTGCACACGCCAGGACAGGAACGGTGCGGAACAGTCGTCATCGAACCCGGCTCCGCACGGTCATCAGCAGATACGCGCACAGCAGGGCGGTCAGCGACAACGCCAGCGCCCCGCCCACGGGTTGGGCGATCACCCGCATCACGGCCACCACGTAGCGCTCTCCCCCGAAGGGCCACTGGACGAGCAGCACCTCGCGCAGCCGCAGCGAGAACCCGGCCGCGGTCCGCACGGACGCGTTCTCCGCGGCCTTTTGTGCGAGCGGCACGACGACGACGGGTACGGCGAGCACCGCCGCGAGTCCGGCCGTGGTCGACCGGAAGACGCCCGCGGCCAGGACGCCGGCCCATGCGCAGCCGACCACGAGCGCGAGCCAACCGGCGCTCAGCGAGGCCCACTCCGCGGGAACCTGCGCGAGCTCCCGTCCGTAGAGGAGATAGAGCACCTCGGCGTCGCAGCCCACGGCGAGGAAGGCCAGCATCAGCGCCGTGAGCCCGGCGACGAGCAGCTTGGCGGTGAGCAGCCCGAGCCGGCGGGGCACCGTGCCACGGTCGGCGGCCAGGGCGGGATGGCGGAACTCGTCACCGAAGGCCAGCGCACCGAGCAGTCCCGCACCGAGCGCCGCGGGCGGCAGCGGCAGTTCCACGGGCCACGCGGCCAGCAGCCGCGCCTGCGAGGTGTGGCCCATGCGCGCCAGGAGTACGGCGATGAGGGCGGAGGAGAGGAGCACGGCGGCGCCGGTGACGAAGCTGGTGCTGATACCTGCGGCGCGGCGGATTTCGTAGCGGAGGGGGCGGAGCGGACTGGGGGCGGAGCGGACGGAGATGGGGGGCGGCAGGGCCGAGTCGAGGTTGCGGACGGCTCCTCCTGCCCCCGGGAAGGCACTGCCGGCCCCCTTGCGCGATCGAGCTTTGTTCGCGGCGAGACGGTCGGGTTCGGCGACCGGGTCGGGAAGCGTCAGCTGCTCGGCCACCACCAGCGGAAGAGGCACGCGCGCGGGCTTGGTCAGGAGCAGGGGGCCCTCGGGGTCTCCGGTGAGCGATCTGCCATCGGGAGCCGGTGCTTCTTCGAATGCCGGTGCTTCTTCGGAACCCGGCGGTGTGTCGGAAGCCGGCACTGTGTCGGGAGTCGGTGTTCCGTCGGAAGCGGGGGTTCCCTCGGCGGTCGGTGTTCCGTGGGGGGTCGGTTCTTCCTCGGCAGTCGGCGCTCCGTAGCGGGTCGGTTCTTCCTCAGCAGTCGGCGCTCCGTAAAGGGGCAGCCCGTCCTTGGCAGTCGGCGCTCCGAGAAGGGGCGGTCCTTCCTCGGCGTCCGAGCTGCCGCTGACGTCGGAGTCTTCCGGGTACGAGGGGCGCGGCGTGGGAACGGCGACCGGGTTCCGCTCCCCGCCCTTCGCCGAGGGGACCGCGTCCGGCCCTCCCCCGGGCCGTACCCGCCCCGGCGTCTCCGTTCCCGCACCCGGACCCATGTCACCGGTCTCGTCGGCGAGTTGGTGGACGAGGATGCCGTGCCGGAACGCCGCTTCGCCCACCTCGGCGCAAGTACTGCCGTACACGCAGAGCCGGTTGCCGTCCTCCTGGACGACCTCGACGGAGCGTCGACCGGTACGCGCCTCCTTCGTGAGCAGGGCGGCCAGGCGGGCGGCGTGCGGGGTGCGGACGGCCACGCGGGGGCGCAGCCGGGTGCGGGCGAAGTCGCTGACGTCCTGGTCGGCGACGACTCTGCCCTTTTCCAGGGTGACGACCCGGTCGGCCGTGCGGGCGGCCTCCTTGGGGTCGGCCGTGGTCATCAGAACGGTTCCGCCGTGGGCCGCGTGCGCGCGCAGCATGCCGTGCAGCCAACGGTCTTCACGGCCGGAGAGGCCCGCGGCCGGTTCGTCGAGCACGAGGGTGTGCGGGTCGGCCAGGAGGGCACAGGCCAGTCCGAGCCGCCGGTCCATGCCGCGGGAGAGGGTGCCGAGGCGTTCGTCCCGCAGGCTGATCAGGCCGACCACCTCCAGGACTTCGTCGGCACGCCGGACAGGTACACCGGCGGCCGCGCACAGCATCCGCAGATGGCCGCGGACGGTGCGGGCCGGGTGTCCCGGCACATCGCCGAGGAGAACGCCGACCTCCCGGGAGGGATGGGCGATGCGGTGCAGGGGGCGGCCTCTGAAGTAGGTGAGACCACGGCCCTGTTGGAGTTCGAGCATGAGTCTCAGCGCCGTGCTCTTGCCCGCGCCGGGGGCTCCGAGCAGCGCGGTGACACGGCCCGCGCACGCCTCGAAGGACACGTCGTCGACGGCGGGCGGAAGTTCCTTGCGGGAGTCGCTGGTCAGTCCGAAGGCCTGGATCACCCGTAGCAAGATAGCGTGCTATGTCCGGTTTTTCGGGCACAGCACGGCCGAAGCGGCGTACCCGATCGCCACATCCGGCTCGCCGTCATCTCTCCTCGGAAACAACTCGTGGCGCGGAACAGGCCGTTGCCACGGTGTCGCCTCACACTTCGGGGCGCAGCATCGGCGGGTTGAGCAGCGTCGCGCCGCCGGCCCGGAAGAGCTGGGCCGGGCGGCCGCCCTGACGTGTGGTGGTGCCGCCGGTGGGGACGAGGAAGCCCGGGGTGCCCGTCACCTTGCGATGGAAGTTGCGCGGGTCGAGGGCCACACCCCACACCGCCTCGTAGACCCGGCGCAACTCGCCGACCGTGAACTCGGTGGGGCAGAACGCGGTCGCCAGAGACGAGTACTCGATCTTGGACCGGGCGCGTTCCACCCCGTCCGCGAGGATCTGGGCGTGGTCGAAGGCGAGAGGGGCGAGGGGTTCGCCGTCCCGGCCGTAGCCCCCCTGCTGCAGCAGTTCCTCGACCGGCGCCCAGCGCGCGTTGCTGGCGTCGCCGCCGGCGCGCGGGGCGGGCAGGTCCGGGGCGAGCGCGAGGTGGGCGACGCTGACGACGCGCATCCTCGGGTCCCGGTCGGGGTCGCCGTAGGTGGCGAGCTGTTCCAGGTGGGCGCCGTTGTCCTGGGCCGGGGCGGAGGGGTCGTGGGCGCGCAGCCCGGTCTCCTCGGCCAGTTCCCGCGCCGCCGCCTGGTTGAGGTCCTCGTCGGCCCGCACGAAGCCGCCCGGGAGCGCCCACCGCCCCTGGAACGGCGACTCGCCCCGACGTACCGCCAACGCGCACAGGGCATGGCGGCGCACGGTCAGCACGACCAGGTCCACTGTCACGGCGAAGGGCGGAAAGGCTGACGGGTCGTAGGGCATGCGGCGATCATAGTCGTCTTCCTGACGATAAACACACCCTTCGCCGGACGCATCGAGAACTGATCCACTTCGGTCGGGCACGAGGGTCACCGGCCGGCGCCGGCTCCCCGCCGGTTCCACGTCATACCAGGTCACACTCCCAATTGCAGTCCGTCAGCCGCTTCCTCGACCATGGCGAGGCCGAGCCGGCTGACCCGGACCGAGAAGGGGTCGCCGGCGACCCTCAGCCCGGTCACGCCGATCTCGCCCAGAGGTGCGCCGCGCAGGGGGCGCAGGGTGATCGTCCCGGCCGGTGCGTCGGGCCGGATGCCGGCCGGAGTGGTCAGCAGCAGGACTCCGGCGGCTGCCGACGTGGCGGCCGGGCGGCAGGCGGCCGGGTGGGGCAGAGGGGCGCCCCCTTCGGTGCGCTGCCCTCCTGCGTACATCTCGGGAAGGCGGTGTCCGAAGGCCTCGGCGGCGGCCAGTGCCCCGCGCAGCAATGCTCCGGCCTCCTTCTCGTAGCCCGCGGTGGCCAGGCCCGCCACGGCGATCGCCGTCTCGTGGACCCGTACGGCGCCGCTGCGATGGCCGAACGGGTTGTAGCCCGGCTCCTTCGTGCTCATGGCCCGCAGTCCCCAGCCGGAGTCCATGGCGGGACTGCCGAGCAGCCGGGCCAGGCTCTCGGTCTGCACCTTGTCGAGCAGCCCGGGTGCCGCCGCACCCCCTCCGAGCAGACCGGTGTCCAGGAGGTGGACGGCCGAGGCGCCGAAGTGGGGCACGGGCCGCCCTTCCGGCGTGAGGGCGGCCGGCGGCCGGCCGCCGCCTCGGTCGTCGAGCCAGAAGTCCCGCCGGAAGACGGCCCGAAGTCGCCGGGCCCACTCCCGCAGCCAGGCGGCATCGGGGCTCGCTCTGCCGCAGGCGTCGAGCAGGTCGGCACCGAGCAGTGCCGCCCGATGGGCGTGGGCCTGGGTCTCGCAGCGGACGGGCCCGCCGGGCTGGGGGTCGCGCAGATACGTCCCCTCCCCCACGGCGGCCCGCAGCCAGCTCAGGCAGCGTTCGGCGGTCGGCAGCAGTTCCTCCGTGTCCTGCTCGGGCAGCCCCCAGCGGCGGGCCTCCGCGAGGAGCACCGGGAAGAGCAGGGTGGCCTCCGTGCCGGTGCACCCGGGCGGCAGGTGGGCGCCCGCGTCCCGCCGGGGGCCGGGGATCATGCCGTGTCGCGGGCCCTCGTGCGAGATCTGGGTGCGGGCGAGCGTGCGCAGCGTGCCTGCAGCGAGCCGGGTGCCGAGGGGCAGGGTCATACGGGCGGCGGCGAGCGCCTCGGCCGGGGCCAGGCCGCAGCGCCATGGCGCCCCGGCCGCCAGATAGGTGTCCGCGGGGTGGGAGGGGTCGCGCACCAGCAGGGCCTGGAGATCCCCGACACTCGTGGCCATGAGCGCGGGCACCCGTGGGTCGTCACCCGTCGCGCGGGCGGCGGCCAACGGGCTTGTGGCCGCACGGCCGACGGGCCGGGCCGGGCCGGCGCCTTCCAGACGGACCTTCAGTTCCACACAGACGCTGCCACCGGGAGGCAGGTCGAAGTCCCAGCGCAGCAGTCCGGCGGAGGCGATGGCGTCGGCGGGCGGTGGGTCGGCGGTGACAGATGAGGTTCCTGTGGCACAGGTCCAGCGCAGCCCGGAATCGCCGACACTGGCGGGCAGTTCGGGACCCACGGCGCCGGACGCGATCGCCGCGATGTCGGACAGGTCAGCGCCGAGGGCCACCTCGACCGGGAGGCGCAGGGGCCGCGCGGCAAAGCTGCGCAGCACGATCCGCTCCGCGCCGTCCGCGCAGCGGGTCCGCTCGACGACGACGTCCGGGTCCGGACCGCCGTGCGGCGTGACGCGCAGGGCGGCGGTGAAGCGAGCCTGGTCGGACGCGGTCATCCGCGCCTGCACCGCGAGCGGTTCCCGTCCGGCCACCCTCACCTGGCAGCGCGAGAGGATGCGGCGGCCCGCCCGGTAGAAGCCCTCCAGTCCTTGTCCGGTCAGCTGTCCCTGTTCGGTGGAGATGGCGAGGCACGGGAGGGCGACACAGATCATCGCGGTGTGGGCAGGCGGCAGATCGCCGGAGGACCGGGGTGCCGGCGGCATGGCGGGTGCCGTGCCGCCGGACGGGCGCGGAGACGGGCGGCGCGGTGCGCCGAGGGGCGGGAAGGACGGCCCGCCGCGAGTGCCCTGGTGCGCGGACGTGCCCGCGGCGCCCTGCGAACCGGCGGGAGGCGAGGCGCTCAGGACGTCCACCAGGAGCTCCGTTCCCGGAGGCAGCGGTCCGTCCGGGAGCGGTCCGCCCGGTGACGCTCCAGGGAGCGGCACCGGGGGGCCGAGGCCGCGGTCGTCGGAGGCTGAGGGTGGAGTCGGCTGATGCATGCGGTGACTTCTTCTGCTCGCTGTGCGCCTCGGACGGGGTCGAGGGCCGATGACGGGCTCCCGCGAAGCGGGGGCGCTGCGGCGGTACGCCCCGTGCGGACATCCGCCACTCAGGTGAACGGGGCCGGACTCCCCCGGGTCACGCCCTCCGCGGACGGTCCCCACCGAATGGCGGTCCGGCATCGGGGTGTCCCGCGCGACCGCCCGCGCAGGGTCACCCGGCAGGGCGCCCCTCCCCGACCGACGGCCGTCGGCGGTCGGCCGCACGGAGGCACGGCCGGTCGACTCGCCCAGGAGGCTCATCCCCTCCCCCTGACGTCGTCGCCTTCGGCGCGGACGCCCTGCGGGCGGTTGCCTCGGCGCCGCGCGGAAGGCTTCCCGGCGGTGCGCGGGCGTGATCCGCCCCTGCTCGCGGCGGCAGGACGTGTCGTGGGCGTACGGGGACGGCCGGGGTGCGCGCCCGGCGCGAGCTCCGTCGGCTCGCCTTCTTCCGCCGCCTCGGCGCGCGATGGGCGCGCGGTGATCGCCTCTGCACATGAGCGCACCGGTCCGCCGCCGGACACGGGAGCGGGCGTCGACGCGGTCTCGGAGACGCCGTCCACGGCGTCGGAGCCCGCGGGGCGGTCCCCCGCACGCCGGTGCGGCTCGCGCGCCTCACGCGCCTCACGCTCGGTGCGCAGACAGCGGCGTACCGATTCCGGATCGAGCCCTTCGTTGCAGGCCTGGTGCAGCAGGCGTGCGAAGAGATAGCCGGGGTCCGCGCCCAGGGCCATGGCGAGGGCTTCCCTGGCCTCGAGTTCGTCACCGCTGGACCAGGCGACCCAGCCGGCGAGGGTGAGCGGGGCCGCCGCGTGTTCGCGGTAGGGGCCGACGCAGCGGCGTGCCAGCGCCCGCCAGAGGCGCAGGGCGGGCGCCGCCTCGTCGCCCTCCATCCACTCGGCCGCCCGGTCGCGCGTCCCCCGGTCCTGAAGACCGAGGATCAGAGCGGCGGCTTCATCGCATCCGAGCAGTTGGTCGTCCCGGCCGTCCGCCCTGGCGCTGCCGGACACGAAGGGGGCCGCGGCAAGGCGTCGCATGACCCGTCCGGCCAGTTCGACCGTCTCCTCGGCGACCGCCGCGCGACTCACCTCGTCGAGGATGCGCGGGACCATCGCCATGTTCGCCGTGTCCAGGGCGACTTCCTGCTCCAGCACGATCCCCGTCTCCAGGGGCAGCAGCCGGGCTCGCAGTTCGCGCAGGGTGCCCCGGACCTGGATTCCGGCGTAGGTCGCGGCCGCGGCCAGCACCGAGGTGCCGGGCAGACCCATCGGCGTCCCTTCGGCCGGGCAGCAGCCCTTGCGCGGGCAGCAGTACGACCAGAAGCGGCCGTCGGAGATGCACAGCGCCTCGATGACCGGGGCGTCGAGATGCCCGCACGCGAGCCGCAGGGCCTGGGCCAAGGGCTGCAGCCGCTCCATGACCTCGCGGCCCGTCTCGCCCTTCGCCGGATCCTGGCAGAGATAGGCGACCATCTGCGCGGGACGGGCGCCCCGACGTTCGCCTCCCTTCACGAGCCCCTCCGCCAGTTGCCGGGCGACGGCGGCCCAGTCGCCGGGGTGCGCGGGAATGCCGAGCCTGGCCCGGCCCCCGAACCGGCCTTGCCGGCCCCGGTCGCTCAGGGCGACCAGCACGATGCTGTCCTCCGGCCGGTATCCGAGAAGGTAGGGCAGGGCGTCGGCGAGTTCTCCCGGTGTGCGCAGGGTGACGTGGTGGACGGCGGCGGCTGCGTCTTGGGGCGGGTCCGCGGCGTAGGGCGAGTGGCTGATGTACGCGGTGGGCCCGTCGTACGGGTACTCGTCGCCGCCGACGGAGGCGTCGCTGAAGATGGACGCATCGCCGTGCATGGACGCGTCGCTGAGGTTCGGCCCATCGCCGTGCATGGGCGCGTCGCTGTGGGCGGCCGCGTCGGCTCGCGCCGTCGCGCCCCCGTGCTCAGTGACTTCGCCACGGTCCGTAGCGTCGCCGTGGGCGGTCGGGCCGTCGCAGGACGCGGGCCCAGCGAGCCCGTCACGTCGGTCACATCCGTCTCGCCCATCACGTCCACCACGTCCACCACGTCCGATGATGTCGCCGTTTTCGGAGGAGCCGGTCGTTTCGCTGTGATTCGTCATGCGCCGACGATCTCGCGGATCCCGAAATTCCGCTTTGCCCTGTGGATAAGTCCGACCAGGGACACGTCAACCAGCCGGATTCGGACACAGCCCGGACCCGGTTTGTCAGCGCCGTCCTGTTGTATGGGAGGCATGGAGCACACGAGCAACACGGATCTCCGGTCGGACGCCGACGCCGTCCTCGCCCGCCTCGTCGGCGACGCCACGGGCGAGGCCCGGCTGCGCGAGGACCAGTGGCGGGCCATCGAGGCGCTGGTCGCCGAGCGGCGCCGGGCCCTGGTCGTGCAGCGGACGGGGTGGGGCAAGTCCGCGGTGTACTTCGTGGCGACCTCTCTGCTCCGGGCCCGTGGCTCGGGTCCCACCGTGATCGTCTCCCCGCTGCTCGCCCTGATGCGCAACCAGGTCGAGGCCGCGGCCCGGGCCGGTATCCACGCACGGACCATCAACTCCTCGAACACGGAGGAGTGGGAGACCGTCCAGGCGGAGATCGCCGCGGGCGAGGTGGATGTCCTGCTGGTCAGTCCGGAGCGGCTCAACAACCCGGACTTCCGCGACCAGGTGCTGCCCGCACTGGCCGCCGCGACCGGACTGCTCGTGGTGGACGAGGCGCACTGCATCTCCGACTGGGGCCACGACTTCAGGCCGGACTACCGCCGGCTGCGGACGATGCTCACGGACCTTCCGCCGGGAGTTCCGGTGCTCGCGACAACGGCGACGGCCAACGCGCGCGTGACCGCGGACGTCGCCGAACAGCTCGGCACGGGCGGCACGTCGGACGCCCTGGTGCTGCGCGGCCCGCTGGACCGGGAGAGCCTCAGTCTGAACGTGCTGCGGCTGCCCGACGCCGCGCACCGGATGGCATGGCTCGCCGACCACCTCGACGAGCTGCCCGGCTCGGGGATCGTGTACACGCTCACCGTGGCCGCCGCCGAGGAGGTCACCGCCTTCCTGCGGCAGCGCGGACACGTCGTCGCCTCGTACACGGGCCGCACGGAGAACGCCGATCGCCAGCAGGCCGAGGAAGACCTGCTGGCCAACAAGGTCAAGGCCCTGGTCGCCACCTCCGCGCTCGGAATGGGCTTCGACAAGCCCGACCTGGGTTTCGTCGTGCACCTCGGCTCGCCCTCCTCCCCCATCGCGTACTACCAGCAGGTGGGCCGTGCAGGCCGCGGTGTCGAGCACGCGGAGGTGCTCCTGCTGCCGGGAAAGGAGGACGAGGCGATCTGGGAGTACTTCGCGTCCCTGGCCTTCCCGTCCGAGGACCTGGTGCGCCGCACTCTGGACGTCCTCGCGGGCGCGGAGCGGCCTCTGTCGCTGCCCGCGCTGGAGCCACTGGTCGAACTGCGCCGCTCCCGCCTGGAGACCATGCTGAAGGTCCTGGACGTGGACGGCGCAGTGAAGCGGGTCAAGGGCGGCTGGACCGCGACCGGCCGGCCGTGGACGTACGAGACCGAGCGCTACGACTGGGTCGCGCGGCAACGCAAGGCCGAGCAGGAGGCGATGCGCCAGTACGCGTCGACGACCGGCTGCCGGATGGAGTTCCTGCAGCGGCAGCTCGACGACGACGGCGCCAAGCCGTGCGGGCGGTGCGACAACTGCGCGGGGGCCCGCTACACCGCGGAGACGTCCACGGCCGCGCTGGACGCCGCGCGGGTGGATCTGGGCCGCGCGGGCGTCGAGGTCGAGCCACGCCGGATGTGGCCGACCGGCCTTCCTTCGATCGGCGTACCGCTCAAGGGACGCATCCCGGCGGGAGAACAGGCGGACACCGGAAGGGCTTTGGGGCGGCTCTCGGACATCGGCTGGGGGAATCGGCTCCGCCCGATGCTCACCGCCCAGGCCCCGGACGGTCCCGTGCCGGACGACGTCGCCAGGGCGGTCGTGGGCGTACTGGCCGACTGGGCGAAGGGGCCGGGCGGTTGGGCTTCCGGAGCGGCCGACGCCGGCCCGCGCCCGGTCGGCGTGGTCACCGTCGCCTCCCGGACGCGGCCGCGGCTGATCCACTCGCTGGGCGCGCGCATCGCCGACGTCGGCCGGCTGCCGCTGCTGGGGACGGTGGAGTACGCCGACGATGTGTCACCGGTCTCCCGGAGCAACAGCGCACAGCGGCTCAAGGCCCTCGACGGCCTGCTGGAGGTGCCGCCCTCGCTCGCTTCCGCGCTGGCCGAGGCCCGGGGGCCTGTCCTGCTGGTGGACGACTACACCGAAACCGGATGGACCCTCGCGGTCGCGGCGAGGATGCTTCGACGCTCGGGCGCCGAGGGCGTGTTGCCGTTGGTGCTGGCTGTGCAAGGTTGATCACGCACAGAGTGCGAAGGGGGCGTGGACCGCTGCCCCACGCGTCCGCCCGCGCATCACTGGGTAGGGATATATGACACACACCGCCGTATAACGGTCGGTGGCCCCAATTGCTCGTTGCCGCATCCAAGTTCGACAGGAAGAATTGAAGTCCGCTCCCCGCACGGCTCGTCCGTAGTCCGGTTGGGCTTTGCTGCGGCGTGCGCTCCCCCGAATCCGACCCGCCCGCTGTGTGGGCCGTAGCCGAAGGGAGGATCGTGACCCTCGGATTCGCTCCGTCTTCGGCAGCATCGTTGTCCACGTCCGCCGCTTCCGCCAATCGCTTGCTCGAACCCGCGGAGTGGTCCGCGGCCGGCATCCCTCTGCTGCGCAACCCGCGTGAAGTGGTCAGCGGGCTGCACTCACGGCACCGGCCCCAGCCGGCCACCGCGATCGTGGCCGTGCTCGACCCGGACGAACGGGTGCGGGCCAGCGCGTCGTTCACCCGGCGACAGGCGTCGGCCGACGGCTGGATGTTCCGCAACGCGCTGCTCGCCCAGCTGCGCCGGGTCATCCCGCACGACCTGCGGCGCCGGACGCCGGTGCGGACCGCCGTACTGCTGTACTGCCGTGACGGCGACGCGCGGTGGACGGAGGAGGACGGGGCATGGATGTGGGGTCTGCGTGACGCCTGCACTCTGCACGGACTGCGCTGCGGGGCGTACATCACGCTGACCCGGGACGGATGGCAGGTGCTCGGCGAGGGGCGCGGAGGCCGCCGTCCCAACACGGACTCCGCTCCGGAGCCGTTCGGACTGTCCGAGGCACCGCCCCCGCTGCCGCGGACCGGCGGCGCCGTCTCGGAGGTTCTGCGTCGCGCGGCCGCCCGCTGAGGCACATCGGCGGGTACCACGAGCCCGGCGGCCGCCGGAGCCGGTTCGGCGGCCGGGAGCGTCGCGCGGCGGGGCATGGGCAGCCGTAGCTCGGACGCCGAACAGCAGGACCGCTGAGCAGCAGGACGCGGGAAGTCCTTCGGGCTCGTGCGCATCGTCGCGTGGCGTGCGGAACAGCCCGCGACGATGCGGACATGACGGCGTACGGCGATGTCGGCGGGGTGGGCCGCCGGTGGCTGCGCTCATGGCCGAGCACGGCACCTCGCGCCGCCGCCTTCACGGGACCGGCCGGGCCTCGGCTTCACCGGCTCCGCACGAGGGGCCGCCCGTCCACGCGCCCCGTGGGCGGCTGACCTCCTCCGAAGGGCCTGGCTCCGGGCACGCAGAGGTGCGCGTGCCGAGACGCCCGTCGTCCGCCCGCGTACAAGCACACCCCGTGGAGGTGCCGCGGTGGCGACGCCTCCGCGGCCCGGCGCGGCCGCCCTGCCGGGGTCGGCTCAGACGCCCGCGCCCAGCACCGTGTTGATCTGCTGCGGGTCTCCGCAGACGATCAGCAGGGCGCCGGCCCGCGCACGAGCAAGCGGCAGGGCGGTGGCGGCCGTGTCGGGACCACCGTTGACGGCCACGACGACGACGGGGCGCACGCCCGCCCGGCCCGCGGAGGCCGCGTCGGCGTAGAAGACGTCGTCCCCGGCGTCGTGCTGCGCCCAGTACGACGCCTCGCCGAAGGACAGCTCATGGGCGGCCCAGGGGTGCTGCTCGCCGGTGGTGATCACCAGCACGTCACCCGGGGCACGCCCGGAGTCCAGGAGCAGGTCCACGGCCTCTTCGGCGGCGTCCAGCGCACCCTGGGCCGAGGCCGGGATCAGCTGGACCTGGGGAGTCGCCGGAGCGGGCGCGGCAGCGGCCGGGGCCGAGGGCCCGGGCTTGGCGGCGACGTCACGCGGGGTGCGCTGCCCGGGAGGCGTCGGCCGGAGGGGTCCGGGACGACCGGGACGCGACGGAGCCGCGGGACGGGGGCCGGGTACGGGTCGAGGGGTCGGCGCTGTGCGGCCGCTGGCCGGAGTGGCGCGGGGACCCTGGGCACTCTCGTGAATCTGAGGCTCCTCGGGAAGGAGAGGCATGGGCTGTTATTTATCAAACGTTGGTGCGGCTCGCGCCAGCGGGTGGCACATCAGTGCGAGCGGAATCGTCAGAAGTCGAAGCCGAGCTGACCCTCGATCTCCGGAACGCTTCCGTCCGCCCAACTGCGGGCCTTCTTGAGGTGCCGCCACTGGGGCAGCGCATCAAGATACGCCCACGACAACCGGTGGTACGGGGTGGGGCCCCGCTCCGCCAGTGCGGCCTTGTGCACGGGCGACGGATACCCGGCATTGTCCGCAAAACCGAAGTCTGCATGGTCGACACCCAGTTCGGCCATCATTTTGTCGCGCTGAACCTTGGCGATCACCGAGGCCGCCGCGACCGCCACGCACGACCGGTCACCCTTGATCACCGTGCGAACCCGCCACGGGGCACCGAGATAGTCATGCTTCCCGTCCAGGATCACCGCATCGGGGCGGACCGGCAGGGCACCCAGCGCCCGCCCGGCGGCAAGCCGCAGCGCGGCCGTCATCCCCAGGTCGTCGATCTCTTCCGGGGAGGCATGACCCAGGGCGTACGACGTCACCCAGGTCTGTAGCACCTCGGCCAGTTCGGTGCGCCGCTTGAGGGTGAGCAGTTTCGAGTCGGTGAGCCCCAGGGGCGGGCGGCGCAGTCCGGTGACCGCCGCGCAGACGGTGACGGGACCGGCCCACGCGCCGCGGCCCACCTCGTCGACACCGGCAATGATCTTGGCCCCGGTCGTGGCGCGGAGTGAGCGCTCGACGGTGTGGGTGGGTGCTTCGTACGGCATGGCGCCCTTAGCGTACGCCGCCTCGATCCCGGTGCGACACCCCGGTCTGCCACGACCCCCTACCCACGTCCGGGCACTCCTCCGGGGCCGCCGTCAGCCGGCGTCCGGACGCAGCAGCGGAAGCATGAACTGGTCGATCATCTCCTCGAGGTCCCGGTCGCTCCATTCGCTGGCGCACACCTTTGTCCGGTACATCATCATGGCCGGAATGGCATCGAAGACATAACCGTTCGCCGCTCCCGGTCGCACCTCCCCCCGCTCAATTCCACGACTGATGACCTCGTGCAGCATCCTGACGGCCGGCTCCACGACCCCTTGCACGATCAACCCTTGGAAGCGCTCCGACTGAGACGGATCGCATTCGTGAATGATCGCCCTCAAAGCGAAGCCCGGGCGCGAGAACATCGCGTCACGCGCCATGCGGCACAGCGCCACCAGGTCCTCTCGCACGCTCCCGAGGTCGGGTGCGGCATCCATCCGGGGGAGCCCGGCACTCAAGGCGTCCGCGACGAGATCCTCCTTGGACGGCCAGCGGCGATAGACCGCCGCCTTCCCCGTCTGGGCTCCGGCGGCGACACCCTCCATCGTGAGGCCGTTCCAGCCGACGGTGCCCAACTGTTCCAGCGCGGCGTCGAGGATCGCGCGTTCGAGCACGGCGCCGCGACGGCGAGGGGAGGCCGTCCGGGCGGGGGCAGCCGTCCAGCGCGAAGTAACCATCTGAGTGTCTCCAACGAGCAGAGGGGGCGGGGAGTTCGAAGCGGAGCGGGGCCACCGCGGCACCAGCGGGGGAACGCGCCGAGGGACGACCCGGAAAGTGAACGCTTGCGTTCACTACTGGGGACTCACTACCGTTGACGCGAGAGTGAACGCAAGCGTTCACTAACGCAGTTGTGGGGGACCCATAGTGACAACCTCTCAGTTGATTCAGAACCAGAAACGGTGTGCGGCCCGCCGGGAGGGACACCCCGGTATCGCGCTCACCGTCATCGCGGCCTGCCAACTCATGGTGGTACTCGACGCGACGATTGTGAACATCGCGCTCCCGCACATTCAAGACGCGCTGAAGTTCAGCACCACCGACCTCACCTGGGTGGTCAGCGCCTACACACTCACCTTCGGCGGGCTGCTGCTGCTCGGCGCGCGGGCCGGTGACATCCTCGGCCGGCGCCGGGTGTTCATGACCGGAATCCTGCTCTTCACCTTCGCCTCGCTGCTGGGCGGACTGGCCCAGGAGCCCTGGCAGTTGCTGGCGGCCCGGGCACTGCAGGGCATGGGGGGCGCGATAGCGTCGCCCACCTCGCTGGCACTCATCACCACCACGTTTCCCGAAGGCCCGGAACGCAACCGGGCCTTCGGTGTCTTCGCCGCCGTCTCCGCCGGCGGCGGCGCCATCGGTCTGCTCGCCGGCGGCATGCTCACCGAATGGCTCGACTGGCGGTGGGTGCTGTTCGTCAACGTGCCCATCGGTGTGCTCATCGCCTCTCTCACACCGCTCTACATCAACGAGTCCGAGCGGCACCCGGGGCGCTTCGACATCGCGGGCGCGGTGACCTCGACGGCGGGCATGGCCTCCCTGGTCTACGCGTTCATCCGGGCCGCCGGGGAAGGCTGGCGGGACCGTCTGACCATCGGGGCGTTCGCCGCCGCCCTGATCCTGCTCGTCGCCTTCGCGTTCACGGAGATGCGGGCCAAGGAGCCGATCACTCCGCTGCGGATGTTCGCCGACCGCAACCGCTCCGGCACATACGTGATCATGCTCAGTCTGGCCGCCGCGATGTTCGGAATGTTCTTCTACATCGTCCTCTTCGTCCAGAACGTGCTGGGCTACAGCCCGATCAAGGCCGGGCTCGCCTTCCTGCCCGTCACGGCCGCGATCGCGGTCGGCGCGGGCCTGTCGCAACGCTTCCTGCCCGTCCTGGGACCGAAGCCGTTCATGCTCGCGGGGTCCGCCCTGGTGGTGACCGGCCTCATCTGGCAGACGTTCATCAGCCCCGACAGTTCCTACGCCGGCGGCGTGCTCGGCCCGATGCTGGTGTTCGGCTTCGGCATGGGCCTGAACTTCGTGACGGCGACCGTCACCGCGGTCTCCGGTGTCGCCCCGCACGAGGCGGGCGCCGCATCCGGTCTGCTCAACGTCACACAGCAGGTGGGGGGTTCGCTCGGGCTGGCCATCCTGACCACGGTCTTCGGCTCGGCCAGCAAGAACGAGGCGGAGAAGCAACTGCCGAAGTTCCTCGCCGACGGATCGGCCGAACAGAAGGCCGAGTTCGCCAGGACGCACCAGCTGCCCGCCCCGTGGGGCCACGACGTCCTGGCCCAGGGCATCTCCACCGCCTTCGTCCCGGCCGCCGCCATGGCCGCACTGGCCCTGCTCACGGCATGGTTCGTCATCCGCGTCCGCAAGAGCGATCTGGACGCCCTGTCCGGGACGGCGGGACCCATGGCCGGCTGAAGCACGCGGACGGCCGGGGCGGCGGGCCTCACCACCTGCTGAAGCGTGCGGATGGCCGGGACTCACCCCGACAGCGAACGACGGGGACCACGACACGGCCATCCGCACCCCGCGGGGCAGCCCCGCCGACCCGCCCGCCCGCACGGACAGCAATGTCGGCACCGACAGCACCGCCAGCCCTTTCGCCAACAGCGCGGCCACGACGAACCACATGCCCACCACCCCCTACGCCGCTCCCCGCCACCCGCCCGTCCCGACACACACGTCGCACAGCGGATGCCCGGACAACGCGCGAGCCGTCGCGCAGAGTTCCCGATGAACACGAAGAGTCGCCGCCGAAGGTCGGACCGAGTCCTCCCGACAGCCGGAGAGTCCGGTGGAACAAAGCCCGGATACGCCGCCGCTCCGGTCAGACCGACGGGGCCACCCAGGCAGGCAGTTCCTCCACCTGTTCCGCCCAGGCGGCCGGAGGCGCCCCGGCCTTCCCAGCGGCCAGTACTCCGCCCACGATGGCGCAGGTGGTGTCGACGTCGCCGCCGACCTGTGCGGTCGTCCAGAACGCCGTCTCGTAGTCGCCGAGGGCGCGAGCGGCCGACCACAGCGCGAAGGGCACGGTGTCATGGGCCGAGGTACGGCGTCCGCAGCCCAGAACCGCCGCGACCGTGGCCGCGTCGCCGTAGTCGAGCATGTCCCGTGCGCGCCGCAGCCCCGCGCCGACGGCGCTCTTCGGCACGAGAGCGATGACACCGTCGAGAAGCGCCTCCGCACGGGGCGGACCCCCCGGTGCGCCGACCAGCGCGGCTGCCGCGGCGACGGCCATGGCCCCGACCACGGCCTCCCGGTGCTGATGCGTGGGATACGCGGAGATCTCCGCCTGATGGGTGGCCTGCTCGGGATCGTCCGCGTACCAGGCACCCAGGGGGGCGATCCGCATCGCGGCGCCGTTGCCCCAGGAGCCCTGCCCCTTGAACAGGGCTGACGAGAGTTCGCGCCAGTCGGCGCCCTCCCGAACCAGCCTCAGCAGCCGGTTGACCGCGGGGCCGTAGCCGCGGTCGAAGTCGTGGTGCTCAGCGAAGGAGCGGGCCAGGGCGTCCTGGTCGATACGACGGTGGGCGGCCAGGACGGCCACGACGGAGCAGGCCATTTCCGTGTCGTCGGTCCACTGCCAGGGGCCGGGTGGCAGTTCGCGGCGCTTCAGCAGCGGGTAGTTCACCGGCACGAAGAACTGGGAGCCGAGCGCGTCACCCACCGCGAGTCCGCGCAGGCTGGCGAGGGCGCGCCCCAGGCGCCCGTCGGGAGAGGAGTCAGCGGTCATCGCTCTGCCACTCTATCCGCTGATCCCGTAGGGCTCCGGATCTCGCCAGCGGTCGAAGGGCCGGTCAAGCGTGTACTTGCCGTCGTCCCCGAGAACGAGCATGCGCATCTCGGCGTTCCCCGGATTCGACAGCGACTCGAACTCGGCGACCGTCCAGTGGAACCAGCGCATGCAGAACAGACGCATGGCGAGGCCGTGGGTCACGATGAGCACGTTCGGCGGATGGTCGGGGGCCTCGAAGCTGCGGAACAGGCTCTCCAGGAAGCCGCCGACCCTGTCGTACACGTCGGCTCCGCTCTCGCCCTGCGCGAAACGGTAGAAGAAGTGTCCGTAGGCGTCCCGGTAGGCCTTCTGCAGCCGTACGTCGTCGCGGTCCTGCCAGTTCCCCCAGTCCTGCTCGCGCAGCCGGGGCTCCTCGCGCACGCGGATGAGGTCAGGATCCAGGTGGAAGGCCCGGAGGGTCTCGTGGGTGCGCCGGTAGGGGGAGACGTACACGCTGACCCGCTCGCCGCCGAACACCTCCCGTAGCCTCTTGCCGGTCTCCTCTGCCTGCCGCCGGCCTCGGTCGGTGAGGGCCAGGGCATGATCGGGCTCACGCTCGTAGACGGTGTCATCAACATTGCCCGTTGACTCCCCGTGCCGGACAAGGACGATGCGCCGTGGTCTTGCCATGCCAAAACCCTAGATCGAGTGACGGCAGATCCAATACTCGTGGGCCCCGCATACGGCGTAGGTCACACCGAATCCGCACCACAAGAGGACGCACACCACGAGCGGACACGACCCACACACCATCGGCAGGCCCGTGCGGTTCTCACACCGTCCAGGTCGTCTCCAGTTCGACGATGTCACCGGTGAGGGCGGCGATGTCCGCCTCCGTCTGGGCGCGCAGCGCGAGCCGCTCCACGCGTTCGGTGCGGTACTTTCCGTGCTCGGCCTCGGAACGCCACATCGACAGCACCAGGAACTCGTGGCCGGGCGCCTCGGCGAACAGTCCCCGGATCATGCCGGGCGAGCCGGCCATGGCGGGGTTCCACACCTTCTCCTGCATGAGGGTGAAGTGCTCGGCACGCTCCTCGTGGACCCGGCACAGGGCCACCCGCAGCAGGTCGGCGTCCGTGAAGCGGGGCTCGAAGCCCGTCTTCACGTCGAAGCGGTAGTCGAAGAGCCGTACCTGGGCGTCCTTGAACGTGCCCGCCTGGGCTGCCGCCAGCCGGTCGTGGGAGCGCGCCATGAAGGAGTCGTAGAAGGCACGGCTCTCCCAGAAGGCGAAGACATGCGCGACGGAGGGCCGCCCCCTGCTCCAGCCCCCGCCCTGTCCCCGAAATCCCGGCTCCCCCAGAAGCCCCGCCCACTTTCGCTGCCCCCGCTCGAAACCGCGGCGGTCCACCACGGTGCAGCGAATCCACTTGACCAGCACCGCGCCATGGTAAGGCCACGGGGCGTGGCGTCGGTCACTCTCTGGCGCAGAGCAGCCATGCCGAGTGTCAGGGGTGCGTGGCAGGATGGACAACCGGCCCTGATGATCCGGCAGTTCGGGGTGAGGTCAGTTGGTGAACGGGGAGGGACATTGGTGAGCGGCATCAACAAGGGGATCCGCAAGGTCGAGATGGCGCTGAAGTGGGACCCGAGTCCGGCGGGGCAGCCGCCCACCGATCTGGACATCGTCGCCGCGACGTACCTGGCGAGCGATCCGGGCGGGGCGCCCGCCTATGTGGTGCACTTCGACAGCCGCTCGCCCGACGGCACCATCTATCTCAACCGGGACAGCAAGGACGGCAAGGGCTTCGGCTGGGACGAGGTCATGACGCTGGAGCTCGACCGGCTGGACGCGCGGTACACGCGCGTGGTGGTGGGCGTCGTCATCCAGCAGCATCCGGCGAACCGGACCTTCGTCAGTGTCCTCAACCCCGCCTTCCGGATACGGGAGGGCTACACCGTCCTGGACGAGGACGACTTCGGCGGTGTACTCGGAGCGACGGCGGCGACGGTCGCGGAGTTCGTGCGCGAGCCGTCCGACGGCTGGACGTTCCACCCGGGCGTGCAAGGCTTCGAGGACGACCCGGCGACGTTCACCAGGGTCATGGGCCAGGTGCGCCAGTCCTGAACCCGGCCGGGCACGAACACCGAGGGCGGTGAAGCCGGAAACCGGCTTCACCGCCCTCGCCAGATCACACGGACCTGGCCGATGCCGCTGTGATCAGCTGCAGCCGCTGGTCGAGCCGCAGCCCTCGCAGATGTAGCAGGAGCCGGCCCGCTGCATCTTCGTGCCGCAGGAGAAGCACAGCGGAGCGTCGGCCTGGATGCCCAGCTGCATCTCCACCAGTTCGGCGCTGGTGTGGGCCTGCTTCGGGGCGGGCTGGGTCACCTCGGCGCCGGTCTTCGGAGTGGCGACGGCCTTCAGGTCGGTCTGCCGCGGGGCGGACTGGGCCAGACCCTCGACGTCGACCTCCTCCTCGGCGGGCTCGTACGAGCCGGTCTCCAGGTGGCGCTGACGCTCCTCGGCGGAGTGGATGCCGAGGGCGGAGCGCGTCTCGAAGGGCAGGAAGTCGAGCGCCAGGCGGCGGAAGATGTAGTCGACGATCGACTGCGCCATCCGCACGTCCGGGTCGTCCGTCATACCGGCCGGCTCGAAGCGCATGTTGGTGAACTTCGAGACGTACGTCTCCAGCGGGACGCCGTACTGGAGGCCGACGGAGACCGCGATGGAGAAGGCGTCCATCATGCCCGCGAGGGTCGAACCCTGCTTCGACATCTTCAGGAAGACCTCGCCGAGACCGTCGTCCGGGTAGGAGTTGGCGGTCATGTAGCCCTCGGCGCCGCCGACCGTGAAGGAGGTGGTGATGCCGGGACGGCCCTTGGGGAGACGCTTGCGGACCGGGCGGTACTCGACCACCTTCTCGACCGCGGCACGGATCGTGTCCTCGGCCTTCTCGGTGATCTCGGTCTTCTCCTTCTCCTTGGTCTTCGCGGAGAGGGGCTGGCCGACCTTGCAGTTGTCCCGGTAGATCGCGAGCGCCTTGACGCCGAGCTTCCAGGCCTCGAAGTAGATCTCCTCGACCTCCTCGACGGTCGCCGTCTCCGGCATGTTGACCGTCTTGGAGATGGCGCCGGAGATCCAGGGCTGGATCGCGGCCATCATGCGGACGTGGCCCATCGGGGAGATGGCGCGCTCGCCCATGGCGCAGTCGAACACCTCGTAGTGCTCGGACTTGAGGCCGGGGGCGTCGATCACATTGCCGTGCTCGGCGATGTGGGCGACGATCGCCTCGATCTGCTCCTCCTGGTAGCCCAGGCGGCGCAGCGCCTGCGGGACGGTGCCGTTGACGATCTGCATCGAGCCGCCGCCGACCAGCTTCTTGAACTTGACCAGGGCGAGGTCGGGCTCGACACCGGTGGTGTCGCAGGACATCGCCAGACCGATGGTGCCGGTCGGGGCGAGGACGGACGCCTGGGAGTTACGGAAACCGTTCTGTTCGCCGAGGCGCAGGACGTCCTGCCAGGCCTCCGTGGCGGCGGCCCAGACCGGGTTGTCCAGGTCGTCCATGCGGACGGCCGTGCCGTTGGCGTCGGCGTGCTGCTTCATGACGCGCTTGTGGGCGTCGGCGTTGCGGGCGTAGCCGTCGTACGGGCCGACGACCGCGGCCAGCTCGGCGGAGCGGCGGTAGGCGGTGCCGGTCATCAGGGAGGTGATGGAGCCGGCCAGGGCGCGGCCGCCCTCGGAGTCGTACGCGTGGCCGGTGGCCATCAGCAGGGCGCCGAGGTTGGCGTAGCCGATGCCGAGCTGGCGGAACGCGCGCGTGTTCTCGCCGATCTTCTGCGTCGGGAAGTCCGCGAAGCAGATGGAGATGTCCATCGCGGTGATGACGAGCTCGACGACCTTCTGGAAGCGCTCGGTCTGGAAGGACTGGTTGCCCTTGCCGTCGTCCTTGAGGAACTTCATCAGGTTCAGCGAGGCCAGGTTGCAGGACGTGTTGTCCAGGTGCATGTACTCGCTGCACGGGTTCGACGCGGTGATCCGGCCGGACTCGGGGCAGGTGTGCCAGTTGTTGATGACGCCGTCGTACTGGATGCCGGGGTCGGCGCAGGCCCAGGCGGCCTCGGCGATCTTGCGGAAGAGCGCCTTGGCGTCGACCTCCTCGATCACCTCGCCGGTCATCCGGGCGCGCAGGCCGAACTTGCCGCCCCGCTCGACGGCCTCCATGAACTCGTCGTTCACGCGGACCGAGTTGTTGGCGTTCTGGTACTGGACGGACGTGATGTCGTCGCCGCCCAGGTCCATGTCGAAGCCCGCGTCGCGCAGGACGCGGATCTTCTCCTCTTCCTTGACCTTGGTCTCGATGAAGTTCTCGATGTCCGGGTGGTCCACGTCGAGGACGACCATCTTGGCGGCACGGCGGGTGGCGCCACCGGACTTGATGGTGCCGGCGGAGGCGTCGGCGCCGCGCATGAAGGAGACCGGGCCGGAGGCGTTGCCGCCGGAGGACAGCAGCTCCTTGGAGGAGCGGATGCGGGAGAGGTTCAGGCCGGCGCCGGAACCGCCCTTGAAGATCATGCCCTCTTCCTTGTACCAGTCGAGGATCGACTCCATGGAGTCGTCGACGGCCAGGATGAAGCAGGCGGAGACCTGCTGGGGCTGCGGGGTGCCGACGTTGAACCAGACAGGGCTGTTGAAGCTGAAGATCTGGTGCAGCAGGGCGTAGGCAAGCTCGTGCTCGAAGATCTCGGCGTCGGCGGGCGAGGCGAAGTACTTGTAGTCCTCCCCGGCCTTCCGGTACGTCTTCACGATGCGGTCGATCAGCTGCTTGAGGCTGACCTCGCGCTGGGGAGTGCCGACAGCCCCGCGGAAGTACTTGCTGGTGACGATGTTGACCGCGTTCACCGACCAGAAGTCGGGGAACTCGACGCCACGCTGCTCGAAGTTGACCGAGCCGTCGCGCCAGTTGGTCATGACGACGTCACGGCGCTCCCAGACCACCTCGTCGTACGGGTGCACGCCGGGGGTGGTGTGAATGCGCTCGATACGCAGGCCCTTGCTGGTCTTGGTGCCCTTCGCTCGGGAACCTCGTGCCGGACCGCTCGCCGTCTCTGTCATGCCGCCTCCCTGTACAGGCAAAAACGCCCTGAAATGCCACGATGTTCCCGTGACATGGTGGTGTGTCTGGTGCTGCGGGCACCCATCCCTGGCCCGCAGCAAGTCTTCGTCCGCCGCCGCCCGGCCGGATCCGGGGCCCGAGGGCCCGGGTCCGGCCCGCCGGGTCAGTCGGCGGCGTGGGCGGGCACGGGGACCTGCCCGGTCCCTCCGCGCCCGCCGTCGTCCTTCCGGCCCCCCGCGACCGCGCCCGGGTCGTCTTCGCGGTCGCCGTCGTCCGCGGCGGGGTGTCCCGTCTGGTCCCTGAGTTCCGCGATCGCGGCCTCGAAGTCCTCGAGCGAGTCGAACGCCCGGTAGACGGAGGCGAACCGCAGGTAGGCGACGAGGTCGAGTTCCTGCAACGGGCCGAGTATGGCCAGCCCCACGTCGTGGGTGGTCAGCTCGGCGCTCCCGGTGGCGCGCACCGCCTCCTCGACCCGCTGGCCGAGCTGGGCGAGAGCGTCCTCGGTGACAGGCCGTCCCTGGCACGCCTTGCGCACGCCGTTGATGACCTTGGTGCGGCTGAACGGTTCGGTGACTCCGGACCGCTTCACCACCATGAGCGAGCACGTCTCCACGGTCGTGAAACGACGGGAGCAGTCAGGACACTGGCGGCGCCTGCGGATCGACGTGCCGTCGTCCGTCGTACGGCTGTCGACGACACGGCTGTCGGGGTGCCTGCAGAAGGGGCAGTGCATGAACTCCCAACCCTCCTCACAGCAGACTCAATGGCATCGCGGGCCTCACGGGCCCCTCGAAGCAGCCCCAAGCATAGGCGATCCATGAGGGTCCGAAGACACCGGGGACCACAACTTCTGGGCTGCTGATGACATCCAAGCACTAGATATGGGGATTGGCTCATACACCCAGGCTGTATCGCGTGTCGCAGTGGAGAGCCTCACCCCCTGCGGTTCAGCCGTCACGGTGAGCACTCGAAACCCGCCCGTACGCGCGCGTGCGCAACCGTGTCCGCGCGGCACATACGGCGATATCGTGGGCGCCGCAGGGAGGACCGGTGGGACTCTCGCGCGGAGCGGGCCCGGCGGCCGGACGACCGGAGGCCGGATGGCAGACTGGGGCCGCACCTCACGAGGGCGCCGACCCCGGCGGTGAAGAGTACAACAAGGAGCTCGCTCACCTGCCAGGTATCGCATTGGCCATACACCCAGACACATGATCAAGTCAGGCTATTCACGCTTTTTCACTCGAACGTGTGTTTGGCGCAACCTTTCGAAAGCAACTACCGTTGTCCAGCAGGGAGACAATCGAGAGGGGCCGACGTGACCACCACCGCAGACAGTGCCACCATCACCGCCCAGGACCGCTCCCAGGGCCGACTCGAGCCGGTGCATGCGATGAACGAAGCCGTGAATCCCGAGGGACACAAGCGCTCCCTGCCGGGCCGACCTCCAGGCATCCGGGCGGACAGCTCGGGACTCACCGACCGTCAGCGCCGGGTGATCGAGGTCATCCGGGACTCCGTGCAGCGGCGCGGCTACCCGCCGTCCATGCGGGAGATCGGCCAGGCCGTCGGCCTGTCCAGCACGTCCTCGGTGGCGCACCAGCTGATGGCACTGGAGCGGAAGGGCTTCCTGCGCCGTGACCCGCACCGCCCGCGTGCCTACGAGGTCCGCGGCTCCGACCAGGCCGTCTCCGTGCAGCCCACGGACACCGCCGGCAAGCCCGCCGCGTCGTACGTCCCGCTGGTGGGCCGTATCGCCGCCGGTGGCCCGATCCTCGCCGAGGAGTCCGTCGAGGACGTCTTCCCGCTCCCCCGGCAGCTCGTGGGCGACGGTGAGCTGTTCGTGCTGAAGGTCGTCGGCGACTCGATGATCGAGGCCGCGATCTGCGACGGCGACTGGGTCACCGTCAGGCGCCAGCCCGTCGCCGAGAACGGCGACATCGTGGCCGCCATGCTCGACGGCGAAGCCACCGTGAAGCGGTTCAAGCGTGAGGACGGCCATGTGTGGCTCCTCCCGCACAACGCGGCGTACGAGCCGATTCCCGGCGACGACGCGACCATCCTCGGCAAGGTGGTGGCGGTACTCCGACGCGTCTGAGCACGCCGGGCGGGCCTCACCTCCTCCGCCCCTCTGACTGGGCCCCGGGATCCCTGCGCCGGTTCCGGGGCCCTGTGCTGCGCAGGGCGCTCCTCACCCTTGAGGCAGGGCGGCTCCTCACCCTTGAGGCGTCGAGGCGGCCCTCGTTCGCTGCACCCGTGGCGTGGCCCGCCCCACCGGCGGCCTGCGCCGTCGAGACGACGAGTCCTTCCGGGGACGACCAGTACCGGTGAGGGCGCGTCCCCGGGCAGAGGACAACCCGCCCGGGGAAGCGCCCGCCCCTCACTCCGTCTCGGCCTGCCGGGCCGCCGCGTCGATCGCCGCGAGCGACTTGCGGACCTGATTGCGGTCCGTCGTGTACCAGAAGTCCGGCATGGACGCCTTCAGATAGCTCCCGTAGCGAGCCGTCGCCAAGCGCTGGTCCAGGACCGCGACCACGCCCCGGTCCCCCGACGCACGGACGAGCCGGCCCGCGCCCTGCGCCATGAGCAGCGCCGCGTGGGTGGCGGCGACCGCCATGAAGCCGTTGCCCCCGCCGTCCTCGACCGCCTTCTGGCGGGCGCTCATCAGCGGGTCGTCCGGACGCGGGAACGGGATCTTGTCCATGACCACCAGTTGGCAGCTGGGGCCGGGGACGTCCACGCCCTGCCACAGCGACAGCGTGCCGAAGAGACACGTCTTCGGATCCGCAGCGAAGTTCTTGATCAGCTCGCCCAGGGTCTCCTCGCCCTGCAGGAGGATCGGGAACTCCGGGATGCGGCCGCGCAGTTCCTCGGCGGCGAGCTGTGCGCCGCGCATGGAGGAGAAGAGGCCGAGGGTACGGCCGCCGGCCGCCTGGATCAGTTCGGTCAGCTCGTCCAGCATGTCCGCGCGGTCGCCGTCGCGTGCGGGACGCGACAGGTGCCTGGCGACGTACAGGATGCCCTGCTTGCGGTAGTCGAAGGGGGAGCCGACGTCGATCCCCTTCCACTTGGGGAGGTCGTCGCCCTCGGTGCCCTCCGGGGCGAGGCCCAGGGAGGCGCCCACACCGTTGAAGTCCCCGCCGAGCTTCAGCGTCGCCGAGGCCAGGGTCACGGAGCGGTCCGCGAAGAGCTTCTCCCGCAGCAGTCCCGACACGGACATGGGGGCGACGCGCAGGGACGCGCCGAAGCGGTCGTGCCGTTCGTACCAGACGACGTCGTACTCGGAGCCGTTGACGATGCGCTCCGCCACGTCGTGCACGCTCTCCACGGAGGCGAGCGCCTGCTTGCGGACCGCGTCCTCGTCCTGCACAGACTTGTCACGGGTGGCGCCGATCGCGGAGATGACGGTGCGCGCGGCATCGCGCAGGGCCATGAGGGCGTAGGTGAGGTCTTCCGGGATCTCCTCCAGACGGCCCGGCAGCGCCAGCTCCATCAGCCGCTCGAAGCCCTCGGCGGCGGTCTGGAGCTGGTCGGCGGCCTTCTCGTTGACCAGCTTGGCGGCGCGCCGCACCGCTCGGTTGACCTGGCCCGGGGTGAGCTCGCCGGTGGCGACGCCGGTCACCCTCGACACCAGCTCGTGCGCCTCGTCGACGATCAGCACCTCGTGCTGCGGAAGCACGGGGGCGCCCTCGATGGCGTCGATGGCCAGCAGGGCGTGGTTGGTGACGACGACCTCGGACAGCTTGGCGCGTTCGCGGGCCATCTCCGCGAAGCACTCCGCGCCGTACGCGCACTTCGACGCGCCCAGGCACTCCCGCGAGGACACCGACACCTGGGCCCAGGCCCGGTCGGACACGCCGGGCGTGAGGTCGTCCCGGTCGCCGGACTCGGTCTCGTCCGCCCAGTCGCGCAGCCGCAACAGGTCCTGGCCCAGCTTGCTGGTGGGCGCGGCCGCCTCGAACTGGTCGAAGAGGCCCTCCTCCTCGTCCTGCGGGACGCCTTCGTGCAGGCGGTGCAGGCACAGATAGTTCGACCGGCCCTTGAGCATCGCGAACTCCGGGCGCCGGCGCAGCAGCGGATGCAGCGCCTCGACCGTGCGCGGCAGGTCCCGCTCCACGAGCTGGCGTTGCAGCGCCAGGGTGGCGGTCGCGACCACGACGCGCTCCCCGTGCGCCAGCGCGGGCACCAGGTAGCCCAGCGACTTACCGGTGCCGGTGCCTGCCTGCACCAGGAGATGGGAGCCGTCGTCGATCGCCTCCGCGACGGCTTCGGCCATGGTCACCTGGCCGGGGCGCTCCGTACCGCCGACAGCGGCGACGGCGGCGTGGAGGAGTTCGGGGAGAGAGGGCTTCGTCATAGCGCGACCACCCTACGGCTCGGGACTGACAAACGGGTGAGCGACCGGGAGGTCGGCGGGGACAACGGTGACGGAATCAAGGTGCGGGGCTTCTCGGATTCGGGGCTGCTGGAGGGCCCGGTGGGGACAACGGCGGGGGCGGTGGGAGTGACGGAGGCCGCCGGGAGCGAGCGGGCGGGGTCGGAGCGTGCGAGGGGACGGCCGGGAGAAATTCTCCGAGATTCGCGGGACGGGCGGGAACCGGTCCGGATTCCGGAGCGTTCCATTTGTAACGGCGCGAGCACGGAGCGTCACATCACCTCACGCAGGTTCCTGTCTCTGATCATGAGGCCGGCCCGCTTGGCGGGCAGGTCGAGCTCGGCGGAGAAGCGGAAACCGGCGCTGAGGAAGGCGGCGACGGAGGGGGTGTTGCGAAGATCGGGTTCAGCGACGACCCGCGAACACGCGGGTCTCCTGTCGAGTACGAGGTCGGTGACGGCTCTCAGCAGCAGACCGCCGAGCCCTCGCCCACGGGTGGCGGCATCCCCGATGAGGAGATGGATGCCGGTGTCGTGAGCTCGGGCGGGGTAGTGGCGGGCCAGGGGGTCGAGATCCGCCCGGTAGATCTCCCAGTAGCTCATCGGCGTGCCCTCCAGCACACCGAGACACGGATGGCTGTGACCGGCGTCGGCGAGTTGACGCAGGTGCCGTTCGGTCAGGGCCAGAGGACCCGCCAGTTCCCAGAACGCGGCGACCGCCGGCTCGTTCATCCACCGCCCGATGCGGGGCAGATCCCTCTCGACCTGGACGGGGACGAGGCGGAACGCGCCCACAGGTGTGGCGGTGGATCCCCAGTCGCCGGCACGGCCGGGCAGCGGGCCGCTGGGTGGGGCCTCGTCCCTGCCGAGGGTGAGGACGGGGGCGGCACCGGCGGCGCTGGTGGGGATGGGGGGCACGGCAAGGCTCCTCTCAGCAGGCGGCTAGGGCAGGTTCCTCAGGAGTGAAGGAGTGGGAGTCGGGGATGCGGACGGTTCAGGAGCGCAGGGGGTTGGCGACGGTGACGTACACGGACTGGGTGTCGACGGGGCCGACGAGTTCGTCGAGGCCGTGCAGCCGGGTCAGCAGATTGGCCTTGCAGCGCAGTACGGGCGAGTCGAGGAGACGGGCGGGCAGCGAGCTGCGCAACCGGTCGGGGCCGCAGGCCGCGGAGGTGAGAAAGCCTCGGAAGGCGGCAAGGAGCAGGCGTTCGTCGGCGAGGCGCTGAGAGCCGAAGGCGCCGATGAGGCCGAGCACATTGTTGATGGCCAGGTAGTAGGCGAAGCGCTCGTCGGTGACCTCGTCCGGGACGAAGGTGTCGCTGTGCTCGCCGATACCGGGCAGCCGGGCTTCGAGTTCCGCGCGGCGGGAGGCGCGGAAGTAGTAGCCCTGGTTGTCACGGTAGCGGCCGCCGGTGGGCCAGCCGTCGGAGTCCAGCAGGAGGAGCGTGTTCTGCTGGTGGGCTTCCAGCGCGATGCCCGCTTCCCCGTCGAGCCACAGCACCGGGCGCACGACCTGCTCCAGGTAGCGCAGGAACCACTCGGCGGCGACCGCGCCGAGCGGACGCCCTGTCCGTCCGGCGAGCCGGGTGAGCAGCACGGCCAGCCGGGAGCTCTGGACGACGGCAGTGCCCGGGGCGGGCGGGCGCGCCACGGTCGCCAGGGCGTCGGGGGTGCAGGACACGAGGGCGTCTCGGGCGTACGGGCGCGGTGAGACGAGGCCCGCGACGCACGACACGTCGTCCGTGGGGGCGAACGGGTTGTGCCGGATCACCACGTCGAGGCCGGTCACGGGGCGGCCGTCCGTCCCGTCGACGGCGAGCCAGGCAGGGTCGCGGACGATGTCGAAGCCCGGGTGGGCTGCCTGCCACTGCCTCGACAGGCCGGTCCGCAGCAGACGGTGCACTTCGACACCGCGATGGAGTTCCTTACGCAGGTTCTCTCGACGGGAGTTGGTGATACGCAGGCCGAGCGACAGTTTGAGCATCGCCGGGGCGCCGGAGCGGTGGACCGTGCGCACCGAGGAGGTGGGGTGCCACGGGGAGCCGTGCGCGCCGAGGTCCCGGAGCAGCCCGGCGTCGAACAGGGCGGCGACATCGGGGCGGTGCCTGACCTCGTGCGCCTGCCAGGGATGCAGGGGCAGAAGGGCGAAGTCGTCGGGAGACGGCGGTCCGGGGGCGGCGAGCCGGGCCGTCAGCCGGTCCGCGGGAACCGTGCGGCCGCCTTCCGTCCAGGCGGAGTCGGTGACGAGCAGGGAAGGAGCGACAGCCAGCCAGTGCAGGGGGAAGGAGCCGCGCAGCTCGGGTGAGTACAGGCGTGCTTCCGCGTCGGAGAGGCCCTCCCGGCTCTTCGGGGCCGGGTGCAGGGGGTGTCCGAGGATCAGCGCCTGTTCGGCGGACAGGAACAGGTCGGGTCCGTCGGACGGTTGGTCCCGGCGCTCGCCGATGAAGTGGGCGGTACGGCGCAGGGAGTCGGCGACGCGCGCCACGAGGTCCACGCCTCCGGCGGCCGGGCCGGTCCCGGCGGGTGTCTCGCGGGCCAGCAGCGCGGCGATCGTGACGGCGTCCACGGGCGGCGACTGTTCGGGGGCGCCGGCCAGGCGCGGGAGGCCGAAGCGGTGCCAGCCGGTCGGGGACCAGTGACGGACGGGGGTGAGCAGGGCGGTGCCGCTGGCGGGCAACGGCACACGGAGCGTGCCGTCGGTGGGAGCGGGCATGCCCGCCTCACGCACCCAGCAGCGCAGCAGGTTCTCCACGGCCGCGGCCTGGGCCGCGGTGTGCGGGTCGGCGTGGTCCAGGAGGTCGGCCGGGAGGCCGTGCGACGGTCCGGCGTGCGCGGCGTCGCGCTGCTGAGGAGGGATGAAGGCGGTCGGTGTGCGGGTGGTCGACGGAACGGAGGAGGTGGACGCTCGTGTGGTGGCGACGGCGGAGGCGGGATCCGGGGAGCCGGTGGGCGGTGGGGAGTTGTGCAAGGTCGCTCCTCATGGGGTGGGGCCGGCACGGTCGGCGGCGGGAGATGCCGGTGGGGCGCCGGGGGCGCGACGGCGGGGAGGGGGTGGTCGGTGCCGGTGGCACGGGCAAGGGGATGGTGGGCGAGCGGCTCGGCCGGGTGCCCGCGTCACCCCGGCCGTTCGGCACGGCCACGTCGCTTCCACGCCTGTCCGGTCGGCGGGCTCGGCTGGTCCTCGTCGCGTGGGCCCGTGCGGTGGGCGCCGCGCCGGAAGGCCGCCTCGATCGCGTCGGCCAGCCGGTCGAGTACGGCGGCCGCCTGTTCGTCGGTGATCGTGAGGGGCGGGAGCAGTCGTACGACGCTTGCGTGGCGGCCTCCGAGTTCGACGATCAGGCCCCGGCGCAGGCACTCCCGCCGTACGGCGAGGGCCAGTTCGGGGGCGGCGGGGTGCGGGCCGCGCCCCGGGGCGGGAATCCCCGTGACGGTGCTGATCTCAGCAGGGCCGGGGGTGCCTGGGGCAGCGGCGGGGACCGAGGGGCCGTGGCGCGGCGCAGCCCGCCGGTCGCCCGTCGCGTCCTGGCCGTGGCCCGGCGTGCCGCTGCCGTCGCCGTCCGCACGCCGCCCGTGCGCGCGCTCCCCCTCCGGGTCGACCAGCTCGACCCCGATCATCAGTCCGCGCCCCCGCACGTCACCCATGCACGGCAGGGTCTCGGCGAGGTGCCGGAGCTGGTCCAGCATGTGGGCGCCCAGGGTGGCCGCGCGTTCGGCGAGGCGGTTCTCGCGGACGTGGGCGAGGGTGGCCGTGCCGGCGGCCATGGCGAGCTGGTTGCCGCGGAACGTGCCCGCGTGGGCGCCGGGTTCCCACACGTCGAGGTCGTCGCGGTAGACGATGACGGCCAGGGGCAGGCTGCCGCCGATGGCCTTGGACAGGACCATCACATCGGGGGTGATCCCGCTGTGCTCCACCGCCCAGAAGGCGCCGGTGCGGCCGACGCCCGTCTGGACCTCGTCGGCGATGAGCGGGACGGAGCGGTCGGCGGTGATCTGCCGCATACGGCGCATCCAGGTGTCCGGCGCGGGGATCACGCCGCCCTCGCCCTGGACGGGTTCGAGGATCATGCCGGCCGGATGCCGGACGCCGGACTTGGGATCGTCGAGGACGGACTCGGTCCAGCGGGCGGCGAGTTCGGCACCGCGCTCGCCGCCGACGCCGAACGGACAGCGGTAGTCCTGCGGATAGGGCAGGCGTGCCACCCGGACGTCGAGGGCACCACCGGAGGCTTCGAGGGAACCGGTGGTCATGCCGTGGTAGGCGCCGGTGAAGGCCAGGACGCCGGTGCGGCCGGTGGCGGCGCGGACCAGCTTGAGCGCGGCCTCCACGGCGTCCGTGCCGGCGGGTCCGCAGAACTGCACGCGTGCGCGGTCGGCGAGCCCGGGCGGGAGGGTGTGGAACAGTTCGGTGACGAAGGCGTCCTTGACCGGAGTGGCGAGGTCCAGGACGTGCAGGGGCGCACCCGAGTCGAGGACCTTGCGAATGGCCTCCAGGACGACGGGGTGGTTGTGGCCGAGCGCGAGGGCGCCGGCGCCGGACAGGCAGTCGAGGTAGCGGCGGCCGTCCGCGCCCTCGATGGTCAGTCCCCGGGCCCGTACCGGCACGATGGGGAGGGCACGCGCATAGGTGCGCGCCGCCGACTCCCGTGCCGACTGGCGCCGCAGGATCCCCTCGTACGCGAACCGGGCGCCCGCCGGTCTCCCTTCGGCGGCAGCGCCGACGGCGGCGGTCCCGACAGCGTCAGCACCATCGGCCCCGGCGGAGGAAGTCCCCGGGGCGGACGTTCCGGTGGAACGCCCCGAGGGGGCCTCCTCGGGCACTGGCTCGGTCACGGCCACGGCTCCCTGTCCTCCCGCGGTTCAGGGGGCCGAGCACGGGCAGCGGACCCCCCACCACCACCAACCCCGGACGGCTCTCCTGGTTACGGGTTGCCTCAAGATCCTTGCCGTGACGGAACCGTTGCCCTCCCGTCGGGAGTCCCCCACAGCGAACGCATATCGTGTGGAGGCATTGCACAGGGCCGTGAGAGGCGCCTGAACTCGGCGTGAGGTCACGACGAGTTCGGCCCCGACGCAACGGCCGTGGCTTCAAGTTCGTTGACAGCAGGGGGAGTCAGACCATGCGATCCATACGGCCGTCGTTCACCGCTCGTCGGGGGAGGAACGCGCGCCGCAGAACCTCCCCCGTGCTCGGTGCCCTCGCCCTCGCCTCGGCGCTCGCGCTCACCGCGACCGCCTGCGACTCGGGTGACACCAGCGCCGGCAGCCAGGCGAGCGCGTCGGCCACGGCCGGCGACGACGGCAAGATCACGATCCCGGACGACATCAAGGACCGGCTCAAGGAGCACGGGATCGATCTCGACAAGTGGAAGAACGGCGCCTGGAAGAACTGGGACAGGGACGACTGGCTGCGCGAGGCGCAGGACTACGTCAACCCGATCATCAAGGGTCTGTGGGACCCGGACCGGATGCGGGAGGCCGAGGATCCGGACCGCGCCGTCGACGACAACGACCTCTCCGGTGACCAGGGCGTGACCGACCCGACGCCGGCGCCCGTGGACGCGGAGGCCGTCCCGACGACGTACCACGCCAACGCCCCCGAGGCGGGCAAGGTGTTCTTCGACTCCCCCGAGGGCACGATGGTCTGTTCGGCGACGGTCGTCGAGGACCCGGCCCACCCGGGCAAGTCCAACCTGGTGTGGACGGCGGGGCACTGTGTGCACGCGGGCAAGAAGGGCGGCTGGTACCGCAACATCGCGTTCGTGCCGTCGTACAACGACGAGGGCCTGGCGGCCGAGCAGCTGGAGACGGCCACCAAGGAGGAGGCCGCTCCGTACGGCGTCTGGTGGGGCGACTGGGTGAAGACCTCCGACCAGTGGATCGCGCAGGGCGGGCAGACCGGCGGCGACGGCGCGCCGTACGACTTCGCCGTCATCCATGTGACGCCTGAGGCGGGCGGTTCCGGCAAGTCGCTGGAGGAGACGGTCGGTTCGGCGCTGCCGGTGGACTTCAACGCCCCCGCGGTGCCGAAGGTCAGCGGCATCACCGCGACGGGGTACCCGGCCGCGGCGCCGTTCGACGGGCAGAAGCTCTACCAGTGCCAGGACAAGCCGGGGCGGCTGTCGTTCAGCGAGTCGGACCCGACGATGTACCGCATCGGCTGCACGATGACCGGTGGTTCGTCCGGCGGCGGCTGGGTGGCGACGGGGTCGGACGGCAAGCCGGCGCTGGTCTCCAACACCTCGATCGGCCCGGCGAGTGCGGGCTGGCTCGCGGGACCGCGGCTGGGCGAGGTGGCCCAGGGCGTGTACGACTCGGTGAGTGACAAGTTCGCCGGTCAGTAGCGGAAGTGGCGGTGGGGTGTCCCACGCGCCGAAGGCCCGCCCCCCGCTTGCAAGCGGGGGGCGGGCCTTCGGACTTCTCGGAGAGGTACGGCCGCTCGGGCCGCCGGCGGACGCTCGGACCGCCGGCGCCCGATCAGGAGACCGGTGCCGGAACGTACGGCGCGAGGTCCGCCGCCAGTTCCTCGTGCACCCGGGCCTTGAGCAGGGTGCCCTCCGCCGTGTGCTCCGCGGAGATCACCTCGCCCTCGGTGTGGGCGCGGGCGACCAGCTTGCCGTGGGTGTACGGCACGAGCGCCTCGATCTCGACCGAGGGCCGCGGCAGCTCGTTGTCGATGAGCGCGAGCAGTTCCTCGATGCCCTGGCCGGTGCGGGCCGAGACGGCGATGGAACGCTTCTCGATCCGCATGATCCGCTGGAGGGTCAGCGGGTCGGCAGCGTCCGCCTTGTTGATCACGACGATCTCCGGCACCTCGGTGGCGCCGACGTCCCGGACGACCTCGCGTACGGCGGCCAGCTGCTCCTCCGGGTTCGGGTGCGAGCCGTCCACCACGTGCAGGATCAGGTCGGACTCGCCGACCTCCTCCATGGTGGAGCGGAAGGCCTCGACCAGGTGGTGGGGCAGATGCCGGACGAAGCCGACGGTGTCCACCAGGGTGTACAGGCGGCCGCTCGGGGTCTCGGCCCGGCGCACGGTCGGGTCGAGGGTCGCGAACAGGGCGTTCTCGACCAGGACGCCCGCGCCGGTGAGACGGTTGAGCAGGGAGGACTTGCCGGCGTTGGTGTAGCCCGCGATGGCGACGGACGGCACCTTGTGGCGCTTGCGCTCCTGGCGCTTGATCTCGCGGCCGGTCTTCATCTCCGCGATCTCCCGGCGCATCTTCGCCATCTTCTCGCGGATCCGTCGCCGGTCCGTCTCGATCTTCGTCTCACCGGGGCCTCGGGTGGCGAGGCCGCCGCCCTTGCCGCCGCCCATCTGACGGGACAGCGACTGACCCCAGCCGCGCAGCCTCGGCAGCATGTACTGCATCTGCGCGAGCGCGACCTGCGCCTTGCCCTCCCGGGACTTGGCGTGCTGGGCGAAGATGTCGAGGATCAGGGCCGTGCGGTCGATGACCTTGACCTTGACGACGTCCTCGAGGTGGATCAGCTGGCCCGGGCTGAGCTCACCGTCGCAGATGACGGTGTCCGCGCCCGTCTCGAGGACGATGTCGCGCAGCTCGTCGGCCTTGCCGGAGCCGATGTAGGTGGCCGCGTCGGGCTTGTCGCGACGCTGGATCACGCCGTCGAGCACGAGCGCGCCCGCGGTCTCCGCGAGGGCGGCGAGCTCCGCGAGGGAGTTCTCCGCGTCCTGCACGGTCCCCGAGGTCCAGACGCCGACGAGCACGACCCGCTCCAGGCGGAGCTGGCGGTACTCGACCTCGGTGACGTCCTCGAGCTCGGTGGAGAGGCCCACCACACGGCGCAGGGCCGCGCGGTCGGAGCGGTCGAACTGGTCGCCGTCCCGCTCTCCGTCGATCTCGTGGCTCCAGGCGACGTCCTCTTCCATCAGGGCATCGGCCCGAAGACCTTCGGGGTAGGCGTGCGCGAAGCGCTTGGTGTCCTGGGAAGGGGAAGAAGAGGAGGTCATTGGGTCCTTACGTCGTTGGGGATGCCGGTTCGGCGGTCTACATGGGGAACAACGCACGAGTACCCCGGGAGATTCCCGTGTGTCCCGTGCCCCGCCGACCCCACGATGGTCGCACGGTACGGCCCGTCTCGTCACCGGCTTATTCAGGGGCCTTCGGCTCCTTGGCGGCGGCCTTGGCGCCCTTCGCGGCGGAGGCCTCGGGCTTCCAGTCCGGGTGGCCCGGCATCGGCGGGGTCTTCTCGCCGTACAGCCAGTCCTGGAAGAACGTGCCGAGGTCGCGGCCGGAGACCCGCTCGGCGAGGTGCCGGAAGTCGGCCGTGGTGGCGGTGGAGTCCCGGTGCTCGCGCACCCAGGCGCGCTCCACCTGGTCGAACGCCTGCTCGCCGATCTCCTGGCGCAGGGCGTACAGGACGAGGGCGGCGCCGTCGTACACGTTCGGCCGGAAGATGCCGATCTTCTGGCCGGGCTCGGGCGGCTTGGGGAGCGCCGGGGGGCCGCCGGCGGCGCGCCAGCCGTCGGAGGAGCCGTACGCCGCCTTCATGCGTGCCTCCAGGGTGCGGCCCGCCTTCTCCTCGGCGTACAGGGCCTCGTACCAGGTGGCGTGCCCCTCGTTGAGCCACAGGTCGGACCAGGTGCGCGGGCTGACGCTGTCGCCGAACCACTGGTGGGACAGCTCGTGGACCATGACCGACTCGACGTACCACTGGGGGTAGCCGGGCTCGGTGAAGAGGTCCTTCTCGAAGAGGGAGAGGGTCTGCGTCTCGAGTTCGAAGCCGGTGGAGGCGGCGGCCATGAGCACGCCGTAGGTCTCGAAGGGGTAGGGGCCGACCTTGCGCTCCATCCAGGCGATCTGGTCGGGGGTCTTCTTCAGCCACGGTTCGAGGACCTTGCGGTCCTTGGTGGGCACGACGTCGCGGACGGGCAGGCCGTGCGGTCCGTCGCGGTGCAGGACCGTGGAGCGGCCGATGGAGACCTGGGTGAGCTCGGTGGCCATGGGGTGCTGGGTGCGGTAGGTCCACGTGGTCGTCCGGCCGGCCCGCTCGGCACCGGTGGGCAGCCCGTTGGCGACGGCCGTGTACTCCTCGGGGGCGGTGATCCGGATGGTGAACATCGCCTTGTCGGAGGGGTGGTCGTTGCAGGGGAACACCAGGTGCGCGACATCGGCCTGGTTCGCCATCGCGAGGCCGTCGGTGGTGCGGACCCAGCCGCCCTCCCGGTCGCCGCCGCTCACCGGGTCGCTGGTGTGCCGCACGGTGATGCGCGTGCGAGTGCCCGGCATCAGCGGGTTCCGCGGGGTGACCACCAGGTCGTCGCCGGCGCTCTCGAAGGTGGCGGGCAGGCCGTCGACCTCGACCGAGTCGACCTTGCCGTGCGCGAAGTCGAGGTTGATCCGCTCCAGCGTGGTGGTGGTCCAGGCGTCGATGGCGGTGACCGCCTGGAGCGGCTTGCTGTTGGAGCCGGAGTACGTGAACGAGAGGTCGTACGCCGCCACGTCGTAGCCGGGGTTGCCCAGGTACGGGAAGAGGCGGTCTCCGACGCCGAGCGGTGCCGCAGGGGCGCTCGCGGCGACGAGGCAGACGGAGACGGCCGAGGCGAGCAGCGCGGACGTCAGACGGCGGGAGGTGGCGGTACGGGGGCGGCGGGCCCGGGAGCGGGGGGTGAGCAGCATGCACCACCGCTACCAGCGCCCGCCCGGCGTACGGCGGCGACGCGCGCCCGGCCCACTCGAACGGGTTGCGCACGCGTGTGTGCGGGTCGACCGCGCGGGCCCGGCCACGGCGTACGTACGCGCGTGTGCGTGACGGCAGCCGGCGGCGTGATGCCTCAGGAGGCCGAGGCGTGGTGCTGGGCCCGGCTCACGTCGTACACGCCGGGGACGTTGCGCATGGCGCGCATCAGGTGGGGCAGCTGGGCCGCGTCGGGGAGCTGGAGGGTGTAGGTGTGGCGCACGCGCTGCTGGGTCGGGGGTTCCACGGTCGCGGCGACGATCTCGGCGCCCTCCAGTGCCATGGCCTCGGTGAGGTCGGCGAGCAGGTGCGGGCGCCCGAACGACTCGGCGACCAGGGTGACCCGGCACTCGGTGGTGTCGCCCCAGCGCACGTCGACGGCCGGGCGCCCCGCGTCCGCCATGCGCGCCACCGCGGCGCACTCCACACGGTGCACGGTCACCATTCCCCCGCGCACGGCGAAGCCGGTGACCTCGTCGGCGGGGACCGGGGTGCAGCACCCGGCGAGCCGGACGCCCGCGTCGGGCCGGCCGACGACGGTGATCGCGTCGCCGGACCGGGATGCCGGACCGTCGGCGGAGAAGTCCGGAGCGGGGGCGTCGGCCGCGGGCCGGGCGGCGGGCTCGGCCCCCCGGTCGGCTCCGGCCGGAGCGGGGGTGTCGGTCCCCGGCCTGGGGGCGGGTCCGACCGCCTCCTCGGGCTCCGCCGGGGCCGGGTGCGCCGCCAGCCACCGCTGGATGGCGATCCGGGCGGCGGGGGTGTGGGCGTGCTCCAGCCACTCCCTGGAGGGCTCGGAGGCCGGGTCCTGGCCCATGAGGAGCTGGACGGTGTCGCCGTCGCGCAGGACGGTGCTCAGGGTCGCCAGACGGCCGTTCACCCGGGCCCCGATGCAGGCGTGCGCGTCCTCGCCGTACTGCGCGTAGGCGGCGTCCACGCAGCTGGCCCCCTCCGGGAGGCCGAGGGTGCCGCCGTCGGGGCGGAACACGGTGATCTCGCGGTCCTGGGCGAGGTCCTCGCGCAGGGTGGACCAGAAGGTGTCCGGGTCCGGCGCGGCCTCCTGCCAGTCGAGGAGGCGGGAGAGCCAGCCGGGCCGTGTGGGGTCGACCCGCTCCCCGTCGGCCGCGGCGCCCGGACCGGCGGCACCGCCGGTGCCGGCTGAGGTGCCGTCACCGCTCTGCTCCTCGGCGGGTGCGGCGTAGGGGTTGCCGAGCGCGACGACGCCGGCCTCGGCGACCTTGTGCATCTGGTGGGTGCGGATGAGGACCTCGGCGACCTGGCCGTCCTCGCGGGCGACCGCGGTGTGCAGCGACTGGTACAGGTTGAACTTGGGTACGGCGATGAAGTCCTTGAACTCCGAGACGACCGGGGTCATACAGGTGTGCAGTTCACCGAGGACCGCGTAACAGTCCGCGTCTTCGTTGACCAGGACCAGCAGCCGGCCGAAGTCGCAGCCGCGCAGGCGGCCGCGTTTGCGGGAGACGCGGTGGACGGAGACGAAGTGCCGTGGCCGGATGAGGACTTCGGCCTGGATGCCGGCGTCGCGCAGGACCACGCGCATCGCGTCGGCGAACTCCGCGAGGGGGTCGTCCGCGCGGGAGGCGTTGTCGACGATGAGTTCGCGCGTGCGCTCGTACTCCTCGGGATGCAGGATCGCGAAGACGAGGTCTTCCAGCTCGGTCTTGAGGGCCTGGACGCCGAGGCGTTCGGCGAGCGGGATGAGGACGTCGCGGGTGACCTTGGCGATCCGCTCCTGTTTCTCGGGACGCATCACGCCGAGGGTGCGCATGTTGTGCAGACGGTCGGCGAGTTTGATCGACATCACCCGGACGTCGCTCCCGGTGGCGACGAGCATCTTGCGGAACGTCTCCGGCTCGGCGGCGGCGCCGTAGTCGACCTTCTCCAGCTTGGTGACGCCGTCGACGAGATAGCGGACCTCCTCGCCGAACTGCTCGCGCACCTGGTCGAGGGTCACATCGGTGTCCTCGACGGTGTCGTGGAGCAGAGAGGCCGTCAAGGTCGTGGTCTCGGCGCCGAGTTCGGCGAGGATCAGGGTCACGGCGAGGGGGTGCGTGATGTACGGCTCGCCGCTCTTGCGCATCTGGCCGCGGTGCGAGGACTCGGCGAGCACATAGGCGCGGCGCAGGGGTTCGAGGTCGGCGTCGGGGTGGTGGGCGCGGTGGGCCTCGACCACATGGCCGATCGCGTCGGGCAGCCGGCCGCGGGAGGGCGAGCCGAGCAGCGCGGCGCGGCCCAGGCGGCGCAGGTCGATCCGGGGAAGGCTGCGCCTGCGGGGCGTGGCCGACGCCGGGCCTGGGGTCGCAGGGTTCGTGGCCTCCGCACTCATGGGCACCTCCGGCTGCGTGGACCGGCGGACGGGGTGTCCCAGGGCGGACACGGCTCAGGGGACAGGCAACGGTCCCCCGTCCGGGCCGGTGCTTGATGCTACCGAGCCCACCACGTGCGACTGACCGCCTCTCGCCGAGCGTGAAACGGATCACCCATTCGAGCGACGGTTCAGATGTTTACGGTTTTACGCCACCTGAGTTGGAGCGGATCCGCCCTTTCGCACCCGTGACCAGGTCCTGAGTACGCCACCGCACACCCCAGGAGCCTTCCAGCCTCCGATACCAAGCCGACGTGACATCAACGGACGGCGTTTTCCAGCCACTCGGCATCGATCTCGCCTGTGGCGACGATCACTGCGGGTCCGGTCATCTCGATCTCGCCGTCGGGCCGCTCGGTGATCACCAGGCGTCCGCCGGGGACGTCCACGGTGTACGTGGCCGGGGTGCCCGTCACGGCCGGGTCGGCGCCGTCCCTGCGGGCTGCGGCCACCGCGACGGCGCACGCGCCCGTGCCGCACGAGCGGGTCTCGCCGGCGCCTCGCTCGTGCACGCGCAGGGCGACGTGGCCGGGGCCGCGGTCCACGACGAACTCGACGTTGACCCCGTCCGGGTACGCGGAGGCGGGGGTGAAGGGCGGCGGGGTGAGCAGGTCGCCCGCGTGCGCGAGGTCGTCGACGAAGGCGACGGCGTGCGGGTTGCCCATGTTCACGTTCCGCGCGGGCCAGCTGCGGTCGCCCACGCTCACCGTCACCTCCCCTTCAGGGAGGCGGGCCCGGCCCATGCCGACGGTGACGTCCCCGTCCTTGGCGATGTGCGCCGTCTTGACGCCCCCGCGCGTGGCGATGGCGAGGTCGCCCTCGGTGACCAGCCCCGCGTGCTGGAGGTAGCGCGCGAACACCCGCACCCCGTTGCCGCACATCTCGGCGACGGAGCCGTCGCCGTTGCGGTAGTCCATGAACCACTCGGCCTCGGCCGCCATGTCCCGCGCCTCGGGGTGCGCGGCGGACCGCACGACGTGCAGCAGGCCGTCGCCTCCGATGCCCGCGCGCCGGTCGCACAGGGCGGCCACGGCGGACGGGGGGAGGTCGATGGCGTTCTCCGGGTCCGGGACGATCACGAAGTCGTTCTCGGTGCCGTGACCCTTGAGGAAGGCGATCCGCGTGCTCATTCCTCGATCGTACGGGGTGGCCCCGGCCCACCCCGCACGCGTGTGCGTGCGACTCAGGACACCTCGCACGCGCGCGTACGCCGGCTCCGCACGTCCCGCACGCGCGTACCGGCGGTCAGCGCAGCCGGGCCACGCGCCAGACGGCGAGGACGGCCACCACGGCGACCACCACGACGTACGCCAGGACGACCCGCCAGTCGGGGCGGCGGCCGGAGCCGCGCGCGGGAAGTCCAGGCCACGTGTAACCGACGCGACGCGCGGCCATCATGCCCCAGCCGGCCGCACAGGAGCAGATCAGCAGACCCAGCATGGCGATCACGGCCCCGCTGTCGCCGAAGTCGAAGGCGAGAGGGAACGCGAACATCAGCGAGCCGGTCGCGGACAGGGCGACGATGGGCGCGAGCTGCCAGATCCGCAGCCTGCGCTGCGGGCGCAGCTCGACCTCGACCTCGGGCCCGCCCGCGAACATCTCCTCGGGCTCGGGACCGTCGTCGGTCACGCCGTCGCTCAGGGTGTCGTCCACCACGTCGGGGAGCGCACTCTCCTCCGCGGGCTCCGGTCGCCCACACTCGGGGGTGAGGTCCTCGGTGCCTTGTGCGGTGTCACGAGGGCCGGCCTCCATCGCCACGCGCCCTCCCAACTCGGACTCCACTTGGTCGATCGAAGCTCGATGATGGCACGGCACCGGAGGCACTGATGACGGCCTGGGCGTCCCGATGCCATGACGTGATCAGGCTGTAACCGGTCGTTCCACCAACGCCAGCGCGAGCTCCGGAAGTTCTGTGAGATCCGCCGCAGCCCCACTCAACCAGTGCACCCGCGGATCGCGCCTGAACCACGAATCCTGACGGCGCGCGAAGCGCTTGGTGGCACGGACGGTCTCGGCCCGCGCGTCGGCCTCGGTGCACTCGCCGGCCAGGGCGGCGAGGACCTGCTGGTAGCCGAGCGCGCGCGACGCCGTACGCCCCTCGCGCAGGCCTTGCGCCTCCAGCGCGCGGACCTCGTCCACGAGCCCCGCGTCCCACATGCGGTCGACACGGCGGGCGATGCGCTCGTCGAGTTCGGGGCGCGCCACGTCGACACCGATCTGGACCGTGTCGTAGACCGAGTCGTGGCCGGGCAGATTGGCGGTGAACGGCCGGCCGGTGATCTCGATGACCTCCAGGGCGCGGACGATACGGCGGCCGTTGCTGGGCAGGATCGCCTGCGCGGCCTCGGGGTCGGCGGCCGCCAGACGGGCGTGCAGCGCACCGGAGCCGCGCAGCGTGAGCTCCTCCTCCAGCCGGGCGCGGACCTCGGGGTCGGTGCCGGGGAACTCGAGATTGTCGACGGCGCCTCGGACGTACAGCCCGGATCCGCCGACCAGGATCGGCCAGCGCCCCTCGGCGAGCAGTGCGTCGATACGGGCCCGGGCCAGTTTCTGGTACTCGGCGACCGAGGCGGTGACGGTGACGTCCCAGACGTCCAGGAGGTGGTGGGGGACGCCGGCGCGCTCCCCGGGCGTCAGTTTGGCGGTGCCGATGTCCATCCCTCGGTAGAGCTGCATGGAGTCGGCGTTGACGACCTCGCCGCCGAGCCGCTGAGCCAGGAATACGCCCAGATCGGACTTTCCGGCTGCGGTCGGTCCGACGACGGCGATGACGCGGGGGGTGGGGGCTGCGCTGCTCACCGCACCAGTCTCCCAAACCTCCGGGGCCGCCCTCGAACGAGTTACGTGACGGGGCCGGTCCGGGGTCGTTTCCCGTTGCGACATTCCCGTCACCCTTTCGCGGCGACGGTGATCCCTGTGGCGCGGACGGACGCACGGGGCAGCGCGGGATTCCGCCCGCACGAGTACCGTATGGAGTTGTTATGGGCGTTTTGGCGCGACTTTTCCGAAGGTCGAAGGCCACGGAGGAGGCGGCTACGGACACGGCGGCGGAAGCGGCCGCGGAGGCGGGCACCGCCGTCGGCACGAACGCCGTCACCGGGGAGGTGACGACCGCGCCCGAGGCACCGTCCGGTACGCCGGCGGACGGTGAAGCGGCGGCCGGCACGGCCGGTGCTCCCGCCGCCGACGGCGTGGAGATCCCCAGGCAGCAGTCCGCCGGGGAGGCGGCCGACAGCGAGGCCGGCGAAGGCGCCCACACGTGACGGATCGGATCCGGTAGGGAAGGTGACCCATGGGCTTCATGGACCATTTGAAGGCCAGGCTCGCCCCGGCCAAGGGCAAGGTCTCGCACCTCGCGCACGAGCACGGGGACAAGATCACGCACGGCCTCGACAAGGCGGCCCAGGTCGTCGACGAGAAGACCAGGGGCAAGTACAGCGAGCGGATCCACACGGGCACCCACAAGGCCAAGGGCGCCATGGACCGGCTCGCGCACAAGGACGAGCCGCCGACGGGCGGCGGCGACAGGTTCACGCCGCCGCGCACACCCCCGCCGGCCTCCTGACCGCACCTCAGCACCGGCGTATCGATCGGCGGACGGCCGCGCAGCGGAAACGCTCGCGGCCGTCCGCCGTTTCGCCCGCTCCCGCCGAGGACCGACGGGACCTGTGACGAGCCCGCGGTGCCGGACCCGCGAACCGTCGACGCCCGGGCCGGACAACGGCCTTCCGAAAGCCCGTCTCGCGAACGCCCCTGTCGGCGGGCGTGAACCACCCAACGGCCCTTCCGGCAGACCCAGACCGCGAAACGCCCCCGCCTACGGGCCCGGACCGCCCAACGGCCCTTCCGACGGGCCCAGGTCGCCCAACGGCCCTTCCGGCAGGGCCAGGCCGCGAGTCGGCAAGGTTCACCCCCATCAGAGGGCCGGGCCCGGCATGTCAGAAGGTGCCCTCGGCGCGTCGGAAGGCGCGGCGCAGGCCCGTTCGAAAGGCGGGTTGGACGGTGCGGCTCAGGCACCTGTCCCGCTAGGACCAGGTCGCGACCACGTATCCCACGCCGTACGGGGCGTCCTCGTACAGCAGCGCGCCCTGCAGCCCGGCGCCCTCGGCGGCGCCCGCGAGGATCTGCCAGGGAGCCCGGCCCGCGGCCTTCAGCTCGCGCGCCAGCCCGGCGTCCAGCGCCTTGATCGCCTCCAGGTCCGCCGCGCCCAGCGCCCGCGCGACCTCCGCGTCGAAGGGAGCCGCGCGCTCGTCGAGGTAGCCCGGAGCCTTCAGGGTCCGGCAGGCGCTGGCGTCGCCCATGACGAGCAGCGCGACGCGCTCCGCCCGTGCGCCGATCTCCCCGCCGGTCTCGACGCACCGCTCGACCTCGAGGGGTTCTCCCACGCCGAGGCCTTCGACGGGGGCGGCCGACCAGCCGGTCCGCTCCAGCAGCCAGGCGGCGACGGCCAGCGAGGCCGGCAGCTCGCGCGCGGACGGGGCGTCCGTGCCGCCCCGGCCCAGCCGTACGGTCACGTCCACCCCGAAACCGCGGAACGAGCCGCGCGCGCCCTCCGGGTGGGCGCCCCGCCCGGCCTCCTCGGCCGGCCCGACCACGACGAGCCGGTCCGGCCGGGCGGCCGCCAGCACGGCGAGCGCGTCGGAGCAGGCCGCACGCGCCGCGTCGAGCTCGGGTGCGGCGCCCGCGGCGACCTCGGGGACGAGGAGCGGCGGGCAGGGACAGACGGCTGCGGCGACAAGCATGATCGGCAGGGTAACCCCGTGGGCCGCCGGGGTGTCAGTCCCCGGTCAGCGCGTCAGTCGCAGCCGCAGCCGCTCGCCGCGACCGGCAGCGGCGCGGGCACGCCGATCTTCGGCAGGCCCAGCATCACACCGGCGGGCCCGGCCGCCTTCTCCGCGGTGCGCTTCTCCCAGGCGTCCCCCGCGCGCGTGCGGCGCACGTCGAGGACGGTGCCCTCGGCGAGGAGGTGGTGCGGGGCGGCGTACGTGATCTCGACCGTGACGACGTCGCCGGGGCGCACCTCCTGCTCGGGCTTGGTGAAGTGGACCAGGCGGTTGTCGGGGGCGCGGCCGGAGAGGCGGTGGGTGGCGCCGTCCTTGCGGCCCTCGCCCTCGGCCACCATCAGCTCCAGGGTCCGGCCCACCTGCTTCTTGTTCTCCTCCCAGGAGATCTCCTCCTGGAGGGCGACGAGACGCTCGTAGCGCGCCTGGACGACCTCCTTGGGGATCTGGTTCTCCATGGTCGCGGCCGGGGTGCCGGGGCGCTTGGAGTACTGGAAGGTGAAGGCCTGGGCGAAGCGGGCCTCGCGCACGACGTGCAGGGTCTGCTCGAAGTCCTCCTCGGTCTCGCCGGGGAAGCCCACGATGATGTCGGTGGTGATCGCCGCGTGCGGGATGGCGGCGCGGACCTTCTCGATGATCCCGAGGTACCGCTCCTGCCGGTAGGAGCGGCGCATCGCCTTCAGGACGGTGTCCGAGCCGGACTGCAGGGGCATGTGCAGCTGCGGCATGACGTTCGGGGTCTCCGCCATCGCGGCGATCACGTCGTCGGTGAAGTCGCGGGGGTGGGGCGAGGTGAAGCGGACGCGCTCCAGGCCGTCGATCGTGCCGCAGGCGCGCAGCAGCTTGCTGAACGCCTCGCGGTCACCGATGTCGGAGCCGTAGGCGTTGACGTTCTGGCCGAGCAGGGTGATCTCGCTGACGCCCTCGCCGACGAGGGCCTCGATCTCGGCGAGGATGTCGCCGGTACGGCGGTCCTTCTCCTTGCCGCGCAGGGCCGGGACGATGCAGAAGGTGCAGGTGTTGTTGCAGCCGACGGAGATCGACACCCAGGCCGCGTACGCGCTCTCGCGGCGCGTGGGCAGCGTGGAGGGGAACGCCTCCAGCGACTCGGCGATCTCGACCTGCGCCTCCTCCTGCACGCGTGCGCGTTCCAGCAGGACCGGCAGCTTGCCGATGTTGTGCGTGCCGAAGACGACGTCCACCCAGGGCGCCCTCTTCACGATGGTGTCGCGGTCCTTCTGCGCGAGGCAGCCGCCGACCGCGATCTGCATCCCGGGCCGGCTCGCCTTCTTGGGCGCGAGGCGGCCGAGGTTGCCGTACAGCCGGTTGTCCGCGTTCTCCCGGACCGCGCAGGTGTTGAAGACGACGACGTCCGCGTCCCCGTCGGATCCCTCGGGGGCGCGCACGTATCCGGCCTCTTCGAGCAGCCCGGACAACCGCTCGGAGTCGTGGACGTTCATCTGGCACCCATAGGTGCGGATTTCATAGCTCTTGGGGGCGGGAACGTCCACTGCGAGGCTCCGGTCGCTGCTGCTGGTCATGCCTCAAGGGTAGGTGCTCGCGCGTGAGCCCCGCCCCGGCTCCCGCGTCACCGGTCAGGTCTCGATGACAGCCGCGCAGTCGGGGCAGACCGAGGACGCGTGTTCCTCGGGGTACCAGGCTGCTCCGGGGTGGTCCGCGGGCTGCCAGCGGGCCCGTGCCATGGCGAAGGTGTCCTTGCCGCAGAGGGTGCGCGGTCCGGTCTCGCCTGGTGTCCCGGGGGCGGCCGGCGCCGCGTGCACCGTGCGGACGCGGCTCTCCGCACCGCCCGGTGTTTCCGCGGCACCGGTGGTCACCGGCTGGTCGAGTTCGTAGACGACGATCTCAGTCATGTCTCTACAGGTACCTCGATGACGGAGAGCACATTGCCCGCAGGGTCGGTGAACCACGCGATCAGCGGGCCACCACCGCGGAAAATGCCCTTGTCGTCGGCCTCGAGGTGGTCGTAGCGCTCGAAGCGCACTCCCCGGCCGGCCAGCTCGTCGACCGCGGCCTCGACGTCGTCGACGGGGAAGTTGAGGATCGTGAACGTCGCCGGGGTGTGGTCGGGCTTGGGATAGACCAGGATGTCCCGGTCCCCGGCGATGTGCAGGGTGAGCATCCCGTTCGCCTCGGACACCCGCAGCCCGAGCGTCTCGCCGTAGAACTTCCTCGCCGCGTCGATGTCGTCCACCGAGAAACCGCTGAACGCCTTCGTCGTACCGAACATGATCGCCTCCTGGCGTGGTTCCCCGAGAGTGGTGCGTCCCCGAGAGTCAGGACCCGGAGCCGGCCGGAGACTCATCGGTCCCGCCGTCGTCCGTGACGCGTACGACCGCCAGCGTGATGTTGTCGGGGCCGCCCGCGGCGATGGCGCACTTCCACAGTTCGAAGGCCGCCCGGACGTCGTCGTGCTCCCGCATCACGGCGTCGAGCACGTCCGTCGTCACGGGATCGCTCAGGCCGTCGGTGCAGATGAGATAGCGCTCGCCGGGGGTCAGGGGTGCGGTCGTCACATGGGGGTGCACCGCGTGGTAGCCGACGGAGCCGCCCAGGCACTGGGTGACGAGAGAGGTGGTGCGCCGGCCCGGTTCGAGCGGTGGGCTGTCGTCCACGCTCACCTGGCGCAATCCGTCCGGGGAGGCCGCGTAGACCCGGCTGTCGCCGACGTTGAACACCAGCGCCGAGCCGGGCAGCACGACGACTCCGGCGACGGTCGTCCCCATGCCGGTGAGCTCGCCTCCCTCGTCGCTGGCGGCCTCGTGGACGGCGCGGTTGCAGGCGACCAGGGCGTCGCGCACGAGGTCCTCGCCGGTCAGCAGCGAACCCACGGACGCGATCCGGCGGGCGACGAGGGAACTGGCGACGTCGCCGCTGGGATGTCCGCCGAGTCCGTCCGCGACGGCGACCACGAGGGGCGTGCCGAGCGGGAACACCAGGGTCTGGGGGTTCTCGGTCACGGTGGCGCACAGCGTCCACGGCCCTGCGACGAGGCTGTCCTCGTTGCGCTCACGGAGCAGTCCGGGATGGCTGAGCGCGCTGACGGCGACGTACGGCATCACCCGTCACCGCCGGCTCCGGTCGCTACTGCCGGTCATGCCTCCAGCCTAGGCGGCCCTCTCCGGGTTTCCACCTGGCGTGCTCAGCCCGTCGCGGCCCGTCCCGCCCTGGAGCGCATCAGGGGCTGCACACGGGTGCCGAAGGTCTCCAGCCCTTCCAGGAAGTCGTCGAAGACGAGCATGATCCCCTTGTTGCCGGGCACGCCGGCGATCTCGTCGAGCATCCTTGCCACGGTCGCGTAGGAGCCGACGAGCGTGCCCATGTTGAAGTTCACGGCGCCTTCGGGGAGCACGATGGTGCGGGCGGTGGAGGAGGCGTCGGCGGTGGTGTCGGTGGCCGACTCCCCCGCCATGTACGCCAGCGCCGCGTGGTCGGCGTGGTCGTGGTAGTCCCGCCACTTGGCGCGGGCGGCCTCGTCGGTCTCGTCGGCGATCACCATGAACAGCGACAGCGCCCCGACGTCACGGCCCGTCTCCCGCACGGCGTCCATCAGCGCCGCCGTGGTGTCCGCGAAGGCGAGCGGTGTGTTCACGCCGGTGCCGAGGACGAAGTTGTAGTCGGCGTGCTCGGCGGCGAACCGCATGCCGGTGCCGCTCTGCCCGGCGGCGACGATGTCGATGTGCCCGTCGGCCGGGCGCGGCGACAGCACGCAGTGGTCCATCGCGTAGAACTCGCCCTTGAAGTCGCTGACGCCTTCGCTCCACAGCTCCTTCATGACGGTGACGTACTCGACGGCGCGGTCGTACCGGTCGGTGAAGTGCTCGTCGCCGGGCCACAGGCCCATCTGCGTGTACTCGCCCGGCGCCCATCCGGTGACGATGTTGACGCCGAAGCGTCCCGGGGCGATGGAGTCGACCGTGACCGCCATGCGCGCGACGATGGCCGGGGGCAGGGCGAGGATGGGCGTGGAGGCGTACAGCTTGATCCGCTCCGTGACCGCGGCCAGGCCCGCCATCAGCGTGAACGACTCCAGGCAGTGGTCCCAGAACTCCGTCTCGCCGCCGAACCCCCTGAGTTTGATCATCGAGAGGGCGAAGTCGAGTCCGTGCTCCTCCGCCTTCCGCACGACGGCCTTGTTCAGCTCGAAGGTGGGCATGTACTGCGGGGCGCTCTTCGAGATGAGCCAGCCGTTGTTGCCGATGGGGATGAAGACACCGATGTCCACGCCGCTCCTCGTGATCGGAGACCTGCCCGTGCGACCGCGCGCCGCACGGACCACATTTGATCAACTCCCTTGCTCTGTAAGGTGGTTGAAGCGTGAAACTGGCACGAAACCGCCGGTGAGAATGTGTGAAACAGGTTTCGCGGAAGAACGGGAACGATAGGTTCCCTGACATGAACGCACGGCTCGCTCTGCTCCACACAGTGGCCCCCGGTGTCACGGAGAGCGAGGTCTTCCGGCTTGCGCTGCAGCACGCGATGGGCGAGCTGGGCGCGCTCGGCGCTGCCATCCACCTGCGCGGCCCGATGTCCGCGTTGCGACTGGTGTCCGCCGTCGGCCTGCCCCCCGCCCTCGCCCGTTCCTGGGAGATCGTCGACCAGGAGGGACCGCTGGCCCCGGCCCTCGCCCTCTACCGGGGCAGCGGCGTGTGGGTGCCCGGGCCCGCCACCGGACCGGCGCCCGCCGCGGAACCGGCGCACGCGTGCGACCCCGGACCGGCGCACGAGCCAGGACCGGTGCCCGGGTCCGGGCCCGGGGCCATCTGGCCCGGTACCGGCCTCGCCGCGCTGCCGGTGTTCAGCGGGCGGCGCAGCATAGGCGTGCTGACCGTACTGGCTGGGGAGCGGGGCGAACCGACCCCCGGGCACTGGGAGTTCCTGCGGGCCGTCGTGGCCTGGACCGAGGACCGCATGGCCCAGGCGCCGCCCCCGGCCGGGCCCGCGCAGACGGAGCTGAGCGGGGAGCGGCTGCGGCAGGCCCTGAAGGAGGTCAGGGTCGGCTCGTGGGACTGGGACATCCGCAGCGGCGAGCTGATCTGGGACGAGGCGGCGCTGGAGCTGTACGGCACCCGGCCGGCCGACTTCACCGGCAGGATCGACAACTGGATGCGGATCGTGCACCCCGACGACCTGGCGCCCACCCTGGCGGCGGCGCAGCGCGCGATCCTCGACCACTCCGTCTACGAGGCCGAGTACCGGGTACGGCGCCTGGACGGCACGTACGGCTGGACGCAGGCGCGCGGCAGGGCCACGTACGACGAGCGCGGCGAGCCCGTGCGGATGATCGGGGTGGGCTGGGAGAGCGACGAGTCGCGGACCGCGCGGGACACGCTCAGCCGGGCCCTGCGGCACATGAGCGACGGCTTCCTGGCGGTGGACGGCGCATGGCGGATCACCTTCGCCAACCTGGAGGCGGAACGGTTCCTGGGCCTCTCGGAGGACGAGCTGTTCGGGCGGCTGCTCTGGGACCTGTCCGCAGCCCGGCAGGTGCCCGGCCTGGAGGGCCGTTGCCGGGATGCCGCGGCCGAGGAGAAGCCCACCGGTTTCGACGTCCGGCTGCCCGACTCCGGCTGCCGCTACCACATGCGGCTGGTGCCGGGGCCGGACGGGCACACGCTGTACTTCACCGATGTCACCGAGAGACGGCGGCTCGCGGAGGAGCGGCAGGCGGACGAGCGCGCCGCGGCCGAGCGGTCGGCGCGGATAGCCGAGCTGACCGCTGAGCTCGCCAAGGCCACCACCTCGCAGGACGTGGTGGACGCGGTCGCCCGGCGGGTGCTGCCGCCGTTCGCCGCCGCCGGGGTCCTGGTCCAGGTGATCGAGGACGAGCGGCTGCACTATGTCGGAGCCGTCGGCTACCCGGACGACTTCCTGGAACTCATCGAGGGCCGCCGCCGACTGCCCGGCGATCCGGCCTGGGAGGCGATCGAGTCCGGCACGCCCCTGTTCTTCTCCTCGCCGCTGGAGCTGACCTCGCACTCGCCCTGGCTGACCGGCCTGCCGGAACGTGCCCGCAAGCAGGCGTGGGCGTTCCTGCCACTGACGGCCTCGGGCCACACCTTCGGGGTGTGCGTCGTGGCCTTCGACCGCCGGCGGCTGCTCACCGCCGAGGAGCGTGCCCTGCTGACCACGATCAGCGCCCTGGTCGCGCAGTCGCTGGAACGGGCCCGTCTCTACGACGCCGAGTACACCCGGTCCCGCGAACTCCAGCGCAGTCTGCTCCCCCAGGCGCTGCCGGACCTTCCCGCGTGCACGGCCGCGGCCCGCTATCTGCCGGCCGGCCGGGGCGCGGACGTGGGCGGCGACTGGTACGACATCATCCCGCTGTCCGGCGGGCAGGTCGCGCTCGTCGTCGGCGACGTCATGGGCCACGGACTGCCCGAGGCGGCCACCATGGGCCGGCTGCGCACCGCCGTCCACACCCTGGCCGACCTGGAACTGCCGCCCGGCGAGATCATGGGCCACCTCAACGACATCGTCGCCGGCATGGGCGAGGGGTCGTACGCCACCTGTCTGTACGCGCTGTACGACTCCACCACCCGGGTCTGCTCTTTGGTCCGCGCCGGACACCCGCCGCCCGCGCTGGTGCGTCCCGACGGCACCGTGCACTTCCCGGAACCGGACGCCGACCCGCCCCTGGGCGCGGCGGAACCGCCGTTCGAGACGGTCGAGCTGGAGGTCCCGGACGGCAGTCTGCTCGTGCTGTACACGGACGGTCTGGTCGAGTCGGCGAAGCGGGACATCGACGAGGGGATGGCGGAGCTGGCCCGCTTGCTGAAGGCGGCGCACACGGGCGGCACCGTCGGCCCGGCCGTGGATCTCGAGCGGCTGTGCGACACGCTGACGGCCGGTCTCCTGCCCACCGAGCAGCAGGCCGACGACGCCGCGTTCCTCCTCGCCCGGCTGCACGCGCTGCCCGCGGACCGGATGGCCTCCTGGCCGCTGCCCGAGGACCCGAGAGCCGCCGGCCTGGCCCGCCGGCACGTCCGCGAGCAACTCGCCCACTGGGACCTGGACCATTTGGCCCCCACCACGGAACTCCTGGTCAGCGAGCTCGTCGGCAATGTCGTCCGGCATGCCCGGGGCCCGGTGCGGCTGCGCCTGCTGCACGGCGCCGAGCTGATCTGCGAGGTCTACGACGCCAGCCAGACCATGCCCCGCATCCGTCGCGCCACGGAGACCGACGAGGGCGGCCGGGGCCTGCAGCTGATCACGGCGCTCTCCGGCCGGTGGGGCGCGCGGTACACGCCGAACGGCAAGTGCATCTGGACCGAACAGCCGCTGCGCGGCCCGGACGAGGGGCCGGACCAGCCGGCCGAGGCGCCGGAGCCGATGTTCCTGGCCGCGGCCGGCTTCGACGAGGACTGGGACGCGCTCCTGTGAGGTCCGGGACGTCGTTCAGGGGTCGATGAGGCCCGCGCGGATCGCGTAGCGGGTGAGTTCGAGGCGGTCGCGCATGCCGAGCTTGTGCAGGAGGTTGGCGCGGTGACGTTCGACGGTCTTGGCGCTGATGAAGAGCAGGGCGCCGATCTCCCGTGAGGTGTGCCCCTCGGCGACGAGCTTGAGGATCTCCTCCTCGCGCTCGGTGATGGGCCGCTCCGGGAGCCCGTCGACACCGTCCCCGCGGTGCAGCCGCTCCAGGTACGAGCGCACGAGGGCCCGCTCGGCGCCCGGGTAGATGAACGGCTCGTCGCGCACCACCGCCCGGCATGCCTCGACGAGGTCGCGGTCGGCGACGGACTTCAGGACGTAACCGCCCGCCCCCGCCTTGAGGGCCTCGAAGAAGTACTGCTCGTTGTCGTACATGGTCAGGACGAGGATGCGCGGCGCGTTCTGCCGCCGGGACAGTTCGCGGGCCGCCTGCAGTCCGGTCATCCGGGGCATGGCCACGTCGAGCACGGCCAGGTCGATGTCCCCGGCCCGGGCCCGTTCGACCGCCTCGGCGCCGTCCCCGGCCTCGGCGACGACCTCCAGATCGGGTTCGCCGTCGAGGATCAGCCGCACGCCCCGGCGCACGAGCGTGTGGTCGTCGGCGAGGAGGACGCGGACCGGCGACGCGCGCCCGGTCACCGCACCGCTCCGACGGGCCCGCCGACGGCGTTGCCCGCGGTACCGGCGAGACCGGTGCCGACGACCGGCCTCACCGGCGCCCGCAGCCGTACCTCCGTACCGGCCCCGACGGCTCCGGCACGAAAGGTCCCCGACCCGACGGTTCCGCCACGACCGGCCCCCGACCCCACGGACCCGGCACGAGCAGTCCCCGACCCACCGGACCCGCCACGACCGGCCCCCGGCCCCACGGACCCGGCACGAGCAGTCCCCGACCCCACGGACCCGCCACGACCGGCCCCCGCCTCCACGGTCAGGGTCGCCCCGATCAGCAGCGCCCGTTCCCGCATGCCCCGGATGCCGGCCCCCTCCGCGGCCGCCGGGCCGAGTCCGCGGCCGTTGTCCCGTACGAGGAGTTCGACGCCGTCGCCCACCGGGCGCAGCCGGAGTTCGGCGCGGTCGGCGCCGGCGTGCCGGGCGGTGTTGGTGAGGGCTTCCTGGGCGACGCGGTAGAGCACGAGTTCCGTCTCCTCGGTCAGCGAGGGCAGCCCGGCGCGCAGGTCGTGACGGACCGTCAGCCCGTGGGTGGTGAACTCGGCCGCGAGCGAACGCAACGCGCTGAGCAGGCCGAGTTCGTCGAGGACGCCGGGGCGCAGACGGCGCGCGATGCGCCGGATCTCGTCGAGCCCGGCGCGGGTGGCCTGCTGGGCCTGGCCCAGTTCCGCGCGCAGGTCCGCCGGTGCCCGGTCGGCGACCCGCTTGAGCTGGAGGAGGACCGCGGTCAGGGTCTGGCCGACCTCGTCGTGGAGTTCGCGCGCGACGCGATGGCGTTCACGCTCCTGGGCGGACAGCGCGCGGGCCGCGCTGGCGGCGCGCTCGGCCTCCAGCCGGTCGAGCATGGCGTTGTAGGTGGTGATCAGCTCGGCCGTCTCGACCGGGCCCGACACCACGGCGCGGGCCCCCGGCCGCAGCAGGTCGGCGTCGGCCATCGCCCGGCCGAGCCGCCCCAGCGGGGCCAGTCCCACCCGCAGCACGAGGACGTTGACGGCCAGCAGCACGGCCAGGCCGCCCAGGACGACGAGCGCCTCGCCCGGCAGCACCGGCGTGGAGACGGTGACCGGCCCCAGGAGCAGTGCGGTGGCCACGGTCAGGCCGACCGCGTTGAGGGTGAAGATCCGCCAGAACAGCGACACGCTCCCGCCCCCTCCTCTCCCGCCGCGCACCCACGGCACCGCCGTGACCAGCCTCTCCGCCTCGCGCGGGGCCTGTCCATCCGTCACAACACCCATGTCGCCACCGTACGGGCGGATGGCAGCATGGCCGTTCCGGCCACCCGACCAGCAAGGGGAAGAAACGTGTCTGCTCCACGCCTCCGCACGACACCGCTGCCAGGCATCGGAGTCCAGTACGACCTGGTGACACGAGAGCAGCGGCATCTGTCCGTGGTGGCGCACCGCGACGGCACCCGAACCGTCGCCGTGTACCGCGCCGACGACCCGGACTCCTGCGCCCAGTCCCTGCGGCTGACCGGCGCGGAGGCCGGTTCCCTGATCGACGCGCTGAAACCCTCCCACCACAGTCCGAGCCTGCTGTACACCACGGGCCTGGGCCTGGTCGCCGAACGCATCGAGGTCGCGGCCGCCTCGCGCTGGAACGGACGGCTGCTGGGCGACACCCGGATGCGCACGGAGACGGGCGCGTCGATCGTCGCGGTGCTGCGGCGCGCCGAGGCGATCCCGTCCCCGGCACCGGACTTCCGGCTGGCGGGCTGCGACACGCTCATCGTGATCGGCACCCGTGAGGGCGTGGACGCGGCCGCGGCGATCCTCGGCCGGGAGTGATCGCGTGCACTCCGCCGTCCTGCTGATCGAGTTCGGATCCGTCATCCTGGCGCTCGGGCTGCTCGGCCGGTTCGCCGCCCGTTTCCGGTTCTCCCCGATACCGCTGTATCTGCTGGCCGGTCTGGCCTTCGGCGAGGGCGGGCTGCTGCCGCTCGGGGCGAGCGAGGAGTTCATCGCCACCGGTGCCGAGATCGGCGTCATCCTGTTGCTGCTGATGCTCGGCCTGGAGTACACGGCGAGCGATCTGGTCTCCAACCTCAAGGCCCACTACCCGGCCGGTCTCGTCGACTGCGCCCTCAACGCCCTGCCGGGCGCGGCCGCCGCGCTGCTCCTGGGCTGGGGACCCGTCGCGGCCGTGGTGCTCGCCGGGGTCACCTGGATCTCCTCGTCCGGGGTGATCGCCAAGGTGCTCGGCGACCTGGGCCGGGTCGGCAACCGTGAGACGCCGGTCATCCTCAGCGTCCTGGTCCTGGAGGATCTGGCGATGGCCGTCTACCTGCCGATCATCACCGCGCTGGTGGCCGGCGCGGGTCTGGCGGCCGGCAGCCTGACCCTGGCGATCGCGCTGGGCGCCGCGGGGCTCGTGCTGTTCGCGGCGGTGCGCCACGGCCGGGTCATCTCCCGGTTCGTGTCGAGCGACGACCCGGAGAAGCTGCTGCTCGTCGTGCTGGGGCTGACGATCCTCGTCGCCGGTGTGGCGCAGCAGCTCCAGGTGTCGGCCGCGGTCGGCGCGTTCCTGGTGGGCATCGCGCTGTCGGGGGAGGCCGCGGAGGGTGCGCACACGTTGCTGAGCCCGCTGCGGGACCTGTTCGCGGCGATCTTCTTCGTCTTCTTCGGGCTGCACACCGACCCGGCGAGCATCCCTCCCGTCCTGCTCCCCGCCCTGGCGCTGGCCGTCGTCACCGCCGCGACGAAGATCGCCACCGGTTACTGGGCGGCCCGGCGCGCGGGCATCTCCGTCAAGGGCCGCTGGCGCGCGGGCGGCGCGCTGGTCGCCCGCGGCGAGTTCTCGATCGTCATCGCCGGTCTCGCGGTCACCGCCGGGATCGAGCCGTCCCTGGGCCCCCTGGCCACGGCGTACGTCCTGCTTCTGGTGGTCCTGGGCCCGCTCACCGCGCGCTACGCGGAACCCCTGGCCCTGCGCTGGACCCGCCGCACGGCGCCCCGGGAGAACACGGCGGAGCAGCCGACCGGGGCGCGGGCGGCTCAGGAGCCGGTGCGCGACTGAGACAGAGCCGGCGGGCGACCGCGCCGGGATCAGCGGCGCCGGAAGGACCACGCGGCGACCGCAGTCATGGAGGGGGCGCCGCCCCGACCGCGGTGACCGCAGGCGCGGAGGGGCGTCGCCGTGCTCCTCAGGACGCTGCGCCGCCCCCGGGTGTCCAGCCCTGGCGGCGCAGCACCGCCGACACGTCCGGCGCCGCGTAGTGCTCCCCCTTGAGCACCTTGCCGTCGGCCCGGCGGGCGACCTGGCCGTCGGGGCCCAGCTTGGTCATGTTGGAGCGGTGGATCTCGGCGATCACCGCGTCGAGGTCGATCCCGTGCACCAGGGCCGTGCCGTACGCGACGTAGACGACGTCCGCCAGCTCGTGCGCGAGCCGGTCCAGCGGCCCGCTCACCGACACCTCGGCGACCTCCGCCGCCTCCTCGGCGAGCAGCTCCCCACGGTGCGCGGCGAGGCCGGGCGACACCTCCGTCGGCGTACTGCGCGCGTCGAGCCCGAAGGCACGGTGGAACTCACGGACCAGGTCGGCGGGCGAGGAAGAGCTCATGCCCCGACTGTAACGACGCCCACCGACATCGCCGTCGGCCACCGGCCCTGTGAGCCCCGCCCTGGCCATCGGCGCGCGTGGCCTGGCAGGATCGCCGCATGTCCAAGGTCCTTCCCCGTATCGGCAGGCGCCGGGCCCTGCAGGGCGCGGCGGCCGGTGTCGTCGCCCTCGGGCTGCTGCTGTGGTGGCTGCTGCCGCTGGGCGAGGCGCCGCCGAGCGGGTCGATCACCTTCAGCACGGGCACGACCCGCGGCGTCTACCAGGAGTACGGCAGCCTGCTGCGCAAGGAGCTCGCCAAGGACATGCCGGGGCTGAAGGTGACGCTGACGACCAGCAACGGCTCGCAGGAGAACGTCGCGCGCGTGGCGACCGGCCAGGCCGACTTCACCATCGCCGCGGCCGACGCGGTCCAGACGTACGAGGAGCAGCACGCCGGTTCGACGACCCGGCTGCGCGGGGTGGCCCGCCTCTACGACGACTACGTCCAGCTCGTGGTGCCGCGGGACTCGGACGTGCGCTCGATCACGGACCTGCGGGGGAAGACGGTGGCGACGGGGCTGCCGCGCTCCGGTGTGCGGCTGATCGCCGAGCGGGTGCTGAAGGCGGCGGGCCTGGACCCGGCCAAGGACATCACGGCGGTGTCGCAGGGCATCGACACCGGTCCCGAGCGGCTGAAGCAGGGGAAGATCGACGCGTTCTTCTGGTCGGGCGGGGTCCCGACGGCCGGTCTGGAGGACCTGGCGAACTCCTTCACGTTCCGGTTCGTGCCGATCGACGCGGCCCTCGTCGCCCAGATGCACGACCAGGACGACTCCACCGGCTACTACCGGGCCACCAACATGCCCGAGTCCGCCTATCCCACCGTCCAGAACGGCGACACCGTGCCGACGATCGCGGTGTCCAACCTGCTGATGACCCGCACGGACATGGACCCCCGGCTCACCGAGTGGCTGACCCGGACCGTGATCAAGAGCCGGGACGACATCGGCGGCCACGTGCACTCCGCCCAGCTGGTGGACCTGCGCACGGCCATCTACACCGACCCGCTCCCGCTGCACACCGGCGCCCGGCGCTACTACCGCTCGGTCAAGCCGTAGGCCTCGACCTCGGCACCGCCACCGTCACCGTCAGCCCGGTCGGCTCGTGGTGGTCGTACGAGATCGTGCCGCCGCCGGCCGCGAGCAGGGCCCGGGAGATGGACAGGCCCAGACCGGAGCCCTTGATGTTCTGATGGCGGCCGCTGCGCCAGAAGCGGTCGCCCACGCGCGTGAGTTCCTCGTCGGTGAGGCCGGGGCCGTGGTCCGTGACCACGACGGTGGAGGTCTGGCCGTCGGCCGCGACGGTCACCTCGACGCTCTCGCCCTCCGGCGTGAACTTCACCGCGTTGTCGATCACCGCGTCCAGGGCGCTGGAGAGCGTGACCGGGTCGGCCCAGGCCGTGGTGGGCGGGCAGTCGCCGACCAGCCGGACGCCCTTGGCCTCGGCCGTGGGCGCCCAGGCGGCGACGCGCTCGGCGGTCAGCGCGCCGACGTCGGTGACCCTCAGGTCGGCCTCGGTGTGCTCGGCCAGGGCGAGGTCGAGCAGGTCGTCCAGGACCTGGGCCAGGCGCCTGCCCTCGTTCTGGACGGAGGCGATCTCCTCGTTGCCCTCGGGGAGTTCGTACGCCAGCAGTTCGATGCGCAGCAGCAGCGCCGCGAGCGGGTTGCGCAACTGGTGCGAGGCGTCGGCGACGAAGGCGCGCTGCTGCTCCAGGACGTCCTCGACGTTGTCCGCCATCTCGTTGAACGACCGGCCCAGGCGTCTGAGTTCCGGCGGCCCGCTCGCGACCGCGACCCGGGACTTCAGCCGGCCGCTCGCGATCGCGTGGGTGGTGACGTCCAGGACGCGTACGGGCTTGAGGACCCACCCGGTCAGCCGCAGCGCGGCGCCGATGGCCAGCAGCATCGCGGCGATCTCGCCCGCGCCGATGACCAGCCAGCCGTGCAGGATCCGCGACCGCATCGGCCCGGTGGGCGAGTCGGTGACGACGACGGCCACCACGTCACCGTCCCGGATGACCGGTGACGCCACGACGAGATGACGGCGCTGCCACGGCCACACCTGCTCCGGGTCATGGCTGCGCCGGCTGAGCAGCGCCTCGTCAAAAGCGTCCCGCACCTCACCTGTCTGCGGCAGGTAGGAGTCCTTCGGCGCATGAGCCAGCGGGGTGTCCGTGGGGTAGAAGACGCCGGCACTGATGCCGTAGACGTCGTAGTAGCTGGCGAGTTCGCGCTCCAGGGTCGCGAGCCGCTCGTCCGTGGACGCGGACGCGGAGTCGTCCGTCCCCAGCGGCGCGGTGACGAACTGGGCGAGCGCCGCGAAGCGGGCGGTGTCGTCGATCCGGTCGACAACCACCTTCTGCTGCTGCGCCCCGGCCACGCTGACGGCCAGCGGCACCCCCAGGGCGAGCAGCACGGCCGCCATCAGCACGATGAGCAGCGGCAGGAGACGGGTGCGCAACGGTCCCCGCTACGCACTCGGGGCGACGAGCCGGTACCCGACGCCGCGGACGGTCTCGATGAGGGCGGGCATGCGGAGTTTGGCCCGCAGGGAGGCGACGTGCACCTCGAGTGTGCGCCCGGTCCCCTCCCAACTGGTGCGCCACACCTCGCTGATGATCTGCTCGCGCCGGAAGACGACCCCGGGGCGCTGGGCGAGCAGCGCGAGCAGGTCGAACTCCTTGCGGGTCAGCTGGACGACCGAGCCGTCGACCGTGACGCGTCTGGTGGGCAGCTCGATCTGCACCGGGCCCAGCCGCAGCGCGTCCTCGCCGCCCGCGGCCACGTCCTCGGGGACGGTGCGCCGGCTGACGGCGTGGATCCGGGCGAGCAGCTCTCCGGTGTCGTACGGCTTCACCACGTAGTCGTCGGCTCCCAGGTTGAGGCCGTGGATGCGGGAGCGTACGTCGGAGCGGGCCGTCACCATGATCACCGGGGTGGCGGTGCGCTTGCGGATCTTGCCGCAGACCTCGTAGCCGTCCTGGTCGGGCAGGCCGAGGTCGAGCAGGACGACCCCGAAGCCGGGGCCCTCGGGAACCAGGGCCTGGAGCGCCTCCTCGCCATTGCGGGCGTGCGTGACGTCGAAACCGTGCCGCTTGAGGACCGCGGACAGCGCGGCGGCGACATGGTTGTCGTCCTCGACGAGGAGCAGTCTCATCCAGGCCCCCTCCGATTCATCGGCTGTTTGGTCTGTTTGGATACAAAATGCGGGCACGCGCGCGTGCGCACCATGGCAGTCACGCTGATGGACGAGGACGCAGTCAAGTGGGTTCCGGTTGCGCGCGGCTTCCGTTATCCGCCCGATACGCACGCAGGTCACAAGTGCTACGACACGTGTCCGATTGCTATCGGATCGTGATGCTCAGATTCCCCTCAGATGTAATGACGCTGGTCGGGGCCGCTCACTACTGTCCTCCGAAACCGAGGAGGACGGAGCCTGAGAGCGATGACCGAAGTATCGGTGGCCAAGGAAGACGCGGCCCCGCCCGGCGAACTCGTCGTCCTGAAGAATGTCAACAAGCACTTCGGCGCGTTGCACGTACTCCAGGACATCGATCTGACGATCGCGCGCGGCGAGGTCGTCGTGGTCATCGGGCCCTCCGGGTCCGGAAAGTCGACCCTGTGCCGCACCATCAACCGTTTGGAGACGATCGACGGGGGCAGCATCACGATCGACGGGAAGCCTCTGCCTGCGGAGGGCAAGGCGCTGGCGCGGCTGCGGGCCGACGTCGGCATGGTCTTCCAGTCGTTCAACCTGTTCGCGCACAAGACAGTGCTCGAGAACGTGATGCTGGGCCAGGTCAAGGTCCGCAGGGCCGACAAGAAGCAGGCCGAGGAGAAGGCCCGCACCCTCCTCGACCGGGTCGGCGTGGGCACCCAGGCCGACAAGTACCCCGCCCAGCTTTCGGGCGGCCAGCAGCAGCGCGTCGCCATCGCCCGGGCGCTGGCGATGAACCCGAAGGTCATGCTCTTCGACGAGCCGACGTCGGCTCTCGACCCCGAGATGATCAACGAGGTCCTGGAAGTCATGCAGCAGCTCGCCCGGGACGGCATGACCATGATCGTCGTCACCCATGAGATGGGCTTCGCACGATCGGCTGCAAACCGCGTGGTGTTCATGGCGGACGGACGAATCGTCGAAGAGGCTGCGCCGGAACAGTTCTTCAGCAACCCGCGCAGCGACCGTGCCAAGGACTTCCTGTCGAAGATCCTGCACCACTGACGCCTCTCCGACGCGCATCCGCACCGCCCTCAGTCCTTCATCACTCTTAAGGAAGTCGACATGAAGCTTCGCAAGGTCACCGCCGCCTCGGCCGTCGTACTCGCGCTCACGCTGTCCGCCACCGCCTGCGGCGGCGACAACAAGGACGAGGGCGGCAGCAGCTCCACCGGTGGCAGCGGCGGCGGCAAGATCAAGATCGGCATCAAGTACGACCAGCCCGGCCTCGGCCTGAAGAAGCCCGACGGATCCTTCGCCGGCTTCGACGTGGACGTCGCCACCTATGTCGCCAAGCAGCTCGGCTACGAGCCGGACCAGATCGAGTTCGTCGAGACCAAGAGCGCCGACCGCGAGAACGCCCTCGCCCGCGGCGACGTGAAGTTCATCGCCGCCACCTACTCGATCACCGACGAGCGCAAGCAGAAGGTGGACTTCGCCGGCCCGTACCTGCTGGCCCACCAGGACCTGCTGGTCAAGTCGGACTCGGACATCTCCAAGGGCACGGACCTCAACGGCAAGAAGCTGTGCTCCGTGACCGGTTCCACCTCGGCACAGAACGTCCAGAAGTCGATCGCCCCCAAGGCGAACCTGAGGGAGTACAGCACCTACTCGGAGTGCATCGCCGGCCTGCAGAGCGGCGCCGTGGACGCCGTGACGACGGACGACTCGATCCTCGCCGGCTTCGCCGCGCAGGACCAGTACAAGGGCAAGTTCAAGCTCGCGGGCCTCAAGCTCAGCAACGAGAACTACGGCGTCGGCGTCAAGAAGGGCGACACCGCGACCCTCGACAAGATCAACAAGGCGCTGGAGCAGATGGTCAGCGACGGCTCGTGGCAGAAGGCGGTCGACGCCAACTTCGGCCCGGCGGACTACAAGAACGAGCCCGCTCCGAAGATCGGCGTCATCGTCCCGAACGCCTCGTAAGCACCGTCCAGCCCAGCGGGGTTTCCTGCGGCACGCCGCCGTCCGTCGCGATCACGGCGGCGGCGCGCCCCGCCCTCCACATACGCCACCCACCCGGAAGCGCGGGAGATCGTGTTCGACTTTCTTGAAGGTTACGACGTCCTCGGGGCGTTCTGGATGACGGTGAAACTCGCCGCCCTCTCCGCCGTGGGCTCCCTGATCTGGGGCACCCTGCTGGCCGCCATGCGGGTCAGCCCGGTCCCGCTGATGCGCGGGTTCGGCACCGCCTACGTCAACATCGTCCGGAACATCCCCCTGACGGTCATCATCCTCTTCTGCTCGCTCGGCCTGGCCGACGTCTTCGGTGTCACCATGGGCTCCGAGGACTTCAAGATCCAGGGCTTCCGGCTGGCCGTGCTCGGTCTGGTCGCCTACACCGCCGCCTTCGTCTGTGAGGCGCTGCGCTCCGGCATCAACACGGTGCCGCTCGGACAGGCGGAGGCAGCCCGGGCCATCGGGCTGAACTTCAGCCAGACCCTGCGGCTCGTCGTCCTGCCGCAGGCCTTCCGCGCGGTCATCGGCCCGCTGGCCAACGTCCTGATCGCGCTCACCAAGAACACCACGGTGGCGGCCGCCATCGGCGTCGCCGAGGCCGCCTACCTGATGAAGACGATGATCGAGAACGAAGCGCAGACGCTGGCCATCGGCGCGGTCTTCGCGTTCGGGTTCGTGGTACTGACCCTGCCGACCGGCCTCATCCTGGGCTGGCTGGGCAAGCGACTGGCGGTGAAGCGATGAGCTCGGTCCTCTACGACACGCCCGGCCCCCGCGCCAGACGGCGCAACGTCCTCTTCTCGGTGCTCTTCTGCGTCCTTCTCGTCCTGCTCCTGTGGTGGGTGTGGCAGAAGATGGAGGCGAAGGACCTCCTCACGTCCGCGCAGTGGAAGCCGTTCACCGAGTCGCAGGCGTGGACGACCTACCTGCTCCCCGGCCTCGCCGACACCCTGAAGGCCGCGTCGCTCTCCATGGTGATCGCCCTTCCGCTCGGCGCCGTCTTCGGCATCGCCCGGCTGTCCGAGCACCGGTGGGTACGCGCCGTGTCCGGCACGGTGGTGGAGTTCTTCCGGGCCATCCCGGTGCTGCTGCTGATGCTGTTCGCCAACGAGTTCTATGCCCGCTCCACGGACGTCACCAGCGAGGACCGGCCCCTCTACGCGGTCGTCACCGGTCTCGTGCTCTACAACGCGGCCGTCCTCGCCGAGATCGTCCGGGCGGGCATCCTGTCCCTCCCCAAGGGCCAGACGGAGGCGGCGTACGCCATCGGTCTGCGCAAGGGTCAGACGATGAGCAGCATCCTGCTGCCGCAGGCGGTCACCGCCATGCTCCCGGCGATCGTCAGCCAGCTGGTGGTCATCGTGAAGGACACGGCGCTCGGCGGTGTGATGATCGGGTTCACCGAGCTGCTCAACTCGCGTGGCACGCTCGCGGCGTTCTACGCCAACCCGATCCCCAGCTTCATCGTGGTCGCGGCCATGTTCGTCCTGCTGAACTTCCTGCTGACCAGCTTCGCGAGCTGGCTGGAGCGCCGCCTGCGGCGCAGCAAGCGCGGCACCGGCGCGGTGCTCGGCGTCGAGGACGTGGACGAACTCAACGCGGCCGAGGTCGGCGGCTCCTACGGCACCGGCGCGGGCGGCACCATCTGACCCACCCTCAACTGGCGTGACCGGGACAAAGGCAGTGGCGTGCGCGCCACTGCCTTTCGTCGCTTGACGCAAACAACGACAATGGGTTGCATACGTTCTGTGATCGTGCACCCTGCTCCAACCTGTTGTTCACTCACGTCCCCGAGGACACCGTCGAAGGCAGGGAGCGCCACGCCGTGGACCCGGTGATCATCGTCGGAGCAGGGCCGGTGGGGCTCACCCTCGCCCTGGCTCTGGCCCGCCAGGAGGTGCCGTCCGTCGTCCTCGACGAGGGACCGGGCCAGGACGAGCCACGGCTCGCGCGCACCGTCGTGCTGCGCGAGGACACCGCCGCCCTCATGGAGCGGCTCACCGGGATCTCCCTGGACGAGGCGGGCTTGCGCTGGACCGGATGGCGGGCGATGCGCCGTCGGCAGGTGACGCGGGAGGTCACGTTCGGGGACGGCGAACCGGCCCCGCTGCACATCGCCCAGCATGTGCTGACCGGCGCCCTGCGCGCCGCCCTCGCCGGCGAGCGGCTCGTGGAACTCGCCGTGGACAGCCGCCTGGACACGATCGAGCAGGAACCTTCCGCTGTCACGGCCCACACCCGCGGCCCTCAGGGCACCTGGTGGCGCGGCAGCCATCTGATCGGCTGCGACGGCCCCCGCTCCACGGTCCGCAAACTCCTCGACATCCGCTTCCCCGGCCGTACGGCGGTGGAGCGACACGCCGTGGCCGCGCTGCGCGCGGACCTTCCGTGGGACGGCGAGGCGTTGCTCCACCGGTCACCGCCGTGGCGGATGACCGGTCCCTCCGCCGGGGAGGTCACCGCCCGTCCGCTGCCGGACGGCGTCTGGCGCCTGGACTGGCTGCTCCCGCCCGGCAAGGACCTCGTCACCCCCGAGCTGCTGCTGACCCGCGTCCGCGAGACCCTGACGGGCTGGAGCGACGGCCCGACACCGGAGTACGAACTGCTCGACACCGGCGTGCACACCGTGCACCACCGGCTCGCCCGCCGCTGGCGCGTGGGCCGGGTCCTCCTCGCCGGTGACGCCGCGCACCTGCTCGGCACCCTCGGCACGCAGGGGGTCGACGAGGGGCTGCGCGACGCCGACAACCTCGCCTGGAAACTGGCTCTGACCTGGCATCACGGTCCGCACGAGGCGCTGCTGGACAGCTACCAGGCCGAGCGCCGCGCGGTCGTCGCCGCCCGGCTGCGCGCGGCCGACCAGGTGCTGCCGCTGCTGCGCGGGGGCGGCGGCATAAGGTCGTACGTGCCCGGCACGGCTCGCGGGCACGACGTGCTGCTCACCGACGGGCATCTGGGGCGCGGTCAGCTGGGCACGCCGGGCGGCCATGCCGGCTCGCCGCTCGCGCCCCGGCTCCTGGAGGCCGAAGTACCCGTGGGCACCCCTGCGGGCGCGCCGGTCGAGGACGTGCGGGTGACCGCCGAGGACGGCTCCTTCGTACGGCTGCGGGACCGGCTCGGCCGGGGCGCGCTGCTCGTCGTGCTGATCGCGCCGGGTACGGGTGTGTGGGAGCGCCGGCACTGGGTGAGCGCCGGGATCATGCCCCGGCTGGCCGCCGCCGTGACGGCCCTGCCGAGCCCGGCCGAGCTGCTGGTGGCCGAGAGCTACCCGGGCGCGGCCGCCCACACCGTGCTGCTGGTGCGGCCCGACGGGCACCTGGTCACCGCGTTGAACGGGGTGCGCCCGGCCGACCTGTACGCGGCGGCGGAGGCGGCGGTCGGCGGCAAGGCGTCGGAGGAGGCGACGGCAGGCTCGGCGGCGCAGTGAGCGGGACCCTCGCCACCCCGCGCTTTTCGGTACGACAACCGGAGGAGCGTACTCATCGTCACCGTGCTGTCCGCATGGTGACGTTCGGTTGACCGGTCACCACCGGCGTGGTCTACTCCCGGTCGTGACCGACACCGATGTGCGCCTGTGGCGGAGGGTCCATATGGACCTCGTCCGCTATGCGGGCTGCGTGTGTCGTCCGTCCTGCTGAACTCGCATCCCCCTCTTCCACCGGCGTGCGCCGCCGATGCGTCTGTGCGCTCGTGCGCCGCCGCGCGCTCCCGCGAACGTTCTCAGGACGGTACCCGTGTCTGTCTCCCCCTCCGTGTCCCCGGCCGTGGCCGCGCCCACCCAGGCCGACCTCCTCGACTTCGTCCGGCGCACGGCCGCCGACGCCCGGCTGATCGCCTCCCTCCCCCTCGACCCCGAGGGCCGCACCTGGGTGCGCCTGGAGGGGCCGGGCGGAAGCGAGGCCTGGCTGATCGGCTGGCCGCCCGGAACGGGCACCGGCTGGCACGACCACGCGGACTCGGTGGGGGCCTTCACCACCGCACAGGGTGAGCTCAAGGAGTACTCGCTGGCCGTGCGGCTGCCCACCGACGGCTGGAAGACCCTGGAGCTGACGGACGGCGTGGACCGGGAGCGCACCCTGCCGGCCGGCCGGGGCCGCGCGTTCGGACGCCACCACGTCCACGAGGTCCTCAACGAGTCCACCGAGGAGCACGCCGTCTCCGTCCACGCCTACTACCCGCCGCTGCCGCGCATCCGCCGCTTCAGCCGTACGGGACAGATCCTCCGTCTGGAGCAGGTCGAGCGCCCCGAGGACTGGCAGTGAGCGGCACCGGGGTCCTCGGCACCCAGGAGCAGCCGCAGCGTCCTCGGTAGGGGGAGAGCGCCGCTCCGGAGCCGGTCCGGAGCGCGGTGATCAGCGGGCTGACGGGGTGGCTCATGCGTCTGCGCAGGGCTCAGACCCCGTCCTCCGTCAAGAACTCGGTGTCCTCGCCCTCATCCTCCAGCGCCTGCCGGACCACCCGCAGGGCCATGCCCTCCGAGTAGCCCTTGCGCGCCAGCATGCCCGCAAGGCGGCGGAGCCGCTTGTCGCGCTCCAGACCACGGGTCGAGCGCAGCTTGCGGGCGACGAGGTCGCGTGCGGTCTCCTCCTCCCGCTCGGAGTCGAGCTGGGAGACGGCCTCGTCGATCAGCGTTGAGTCGACCCCCTTGGTCCGCAGCTCCTGCGCGAGCGCGCGCCGGGCCAGCCCTCGGCCGTGGTGCCGGGACTCCACCCAGGCGTCCGCGAAGGCGCTGTCGTTGATCAGCCCGACCTCCTCGAACCGCGAGAGCACCTCCTCGGCCACGTCGTCCGGGATCTCCCGCTTGCGCAGGGCGTCGGCCAGCTGCTTCCGCGTGCGCGGGGTCCCGGTGAGCAGGCGCAGGCAGATCGCCCGCGCCCGCTCAGCCGGGTCTCCCGAAGGCTCCCCCTTCTCGGCCCTCGACGAGGAGAAGGCGCCTCCGTCCTCGGCGGACGGTTCCCCGAAGCCGCGGCGACGACGTCCGCGCCCGCCGCGCGGACCGCCCTCGCCGCCACGTCCGGCCGCCCGGCCGCCACGGTGCGGGCCGTCACCGCCCGCGCCGTCACCGCCGTACCGGCCGCCGTCACCATCGCCCGGGCCGCCGTCCAGCCGGTCGTCGCCCCGGGCGGGGCCGTCGTGGCCCCCGCCCCCCGGCTCCCAGGGGGCGCCGGGACGGGCGTCGTACTCGGCCCAGTCCGTTCGTCGTGTCACGGATCAGCTCTTGGCGGTCGCGGCCTTGGTCTTGGCGGTCTTGGCGGCGGGAGCCGGAACCGTCTTGGCGTCGTCCGCGGGCGCGCCCGGGGCTGCCGCGGCGTCCGTGCCCGGCTCCGCCGCGGGCTCCTCGGGGCGCACGCCGACGCCGAGCTTCTCCTTGATCTTCTTCTCGATCTCGTTGGCGAGATCGGGGTTGTCCTTCAGGAAGTTGCGGGCGTTCTCCTTGCCCTGGCCGAGCTGGTCGCCCTCGTAGGTGTACCAGGCGCCGGCCTTGCGGACGAAGCCGTGCTCCACGCCCATGTCGATCAGGCCGCCCTCGCGGCTGATGCCCTGGCCGTAGAGGATGTCGAACTCGGCCTGCTTGAAGGGCGGCGCGACCTTGTTCTTGACGACCTTGCAGCGGGTGCGGTTGCCGACCGCCTCGGTGCCGTCCTTCAGGGTCTCGATGCGGCGGATGTCGATGCGCACCGAGGCGTAGAACTTCAGCGCGCGGCCACCGGTCGTGGTCTCCGGGGAGCCGAACATCACGCCGATCTTCTCGCGGAGCTGGTTGATGAAGATCGCGGTGGTCTTGGACTGGTTGAGCGCGCTGGTGATCTTCCGCAGCGCCTGGCTCATCAGACGGGCCTGCAGACCGACGTGGCTGTCACCCATCTCGCCCTCGATCTCCGCGCGCGGGACGAGCGCGGCGACGGAGTCGATGACGATCAGGTCGAGGGCACCGGAGCGGACCAGCATGTCCACGATCTCCAGGGCCTGCTCGCCGTTGTCGGGCTGGGAGAGGATGAGGTTGTCGATGTCGACGCCGAGCTTGCGCGCGTACTCGGGGTCGAGGGCGTGTTCCGCGTCCACGAAGGCGACCTGGCCGCCGGCCTTCTGCGCGTTGGCCACGGCGTGCAGGGTCAGTGTGGTCTTACCGGAGGATTCCGGTCCGTAGATCTCCACGACACGGCCGCGCGGCAGACCGCCGACGCCGAGGGCCACGTCGAGCGCGGTCGACCCGGTCGGGATGACCTCGATGGGCTCCTTCGACCGCTCGCCCATGCGCATGACCGCGCCCTTGCCGAACTGCCGTTCAATCTGTGCGAGAGCGGCATCCAGGGCCTTCTCGCGGTCGGTTCCTGCCATGGGTTCCACCCGGTTTGCTTGAGTCGATCGCTTCACGTCAAAGACGCTAACGCCTGCCACTGACAATGCGCCCCGACGCCGGTCCGGCCTGTGGATAACTCGGGTACTTACCTACCCGAACCGGGACATAATTCCCGTCGCGGGCCTTGCCGGATCCCCCATAAGAATGGATGTTCGATTTTCGTGTCAAGCGGCACCCGTACCGGCATCCGTCCTCCGAGGGCGGCCGCCGCCGCGAGCGCCTCAGTCCGAGCCGTTGCCCGGCCTGTCCCCCGAGCCGTTCTCCGCGTCGTCCCTCCGCCCGGTCCCCCGCCGCTGCCGCGCACTCGCCCACAGACCCCGCGCGCGCCGGAGCAGCCGCGGGCCCTCGCCCCGGCGGTGGTGGCCGTGGACGCGGGGGTCGTCGGTGACGGCGTACCGCTTCACGTACGCGCCCAGGAACGCCTGGAGGGTGGCGACGGCCGGGATGGAGATCAGGGCGCCGACGGCACCGAGGAGGGCGGTGCCGGCGATGACCGAGCCGAAGGCGACCGCGGGGTGGATGTCGACGGTCTTGGAGGTCAGCTTGGGCTGGAGCACGTAGTTCTCGAACTGCTGGTAGACCACGACGAAGAGCAGCACCCACAGCGCGTACAGCGGGGAGACGGTGAAGGCGATCAGCATGGGCAGGGCGCCCGCGAGATAGGTGCCGATGGTGGGGATGAACTGCGAGACCACGCCCACCCACACGGCGAGCACGGGCGCGTACGGGATGCCCAGCGCCTCCAGGAGTACGTAGTGCGCGGCCCCCGAGATCAGTGCCATCAGACCGCGTGAGTACAGGTAGCCGCCGGTCTTGTCGACGGCGATCTCCCACGCGCGCAGCACCTCGGCCTGCTTGGCGGGCGGCAGCACGGAGCACAGCCCACGCCGCAGACGCGGTCCGTCCGCGGCGAAGTAGAACGAGAACAGGGCGATCGTCAGCAGCTGGAAGAGACCGCCGAGGACCTGTGTGGAGACGTCGAGGACGCCGGCGGCGCTGTTCTGCGCGTACTTCTTCAGCCAGTCCGAGTGGAGCAGGCCCTCCTGGATGTCCACGCGCCGCAGCTCGGTGTGGAACGTGGTGTTGACCCAGTTGATCACGGAGTCGAGGTACTCCGGGAAGCCCTCGATCATCTTGATGATCTGCCCCGCGAGCATCGAGCCGAGCAGCGTGAAGAAACCGGCGACCACGATCAGCAGACCGAAGAAGACCAGGAACGTGGCGAGCCCCCGGCGTATCCCGCGGGCGGCCATCCGGCTCACCGCCGGTTCCACGGCGAGGGCGAGGAAGAACGCGATGAGTATGTTGAGCAGCAGGCCGATGAGCTGGTGGAAGGCCCAGGTGCCCAGCTGGAACACACCGAGGAGCGCGAGCGCGAGCACCATCGCCCGCGGGAGCCAGCGCGGCATGCGCTCGCCCGAGGCGACGGCACCGTCGGCCGGGGGCCGGTCGGGCGGCGTCGTGCCGGACGGGGATGCGTGCCGGGCGGCCTGCCCGGTCTCGTCAGTGGGTGCCACGGGTCAAGTCTCGCCTACGCCACCGACAATGCGGGACCCCGGGTGATCTTCCCTCCGGATCAGCGCCGCTCGTGCGGAACGTTCATCACCGCGCAGACCACGCGCCAGACGTCCTTGGCCTCCCAGCCGTCCGCCAGCGCCTCGTGCACGGTGCGCCCGCCGAGTTCCGTCATCACATGATCACGTGCGAACGTCTCGGCGTACCCCGCGCCGAAGTGCTCGTCCATCCGCTGCCAGAAGACCGTCAACCGCATGACTCCAGTATCCCGCGCCCGGGGGTGGCCCCCGCCATGAGCGCCTGGCGAGACCGCTTTCCGCCCTACGGTCTGACGCATGGCCGAAACCGGAGCATCCCCACTCCCCCCGACGCCCTCGGCGCGCTCCCCGCTCTTCCGCGCCGAGCACTTCGTGTGGCTCACCGCGCGCGTGCTGGAGCAGCGCCTGTTCGCCCACGACTTCCTGCGCGGCGGCGCCGACGCCGTCGAGGCGGCGCTCGACGCCTACCGCAACGAGGACGGCGGGTACGGCCACGCGCTGGAACCCGACCTGCGGGGCCCCGTGAGCCAGCCGCTGCACACCGCGCACGCCCTGCGCGTCCTGGACTCCATCGGCCGCCTCGGCGGGCAGCGGGTGGAGCGGGTGTGCCGCTACCTCACCTCCGTCTCCACCGCCGACGGCGCGCTGCCGGCGGTGGATCCCGGCCAGCGCGGATACCCCGCCGCCCCCTTCATCCCGATCGTGGACGACCCGCCCAGCGACCTGCTGGCCACGGCCCCCGTGGTCGGCCTGCTGCACCGCAACGACGTCTGGCACGCCTGGCTGTTCCGGGCCACGGACTTCTGCTGGCAGGCGGTGGACTCCCTGGAACACTCGCACCCGTACGAGATCGAGGCGGCCGTCACCTTTCTGGACTCCGCCCCGGACCGCCCGCGCGCGGAGGCGGCCGCCGACCGTCTGGGCCGCCTGGTCCGCGCCCAGCGCCTCGCCGTACTGGACCCGGACCGCCTGGACGCCTACCCGGTGGCCCCCGGCTACGCCCCGGGCGAGCACCACTTCCCGCACGACTACGCGCGCACTCCGCAGTCCCTCGCGCGCGCGTGGTTCACGGACGACGAGATGGCCCGCTCCCTGGACTTCCTCGCGGACGAGCAGCGGGAGGACGGCGGCTGGCCCGTCCGCTGGCGCCAGTGGGCACCGGCGCCCGCCCTGGAGGCGCGCTCCGCGGTGACGATCGAGGCCCTGCGCACCCTGAGGGCCCACGGCCGCGCGATCGGCTGAGCACGGACAGCGGCGCCTGACCCGGGGCTCCCTCACCCGCCCAGGGCGCGCACCCCCGCCGTGACCACCACGGCTGCCGCGACCACGAGCAGAAAGGGGGCCCGCAGCACCAGCGCCACGGCGGCCGCGGCGAGCCCCGCGGCCCGCGCGTCGAGGACGAGCGCAGGCCCGTCGGCGAAGGTCTGCTGAGCCGTGAGAGCGGCCAGCAGGGCCACGGGGAGCAGGGCGGCGAGCCTTCTGACCAGAGGCCGCTCCAGAACCCCCGCCGGCACCAGCAACCCGGCGAGCTTGACGGCGTAGCACCCCACGGCGGTGGCGAGTATCGCGATCCAGACGCCCATCACCCACGCTCCTCGTCCCGTGCGCTCCTGCGCCGTCCCTGGGCGTACAGAACGGCCGGCGCGGCGAGCGCGGCCACCAGCACGGGCACCCCGGCCGGCACCACGGGCAGCAGCCCGAGCCCCAGCAGCACCGCGAGCCCGGCGACGGCGCGCTCCGTGCCGGTCCTCAGCATGGGCGCGAGCAGGGCAAGGAAGACCGCCGGCCCGGCCGCGTCGAGTCCCCACGCGTCCGTGTCCCCGATCGCCTCGGCCCCGAGCGCGCCCAGCAGGGTGGTGAGGTTCCACAACACGTACAGGCTCACCCCGGTGACGGCGAAGCCGATCCGGGCCGCACGCCGCCCGCTCTGGGCCAGCGACACGGCGGCCGTCTCGTCGATCACCCACTGCGCGGCCGGCGGACGCACCGCGCGCGGAAGCACCAGCACCTCCGACAGCCGCAGTCCGTAGAACGCGTTGCGCACCCCCAGGAAGAAGGCGCCCGCGGCCGCGGTGAGCGGATTGCCGCCCGCCGCCAGCGCGCCGACCAGGGCGAACTGGGAGGCGCCGGTGAACACCAGCAGACTCAGCGCACAGGTCTGCCACACGGTGAGTCCGCTGCCCGCCGAGGTCACGCCGAAGGCGAACCCGGACAGTCCCACGGCGACGCCGACCCCGAGGGCGTCCCGCACCACGGCCGAGTCCGGCTTTCCGACGGGCCCGGCCCCCACCACCGACACAGCTGTCTGTTCTTCTTGTCGCACCCTTCGGACGCTAGAACGGCTCCACCCGCGCGTCTTGTACGTTCTTGCGCTCACGCTGGTACGCGCCCGGGGGCACGCCCACGATCCGCGCGAAGTGACGGTTGAGGTGCGGCTGATCGGTGAACCCCACCGCGACGGCCGCCTCGGCGGGGGCCGTCCCCGCGTCCAGCAACCGCCGCGCCCGCCGCACGCGCGCGTCCGTCAGCCAGGTGTGCGGGGGCATCCCGTACACCTCACGGAACGCCCTCAGCAGGGCGAACGGACCGGTACCGAGGTCCGCGGCCAACTGCTCCAGCGTCGGCGGCTCGGCCATCCGCTCCTCCAGCACGTCCCGCGCGCGGACCGCGAACCGCGCCCCCGCCGTTCGCACCCGGCGCTGCGGCAGCGCTCCGCCGTTCAACCGGAGCAACCGTGTCACCGCCACCCGCAGCAGGGTGTCGGCGGCCAGCGCGTTGCCCTCGTCCGCGGCCCGCAGCACCTGGTGCACCAGCCCCACGGCGTACGGATCGTCGAGCACCGGACGGACGAATCCCACAGTGCCGCGCAGCCCCGTCGTCTCCGCCGCGATCCCCGCCACGACCTCCGGCGAGGGGTACACCGCCCCGTACCGCCACCCCTCGGGCACCCCCGCCCGCCCGGTGTGCGGCGTGTCCGGATTGACCAGGGCCAGCGCACCCGCGCCCGCGTACTGATCCCCACCACCGTGCTGGAAGACCTCCACCCCTTCGGCGATGGCGGCGATCACGAAGTGCTCATGGGTGTGCCGCACGAACGTCTTCCGCACATACCGGGCCCGCAACAGGTCCACACCCGGCAACTCGGCGTACTGCCAGTGCCGCGCCAGCTCACCAGACCCGGTCCCCACCACACCTCCCATTCTCCGCGCGCCCCCGCCGGGCGCCCACCCGCACCCGAGCGGACGCCCGACACGACGACCCGGCCCACCCGCCACCACGGCCCCGGGCACATACCCGCAGGTCACAGCCATTGTCACTCCCCGGGTGCAGGATGGACGCATGGCGAGCTCCGCACACGAGGCCCTCAGCGCCTTCTCCCCCGCGACCCGCGGCTGGTTCACGGGCGCCTTCTCCGCGCCCACGCCGGCCCAGGCAGGCGCATGGCAGGCCATCGCCGCGGGCTCGGACGTCCTGGTGGTGGCCCCCACCGGCTCCGGCAAGACCCTCGCCGCCTTCCTGGCCGCCCTGGACCAGCTCGCCTCCACTCCTCCGCCGGCCGACCCCAAGAAGCGCTGCCGGGTCCTCTACGTCTCCCCCCTCAAGGCCCTGGCCGTCGACGTGGAACGCAACCTCCGCAGCCCTCTCACCGGCATCCGCCAGGAGTCCGTCCGCCTCGGCCTGCCCGAACCCGAGGTCAAGGTGGGCATCCGCTCCGGCGACACCCCGCCCGCCGAGCGCCGCGCCCTCGCCACCCGCCCCCCGGACATCCTGATCACCACGCCCGAGTCCCTGTTCCTGATGCTGACGTCGGCCACCCGCGACGCGCTGACGGGCATCGACACGGTCATCCTGGACGAGGTCCACGCCGTCGCCGGCACCAAACGCGGCGCGCACCTGGCCCTCACCCTGGAGCGACTCGACGAGCTGCTCCCCCGGCCGGCCCGGCGCATCGGCCTCTCCGCCACCGTCCGTCCGGTCGACGAGGTCGCCCGTTACCTCTCGCCGCACCGCAAGGTGGAGATCGTCCAGCCGAAGTCGGGCAAGGAGTTCGACCTGTCGGTCGTCGTCCCCGTGGAGGATTTGGGCGAGCTGGGGGCCTCCCCCGTCGCCGACGGTTCCGAGGGAGCGGAACGCCCCTCGATCTGGCCGCATGTGGAGGAGCGGATCACGGACCTCATCCAGGCCCACCACTCCACGATCGTCTTCGCGAACTCCCGCCGCCTGGCCGAGCGCCTGTGCAACCGCCTCAACGAGATCGCCTACGAACGCGCCACCGGCCAACCCCTTGAGGAGCACCACGCCCCGGCGGAACTCATGGGCGGCTCAGGAGCTGCCCAGGGCGCCCCGGCCGTCATCGCACGCGCGCACCACGGCTCGGTCTCCAAGGAACAGCGCGCCCTGGTCGAGGAGGACCTCAAGGCGGGCCGCCTCCCCGCGGTGGTCGCCACCTCCAGCCTGGAGCTGGGCATCGACATGGGCGCGGTGGACCTGGTGGTCCAGGTGGAGTCCCCGCCCTCCGTGGCCTCCGGCCTCCAGCGCGTGGGCCGCGCGGGACACCAGGTGGGGGCGGTCTCCACCGGTGTGGTCTTCCCCAAGTACCGCGGCGACCTGGTCCAGGCGGCCGTGGTCACCGAGCGCATGCGCACCGGGTCCATCGAGTCCCTGCGGATCCCCGCCAATCCCCTGGACGTCCTGGCACAGCAACTCGTGGCAATGACCGCCCTGGACACCTGGCAGGTGGACGACCTGCTGGCCACGGTGCGCCGGGCCGCCCCCTTCGCCTCCCTCCCCGAGTCCGCGTTCATGGCCACCCTGGACATGCTCGCGGGCCGCTACCCCTCCGACGCCTTCGCCGAGCTGCGCCCGCGCGTGGTGTGGGACCGCGTCGCCGGTACGGTCACCGGCCGCCCCGGCGCCCAGCGGCTGGCCGTCACCTCCGGCGGCACGATCCCCGACCGCGGTCTGTTCGGCGTGTTCCTCGCAGGCGCCGACCCCAAGAAGGGCGGCGGCCGGGTCGGCGAGCTCGACGAGGAGATGGTCTACGAGTCCCGCGTGGGTGATGTCTTCACCCTCGGCACCAGCTCCTGGCGCATCGAGGACATCACCCGCGACCGCGTGCTGGTGTCACCCGCCCCCGGCGTCCCGGGCCGCCTCCCGTTCTGGAAGGGCGACCAGCTGGGCCGCCCCCTGGAGCTGGGCCGCGCCGTGGGCGCGTTCCTGCGCGAGGTCGGTTCCCTGCCGAAGGACGACGCGCGGCTGCGCCTGCTCACCGCGGGCCTGGACGCGTGGGCGGCCGACAACGTGCTCTCCTACCTGGACGAACAGCGCCAGGCCTGCGGCCATGTCCCCGACGACCGCACGATCGTCGTGGAGCGCTTCCGCGACGAGCTCGGCGACTGGCGGGTCGTCGTCCACTCCCCCTTCGGCGCCCAGGTGCACGCGCCGTGGGCGCTCGCGCTCGGCGCGAAGCTCTCCGAGCGGTACGGCATGGACGCCCAGGTCATGCACGCCGACGACGGCATCGTCCTGCGTCTGCCGGACGCCGACCTCATGGGCCTCGACCTGCTCGACCAGGCCCCCGTGAAGGCCGGCACGGAGTACGACGCGGACCAGGCCCCCGTCGGGGCGGCGGACGTCGTCTTCGACAAGGGCGAGGTCGACCAGATCGTCACCGACCAGGTCGGCGGCTCCGCCCTGTTCGCGGCCCGCTTCCGGGAGTGCGCCGCCCGTGCTCTCCTGCTGCCCCGCCGCAACCCCGGCAAGCGCACCCCGCTGTGGCAGCAGCGCCAGCGGGCCGCGCAACTGCTCCAGGTGGCGAGCGAGTTCGGCTCGTTCCCGATCGTCCTGGAGGCGGTCCGCGAGTGCCTCCAGGACGTCTTCGACGTCCCCGGCCTGGTCGAGCTGATGGGCGATCTGGAGTCCCGCAAGGTCCGCCTGGTCGAGGTCACCACCCCCGAACCGTCGCCCTTCGCTCGCTCGCTCCTCTTCGGGTACGTCGCCCAGTTCCTGTACGAGGGCGACTCACCCCTCGCCGAGCGCCGCGCCGCCGCCCTCTCGCTGGACTCGCGGCTGCTGGCCGAGCTGCTCGGCCAGGCGGAGCTGCGCGAACTGCTCGACGCCGAGGTGCTCACCGAGCTCGAACAGGAACTCCAGTGGCTCACCGAGGACCGCCGCGCGAAGGACACCGAAAGCGTCGCCGACCTCCTTCGTCTCCTCGGTCCGCTGACCGACGCCGAACTGGCACGGCGCGGCGCCGAACCGCACTGGGCGCAAGAACTGGCCTCGGCGCGGCGCGCCATCCGCGTCCGCGTCGCAGGCGCCGACCACTGGGCGGCCATCGAGGACGCGGGCCGGCTGCGCGACGCGCTCGGCACCGCGCTCCCCGTGGGCGTCCCCGAGGCGTTCACCGAGCCGGTGAAGGACCCGCTCGGCGACCTCCTCGCCCGCTACGCCCGTACCCACGGCCCGTTCACCTCGGCCACCGCGGCCGCCCGCTTCGGCCTCGGCGTGGCCGTCACCGAGGGCGCCCTGCAGCGGCTCGCGGCGAGCGGGCGCGTCGTCCAGGGCGAGTTCCACCCGGCCGGCATCGGCCAGGAGTGGTGTGACGCGGCCGTCCTGCGCAGACTGCGCCGCCGTTCGCTGGCCGCCCTGCGGCACGAACTCGAACCGGTGCCGCCGCCCGCCCTGGCCCAGTTCCTGCCCCAGTGGCAGCACATCGGCAAGGGTCACTCCCTGCGCGGCCCGGACGGTCTGGTGCGCGCCGTCGAACAGCTCCAGGGCTCCTCCGTGCCCGCCTCGGCCCTGGAGAAGCTCGTCCTGCCCTCCCGGGTCACGGACTACACCCCCGCCATGCTCGACGAGCTCACCGCCGCCGGAGAGGTCGTCTGGGCGGGCGCGGGCGCGCTCCCCGGCAAGGACGGCTGGGTCTCCCTGTACATGGCGGACGCGGCCCCGCTGCTCCTGCCCCCGCCCCACCCCCTGGAGCTGACGGCCCTGCACCAGTCCGTCCTGGACGCCCTCTCCGGGGGCTACGGTCTGTTCTTCCGCCAGATCGCCGACCAGGTCCGCGCCACCACCCACCCCGACGCCACCGATCCGCAACTCGCCGACGCCGTCTGGGACCTGGCCTGGTCCGGCCGCCTCACCAACGACACCCTGACCCCGATGCGCTCCCTGCTGGGCTCGGGCCGCACGGCCGGCTCCACCGCCCACCGCGCCAAGCGCACGATCCCCCGGGGCCGCTACGGCTCCCTGACGGCGGCCGCCCGCCCCGCCTCCCGCAGCGGCCCCCCGACCGTCGCCGGCCGCTGGTCCCTCCTTCCGGCCCTCGAACCCGACCCCACCGTCCGGGCCCACGCCCTCGCCCGCACGCTCCTCGACCGGCACGGCGTGGTGACCCGGGGCGCGGTCGCGGCCGAAGGAGTCGAGGGCGGCTTCTCGGCGACGTACCGCATCCTGTCCGCCTTCGAGGAAAGCGGACAGGCCCGGCGCGGCTATGTCGTCGAGGGCCTCGGCGCCGCGCAGTTCGCGATGGACGGTGCCGTGGACCGGCTGCGCGCGGTGGCCAACGCCCGCGACCGCAGCGAGCCCCTGCCCGGCCCGTCCGGCGCGCAGACCGCCGTCCCCGACCCGTTCACCTCCGACGCCTTCACCGACGCGTTCACCGACGGCTTCCCGCCCCTGGACACGCAGTGGGAGACCCCTGTCCCCGACGGTCCCTTCGCGGCACCGGGCGAGTACGGCTCCCCGCGCGACTTCGCCTCCCCCGGCGCGGGCGGCCCCCGCGGCGGGGGCGACGGTTTCCCGCAGGGCCCGGCCTCCTCGTACGGACCAACCGCTCCCCACCGTCGCCGCGACGCCCCCTCACCCGCCTCCCGGGCGGTCGTCCTCGCCGCCGCCGACCCCGCGAACGCGTACGGCGCCGCCCTGAGCTGGCCCGAGCCGCCTACGGGCGCCGGACACAAGCCGGGCCGCAAGGCGGGGTCCCTGGTCGTGCTCGTCGACGGCGAGCTCACGCTCTACATGGAGCGCGGCGGCAAGACCCTGCTGGCCTGGCCCTCCGCACCGGACGCGGCGGACAACCCCACCGACGACCCCCGCCTGCGGGACGCGGCCGAGGCCCTGGCCCTGTCCGCCCGCGCGGGCTCCCTCGGCACGGTCACGGTCGAGCGGATCAACGGCGCCTCGGCCCTGACGTCCCCCATAGGCGTCCTCCTGGAGGGAGCGGGCTTCATCGCGACCCCCCGGGGCCTGCGGCTGCGCGCATGAGGCCTGACGTCCCAGCCCGGGGTGCGGCCCGCGTGCCACCCTTGACGCATGCCCGAAGGTGACACGGTCTGGCAGACCGCGAAGCGACTGCACGGCGCGCTCGCGGGCAGGGTGCTGACCACCAGCGACTTCAGGGTCCCCAAGTACGCCACGGTGGACCTGACCGGCCGGCACGTCCTGAACACGGTGCCGCGCGGCAAGCACCTGCTCACGCGGGTCGAGGGCGGCCTGACCCTGCACACCCACCTGCGCATGGAAGGCGCCTGGAAGGTCTACGGCACCGGCGAGCGCTGGAAGGGCGGCCCGGCGCACCAGATCCGGGTGATCCTCGGTACGGCCGACCGCGCCGCGGTCGGCTACCGCCTCCAGGTCATACGGCTGCTGCGCACCACCGAAGAGGAGAGCGTGGTCGGCCACCTCGGCCCCGATCTCCTCGGCCCGGACTGGGACCCCGACCTCGCGCTCGCGAACCTCCTCGCCGACCCCGCCCGCGCCCTGGGGGAGGCGCTGCTCGACCAGCGCAACCTCGCCGGCATCGGCAATGTGTACAAGAGCGAGCTCTGCTTCCTGCTCGGCGTCACCCCCTGGCTCCCCGTCGGCGCGCTTCCCGAAGAACGCGCCGCGAAGCTGCCCGGCCTCGCCCAGCGGCTGCTGGAGGTGAACCGCGACCGCCCGGTCCGCCGGACCACGGGCCTGCGCGACCAGGACCTGTTCGTGTACGGCCGCGCACCCCGTCCCTGTCTGCGCTGCCACACCCGGATCCGGGTGGCCGACCAGGGCGACGGGTCTCAGGAGCGCCCCACGTACTGGTGCCCCACCTGCCAGTCGGGTCCCGCCCCGGCGCCGGGTTCCCCGCAGCGCTGGCGTGAGCGCTACCACCGTACGACCAATTGACGACCCGTCAGAAACCCTCGTACCGTCCCCTCATGGCCGTGAAGGCGTACGACCTCACCGGACGCACCGCATTCGTCACCGGCGCCGCGAGCGGGATAGGCCGCGCCTGCGCCCTTCTGCTCGCCCGGGCCGGCGCCACCGTGCACGGCGCGGACCTGGACGCCCAGGGCCTGCACGAGACCGAGACCCTGATCAAGGGCCAGGGCGGCACCGCCCACACCCATCATCTCGACGTCACCGACCGCGCCCAGGTCCGCCGGGCCGTGGAGTCCTGCGAGCGGCTGGACGTGATGGCGGCCGTCGCCGGGATCATGCACCGCAGCCCCGTCCTGGAGACCCGCGACGAAGACCTCGACCGGGTGCTGGCCGTCAATTTCAAGGGTGTGCTGTACGCCTGCCAGGAGGCCGCCCGGCTGATGCTCGCCCGCGGCACCGGCGGCAGCATCGTCACCATGGCCTCGGGCGCCGTGGACACCGGTGGCTCCGGACTGCTCTGCTACGGCGTCGCCAAGGCGGCGGTGGTCCAGCTGACGAAGACCCTGGCGACCGAGGTCGGCCGGCACGGCATCCGCGTCAACGCCGTCGCCCCGGGCTGGATCCGCACCCCCATGACCGACCGCCACGACGACGGCGCACAGGCGCAGACCGAGGCGCTCATGGCGCGTATGGCGCCCCTGGGCCGCGTCGGCGAGCCGGAGGACATCGCCCATGCCGTACTCCACCTGGCCTCCGACGCGTCGGCCTTCACGACCGGCCAGACCCTCCGCCCGAACGGCGGCGTGTCCATGCCCTGGTGAACCCGCGCCTCGCAGCACCGCACCCCCAGGCCCACCACGGGCCACAGCACGCGTCAGATGTCACGCACCCCGCACCAGGCGCTCTGGAGGCTCCGCCCACTCGGCCCGCCCCCACCCGCCGGACGCCCCTCATGCCCCTCACGGCCCTTCCTGCCGCTCCCGACGCCCCGCTCCCGGCGCCCCGTACTCGTCACCCGCGCCCCTCGCCACGCCCCGCGCCCCGTCACAGTCCGCGCCCCGCACTCCCGACCCCGAGCCCCTCCTCCGCCACCCGCCAGGCCGCTCTCCACCGCCCCACCGCGACCGCCCCCACCGCCTGTGCCTTGGCCACGCAGTGCACCGGCAGCAGACTCAGCCCCCACCCGCCGGCCGCGATCGTGCCCTCCAGCGCCCCCGCACCGGGCGCCACGGCGAGCCTCAGGACGGCCCACCACCACACGGCGCCGAGTCCGAGAAGCACACCCCGGCGCGCTATGCGGCCCGCCACGACGTCACCTCCAGCCCACCGCCGGGAACGCCGTACCGGCCCCCGGGACCCGTCCGCGCGTGCTGCGCCTCATGCGTTCTCCGCCTGGAACATCCAGTGATGCTTCTCGAGGTCGGCGGTGATCCCGATGAAGATGTCCTGGCTGACGGGATCCGCCTCCTCCGTCGCCGCCACCCGTTGCCTCATCCGGGTGATCGCCGCGCCCAGAGCCGCCACGAGCGCCCCCACCGCGTCGGAGTCCTTGATCCAGCCCTGGGCCACCACGCCGAGCCCGCTGCCGCTCGCGACCGTGGCGGCACGGCCGTCCGGCGAGACCCCCAGCGCCGAGGCGCGCTCGGCGACCGTGTCGGAATGAGCGCGCGCGACGTCCACGACCTCGTCGAGCTGAAGATGGACGGACCGGAACCGGGGCCCGACGACGTTCCAGTGGACCTGCTTGGCCACGAGCGAGAGGTCGATCAGATCGACGAGCGCTCCCTGCAACGCCTCGGCGACGGTCTTCAGGCCGGCGTCGGACAACGGGCTCTTCACGACGTTCATCGCTACCTCCGGTGTGAGGCGACCGTCATGCCCCTCCACGATGACCGCAGGGCACCTCACCGGCAAACGGACGCGAAAAACCCCGACCGCACCCCTCCGGGTCTCCCCGGAGGCGCCCCGGCCGGGGCCTCACACAGTGCCCGGAGCACGTCCCGTCCAAGGACACACCCGCGGGCGGAACCTCACGCGGCGACCACGTCCACCGCCTCGGCGGGCGCCTTGATGGTCACCCGCTCCGGTGGCACACCGGTCACCGACACGGAACCCAGCATCGGGCGAACCGACGTGGGCACAGGCTCGCTGGGGGTGGCCGCAGCAGACTGGGCCAGCTCGGCGAGGGCGAGTTCGTCGCTCACTTCCCGCATGAGCTCGGACATCCGTACGTCCAGCGCGTCGCAGATCGCGGAGAGCAGTTCGGAGGAAGCCTCCTTCTGCCCCCGCTCCACCTCGGAGAGATAGCCGAGTGAGACTCGGGCGGACGAGGAGACTTCGCGCAGAGTACGGCCCTGGCGCTGGCGCTGCCGACGCAGCACGTCACCCAGCAGGCGACGGAGCAGAATCATCGGTGGCTCCCTCCTCGGACCGCGTAGCCGCATCCTTCACGCCCCACCGTACCGCCTCGCGCTGCGGCCGTGCGGGGAGCGATGTCGTGTTCACTCAGGGCTGCAAACATCAAAACCCCCCGTTCTGTTCCGTATCCTGTGCCCGCTCATTCCCGGTGTGTTCGCCCGCAAGCTCTGTCAGAAGCAGTGCGAGCACGCTCCGTACACTCTCTCTACGAATTTCCGCGCGGTCGCCGTTCAACCGCAGGGCCGCCACTTTTCCGCCAGGGGCGGAACCGGATTCCGGCCCGAAGGGGCCGTCCACGGCCACGAAGACCGTGCCGACGGGCTGGCCGTCCTGGGGATCGGGGCCGGCGACGCCGGTGGTCGCGATGCCCCAGTCGGCGCCGAGCGCCTTGCGCACTCCGGCGGCCATCTGGGCGGCGACCTGCGGATCCACCGCTCCGCGCGCGGCCAGCAGGCCCGCGTCCACCCCGAGCAGTTCCTGCTTCAGCTCGGTCGCGTAGGCCGTGACGGAGCCACGGAAGGCCTGGGAGGCCCCGGGCACCGATGTGATCTCCGCCGCGACCAGGCCACCGGTCAGCGACTCGGCCACAGCGAGCGTCTCGCCCTTCACCGTGAGTAGTCGCACCACGTCGGCGGCCGGGGAATTCACGCTTCCGTCTCCTCCGACGCCGCCCTGCGCTCGGCGATGCCCTGCCTGCGCAGCACAATGGCCTGTCTTACGTAGTCGAGCCCGGTCACCACGGTGAGGACGACGGCCGCCGCCATCACCCACCACCTCAGGGTGGCGAGCCAGCCCGTCAGCGCCAGGATGTACATCCCGACGGCCACGCCCTGCGTGAGCGTCTTGAGCTTGCCGCCCCGGCTCGCCGGGATGACGCCGTACCGGATGACGAGGAAACGCATCAGCGTGATCCCGAGTTCCCGGCCGAGGATCACGATGGTCACCCACCACGGCAGGTCGCCGAGCGAGGAGAGGCAGATCAGCGCCGCTCCCATGATCGCCTTGTCGGCGATGGGGTCGGCGATCTTCCCGAAGTCGGTGACGAGGTTGTAGGTGCGCGCCAGATGTCCGTCGAACAGGTCGGTGATCATGGCGACGGCGAAGGCCGCCCAGGCGAACGACCGCCAGGCCGGGTCGTAGCCGCCGTCGGCCAGCATCAGCATGACGAAGCCGGGCACCAGGATCAGCCTGAGCATCGTCAGCAGGTTGGCGATGTTCCAGACACTCGCCTGGTTGACGGCCGCGGCGGCCAGCTTGCCGCCGCGCGGGGACTTGCCCGCGGCACCCTGCGCCTCGGCGTCGGCGGCTCCCCGGGAGCCGCTGCCACCGGCGGCGGTGGCGGGGCCGGCAGCGGCAGACGGGTCGACGGCGCCGGAACCGGCGGCGGAAACGTCCGCCGCGCCGGTCCCGGGCGCCCGCGAGGAGCCGCCGGCAGCCGATGCCGGTGCACCCGTCATCTGCCCGCCTCCTCACTACACCCGAACGAGCCCTGCAGGGGCTCGGCCACCAGGTCGACACCTTCCGTGCCGACCACCTTCGCCTCGACCATACGACCGACACTCAGGCCTTCGCCCGGTGTGAGCAGCACCTGGCCGTCGGTCTCCGGCGCCTGGTGCGCCCCACGTCCGTGCACGCCGTCCTCGTCCACGGACTCCACGAGCACGTGCACCGTCTCGCCCAGGCGCTCCTCGGCCCGCTGGGACACGAGTTCCTCGGCGAGCCGGGAGACGCGGGCGAGCCGCTCGGCGACGACGTCCTCGTCGAGCTTGTTCTCGTAGGTGGCGGCCTCGGTGCCCTCCTCGTCGGAGTACCCGAAGACCCCGATGGCGTCCAGCCGCGCGCCGTTCAGGAAGCGCTCCAGCTCGGCCAGGTCGGCCTCGGACTCGCCGGGGAAGCCCACGATGAAGTTGGAGCGCACGCCCGCCTGGGGTGCCTTGCTGCGGATGGTGTCGAGCAGCTCCAGGAACCGGTCGGTGTCGCCGAAGCGGCGCATCGCGCGCAGCACATCGGGGGCGGAGTGCTGGAAGGACAGGTCGAAGTAGGGCGCGACCTTGGGCGTGGACGTCAGGACGTCGATGAGCCCCGGCCGCATCTCGGCCGGCTGGAGGTAGCTGACGCGCACCCGCTCCAGGCCGTCGACCTCCGCCAGCTCGGGCAGCAGGGTCTCCAGCAGACGGATGTCGCCCAGGTCCTTGCCGTAGGAGGTGTTGTTCTCGGAGACCAGCATGATCTCCTTGACGCCCTGCTCGGCCAGCCAGCGCGTCTCGTTGAGGACATCGCCCGGCCGGCGCGAGATGAAGGAGCCGCGGAAGGACGGGATGGCGCAGAACGAGCAGCGCCGGTCGCAGCCGGAGGCGAGCTTCACCGAGGCGACGGGGGCTCCGTCGAGGCGGCGGCGCAGGGGCGCGCGGGGGCCGGACTGCGGGGCGAGGCCTTCCGGCAGGTCCACCGGGGCGCCGTGCCCGGGCAGGGCCACATCGGTCGCGGACTGCCGCTCCGCCGGGCTGATCGGCAGCAGCTTGCGCCGGTCGCGCGGGGTGTGGGAGGCGTGGATGCCGCCGTTCAGGATGGTCTGGAGGCGGTCGGAGATGTCCGCGTAGTCGTCGAAGCCGAGCACGCCGTCGGCTTCGGGGAGGGCTTCGGCGAGTTCCTTGCCGTAGCGCTCGGCCATGCAGCCCACCGCCACGACGGCCTGGGTTCTGCCGTGCCCCTTGAGGTCGTTGGCCTCCAGGAGGGCGTCGACGGAGTCCTTCTTGGCGGCCTCGACGAAGCCACAGGTGTTGACGACGGCGACGTCCGCGTCCTCGGCGTCCTCGACGAGCTGCCAGCCGTCCGCCTCCAAACGGCCTGCGAGCTCCTCCGAGTCCACCTCGTTACGGGCGCAGCCAAGGGTGACGAGTGCGACGGTACGGCGTTCAGGCATGGGCTCAAGACTACTTTGTCCCGCCGACACCGAACGTCGACGGGGTTGGCGATCATGGCCAACCCCGTCGGATCACTTGTGTCTCCCGGGTCTCACCCGGCCTGCGGGTCGCCCTTGGTGTACGTCAGGCGTTCCACCGCGCCGGGCTGGAAGTTGTCGTCGATCTTCTTGCCGTTGACGAACAGGTCGATCGCGCCGGCGTCGCCGAGGACGAGGTTGATCTTCTCGCTGTCCTGGAAGGTCTTGGAGTCGCCCTGCTTGAGCAGTCCGTCGAACAGCAGCCGGCCGTTGTGGTCCTTGGCGGAGATCCAGCTGCGGCCGTCGGTCGCGCTGACCTTGACGGTCACCTTGTCCTGGGGCGCGGCCGCGATGGCGCTGTCGGAGGGCTCGGGCGGGGTGTCGGCGGACTTGTCGGTCTTGGGGGTGGGCGAGGCGGTGTCGCCGGCCGCGGGCGTGGTGCCCTCGGCGACGGACTCCTTGGATCCGCTGTCGTCGCCGCCCTTGAAGGCGGTGAAGCCGACGAAGCCGACCACGGCCACGATCGCGGCGACCATCGCCGCCGTCCAGTTCGGTCCGCGTCGCTCGGGGCGGATGCGTTCCGCCTCGAACAGCGGCGCGGCCGGGGTGGGAGCCGGACGGCCGCCGTGGGTGGCGTCGTAGTGTTCGATCAGCGGACCGGGGTCGAGCCGCACGGCCCGGGCCAGGGTCCGGATGTGCCCGCGCGCGTACACGTCCCCGCCGCAGGGGGCGAAGTCGTCCGACTCGATGGCACGGATGATGGTGATGCGGACCCGGGTGGCGGTACTGACGTCGTCGACGGTCAGCCCGGCGGTGATGCGCGCCTGGCGCAGGGCACGACCGATCGAGAAGGGGGCTTCCTCGGACGGGTCTTCGAACGGACGCTCGTCTTCAGGGGAGTTGCCGATGGACACGGGGGCGCCTTTCGAGCGTGTAGCCACCTGTGCTGGAGGTTCAGTCTAGGGGGGGTGCCAAAGGGACGGGCAACCGGACGGTACGACTTTGTACGCCATCGGCATGGCCGGTCACGCCGACGACGGGCCAGACACGGCCCCGGTTGAAAGCCGTACCTGTCCTCTCGCTCAACTGGACGTACACCAAAGGGAAACGGTTGCCCTGCTGTTTCTAACGGGTGAGTCACGGACGCCCGGGTCCCCGGCACCACGCCTACCCCTCAGACTCCCCCCGGATCACGGCCAGCACGCCATCCAGCTCATCGGGTTTCACAAGAACGTCACGAGCCTTGGATCCCTCGCTCGGACCGACGATGTTCCGCGACTCCATGAGGTCCATCAGCCGGCCGGCCTTCGCGAAGCCGACGCGCAGCTTGCGCTGGAGCATCGACGTCGAGCCGAACTGGGTGGACACGACCAGCTCGGCCGCCTGGCACAGCAGGTCGAGGTCGTCGCCGATGTCCTCGTCGATCTCCTTCTTCTGCTTCGTCCCCACGACGACGTCGTCCCGGAAGACCGGCGCCATCTGGTCCTTGCAGTGCTGCACGACCGCCGCGACCTCGGCCTCGGTCACGAAGGCGCCCTGCATACGGGTCGGCTTGTTCGCGCCCATCGGCAGGAACAGTCCGTCACCCTTGCCGATCAGCTTCTCCGCGCCCGGCTGGTCCAGGATGACCCGTGAGTCGGCGAGCGAGGAGGTGGCGAAGGCGAGCCGCGAGGGCACGTTCGCCTTGATCAGACCGGTCACCACGTCGACCGAGGGCCGCTGGGTGGCGAGCACCAGGTGGATGCCGGCCGCGCGCGCGAGCTGTGTGATCCGCACGATCGCGTCCTCGACGTCCCGCGGCGCGACCATCATCAGGTCGGCCAGCTCGTCGACGATCACCAGCAGGTACGGGTAGGGCTGCAGCTCCCGCTCGCTGCCCTCGGGCGGCTTGACCTTGCCGTTCCTTATGGCCTCGTTGAAGTCGTCGATGTGCCGGAAGCCGTAGGCCGCGAGGTCGTCGTAGCGGAGGTCCATCTCCCGGACGACCCACTGCAGCGCCTCGGCGGCCCGCTTCGGGTTGGTGATGATCGGCGTGATCAGGTGCGGGATGCCCTCGTACGCGGTCAGCTCGACGCGCTTGGGGTCGACGAGGACCATCCGCACGTCCTCCGGGGTCGCCCGGACCATGATCGACGTGATGAGGCAGTTGATGCACGAGGACTTGCCGGACCCGGTGGCGCCGGCCACGAGGATGTGCGGCATCTTCGCCAGGTTGGCCATCACATAGCCGCCCTCGACGTCCTTGCCGAGCGCCACCAGCATCGGGTGGTCGTCCTCCGCCGCGTCGGCGAGCCGCAGCACGTCCCCGAGGTTCACCATCTCCCGGTCGGTGTTGGGGATCTCGATGCCGACCGCCGACTTGCCGGGGATCGGGCTGATGATCCGCACGTCCGGGCTGGCGACGGCGTACGCGATGTTCTTGGTGAGCGCGGTGATCCGCTCGACCTTCACGGCGGGGCCGAGCTCGACCTCGTAGCGGGTGACCGTCGGGCCGCGGGTGAAACCGGTGACGGCCGCGTCGACCTTGAACTCGGTGAAGACGTTCGTCAGCGAGGCCACGACCGCGTCGTTGGCGGCGCTGCGCGCCTTGCCGGGGCCGCCGCGCTGCAGCAGGTCCAGCGAGGGCAGCGCGTAGGTGATGTCGCCGGCGAGCTGGAGCTGCTCGGCGCGCGGCGGCAGGTCGGCGATCTTCTCCGGCGGCGCCTTGGTCAGATCGGGGACGGCCCCGGTCCGCAGCTTCTCCTGCTGCGGCCGCGCGGCCGGTACCGGCGTCGGTGTGGTCGCCTCACGGTCGCCCACCCGCACGCCCTGGGTGAGGTCGGCGACGACCGGCGAGGGCGGCATGCCGTGCATGATGGCGCCGTCGAGGTCGGCCGCGGCGGCCGCGGCGATGTCCACGGCGTCCGGCTCCCGGTCCATCGCGGGCTGCGGCACGGCCGAGCGGCGGGGACGGCCACGGCGCCGGGAGAGGGCTTCCCCCTCGGCGTCGTCGGGGTCGTACGCCCCGGGGGCGCCCGAGCGCCGGCGGGGGCGCCCGGGCAGCGCCTCGCGCCACTGTTCGTCGTAGCGCGCGTCGTCGTCGGCGAACGCGTCGTACCCGTCCGCCTCGTAGTCGTGCACGATGCCGAGGCGGACCCCGAGCTGCCGCAGCCGCTGCGGGATCGCGTTGACCGGGGTGGCCGTGACGACCAGCAGCCCGAAGACCGTGAGCAGCACCAGCAGCGGTACGGCGAGCACCTCGCCCATGGTGTACGTCAGCGGGGTCGCCGCGCTCCAGCCGATGAGGCCGCCGGCGTCCCTTATCGCCTGCATGCCGTCGCTGCGGGCGGGCGCGCCGCAGGCGATGTGGACCTGGCCGAGGACCCCGATGACGAGCGCGGACAGGCCGATCACGATGCGCCCGTTGGCCTCGGGCTTCTCCGGGTGCCGGATGAAGCGCACGGCGATGACCGCGAGCAGGATCGGCACGAGCAGGTCGAGGCGGCCGAAGGAGCCGGTGACCAGGATCTCGACCAGGTCGCCGACGGGGCCCTTCAGGTCGGCCCAGGTGCCCGCGGCGACGATCAGCGCGACGCCGAGCAGCAGCAGGGCGACGCCGTCCTTGCGGTGGGCGGGGTCGAGGTTCTTCGCGCCGTTCCCTATCCCCCGGAACACGGCGCCCACCGCGTGCGCCAGGCCCAGCCACAGGGCCCGCACGAGCCGGTAGACGCCCCCGGTGGGGCTCGGCGCCGGCTTGGGCGCCGGCGCCGCCTTCTTGGCCGCGGCCTTCCTGGCGGGCGCCTTCTTCGCCGGGGCCTTTTTCGCGGCGGCCTTCTTCGCCGGAGCCTTCGCGGGAGCGGCCGCCTTCTTGGCTGGCTGCTTCTTGGCTGCGGAGGGACGTGAGGCCATGGGTGTGAGGTTACCGGGGGAGACGACAGGGGACACGCGTGCCCACTGCTTCACCCGTTCGTGTCGGCCCTTCGCAGGCGCGGAACTGACACTTCCGCACGGCTGGGGCAGCCCTCCGGAGCAGCCGCCCGGCGAGGAGCCGGCGCATCAGCCCCGTGACGGCGCACGGAACTGACACCCGCTCACCCCCAACTGCGGCCGCCTCCCGCGTCAGTTCTGCGACGGCAGCGAGGCGGCGCCGTTGCCGGTGCCCGGCTCCAGCGCGTCCAGGGCCCGCCGCAGCCCGGTGAGTTTGCGCTCCAGATGCGCGGCCGTGGCCACCGCGGCCGCGTCCGCCGACTCGTCGTCGAGCTGCTTGGACAGCGCCTCGGCCTGCTCCTCGACGGCCGCGAGACGCGCGGAGAGCTCGGCCAGCAGCCCGGCCGGCTCCTTGGCACCACCGGCCGCCGCCGCCTTGCCGCCGCCCTCCAACTGGAGCCGCAGCAGCGCCGCCTGCTCCCTGAGCTGGCAGTTCTTCATGTACAGCTCGACGAACACCGAGACCTTGGCGCGCAGCACCCACGGGTCGAACGGCTTGGAGATGTAGTCCACCGCGCCGGCCGCGTACCCCCGGAAGGTGTGGTGCGGGCCGTGGTTGATCGCCGTGAGGAAGATGATCGGGATGTCCCTGGTGCGTTCTCGCCGCTTGATGTGCGCGGCCGTTTCGAAACCGTCCATTCCCGGCATCTGGACATCCAGCAGAATGACCGCGAAATCGTCCGTCAGCAGCGCTTTGAGCGCCTCCTCCCCGGACGATGCCCGCACCAGCGTCTGATCGAGCGCCGAGAGGATCGCCTCCAGCGCCAGCAGATTCTCCGGCCGGTCATCGACCAGGAGGATCTTGGCCTTCTGCACCATGGCCCGCCCTCCTCGCCCCGGCAGTGCACCGGGCGCCGCCCCTGGGGACGACTCCTTTGCGCCGCCCTTCCTTGTGCCGGTCATGGTAGCCGCACCCCGACCGTCGCCACACCCTGTCACCGTGATGTCACTGTGCACATAGCAGGAACGCGACAGGAGACCAGAAGGTTCCCCGGATCCCGCCCCGCTACACGGCCGTGAACAGCCTCTGTCGGCAACTTCTCACGACTCCCGCAAGTTCCCGTCACAGAACGGATCCCGTCACGCCTCCCGCATCCACTGCTCCATCACCGTCAGCAGGTGATCGGGATCGACCGGCTTCGTGACGTAGTCGGAGGCACCCGACTCGATCGCCTTCTCCCGGTCGCCCTTCATCGCCTTCGCCGTCAGCGCGATGATCGGCAGCCCCGAGAACTGCGGCATCCTGCGGATCGCCGTCGTCGTCGCGTAGCCGTCCATCTCGGGCATCATGATGTCCATCAGCACGACCGCCACGTCGTCGTGCTGCTCCAGCACCTCGATGCCCTCACGGCCGTTCTCCGCGTACAGCACCGACAGGCCGTGCTGCTCCAGGACGCTGGTCAGCGCGAACACGTTACGGATGTCGTCGTCGACGATCAGCACCTTCTCACCGCCGAACCGGATGCCCCGGTGCCCCTGCGGCGCCGACCACTGCGCGGGCTCCCCGACCCGCTCCCCGCCGTTCGACGACCGCCGCCGGCGCCGGAACAGCGCCGCCGCGCCGTTCTGCGTCTCGTGGTACGACTTCACCTCGGCCGGCGTCTCGATCTCCACGTCCGACAGCTCCGACCGCTCGGCCGCCCCGTTCTCCGAGGCCACCAGGTCACCGGCCTCCAGCGCGGGCACCACCTGCTGGTACCCCTGCGGCGGCAGCTCGCTGGGGTGCAGCGGCAGGTACAGCGTGAACGTCGAACCACGCCCCGGCTCGCTCTGCGCATGGATCTCACCGCCCAGCAGCTGCGCGATCTCCCGCGAGATCGACAGCCCCAGACCCGTACCGCCGTACTTGCGGCTGGTCGTGCCGTCCGCCTGCTTGAACGCCTCGAAGATCACCCGCATCTTGCTGGCCGCGATCCCGATGCCCGTGTCGGTCACCGAGAACGCGATCAGCGGCGCGTCCGGATCCGTCAGCGAACCGGCCTCCAGCAACTGCTCCCGGATCGCCACCGGCACCTCCGCCCCGGCCGGCCGGATCACCAGCTCCACCGACCCCGAGTCGGTGAACTTCACCGCGTTGGACAGCAGGTTGCGCAGCACCTGAAGGAGCCGCTGCTCGTCCGTGTGCAGCGTGGCCGGCAGCTCCGGCGACACCCGCACCGACAGATCCAGTCCCTTCTCCGCGGTCAGCGGCCGGAAGGTCGCCTCCACGTAGTCCACGAGCTGCACGAGCGCGATCCGCGTCGGCGAGACGTCCATCTTGCCCGCCTCGACCTTCGACAGGTCCAGGATGTCGTTGATCAGCTGCAGCAGGTCGGAACCCGCCCCGTGGATCGTCTCCGCGAACTCGACCTGCTTCGGCGAGAGATTGCCCTCCGCGTTGTCCGCGAGCAGCTTCGCCAGGATCAGCAGCGAGTTCAGCGGCGTACGCAGCTCGTGCGACATGTTGGCGAGGAACTCGCTCTTGTACCGCATCGACACCGCGAGTTGCTCGGCACGCTCCTCCAGGACCTGCCGCGCCTCCTCGATCTCGGTGTTCTTCACCTCGATGTCACGGTTCTGCTGGGCCAGCAGCTCGGCCTTCTCCTCCAGTTCGGCGTTGGACGCCTGGAGGGCCATCTGCCGCTGCTCCAACTCCGCCGACCGCTCGCGCAGTTGCTCGGTCAGCTCCTGCGACTGCTTCAGCAGCTGCTCGGTCTTGGTGTTGACCGAGATGGTGTTGACGCTGGTCGCGATCATCTCGGCGAGCTGGTTGAGGAAGTCCTTCTGGATCTGCGTGAACGGCGCGAAGGACGCCAGCTCGATCACCCCGAGCACCTTGCCCTCGAACAGCACCGGCAGCACGATCACCTGCGCGGGCGGCGCCTCACCGAGCCCGGAGGAGATCTTCAGATAGCCGCTCGGCGCGTTCTCCACCAGGATCGTGCGCTTCTCCTCGGCGGCCGTCCCCACCAGCGCCTCACCCGGCCGGAACGACGTCGGCATCGACCCCATCGAGTAGCCGTACGAGCCCAGCATCCGCAGCTCGTACGACTCCTCCGTGCCCTCGGACGACGGCATCGCCAGGAAGAACGCGCCGTGCTGCGCGGCCACCAGCGGCGGCAGCTCGCTCATGATCAGCGAAGCCACGTCCTCCAGGTCGCGCCGCCCCTGCATCAGGGCCGACACGCGCGCGAGGTTGCCCTTGAGCCAGTCCTGCTCCTTGTTGGCGATCGTGGTGTCACGCAGGTTGGCGATCATCTTGTTGATGTAGTCCTGCAGCTCCTGGATCTCGCCGGCCGCGTCCACGTCGAGCTTCAGGTTCAGGTCGCCGCGGGTCACCGCGGTCGCCGCGCGCGCGATGGCGCGGACCTGCCGGGTCAGGTTCCCGGCCATCTCGTTCACCGACTCCGTGAGGTCGCGCCAGGTGCCGTCGACGTCACGCACGCGTGCCTGGCCGCCGAGCTGCCCCTCCGTGCCCACCTCGCGGGCCACCCGGGTGACCTCCTCGGCGAACGACGACAGCTGGTCGACCATCGTGTTGATGGTCGTCTTCAGCTCCAGGATCTCCCCGCGCGCATCGATGTCGATCTTCTTCGTCAGGTCACCCTTCGCGATGGCCGTCGTGACCATGGCGATGTTGCGCACCTGACCGGTCAGGTTGGACGCCATGCCGTTCACGGAGTCGGTGAGGTCCTTCCACGTGCCCGCCACACCCGGCACATGTGCCTGACCGCCCAGGATGCCGTCCGTGCCCACCTCACGGGCCACCTTGGTGACCTGCTCGGCGAACGAGCTCAGCGTCTTCACCATCGTGTTGATGGTGTCGGCGAGCTGCTGGACCTCGCCGCGCGCCTCGATCGTCACCGTCCGCGTCAGATCGCCGTTGGCGACGGCCGCCGCGACCTGGGAGATGTTGCGCACCTGCATGGTCAGGTTCTTGGCCATCAGGTTGACGTTGTCGCTGAGGTCCTTCCAGATGCCCGTGACGCCCGGAACGTGCGCCTGGCCGCCCAGGATGCCCTCGGTGCCCACCTCACGGGCCACCCGGGTCACCTGCTCCGCGAACGACGACAGCTGGTCCACCATCGTGTTCACGGTGGTGACGAGCTCGAGGATCTCGCCCTTGGCGTCGACGGTGATCTTCTTCGACAGGTCGCCCTTGGCGACTGCGGTCGTGACCTCGGCGATCTGGCGCACCTGGATGGTCAGGTTGTTCGCCATGAAGTTCACCGACTGCGTGAGGTCCTTCCAGGTGCCGGAGACACCCTGCACCTCGGCCTGGCCGCCGAGCTGCCCCTCCGTACCCACCTCACGGGCCACCCGCGTGACCTCCTGGGCGAACGACGACAGCTGGTCCACCATCGTGTTCAGGGTGTTCTTCAGCTCCAGGATCTCCCCGCGCGCGTCCACGGTGATCTTCTGGGACAGGTCACCGCGCGCCACCGCCGTGGCGACCTGCGCGATGTTGCGCACCTGGGCGGTGAGGTTGCCGGCCATGCCGTTCACCGAGTCGGTCAGGTCCCGCCACACACCGGCCACACCGGGCACCTGCGCCTGACCGCCCAGCCGGCCCTCGGTACCCACGTCCCGGGCCACCCGGGTCACCTGGTCCGCGAACGCGGAGAGCTGGTCGACCATCGTGTTGATGGTGTTCTTCAGCTCGAGGATCTCGCCGCGCGCGTCGACGTCGATCTTCTGCGACAGGTCACCGCGCGCCACGGCGGTCGTCACCTGCGCGATCTGCCGCACCTGAGAGGTGAGGTTCCCCGCCATGAAGTTGACGGAGTCGGTGAGCTCCCGCCACGTGCCCGACACACCGTCCACGCGTGCCTGACCGCCGAGCCGTCCCTCGGTGCCCACGTCCCGGGCCATCCGCGTCACCTGGTCGGCGAACGACGACAGCTGGTCCACCATCGTGTTCACGGTGTTCTTCAGCTGGAGCATCTCGCCGGAGACGTCGACGGTGACCTTCTGCGACAGGTCGCCGTTGGCCACGGCCGTCGTCACCTGGGCGATGTTCCTCACCTGTCCGGTGAGATTCCTGAACGCCGTGTTGACGGAGTCCGTCAGGTCCTTCCACGTCCCGGCCGCGCCCGACACCTGCGCCTGACCGCCCAGTTCACCCTCGACACCGATCTCCCGCGCCACGCGCGTGACCTCGGCACCGAACGCGGAGAGCTGGTCCACCATCCCGTTGACGGTGTTCTTCAGCTCCAGCATCTCGCCGGCCACGTCCACCGTGACCTTCTGCGACAGGTCACCGCTCGCCACGGCCGTCGTCACGGCCGCGATGTCACGCACCTGAGTGGTGAGGTTGCGGAACACCGTGTTGACGGAGTCCGTCAGGTCCTTCCAGGTACCCGCCGCACCCGGCACGTTGGCCTGCCCGCCGAGCCGCCCCTCGGCGCCCACCTCGTTGGCCACGCGCGTGACCTCGTCCGCGAAGATCCGCAGCGTCTCGGTCATCTGGTTGATCGTCTCGGCGAGTTGGGCGACCTCACCACGTGCCGGCACGGTCACCTTCCGCGACAGGTCACCATTGGCGACCGCCGTGGTGACCTCGGCGATCTGACGCACCTGCGCCGTCAGATTGCCGGCCATGGTGTTCACCGAATCGGTGAGTTCCTTCCACACACCGTCGACACCCGACACCTGCGCCTGACCGCCCAGCATGCCGTCGGTGCCCACCTCGCGCGCGACGCGGGTCACCTCGGACGAGAACGCGGAGAGCTGGTCCACCATCGTGTTGACGGTGTTCTTCAGCTCCAGCATCTCGCCCTCGACATGAACCGTCACCTTCCGTGACAGATCACCCTTGGCCACCGCCGTCGTCACCAGCGCGATGTCCCGCACCTGCGCGGTGAGCCGTTCCGCCATCGTGTTGACGGACTCCGTCAGGTCCTTCCACGAACCGGACATGCCGCGCACCTGCGCCTGCCCGCCCAGCTTGCCCTCGGTGCCCACCTCGCTGGCCACGCGCGTGACCTCGTCGGTGAACGTCGACAGCTGGTCCACCAGGTTGTTGACCGTCCGCCCGACCTTCAGGAACTCCCCGCGCAGCGGCTGCCCGGCCACCCCCTCCGGCGTCTGCGTCCGCAGCTCCATGCGCGGCGACAGATCACCCTCGGCCACCGCCGACAGCACCCGCCCGACCTCGGAGACAGGCCGTACGAGGTCGTCGACCAGTGCGTTGGAGTGGTCGATGGCGGTCGCCCACGACCCCTCACAGGCGCCCGTCTCCAGCCGCTCGGTGAGCTTGCCCTCCCGGCCCACCATGCGGCGCACCCGCGACAACTCACCCGTGAGGTGGAGATTGCGGTCCGCCACCTCGTTGAACACGGCCGCGATCTCCGACATCACGCCGTCGCCGGACACCGTGAGCCGCTTGCGGAAGTTCCCGTCCCGCATGGACACCAGGGCCGAGAGCAGCCGGTCGAGGGCCGCCGTGTCCACGGTGGTGGTACCTCCGCGCGGTGCGCGCCTGCTCAGGGACTGTCCGCCTTTCGCGCGCGCCTTAGTGCTCCGCGTCGCTGCGCCAGACTCCACTTGTCCCTCCCGCAGGGATCGACCGTTACGCTGTGCATGGGTGCTGCTACTTGCCGTCTGCCGGTTACCGCTGGGTTGTCCGCCCGATGTAACCAGGCGGCCCCGGGGGCTGCTGCCCCCTGTACTCAGAAGACACCCAGTCTGCCCGGACCTTCACAAGAAGCTTGCCCAGTGTTTCACCCTCACCGAACCCGGCCATAACAGTTCGGCAGCTTCGCACACCGTCCGCACACTCATGGGGCGGAAACACTGATGACCGGCATCCGCACGGACGGGGAAGGTAAGTAACCTTGCATGCGGCTGTCCAGCCGCGCCGGTCCGTCCGGCCTGGGCGGTGGCACGAGGCACGAGCGGGCATCGGAGGGGCGGCCGCACACATGACCACCGGACTGATCCCGGGGGAACAGCCCCCGGACCCCCGGCCCTCCGGCATGCGCCCGCCGCAGCAGCGGCGCGACCAGGGCGGCCAGGGTTCCCCCCACGTCGACAACCGCCCGAGGAGTTCCGTGATCACCGCGCGTGCGGCCGCCAGCTTCGAGCCCGTCGGGCGATCTGTCGCGACCGCCCGCTCGTTCGTCCGCGACACCCTCCAGGGCTGGGGCTTCGCCGACATCGTCGACGACGCCGTGGTCCTCACCAGCGAGCTGGTGACCAACGCGGTCGTCCACGCGGGCACCCACGCCGACGTCCTGTGCCTGCGGTCCGAGGACGGCGTACGCATCGAGGTGGCCGACCGGTACCCGGAACGCGAGATCCCCCTCCAGGGCTCCCCCGCCACCATGGGCAGCCCCGACCGGGAGGGCGGCCGTGGCCTCCAGCTCTGCGCGGCCATCGCGGGCCGCTGGGGCGTCGACTACACCCCCACCCACAAGCAGGTCTGGTTCCAACTCGATCTTCCCGACCGCCCGGTGGGCACCCGCACCGCCGGCCCGTCCCTCCCCGCCGACCTCCTCCCGCTCGCCGACAGCCGCGTCCGCGTCGCGGTCGTCCAGATCGACCGTACGGGCGCGATCTCGGCCTGGAACGAGGACGCCGAGGAACTCTTCGGCTACGCCGCCGACCAGGTCACCGGCAAACCCCTCACCGACCTCGCCGCCTGGCCGCACACCCCCGGCACCGGCACCGGCATCGCCGAGGCCCTCCAGCTCTCCCGCTGGGAGGGCAGCTACGGCATCCGCGGCGCCACCGGCCGGGTCACCCCCGTGTACGCCTCCCACCTCCGCGTCCGCGACACCGACGGCGAACCCTCCACGGTCTGCCTCCTCGTCCGTGACCACGAACGCGCCGTCCTGCAGACCCCGTCACGCATCCCGGCGTCCGACACGGCGCCCGTCGACGGCCAGAGCAGCGACCCCTTCGAGGTCTTCATCGGCTCACCCGCCCCCGACGACCTCGACGGACTCCTCCAGCGGACCGTGGAACGCGCCCGCGACATGCTCGACGGCGACTCCGCCTTCCTGCTCCTCGCGACCGACGACGAGACGGAGTTGGAGGTCCGCGCCTCCACCGGCCTGCCCTCCGCCCGCCAGCGCTTCGCCCGCGTCCCCGTCGAGGCGGGCCCGGGACGCTACGGCTCGGCCCGGATGCCGGCCGTCCACGAGGACCTCCTGGCCGTCCCCGGCGCCGTGCCGCTGCTGAACGGCACCGGCATGCGCTCGGTGGTGACGGTGCCGCTGAAGGTCGAGGGCCGTCTCACCGGCTCCCTCGGCGTCGCGGCCGAGGCCCCCGGCCGCTACTCCAACGAGGAGGCGCTGCGCCTGCAGTTCGCGGCCGACCGCATCGCCCTCGCCGTCGAGTCGGCCCGCCTGGGCGAGCTGGAGCGCCTGCGCCGCGGCTCGCTGAGCTTCCTGGTGGAGGCCTCCGACCTGCTGGCCGGCACCCTGGACCGCGACCAGACCCTGGCCCTGATGGCCCAGATGACGGTTCCCACCCTGGCGACCTGGTGCGCCGTCTACACGATCTCCGACCAGGCCTCCGACCCGTACCTGTCCTACGTCCTGCACGAGGACGAGGAGCTCATCGACGGCATCAAGTCGTTGCTCTCGAAGATCCCCCCGCCGGATCCGGTACCCACCCCGGGCGCCCGCGTCTGGTCGGCGCCCGGCGAGGCCGCCCACGAGGCGGCCCTGCGCAGCTCCATGCGCAGCCTCGGCCTGACCGGCGGCCCCACCCACCAGGTGGCCTCGGGCATCGGCCCCACCCTCGCCACGGCCTCCGCGGTCGGCGGCGAGACGGTGGTCCTCCCGCTGGTCGCCCGCAACCGCGTCATCGGCATGCTGACCCTCGGCAAGCCCACCGACGAACACTTCCGCCAGGAGATCCTGGAACTGGCCGAGGACCTGAGCCGCCGGGCGGCCCTCGCTCTCGACAACGCCCGCCTCTACTCCGAGCGCACGGCCATCAGCCAGTCCCTCCAGCGCAGTCTCCTGCCGCCGGGACTGCCCGGGATCGACGGCGTCGAGGTCGACGTCATCTATCGCGCGGCCGGCGAGGGCAACGAGGTCGGCGGCGACTTCTACGACGTCTTCCCGATCAGCGACGGCGCCTACGGCTTCGCGATCGGCGACGTCTGCGGCACCGGCCCGCACGCGGCCGCCGTGACGGGTCTGGCCCGCCACGCCCTGAGACTGCTCGCCAGGGAGGGCCTCAGCGGCCCGGCGGTCCTGGAGCGGCTCAACTCGGCCATCCTCGACGAGGGCGACCGCAGCCGCTTCCTGACGCTCCTCTACGGCGAGATGCGCCCGCAGGACGACGGCAGCGCGGAACTGAAGGTGGTCTGCGCCGGTCACCCCCTCCCGCTCCGCCTGCGCCAGGACGGCACGGTGGAACCGGCCGCCGAACCCCAGCCCCTCCTCGGCGTCATCGAGGACCTGGAACTGTACGAGCAGACGGTCACCCTCGACCCGGGCGACGTCCTGCTCTGTGTCACGGACGGCGTCACCGAGCGCCGTGAGGGGACCCGCATGCTGGGCGACGACGGCCTCGCCGACGTCCTGTCGACCTGTACGGGCCTCACGGCCGGCGCGGTCGCGGCCCGCATCATGCGCGCGGTGGAACGCTTCGCGTCGGACGCCCCGTCCGACGACATGGCGATCCTGGCGATGCGGGTGGCCTGAGAGGGAGGGTCACGCGGACATGAGAAAACCCCCGCCCGATAGGGCGGGGGTTTCTTTTCGGAGCCCCCAAACGGAATCGAACCGTTGACCTTCTCCTTACCATGGAGACGCTCTGCCGACTGAGCTATAGGGGCCGGTTGCTTTTCGAGGTTTCCCTCGCGGCAACGGAATAGATCATACCCTGAACGAGCCCGTGTTCCCAAACCCGATCAGAAGGCCGGTTGCAGCAGCCCGCCGAGCGCGTTGCACGCGGCCACGACGCGCTGCATGTCCCGTTTCGTCAACGAGGCGTCCACCGGCAGGGCGAGGGTCTCGTCCGCGGCCAGCTCGGTCTCCGGCAAAGACACGCACCGCCGGAACTCGGGCAGCCGGTGCAGCGGGGTCTTCACCGGCACCCGGCACTCAACTCCCTTCCCCCGCAAGGCCCTCGCGAAGGCGTCCCGATCGGGACGGCCGTTGCCCGGCACCCGCACGACGTACTGCTGATAGGAGTGCCCGTCTCCGCCGTCGGGGGTCCGCACCCCACGCAACCGCGCGTCCAGATAGGCCGCCCGTTCCCGCCGCCGGGCGATCTCGTCGTACGGCGCCTCGGACTCGGCCTGTTCCAGGACCAGCAGCCCGTGCCGCTGCCCGACCCCGTGCAACCGGGGGACATCGGCCGGCCGCCCGAAGCGGTGTACGACAACGACGGCCGCGGTGCGCGGAGTTACGACCGCCTCGACGGCGGCCGCGTCCAGGCAGTAGGTCACCGGATCCACGTCGGCGAACACCGGCAGCGCACCCGCCAGGGCGACCGCTCCGGCGACTTCGGCGTTCCCGAAGGCCGGCACGACGACCTCGTCACCGACACCGACGCCTGCGGCCCTGAGCATTGCAGCAGTACCCATGCCGTGGATGCTGCGGGCGGAACGTGAACTTCAAGTGACGGAAAACAAAAAAGGGTTGGGCTCTGAACCGAAGTTCAGGGCCCAACCCTTTGAATGATTGTTCGGCGGTGTCCTACTCTCCCACAGGGTCCCCCCTGCAGTACCATCGGCGCTGTAAGGCTTAGCTTCCGGGTTCGGAATGTAACC